>CANMWK010000006.1 GCA_947501615.1 uncultured Tenacibaculum sp. | reverse complement strand
ATAATTCCAAGTAATCTGTTTTTTAAACAAAAATCGACAATCTTTATTAATTCACCCACAACTTTTGGGATTGATCCCTTTTTTGGTTAATTGTTGGTTTTTGTTGAAAAATATACTGTTTTTTCTATGGATTAATTTACGATTGCTCTTTATATTTGCTTATGTATAAATGAATTAACCTCCAGCCGTTTCTCCGCGGTAATAAATTTGAAGAAAATGAAAGTATTTATAACTGATGATCATGAGTTAATTATAGATGGTGTCAAAGCTATTCTGAAAACTACAACTCATGAAGTCGTTGGTTCTGCGACCACAGGTTCAGAGCTTGTTGAATGGTTAGATACCCACGAATGTGATGTCGTTCTTTTAGATTTGAAACTTCCAGACATGACAGGTATTGATATTTTGAAAAGGTTTTTTGGTAAACACAATGCTCCAAAATTTTTAATTGTTTCAAGTTCTTGTGATTTAAAACAAATCCAAGAGACAATTATGTTGGGTGCTTCAGGTTATATTTCTAAAGTAGAGTTAAGTAAGGAATTAGAAGATGCATTATTAAAGTTGGGAAAAGACAGGCGATTTTATTCTGACAGTATTATTGATATAATTATTTCAAATCAAATGGAGCAAGAAGATTTGAGTACACTGCAACATATGATGACAGAAAAAGAAGCGGAGACACTAAAGGTTTTAAATCATAACATAAAGATTTCAGATCAGTATAGTTTTAATGAGATGAAAAGAAATTACGATGTTTCAGTGTTAGGAGCAAATAAGGTGTTCAAAATGAAGAAAAAGTTCAGTTTAGCAATGTTAGCAATAAAACATAAGCTTAAGATCGTGTAAGTAAATAATTTAAGGTGTTTTTTTAACTTTAGTGGTTTAAAATCAAAATCACATAATTATGAAAAATGCATTTAAAATTTTAGTATTACTAATCGTAGGAAGTTTTATTTCGTGCACTGAAAATCAAGAAATAGTTACAAATAATGGGAGCATCATTGATGGAGAACAGTTCGGTATTAAAAAACACAAAGCTAATCCAGAACGTGAAAAAGAAGACGTTGACTTGGAAGAAATTTAGTTTTTTGACATCGTATTTGCTTTTAGGTATTGTAATTGCTTCTTCTTTGTTTTTTTTTGAGTTTCTAGAAGATGAGAGCGATAATACAGTTGAAGCTAAAAGACAAGCAGTTGCTGCTAAAAAGATTAATTCAAAAGAGTTAGCGAGAATTAAAGATTATGTAAAACACCATAATCCAGAATTGTATGCTCAGTATTTACAAGCAAATAAAGAGTTTTTGGCTTCTAAAAAGTTTTATAGTCAAGCAAAAGAGAAGGATAAGTTTCTAGGTTTTAGTAGTTATAAATCCTTTGCTTATAACTTTTTTCCAGTCTTATTGTTGTTTTTTTATGTAGTTTATCATTTCTACTTGACGACAAAAAGAGGAGGTAAGAAGCTTGGAATTAAATTAATTCATGCTGTTTTTCTATTGTACTTAAGTACTCGTTTATATTGGGTTTTTCAGCCAGCAGTAGATTTAAGTAAGGGAGAGTATTACGTTTTGGCTGTAATTACAACTGTTTTAGTTTCGTTTTCTGTTTGGTTATTTCATAAAAAAGAACTTGCTTGGAGTAAAAAAGTAAAGAAAAAACTATTTAAAGTTTCTTATTATGCAATGGTAAACTGCGAAGAAGATAGAGCAGAAGATATGGCGAAAATTATTGAACAACCTATAGAGTAGTAGGTGGAAAACCCCTTTAAAGATTGGCTGGTTTTGAAGTTGAATTTTAAAGGGGTTTTTCATTATAATGTGTCTCTTACTTTCAATATAGCATTAATGTGATAGTTGATAATACGATTTCTCCCTTCTTTGGTGTTTAAGATGTTTTTGAATTCTTCAAAATTATCCATAAAAAAGTTTTCAGTTAAAATCGCTGGCATTTTGGTTTTTGTGAGGACGTAGAAACGTCTTTCTTTGTCTAAGTCACCATCACTAAAGTCAGTTCGTAACTTTCTGTTAGGGAATTCTTTTTGAAATTCTTGTCCAAAAACAGTAGCAATTTTATCGCTTTTTGTATTACCAGGAGATGTGAAAATTTCGCTACCATGTCCACCTCCAGCGTTGGCATGAACACTTAAAAAATAGGAGTTGTTTTTTGGATATTGATTGGCTCTTTTAACACGAGTTTCTAATCGTACATCCCAATATTCTGGGGCAATATTTACATAAGGGATATTTAAATATGTTAGCTTTTCGATGATCCCATTAACAATTGCTCGGTTAAATTCACCCTCATAAATAATTCCATCTTTTCCCCAATCCTTTCTTTTTCCGTTAGTTTGATATTTCCCATTAATTAAACCGCCGTGACCATTATCTAGTAGTATAATCATAATTTATTTTTTGGTTTTAGGTAAAAGTAAATCTTTTGCGCTAAAGAAACTTATGGAAAAACCCTTAAAATACCTAGGGGTAAAGCCTAGAAGAAATAACCAGAAGCTAATGTTTTTCTTTACTTGTTTGGTATATGATAAGTTGTTATATTTGCACAGAAATTCTCGTTAAGATAATTGCAGGGGACAAAGAGTCCCCTCTTTTTATACCTAAAATGAATCAAGACAAAGTAAAAGAATTATTACAAGAAGCTTTAGATGAGAACCCAACATTGTTTCTTATCGATTTGCAATTTCTTGCGAATAATAAGATAAAAGTGATTGTAGATGGAGATGCTGGTATTCCTTTAAGTGAATGCGTAAGAATTAGTAGGAATATTGAACATAATTTAGATAGGGAAGAAGAAGATTTTTCTCTAGAAGTTACGTCACCAGATATATCGCACCCTTTAAAAGTTAAAAGACAATATAATAAGAATATAAATAGAACTTTAAAGGTAAAGACTGAAGAAGAAGAAATAGAAGGAGTGTTATCTGAGGTCACTGAAGATAAAATCATTCTAAAATGGAAAACGAGAGAACCTAAACCAGTAGGTAAAGGAAAACATACAGTAGAGAAGGAAGCTGAAATATTGTATGGAGATATTAAAGAAGCAAAAGTGAAGATTATATTTTAACAGCAAGGAAATGGAGAACATTGCATTAATTGAGTCATTTTCAGATTTTAAAGACAATAAAAGTATAGACAGGGTAACCTTAATGTCTATCTTAGAAGAAGTATTCCGTTCGGCTTTAAAACGTAAGTACGGTTCAGACGATAATTTTGATATTATTATAAATCCAGATAAAGGAGATTTAGAAATTTGGAGAAATAGAATTGTTGTTGCTGATGGAATGTCTGAGGACGATAATGAAGAGATTGAGCTTTCAGAAGCAAGAAAGATTGAACCTGATTTTGAAATAGGAGAAGATGTTTCTGAAGAAGTGAAGTTAATAGACTTAGGTAGAAGAGCGATTCTTGCATTACGTCAAAATTTAATTTCAAAAATACATGAACACGATAGTACAAATGTGTTCAAGCAATTTAAAGATCTTGAAGGAGAGATTTATAGTGCTGAAGTACATCACATTCGTCATAATGCAGTAATTTTGTTAGACGATGAAGGAAATGAAATAGTATTGCCAAAAACAGAGCAAATACGTTCAGATTTCTTTAGAAAAGGAGATGCAGTTAGAGGTGTGATTAAAAAAGTTGAGCTAAAAGGAAATAAACCTTCAATAATTTTATCAAGAACATCACCAAATTTCTTAGTAAAGTTGTTTGAGCAAGAGATTCCTGAAGTTTTTGATGGATTAATTACGATAGAAGGTGTAGCAAGAATACCTGGAGATAAAGCTAAAATAGCGGTAGATTCTTATGATGATAGAATTGATCCTGTTGGAGCGTGTGTTGGGGTAAAAGGTTCTCGTATTCACGGTATAGTTCGTGAATTAGGTAACGAAAATATAGATGTAATCAATTTTACAAAGAACGAGCAACTATATATATCAAGAGCTTTAAGCCCAGCTAAAGTTACTTCTGTAGAAATTCTTAAATTTGACGAAGAAAAGAATGGTAAGAAAGGACGTGTAAATGTACTTTTAAAACCAGAAGAAGTTTCAAAAGCAATTGGTAGATCAGGAGTAAATATACGTTTAGCGAGTCAACTGACTGGTTACGAGATTGATGTTCAAAGAGAAGGGTTGGAAGAAGAAGATGTAGAGTTAACAGAGTTTTCTGATGAAATAGAAGCTTGGGTGATTCAGGAATTCAAGAAAATTGGTCTTGATACAGCGAAAAGCGTCCTTGAAAAAGATGTGGTTGAGCTAGTAAAGAGAACCGATTTAGAAGAAGAAACAATTATTGATGTTCAAAAAATTCTTAGAGAAGAATTTGAAGAATAGATAAGGATATTAGGTTAATCGATACCTTAACAATCGAATCGTGTCATTCTAATAATATAAAATGCACGTAGAATATAAAGTATAATAACAATTTATGGCTGAAGCTAAAACATTAAGACTAAACAGAGTTTTAAGAGAATTGAACATCTCTTTAGATAGAGCGGTGGAACACTTGTCTAAAAAAGGACATGATATTGAAGCGCGCCCTACTACTAAGATTTCTGATGCTGAATACCAAATCCTTTTGGATGGTTTTCAGACAGATAAATCGAAAAGAGTTGCTTCTCAAGAAGTAAGCGAAGAAAAGCGAAAAGAGAAAGAAGAAATTCGAAAGAGACTTGAGGCAGAGCAAGAAGCTAAGCGTATACAAGAAGAAGCAAAAAAACAAGAAGTTTTAAAAGCTAAAGCAGAAAAGCCACAACTTAAAAAAGTTGGGAAAATAGATATTGATAAGCCTAAAGTTGAGGTGAAAAAACCTGAACCAGTGGTAGAAAATAAAGCCCCTGAGGTAAAGGCAGAAACAAAACCAGTTGAGGTTGAAAAACCAAAACCAGTAGAGAAGAAGCCTGTAGTAGCACCAAAACCAATACCTAAGAAACCTATAGATGAAGCATCAGCAGCTGTGTCTAGAAAAAGTGATTCTAAAAAGGATGGGTTTAAAAAGCAAGAGGCTAAGAAAGAACCAGCAAAAGAGGTAACTCCTGAAAATGCTGAAAAAATAAAGACAAAATACCAGAAATTAGACGGTCCTAAAATGACAGGTCAGAAGATTGATTTAAAGCAATTTGAAAGACCTAAGAAAAAGAAACCAGAAAATAAAGATGGTAATTCTAACAATAACGATAAGAAAAAGCGTAGAAGAATTACTAAACCTGGTACAGGAAATAACAACCAACAAGGAAATAATAATAACCGAGGAGGTCAAGGGAACAACCGTGGCGGACAAGGTAACAATAACCGTGGAGGCGGCGGCGGTAACAACCGAGGCGGCAATAGAAGAGGAGGAAATCAACGTGGTAGAGGTAGAAGACCTGAGGTTAAAAAGGAAGAACTTACAGAAGCTCAAATTCAAAAGCAAGTTAGAGAGACTCTTGAAAAACTTCAAGGGAAATCTAATAAAGGTAAGGGAGCAAAATACCGTAGAGAGAAAAGAGATCAACACCGTCAGCAAGCTGAAGCAGAAATGCAAGCAGCACAAGAAAATATTCTTAAAGTTACAGAGTTTGTAACGGTAAGTGAAGTTGCAACGATGATGGATAAACCTGTTACTGATATTATTTCAGCATGTATGATGTTAGGAATGATGGTGACAATGAACCAACGTTTAGATGCAGAAACTTTAAAAATAGTAGCTGAAGAGTTTAATTATAAAGTTGAATTCGTTGGTGCTGAGGTTGAAGAATCTATTGAAGAAGTAGAGGATAAACCAGAAGATTTATTACCAAGAGCTCCTATTATCACTGTAATGGGGCACGTAGATCACGGTAAAACTTCATTATTAGATTATGTACGTAAAGCAAATGTAATTGCAGGAGAGAGTGGAGGAATTACTCAGCATATTGGAGCTTACAGTGTAACTTTAGAAGATGGTCAAAAAATAGCATTTTTAGATACACCTGGTCACGAAGCCTTTACAGCAATGCGTGCTCGTGGTGCTCAGGTAACGGATTTAGTTATTATTGTAATTGCGGCAGATGATGATGTAATGCCACAAACAAAAGAAGCAATTTCTCATGCTCAAGCAGCAAATGTACCTATTGTTTTTGCTATAAATAAAGTGGATAAGCCTAATGCAAATCCAGATAATATTAAGACCCAACTTTCATCTATGAATTTATTAGTAGAAGATTGGGGAGGTAATATTCAATCTCAAGAAATTTCTGCTAAAACAGGTCAAGGTATTGACGAGCTTTTAGAAAAGGTATTGTTAGAAGCTGAAGTATTAGAGTTAAAAGCTAATCCTGATAAAAGTGCTATTGGTACTGTTGTAGAAGCTCAATTAGATAAAGGTAGAGGTTATGTTTCTACGATATTAATACAAGCTGGAACATTAAAAATTGGAGATTACTTATTAGCTGGTAAACACAGTGGTAAGGTTAGAGCAATGTTTGATGAGCGTGGAAACAAAGTTGAAGTTGCTGGACCATCAACACCAGTGTCAATTTTAGGTTTAGATGGAGCTCCACAAGCAGGTGATAAGTTTAATGTATTTGAAGATGAAAGAGAAGCAAAACAAATTGCAGCCAAGCGTTCTCAATTACAACGTGAGCAATCTGTAAGAACTCAGAAAACACTAACGTTAGACGAAATTGGTCGTCGTATTGCTTTAGGAGATTTCAAAGAATTAAATATTATCTTAAAAGGAGATGTGGATGGTTCTGTAGAAGCATTAACAGATTCTTTCCAGAAATTATCTACTGAAGAAATTCAAGTAAATATACTTCATAAAGGAGTAGGAGCAATTACTGAATCAGATGTATTATTAGCATCAGCTTCTGATGCAATTATTATCGGATTTAATGTACGTCCTCAATCTAATGCGAGAGTAATAGCAGATAGAGAAGAAGTAGATATTAGAACATATTCAATTATCTATGACGCTATTAACGATCTTAAAGATGCCATGGAAGGAATGTTATCTCCTGAAATGAAAGAAGAAGTAATAGGTAATGTTGAAATCAGAGAAGTATATAAGATTTCGAAGATTGGAAACATTGCTGGATGTATGGTAATGAATGGTAAAATCACAAGAGATGCTAAAATTCGTATTATACGTGAAGGTATCGTTGTACATGATGGTGAATTGGCTTCATTGAAACGTTTCAAAGATGATGTTAAAGAGGTAACTAAAGGATACGATTGTGGTTTACAAATTAAAGGCTACAATGATATCAAAATGGATGATGTTATAGAAGCTTATATCGAAGTAGCAGTTAAGAAAAAGCTAAAGTAAATAGCTGATCTACACATATTTTAAAGCCTATTAATTTTAAATTAATAGGTTTTTTTTTGCTTTTAACTTTCTTTGAAACCTTATAATATTAAACTATTTAGTCAACTATTAATAGTTTTCTTCACTCTAAACAATTTTTGAGTTTTTTTTTCGATATAAACAGAATGTATACGGATATGAGTTAATAAACATCAATTATATACTGATGCATATATCTAATACTTGTATCTAGTAATTTTGAATCAACATCAACTAATGTAAGTTTTATGAAAAGGATATTCCTATTCACTTGTTTATATGTTTATTTTGTTTCTTTTGGGGCAGTATCACCTCCCAAAGATTCACTTAATATCATAGCTGATAAAGCAAAAAACAACTATAAAATTTCTTCAGATTTAGCTGTTAAGGAAAAATTTTCATGGGAAAATATAAAACATTGGTACCCAACCTCAACAACTGTAATTAATGATAGAGATAAAGCATCAAGTTCATTTAAAGTAATTGAAGAACATGAATCTTGGGTAGATTCATTTTCTAATGAAGATATACAAGAGTTGCCTGTTGGTGTAAAATATACTAAAGGTAATATTCAATATGCAATAGGTATCACACATGCTAGTATTTATAAGGATTATACTGAGTTAACTGTTTTTGCAAGGGTGCGTCTTCCGCAAACAAATGAAAATGGAATTCCTGTTGAGTTATTTTTTGGAGCGAATAATGTAAAATTATCACATCAAGGAGGAATTGTTGGAGATGCGAATTTAGTGTTATTAGGAGATATGCATATTCCATTAAATTCAGGTAAATGGATGTTAACGTTAAATGGAGGATTTGATTATAAATCTGGAAGAACAGAAAATAAAACATATGTAACTATTGCTTGTGACGGAGTTAAAGAACTGTCTATTGAAGGAGAAGTTGAATTTTCTAGAAGTTTAATATTACCAATTGAAGAAAATGGAGAAGTAAACGAAACAAAAACTAAGGTTACTAAAAAAATAGCAACTGAAAATGGTACACAGTCAATTCAAGTACCTTATCGAGTTAAAGGAGGTTTTAAAGTTGTAGCATCAGATTGGAATGATTTATTGGTAGGTATCAATTTACAGCCCTTTGTATTAGCTAAAAAAAGAAATAAAAAAAACTATGAAGGAAATTTTCAATTTCATGTAAATAATGCTGTACTCGATTTTAGTGATTTAAGAAATGATTCGAAAGTAGTATTCCCTCAAAGTTATCATGAAAAAGGAATATTACTTCCTTCGTCAGAAACTTGGAGAGGTGTATATATAAATACGATAGAGGTCCGTCTTCCTAAAGAATTTAAAACTTCTGAAAGTATATCTGAACGCAAACGGATTGGTTTTGGAGCTCATCATTTATTATTAGATAATTATGGCGTTTCGGGTTCTTTTTATGCAGAGAACGTTTTCACAATAGATAAAGGAAGAACAAATAAGAAAAAAGCATGGGCGTATTCTTTAGATAGAATAGAAATCACACTAGATGCTAATAAACTTAAAAAAGCATCATTTAATGGAAAAATACAATTACCTGTTTCAAAAAATGATAAAAGAGTTGGTTTAAATTATAGAGGGTTAATTTCTGAAGAAGAATATTCATTAACTGTTAGTAACGACTCTGTAATAGATTTTAATTTGTGGAAAGCAAAAGGAGAATTGTTACCTAATAGCGCCATAGAATTAAAAGTTAAAGATGGTGAATTTAGACCTAAAGCAGTACTTCATGGGCGCTTAGCAGTTAGTGCAAGCCAAAAAGAAAGCTTAGAAAATGAGGGACAAGAAATTGAAGACGCTTCTGGTAAAAAGAAATTAGTAGAGTTTAAAGGAATTGAGTTTCAAAATCTTGTTTTAAAGACGGAAGGTAAAGTCTTTTCTGTTGATTATATGGGATATAAAGGACAAAGTCTTTTAGGGAATTTCCCTGTATCTATTTCTAAAATAGGAATTACAGCTAATGAAACCAATGCTAATCTATATTTTGATATAGGGGTAAACTTGATGGGAGAAAACAATGGTTTTGCTGCAAATACAAGCCTAGCAATCATTGGTTCTTTTGAAGAGCGAAACTATAAGCAAAGATGGAAGTTTAAAGAACTAAAATTAGAAGCCATTTATTTAAAAGCTGACATGGGAGGATTTTCTATGGAAGGTAGCTTAAAGTTAATGAATAACGATCCAGAATATGGAGATGGTTTTGCTGCAAGTTTAAAAGCTGAGTTTAAATCTGGTAAAGGTATAAAAGTAGGTGCTAAAGGAGTATTTGGAAGAAAAGATTTTAGGTATTGGCAATTTGAAGCTATGGTTGATAACCTACCACCAGGTACTGGAACTGGTTTGATAAACTTAGAAGGTTTTTCTGGAGGAGCATCGTACCGAATGAGACGAACAGACTTTAGTTCTTCTTTCTCTCCTTCAGGAATTGGATACACACCTGATCGTAAAGTAGGACTAGGCGTAAAAGCCATGGTGATGTTTAATGCCATAAAAAAAGAAATTATAAAAGGAGGGGCAGGTTTTGAAATTGTATTTAATAGAAGTGGTGGAGTAAATTTCTTAGGGTTCTATGGACAAGCAACATTCATGGATGTAAAAATCCCAGGCATGGATAAAGTAAGTGGATTAATGTCTAAACTGAAAGAGAATACCGTAGCTAGAAAAAAATTCTTAGGCGTAACAGATGAAAATGTTTCCAATTCTTGGGTAGGGAAAAACTTATTAGATAAAGCTTCAGGAGAATTTCCACAAGCTCCAACAGATAAAATGGCAATTAGTGCTAAAGTTTCAATTACATACGATTTTGAAAATAATGTACTCCATGGAGAACTAGATTCTTTTGTGAATGTCGCTGGAGGATTTGTAAAAGGAATAGGACCAGGAGGTAGAGCAGGTTGGGCAGTATTGCATTTTGCTCCAAAAGAATGGTATATCTATGTAGGTACACCAGAAGATCGATTAGGTTTACAAATAGGAGTAGGTTCTGTAAGAATTAAAACTGGTGGATATTTTATGACAGGATCAAAATTATTGCCTTCACCGCCACCACCGCCTTTAGTAGCTGAAATAATTAAAGTAGATCAGAAAGAGTTAGATTATATGCGAGATGAAAATGCACTAGCCAGTGGAGGAGGTTTTGCATTTGGAACTAGCTTATCAATAGATACAGGAGATTTACGTTTCTTAATTTTTTATGCAAGTTTTAGAGCAGAAGCAGGTTTCGATATTATGTTAAGAGACTATGGAGAAGCGAAATGTTCTAATACAGGAAAACAAGTTGGAATTAACGGATGGTATGCAAACGGACAAGCTTATGCAGCAATGCAAGGTGAACTCGGATTAAGAATTAAATTGTTCTTTATAAAAAAGAAAATACCAATTATAAAAGGAGCTGCCGCAATACTTTTACAAGCAAAAGCACCAAATCCTATATGGATGCGTGGTTATATGGCAGGAGAATTTAGTGTTTTAGGAGGTCTGGTAAAAGGAGGTTTCCGTTTTAAAATGAGTTTAGGTGAAGAATGTGTTTTTGACAATGGAGCACCTTTAGGAGGACTAAAAATTATTTCTGATGTAACACCAAAAAATGATGCAACAGAAATAGATGTATTTGCAATTCCGCAGGCTACTTTTAGTATGAAAGTTGGAGAACCAATTGTAATACCAGAAGATGAAGGAGATAAAACCTATAAGATCATTTTAGAGAAATATAAAGTTTTACATAAAGGAAAAGAAATTCCAGGTAAACTAGAATGGTCTTTACATAAAGATAGAGCAAATTTTGTGTCGACAGATATTTTACCTCCACGCGAAAAGATAACAGTACAAGTAGAAGTTTCATTCAAAGAAAAAATAAATGGAATTTTTAGACAAATCATGGTGGATGGTAAGCCAGCTGTAGAAATAGAAGAAAGAACATTTACAACAGGAGAAGCTCCAAGTAATATTCCTTTGCATAATATCACATATGCGTATCCAGTTTTAGATCAAAAGTACTTTTTAGAAGACGAGCATAAAAAAGGATATATTCAACTAAAAAGAGGTCAAGATTATTTGTTTGATACTACCCAATGGAAAAGTTATTTAGCGTATTACGACACAGAAAAGTTAGTAGATGAAAGAAACTTTAGTTACAATACAGCAGATAATATTCTTAATTATGATTTACCAAACCTTTCACAAAAAGCTAAATATCATATCAGTATAGTTAGTGAACCTAAAAAAGGAAATAATTCATCAAGTAATACAAGCAACAATTCTTATGATGAAGCTGATATAGATAACACTTCTGAAGGAAACTCTGTAGAAATACAAAAAATTAAAGCTCAAAATTTATCTAAAGAAAGTGGAACTATTGAACGTTTGGCATATGATTTTGCAACTTCAGAATATAAAACATTAAAGAAAAAGATTAATGCAATTAGAATTAACGATTACAGATGGGGAGTGGTATATTCTGATGTGATTTACATGAATAACATGATTAAAAATCACGAACCTTTCGATCTTATCGATTTAAGAGGAGGACCACATACAGAAAATAAACCATTGGTAACTATAGAAGCAACTTTAGATGACGATTATTTCACTAAAGATATCAATCCTCCATTTTATGCCAAGTATCCTATGTCGGGATATCGATTTAAGCATAGAGATGAGAATATTTTAGGATCTCCACCAAAATATGCATTACCAATAATTGAAAGTTATTTAAACAACCTTCAATACGATGTTAATAAAAATGAGTTAGAAACTACATTTCCATTTAGATACAACTTAGGTTTAGCATATAAAGAAGATTGGGTTGATATTCATGCACAGTTAGTTAACGCACATATCGACGGTTATATTAATGCCAATGATCCTGTATTAAAATTTTTAGATGAAGATTATCTTTTCATGCGTTACGGTTTTTATAAAACCAAATTGATTTATAATCTACCTGGAGGAAAAAAAGGATCAGAAGCCATATTTAAGTTTAAAAATCCAAATAAGTTCAGATAATAGATAATCCCCTATTTAAAGAATAAAATGAACAGTATATCATATAAAAAGAGCAGTTTAATACTCTTAATAACTTTATTGACTATAAGTTTTGTTTTTGGACAAGAAAAAACAAACGAGGTAGAACCTACAATACAAATTATTTCAAGAGCACAAAAAGATAAAGTCTTATTAAGATGGGCAGCTAGCACACCAAGTGTATGGAGATCAACAAATAAAACAGGTTTTATTTTAGAGAAATATATATTAGCAAGAGACGGAAAACGTTTAGCTTCTATTGAAAAAGTTTGGCAAAAAACAATAAAAGCTGATCCAATAGAAACTTGGGAAGAAATGGTTAATAATGATAATAATGCTGCAGTAATAGCACAAGCTATTTTTGGAGATAGTTTTTATGTTAGTGGAGGAAAAAGTACGCAATTAGCTGATATTTATAATTTATCTAATGAAATAACACAGCGTTTCTCTTTTTCATTATTGGCGGCAGATGCAAATTTCGATGCAGCTAAGAAAGCGGGTTGGGGTTATGTAGATACAGAAGTGAAAATAAACGAAAAGTACGTTTATAGAATAAAGTCAGCAATAACTTCAGATAAAAATTCAATTAAAGGAACAGCTACCATAGTTTCTATTAAAAATTACGAACCTTTACCAGCTCCTGTAGATCTAAGAGGAATTTTTGGAGATAAAAATGTTGTTATTACATGGGAATACGAATTATTCAAAAGAATATATACGTCTTATAATTTAGAACGTTCCGAAGATGGAATTAATTTTAAACCATTAAGCAAAGAGCCTATTGTAAATTTAAACGATAAACCTAATGCTCCTGCAAAACGAATGTTTTACATTGATTCATTAGCAACTAATGATAAAACTTACTATTACCGAGTAAATGGTCTTACATCTTTTGGTGAAAAAGGAGAATACTCTAAAATAATATCGGGAAAAGGAAGCCCAATTTTACCATATACACCTAGAATTATCGATGTTAAACTAACGGATAATCCTAATGAAGCTGAAATTTTTTGGGATTTCCCGAAAGAAGGAGAACCTATTATTCAGAAATTCCAATTACTAGTAGCAAATAAAGACGACGGACCTTATAGAGTTGGAGCGGATAATATATTACCAAATCAGCGTAAATATTTGGTTAATGAATTAACAGCTTCTAATTATATAAAAGTTAAAGCAGTTGGAAAAAATCAAAAGCAACAGAAAAGTTCATTTTCAACATTAGTTCAACCAGTAGATACAATCCCTCCAGTTGCACCAATAGGTTTAGAAGGAAAAATTGATAGTTTAGGAGTTGTTCGATTTACATGGAAACAAAATGAAGAAAGAGATTTGCTTGGATACAGAATATTTAGAGGTTTTACAGAGAAAGAAGAACCTTCACAAATTACAAAAACACCATTTGAAAATAATTCATTTACAGATTCAGTAGAAGTAAAGAGTTTAAACTCTAAAGTTTATTATCAGGTAGTTGCAGTAGATAAAAGATTTAATCATTCTGAAAAATCAACAATATTGGTATTAGAAAAGCCAGATGTAGTTCCACCAACCTCACCAGTTTTTTCAGATTATTTAGTTGAAGATGGAGTGATAAAATTAAATTGGATTCGATCTTCTGAAGAAGGAGAAGTAACTCACGAACTCATAAGAAAAGATTTGACTGAAAATTCTGAATGGAAAACCATTTTAAAAACTAAAGATACAATTCAAGAATTCACAGATAAACAACTACAAAATAATCATACGTATAGATATTATATTCAGGCTATTGACAAAGCAGGTTTAAAATCAAATCCGTCTTCACCGTTAACAATTCAGGCAGAATACAAGGAAGTTTCTTCAGTAGTGAAAGGATTAAACTATATAGTAAACAGAGAAACAAATCAAATCGAAGTTTTTTGGAGAGCAGATGAAGATAAAGTTTCAGAATATACAATCTACAAACAATTAAAGGAAGAAAAACCGAGTACTTGGCGTGTTTTACCCAGTACTATAAAAAAGGTAATAGATAAAGAAGTAAGTCCAAATGAAACTTACATCTATCATATAAGAGCATCGTTGGTTAACGGTGAGTTTTCAAAAGTCAAAACTGTAGAAGTAAAGTTTTAAAGGATGAAAAAGATAGCAATAATCACAATACTTTTATTATCAATACTAGAAGGGTATACTCAAGCAAGACAACGCTATAGAATTAGAATAGATGATCTTAAGTTGAGGGTTACCAGAAACGTGAAAAATAGAACTTCATCTAATGTACATGTTAGGATTCGGTTTTCTGATGGTAGTGAAGAGTCTGTTTATGATAGACAAATTAGAGACGATTATAATGAACCAGGTTTTAATTATAATGTTGTTAGAGATAAGCAACCAATTGGTATCAGAATTACAGGTTTTATCAATTACAGTAGTACAGGTAATGCGGAGTTTGCAGCTTATCTTCCAATTACTAATGGATGTTTAAGAAATGGATTTCATATTTACAGGCATAGTGGTTTAAACCCTAGTTTCCAATTTAATTACAGTTCAAAACCATTAATTTACATAGATCAACCTACCAATACAACAGTAGGATATGATGATCCTTTTAGAGTAGCTATTAATTTTAATAATAGTCCTAGGTTTAGTAGCTCTCTTTATAATTGGGAATACCAGATAGTAGAAACAGGAACACCTAGAAGAAGAAATTGGCTAAGCGTACCAAACGTAGGAATAGTTGTTAATCAACAAGGCAGAAGAGTAATATCAGTTCAGCCGTCAAGATTCTTAGGACCAGATGTTATTGGTAAACGAATTTATTTTAGAGTCCGTACTTGTGGAATCACTACCAGAAGGCGAAATCCTAACACATCAGAAAATGTTGTATTCTATAATATTATACCTTCAGCACCTCACATCTTATCAAGAACTCCAAGTAATCCAAAGTGTTATGATGGAAATGATGGTACTGTTAGATTAAGATTAGATCGACAATTAGAAAATGGAGAACAATTAAGTATTACAAGTACAAATATTAATTTCCCAGGAACATACGTAAACTTAACTCGAGCAGATTTTGATCCAGATAACTCAATACTCATAACAGGTTTAAAATCAGGAAGTTATAAGATTGACTTATTTGGTTTTTACAGAGGTTTTAATACGTTTATTGGCGGAAGTCAGCATTATACAAATGTGACTTTATATAATCCTAATCCCATTGAATTTTCAGTAGATAAAACAGATGTTTTCTGTTATAATGGTAACGATGGAGAAGTAAGAATTACAGCAAATGGAGGAAGAAGTGGTAGATTTCAATACGTTTTTAAAAATGTAAATGATACTAGTCCAATTCAAGAAAGTGATTGGCAAAACTTTACCAATACAGGAAGTTGGCCTTCTTATCAAGCGACTCAAAGCATAGGAAATCTAATTGAAGGAAAGTATAAAGTTAGAATACGAGATATTAACGGTTGTGAAGCTAAAGATGTGATTAGGAATTCGAGTGGAGCGATTGTTGGACTTGGAGCTATATCAGAAAAAGAGATAGAAGTTAAACAACCAGATAAAGTATTAAAAGTAGATTTTACATTTAAAAAGGAACCTACTGGATTTGGGTTTTCTGACGGACAAATTGTAGCACATATAACAGGAGGTACACCACTTGCAGGAAATAGATATAACTATACTTGGACACACGAAAAAAATGGAATTGTTACCAATTGGACCAATTTTACAGAAGAAACCGTTGCAGGAGAAGAAGGGTGGTTTGTAACATTACAAAATGGTATAGATGGGAATTATTCCTTAACTGTTACAGATGCAAATCATAGCGCTGCAACCAATAAAAATGGATGTACAGTAATAAACGCAACAAATAAGTTAACTGAGCCAGAACAATTAACTGTTACTATTCGTAGAACCAATCCAATTTCATGTAATCCTTCAAATACATTTGGAAATACTGCAGATGATGGTGAATTAACAGCGATTCCAAATGGAGGCGTAAAGTTTGATCCTTTATTAGATGGTAAATATGAATACGAATACACTTGGAAAAAGAAAGATGCTTCTGGTGTTTATCAAATTATTTCAGGTGAAAATGGAAAAGTATTATCAGGTAGAGAAGCAGGAGAATATGCTGTAAATATTAAAGATAAAAATGGGATTATTGTAGGAACTTATGTTAATAATCTGTTGGATAAAGCCAACGATGCTACCTATAATTTAACTCCTCCAGATCTATTAAAAATCAAGTATACGAAACAAGATGTTTTTTGTCATAAAGGAACAGATGGAGCAATAGATGTAACTATTACAGGAGGAACAGGAGATTATAACATAGAATGGAGTAATAAAAAAACTGACGAAGATATTGATGGTTTAACAGCAGGGAGTTACACGATCACAGTAATTGACGATAAAGGGTGTAAGGCAGAGGAAACTATAGTAATAGAAGAGCCAGATAATCCTTTAAAAATAACATATCAATTTTTTGAGCCTACCTTCGCTGGTGCTACAAATGGATGGTTAGAGGCTACAATAACAGGAGGAACACCACTAGACTCTGGTGAATATTCTTATGTATGGAAAGATAACAATGATAATGACTTAGTAAGTCAAGTAACAGTATCAGGAAATGTGTTAACATTAACAGGATTAGGAGAAGATACATATCATTTAACTATCCAAGATAAAAATTATCCTTTAGCAATAGATAAACCTAGTTGTACCATTATTAAAAGTGCATATACTTTAAATGATCCAGAACCTTTACGAGCAAGAATTAAAATACATCAACCAATTTCTTGTAATGGTACCAATATTCATGGAGATGCATATGAAGATGGCGCATTAGAGGTAATTGCTGAAGGAGGAGTAAAATTACAAGCCAATCAAAACAACGGATTTCAGTATTATTATACTTGGAAAAAAGAAACAAGTCCGGGTGTATGGACAGAATTGACCTCACAAACTACCAATATTGCTTCTGGTTTAGGTGAAGGAAACTACGCAGTAAATATTGAAGATGCTAACGGAATTGTTCTAGGAGAATATCGAAATAATATATTATTTGAAGCAAAGGATGTTACACAGGATATAGACGAACCTGAATTATTAGAAATAGATATAAAATTACAGCATGCCTATTGTATTGGAGGAAGTGATGGTTGGATAGAAGCAAAGGCTAAAGGAGGAACAGCTCCGTATCGTTATGAATGGGAAGATGGAAGGACTGACGCATTTATAAGTGATTTACCAAAGGGAACATATAGATTAACAGTTAGAGATGATAGGAATTGTAAAGCTAAAATTGATGTTAATATTGAGGAACCTAGACAAGCATTAAGTATTACATTTTCTGAGTTTGCAACACCTTCAACAAAAGATGCTAGTGATGGTTGGATTAAAGCCGTTATTGAAGGAGGGACACCAACTAGTTTAGGAGCTTATACTTATTATTGGCAAGATGAATTTGGGAGTTTATTAAATGCGCAAACAACAGCACAGTTTATAAATAACAATTACGAAATTATTTTAAATGCTGTTCCTAAAGGGAACTATTATTTAACTGTAGAAGATGCAAACTATCCATTAGCAAATACAAAAGATGGATGTACACGTATTGATGAAGAGTTTATATTATACGATCCGATTGAGGCTACTATTAGTGTTGAAAAACCAATTTCATGTCATCAAAATAATACATTTAACAATCCATTTTCTGATGGAGCCTTAAAAGTAGTAGTTACAGGAGGTCTACCTTTTACTTCTGGAAATCCATATATATACACATGGAAAAAACAAAACGATGCAGGAGTTTATGAAGATTTAGGAGTAAACAGTTCAATTCTTTCTGATGTTTCTGATGGAAATTATGCATTAAATGTAGAAGATAGTAGAGGGGTAATTATAGGAGAATATAGTAGTCTTAATTTGATAACCTCAATAGATGAATTATTCACTTTCGAAGAACCAGAACTATTAAGAGTTTCATTAACAGCAACTGAAATTTCATGTGAAACAGGTAATAATGGAACAGCTACTGTTGAAATTTTTGGAGGTATCGCTCCATATACCATTGAGTGGTCCAATCAACAAACTACAGCTACAGCTACCAATTTGATTGCTACAAATTATTTTGTTTTTGTTACAGATGCAAGAGGTTGTCAAGCTACAGGGAATATTACCTTAAATCCCCCAGGAGGTTTAAAAATAACACCGCTAGTACAAAAAGATCCGACATGTTTTAATGGAAATGATGGTGAAATTCAATTACAAATTACTGGAGGAGCAACGCCATATACCTATTCTTGGGATACTGGAGAAACTTCAACAACACTATCAAATTTGAAAGAAGGGTCTTATGTTTTTTCTCTTGAAGATGCAAAAGGGTGTAAAGCATTTGTAGAATTTACCCTAGAAAATCCTGAAGAAATTACAATTGATTTAGGAGAAGATAAAACGTTATGTAATGGACAATCTTTTGTTTTAAATGGAGGGATAGATGATGCTGAAGCTACATATTTATGGACTTCTGATAATGGGTTTTCAAATACAAACGCTGAGGTTAGCGTTACTGAACAAGGAGAGTATACAGTTACGGCAACATCTAAGGAAGGATGTACTGCCACAGATACCATTCGTATTTCATATAGTGATTTAAATATTGATGCAGAACTTATCATGTCATCTCAAGCTTTTGTAAATGAAGAAGTAGTGATTTTTAATGGAAGTGACCATAGCCCAGAATCCTTTGAGTGGATTTTACCAGAGAATATTACAATGGTTGAAGAAAGAGCAAATTCAATTGTTGTAAAATTTACAATAGCCGCTAGTTATGAAATCGGTCTAAAGTCTAATCAAGGAGATTGTTCTCAAACGACGTATAAAACCATTGTTATTGAAGAAACTGATGCTATACTAGATGAAGAAACTGAAAATTTACCTTTTATAGAATCGTTTACAATTTCACCTAATCCAAATTCTGGAATTTTTAGCACCTATGTTAAACTAGCAGATCCTAGTCAAATTTCTGTACGCATATTCAATTTACAAGGAGAGTTAATGAAAAAGCATGAAGTTTCTGATGTGTTAGATGAACATGAAACAGCTTATAATGTACCCATGTCATCAGGAATGTACATCGTTGTTTTAGAGACACCAAAACAAACACAGGTAAAAAGAATGATAGTAAACTAAATAAAAATGAAAACATTATCCCTTAAATTTAATTTTTTTGTATTCGTTTTTGCAGTGTTTTTAGTTACCTCATGTTATGAAGAAACTGCAATAGTAGTAAAGTCGTCATTTGATGTTACGTTTGTTAACGGAGATCAATCTGTACCTGTAGGTATTAAAGTATCTAATACAACAGAAGGAGGAGATGAGTACGAATGGACTTTCGAAGGTGGTAACATAACTACTTCATCTGAAAAGAACCCACAAACAGTTATTTATAATGAGCCAGGAACATATACAATAGCGTTAAAAGCGACAAATGTAGATGGAGAAGAAGATGTTTTTGAAAAAGAAATTACTGTTTTAGAAGCTATAAATATTGATTTTTCTTCAGAAGTTATAGAAAATAATTTTTCACCTGTTATCGTGAAAATCAATAATGAAACTGTTGGTAATAATTTAACATATTCATGGTCTTTTGAGGGAGGAACACCAGCGACTTCAACAGCAAGAAATCCAGAAAACATAAAGTTTACTTCCGTAGGCATACATCAAATAAAATTAGAAGTTTCTAATGGGTTTGAAACCTTAGAACAAACAAAAACCATAGAAGTACTACCAGGACTAGAAGTTGATTTTGATTGGGATATTGCTGCTTTTGATGATGACGAACAAGCACCAGTAAATATTACACTGAACAATAAATCAACTAGCGCACTTACTTATTTATGGACATTTTCAGGAGGTAATCCAACGACAAGTACCGAAGAGCATCCTAGTGTAGTTTTTACAACGCCAGGCACACATTCGATTACTTTAGAAGCTTCTAATGGAAAAGAAACAAAATCACGTACACGAACAATAACTGTTTTACCAGATACCAAACTCCGAATTTTTGAAGATGTTCAATTAGGAATTAACATTGCACATAATACGAATGCTATTGGTGCGTTTTTTTCCAGTGAATTACGAAAAACTTTAACAGCGAATGAAGTTACAGTAGATAACGGAAGTAAAATTGATTTGGTGTTTCTAGGTTTAAGTAGTGCTTTTAGTTTCAACAAATTTGTAAGTCCAACTGAAGCGGATACTAATGGTTTTGTAACAATTCCTAATGCATCAAAAACCAAATATATAAATACGATAGAAAATTGTAATTGTGGAGTTCGTTTTTCGGTAGCACAGTTCGATGCTATGTCAAACGATCAACCATTACAAAATTTAACCCTTACAGAAACTCCTGAAGGATTGCTTCATTTTGATGACGCTAATGTACCTAGAATTGTGTTGTTTCAAACAGAAGATGGTAGAAAAGGAGCAATAAAAATTAAGCAGTTTGTTGCAAATGATACGAACTCATATATCTCTTGCGATATCAAAATTCAAAAATTGCCTTAAGATGAAAAAACAAATCAACCTTATTATAAGATTGTACTTTATATGTATGTGTTTTGCTATACATGCGCAAAGATACCCAGTACAAGTAACACAAACAGTATTACCACCATATTCTTCAAAATTAAGTGATTATACTACTGCTACAAATGTGAAGTTTAGACTAGATGTACTGCTTACAGATGTTGTTTTAAATAATAGACAAGTACGTTTAAAATTACGAATTAAAGGTAATGGATTCGATATTCGATCTAGAGATGTAGTTTCAGGAGCACCACAGGTATTTTTAAATGGAGGCGTGTTACAACAATTCACTAATTTAGAATTAGGAGCATATTTTCAACTTAATAATTTACTAGGAATATCACCCCAAGATTATAATAAACCTTTACCAGAAGGTGTATATAGTATTTGTTGGGAAGTGTATGATGTCATTACCAATCAACAAATAAACAATCCAGCCACAGGTTGTTCTGATGTATTTATTATTTTAAATGATCCACCTTTTTTAAACCTTCCATTTAAAGGAGATCAATTGGTAGCGAAAGATCCAATGAATATTATTTTTCAATGGACCCCAAGACATACTAATGCAACTAATGTAAGTTATGATTTCGAATTACGTGAAATTTGGGATCGAAATATTGATCCGCAAGCGGCCTTTTTAGCATCACCAAATTATTATACAGAAAACTTACGAAACACAACATTACTGTACGATATCAGTAAACCTGTTTTATTACCTAAAAAATTATATGGTTGGCGTATTAGAGCAAAATCATTAACAGGAATTTCAGAAAATTCAGTATTCAAAAATGGAGGGTACAGTGAAATTTATTATTTCACGTATACGAATAAATGTGATGCCCCTAATTTTATTTTATCAGAGGCATTATCTAGTAACAGCGTTAAAATTACATGGCAAGGCAACTTCGAGCATAAAAAATATCATGTTCAATATAAAAGAGAAGACATTGCAGATGCCGAATGGTTTGATGTATATACGTATAATAATCAGGCTCAAATTTCAAACCTAAAGCAAGGGAAAACCTATTTGTTTAGAGTTGGAGGTACTTGTAATGAATTAAATGATTTTCAACAAGCATATTCGTATAGTGCCATAAGTCAATTTACGATGCCAAGAAAGGATGAAGATGCAACATATAATTGTGGTATTATTCCAGAAATTGACATCAAAAACCTTGAACCACTTCAAAATATAGGAATTAACGAAACTTTTACTGCTGGAGATTTTCCAGTAACGGTTAAACAAATCCAAGGAGGAAATGGTGTGTTTTCTGGAAAGGGATTTATTGTTGTTCCTTATTTAGCGGATACTAAAATAGCGGTTACATTCAATGCAATTAAAATTAATGAAGATTATCAATTAACAGATGGTGTTATACGCACAACATACGACCCAACTTGGGGAGGTGTTAGTGATGTAAATGATGTTTTTGTAAATGATACTACAAATTCGCAGCCCACAACAGTCGATTTTGTAGTTGAAGATGTTCAGGTAGATCCCAATGGAGATATTATAGTTATTGGAACTAATGGGGAAATAGTAGAATTACCAGGCGGACAAGATCAGGTAATTACAGATTCGAACGGACAAACATGGTCTGTAGATGAAGAAGGAAATGTAACCAAAACAGGTGAAGTAGTAGAAGGAGGTGCGACCAATCCAGAAAATACCAATGGAGTAAATAATCAAGGTCAAGCAACAGCAATTACAGCAAAAGGAGTGATCGTAACATTTGAAAATGCTCCAGACAGTCAGTATGGTTTTGATGCATACAAGAAATCTGATAAAGCTACAAAAGATCTTTACAAGAAGTTAAACGATGATTATTACATTCCATATAAAGCAGTAGCCAACGGACAAACAGAAAAAATTATAGCGAATTTAAAGATCACAGATACCAATATAAAGGCATCAGATATTATCTTTAAAACTAAAGATGGAATAGCGATAAAAAAAATAGATAGTACTGCTAATTCCTACACATTAGAACTTCAAGGAACTTTTACCGATCAGAGTATAGAAACTCAAGCGCTTATCAAGCAAAAAGAAAAATATGAAGTAGCAGGTGCTTTTATTCAATATCAAGCAAAAATCAAAGAAGTTGCTGTAGTGCTTGTTAATGCTTCTAATAGCAATACACAAAAGATAAAGCAGAAACTAGAAGATG
Organism: uncultured Tenacibaculum sp.; assembly: GCA_947501615.1. GTDB lineage: Bacteria > Bacteroidota > Bacteroidia > Flavobacteriales > Flavobacteriaceae > Polaribacter. Next base: position 254,122 of record CANMWK010000006.1, on the reverse strand, counting down.
TTTATCAAAAAGCTTTAGTAAAATTAGAGATAAAGGTAATTGATGATTTTACTAAGGATTTAGAAAATATTGTTCCTGAAAAAACAATTGCAAGTGGTGAAAGTGGCTTTTTAGAAAAGTACACTGAGCAACAGGAAGAAATTAATAAAGCACTTAAAAGTAGAAATGATTTTAATGAAAATGCATATTACGTAATTCTTACCGATAAGAAATCATCTACAAGTGGCGAAAAAGGATTTATGCCTTTAGGGAAGCAATTTGGTTATGTATATATGAATAGTGGAGCAGATGCCACCACAGTAGCTCACGAATTAGGACATGGAGCATTTCAGTTAAAACATCCATTTTCATCAAAAAGTTATGGTTATGATGAAGCCACATTAAGTTGGTTGTTAGATTATGATGGTGGAGATAAAATACCTTATGTGCATTGGAAAGAAATTCATAATCCGAAGTTGCGTTTTGGAATATTTGATAAAGATGAAGATGCGCAAAGCGTAACCAATACTATGCCAGTAGTATTATCTATCAATAAAAAGAAATACAAAGGAAAATACTATTATGGATACCTAACACCATCTGGGGAACGAATTGTGTTGTCACGAGAATATAAACCAATTTTCTTCCATGGTATAGCAAATGATGTGTACAATAATGTGGTGCCAGGTACATTAATTGGTTTTTCTAAAAAGGTTAAAAATGCAGAAGGAAAAATAGAGGAGGTAAAATATAGAGCATCCATTGTAAATAATGAATTTTTAGGCTACAATAATTTTAATTATCAAGTCCCAGATATAAGAGACGATAAGAAAAAATCATTTGTAATGGGCTTGCCTTATGGAGAACCAGATATAGATAAAGGGCATTGGAAGAATTATAAATTTAATGGAGAAACCATTCCAGAATACAAAGGTCAAGATAAACCGATTTTAAATATTGTTTCAGAGAAGTTTCAAAAATTAGGGCTGTTTACAACACCATTAATAACATCCGTAAAGTTCTTAAACCCGAAGAAGATATTAGGAGAAGGACAAATAAAGATTACCGATAGAGAGATAAAATTATTAAGTGGATATTACAATAGCGATGGTAGCCAATGGTTTGCAGATTTACTAGCAAATGCTGGAAGAGATAGTTATACCATTAGTCATAACGAAAGAAGAGAAGTATTCTTAATTGTAAAAATTGCAGAGATTTACAATAGATATCCTAAGATTTTTAAAGAGTTTACCAAGTTTTTTAACAATTGGGATTTACGAGATCTATCAGAAGCTAGTTTTAATTACGGGAAATGGGATAAAGAAAATTTAGGTAATCCAGCAAGTGAGTTATATTTAAGTTGGAAAAATAACTTAAGTCTAAAGGAATCAAATGCTGTATTATACGATTTTTATCAGCAATTTTTAGTTGAACTATTTGCCTTTGTAAATACAAAAGCTGAAGCAAATATCGCTTGTTTAAGTACCAATTTTGATGCTAAAACAAATGAAGAGTTATACGAATGTATTTCAAGAGCAAGTGAATTTGAGTTAAGAGATTTACCACTACAAAAACAGATTGCAGCCATAAAAAAGATATTAAAAACATCTAAAAGTGGTGGAGAAATAGCAGATGAAAAAGAGATAGAAGTTGCAAGACTTTTAGAGGCAATTTCTAAAAACGAAGCATCGTATACCGAGGCACTTCATAAACTAGAAAAAGATACCATTACTTACACTTGGGAAATACAAACTAAGAATTCATCTATACCTAAGAAAGATACAGTTCCGTTATGGCTTGCATTATTCAATAATATAGAAGATGAGATTTTTATTTTCGGTGAAGATAACAGACAAAGTATTGTAAAATCTATCGGAAAAATATTTATTGGATCTCAAGAATATTTTGTGAAACAATTACAGAAAAACATCGCGCCAGAAGTTTTAAAATCCATGACTTTTGCCGATTTAAAAACATTACATGATAACTTTTTTACCTACGAAAATGATTATCAGAATATTTTTAGAAGAGGTTGGAGTGATATTGAAGCAAATGCTCAAGGCGTTAATGGGATTGCTTTATATGACGCAGAAGATTTTTATAAAAGTGTTGATACTAAAATAACAGAGGATAATTTAATAAATGCTCGACAAAAAATTAAGTGGGGATTATTTAATAGTAAGACTTTAAAAGATGAAGACCTATCACCATTTCAATTGGTTTCATTTATTAATATTTCAAAAAATAATTTATTAAAACCTTTTACGGCTAAAGATGCCAACAATAATCCACAAGCTATTTTTATTCCAGCATTTACATTGCATTATGCGAGTAAAACAGATGCTTTAAAGACAAAGTCTGATATTATACAAACGGCTGTAGATTTATTAGCTTTTTTACCTAGTGGAGGTACAGCTTCATTAAATACATTTGGAAAATTTATTTATTATGCTGATAAAATAAGTTCAGTATCAAGTATTGCTGCTACTGCATTTGAGAATACAGACGATTCTTTACAAAACTATATGAATCAGTTAAGCATAATAACTGGAATTGTTAGTTTAGGAGATTTAGCAAATTTAGTCAAGAAAGGAGCTACGCAAAAGAAATTAGTTGAAGTAGTAAAACCAGATGTAACAATGAATCAAATAATGCATGCAGATGCATTAAAATCAACAAATAATCAGGTTGAGAATGTTAACAGTTTTGCTGAGAAAATTATAAAAGAAGAGTTTGATCTTTCTAAAATAACAAAACAACAGATAGATGCGACTAAAGAAATTCTAGAAAATGAAATTAAATATTTAGAGAATTTCCCAGAGTTTAAAACGGCAATCGTAAGAGAGGCAATTGCGAAAGTAGATAAACTCGGATTAGAAAAACTAAATATTACATCAAAGTCTGTTGTAGATGCCAACTTAGTATCTAAAGATGAGATTATAAAATCACTAGTTGAGTTGAATAATAAAAACAACGATGGCTTTATAGATATTGTAATTCATGGAGAAGCAGACAAATTTATTTTAGATCTACCAGATGGTGTACAAGAATTAACGGCATCGAATTTAGTGGATTATATAAAAAATGAAAAAGCCTATAAAGGTGTAACCAATTTTAGATTATTAACCTGTGCTAATATAGAATTAGCCAAAGACTTTGCTAGATTATTACCAGAAGGATATACGGTAAGAGCTACAGATGATATTGTTCGTGTTCATGTAGATGGAGGAGTAACTACGATTCCAAGAGAAGGAAATAGTCCATTACATGAATGGAAAGATTTTAAAAAGAATAAAGATGGCATTGTAAGTGAAACTTCAGCAAAAGCACCAGAAGTACCAAAAGCAATGCATGCGGATGATTTTGTACAATTGGGAGGTAATAAAGCCAAAAAATACAAGCACATTCGAATAGTACCAGAAGGAAAACCATATCCAGAAGATTTTGTTGATGTTAAGATATCAACATTGGATCCAATTCATCCTCCTTCAAGGAATTCGCAGCCAGATGATATTATTGAAAAATTGATTAGAACCATTAAAGAAGATGGGTTTAAAGTGGTTGAGCCAGGAGGTTTGATAAATCCAATCCGAGTAATACAACTACCTGATGGTAAAAATATTATAATGGATGGTATGCATAGAGTAGAGGCTATAAAACAAATAGGCGAAGATCATGCTCCAGTGTTATTTACAACATATAAAAAATTAGAAGAGTCTGTTGAAAAAGGAATGGGTATAGCCTTACTCGAAAATGTTTATTACGCTTTACATATAGGGAAAAGAACGGGATATTATAAAGGTGCTTGGATGCCAGAAATACCCAATATGAAAAAGTGGAAACGGAATGAAATTCTTGAAGATGTAAATGATTTTATGAAAAAAGAATTTCCTGATTTAGCAGATTCTAAGGAAGGTTTATTAGCGTCATTGAAAGAAATTGTACCTACAGATGAATTGAAAAAAGTTTTTGAAAATGAATTTAAAGATAATCTTAAAGAATTAAAAAGATTTTCTGAAGATCCAAATTTAATAGATGCTTGGGGTATAGAAAAAAATGTATTTAAAAAGAACATAAGCGCATTTCCTGAGAATTTAGATTTTACAGGGTATAATTTTAATACAGGAGATGAGTTTATAGATGTTATAATTCATTCAAATTCAAAAGGAGAATTTGTTATAAGAGTAGAAGGGACAGAGAAAATAGTTTCTACAAAAGACTTAGCAAAAATTATAGATAAAATACCTATTGATAAAAAGATACGTCTTTTGTCATGTAATACAGATAAGGCAGCAATAGAGTTTTCTAAAGTTACTAGTAGATCATTTTATGCTAGTGATGGGGTTGTAAAGTTATATCCCGATGGAACAGTAGTTCATGATACGCCTTTTAAAAAATATCAAAGAGGAGCTAGAAGTGATTTAGAAGAAGATTTTATTAAACCAAATTTAGAACCTGGTACTGGTAAACCTTTAGAATTAGGAAGGAAATTTGAAGATATATCTAAAGATTTAAAATTGTTATTTGGAAATAAATCTAACAATGTTTTTGATAAAATCAAAGATTTAGAAATAATAAACAAAAAATTAGATAGACTTTTAAAAGATTTTAAGGAATTAGACGGAAATTCAGTAAAAGTTATAGGGGAAAGGCTAGAATTAATAGACGCATGGGCGGTACTTGATGATATTTATTTAGTTAATTCAGAAAAGAAAGCTATAAGAAAAAATATATCAGTATTAGAAGAGGTTGAAGAACATGTTAGTGTTGGAGGAGGTTATAATACATGGATAGCTAGTGATGCAGGTAAAAACAAACGATTATGGACAGAGGTAAAGCTATCAGCAGAGTTTAATTTTCAGAAAAATAAGGCAAGAAATTGCATGATTAAACTTTTTGGAGGAGAAGAAATCGGAGTTGCTAGAGTTGAATATTCGGATGTTGAAAAAATGTTAGAATTTGATGTTTCAGTTCCTAACTATCTACAAAGTCAAGGTGTTACATCCACTTTTATTAAAGAAAGTATTACTAAATACCCTAATGCTACAGTAATAAAAGACGAATACATAGCATCATCTCGTTATGATGGAGGAGAGCCTGCTACTTTAACTGCTTTTAAAAGAGAGTTAGCTAAACCAGGAGTAACTGAACAAGATGCAGCTTTTTTAACACAATCAGGAAGAGTTTATAAGAAAAACGGGTTTAATGGAGTACCAGATGTATTAGTAAATACTCCAGATAGGGTTGTTATTAAGTATGGTTTAGGAAATTCAAATCATATCCCCGTAAATGACGTTAGTACAAAAGTAGATCATACTTCGAAACATACACTTGCAGTAATTCATAATAAAGAAGGTTTTAAAAAGATAACAAGAACATTCAATGGAAAAGAATATAACTTACAAGGATTTAAAGGGGTTCATACAGAAAGAGCATTAAAAGAATATACACAGAAAAATGGAGGTAGTTATGCTATTAAAAATATTAAAGTAGATGAAAATGGCGTGTATAGAGGTATACCTATTTTATATGTGCATGATGAAGAATATGTAAAAGTAACAAGTATTTATTTTAGATATCTGAAAGGTAAAGGTACAAATAGACTTGGGGGTGAATCTACTTTCTTTCCTAGAGATTGGAGCGATGAAACAATCAAAGAAAATGTTGTTCATGCAATTACCAATAATCATGGAGTTCTAATTAGACAAGATGGTACTTCAAATCCAGAATTATTGTTTGGGTTTTCTAAAGATGGTAAAATAGAAATTAGATTTAAATTAAAACCAAATGGAACAATTGGGACATACTACCCAGTACCCAAAAAGGAGTTAAAAAAACTGCCTAATATTACAAGCCATGCTACTACAAACGACGTAGAAAAATTACTAAAAGAAGTTTTAGAAGCAAATGCAGGAGCGTTTCCTAAAAATATAGATCTATCAGGATATCAATTAGGAACTAATAATGATGGTGTTATAGATGTTATAGTACATTCAAATGATAAAGGTGAGTTTTTAATGCATATTGAAGGGCAAACAAAAATTGTTTCAGCATATACATTAGCAAAACTATTTGATAAGATACCAAAAGATCAAAAAATAAGATTACTATCATGTAATAGCCATGAAGCAGCAATCGCAGTATCTAGACTTACAGATAGAGCTTTTTATGCATCTGAGGGTATAGTAAAATTATATCCAGATGGAACAGTTGTTCATAAACAACCGTTTAGGGAATACCATAAAGGAGCCCGAAGCGATTTAGGTGAAATTCCGCCGAATACTAAACATGGAAAAGGAAGGCCAATTGAACTAGGGAAACTAAGTGGAAGCCCTGATGATATTAGTCGTGTTTTTGGTAAAAAAGCAAAAAAAGTAAGAGGAAAAATAGAAGCTCTTGACGTAAAAGAAGCGGAAGTGCTATTAAAAGATCTTGAAAGTACTTCTAAAGAGACTATTAATATATTTATTAAAAATCCAGATTTTATCGAATCTTGGGCTACCATGTATCATATTGGCTTAGAAAGACTAGCAAGATTAGATACTGAGTCTCTCGATAATGTTTCTAAAATTTTAGATAAAGTAGGAGGGTATAAAAATTGGTTAACAAGCGATTATGGAATTGAAAAACGAATTTGGAAAAAAATTGAAGTTTTAGGAGATGAACTTCATGTTACCAAACTTAATGGACTTAGAGAAAAGTTTGGAAAAGTTAGGTCTTATTATGTTGATGAAAATCAATCTATTAAAGCAGTTAGCTTTACAGTGTACCTTCCGTTTTATTTGGAAAAACAGGGTATAGGTTCTGAATTTGTCCGCTTATCTCTCGAAAAATATAAGCCAGATCAGGTTCAGTTTTCATGGGAGAAAAATCCAAAAAGTTATCAAAGAGGAGCATCAGTAAGCTTTATAAAGTTCAAAGAGCTTATGGAAACCTATAAAGATAAAGTTAAAGCAGCTTTAGGTACTCCTGGGGGAAAAGTGATGCAGAAATTCGAGTACGGAAAAGTGTTAGATGTGAAAGAATCTAACAAAACAGTGATTGCAACATTTGGAAAAGAAAGAAAGAAATTAGGAGATATTTCGAAACTTTTTGGAGATTACTCACAAGCAATAGCAAAAAAAATTGATGAATTAGAATTACCTAATAATGGAGAAGAGTTTTTAGAAGATTTTCGAGGTGCTTCTAAAGAAGTAATTGATCAAATAGGAAAAGATCCAGTATTAATTGAAAGCTGGAAGTTAATACTAGATAAATCGAATAGAAAAAATATAGATTTTCTTAGGTTTTTTACAGAAGAATATCCAGTGAATTCTCTCAAAACTAGAATGGAGGATGAAGCCGAACTGTTGAAAAGAAAATTCCCTAACATGTCTATTTACGAGTTAACGGTGATTAATTGTTATACAATGCATAGAGTTAGGGAGTTAAATAAAGCATTGAGAGAAATAGATGAAATTCCTTTAAAAAAGTTTATTGAAGCTTATGCTAATACTCTTGAAAAATCTTTAATTAAACTACCAAACTATACAAAAGACTCTTATAGAGGAACACATTTTAGTAAAGCTACACTTAATAAGTATAAAAAAGCATTTGAAAATAAGACACTTGTTCTTGAAAAATCTTTCGGATCTTCAAGTAAAGAAAAAGGAATAGCAGAGTCTTTCGTTGGAAGGTCAAGGTTAAAAGATAACTTTCGAGTTCTCTTTACTTTTGATAGTAAAAAAGGAGTTGATATTGAGGATATCTCAGGGTATGGACCTACTTTTCATGATCCTGATTTAACTGAAGCGGAAGTAGTACATCTAAGAAATACAAGTTATTATGTTACTGATTATACTGAGTCGTCTGACAGTGAAGGTTTTATTGTTTACATAACCTTAAGCGATGAATTGAAAGCCCCAGTTAAACAAGGAGGGAAGAATTCAGATTTAATTCAAGAGGTATTTGGTAATAGTGGAAAAGCAATAAATCAAAAAATAAAAGAACTAGATTTTTCCAAAGAAGAGGCCGAAAATTTAATTAAAGACTTCCAAAAAGCTTCTAAAGAAGTAATAAAAGAAGTTTCAAAGGATCCAGACTTAATAAACGGATGGAAACTGATGAATGAAAGAAAAAGCCCAAATAGAACTGATTTAGACTTTTTAAAACTATTTAAATATGATAATTTCATGGTGTCATGGTATGCAGTACTTAAACTTCCTGCCAGTGCAATAAGAGTTAACCCTAATATTCCTGTGGAAGAATTGGCTATTGTACATTATATGACTTCTTATTCTTCAAGTATTAATGAGCCACTAAGAGGGGTGAGTGATTTGACAGAAGAAATTATTGTTTTTGAAAAGACTTTAAATAAAGCACTAAATAGGTACCCTAAATATACAGAAATTACATATAGAGGAGCTACACTCGAAAAGGAAATATTAAAAAAGTATAAAAAAGCTTATAATGATAAAACAGAGATAAAAGAAGATGCATTTACATTTTCAAGCAAAGATATAAGTGCAGCAGAATTCTATTTAGAGAAAGAAATTAAAAGGGGCAAGACAAGAGTCTTTTTTACCATACGAGGTAAAAATGGAGTTGATATTGAGAAAAGCTCAGCTGGAGGACCTTCTTATATGATAATTGAAGGTGATCAAGAAGTATTATTTAAGAGTAAAACTAAATTTAAAGTTGTTGGTTACAAACCAAAAATAAATAAAGCACTTAAAAAGATCGTTTACATTACTCTAGAAGAACTATAAATAATTGTTTAAAGAAGGAAGAATAAAAGAATTGAAAGAAAGTAAAAGACATATATTTATAATACTATTGTTATTAATAGCAATTTTAGGCAATGCCCAAAACTTAGACATTGAAGGGATTACAAAATCAACCAAATTAAAGGTGAACGGAAATATAAATGCAAATGCTATTTATTATAATTCTAATACCCGAAATGCACGCACACCATTTACCTATTTTATGCAAGGAACGATTAATGTAAGTTGGTTATCATTTAATGTACCTTTTACATATAGTTATTCTAACCAAGGAGAAAACTTTGATTATCAATTGCCTTTTAATTTTAATAGATTGAGTTTACATCCTAGATATAAATGGATTCAAGCACATATTGGAGATGTTAACATGAGTTTCTCACCATATACATTAAGCGGTCATCAATTTACTGGAGGTGGTGTTGAGTTGACACCAAATACGCCATTAAAATTTAGTGCTATGTATGGAAGGTTATTAAAAGCAACGGAAGATGATGGTAATCCACAAACGCTTCCAGCATTTAAAAGAGTTGGTTATGGAGCCAAGCTAGCTTGGGAAAAACCAACATATAAAATCGGATTAATAGGTTTTTATGCTAAAGACAATATAAATTCTGTAGCTCCAATACCCGAAGAGAGAAATATAAAACCTAAAGAAAATCTAGTGATTAGTGTCCTTGGAGAAACTACAATTGCCAGACGTTATACCATAAGGGCAGAATACGCATCTACAGCAATTACCCAAGATTTAAGAGCAGATAAAAGTGCTATTTCAACTTCAAGTTTAGCTGGCTTACTATTTAATAATAGAACATCAACTGAATTTTACAATGCAATAAAAGCCGGTTTGGATGTTAATTTAGGAGGAATGAAAGTAGGTGTAGGTTATGAAAGAATTGATCCGAATTATGAGACTTTAGGAGCTTATTATTTTAACAATGATTTTGAAAATATAACATTAAATTTAGTACGATCATTGCTAAATAATAAAATTAATGTATCCTTTAATTTAGGATACCAAAGAGATAATTTAAACAATCAAAAAACACAATCTTTAGGGAGAACAGTAGGTAGCGTAAATGCTACATATCAAATGACAGATGCAATTACATTAACAGGAATGTATTCAAATTTTACTTCATTTACGAATCAGAATTTAAATCAATTTGATGATATTAATGACAATGATCTTACAGATGAAGAACAAGAAGCATTAAATTATAGACAATTATCTCAGAATGCTAATATGAATTTGAATTGGTTGGTTTCAAAGAAGAAACATATGACGCAAACGGTCAATTTAAATTATTCATTAGCCTCATCAGCCAACGAAGAAAATGGTATTATTAGAGTAGGGCAAGCTAATAATTTTCATAATGGAAATACAGTCTATACCATTGGCTTTCCTCAAAATTCTTTAACAGTATCTTCTTCGTTTAATTATAGTTATAACGATATTGGTAGAGATGATAGTAGTGCATGGGGGAGTTCTTTAAATGCAAACAAGTTATTTTTTAAAAATAAATTGAATACAACATTTGGTGTAGCTTACAATAATAGCGTAAATAAAGAAATTGAAACAGGCGTATTAAACTTCAGAGCTAGTGCTGGTACAGTAGTAGCAAAAAAACATAATATAAGTTTAAATGCGATTCAATTATTTAGGAATACTACCAATCAGAGTGATCTTAGTGAACTTACCTTAACGTTTAACTATAGCTATGCTTTTGATGTTACAAAACCAAAAGTTTCATTCACAAGAACACCAAGGATAAAAAAAGAAAGAGTTTTTAAATTTTCATATCGAAAACATGAGTTTGAAGGAGCGCATTCTAAAATAAGTAATGAAGTTACAAGTTTAATTGATCTTGAAGATTTCAAAACAGTCAGAAGCTTACAGCAGGTAATGAATGATTTAGAATTGTTGTCTTTAAACTTAAAAGAGAAAGAGAACTCTAGTAATAAAAACTATAAAAGAGCAGCAATTAATTACTTAGACCTTTTATACAAGTATAAAGATTTTTCTGATGCTTATCATAAAATAGCATTAAAGAGTTTGAAAAATTTGTATCAGCAAGCAGAAGGATTAGATGAAAAATTAAAGGAAGATTATCTAAGGTTGTATAATTTAGTTACTGTAGAGAAAAGAAAAGGAAACTTTGTGCTAGAAAGTGATGAAAAGGATTTGAAAGCAAGAGAGCGAAAATATAAAGCACATGTATGGATGCAAGAACAACTTTCAGGTTTAACTTACCAAGATGTATTAAATGATAAAGGTTTATTAAAGAATTTTAAAGAAAAATATATGAACAACGTGTTTACGATGTTAAAAAATAAGAAAACAGCTAAAGAAATTGAAAATTATTTTTCATTAAAATATGCTAAATTCTTTCATGAAAATGCTCCAGTTAATAAATAAAGTTGAGGTGCTTGTTGGCTCAGTAACGAACTAAAACTAAAAAACTATTTAATGTTCTTAGCATGTAATATTTTTAAGAAAAGTAAACTAGATAATAGAGCTACAGCATAATAGCATTTAGGAGTTCCTTTAATAATAGTTTTAGGGCAAATAAAATTACCATTAATATGTAGTACAGTAGCAGTAATAGCTACAATAAGTGAAAAGCCAATACAAACAAAATAGATGTATGGCTTTTTATTAATAATATGTGAAATTAAAGCAGCTATAAAACATACTATAATAACATAGCATATAGGTATCTCTTTAACTTTAGGACATGCAGTTCCTGTGTTTAATTCTTGAAGAACTACTCTACTCATGCCTAAAATTCCTACCGTAAAAAATAAATATATAGTTACAGAAATTATACTTTTAAATCCTTTCATTAACGACATTTGTTAATCGGATACTAAAACATATATGAAAATTACAACTTTAAATAATATAAAAAAGTATTACCTTTTCATTTATGAAGCGCTTTCAAGAATTAATTGTAACTGTTCTTCCTGATATTCTTTCTCTAACATTTTGATTTTTTCTTTTAAGTCTAAAGTGCTATTTATTTTAGGATTCGCTATTTTAATTTCCTTGCCATTACTCAGGCATAACGAAATTTCCAAAACCTTAGATGTTTTACCTAAACCAAAATGTAAAATTGAAGTTTGATCAGAAGCCAAACCTTCTCCAGTTACTAGATAATCTGTAAGGGTTTTATTTGTTAATTTTACAGTTACTTTTACTCCTTGACTAGCATAATTTTCTCCAATATTAACTTTTAAATAATTATTTTCTCCTCCTTTATTAATATAAGCTAAAGAAGGGGTGTCGATATTTGTCCATATAAAATCTAAATATCCATCATTATTAAAATCACTAGTTAATGCAGTAATAGCAAAATGAGGATTGATCAAGTTACTCTGTTTTTCAGTTGCAGAAAACGTATGATCTTCTTTTTGTATTAAAACTCTACTTGGTAATCTAAATAACTTATTTGGTGCTAAATCTACATAATTTTCAGCAACAATCAAATCTTGAAGGCCATCGTTATTCAAATCAGCAAAAACAGTACCCCAAGAAAACTCATAGTTAGCAACTTTAGCTTCTTCAGCTACATCAGTAAATTTAAAGTTTCCATCGTTTCTAAAAAGTATCCATTTTTCGTTAAATTTACTTGCGTCTTTGATGTCTCCTTTTGCAACAAATTTAGGAAGTGTACTTCCAGTATTTGAAAACATAAAATCTACATTTCCATCATTATTATAATCGCCAACTGCGATACCCATAGGATAAGCAAACTTTTTGGTCAAAGGGTTTGTTTTTAATGTATAGGTTAAATTACCATTGTTTTTATAAGTTCTTACTTCTCCTGTATCATGAGCAACAACTAAATCTAACCAGCTATCGTTATCTATATCAACAAATATCCCTTGAAATGTGTTATGTACATAATTCAAGCCTGCTTTTTTAGTAATACTGATATAATTTTCATTCCCCGTATTTAAAAGTAATTCACTTGTAGATCCATAATTGTAATCTTCAAAAATTGTTTGCCCTTCCATTAATTCTTTCTTAATGTAAGTGGCTAAAAAAATATCTAAATCTCCATCTTTATCAATATCTCCGACAGTAATTCCAGCTGGGGTGGATTTTCCATTCACAGGTGTATCTATTTTTTTAGGAGAGAATTTACCATTCGAATTATAATAAATTGTTAATCCATCTTCTCTAGCTACAATTAAGTCCGTAAAACCGTTATTGTCAAAATCAGCTGAAACAACACCAATTGTTGTAATAGTCTCTTTCTTTTTAGGAAGATTCACTTCATCTGAAATTTGAATAAATGTATTGTTTTTAAAAGCATAAATGGCATCATTCTGTCCCATACCACCTCCAAAAAAAACTTCATCAATATTATCATTATCAATATCTATTAAAGCTGAAGGAGCTATAGGTAAGGACTTTTCATTATTGTATTGATGATGAAAATCCAACGCAACTTTCTCAAAAATAGGGATTTTTTCTTCTGAAATAGGATTGTTATATTTAGATAAGTTAGCGTCACGCCAGAAGAAACCTAAAATAATAACTATCCCAATTATTAATAAACTAACGGTAATTTTTAGAATCTTTTTTAACATGTTATTTTGATTTTTGATATAGATTTAATTGATATAAAGAGATAGAAAATAAAATGAAGTGAGTTACATTCATTAAAATTGGTAACATATGCTTTCCGATACTCGGCATTAATTTTCCTATTAATACAAGACTTATAAGTATAGTAATGGGGTTAAAAATTGCCATCCATTTTTTGTAAGTGGTATTCCCTTTTAATATTGTTACTACAAAGAATATAGATAGTAAAGCTATAATAATACGAAGAGCTTTTACTAAGATTTCCATATGTGCTGTATAATTTTCTAATAGATTTTGATAAGTTTCTGCATTTAAGGTATCTTTAAGATGAACAATATTTCCTATCGATGCTCTTGAGCCAATCCATACACCTCCTACAGCAAAAGCTATAAATCCTATTGCTAAAACAATTTTTGAAAGTTTAGTGTTACCACTTTCTAGCATTCTGTATATATGAATATAACCACCAAAGTAGCATGGTAAACCAATAACAGCTAAAAAATGGCCATAAGTTAAATTGTTAGGTTTCACAAAAGAGAAAAACTCGTAATTATTTGCATGTTTTAAAATATAAGGAGAGTAATGAAGTAAATATTCTCCCAGTCCTACTAGTAAACTAGCAAAAAGACCAATATAGCCTAAGGTTTTAGTTAGTTTCATGATTTACTGTTAATTGCCAAAACTTAGTCGGAATAATATAATGTAGCTTACATTATTTTAATTTATCAAAAAATCAAACTATATTTGTAGAAATAGTTTGATTTATGGCTTTAGATTCAAAAAGTAAAATAGCATATCCTACAGTATTTCTTTTTTTAGGATTACTGCTAGCATATGGGTTATTGTTTTATCTATTTAATACAAGAATTCTTAATGAATTTATAATAATTCTAATTGGAACTTTTTTAGCCTATAGTATGTTTACAGTGGTTCATGAATCTAGTCACGGGAATATTTCTAGAGGTAATATAAGATTGATCACTTTAGAAAGATGTATAGGTTGGATTTCTGCTAGTTTTCTTTTTTTTCCATTCAGTGCTTTTAAAATAATTCATTTGAAACATCATGCACACACTAATGACTCAGAAGAAGATCCAGATGGTTATGTCAGAGGAAAAAACTTCTTGATAGTTTTTTTTAGATGCCTGACTTTAATCGGACATTATTATGTCACTTCTTTAGGAATTGAGAGTAGAAAAAATGAAGCTATGCGAAAAACTAGAAATCAAACCTTGGTTTTTATGTTATTCGTCTCAACCGTTATTTTTGCCATGGTTGTATTCAAGCTTTGGTACGAATTTTTAATTGTATTCTTATTTCCAGCTATAGTAGCAGCCCCGATTTTAGGTTTTACCTTTGATTGGCTTCCTCATTATCCACATCATAATATGGATAAACATCATAATACAAGAATTGTAACAATTCCGGGTTTAGAGTTTTTGTCATTTTTCCAGAGCTATCACTTAATTCATCATTTGTATCCTCGTGTTCCTTTTTATTTATACAAGAAAAAATATAAACTAATTGAAGGAGAGTTAAAAACTAGAAAATCTCCAATTGAAGGATTTAGAGTGAACGAATTAAAAATTTTGAACTCCAAAAATACGTATGCAGATATCATAGAAGGTAAAACTTGGAAATACTCCTTAGAAGTTAGCCAGATAAGACAATTGACTCATAACAGTGTAGAGTTGGAATTCAAAAATTTAGGAGACATCCCATATCAATTCGAGGGAGGACAATATGTTGTAATTTCAATGTTAGTTGATGGAGAGAAAGTGAGCAGATGTTATTCGATTTGTGCTAATCCCAATGTAGGAAAATTAAAAATTGGAGTGAAACGTGTTTCTGGTGGGAAATTATCAAATAGAATAATAGATCATTTATCACAAGGTAAATATGTAAATGTTGCAGGTCCGTTTGGAACTTTTAAATTCAAAAATGAAACTCAGGTAGAACATCATGTTTTTATTGCTGGCGGAAGCGGAATTACACCAATCATTTCAATACTTCAAAAAATACTTCAAGATGGAATAACTAATGTGAGTTTGATTTATGGTTGTAAATCAGAAAAAGATGTCATGTTTCATAAAGAATTAATTGATCTTCAAAACAAATATCCTAATCAATTTTTATTGAATATTACATATGACTTGTTGATTAATACTTATCAAACAGAATTATTGAGTCATTTTGAAAAAGCAAATTACTATATCTGTGGACCAACTCCAATGATGGAAGCATCAAAAGAGGTTTTGTCTAAAAAAGGAGTTACTTCTGATCATATCATTATTGAAGAATTCTCATATCAAGAAGTTAAACTTTTTGGAAATTCTTATAAGGTGTCAATAGATAATAAGCACTTCTCAGTTTACGAATCTGAAACAATTTTAGAAGACGCAAAAAGAAATAAAGTTGCAATTCCTTATGCCTGTAGTATTGGGCAGTGTGGAACCTGTAAATGTGAAATAAAGGAAGGAAAAGTAGCTTGGAAAACAGAGGAACAATCTGTGTTGCTAGAAAACGAAAAGAAAGAAGGCTTTATACTAACGTGTATGTGTAAACCTAAATCTGATATTAAACTTAACTCATAACATATGACGAAAGATAAATACGATTACGTAATTATTGGAAGTGGTTTTGGTGGTTCGGTCAGTGCCTTACGACTAGCTCAAAAAGGATATTCTGTTTTGGTAATCGAAAAAGGAAAATGGTTTACACCAAAAGATTTTCCAAAGACAAACTGGAATTTAAAAAAGTGGCTTTGGGAACCTCGTTTAAGATTGTTTGGCTTTTTTAAAATGACATATTTAAATCATGTCAGTATACTTTCTGGAGTTGGAGTTGGTGGTGGTTCTTTAACGTATGCAAATACGTTGCCTATTCCTAAAAAAGAGTTTTTTACTTCTGGAAGTTGGAACGGACTTAAAGATTGGGAAACCGAACTTGCTCCACATTACAAAGAAGCATATCGAATGTTGGGGGCTGAAGAAAATCCTTATTTCGGACCAGCTGATCATTTGATCAAAGATTTGTCGAAAGACTTAGATAGAGAAGAACATTTTTCAACGACCAAAGTAGCAGTCCATTTTGGTAAACCAGGAGAAAAAGTAAAAGATCCGTATTTTAATGGAGAAGGTCCAGATCGAGCTGCGTGTAATTATTGCGGAGCTTGTATGACTGGTTGTCGATTCAATGCTAAAAATACATTGGATAAAAATTATCTCTATTTTGCTCAGAAGTTAGGCGTAGAAATTATAGCAGAACATGAAGTGTTAGATGTGTTGCCTAAAAATAATGTGAATGGAAAGTCTGGATATGAAATTCATTTTAAAAAAAGTACATCGAAATTTTCAAAGACAAAGAAAGTTGAAGCAAACGGAGTTGTATTTTCTGGAGGAGTTTTAGGTACGGTACCTTTACTGTTAAAGTTGAAACAAAAGAAATCGTTACCAAATCTATCTGAAATGGTTGGTGGAAATATTAGAACAAATAATGAGTCATTATTATTGATAACATCAACAGAGAAAAAATCAAAAGATTATTCAAAAGGAATTGCAATTGGTTCTATTCTCCATATCGATAAAAATAGTCATTTAGAACCTGTTCGTTATGGTAAAGGTTCAGGTTTCTTTAGAACGTTAACAATTCCTTCAGTGCAACATAAATATGCGATATTTCGAATATTGGGAGTTTTTGGAGTACTATTTAAATCGCCTGTTCAATTGTTTAAAACCATCTTTACAAAAGCATATAGTAAACGAACAACAGTATTACTTTTTATGCAAACCTTAGATAGTACTTTACGATTAAAATTAGGAAAAGTAACACAATTGAAAACTGAAAAGGAATCTGATGAAGCACCAAGTGGCTTTATTCCTGAGGCATCTAAGTTGGCAAAAATATTAGGTCAAAAAGTAAAAGCGATTCCATTTTCTAATTTTGCAGACGTGTTATTAGGAACACCTACAACAGCTCATATTTTAGGTGGAGCTGTAATGGGAGAAACTAAAGAAGAAGGAGTTATTGATAAAAATAATAAAGTGTTTGGTTATGAAAATATGTATGTATGCGATGGGGCAATGATTTCTGCTAACCCTGGAGTAAACCCTTCACTGTCTATTACCGCAATTTCAGAACTAGCCATGTCTAAAATTCCAAATAAAATTGAAACTCAACAAACAAAATAAATAGTATTGAAAGCAAAACCAATTTTAGAAGAGTTTGAACTTCCTTGTGGAGTTACGATTAAAAACAGAATTGCTAAAGCTGCAATGACAGAGCGATTAGCAAATAAAAAGCAAGAAGCTACTAAAGCAATTGTCGATTTGTATCAGCATTGGATGTCAAATGGAGCAGGTTTATTAATTTCAGGGAATATCATGGTTGATAAGCGATACAAAGAAGCATCAGCAAATATTGTTTTAGAAGATGAAAGTGGCATTACATCCTTACAAGAAGTAACAAAAGTTGCAACGCAAAATAACACACAGTTTTGGGCTCAAATTAATCATGCAGGCAGACAATCATCTATATTTTCAACGTTTAAACCGATAGCACCTTCAGCAATTCGACTTAAAAAACTAATGTTGTTTGCTAAGCCTAAAGCGATGTCTCTAGATGAGATTAAAGATGTTGAAAACCGTTTTGTAAACACTGCTATTTTAGCAGAAAAAGCAGGTTTTACAGGAGTCCAAATTCATGCTGCTCATGGATATTTACTGAGTCAGTTTTTATCTCCAAAAACAAATAAAAGACTAGACGATTATGGTGGAAGTATTGAAAATAGAGCGCGATTGCTTTTCGATATTGTTAAACGAGTTCGTGAAGCTTTAGGTAGTGATTTTCCAATATCAGTAAAACTAAATAGTGCCGATTTTCAACGAGGTGGGTTTAATGAAGAAGATGCAATGTTTGTGATTAAATATTTAGAGAAACTAAAGATAGATCTACTAGAGATTTCAGGTGGAACCTATGAAAATATCGTTTTTCTAACTGAACGATACGAACATGAATCTACTCGTAAAAGAGAAGCTTATTTTCTAGATTTTGCGAAAAAGATAAAATCAGAAACCTCACTGCCAATAATGGTTACAGGTGGATTTCGATCTCAACAGTTTTGTAATGAAGTTCTAGCTAATAAGGAGTTAGAAATGATCGGTTTTGCTCGTCCGTTTATTACAGATCAAAACTTTCCAAAGGCATTTCTAGAAGATGAAGATTATAGGGTTGGTGATGCTACTTTTGACTTTAAAATTAAGAAAATGAAAGATTTTGCAGAAGCTGGTTTTTACGATTATCAAATTCATCAACTGGCAAAAGGAAAATCATTGAAGCCAAAGTATAATCCCTATCTTGCCGTACTTAGATTAACAACAAATGAATTGGTAAAAGGTTGGTTTTAACTTATGGGAAGGAAGGCATTAGATAGAGAACGAAAACAGTTATCTAAAAAAGCAGAAATTTGGGTTAAAGAATTGTTTTATAAAGTTCAATATGAAAAATTAGACAAACTAACTTTAGATGAGTTAGCGGCATTGGTGCAAAAAAGTAAGAGTACAATTTATACTTATTTTAAAACAAAAGAAGAAATTTATGCTACTATGGTGGGGATGGTTTTGCAAGATCTGGAAGAAATTGCTTTTGAAACCATAGAACAGAATGCTGATGTAGTTAAATTGTATGAGTTTATTTTACTGAAAATTAGCGATAGTGTAGAAGGGGTTTCAATTCATTTTTTAGATGAAATTCAAACCAATTTTCCTCAAATATGGAGTGAAATTAAAAGAACTACAGATAAAATTTTAAGAACATTTTCTCTAATTTATAAGCAAGGTATGAAGACAGGTGTTTTTGCTAACTTTAATATTACGCTTTTACTTGCAATGGACAATGCTTTTATTATGAATATCATGACAGATCATGAATATTTTAAAAAAGAAAGTTTAAGTGTAAAAGATATCGTGCAACAATATTTAAATTTAAGAATCAAAGCACTAACATTAGTGTAATTGATAAATGTTCACCAGTACTCTCATTAGTTTCTGATTTGGGTTTAGCAAAAGACTTTAGTGTTGGTTTTGTATTGTTTTTTGTATAGAGCATAGAGTATAGAATCTATAGCATAAAGCTCACAAAGCCTTGCCAATGTATAAGAGAAACTTCAGTGAACTTTAATAGAAGGTAATTTAGTTTCTGATTAAACATTGAAATTGTTTGTTAATTAAAAGACCATTTTTTGTAGTCGGTACTAGCCTCGAGTTTGTTTTCCAGTGCATTTGGAAGTTTAGGGAAAAAATCAATTCCTGTTTTTTGCTCTAATTCATCTATTGAAATTACAAATTCATATAGTGGTTGTTTACTTTCTTTATGAGGAATTAGAAAAGCAATAGCTTTAATTTCAGGTTTAGTATAATCTAAGATAATTTTGTAAAAAGCATCTGGTATGGTTACTTTTTCCTTCCCAATACTTTTTTTTGCATTCTTAGGAAGTATTCCACCAGTAATAATGTATACATAGTTGTATTTCTTAGACCAATATCTAACTTTTTGTTCTAGTCTGTTCCAAACTCCTGCATTAAAATCATGCTTTTGAGGAGAAATGTTAGAAGTATAGAACGTTTCTGTAAATACCTTTTTAGAATACTTTCTGTCTCCTGCAGGACATAAATGACCTCTATCATAACCCGATTTTTTGTAGTTTCTCCAGTCTGCCGATTTTGTTTTTACTTTCGGATCTTGAATAAAAAAAGGGCGTTTAAAATTAGTGTAAGTAATATCTTTTTTGGCTAAAGAATACGCTACCCATTCTGCTTGTTCATGTTTTTCATTATAAGAAAGGGAGTACGAACTATGGTGAACTATTTGCCCAGTTGTAGAACTAGGCAAATAATTAAAATCAAGTTCAGTTTCGTTGTAGTCACTTTCAGTATGTGTGTTTTTTGTAGGATTAGATTTTTCCTTAGTTTCAGTATAGTAATACGCTACAAAAAGAATGATAACTAAAAGAACACTTAAAATGTTTTTACTTCGCCTCACTTTTTAATACTATTTCTTTAAAGTCGTCTGTTTTGTCAGCGTCTTTAAAAATATCTTGGAATTTTTGTGGAGGTACTGTTAGCTTTCTTTGTGCTAAATCTAACCATGCGCCATAAACATTAATTACTGCCGAAAGTTTTCCTTTGCTATTAAAAACTTCATGTTGAATTTTCCATCGTTCCCCCTTAGATGATAATCCTGTAATTTTCAGGTTTACCGAAATGTCTTCACCTAAATGTATCTCTTTTAAAAACTTTGTGTTTTCTTCAAATAAAATAGGCCCCATTTTTTCCTTAGTGAAATCATGGATGGTGATTCCAAATTTATTAAAATAACGTAATCTAGATTCAGCAGCATAGTCATTATAAGCAGTATGTCTCATATGAATATTAGCATCAAAATCTGCCCATCTAGTGGTAAAGTTTACAGTAAAGTTCATGAATGTAAATTATAAATCAATTTTAGAACAAATATATAGAAGAATATTAATTAAAATTATTCATAAGTGTATTAAACAAAAAAACTAAACATAGGCTAATAACTTCAAAAATCAACACATATTTTCCGATGTGTTCTTCAATTGTTTTTGCTAAGTAATATAAGAGAAGTAAATACTACAATATTTAATAGTAGTACTTTGCTAGAGTTGTGTTTTTTTAATCTATTGAGATAGCAAAGGGTTTTATTCAATATGTTTTTTTCTTTCAATTTATAAATTGAAAGTTGTTTTGTTTTTTTAATAATAGACTTGTATTTAGTTTTGATGTGATCAATATTGATAAGAGTTACTTGATGTTAAAAAAACATTTAGAATTCTCTTTTTCGCGAAGCATAGACAGAAACCTTGGATGTCATTAAAAAAATCGAGGATCTCATTCATTTTTAATCTTAATTTATTATGAAAAAAACAGTTTTAAACTTAGGTAAAGTATTAAACAGTAAAGAACAAAAACAAATTAATGGAGGGTACAATTTTATTCTAACAAATATTCGCTGTAGTAATATTTTTGATTGCTGGGAAGCAGGTGCAGATCGTTGCTATTTCGGCCCATATGATTCACCAGGAAATGGTAGGTGCGCTATTTTTTAAGACAATCAAGATGTCATCATGAAACAAAGAGGCTGAATTGTTTGTTTTTAACTTAGAATTCAGTCTCTTGAAAACTTAACTTTTTACATCCAATGCATCTCTTAAAGCATTACCAAAAAGCATGAATGCCATTACTAAACTCATGATGGCTAATCCTGGTATTAATGCTAAAAAAGGCTTTCCTAAGATAATATAATTGTAATGATTTTTAATAATAGCACCCCATGAAGGAGTTGGTGGTTGTGCACCTATACCTAAAAAGCTTAACCCGCTTTCAATTAAAATAGCAGCTGCAAAATTTGCAGCGGAAATTACAATGATAGGAGCCATAATATTGGGCAAAATATGCTTAAAAATAATTCTGAAATCAGAATAACCAAGTGCTTTTGCCGCTTCTACATATTGTTCTCTTTTGGCGCTTATGATCTGTCCTCGAACAATTCTGGCTACTTCTACCCACATCGTTAACCCTACAGCAATAAAAACTTGCCAATATCCTTTTCCAAGTATTAAAATAAAAGCAACAACAAGTAGTAGTGTAGGAATAGACCATGTTACATTAATCAACCACATAATAAATGTATCTACTTTTTTTCCATAATAACCAGCAAATGCTCCAACAGGAATACCAATAAGTAGCGAAATAAATACAGCAATAAAACCAATAAAAAAAGAAATCCTTGTACCTATTAATAATCTACTTAATAAGTCTCGGCCATATTTGTCTGTCCCAAATAAAAATGTCCGGTTTGTAATAAATTTTTCTGGGGAAGAACCAAAATAAGTTAACGGGTATGTTTTAGTAAGCTTATCGCTATAGGTTACAACTTCTAAATTTTCTTTCGTGATATTATACGATATGATGGGTAATTCTTTCGATGCATTTTTTTGACCAAATAAAAGTACTTGTAACCAAGGAGAAGTAACTGATTGTTGTTGATTAGGAATTTGTAATAACAACACATTAAAACCTGGAGGTTTAGAGTGTATTTCTAAATGCATTTGGTTGGCAGCATTTGTGTTATCAGGAGCTAGTACGTAACAAAAAATAGAAATAAAACCACAAAGTATAATATAGATAAAACTTAAAACGCCAAGTTTGTTTTTTTTAAATTTTCGGAGCGCTAAATGCTGTAAAGAATTTTTTTTGTGCATAGACTACTTTTCTTTCAGATTGCTTAGATCTAAACTCGAAGGATTCTCAAAGATTTCTAAATTAAAGAAAGAAACACTTGCAAAAATATGATCAAAAATATCGGACATTACACGTTCATAAATTAACCATTCTTTTTCACTACTAAAAGCATAAATCTCTAATGGAACTCCATTTGGTGTTGGTGCCAACTGCCTACTCATAAAGAGTAAATTTTGATTTATTTTAGGATGATGCTGTAAATACATATCGATGTATTTTCTAAACATACCAAAGTTGGTAAGGTTTCTACCGTTAATTAGTAGCGATTTATCAATGTTGTTTGAAGTATTATAATGAGTAACTTCATTAGATTGTTCAATAACATAATCCTTAATCAATTCAATATGTTTATACTGCTCTATTTCATCATCAGAAAGAAAATGTATACTGTTAATTTTAATTTGAATAGCTCTTTTTATCCTTCTTCCTCCAGAATGATTCATAGCTCTCCAATTTTTAAAAGAATCAGAAATTAAAGAGTAAGTAGGAATACTAGTAATTGTATTATCAAAATTTTTGACAATAACAGAAGTTAAATTAATTTCAACAACATTACCATCAGCACCATATTTATCCATGGTAATCCAGTCTTGAAGTCGCACCGTATCATAAACTGAAATTTGAATACTAGCAACAAAACCTAAAATAGTGTCTTTAAAAATTAAAAGTAATACCGCCGAAAACGCACCTAAGGCAGTAAAAAATCGAAGTAATGGTTTTCCTGTGATAATAGAAAAAGAAACCACAAAAGCAATAATCCATAACAAGATCATAAATATTTGCACATAACTCTCAAGCGGTTTGTCTTTAAAAGCAGTAAGTGTCCGTAAAAAATCTTTAATAGTTTGTAGTATACTTTTTACCAACCATAAAAAGCTAATAACAATACAAAGATTTACAAAACGTTGCGCATATTCTAAAAAATGAGGGAAATCAACAAGTATATATTGTAAACCTCCGTAAGTAATAATTAAAATTAATACTCTAGAAAGTGATAAAAAAAAGGAATTCTGAATAAGAATATTGTCAAATTCAGTTTTTGTTTTATTCGCAAGTTTTCTTAAAAATTTACTACCATAATAGCGTAATACTTTAAATAACAAATACCCTAATATGGCAATGACTACTAAATTAAAAAATACATTTAAATAGGTTGCTAGCTTATGATCTAAAGCTAAACTATCTTTTAAAAAATTATAAAAAAATCGATTCACAGTTGTTTATGAATTTAAATATCTTGAATTTCTTCTCCTGGGTTTAATTGAAACTTCTTTCTAAAAAAATAGACTGCAATATACAGCAAAGGAGTATCTAATAATGCAATAAGCATTTTAAAAATAACACCGCTTATTAGTAGGCCTAAGAACTTATCCCAAGCTATGATTTCAAAAGAACAAAGTAATATCAATACTGTTAGTGTATCTATAAATTGTGAAGTAAAAGTTGAAAAGTTATTTCGAAGCCACAAATGTTTGCCCTTAGTAAAGTTTTTCCAAAAATGATATACTTTAATATCAACAAATTGAGCAAATAAATAGGCTAGCATAGAGGCTAATACAGCTAAAGGTGCTGCTCCAAAAACAAGATTAAAGGTTTTGTCGTTAACCGGAGACCAAGTAGTTGCTGGTGTAGCTTTTCCAACGTAAATAATTAATAAAGAAAATAAGGAAGCAAAAATACCAGCAATAACCACTTGATTTGCTTTCTTTTTTCCAAATATTTCTGATAAAATGTCTGTAATTAAAAATGTAATAGGGTAGGGTAATAAGCCTACAGAAACTTCAAATAGTTGAGTACCAAATATGGAAAGCTCGAAAGGATACCAATAAAAAAATTTTTGAAAAATTAAATTTGAAGCTACTAATGAAGCAATAAACAAGGCCGCCAAAATTAGAAATATATTTTGAGCAAGGAGTTTGTTTTTCTCTGTCATATAGCGAAAATAACAAAATTAAAATTGATTATGTTTGCAATGCAAAACAAATGACAAAAAGAAATTTATGAAGGCATATGTTTTTCCTGGTCAAGGAGCACAATTTACAGGAATGGGGTTAGATTTATATGAAAAATCACCTGTCGCTCAAGAGCTTTTCGAAAAAGCAAATTCTATTTTAGGTTTTAGTATTACCGATGTAATGTTTGAAGGTAGTGCAGAACAGTTAAAACAAACGAAAGTAACACAACCAGCTATATTTTTACACTCAGTTATTCTTGCTAAGGTATTAGGAGATGAGTTTACACCAGATATGGTTGCTGGGCATTCTTTAGGAGAGTTGTCTGCATTAGTGGCTAATGGAGTATTATCTTTTGAAGATGGTTTGACCTTAGTTTCTAAAAGAGCTTTAGCAATGCAAAAAGCTTGTGAAGCACAAGAATCGACTATGGCAGCTGTTTTAGGTCTAGAGGATGCAGTTGTAGAAGATGCTTGTAATGCAATTGATGGAGTAGTCGTGGCAGCCAATTATAATTGTCCAGGACAATTAGTTATTTCTGGAGAAGTTGAAGCTATTCATAAGGCTTGTGAAGTTTTAAAAGAAAAAGGTGCTAAAAGAGCTTTGGTACTTCCTGTAGGTGGGGCATTTCATTCTCCGTTAATGGAACCAGCTAGAGAAGAGTTAGCAAAAGCAATTGAAGAAACTACATTTAACACACCATTATGTCCTGTGTATCAAAATGTAGCAGCAAAAGCAATTACAGATCCAAATGAAATTAAAGAAAATTTAATTGCGCAATTAACAGCACCAGTAAAATGGACACAATGTATTCAAGCAATGATTGCAGATGGTGCAACTGAGTTTGTAGAAGTTGGTCCAGGTAAAGTGTTACAGGGTTTAATGCGTAAAATTGATAGAAGTGTTACGGCAAGCGGAGCAAGTTTCTAAGTAGTATTATTTAACTTACGGGATAAAAAAATCACATTTGTTTTGGTATTGTAAAATGCCTAAAATAAATGTGATTTTTTATAGTTATAAAAATCTGAAAACTAGTAAGGAATAACTATAGCTCCAGAAAATTTTTCCTTAATTTTATTTAAAGCTCTGTCTGCTTCTAATTTGGTATTAAAACGACCTACTCTTACTTTCCATTCTGGTAATTCATAACTCATTTTTGGTTTACCATATTCTGAAAACTTAAGCATAAAGTTTTGTCTGATGTTTTTTGCACGTTGTTCACTACCATTGTACAATTGAATTTTATACCCGCTTCCATTCTTTTTATTGTACTTTCTCTTTTTAGCTATAAGTGAATTAATACTTTGATCGTTAGTGTAATTAGATTGTGAATACACAGTGCTAAAACCTAAAATAAAAAACAATAGGACTATTAAAATTTTATTCTTTATCATGTTTCGTTTGTAGTTTCAACAAAAGTAACGACTTGTGATCGAATAGATTGCTATAATTATTTATTTAGAATCGATATAAATTACAAATTAGGATTCTCTTAACATTTCACATTTTACAGAGAAGTAGTAATTTTGTCCGAGTTTAAGCACATGGTAATTTTTTACCAGAGGTGTAAACGTTATACAAAATAGATACGAAATATATATTTTTATAGTATGAAAAGTGTGAATTATCACAGTAAACTTAGTCGAGTACTTCTTAGTAGCCTTACTTTCTTATTTATCTTTTTAGTAAGTGTTTCTTCAAATGCTCAAGATGTTGATGTTGAACGTCAAAAAGCAGGTAAGAAATTATTTAATGCCAATTGTGCGTCTTGTCACAAATTAGATAAGAGGTCTACAGGGCCAGCTCTTGGTGGGGTTGAGAGTAGGTTGGAAAACGAATGGTTAAAGAAGTGGATTCGTAACAATGCAGCATTAAGAGCTTCAGGAGATGCTTATGCTAATGAAATTTATAATGAGTACAAACAGTCAAATATGACTGCGTTTCCTCAATTTTCTGACGAGCAAATCGATAATATTTTATATTACACTACTGTTGGTGATCTACCTAAGGAAGGAGAGATTGTCGATGGGCCAGGTGGTGAGCCTAGTAATGGTGGTGCTCCAAATTGGGTGTTATGGATTTTAGCGGCGGCTATTGTAGTAGCATTTTTAATCATAGCAAGTTTACTTAAAACTGTAAGTGAGCTAAAAGGTGCGCCTAAAACTCCAGGGTTGATGGGGCAAGCGGCTGAGTTATGGCAAGGGATCAAGAAAAATACATTCTTACATGTGTTATTTGTAATCTTTGGAGCATTAATTACAGCGTATGTGTTGTTTGGTAACTTGTTTAAAGTAGGTGTAGATCAAGGGTACCAGCCTGTACAACCTATTTTATTCTCACATAAAATTCACGCAGGAGATAATAAAATTGAATGTCAATACTGTCACTCTGCAGCAAAACATAGTAAGCACTCAGGTATTCCTTCATTAAATGTTTGTATGAACTGTCATAAAAATATTGCTGAGGTAGCTGAAAATACTAAAGTGGTTTTAGAAGATGGTGGTAGAGTAGTAGGTAAAGCTGAGTTAGATAAGGAGATCGCTAAAATTTACGATCATGTAGGTTGGGATCCTGAAAAATTAGAATATACTGGTGAGCAGAAGCCTATCGATTGGGTGAGAATTCACAACTTGCCAGATTTTGCATATTTCAATCACTCACAGCACGTAACTGTAGCTGGTGTGAAATGTCAAAAATGTCACGGTCCGGTAGAAGAGATGGAAGAGCTATATCAACATGCTCCATTAACTATGGGATGGTGTATCGATTGTCACAAGGAAACAAATGTTAACTTGAAGGGTAATGAATACTATGCTAAAATTCATTCAGATTTAGCGAAGAAGTATGGGGTAGATAAAGTTACCATCGCACAATTAGGTGGTAAAGAATGTGGTAAGTGTCATTACTAAAATTAATTAATTAAGAATTCTATAATTGAGTGTGTAACAGTACTCAATCATTTAATAAAAACAAATAAATGGCTTCAAACAAAAAATACTGGCAAAGTGTTGAAGAACTTAAAGAAAGTTCAGTTGTTGAAACGTTACGTGGTAAGGAGTTTGTTCAAGAACTTCCTTCAGATGAGTTTTTAGGAGATAAAGAAACTCTTGAAAATTCTTCAACATCTCGTAGAGATTTCTTGAAATACGTAGGTTTCACAACAGCTGCAGCTTCTTTAGCAGCATGTGAAGGCCCAGTAAGACAATCGATTCCTTATGTAGTACAACCTAATGATATTATTGTTGGTGTAGCAGATTGGTATGCGACAACAATTTCAGATGGTTTCGATTTTGCCAACGTATTAGTTAAAACTCGCGAAGGTCGTCCTATCCAAATTATGCCAAATAAAGAGGCAGGAGGAACTACTACAGCGAGAGTTCAGGCATCTGTGTTATCATTATATGATGAGAAATTAAGAGTTAAAGAACCAAGAAAAGGTGAAACTCAAGTTTCTTGGGCAGATGCAGACAAAGAGATTATAGCTAAGTTAGAAAGTTTAAAAGCAACTAACGGATTAGTATATTTAATGACAGGAACTTTAGCGAGTCCTTCAACAGAAAAAGTAATTTCTGATTTTATCGCTAAGTATCCTAATGTAAAGCATGTGGTGTATGATGCAGTTTCTGAAAGTGCAACTGCTGATGCTTTCGAAGCAATGTATGGAAAGCGTGCTTTGCCAAACTACGATTTAAGTAAAGCAAAAGTAATTGCTTCTTTTGGTGCTGATTTCCTTGGAGATTGGCAAGGTGGTTATGAGAAATCATATATAGAAGGAAGACAAGTGAATTCAGGTAAGATGTCTTACCATGTGCAAATTGAGGCTAATATGTCTTTAGCTGGTTCAAACGCAGATAAGCGTATCGTAGCTAAGCCATCGACTCAAATGCATGCTTTAGTTAACTTATATAACGCAATTACAGGTGGAAGTTTACCTTCAAAGGAAACTCCTATCGATGCTCAAATTAAAGAGTTAGCTAAAGATTTAAAGAAAGCTGGTAATAAAGCAGTTGTTCTTGCAGGAATTAATGATAAAAATGCACAAACTATTGCTTTAGCGATTAATAAAGCCTTAGGAAGTGTTGTTATAGATACTGAAAATGTAAATTTATTACGTCAAGGTAGTGATGCTAAAGTTGCCGAGTTAATTAACGATGTAACTTCTGGTAAAGCAAAAGGTTTAATCACTTATAATGTGAACCCAGCATATTCAATTGCTGGTTTTGGTGCTGCTGTTCAAAAATTAGGTTTCTCTGTAGCATTAGCGACTCAAAATGATGAAACTGCTGTAACTACTCAATATACATTACCTGCACCTCATAATTTAGAAAGTTGGGGAGATGTAATGGCTACTGAAGGAAAGTATAGTTTAATGCAGCCAACAATTGCTCCATTATTCAATTCACGTCAAGTACAAGATGTTTTATTGAAATGGACTGGAGCATCTAAAAATTATTACGATACATTAAAAGAATTCTGGAGTACTAATGTACTTAATGGTGCTTCTTGGAATCAAGCATTACATGATGGTTTCTTTATGGCTCCTGCGCCAGTAGTTGATGCAGTAGAAACAATAGAGGAAACTACTTCAGAAGCAGAAGTAGAAGACTCTAATGTTGATGCTTTAGGGGTTTCTGTTTTAGAAGCTGGAAAAGCGATTGCTAAAATAGAAGGTTCTGAATTCGAATTAAACTTGTATACGTCTGTAGCATTAGGGGATGGTAGCCAAGCAAACAATCCTTGGTTACAAGAGTTTCCTGATCCAATTACTCGTGCTTCTTGGGATAACTACTTAACAGTTTCTCCAGCTGATGCTAAAGCATTAGGCTTTAAAAACCCTGTTAGAGATAATGGAGCTATTGATGGTAACTTTGCAGAGGTAGTTTTAGGAGATCAGAAAATAAAAGTTCCTGTAATTATTCAGCCAGGTCAGGCTAAAGGTTCCGTAGGTTTAGCATTAGGATATGGTAGAACTCAGAATTTAAAAACTGAAATGCAAGTTGGGGTAAATGCTTACCCATTATACATAAATAGAAACAATGTTCAGTTAGGAATCTCATTGAAGAATGTAGGAGGTGCATATAAGTTTGCATGCTTACAAGTTCAAAGTACATTAGCTGGTCGTCACGATATTTTAAGAGAGGCATCTTTAAAAGATGTAAATGATAAGTCTTTAGATCCTAAACACACTTGGAATAAGCCTTTCATGGTGTCTTATGATCATCAAGAAGTTGAAGGTAGTACAATTGATTTATGGGATGACCACGATAGAAGTTTAGGACATCACTTTAATTTATCTATCGATTTATCTTCATGTACAGGATGTGGAGCATGTGTAGTTGCATGTCATGCAGAAAACAATGTTCCAGTAGTTGGTAAAGATGAAGTACGTGTAGGTAGAGATATGCACTGGTTACGTATCGATCGTTATTATTCTTCAAAAGTTCAAGGGGATATGACTATCGATGATTTCAAAGCTGAGTTCAAGTCTAAATTAGTAGAGAAATATAAAGGTCTTGGGAATAATCCAGAAGAGGCTAAAAAGAATGCTGAAATTGAACTTCATAAGTTTGCAGATCAAGATTTAGAAAGAAGATATGCAACTGAGGTATTAGGATTAAGTAAAGGTAAATTATTTGATGCGTTAGAAAACCCAGCAGATAATCCACAGGTTACTTTCCAACCTATGATGTGCCAGCACTGTAACCATGCACCATGTGAAACTGTATGTCCAGTAGCTGCTACTTCTCACGGTCGTCAAGGTCAAAACCAAATGGCGTATAACCGTTGTGTAGGAACACGTTATTGTGCAAATAACTGTCCATATCGTGTGCGTCGTTTCAACTGGTTTAACTATGCTGAGAACGAAGAATTCGATTTCAACATGAATAACGAATACGGAAAAATGGTGTTAAATCCAGATGTGGTTGTTCGTTCTCGTGGAGTTATGGAGAAATGTTCTATGTGTATCCAAATGACACAAGCTACTATTTTGAAAGCGAAGAGAGAAGGAAGAGCAGTAAAGAAGGACGAGTTCCAAACTGCATGTTCTCAAGCTTGTTCTACAGGAGCTATGACTTTCGGAGATTTAAATAACTCTGAGGATACAGTGAGTAAATTAAAAGAAGATAGAAGAGCTTTCTACGTGTTAGATTACATTGGTACAAAACCAAACGTAGTGTATCAAGTGAAAGTAAGAAATACAAACGAAGCTTAACAATTAATATAAGTAAATAGATTATGTCGGGTCATTACGAATCGTCTTATAGAGAACCTTTAATATTAGGAGATAAAAGCTATCACGATATTACAGAGGATATAGCAAGACCAATTGAAGGTAAAGCCAACAAAAATTGGTACATCGCATTCTACATTTCTTTAGCAGCAATGTTATGGGGATTTGGGTGTATTTTTTACACCGTAGGTACAGGTATTGGAGTATGGGGACTTAGTAAAAACATTGGTTGGGCATGGGATATCACCAACTTTGTATGGTGGGTAGGTATCGGTCACGCCGGAACATTAATTTCTGCTGTACTTTTATTATTCCGTCAGAAATGGAGAATGGCAATTAACCGTTCAGCAGAGGCAATGACAATTTTTGCCGTATTCCAAGCAGGTTTATTCCCAATCATTCACATGGGGCGTCCATGGAATGGATATTGGGTATTACCTATTCCAAACCAATTTGGTTCATTATGGGTAAACTTTAACTCACCACTTTTATGGGACGTATTTGCGATCTCTACGTATTTATCAGTTTCATTAGTGTTCTGGTGGACTGGTTTATTACCTGACTTCGCAACAATTCGTGATAGAGCTGTAAAACCTTTTCAAAAGAAGATTTATGCTTTATTATCGTTCGGATGGTCTGGTAGAGCAAAAGATTGGCAACGTTTTGAAGAAGTGTCTTTAGTATTAGCTGGTTTAGCTACTCCTTTAGTACTTTCTGTACATACAATTGTATCTTTTGACTTCGCAACTTCTGTGAATCCAGGATGGCACTCGACAATTTTCCCACCTTACTTCGTAGCAGGTGCAATCTTCTCAGGATTTGCAATGGTACAAACCTTATTAGGGGTAATGCGTAAGGTAACAAACTTAGAATCGTATATTACTCGTTTACATATCGAGTATATGAATATTGTAATTATCTTAACTGGTGGTATTGTAGCTGTAGCGTATGCAACTGAATTCTTCATTGCTTGGTATACAGGTTCACCATATGAGAATTATACATATTTATCTTTTGGTGCAGAAGCTGGAGCTTATGGATGGGCATTCTGGTCATTAATGATATTCAATATTATGATACCTCAATTCTTATGGATTAAGAAAGTAAGAAGAAGTTTTGTGTGGTCTTTCTTAATCTCTATTGCTATTAACATAGGAATGTGGTTTGAGCGTTTTGATATTATTGCAATCGTATTAAGTAAAGGACAATTACCATCTACATGGTGGCGTTTTGAACCTACTTTTGTTGATGTAGGTATTTTTATAGGAACTATTGGATTCTTTGGTGTGTTGTTTTTATTATATGCTAGAACATTCCCAGTAATCCCTACAGCTGAGGTTAAAACGATTTTAAAATCATCAGGAGAGAACTACAAAAAATTAAGAGAGGAGAACAATGAGCACTAATAAAGTAATTCACGCATTATACAATGATGATGATATCTTAATGGATGCCGTTAAGAAAGTAAAAGGAGAGCATCATCATATAGAAGAGGTATATACACCTTTTCCAGTTCACGGTCTAGATAAAGCACTAGGGTTGGCTCCTACTCGTTTAGCTATAACTGCTTTCCTATATGGTATTACAGGTACTTCGATAGCAGCTTGGTTAACATGGTATACAATGATTGCTGATTGGCCACAAGATATTGGAGGAAAGCCTAGTTTTTCATGGGCAGAAAACATGCCAGCATTTGTGCCAATTTTATTTGAATTAACAGTTTTTTTTGCTGCTCACTTAATGGTAATTACGTTTTACATGCGTAGTAGAATATGGCCATTTAAAGAAGCAGAAAATCCTGATCCAAGAACTACAGATGACCATTTCTTAATGGAGATACCAGTTCACGATAACGAAGAAAAGTTAACAGCATTATTAGAATCTACTGGTGCTGTAGAAATTAAAGTTGTAGATAAGCATTAATATTAGATTATGAAGAGTTTAAAAATAGTTATTACTTTACTAGTAGTTGCAGTATTTGTCTCTTGTAACAACAAGCGCAAACCACAAGTACAGTATATGCCAGACATGTATGTTTCTGTGCCTTATGATGCGAATGGTGCTTCATCTGCAGGAAAAGTTCCAGTAAATAGATTACCAGTAGCTGGAACAGTGAGTAGAAATGGTGTTGTAGCCTATGATATTCCTGATTCAAACGCAGGTTACGAAAAGGCAAAAACAGAGTTAAAGAATCCATTAAAAGGAACTGAAGAAAATTTAGAAAATGGTAAAAAGATGTATGGTATTTACTGTGCAGTTTGTCATGGAACTAAAGGAGATGGAAATGGGATTTTAATGGAGAGAGAAAAATTCTTAGGTATTCCAAACTACAAGGATAGAGATATTACTGAAGGAAGTATTTACCATGTTTTAATGTATGGTAAAAACATGATGGGATCTCATTCTTCTCAACTTACCTACAAAGAACGTTGGCAAGTTGTGCAGTATGTTCAGAAATTAAGAAGTGAATTAAAAAAATAAGTCTATAATAGATAGTTAAGATATGTACCAGTTTTCAGGAAAATTAAAAATGCTTGCTATTGGTTTAATGGTAATAGGTATTATTGGAACTGCGATAAGTTTCATGAATACGCCTAAAACATTCCAAGAAGCAGAAGACATTTTAGCGAAACAAGAAGCATCTCATCATGGAGGACATGGTGAAAATCATGGTGAAACGACTAAAGAACACCATGGTGATGCAAAACATACAGCTGTAACGCATAAAGAGAATGCACACAAAGAAGATCATAAAAAAGATGTTCATGCAGAGGCCGCAGATCATGCAGAAGATACAAGATTAACAGATAGTTTAAATGGTCATATTACTGATAAAGCTCATGTAAATCCGACTGCACACGCTAAAGATGATCATAACGCAGCTGCAAATCATGAAGAAGAGCATAAGAAACATGTTGAACATTCATTACACCAAATGAAGAATAAGCCATGGTCTGCAATTTATGTGTCATTACTTTTCTTTTTAGGTATTTCACTTGTAGTAATGGCTTTTTATGCAGGACAAAGAGTAGCCCATGCAGGTTGGTCTGTTGTTTTATTTAGAGTTATGGAAGCTATCACTGCTAATTTACATTATGTAAGTGTGATCATGTTAATTTTTATTATTGTAACAGCAATGCACATGAACCATTTATTTCCGTGGATGGCTGAAGGTGTATTCGATCCTTTACATAAAGATTATGATCCTATTGTAGATGGTAAAAGTTGGTTTATGAATTTGCCAGGATGGATCATTCGTAGTGTTGTTTATCTATTAATATGGAATGGATTCCGTTATTTCATTAGAAAAAAATCAATACAGCAAGATAATGGAGATTTAGATTTACATAAGAAGATCTATAACATGTCTGTGATTTTCATATTTTTATTTATGATTACTGAAAGTATGATGTCTTGGGATTGGATTATGGGGATAGACCCACACTGGTTCTCTACATTATTTGGATGGTATGTTTTAGCTACATTATTAGTGTCTGCATTAACAGTAATCTGTTTAGTGACATTATATTTGAGAGCAAAAGGTCATTTGCCATTTGTAAATGATAGTCATATTCATGATTTGGCTAAGTTTATGTTTGGGTTCTCTGTATTCTGGACATACTTATGGTTTGCTCAATTCATGTTAATATGGTATGCAGATATGCCAGAAGAAACTACATATTATGCTTTACGTTTTAAAGAATATGTTGTTCCTTTTATTGGTATGATTGCATTAAACTTTATTTTCCCAATTTTATTGTTGATTAACAGTGAATTCAAAACTGTGCCTTGGATATTAGTAATAGCAGGGGTTTTAATTTTAGCTGGACATTATGTTGATTTATTCGTTATGATTATGCCAGGTACTGTTGGACCACAATGGGGATTCGGAATAGGTGAAATTAGTGCATTCTTATTTTTCCTTGGACTATTTATATTTGCTACATTCAATGCATTTGCAAAAGCAAATCCTATTCCAAAAGGAAATCCATTTTTACATGAAAGTGAAATACATCACTATTATATTATAGAACACAGAGGAGAAGATAACGCTCATCATTAATAAACAGAATTAAAAAAATAAGTATATAAGTATGCTAGCTTTATTTTATATTTTCATTGCAGTAGCAGTAGGAGTAAGTTTTTGGCAAATCACTCGCGTAATGAATTTACGTAGTGTAATTGCTAATGATGACGATAACGATAAACAAGGTAAGATTGCTTTAGGATTTATGGTGTTTTTATACGCCATGATGATTTATTGCTTGTTAGCAATGAATGTAATTATGTTACCTGAAAGTGCTTCAATAGAAGGAGAGCATGACGATACTCTTTTTAATATTACATTTATATTAATTGGAGTTGTTCAATTCATTATGCAGTTCTTAATCTTCTTCTTTACATATAAGTATAGAGGTAACAAGGATAAAAAAGCATTATTCTTTGCAGATAGTCACAAATTAGAATTGATTTGGACAGTTATTCCAGCAGTAACAATTGTATTATTAATTGGTTACGGTTTATGGCAATGGAATAACATCATGTATGTAGGAGATGATGAGAATCCTATTGTGATTGAAGTATATTCTCAACAATTCCGTTGGGATGCTAGGTATGCTGGAGCAGACAACGAGTTAGGTTTAGGAAATGTGAACTTCATCGATTTGAACAAGGCAAATACAATGGGAGTAGATATGACAGACCCTAAAGCTCAAGACGATAAGCAAGTAACTGAATTATATCTTCCAAAAGGAAAAAAGATATTATTTAAATTCCGTTCACAAGATGTTTTACATTCAGCTTATATGCCTCACTTTAGAGCTCAGATGAATTGTGTGCCAGGTATGGTAACTCAATTCTCTTTTACGCCTAAATACACTACGGAAGAAATGCGTAAAAATCCTGAGGTTATCGCAAAAGCAAAAGGAATTAATAAGATCAGACAAGCAAAAGGAGAAGATCCTTATGTGTTTGATTACTTATTATTATGTAATAAGATTTGTGGAGCTTCTCACTACAACATGCAAATGAAAATTACAGTTGTAGAAGAAGCAGACTACAAAAAGTGGTTAGGAGAGCAAAAAACATTAGCTCAAAGAATTCAATAAGATTTTAAGTAAAATTTATTAAGAAAAAATAAATTATGTCAGGAGAACATCACCATCATAAAGAAACTTTTGTAACGAAATACATTTTTAGTACAGATCATAAGATGATTTCGAAACAATTCTTGATTACAGGAATGTTTATGGGTATCATTGGGGTATTTATGTCAATGTTATTCCGTTTACAAATTGCATGGCCAGAAAAATCGTTTTCTATTATTACAGCATTCTTAGGAGATCATCAACAAACTGATGGTGTTATGAATGCTGATACGTATCTAGCTTTAGTAACAATTCATGGTACTATTATGGTATTCTTTGTATTGACGGCTGGTTTAAGTGGTACGTTTTCAAATTTATTAATTCCATTACAAATTGGTGCTAGAGATATGGCTTCAGGTTTTTTAAACATGGTGTCGTATTGGTTATTCTTCCTATCATCAGTTGTTATGGTTGTGTCTTTATTTGTTGAAGCTGGCCCAGCATCAGCAGGTTGGACAATTTATCCGCCGTTATCTGCTTTAAAGCAAGCAATTCCAGGTTCTGGTTTAGGTATGACATTATGGTTAGTCTCTATGGCGATTTTCATTGCATCATCGTTAATAGGATCTCTTAATTATATTGTTACAGTATTAAACTTAAGAACAAAAGGGATGAAAATGACGAGATTACCATTAACAATGTGGGCGTTCTTTGTAACAGCTATCATTGGTGTTATCTCTTTCCCTGTTCTTTTATCTGCGGCATTATTATTAATATTCGATAGAAGTTTTGGAACTTCATTCTACTTATCAGATATATTTATTTCAGGTGAAGTGTTACATTATCAAGGAGGTTCGCCAGTATTATTTGAACACTTATTTTGGTTCTTAGGACACCCTGAAGTATATATTATTTTATTACCAGCATTAGGTATTTCTTCAGAGGTAATTTCTACAAATGCTAGAAAGCCTATCTTTGGTTACCGTGCGATGATTGGTTCTATTTTAGGTATCGCGTTCTTATCTACTATTGTATGGGGTCACCACATGTTTATATCTGGAATGAATCCATTCTTAGGATCAGTATTTACATTCACAACAGTATTAATTGCAATTCCATCAGCGGTTAAAGCATTTAACTATATAACTACTTTATGGAAAGGTAACTTACAATTGAATCCGGCAATGCTATTCTCTATCGGATTAGTTTCTACATTCGTAACAGGAGGTTTAACAGGATTAGTTTTAGGAGATTCTGCCTTAGATATTAATGTTCACGATACGTACTTTGTTGTAGCACATTTCCACTTAGTAATGGGAGTTTCTGCGCTGTTCGGAATGTTTGCTGGAGTTTACCATTGGTACCCAAAAATGTATGGAAGAATGATGAATAAAGTAATGGGATACTGGCATTTTTGGTTAACGATTATCTCTGCATATGGAGTATTTTTCCCAATGCACTTTATCGGTTTAGCCGGTTTACCACGTCGTTATTACACGAATACAAATTTCCCAATGTTTGATGATTTAGCCGATATTAATGTATTTATGACTGTAATGGCAATCATTGGAGGTGTAGCTCAGTTAATTTTCTTAGCGAATTTCTTTATCTCTATGTATAGAGGTAAGAAAGCTACTCAGAATCCATGGAAATCTAATACGTTAGAGTGGACAACTCCAGTAGAACATATTCATGGAAACTGGCCAGGAAAAATTCCTGAAGTTCACAGATGGGCTTATGATTATAGTAAAGTAGATGAAAATGGAAACTATATTCACGGACAAGATTTTGTTTTACAATCTGTACCTTTAAAAGACGGTGAAGAGCCATCTTAAAAAGTAAACATAATATAATTACCAAAGCCTTTCTTTAAAGAAAGGCTTTTTTAATATCCATATGAATAGTAATACACTTTGTGATTAAAAACTATATATAAAATAAACTTTACCACTATTTCATTTTTTATTGAAGTAGAAAAGATTAATATGTGAATTTTTTAGTTGTAAATTGTATTATAAGTATATTAGCATTATAGAATCTGATTTGATGTATGAATGAGCATTTAAACCCTGAAAACACCAATTATTCAAATGAAGAAATGGACGTAGAGAAAAAATTACGTCCCTTATCTTTTGATGATTTTACAGGGCAAGATCAAGCCATAGAAAATTTAAAAATATTTGTTGAAGCAGCTAACCAAAGAGATGAAGCATTAGATCATTCCTTGTTTCATGGGCCTCCTGGTCTTGGTAAAACTACTTTGGCGCATATTTTAGCAAACGAATTAGGAGTTGGAATTAAAGTAACTTCTGGTCCTGTTTTAGATAAGCCTGGAGATTTGGCTGGTTTATTAACAAATTTAGATGAAAGAGATGTTTTATTTATAGATGAAATACATCGACTAAGTCCAATTGTAGAAGAATATTTATATTCTGCAATGGAAGATTATAAAATAGACATTATGATCGAATCTGGTCCTAATGCAAGAACAGTACAGATCAATTTAGAGCCATTTACTTTAGTTGGAGCAACAACACGATCTGGATTACTTACGGCTCCCATGCGTGCTAGATTTGGAATTAGTAGTCGTTTACATTATTATTCTACAGAACTTTTAACGACAATTATTCAAAGAAGTTCAGCAATATTAGGAGTGCCAATTTCAATGGAAGCAGCTATAGAAATTGCAGGTAGGAGTAGAGGAACACCGCGTATTGCAAATGCATTATTAAGAAGAGTTAGAGATTTTGCTCAAATAAAAGGAGATGGTACTATTTCTATTGAGATTGCAAAATATGCGCTAAAAGCACTTAATGTTGATGCTCATGGTTTAGATGAAATGGATAATAAAATCTTATCTACAATAATTGATAAATTCAAAGGAGGACCAGTAGGAATCACTACTTTAGCAACTGCAGTTGCAGAAAATGCAGAAACTATTGAAGAAGTTTATGAACCTTTTTTAATTCAGCAAGGTTTTATTATGAGAACACCTAGAGGAAGAGAAGTAACAGATTTAGCTTATAAACATTTAGGAAGAATCAAAGGAAGGAATCAAGGAGAATTATTTTAAGTGAAACTACAAAAGATTATCCCCCTTTTAGCATGGCTGCCTAATTATAAAAAATCACAGTTTAAAGATGATTTTGTAGCCGGTTTAACAGTTGCAACTGTATTAATACCACAAGGTATAGCCTATGCTTTAATTGCAGGTTTACCTCCCATTTATGGTTTGTACTCAGCTTTAATTCCACAAGTTGTCTATGCTATATTTGGGTCTTCACGGCAAGTGGCTATTGGTCCTGTAGCTACAGACTCTTTAATTGTAGCTGCAAGTGTATCCACTATGGCACTTATGGGATCTGAAAGTTATATTGCAATTGCTATTTTTTTAGCTTTCTTGGTTGGTGTAATTCAATTTTTAATGGGGGTGTTTCGATTAGGATTCATAGTTAATTTTTTATCTAAACCTGTAATTACTGGTTTTACTTCAGCAGTAGCTATTACAATTGGTTTAAATCAATTTAAGAACTTTTTAGGCGTAGATTTTTTGCAGAGTGATCAAATTCATGTTTTATTAGAAGATATTTTGAGTAGAATTACTGAACTGAATGCGCAAACTACGATCATAGGTGTAATTACAAGTCTTATTATTATTGTCTTGAGAAAGATTAATAAAAAAATACCAAATGCATTAATTGTGGTTATCATTGGTATTGTTCTGATGTATTCTTATGAAAGTTTTTTTGAAGGAGTGGCTATCGTAGAGAGTATTCCGTCAGGATTGCCAAGTTTTGTAATTCCTGAATTAAATTTCGGTTTAGTTAAAGAATTATTGCCAATGGCGTTCACATTGGTTATGGTGGGATATTTAGAAACAATTTCTATAGGAAAATACCTAGAGTCCCAACAAAACGAATACAAAATAGATCCGAATCAAGAATTGATAGCACTAGGTTTAAGTAATGTTTTCGGATCATTTTTTAAAGCCTATCCATCTACATCAAGTTTTTCTAGATCAGCAATTAATTTTGATGCAGGCGCAAGAACAGGAATAGCAGCATTTATTTCAGCAGGTTTTGTCATACTAACATTGTTGTATTTAACACCAGTGTTTTATTTTTTACCTAAAACAGTTTTAGCCGCCATTATTATTGTAGCTGTGTTTAGGCTAGTAAATTTTAAAGAGGCTCGTTTTTTATGGAAAGCCAATATCCTTGACTTTTGGTTACTTATAGCTACTTTTTTGTCAACACTTTTCCTAGGTATAGAATATGGTATTTTAATGGGGGTAAGTTTGTCATTGGTTGTTTTGATATACAGAACATCAAGACCCAATGCTGTTGAGTTAGGAAAGGTACCCGATTCCGACTTTTATAGAAATAAGAATAGATTTAAAGAAGTGGTTTTAGACGAAGAAATTCTTGTATTTCGTTTTGATGCTCAAATTTTCTATGCAAATGCGAGTTATTTTAGAGAACGTTTAGAGCATATGGTAAAGGAGAAAGGAACATCTTTGAAATTAATTGTTTTAGATGCAGAAAGTATCAATAGAGTAGACAGTACAGGAATTGAGATGTTGAAACAACAAGTTCAATTCTATAAAAATAAAAACATAACATTTTATCTTGCGGGTGTAAAAGGACCAGTTAGAGACGACTTATTTAGAGGTGGATTATTAGAAATCATAAATTTAGACCACTTTTTTATGCGAGCCAATGGGGCAGTAACATTTTTTAAGACAGGAGATAATACAAATCAGAAAAAGTATGCTCAATATATACATCAAGCGTACAAATAAAAGACATTGAATTATGAAGATAGAACAGATTTATACAAATTGCTTATCACAAGGAACATATTACATTGAAAGTAATGGAGAGGTTGCTATTATTGATCCATTACGTGAAGTACAACCTTATATTGACAAAGCGAAAGAGAATGATGCAACAATAAAGTATATTTTTGAGACACATTTCCATGCTGATTTTGTTAGTGGACATATTACACTTGCTGAAAAAACAGGAGCAACCATTGTGTATGGCCCTACTGCAGTAACCAATTTTAAAACACATATAGCAAAAGATTTAGAATCATTTAAAGTTGGAGCTATAGAAATCATAGCTTTACATACGCCTGGCCATACTATGGAAAGTACTACGTATTTGTTAAAAGATGAAAATGGTGAAGATCATGCGATTTTTAGTGGTGATACCTTGTTTATCGGAGATGTTGGAAGACCCGATTTAGCTCAGAAAGGAAAAATAACTCAAGAAGACTTAGCAGGGTATCTTTATGATAGCTTACGAACGAAAATTATGACATTAAGTGATGATGTAATTGTTTATCCTGCCCATGGAGCTGGATCAGCATGTGGTAAGCATCTAAGTAAAGAGACTGTAAGTACAATTGGAAATCAGAAGAGAGATAATTATGCCTTAAGGGAGGATATGACTAAAGAAGAATTTGTGAAAGAGGTGACTAATGGTTTATTACCGCCTCCAGAATATTTCCCTTTAAATGTAAAATTGAATAAGGAAGGTTATGATTCTATCGATAGTATTTTAGCAAGAGGGACGAAAGCGCTTTCAGTACAAGAGTTTGAATATATAGCTGAAAAACATCAAGCATTATTACTAGATGTAAGACATCAATCAGATTTTATAGAAGGATTTATACCTCAGTCTATATTTATTGGTTTAAATGGATCCTTTGCGCCTTGGGTAGGAGCTTTGATTAGAGATACAAAACAACCAATTTTATTAATTACACCTGAAGGAAAAGAAGAAGAAACAATTACAAGATTAGCAAGAGTAGGCTTTGATAACGTATTGGGGTATTTAAAAGGAAGTTTTGAGAATTGGAAACGTGAAGGGAAAGCATTTGATACACTACGATCGGTTTCCGCTACTTATTTAGAGAAGGCCTTAAAAGATAAAGCAATAGTTTTTGACGTGAGAAAACCAGGAGAATATGATTCGGATCATATAACAAATGTTCAAAATACACCGTTAGACTATTTGAATGATTATTTTAATGTCTTTCCAAATGCAACTGATTTTTATATTCATTGTGCAGGTGGTTATCGTTCTGTAATCGCTGCATCGATATTAAAATCTAGAGGTTTTCACAATGTAATAGATGTGGCAGGAGGCTATAAGGCAATAAAAGAAACAAATATAGAAAGAGAACTCGAAGTAAGATACGTTTTAAACGTATCCATAAAATCTTAGTACATGACAGAAATCTTTAAAATATTTTTTTCGCCGTCAGGTCGAGCGCAGTCGAGACCTTATTATTGTTAACAATTTAACTAGAAACCTCTCGACTCCGCTCGAGGTGACTCAATGAATTTCAATCCAAGTAAAACGCTGATTTTCAGTTGTTCGAGTTGGAAAGTGTTTTTTGTCATGTATTAAGCCATAAAATATAAAACTGAAACAAAATGATTAAAGAAATACAAATAGAAAATTTGAAATGTCATGGTTGTGCAAATACGATAATCAAAGAACTTTCAGAAATAAAAGGTGTAGATACTGTAGCGGTTGATGTAGAAAATTCAACAGTAAAAGTGAATACATCAGATACTATTTTAATAACGATTAAAGAAAAATTATCAAAATTAGGGTATCCTGAAACAGGAGATGCAAATAATTTAATGCATAAAGCAAAATCTTATGTAAGTTGTGCCATTGGTAGAATAAATAAGTAGAAAAAAAGCATTAATCTGTATTAGGTTTTTTTCGTAAAGATTTTTTTAGAGCATTTATTTTCTTTGTTTGTATTCTCTTTTTAATTGAAGTCTTGGTAGGTTTAGTCGCTTTTCGTTTCTTTTGTATTTGTAATGCTTGCGTAAGGAGTTCAAAGAGACGATTAAGAATTAGCTGTTTGTTTTTATGTTGAGATCTTGTTTCTTGACAAGTTAAGATGAGTATTCTTTCTTTGGTTAGTTTATGTGCTAATCGTTGCAATAATAATTCTTTTTCACGACTAGAAATTCCTAATGAATCTTTTACATTAAAACTGAGTTCTATTTTAGAAGAGACTTTGTTTACATGTTGTCCGCCAGCTCCAGAACTTCGAATAGCTTTGAATTGGAGTTCTTTTTTTACGATTTCAAAATTCACAATTACAACATAAAATTATTAGCATCTAAATTCTGATGCATAAAGTGAAAATCCAAATCAATAAGCGTATCTGAGTACGAATGTAAATTGTCTTTTTTAGCTAACAATTCATTAATAATGGTAGTTGCCTTTTTAAACCGAGTTTCTTTATCCCCTTTTAATAATACATAAGGTTTATTGTACTTTTCTAGTGTGTTTTTAAAAGCATTGAACATTTCTTCACGTAGTTCTGGTCTGTCTCTTAAATCGTCTTCTTCCCAAGGAGTATCTATGTAGGTTAGAAAATAAATATCATATGAATTTTTAATAGCAGCTTCATCTAGTTTAGCATCAACAAAGCCACCATAATATTCTTCGGAATATACCTTTGTTTCTAATAAATCAGTATCACAAATTAGGATTTTATCTGCTTTTTTAGCTAAACTATTTTCTAGCTCCATTTGTCCTACGGCGATAGGAAGTAAATCTGACTCTTCACAAGTTTTACGTTCATTATTCCATTTGTCTTGTAAATATTCGCGAGCGTATTCAGGAGCCCAAACGGTATTATAATGTCTGGCAAGCTGACGAGAAAGTGTAGTTTTTCCAGTGCTTTCAGGACCAAATAAAACTACTTTTACTAAATTGATTGGGTGTTGTTTAAGTTGTTCTTCCATGCGATATATCCTAAAATTGCAATAACAGTAAATATTAAATATTGAAAACTAGTAAATGTAAATCCTTTGATGAAATATAAAGGTACGGAGATTATATTACCAATAATCCAGTAGATCCAATTTTCTATTTTTCGTTTTGCCATTAACCACATACCAACAAAAAAAACAGCTGTGGTTAGGGTATCTAAATAAGCTATATAGCTAGTCCATTTATCAAAAGCAGTATAAACAAAATACACAAAAAATAAAGTGGCTATAAAAATAATAACACTTAGTTTTTTCTCTTTATTAGTTGTTTTACTTATAGGAGTAACATGAGTTTCATCTACTTTACGAGTCCAGATATACCACCCATAAACACTCATGGCAAAATAGTACCCATTAATCATCATATCACCTAATAATTCCCATTTAAATAATAAGTACACAAAAATTGAAGTACTAATCATTCCAGTAGGAAATACCCAAATATTATTCTGTTTAGAAAACCAAACCGATAAAAAACCAAATACAACAGCAATAATTTCAAGTACAATATCAATAGTCGATGAACTCGCATACTGTCCAAATAAAAAATCGAAAAGCTGTTGCATTTAATATCTTTTGAAGTTGAGTCGTTAAAGAAACAATA
Organism: uncultured Tenacibaculum sp.; assembly: GCA_947501615.1. GTDB lineage: Bacteria > Bacteroidota > Bacteroidia > Flavobacteriales > Flavobacteriaceae > Polaribacter. The sequence goes on along the minus strand of CANMWK010000006.1, from coordinate 209,776 downwards.
TTTTTACGAATCGAAAAGTTTTTTCAATTCTTCTTTTGTTGTTTTTTTCATGTTTAAGATAACTTCAGTATGATCTGTTTTGGAAGTGATTCTAATTTTATCAGTGTAAAAAGTTCCGTTATATTCATTTCTTACAGCAATTAAGAATGTGTTTTCAAAAATAGGAATATCTTTAAATTTGATTTTTTTATCATGAGGGAACGAGATATGTTGAAAAGCTCTTTCATTTTTGTAATAGATGTAGAATTCAGGTTGAAAGTAAAATTGATTTAACTTTTTTATATTGAAATTAATAGTTTGGGTAACTGAAATAAAGTCAGAAGATTCTATGGGTTTGTGTTTTTTGTAGATAAAATTAGGATATAGATCAATGTATTTGTTGTTTTCTTTTATGAATTCTTTTTGTGTTTTAAAGGATCTATTTTTATTTTTTAAACACTTAGCTATAGTATCTTTATGCTTTAACTTTATTACAGAAATACCCCCTCCAACGTCTACCGAAATTCGTTCATAAGCTTGATTATTTCGCTCCCAAGAAACAGAGTTTTTCGAGAAACTAGATTCAAAAACATGATGATTAATATTTCGTAAGTTGTTCTTCGGGGTTGATACATCAAGTTTTTTACCTCTTTTTAATTTTATTTCTTTTCCATTAGAATAGAAATGAAATTTTAAATATCCGTATTGTCTTGGAATTAGATTTCCTTTTTTTGCATTACTAAGATCAAAACTTTCTTGTAGTTCTAAGGTTATTTTTGAAGTAGAGTTAAGATCAAAATCATTCCTATTAAAAAAGATAGTAGTACCTTTTTTTCCATGTATATCTACATTAGTTATAGTGTCTAAATTGAAGAACTGGGCCTTTTGAGTATAACTTAATTCATAAATAAAGATTAATGCTAAAAAATAAACTTGTTTCATAGTAATTCAGTTTTTAAAATATGAATGGCATATAAACAAAACTTATACCAAACTTCGATAGAGCTCAGTTTCCATTTCGATAGAACTCAGTTTCCACTTCGGCGATGCTCAGTTTCCACTTCGGCGATGCTCAGTTTCCACTTCGGCGATGCTCAGTTTCCACTTCGACGATGCTCAGTTTCCATTTCGATAGAACTCAGTTTTCACTTTGAAGATGCTCAGTTCACATTTTTCAAAACTTATTTTTCACTTTAATTCTTTGTCAAGTCAGCAGAATATCTTTGATTACTTTCCAACTTTCCAACTTTCCAACTTTCCAACTTTCCAACTTTCCAACTTTCCAACTTTCCAACTTTCCAACTAAAAAGCATACACACAAGTAAAATCTTCAATTTCTTCAAAGTGAATATCGTATTCGGAAGTTGTTCCTTCGTACAGAATTTTTCCAGTAGTAGTATCATTTTCAAAAGAGAAATCTTCCACATAAATATGATCTAGAAACAGCAATTTTTTCTTTCCATAAATTTTATACAAACTCTCTTTAGCTCCCCAAACAACAGTTAATTTGCTAACTAAAGCGTCGTGGTTTGCAATAGATTTATACTCTTCAATGGGAGTGAACTTATGTGCAATTTTCACAATTTTATCACGTCTTTTTTCAATATCAATCCCTACTTTCTTTTTTTTAGAAACAATTAAAGCAGAAAAAGTAAAAGAGTGGGTAATAGAAATATGCGTTCCGTCTTTTAAATGTGGTTTTCCAAACTCATCATAAAATAAATCATGATCCTCATATCCTACTTCTCTCAGTAAATGACGTACACTTAAGAAACCTCTTTGGTGTAAATCAGATTTCATATTAGAAACACGTTTCAAGCTCTGAGAAGTTAGATTTGTACCTTGAAATAAGTCATCGTAAGACTCTTCAATCTTCCAAATCAAAACTTTAGCAGTATTGTTAACAGTTATTGTTTTGTATAGAGGCATGTTTTAGAAAGTTATTTTGTAATTTTGCAACTCAAATTCAAGAAAAATAAAGATACAAAAATATGAGCACAAAAACCGCTGCGTATGTTCCTTACAAAGTTAAAGATATTTCTTTAGCAGATTGGGGAAGAAAAGAAATCGAATTAGCTGAAGCAGAAATGCCAGGTTTAATGAGTTTACGTGAGGAATATAAAGATGAGCAACCTTTAAAAGGAGCAAGAATTGCAGGATGTTTACACATGACGATTCAAACTGCGGTTTTAATTGAAACTTTACAAGCTTTAGGAGCTGAGGTTACTTGGAGTTCTTGTAACATTTTCTCTACTCAAGATCAAGCTGCTGCTGCAATTGCTGCTGCTGGTACTCCAGTGTATGCTTGGAAAGGAATGAACGAAGAGGAATTCGATTGGTGTATCGAGCAAACGTTATTCTTCGGAGAAGAGAAGAAGCCATTAAATATGATTTTAGATGATGGTGGTGATTTAACAAACATGGTATTAGATAAATATCCAGAATTAGCTGAAGGAATCAATGGATTATCTGAAGAAACTACTACTGGAGTTCACCGTTTATACGAAAGAGTAAAGAACGGAACTTTACCAATGCCAGCGATTAACGTAAACGATTCTGTAACGAAATCTAAGTTTGATAACAAATACGGATGTAAAGAATCTGCTGTTGATGCAATTCGTCGTGCTACAGATGTAATGTTAGCAGGAAAAAGAGTTGTAGTTTGTGGATATGGAGATGTAGGTAAAGGTACTGCTGCTTCTTTCCGTGGAGCTGGTTCTATTGTTACTGTTACAGAAATCGATCCAATTTGTGCTTTACAAGCTGCAATGGACGGTTTTGAAGTTAAGAGATTAGAGTCTGTTGTAGGAAATGCAGATATCGTGATTACTACGACAGGAAACAAAGATATCGTTCAAGGTCAACATTTCGAAGCTTTAAAAGATAAAGCAATCGTTTGTAACATTGGACACTTCGATAACGAAATCGATATGGCTTGGTTAAACGAAAAGTATGGAAATACTAAAGTTGAAATCAAACCTCAAGTAGATAAATATACCATCAATGGAAACGACGTAATCATTTTAGCTGAAGGACGTTTAGTAAACTTAGGATGTGCAACAGGTCACCCAAGTTTCGTAATGTCGAATTCATTTACGAATCAAACTTTAGCACAAATCGAATTATGGAATAATGTTGAGGCGTATAAGAATGATGTATATATGTTACCAAAGCATTTAGATGAAAAAGTAGCAAAATTACATTTAGCGAAGATTGGTGTAGAATTAACAGAATTACGCAAAGACCAAGCAGATTATATTGGTGTAACTGTTGAAGGACCATTTAAACCAGAGCATTACAGATACTAGTAATAGTCAGTTCGTTATATATATATCAAACCTCGTCATTCGACGGGGTTTTTTTATTTATGATTTTGTTAGTAAAATTCTAACAAACATATATTTATATTCGCTTCGTTATAATCATGAAGAGCTATATGTTGTTGGTAAAAAAACTATTTGTTAAGATTTTAGTAAGTTTCTTTCTTTCAGGATTTTTATTTGCACAGAAAAAAACTGTTATAACTTTAAGAAAAGGATTTGTCAGTCAAATAGGGTATATAAGACTATTTGATAATTCAACTAGTGAAAGGAAAGAAACAAAAAAGACAATCCAACTATCTATTTTTGAAAATAGAGACATTTTCAAAACTCCAAATGATTTTAATTCTTGGCTAACAAAGAGAAATGGAATTAGTAACTTTCTAAGAAATACTGACAGTAGAATAGCTTACAATGGGATGAATAGTGGAATGTTGAAAGTTCTCAATAAAGAATCTCGTTGGATGCAAGATCAGTTTAAGAATAGAGATTTTAATGTAAAGTTTATTTTTACGTTTTAGTTATAGTAATATAATAGTATGAGACCTCACAGATATTGATAATCTGTGAGGTCTTTATCTATAGACTAAAAGAATACGATAGATTTCCTTACTTTTATATCAACCAAATACACATACAGATGAGATTTATACTATTGTTGAGTGTTTTATTAGTCTTAGGTGCTTGTAATTCTAAAACTGAAACAAAAAAAGAAGAAATGAAAAAAGAAGTAGTGATACAACAACAGGTTGAGTTACCAAAACTAAATTTAGCGCAAGCGAATAAATTAGCTTCACTTCCAATACATTGTATTCAAGTAGAATATCCTAATAAGTTAAATCAAACCATAGGAAGTGCAAAAGATTTACAATCACCAAAAGAATTGCATCCTGCGTTTTATGGTTGTTTCGATTGGCATTCTTCGGTTCACGGACATTGGAGTTTAGTGGCTTTGTTAAAACAATTTCCGAATTTAGATCATGCAGAAAGTATAAAACAACAATTACTTCAGAACATTTCAAAAGAAAATATAGTAAAAGAAGTAGCTTATTTTGATGGAAAGTTTAATAAAAGTTACGAGCGAACTTATGGTTGGGCTTGGGTATTAAAATTAGCAGAAGAATTATATACTTGGAACGATCCTGTAGCGAAGCAAATAGAACAAAATTTACAGCCATTAACAAACTTAATGGTGAGAAAATACATAGAGTTTTTGCCAAAATTAAGATATCCAATTCGTGTTGGAGAACACACGAATACGGCATTCGGACTAACATTTGCTTGGGATTATGCCAATACAGTGAATAATGTTGAACTAAAGTTATTGATAGAAACTAGGGCGAAAGCCTTTTATTTAAAAGATCAAGAATGTCCTTTATCATGGGAACCAAGTGGTTTCGATTTTTTATCGCCTTGTTTACAAGAAGCGGCTATTATGAAAAGAGTATTACCAAAAGAAATGTTTAAAGATTGGTTACAAAAGTTTTTACCGAAATTAAGTAGTACCGATTTTCAATTGGCTGTTGGTGAAGTTTCAGATCGTAAAGATGGAAAATTAGTGCATTTAGATGGAGTTAATTTTTCTAGAGCCTGGGCTTTGTCTAGAATTATCAAAGATATGCCAGAGTATAATCATTTAAAAATTACAATTAAAGAACATATAGAATATTCATTACCAAATCTGGTAGGTGATAGTTACGAAGGCGGACATTGGCTGGGTAGTTTTGCTATTTACGCTTTAAATGCAGCTGATAATGATTAAAAAATGGTTCAAAAATATTGGTCCGGGTACACTTGTTGCAGCAGCTTTTATAGGTCCAGGAACAGTTACATTGTGTAGTATTGCAGGAGCAAATTTTGGTTTTAGTCTTTTATGGGCTATGTTAATTTCTATTCTAGCAACCATTTTTTTACAAGAAATGGCAGCTCGTTTAGGAATTGTTACACAAAAAGGATTGTCTGAAGTCATTAGAAATGAAATTCAAAATCCGCTACTAAAAAAGATTATGATCATTTTAATTTTAGTGGCGATTGTAATCGGAAATTCATTATACGAAGCTGGAAATATAAGTGGTGGAGTTTTAGGGCTTGAAACAATAATCGGGAAATGGGAATTCTCTTCAGGTTCGTTTAATTTAAACCTGATTAGTATTACCATAGGAATAATTGCTTTCTTTTTATTGTACATCGGTAATTACAAATTTTTAGAAAGAGCTTTAGTAAGTTTAGTAATCTTAATGAGTATTTCTTTTGTAACTACGGCTATTATTACTAAACCTAATTTACTAGATATTTTCAAAGGATTATTTGCGTTTAAAGTACCCGAAAACGGATTGTTAACTGTTATCGGTTTAATTGGAACCACAGTTGTTCCGTATAATATTTTCTTACATGCTTCTTTAGTGAGAGAAAGATGGAATAAAAAAGAAGATTTATCTGCAGCAAAAAAAGATACTGTAGTGTCGATTTTTTTAGGCGGATTAGTTTCAATAGCAATTATTATTTCTGCAGCAGCTGTACAATCAAGTACAATAACTAACGCATCAGATTTAGCTCAAGGTTTGGAACCTTTATACGGAAGTTTAGCAAAGTATTTCTTAGCAATTGGTTTATTTGCAGCCGGTATAACTTCCGCAATTACGGCTCCTTTAGCAGCAGCTTATGTAACTAAAGGATGTTTAGGTTGGAATGTAGATTTAAAATCGAAACAATTTAGAGGTGTTTGGATTTTTATTCTTGTGCTCGGAATATTATTTTCATCATTAGGTGTAAAACCAATCCAAATTATAAAAGTAGCGCAAGTTGCAAACGGATTATTATTACCATTAATTGCAGGAATTCTACTTTGGGTAATGAACAAAGAAACTATTTTAGGTAGATTCAAAAACACCAAGCTTCAGAATTTTATAGGACTGTGCATAGTAACGTTTACCATTTTCTTAGGATTAAAAAGTATTTTGAAAGTATTCCATGTATTTTAAAAATGTAGATATCAATTGCGATGTAGGTGAAGGTGTAAATAACGAAGCGATTTTAATGCCTTTAATTTCTTCATGTAATATTGCATGTAATGCACATGCTGGGAGTGAAGAAATTATAGATACTGTTATCGATTTGGCGGTACAGTACAATGTGAAAATTGGAGCACATCCATCGTTTCCTGATAGAGAAAATTTTGGTAGAAAAGTTATCGGAATTTCAAATGAAGAATTAGAGAAAAGTCTAAAAAATCAAATCCAATTATTAATTGATAGATCGGCAAATCAAAATGCTAAAATTCATCATATAAAACCTCACGGAGCTTTATACAATATAGCTGCTAAAGATAAAAACTACGCAACTGTGGTTTTAAATGCTATTGAAGAAACAATCACAGATGTGTATTTATATGCACCATACAATTCAGTAATTGCAACTTTAGCAAGAGAGAGAAATATCAAAGTGAAGTTTGAAGCGTTTGTAGATAGAACTTACAATAATGATTTATCGTTGGTATCTAGAAGTTCGCCAAAGGCTCTAATTACAGATAAGGAACAAGCTTGGGAACAGCTTAAAGAAATGGTAGAACATCAAAAAGTAAAGACACTTCAGAATGACTTTATCACTATTGAAGCCGATACTTTTTGTATTCATGGAGATAATGCAAATGCTATTGATATGTTGAAATATATTAATCTAAAACTTAATGAGTTTAACAAGTGATTTAAGTTATAAACTATACGGAGAAAACAGTATTCTAATCAATTGGAATATGGAAGTTTCGCCTTCTTTGGTTGATGAAATCGTAAGTTTTAAAAATCAAATTCTTCAAGAACAACAAAAACGAGTTCAAGACTTTATTGTCGGTTATAATTCGCTACTAATTATTTTTAAAGAGCATGATTTAAATTTTTCTGAAGAGGTTTCTTACTTAAATACATTATATACTAAACTAGAAGTAAAACTAAAGTCAAAATATATTTGGGAAATTCCCGTATGTTACGATGAGGTTTTCGGTTTTGATCTACAACAATTGTCTAAACAATTAGATATTTCTTCAGAAGATTTGATAAGCCTTCATAAGAAACAATTGTATACTGTTCATTTTATTGGTTTTTTACCAGGCTTTTTATACTTAGGAGGTTTAGATAAACAATTACACGCACAGCGAAAATCCACACCGCTTTTAAAAGTTCCTAAAGGAGCTGTTGCAATAGGAGGAGAACAAACAGGAATTTATCCGAATGAAAGTGCAGGAGGTTGGCATATTATAGGCAGAACTCCAATTAATTTTTTTAATGTCAATCAAGATATCCCTTGTTTTGCTAAAGCAGGAGATAAAATTCAGTTTAAAGAAATTAGTCAAGATGAGTTTGCTATTATAGAAAGAAAGGTAGCAGAAGGAAGCTATGTTTTACAAAAAACAGAAGTACATGATTGAGGTTTTACATCCAGGTTTTTTTACTACTATTCAAGATAGAGGTCGGTTTGGTTATGCACATTATGGAGTTCCAGTTTCTGGCGCAATGGATTTGTATGCTCATGAATTAGCTAATGGAATTTTAGATAATAAAAACAATGAAGCTACTATTGAAGTTACTTTTGGTGGAGCGAAGTTTGAGTTTTTAGAAGATTGTACAATTTGTGTTACTGGAGCTGATTATGAAGCTAAAATAAACGGAATAGGTTTAGTTCTAAATAAAAGGCTATCGGCAAAAAAAGGAGACCTATTAACTTTTGGTAAACGAAAATTCGGAGTTAGAACTTATTTAGGAATCAAAGGAGGAATAGCAGTAAAAGAAGTCCTGCATAGTAAGAGTTTTTACAAAGGAATTACAGAGCAACATATCTTAAAGAAAGGAGAAATATTAACAACAAACAATCAGAAGAATTCAATACCTAATACCAATACTAAAATTAGCGTAGCTATTCATCGTTTTATTACTCCAGAAATAGAATGTTTTCCAGGACCAGAGTTTGATAGTTTATCTAAAAATCAAAAGCAACAATTACGAGAAAATGAATTCACAATTTCAGGGAATAATAGCAGAATGGGATATTTTCTTGAAGAAACCATAGAAAATTCTTTACCATCAATGCTATCATCCGGAGTTTTACCAGGAACAATTCAATTAACACCTTCTGGAAAATTAATTATCCTAATGCGAGATTGTCAGGTAACAGGAGGGTATCCAAGAATTTTACAATTAACTTCAGCGTCAGTAAATAAATTAGCACAAAAAACAACACAAGATACCATACACTTTAAAATAAAAACACCCCATTAAAATGGAGTGTCAATATTTTATTTTGCAACGGCTAACAGCCAATTATATTCCGTTCTCAGTAAACAATGCTTTAAGTTTAGGATCAGAAGGTCTAGGAGCATCTGAATCTACAATATTTCCATCAGGATCAATTAAAATAAAACGAGGAATATCATTAATTTGATATGCATTAGTAAAGCTTAAATCTTCATTAGCAAATAATTGAATTCCACCAAGGTTTTTTTCTTCAACCATATCATTCCAAGTAAAATAATCATCTCTTTTATCAATAGAAATACTAACAAATTCAATGTTTTTACCTTTATATTCTTCCTCTAGTTTTTGTAAAAAAGGAATTTGAGCTAAACAAGGAGGACACCAAGTCGCCCAAACATCAATATATACGAACTTTCCTTTAAAATCTTCTAAAGAATATGGCTTTCGCTCTGGTGTTTCATATTTAGAAAACTTAGGAGAAGGATTACCTTTTGCTAATACTTTTTTAAAGTATAATTTTTCATCATGCATTTTGGTAAGTTGTGTCTCTAAAAAGCCTATATTTTTCTTTTGCATAGCAACGAATGCAGTATCTAAATCAGTTTTTTTATCTAATCTTGAAGTGAAATCTGATACATAAGTATTTAATTTTGAATCAAATTCTGGCTTAGGTAACTCCAACATTGCCCTGATTCCTTTATTAAAGTCAATTTGATTTTGAGAAGTAACAGATAAAAAATTACTCTCTGCTGCACCTTTACCAGCAAATGAAATTGATTGAATCACGTCATTAGCATTCATGTTCATTGTAATTTCATCTCCATTTCTAAAGTATGCTATAGCGCTATTTTTTCCGTCAAACAAAGAAAACAATCCATCATCAACTTTTAATGTATCTTTAAAAGTACCGTCGTCATTTACTTTTATTGTTTTTGAGTATCCTTTTTGAGGATTAGCAACTACGATAGAGTCTGACACTTTATTGTCTATTTTTCCAGAAAAACTAACAAAATCGTTTTTTTTACAAGAAAAGAATAAACTCACTGCAAAAAATAGGTAAATAATTTTTTTCATATGATTAGGGTATATGCGTTTATGCGAAAGTAAAAATACTAGAAAAACTTTAGATATGTGTTTTCTTTGTAAAGAAAGTGTTTGGTTAGGAGTAGAGAGTAGAGAGTAGAGAGTAGAGAGTAGAGAGTAGAGAGTAGAGAGTAGAGAGTAAAGAGGCAAGAGGCAAGAGGCAAGAGGCAAAAGCCAAAAAAGATAAGAGTATTGGTGAAATAAATCGTAAATTTACACTCTAAAAATCACATCAATTTTACGGAATGTATTTAATCTTTGATACCGAAACAACGGGTTTACCTAAGAGTTGGAATGCGCCAATAACAGATACGGATAACTGGCCTAGAGCAATACAAATTGCTTGGCAGTTGCATGATGAAATGGGGAATTTAATTGAGCATAACGATTTCTTAATTAAAGCCGATGGATTTAATATTCCGTTTGATGCCGAACGTATACATGGTATTTCTACAGAGTTGGCCAATGAACAAGGAATTGGTCTTGCGGAAGGATTAGATTTATTTAATGAAGCCTTAAAAAAGACAAAGTTCGTAGTTGGTCAGAATGTAGGTTTTGATGTGAATATTATGGGATGTGAATTCCATCGATTAGGTGTTGAAAATAATTTAACAGAATTACCTGTTTTAGATACCTGTACGGAGCTAACAGCTTCTATGTGTCAAATTCCTGGAGGTAGAGGAGGTAAGTTTAAACTACCAACCTTAACAGAGTTACATCAACATTTATTTGGTGTCGGATTTAACGAAGCGCACAATGCAACGGCTGATGTTGAAGCAACAACACGTTGTTTCTTAGAATTATTACGTTTAAAACATTACCCGTTAGAAGTTTTAGATGTTCCAGAAGAGTATTACGAAAAGTATTCTGAAACGAATCCAATGCCGATCGAGCTGATTGGTTTAAAACACTTAAACTTAAAGGCTGAAAGTGATAAAATTCGAAAGCGTTTAGCAGCTGAATTAAATCAAGGAAATGCACAATCAACTTCAGAAGGTTTAGCACAATTAGAAGGAGTTCAATTTGCACATTTACATAATCACTCTCAATTCTCGGTATTACAATCTACCATTCAAATTAATGGATTAGTTGCTGCGGCTGCAAAAGATAACATGAGCGCAGTTGCCTTAACAGATACAGGGAATATGATGGCGGCATTCCATTTTACGTCCGCTGTTGCCAATCATAATAAATCTGCTGAAATACCTTTAAAACCTATCGTGGGTTGTGAGTTCTTTATTTGTGAAGATCATAAAGATAAAACAAGAAAAGACAACGGTTATCAGGTTGTTTTATTAGCGAAAAATAAAAGAGGGTATCATAACTTAGCTAAAATGTCGTCAACGGCATTCGTCGATGGATTTTATTATGTGCCTAGAATTGATAAAGAGATTGTAAAACAATACAAAGAAGATGTTATTGTTTTAACAGGAAACTTATATGGTGAAGTTCCAAATAAAATTTTAAATGTTGGTGAAAAGCAAGCAGAAGAAGCTTTGTTATGGTGGAAAGAAGAGTTTGGAGATGATCTGTATATAGAGTTGATGCGACACGGACAAGAAGATGAAGATGCCGTGAACAGAACATTATTGGAATTCGCCAAAAAGCACGAGATTAAACTTGTAGCAACCAATAACACCTATTATTTAGGAAAAGAAGAAGCGAATGCACACGATATTTTATTGTGTGTAAAAGACGGAGAAAAACAAGCAACTCCAAAAGGTAGAGGTAGAGGGTATCGTTATGGTTTACCTAACGATGAATATTATTTCAAATCTACTGAAGAAATGAAAAAGCTTTTTGCTGATATTCCTGAAGCAATAAGCAACATTCAAGAGATTGTAGATAAAGTAGAAGCATTTACTTTAGCGCGTGATGTATTATTACCAGCCTTCGAAATTGGTAAAGAATTTCAAGATGCGCAAGATGAAGTCGATGGAGGTAAACGAGGGGAAAATAATTATCTACGTCATTTAACCTATGAAGGAGCTAAAATCCGTTATGGTGAAATCACAGAAAGTATCCGAGAACGTTTAGATTTTGAGTTAGATGTAATTGCAAAAACAGGATATCCTGGATATTTTTTAATTGTAGAAGATTTTATTCGCGCAGCACGTGAAATGGGCGTTTCCGTAGGGCCGGGTCGTGGATCGGCTGCTGGTTCGGTAGTAGCCTATTGTTTATGGATTACCAATATCGATCCGATTAAGTACGATTTACTTTTTGAGCGTTTTTTAAATCCTGAACGTGTATCCATGCCCGATATCGATATTGACTTTGATGATGAAGGTCGTGGTCGTGTTATGGATTATGTAATCGAAAAGTATGGAGCCAATCAGGTAGCACAAATTATTACGTATGGTACTATGGCAGCGAAATCTTCGTTACGTGATACCGCCAGAGTATTAGACTTACCATTATTTGAAGCCGATAGAATTGCAAAACTTGTGCCTGGAATTAAGCTGAAAAACATTTTCGGTGAAGATGAAAAGAGTAAAGGAAAAGTTGCAGGGTTACGTTCCGAAGAAAAAGAGAATGTAAACGAATTAAAAGCAATAGCGCAAGGCTCGGGATTAGAAGCCAATACCATTAATCAAGCCGTTGTATTAGAAGGTTCGGTTCGTAATACAGGTATTCACGCCTGTGGGGTAATTATTACGCCAGATGATATCACGAAATTTGTTCCAGTATCTTTAGCTAAAGATTCTGATATGTACGTCACACAGTTCGATAACTCGGTTGTGGAAAGTGCAGGATTACTAAAAATGGATTTCTTAGGGTTAAAAACATTAACCCTAATTAAAGATACCGTAAAGATCGTAAAAGCACGTCATGGTGTAGAGCTTGATCCAGAGAATTTCCCGATTGACGATGAAGAAACATATGCATTATTCCAAAGGGGAGAAACCGTTGGTATTTTCCAGTATGAATCTCCTGGAATGCAAAAATACATGCGCGAATTAAAGCCTACCGTATTTGCCGATCTTATTGCCATGAACGCATTATACCGTCCAGGTCCTTTAGAATATATTCCTTCTTTTATCCGAAGAAAACATGGAGACGAAGAAATCGAATATGACCTTCCTGCAATGGAAGAATACTTAGCAGAGACTTATGGAATTACGGTATATCAGGAGCAAGTAATGCTACTGTCGCAAAAACTAGCAGATTTTACCAAAGGTGAAGCCGATGTATTACGTAAGGCCATGGGTAAAAAGCAGGCGGCAGTTTTAGCAAAAATGAAACCTAAGTTTGTAGATCAGGCAAAAGCAAACGGGCATGATGAAAAAGCGTTAGAGAAAATTTGGAAAGACTGGGAAGCATTTGCATCCTATGCCTTTAACAAATCGCACTCTACATGTTATGCTTGGATTGCCTATCAAACAGCATATTTAAAAGCACATTATCCTGCTGAATATATGGCAGCGGTACTTTCCAATAATATGAATGATATCAAAACAGTATCGTTCTTTATGGAAGAGTGTAAACGTATGGGATTAGAAGTATTGGGGCCAGATGTAAATGAATCGTATTCTAAATTCTCTGTAAATAATCAAGGAGCAGTTCGTTTTGGTATGGCAGCGATTAAAGGAGTAGGAGCTTCAGCTGTAAAAGCGATTATTGATGAGCGAAAAGAAAACGGACATTATAATTCGGTCTTTGATGTTGCCAAACGTGTAGATTTACGTGTGGCGAATAAAAAAGCATTCGAAGGATTAGTGTTAGCTGGAGGCTTCGATTCGTTTACTGCGACACACAGAGCACAGTACTATGTACAAGATGAAAAAGGACAAACGTTTTTAGAAAAAGCATTACGTTTTGGAAATAAATACCAAGAGAATCAAAACTCATCTCAAGTTTCACTATTTGGTGAAGCAAGTGAAGTAGATTTGCCTGAACCAGAAATTCCGCAATGTGATACTTGGGGTACAATGGAATTATTGGCAAAGGAAAAAGAAATGGTGGGGATGTACATTTCTGCACACCCGTTAGATGATTTTAAAAACGAATTAAAGTTCTGTAATGGTAATGTGAGTTACTTTAAAGACTTAGCGAAATACGAAGGTATGGCGATAACCTTTGCTGGAATTCTTACTGATGTACAACATCGTGTTTCTAAAGCAGGGAAGGGATGGGCTTCTTTTATTGTAGAAGATTATAATGATAGTTTTGAATTTAGGATCTTTGGAGAAGAATATTTACGTTTCAAACACTTTTTAGTGCCAAACTCATTCTTATATGTGAAGACTATGGTAAAGCCAGGTTGGGTGAATAGAGAAGGCGTAAAAGGTGATCCTAGAGTCGGGTTTACTGAGTTTTTACTTTTACACGATATTATGGAAAAGATGTGTAAGAAGTTAACCATAAAGCTTGCGCTAAAAGATGTTAAAGACGATTTTATTAAGGATTTTCAACATCTTTGTGTATTAAATTCGGGTTCACATTCCTTGCGTTTTGTGATTTACGATGTAGAAGAGAAACTAGAAATCGATATCCCCAGCAGAACTACCAAAATTAACATTACTAGTGAGTTTTTAGCAAAACTAGATGAACAACATATCAATTATAAGTTGAATTAGGTAGCTGAGTAAGATCGAACTGTGGCTGAGTAAAATCGAATGGTTGCTAACCGAGTTATACCAAACTGTGGCTGAGTCAGGTCGAATGGTGGCTGAGCTTAGTCGAAGCCACAATTTATAAAAGGTTTCCCTTCGACGGAGCTCAGGGAATATAGTTGTTTTTAAGAAGAGGTTACTTCGTCGTTTCTCCTTGTGATGATATTTTTGTTTGTTATCGTCATTGCGAACGAAAAGCAATAAAGTGAAGCAATCTTTTAATTTAGTACGCTTTGAGAAATAATAAAAACTCGTCAACTGGTTTCAGGTTCTCATAGTGAATGGCTGGGTGCGATTCCGAAACAAGTTCGGAATGACGCTTACTTATTAAAGTTGTGTAAAATAGAACGGTTGCTAACTGAGTTATACCAAACGGTGGCTGAGCAAGGTAGAATGGTGGCTGAGCTTAGTCGAAGCCACAATTAAGAAAAGTAACAAAATATGAGAAAATTTTCGACTATTTTTTAGGAAATAGAAAAAGTCAACATGTATTTATTGTCAATAGTATAAATCTCCCATGGTTTTACAGTAATTTTGCATTTGTAAAATAAAAACATCGTATTTTTGTTTAATATTTCTATATAATCATGAAACAAAATAAAAACGGAGTTTGGGTAAGTTGGAATGAAAACTTAAAATACAACTACACATCTTTATACACGATTACAACAGAAGAAGAGTTACAGGAGGTTATTGCTAAAAGTGAAAAGATACGTTTTTTTGGGAGTAAGCAATCTTCAGCAGATATCGCAGCAGGTACAGAAACATTGCTAGATATTACTGCTTATAATAAGATAGTAGGTTTTAATGATGCTGATAAAACAATTACAGTGCAAGCTGGAGTATTATTAAAAGATGTATTAGAAGCCGTGGAAGCGAAAGGTTGGTGTATACCATGCTTACCCGATATCAATACCGTTACCATAGGTGGAGCGTTAGCAACAGGAACGCACGGAACCAGTGGTAAATTGTTAAGTGAATATGTTACACAATGTAGACTGGTATTGGCAGATGGTTCTATCAAAGAGATTCATGAAGGAGACGAACTGATGGATGCTGTTCGTGTTTCATTAGGAGTTTTAGGAGTGTTTTCTACCATAACTTTTGCTTGTGAGGAAATTTATACACTACATGTAAAAGAACACGCAGAAAGTGATTCGGAATGGTTACCAAAAATAAAAGAACGCTTACAACAACACGATTTTTTAAGAATATTATGGTTGCCACATACCGATAAAGGTTATGTAATTACTGGAGATAAAATAGATCCTAATACTGAAATACAAGAAGATTTAGGTCCCGAATATTTAAAACATAGAAGAAAAGCATCTAAAATTTTATACAAATACACACATATTTTTCCTTGGTTTACTGCAATAGCTAATAAACTACTGTATCGAGGTTTTTTTAGATCCAAGAAAGAACACAAAGGGTCTTTGTATCAAGCTACGGTAACCAAATCTAGAGGTTCTACATTAGAATTAGCAGAATGGACGATTGCTTTAGATGTGTTTCCGAAAGTATTCGAAGAACTCAAAAAAGAAATAAACAAATGGTCGAATAAATCGTTTATTCATATTCCAATGGATGTTCGTTTTGTATACAAAGACAATTCTTGGCTGAGTTATGCTTACGGACAAGATACGGTTACTATGGGGTGTGTTTCTAGAAATGCTGCCACTGCAGATTCTTATGAGGCGTTTAAAAGTGTGGAACGAATTTTCTTAAAATATGGAGGAAGGCCACACTGGGGAAAACGATTTAAAGCAAAAGATGCAGAACTTTCTCAAGTATATGAAAAGTGGGATGCTTTTAAAGCATTGCGAGAATCGCTAGATCCAACAAATAAATTTTTAAATCCGTATTTAACAGATTTATTTAACGCAAAAGTAGTTGAGCATGCCTACGCCTAAAGGAGTTTTATTTGATTTTGATGGGGTAGTAGTGAATAGTTTTGAAAGTCATTATTCCGCTTGGTCATCAGCATTTAAGGAATTGTTTAATCAAGAAATAGCGCCCTATCCAAAAAGTCATATTGGGAAATCGCCAAGAAAAATAGCAAAGTATTTTTGTGATCAGATAGGTAAAGGAGATCAGTTTGAAGATTTATTTTTTCTGAAGGATAAACATTTAGAACTGTATTTCAAAGTACCGAATTTATTACCTGGTGTTACGGAGTTTACGGATTACCTATCTACAAATAAAGTGCCTTATGGAATTGCAAGTAATGCGACAAAATTATTTTTAAGACAATCGATACAGCATTTAGATTTAAATTTTCCGTTAGTTTTTGGAGTAGAAGATTATAAGAAACCGAAACCAGCACCGGAAGCTTATATTACCTTAGCAACTGCCTTAGGATTTTCTGAAGACGAATTTAAAGATTTGTGGGTTTTTGAAGATAGTTTAACAGGAATAGCAGCGGCAAAATCTGCTGGGATGCAAGCTATTGGGATCTTATCTAAATATTCCGAAGAAGAAATGAAAGCAGCAGGGAGTTCTCAGGTGTTTGAAAATTTAAAAGCAGCATTTGATACGTTGATTTTTTAGGAGGTTATGAGTTTAGGATTTGAGGAGTTGAGGAGTTGAGAAGTCAAGATACTAGATCTTATTTTGATATGCGTTCGTTGTTTTATGTCGTTTTGAATACACCCTGAGCTGTGTCGAAGGAATATTCAAGAGTCAAGAGACAGGATACAAGATCTTATTTTACTTTGATATGGGTTCATTGTTTTATGTCATTTTGAATGCAGCCTGAGCAGTGTCGAAGGGAGATTCTAGAGTCAAGAGACAGGATGCAAGATCTTATTTCACTTTGATATGCGTTCATTATTTTATGTCATTTTGAATGTGCCCTGAGCTGTGTCGAAGGGAGATTCAAGAGTCAAGAGACAGGATACAAGATCTTATTTTACTTTGATATGCGTTCATTATTTTATGTCATTTTGAATGCACCCTGAGCTATATCGAAGGGAGACTTAATACTCAATACTATGTACTCACTACTTAATACTAGATACTCACTACTAAAAACTACACCAGTTCCGTTACAACAGCTCTGTAACTTTCTCCAATAGGAATTTCAATAGCATGAATTTCAATATCTTGTTTGGTATATGCTGTTATTTTATCCTTATTAACAATGTAGGAACGATGCACACGTAAAAAACGGCTGTCCAATTGCGAAGCAAAGGCTGTTAAACTGTGCTTGGTGATATGCGATGTATCAGTTAAATGAATCTTTATATAGTCTTTAATACTTTCAATATATAGCACATCATCAAAAAGTACTTTTACCTGTTTTCGATCTTTCCTAACATACACATAATTTTGAGTAGATGGACTAGGGATAGATTTAATTTCAGTAGTTTTTGTATGAGGTTGTTGCGCTAAAAACTTTTCTATAGCTCTAAAAAAACGATGAAAAGTAATTGGTTTTAATAAATAATCAATAGCATTTAATTCAAAGCCGTCAATGGCATAATCTCGATAAGCAGTAGTGAAAATAACGTTAGGTTTTTGAAGTAAACCCTTAAAAAAATCTGTGCCTCGTAATACAGGCATTTCAATGTCTAAAAATAACAAATCTACTTGCTGTTGTTGCAATACTTTACTGGCTTCAATAGCGCTTTCGCATAACGCTACAATTTTAAAATTATCTAATTGGCTAACATGATTTTTAATCAAGTTTCTAGCAATCTCTTCGTCATCAACAATTATACAAGTGTACATATTATACAGTTAAAGTTAAAGTTACGGAATACGTATTGGTTGTATCAGATAGTTGTAAATCGTAATTCCCAGCATACAATAAATGTAATTGTTTTTTCACATTTATCAAACCTAGTTTTTCTTGATTAGAATGTAAAGGAGATTCGGGCTTTGTGTTTTGTATTGTAAATGTGATGTTGTTATGCATAGCTTGTAAATCGATTTGAATTTTAGCCTGTTTAATTTCTTGTTTTACGCCATGTTTAAACGCATTTTCAATAAACGTCAGTAAAATTAAAGGAGCTATTTTACTAGGAGTTTCTATGTGTTTTGTAAAGGTGACTAACACACGTTTTCCGTAACGTAATTGCTCTAGTGCTAAGTAATTTTCTATGAGTTCGATTTCTTTTTCTAAGGATACATATTTGTCCTTACATCGATATAAAATATAATCTAAAATATCAGATAATCGTTCTATAACTTGAGGTGTTTTATCCGATTTTTCTATGGCTAATCCGTATAAATTATTCAAGGTATTGAATAAAAAATGCGGATTTAGTTGGTTTTTTAGCGCGCTAAGCTCAGCTATTTTCTTTTGTTCATTGGTAATAGAGAGCTTTAAGTTTTTCTCATACCATAAAAAAGGAATCAAAAAAAATGTAGGTTGAATAAATAACCAAGTAAGAATAAAAAAATCGCGTTTCCAATTAAATACTTGTTCCCAAAAGGAAAGATGTCCGAATCTAGATTTAAATCGTGTGTAACATGTATTACTATGAGGCGCATCTATAAAAGCATGCCAAGTAACATAAATACTATTTAGTGCTACAAACAAAAGAAAAGTAAGTGCTATAAACACTATAATATTTTTACTCTTTTTATATATAGGATAAATACCATAAATAATTCCATAGGCAGTTGCCATTTGAAATAAGAGATAGGCAAATTTATTCGCTATTAATTTTTGTGTAGAATTATAATACACTCTATCAAAAGCCAAATAAAAAGAGAATACAGCAATCCAAAATAAGATATGCTTATAAATAGGTTTGTTTAAATAGGTAAATAGTGTATTCATAATAGAGGTTAAAATTACTATTTCTAAGCGTTGAAAAATAATTTTATCTACCAATAGTTGTTTTTTGTCTACCAATCCGAAAAAGCTAAGATTTAACTTCACTTTACGTGTTTATAGCTAAAGGATCCAGATTCGTCTATTTTCCAAATAATGGATGATGTATCGAATTACATTCGCACTAAATATTAAATGATTTATTATGAAAATTCTCAGGTGGAGCTTTTTTATAGGTATGATTTCAATAGCGGTATGTGCTCAAAAAGAATCGAATATAAATGCACCAAAACTTACTTTTTTATGGGAAACAAAAGCTATGTTAAATGACTTAGAATCGGTTATTTATAATGAAAAAGAAAAAATGCTTTATGTAACGAATATTAACGGGCATTGGTTAAAGCCTAATGGAAAAGGATTTATAAGTAAAGTAAACTTGAATGGGGAAATTGCGAAACATAAATGGATTGATAATATTGATGGACCGACGGGTACTGCTATTTATAAGGATCGGTTGTTTGTTGCAGATTTTGATACAGTTTTAGAAATAGACTTACATACAGAGCGTATAGTTAAGAAACATAAAATTGATGAAACAGAACGTATTAATGATTTGTGTGTAACCTCAGAAGGTACTGTGTTTGGAAGTGGCACAAAGAGCGGGATGTTATTTGCTATACACGATGGTAAGATTAGTATAGTTCAAAAAGATTTAGAATGGCCTAATGGGGTTTTATGTAAAGAAGATGGTGTTTTAATTGGTTTAGGGGATGCTACTATTCGTAGTTATAATTTTAAAACAAAAAATATAGAAATACTAACCAAAGGGATATCAAATCCTGATGGTATTGTTGCTGTTGGTAATGGTGATTACTTAGTATCGAGTTGGGAAGGTATGATACATTATGTCACTAAAAATGGTGATAAAACCCTATTGTTAGATACTCGAAAAGAAAAAGTAAATGCTGCCGATATAACATACATACCAAGTTTGCAAATGGTATTAGTACCAGCTATGTTGCAGCATAAATTAATGGCATATAAGTTAGTATTATAGTATGAAGAATATTAAAATATACTTCTTGCTGGTTGGGTTTGCCTTACAAGCGCAACAAAAAAGTATTCCTTTTTTTGATACCGTAGTAAACATAGATGGAAAGTTAAATGAATTAACTTGGCAAAATGCAGCAACGTTTACCAATTTTAATAACTTTTTTCCTGATGATGTAGGAAAAGCAGTACATCAAACCAAGGTTAGGGTATATCATAATGGGAAGAGCTTATTTATAGCTGCTGAATATTATGATAAGACTCCAGAGAGTAAAGTAAGTACATTAAAACGCGATAACCATGGTGATGTAGTCGTGAGAAGTGATGCTTTTGGATTGATATTAGATCCTTTCAATAAAGAAAATAACGGTTATTATTTTATATTGAATGCAGCGAACACGCAAGTAGATGCAATAGTAGATTTTAATGGGACAGATTATAGTTTGAATGAAAGTTGGAATGCTGTTTGGAAATCTAAAACAGCTACAGAAGGCACTACAAAAATTTACGAAATAGAAATTCCTTTTAAAGCACTGAATTTTGATGTAACTAATACGACTTGGGGAATTCAGTTTTTCTACAGAGATTTTAAAACAAATTTATGGATGACGTATACTGATGTATCACGTAATTTTTTCCAATTTGATTTACGTTTTACTGAAGATGTTGTATTGGAAAACCCACCAAAAACCAGTAATTCAAGGTTTATGGTCTCGCCATCGGTTACGTATAATTTTAATAAAGATGTAGTAGCAAATACAACTACATCTAATATTGTGCCCAGTGTAGATGCGCAATATAATATTACATCTTCTTTACGTTTAGATGCTTCTATTAATCCTGATTTCTCTCAGGTAGATGTAGATCAGCAAGTAGTGAATTTAACACGTTTTGCTATTAATTTTCCTGAACGAAGAAATTTCTTTTTAGAGAATAGTGATTTGTTCAATAATTTAGGAGCTACAGGTATTAATCCGTTTTATTCTAGAATAATTGGAGGTACTACTCCGATGCAATTTGGACTTAAACTTTCGGGTAATGTTTCATCAAATACACGTATAGGAGTATTAAATGCCCAAACAGAAAGCGAAGTAGAAAATCCGGCTCAAAATTATACTGTTTTAGTAGGGGCTCAAAAGCTATCAAAGGCATTTACTACGACAGCGTATTTGGTAAATCGACAAGAGACAGATGGGTTTAGTTTTAAAGGTGATTTTAATCGTGTCTTTGGAATAAACATGAATTATAAATCTAAAAACAATAAATGGTCGGGGCTAGGAAATTTTGGAAAGAGTTTTACAGATAATGTTAGTGGTAACACTAATTTTTTTAATGTAGAAACCCAATATAGTACTAGGAAAGTATTTGCAAAAGGAGCGTTTAGAACTGTAGATAAAAATTTTATTGCTGATGTTGGTTTTGTGCCAAGGCTGAATAATTATGATGCGATTAATGCTGTTACTATTCGAGAAGGATATAGTTCTGCTCAAGCAGAACTGAAATTGGTAGCGCTGCCTAAAAAGTCTAAAACCATACAATATTTTCGTTACTTTTTTCCAAGTAATACCACATATTGGGATGAAGAAGGAAAGGTGACACAGTCATCATCATTTATAAATCAGGCCTTGTTTTTTAGAAATGCGTCATCCGTTTTTATCAACTTTAACCATGAATACATCAATTTAAAATATGGTTTTGATCCGTTAAGAAATGGAAAATTCATTCAACCAGATCAATATAGTTTTGGGGCTTTACGTGTTGGGTATAATTCTCCATTTAATAAAAATGTTTCTTATAGAGTAGGTGTACAGCATGGAGATTATTATAATGGAAATAGAACACGATTTTATACCTTTTCTACCTTTCGATTTTTACCCTATGCTAAAATTGGAGCAGATTATGAGATAAATTATTTAGATCTAGAAGAATTAGGAATTAAACCATTTCATTTAGCTCGATTTACGGGAGAAATCTTTTTTAATAATCGCTTAAACTGGACTACCTATGTGCAGTACAATACACAACAAAATAATTTTAATATCAACAGTCGCATTCAATGGGAATACAAACCGTTATCGTATATCTATTTTGTGATTACAGACAGTTTTAATCAACATATATCTAGAACCAATTGGGGAGTATCGTTTAAAATGAATTATCGATTCGATTTTTAATGTTTGGTATTAAGAGGTAAGAAGTAATACGGTTTTTGGGATTTAATTTCGTATAAATGTTTCTGTCACTTCGAGTAAAATTATTAGTAATGGAATGAAGAATAATTTTTTATCGAGAAGTAGTCGGATTGTTCTCGATACATTTTTTACTACGTTGACACTTCGAAAAAATACTCGAACTGACATATGCGAAAAAACTAACCGTAAATCGTATAAGAGCTAAGACTGATGATCTACTTTGTTAAAATTGAACCCGTTGTGCATTTGGAGCAAAATTCTGTCAATTCGAATGATTTTTTGGAATAAAATGGAGAAAAATCGTATCGAGAATAAGAATTTTTTGACTTAGAAATAGTTCTCGAACTGACAGGCTAAAAAAAAGTTTCTAAATGCACAACGAGTTAAAATTAAATAATTTTTGGGTAGAACATAAACTATCCTTTTGGATTTGATCATGTTCGACCTGATATCGAAAACTAATGTAAAGATTTTGTCATGTACTAAGAAAAATGAAATTAAAAACAAAAAGAATGGGCACAAGAAAATTAGTAAGTATAAGCATAGCAATAGTATTTATTGTGATCAGTTTAACTGGGCTTTTAATGTATATAAAACCACATTATAAAATAACGGCATCAATCCATACGGTATTCGGATTTTTATTTGTGCTGTTCGCCATTGTTCATATTCGTAATAATTTAAAATCGTTAAAAATGTATAGTGTAAACAAGGAAAAGAATTTTTTAAGCATGCCTTTAATTACGGTGCTAGTAATAGGAGGAGTTTTATTGACCGGGTTATTATTTAATATATCTGGCTTTCATAGTTTGTATGAGGTTGGAAACGAATATCGTAATAGCATTCAAGGGAAAGAAACTTTAGCAGATGGTACCGAACGAATTATAGTTAGAGATGAGATTAATGAGGTAGCTGTAGAGGTTGATGTAAAGATAGGTGATGTTTTTCGTTATGCGATGATGGTTATTTGGGTAGAAGATATGGAAGGGAATTATATGGAAAGTTTATTTGTGCCAAAATCAATTGCAACTAGTGAGTATCATAATGGAAAACCAGATAAAAATGGTATTTGGCGACCTGCAATTGTTCGACGACCAGAATCATTACCGTATTGGGCGCATAAAAGAGGAATTAGAGCATCGGATGGTTTATTTATTCCGTTAGGAAAAGCATATGATATAGATGCTGTATCTGGAGCTACACCTTCGGATGATTTTATTATCAATTCTAAAGCAAAGCTTGGCGATGTTAAACAGTTTCGAATATTGATGGAAGTAAACCAATCATTCAATTGGAATGCCTATTACAGTAAAGATCGTTTTCCTAAGGATAGCGTTTATAGTGGTTCTGGTAGAGTAGGGCAACCTGCAATTATTTATGCAGTAACTGTAGATTTAGATAAGATAAGAACTTCTAAAAATTACTTATTTGAAGCCATAGGGCATAGTCATCATTCTGGTAAAACTGGAGAACTGTTTTCTGATTTATCTAATATTACAACGGCATTAGATATTATAGAGAGAGGTATTGTAAAGATTACTAAATAGAACCAAGTGTTAAGTTTAGATAGAGAGGGTCAAAGATTACATATTACTAGTTTACTGTAATCTTTGCCACTTTGAGTCTTTGCATCTTTGGGTTGAGAAGCAAGAAACAAGATGTATGACTTAATACTCTATACGCTTTACTCATTACCTAATATTAAAAAAATACAATACTAATTTTTAAGAAGTAAGTTCTCTAAACAACGTTTCCAAGTTTTTATTTTCTGAATTCAACTCTAAGATTTTTAATCCATATTCTTGAGCAAAATCAAAAAGCTTAGGGCGCATATCTTCTTCGGTTTCAAAAGTAAGCGTCCAAGAATTGTCGTAGTTGTTTTTTATGGTAGTGATATTTTCTAAACGTTGTAAAAACTGTTCTTCAATTTTATAATCGAATCCTACTTTGATAGTTTGTTGCTTGCTGTCTTTTAAGGCTGTTAACTTTTTGTCGATTACAATTTCTCCATTGTTGATAATGATAACACGATCACAAACAGCTTCAACTTCTTGCATGATATGTGTAGAAAGTAATACAGTTTTATCTTTGCCTAATGCTTTAATTAAAGCCCTAATTTCAATTAATTGATTCGGATCTAAACCTGTAGTTGGTTCATCTAAAATTAATACAGAAGGATTATGTAAAATGGCTGCAGCTAATCCCACACGTTGACGATAACCTTTTGAAAGTTGTCCGATTTTTTTATGCGCTTCTTTATCTAAGCCAACCTTTGTGATACAATCGGAAATAGCGTCTTTATCAATTTTATGAATACTCGCATGAAACTGTAAGTATTCTTTTACATACATGTCGAGGTATAATGGGTTGTGTTCGGGTAAATAGCCTAGTTTTTTTTGAGCATCAATTGGGTGAGTAATCACATTAATGTCATCTAATAACACAGTACCCTCGTCAGGTTGTAAAAATCCAGTTAAAACTTTCATTGTAGTAGATTTACCAGCTCCATTAGGACCTAAAAATCCAACGATCTCTCCTTTTTTTGCTGAAAAAGAAATGTTGTTTACCGCTTTTTGTGTTCCATATGTTTTGGTTACTGAAGAAAGTTGAATTGACATAATTAACGTTTTAATTGAATTTTAATGGCTTTTAATCCTGAAGAATCTAATACGATATCTTCAAAAAAAGTAAAGCCTAATTTTTTATAAAATCCCATAGGGGATTTATATAAGGTTCCATCTGTTTTTTGGTAGTCATTATTTGTAACTACCCAGCCATTTAAAGTTGTGTATTCTGAAATTGCTTTTTCAATGAGTTGTTTTCCAATGCCTTTTCCTTGTATTTGACGATGTAAAATCATTAAGAACCAATATTCATCATCACGTAAAAAACTTGCAAACCAACCAAGAACACTATTGTTTTCTAATACTAAAGTATGATTAACTTGAGATAAAGAGTTTAAATAACGATCAAAATCATCTATGGATTTATGTTGAATTATCTTAGGGTATTCAGCATTCCATAAATTCTTTAAAGCCTCTTTTTTAGATAAGTTTAGTGAATTAGTTTTGAAAAAATACATTATCGTCTTTCGTAAGAAACGAAACTATAGTTATGTTTATTTTTCTCATCAGCTGTAAAATCTTCACGAGAAACTTCTTTCCATATTTCAGGATCTATCTGAGGAAAGAATACATCAGCATCAAAATTTTCATGAACAATAGTAATATCTAACTTATCCACAAGGTTTTTAGTTAACGCTTGTTCATATATTTGCGCACCACCGATAATAAAAGCTTCTTTACCTTCAGTAAGTGCTATGGCATCTTCAATACTATTGGAAATAAAACAACCATCTTTAAAGTAATCTGTATTTCTTGTAATAATAATACTAGTTCTATTAGGAAGCGGTTTCCCAATACTTTCAAAAGTATTTCGCCCCATTAGAATATGATGTCCAGAAGTAACTTTTTTAAAACGTTTTAAATCTGCTGGTAAATGCCAAATCAGGTCGTTGTTTTTTCCTAATTCGTTGCTTTTTCCAATAGCTGCAATAATTGTAATCATAAATGTGTTAAAATAATATTACATGTCTTTAACCCATTCTTTTATATAGCCAACTAAATCTCTTTTATCGGTTACATCTGTATCTATTGTGTTTGAATGTATGTTCTGTATAATGGTTTTAATAGCTAATAACACATTTTCATCATTAATTTCAGCAACAATATCGTAAATGTCCTCTTTTATGGTATCAATTTCTGCTATCATTTTGTAAAACTTAATAGGTTTGGGTTACTAATTTAATCAGATTTTAGAAATATGAAAGTTTTATGCAAATAAAAGAACGTTAAAATGTAATTAAACTGCTACAACTCCTTTAATATGAGGATGTGGATTGTAATTTAACAATTCGAAATCATCAAACGTAAAATCTTCAATATTTGTAACTGAAGGATTTAATTTCATAGTAGGTAACGGTCTTGGCGTTCTGCTCAATTGTAACGCTACTTGTTCTTTATGGTTGTTGTAAATGTGAGCATCTCCAAATGTATGGATGAATTCACCTGCTTCATATCCACAAACTTGTGCCACCATCATTGTAAATAAAGCATAACTTGCAATATTAAAAGGAACTCCTAAAAATATATCTGCACTTCTTTGGTATAATTGGCAAGAAAGTTTACCATCGGCCACATAAAATTGAAAAAAAGCATGACAAGGCGGTAAAGCTGCTTTACCATTGGCTACATTTTCTGAAAAGGAAACAGAAGTATCTGGTAGTACACTTGGGTTCCAAGCAGAGATTAACATTCTTCTACTATTAGGGTTCTTTTTTAAAGTGTCAATAACTTCTTTGAGTTGATCAATTTCTTCACTATTCCAATTGCGCCATTGATGTCCATAAACAGGTCCTAAATCACCATTTTCATCAGCCCATTCGTTCCAAATTCGAACTCCATTTTCTTGTAAATAGGTTACATTAGTATCTCCTTTAATAAACCAAAGTAATTCATAAATAATAGATTTAAGGTGTAACTTCTTTGTAGTTACCATAGGAAAACCTTCGCTTAAATCAAAACGCATCTGATATCCAAAAACACTCTTAGTTCCTGTTCCTGTTCTATCTCCCTTTTCATTTCCGTTTTCTAAAACGTGTTTTACTAAATCTAAATATTGTTGCATCTATCTATAAAATTATTGGCAACAAAAATAAAAAAGCATCAATAAAAAATATTGATGCTTATGAAATTGTTTTCAGTAAGTTATTAACTGCAATTTTTATACGTAAGTACAGCTACCAAAACGACAGTAACCTACGAAGAATTCGCCAGTAGGTAACGATAGGTAACATCTGTTCCCTCTACATACAGTTCCACCAAACACAGCACCTTCAATAGTAGTTAATTCCTCTTTTGAAAGTATTTTAACTCCTTTTAAGTTTGAAATTTTTTTCATAATAAATTTATTTCATTTTGTTCTTGTTTAACAAGAAGATTTAGATTTTTAATTAATGCCACCTGCAAGTATAAAGAGGAGGCAAACAAGTTCCCACAACTACTTCCCCTACATTAGGTAAAGAAACGTAACATACTGTACCTTTACAATATCCATTAAAGTTAAATGATCCATTAATTTCATTTTGTTCTTTTCTTGAGAGGATTTTAACTCCTTTTAAATTTGATAGTTTTTTCATGATTTATTATAGTTTGAATTTATAAAAAGCAGAAGATAATATTAGTATTATTTTTTATGCCCAAATACAGGTTCCATTGCCAACACCAACACAATAACCAAAGTCACAAAATGTTGCTCCGTTTGCGAATACTGCACAACATTGTCTAGGTCCGCCACAGTAAACTTGTCGGCCACCATTAATTTCTTGTTGTTTGTTTTTAGATAAAACTTTGATTCCTTTTAAGTTTGAAATTTTCTTCATGTTTATTATAATTTAAAGTTGATTTTGGTAAAGTATTTAATTCTGTTTGATATTACAGGTGTGTAGTGGGGTAGTGTGTAATTAATGTGGAAGAAATACCTGTTTTTGAGGATTGAAGTATGGTTGTTTAGTTTACGATAATGAAATGGTTCTTTACGTTCATGAGTTTGGGGTTGTTATACTTCAACTTTTGTAGTTGTTTTAGATTCTAATAAATAATAACACAAAAAAGTATAATGAAAAAAATAACTTTTACAATTGCAGCATTAGTAATTGCGTCTATGGGATTTTCTCAAACGATTAATTTTGATAATCTAAGAAGTAATGTAGGTTATGGTAAAACATTAGAGTTTAACCATGGAGGTACTAGGACAGGTATTTCATCTTATAGGTTTATAAGTAGAACAGATAAAACTAAAAAATCAGTTTTAACATTACAAGTCAAAAGTGAAGATATTGCCAATCTTGGTTGGAAGAATAGAGTAACATTTAATAACGATAGAGTAGGGATAGGCTTATTATCTCCAGAAGAACTCTTAGACGTTAATGGAAATGCAAAAGTTAAAAAACTAATTATAGATCCTGTTACTAGTGGAGGTCGTTTTTTACAAATGGGAAAAACGGTAAATTCAAAGCATCGACTCTTTAATTTCGGTTCTACTAATGATTATACAGGATATAGTTTCTTTAATGTAGATGGAACTTTAAGAATGGATTTTAGTTCTCATTCTAATTTAACCTATTTAGGTTTAAGGGATGAAAGTGAAGACGAGTTCTTTAAAGCTTCAAAATCTCCAGATACAGGTGCATATATACATCTTCCTCAAACAAATTCTAGAATGGTAATAGGAGGTTTTGGTAATTATTTATTGGCGGATAATTACAAGTTTATAGTAAAAGAAGGAAATAGTTTGATTGAAGGGAATTTAATTGCCGGTGGAAAAGTAGGTATAGGAACATATAATCCAGATGCAGAATTAACTGTTAAAGGGAAAATTCATGCTGAAGAAGTAAAAATTGATTTAAATGTTCCAGCAGATTATGTTTTTCAGAAATACTATGATGGAACTTCTAAGTTAAAGTCTGATTATAAAATGCCAACATTAAAAGAAGTTGAAGATTTTACTAAGAAAAATCATCATTTACCATCAATTCCTTCTGCAAAGGAAATGCAAGAAAAAGGAATAAATGTTAGTGAAATGACGAATTTATTGCTTCAAAAAATTGAAGAGCTAACACTTTATACTATAGAACAAGAAAAGAGAATAAAGGAATTAGAGGATAAAAATCAAAAAAAATAAATAATGAGGATTTTTAAAAGAATATACATGATATTTTTTCTTCTCCTTATTTCAACAAAAGTGTTTTCACAAATTGAAGTGTCAATTTATGATATGGCATATTCAGGAGGAGATTTAATTCCATTAGGGACACCCATTGAAATACCAGAAAACGGTAGTGTTACAATAAATTTTTATTTAGAAGTTGTTAATCCTGACGGTGTCACAGGTTCTTTAAAAGCATTAAAAAAAACAAGCAATGATAATTTTCCAGTAGAAATTTGTCAAAAAACAGTCTTTTCAGGAAGTACTTTGGATGGCTTATCTTGTTCAATGACTCTATCTGATTCAGAATTTGAATCAGAAGGGGGAAGGGTTTATGGAGAATTTGAAAATACTGGAGGAATCCAATATCTAAGTCAATTTTATAATGTAGTTGTAGTTGAAGATTCTGCTCCTGATCCAGAATGTAATTTACCACAAATAATCAACACAGCAACACAAAACATTACAGCTGATAGTGCAAGGTTAGATTGGCCTTCTATTAATCAAGCTGAAGGTTATCAGGTATCCTATAGGATGACAGGAGAGGCAAACTGGAACACCGTTAGTATAAATTCTTCTTTTAGAGATGTAAATAATCTATTACCAAGCACAAATTATCAATGGAAAGTTAGATCTAAATGTGATAATGGAGTTTATGCTGATTTTAGTGATATAGAAGAATTTATAACTTTAGCTGAATGTCCAGAAGAATTGAATAAAATACAAAATGTACCTAATGGTGCCATAGATATTGATGATTCAAGTAATTTTCTGACAGCGTCAAATATAATTTTCAATGGAGGTTTAGCAGAATATGATACAGGAAATACTTTACGTTTAGTTCCTGGGTTTCATGCTAAATTTGGAGCGTCATTTAGAGGTTATATTGAAGGATGTAGTTCTAAAATACAGCGATTGAAAAGAAGAGAAGAAAATATTGATGAATATAAGATTACAAATCAAGATAGTGAAGAAAACATAGTAGAAGAATTTGTTTTATATCCTAACCCTTTTACAGATAAGTTTTTCGTTAGTAATTTAAAAACGAATTCAGTTTGGATGATTACTAATCTTTCTGGGAAACTATTGTTAGAAGGGAAATCTGATAAAGAAAGTAAACAAAAAATAACAGTTAACTCACTATCAAAGGGAGTTTACTTGATTAAAATAATTAATCCTAATGGAAAAGTATATTTCAAGAAAATAGTCAAAAAGTAAAAAAGGCAGCTTGTTTTAAAAAGCTGCCTTTTCATAAAGGTTTTACTCCAAAAATAAAGTGTTCCTTATAATAAAATATAACCTCCATTATCATCACAATAACAAGGCTCACATAATTCTCCAAACCCTTGAATGTATGTACAACATTTAGTGCTGGTTTTACAATAAAAACGAATACCTCCGTTAATTTCTTTTTGATGTTCTTTAGTTAAAACTTTAATTCCTTTTAGGTTTGAAATTTTCTTCATGATTGATTTATATTAAGTTTAATTTTATGTAGAATATATAGCAGTATTACCTATAAATTTTTATAGGTATACTGTATGGTTCTAGGATATAATTTTTCTTTATACCGTCGATCTTTCTTTTAATTTCTGTGATTAACGTATTTATAGTGGTTGAAAGATACAGTTACCATATCTCGTACAAACTCCAATTTGAACTTCTCCAATATTAGGAATTGTTACGAAACATAATCCACTTCTGCAATATGGATTGCTAGCTAATGCACCATTTACTTCCTTTAGTTCTTTTTTAGATAAAACTTTGATCCCGCTTAGGTTTGAGATTTTTTTCATTATACTGTGATTTAAAAAATTGATTCCATTAATTTAGTTTTTGTACCCTTTAGGAAATGTAAAAAGAGTTTTTTTGTAGTAATAATGTGGATAAACTCACTTTTTTTGTGGATTTATGATAGTGTATAATTATTAGGGATAACTTTTCTAATTTAAAGTTTTCTTTGTTTTGATCGACTAGAGTTTTTAGGTTAAAGTATAATTGAAAAAGATATAGCTATTTGCGCTTAGTTATTAACTTTCTTTTTTTTCAATAAACTTACAACTAACAGTGAATAGAATAGCTAAAAACTAAGCGTAAAAAATGATAGTAAGAAAATGACTTTCAGTCCACAGTGTTTATTTCCAAAGGATCATTTTAAAAACCGTAGGTAAAGAGTTTTCGAGCACCTTTAATTCCACATTTTTGATATTTATGATAAGATTTTGCGGCATTTTCTCTTATTGATGATAAAGATTGGTTGTTAATCCAAGAATTTATGGCCGCATGTAAAGTGTAGGCTTCAGGAGCCATTAAATGCGTGGTCCATAATATGGGGTTTGCATTAGCTTTTTTTATTTCATCTGAAAAGAAATGTTTGCTGTAACAAGCTAAAATAATCACATCGTTTTTTGATGTTGTATTTTTTTGATAGTCAATAGCTACACTAAATTCCATTAAACCATCATGTCCAATATAGGCTTGTAAATCAGCACCACCACCAAATGATAAGGTTTTTGAACCTACTTGAATCGTTTCTTTTTCTTTTTGATTAGCGGCTTTTAAAAAGTTTTCTGTACACTGTTTTATTTTTTCACCATCATAAGCATCTGCTAATAGATACACATCTTTAGTTTTATGTTTAAAAACAATACGTTCAAGAATGTTCGGGTTCTTTGAAGTTAATTTTGATACTAGACTCCAGTTTTTAGTTTTGTTTTTAAAAAATGATTTTATGCCATAGGCAGCACCCCAATATAAATTGTTTCTAGGATCTTTACCATTACCTAACTTTTTAGGAACAGGAACAATGCCTTGAAATTCATTATCACACAAGGCAACAAAAACATGAATAGTTTTAGTTTGGGTATACGTTTTTACTGTGCATACTAGAAATAATAGTAATATTAAAAGTGTTTTTTCTTTTTTCATATTTCTTTAACGCTACTAGAATTGAAAAATTGTTTTAACTGGAGTTGAGAGTTGTTGTAGCACTGAAATATTTTGCTTCATTAGAAATATTAAATTATTAAAGCTTTCTAAAGTAAACTAAAAGAACTCAATATAGAATTTAAAAATAGAAGTAATTTTAAGATACAAGTTGTTAATTTTATTTAAAAACAACGATTGTCATTGCGCCTATAATTGATGCTAAAATTCCCATATGGAGCACTAATTTTGGACTTATTTTTATGATTTCCTGGTCTTGTTCTAAGATTTTAGCTTTGAACACACGAGCTATTATTATTCCAACTGTAGAATCAAAAGCACCAGCGATAAAACTACCAATAATAGCTGTAACAAAGGTTCCGTAGGAGTTTAAATACAAGGCAATTAAGCCATAAATAATAAAAGATCCAAAAGCAAACCAAACATATTCAAAATTAAAAGCTCTAGAAAGTATAGAACTTAGGATATCAAAAATAGCAATGACACTAAATCCAATAAGGATTATTAGTATTGATTCAAACATTTTTACACAATTTTACACACAAATTAAAGTTTTTAAGTACAGAATACTAAACTAAAAAGTGCTTTGTTTTTATTGGGGATAACAATTTTAAGCGGGGAGCTTAAAAGAATTATTGTTTTACTTTATTCAAACATCACTAAAGTAAACATAAAAAAAGAATTTACAAAAGATGAATTATTTTTTATTTGAGATTTACCCTATAATCATTCCAGCAATCGTTGCAGACATTAAAGAAGCAATCGTTCCTCCAATCAAAGCTTTTATACCGAATTCTGAAAGTGTTTTTCTCTGACCTGGAGCTAAAGAACCAATGCCTCCAATTTGAATACCAATTGATGCAAAATTTGCAAATCCACATAACATATAAGTAGCCATTATTACAGACTTATTATAAGTTAGGTGAGTCGCATTAGCAACATTTTTTAACTCTGCTAATTGAATATATCCAACAAATTCACTAGCTGCTAATTTTATTCCTAATAACTGCCCCATCAACGCAGTGTCTTCGCTAGCAACACCAATTAGCCACATTAAAGGAGCAAAAATATATCCTAATAACGCTTCTATAGATAAACTTCTGTACGCTGTGTTGGCAACCATCCAAGTATTTAGATCTGTTACATCTCCAATCCAACCTAAAATACCATTAACCATTGCAATAAAAGCAACAAATACTAAAAGCATTGCACCTACGTTCATCGCTAATTGTAAACCTTCAGTAGTACCATTTGCAATTGCGTCTAATACATTAGAACCTATTTTTTCTGAAGAAACTTGGACATCAGTATTTATTTTTTCAGTTTGAGGGTATAATATTTTAGAAATTACAATAGCACCAGGTGCTGCCATCACAGATGCAGC
The DNA here is from genome assembly GCA_947501615.1 of uncultured Tenacibaculum sp. GTDB lineage: Bacteria > Bacteroidota > Bacteroidia > Flavobacteriales > Flavobacteriaceae > Polaribacter. The sequence continues at coordinate 176,415 of CANMWK010000006.1, read as the reverse complement.
AAGTAAATGTTTAGCAAATTGTAATCTTAACTCAGGGTCATCTCCACCTAAGAAACCAATGTAAGCAGCTAAAACTGCGCCAGCGACAGTAGCCATTCCACCGATCATAACTAATAAAATTTCAGATCGGTTCATTTTTTCTAAATAAGCTTTTATTAAAAGAGGAGCTTCTGTTTGTCCTAGAAAAATATTACCAGCCACAGATAAACTTTCGGCACCAGATATTTTTAAAATTTTAGATAAAGCCCAAGCCATTATTTTAACTAATTTCTGAATAACTCCTAAATAAAACAATAGAGAAGTAAGTGCGGAGAAAAATATAATAGTAGGTAATACTTGGAAAGCAAATATGAAACCAAAAGTGTCCATATCTACAACTAGTCCTTCAAATAAAAACTTACTACCAGCTCTAGTAAAATCTAATACACTTACAAAAAGTTGACCGACACCATTAAACATTTTTTGAATCAAAGGGATTTTTAAAACACCAACAGCTATAAAAAGTTGAAATATTAATCCAAGTCCTACTGTTTTCCAGTCAATAGCTTTCTTATTATTGCTAAATAAAAAAGCAATAAGCAGTAATACAAACATTCCAAGGCACCCTCTCCATAAACTATTTACAGAAAAACCTTGGCTCGCCATAATTTCAGTTTTATTTTCCTTGGTAAGAGTTTTAATATTAGAAGCTGTAACTTCTTGTTTGATAGATTCCGTAGAAAAATTATAAAGAACATCTTTTTCAGAAATTGTAAGTATAGAATCATTAAGTGTTACAATATTAAAGTACCTAACTGTATCTTTTGGTTCTTTATAATTAAATATTAGTAAATTGTTTTGGTGTATGTAACTTCCCTTTGTAGGTAAGCTATCTTCTGCAAGTAAAGAATAAGAAAATTCACCATTTTTTAAGCTAAAAAAATCATTAGAGTCAATAGCTATTAAAGATTCACCAGAGTTATTTTCAATGGTGTTAAATTTCCATGTTTTATCTATGTTTTGCGAGAATACCCCAAAAGAGAAAACACACATTAAAAGTGTGATAATTTTTTTCATTCAAAAAAGTATTTTAAGAACGTTTGCTAATCTCGTCTCTAATTTTAGCAGCTAGTTCGTAATCTTCATTATTTACAGCCTCGTTTAACTGTTCTTCTAACTCGTCAATAGAAAGATCAGAAAAGCTCACTGTACTTGTAAATTCTATTTCAGATTCAATTTCAATTTCATCTTCAGTATGATCTTCGGAGATTATTTCTTCTTCAGATTTAAGGTATATCCCAGCTTTATCAAGAATATTTTCATAAGTAAAAATAGGAGCTTGAAATCGAACAGCAAGAGCAATAGCATCGGATGTTCTAGTGTCTATAGTTTCTTCAACTCCATCCTTTTCACAAATTAAACTTGAAAAGAACACACCATCTACTAATTTATGAATAATTATCTGTTTGACATCAATATGAAATCGTTCAGCAAAAGATTTAAATAAATCATGTGTGAGTGGTCTTGGAGGTCGAATTTCTTTCTCTAAAGCAATAGCTATTGATTGTGCTTCAAATGCTCCAATAATAATAGGTAAAGTTCTTGTTCCATCCATTTCACTAAGCACTAAAGCATATGCTCCGCTTTGTGTTTGGCTATATGAAATTCCTTTAATAGTTAGTCTTACTAGGCTCATGTATCTGTCTTCATACAAAAAAAGCGGTCTTTTATTAGACAGCCTTTAGGGTGCCACAATTTAATAAAAAATATGACTACGGAAAGATTTATTTTAAAAAATAAAAACTCTAGAAAATCATCTGATTTCTAGAGTTTTTACAACTATTGTTTATGTTCTTTATGCTTGTTTAAAAGCTTTTAATTTTTCAATTAATTGCGGAACAACTTCAAAAGCATCACCTACGATACCATAATCAGCTGCTTTGAAGAAAGGAGCTTCAGGATCGTTATTGATAACAACTTTTACCTTAGAAGCGTTAACTCCAGCTAAATGCTGAATTGCTCCAGAAATACCAATTGCAATATATAAATTAGAGGCAACAGGTTTTCCTGTTTGTCCTACGTGCTCACTGTGTGGTCTCCAACCTAAATCAGAAACTGGTTTAGAACAAGCAGTAGCTGCACCTAAAATATCGGCTAACTCCTCTACCATCCCCCAGTTTTCAGGTCCTTTCAATCCACGACCAGCAGAAACAACAACATCAGCATCAGCGATTGTTACTTTACCAGTAGCTTTATCAATAGCAACAGAAGATACGCCTAATTCAGGTAAAGATGCATCAAAAGCTTCAGTAGCTCCAGAAGCAGCATTTTCGTGAGCACCGTAAGAATTCTTAGCTACTCCGATTACTTTCTTAGTTGTCAAGATTTCAGTATTGTTGAATCCTTTGTTAGAAAAAGCTTTACGCTTCACAACGAAAGAACTTGAAGTGTCTGGTAAAGCTACAGCATTAGATGCATAACCAGCTTCTAAACCTACAGCTACTAATGGTGCTAACGTTAACCCATCTACACTAGAATCGATAACAACTACATCAGATCCTTGGGCATCTGCTACTTGTTGTACGATGGCAGCATATCCTTTAGCATTAAAAGAACTTAAGTCGTTTTTTACTTCAACAACTTTTTCTGCACCGTATGTATATAATTCACTTGCATCTCCACCATTAATAGTAAGAGTTACAAGATTTGTTCCTAATTGTTCAGCTACTTTTTTTCCGTATGATACAACTTCAAAAGCTGTTTTTTTAAATTTTCCTTCCGAAGAATCGGCAAAAACTAATACAGACATAATTTTTAATTTTTTGAGTTTTTAACGGGTGTATGTTACTACACCCATTAAAAAGATTTGATTTTAAATTTAAATTGCTTTAGCCTCGTTGTGTAAAAGATTAATTAAATCATCTACATTATCAACTAATTTAACCTCTCCTTTTGGAGCAGGCTTCTCGAAATTCTTAGTGTTTGTAGCGACAGTATTTCCTGATGGTTCAACAACATTTAAAGGCTTTTTACGAGCCATCATTATACCTCTCATGTTTGGTATTCTTAAGTCTTTTTCCTCGACAATACCTTTTTGTCCAGCTACAACTAAAGGTAAACTAGTAGTAACTTTCTCTTCTCCACCATCAATCTCTCTATCTAAAGTAGCATTACTACCTTCTACTTCTATACCAACACATCCATTAACAAAGTTAAAATCTAATAAAGACGATAACATTCCAGGAACCATTTGACCATTATAATCAGCAGATTCTTTTCCAGCTAATACTAAATCATAACCTCCAGATTTTACAACTTCAGCTAATTCTTTTGCTACGAATAAACCATCAGTTGGTGCTGCATTAACACGTATAGCATCATCGGCACCAATGGCTAATGCTTTACGTAAAGTTGGTTCAGTTTCTGCTCCTCCTACATTTACAACAGTAACAGATGCTCCTTGTTTTTCTTTAAACCACATGGCACGTGTTAAACTGAATTCATCATATGGGTTTATAACAAACTGAACTCCATTAGTATCAAACTTAGTATCGTTATCAGTAAAGTTAATTTTTGAAGTGGTATCAGGTACGTGACTGATACAAACTAATATTTTCATATGGGTTGTTTTTTTGTACGCTTAATTTGAGCTACGAATTTACGTATTTTTTTTGATTTATTATGCATGCATAATAAATTTTGTTATCAAATGAATAGATTTTAACATAGTATTGAGTCCGTTATTAGAGAATTTCATATTTTTGCAAATCAATAAACAACAACTACTTAATAAAACATATGAAAACAGTTCAATTTAGACAAGCAATCTGCGAAGCAATGAGTGAAGAGATGCGTCGTGATGAGAGCATCTATTTAATGGGGGAAGAAGTAGCAGAGTATAATGGTGCTTACAAGGCAAGTAAAGGAATGTTAGATGAATTTGGGGCTAAAAGAGTTATTGATACCCCTATTGCTGAATTAGGTTTTGGAGGTATTGCAGTTGGATCTGCAATGAATGGTAACAGACCTATTGTAGAATACATGACATTTAATTTCTCTTTAGTAGGAATTGATCAAATTATAAACAACGCGGCAAAGATACGTCAAATGAGTGGAGGACAATTTAATTGTCCAATCGTATTCAGAGGTCCAACAGCTTCAGCAGGTCAATTAGCAGCAACGCACTCACAAGCTTTTGAAAGCTGGTATGCGAATTGTCCAGGTTTAAAAGTTATTGTTCCATCAAATCCTTATGATGCTAAAGGTTTACTAAAAGCAGCTATTAGAGATGATGATCCAGTTATTTTTATGGAATCTGAACAAATGTATGGTGATAAAATGGAAATACCTGAAGGAGAATATGTATTACCTATAGGTGTTGCAGATATAAAAAGAGAAGGTACAGATGTAACTGTTGTATCATTTGGAAAAATTATTAAGGAGGCTTATAAAGCTGCAGATCAGTTAGCAGAAGAAGGTATTTCAATTGAAGTAATTGATTTACGAACTGTTCGTCCTATGGATCATGATGCGATTTTAACATCTGTAAAGAAAACAAATAGATTAGTTATTTTGGAAGAAGCTTGGCCTTTTGGAAGTGTTTCTTCAGAGATTACATATAGAGTTCAAGACGAAGCATTTGATTATTTAGATGCTCCAATAAAAAGAATAACAACGGCAGATACACCTGCTCCTTATTCACCTGTTTTATTAGAAAAGTGGTTACCTAATGCAGCAGATGTAGTGGCAGCAGTTAAAGATGTTATGTACGTTAAATAGATTGTGCAATTTAAAATTAAAGAAAGACTAAAATTCTTTTAGCCCATACGCTAAAAGAATTTTAGTTATTGTAGTACTATGAAAATAAGAATTTTTACACTGCTAATTTTGTTGAGTTTTTTTGCTAATTCACAAGGAGTAGTGAAAGGGAGAGTGGTAGATGAATTGAATCAACCTATGCCATTTGTAAATGTATATATTAAAGGTACTACAAATGGAACAGCCACAGATGATGATGGAAGATTTGCTTTTCAAATGAAAAAGAGAAGAGGTATTCTAGAAATATCTTTTTTGGGGTACAAAACTCAAACCATAGAAATAACTACAAAGGCAAAATTTTTGCACATTGAAATGGAATTGGGAGATAACGTTTTGGATGATGTTATTATAGTTACCCGACCTAAAAAACGGTTAAAGAAGAAAGAGAATCCTGCGTATAAAATTTTAAAGGAAATTTGGAAGCGTAAAAGAAGAAGAGGAGTAGATTTGGTAGATTTTTATCAGTATAAGAAACAATCGGCCATAGAAATTGGACTTAACAATTTAGATACTGTTTTTATCAAAGATTTATTCAAAGATAAGTATGAGGAAGCAATAAAAAATGTTAAGTATGATAATAACGGAGTTAATTACTACATGCCGTTGTACCTTAGCCAACAAGTTTCTAAAGTCTACGGAAACAATAAAAGAAATATAGTAAAAGAAGATATTGAAGCAGAAAAAGAAGAGGGGCTAGGAGCACAAGGTTTTGTATTTGATAGAATGTCTCGAACTTTCCAGAATATCGATGTATTTAAAAATAATATAGTATTACTTAATAAATCATTTGTTAGTCCACTTTCTTCTGATGGATTTGCAACCTACGACTACGTATTGTATGATAGTATTGTTAAAAACAAAACGAAATTATATAATATTTACTTTTTCCCAATTAGAGACCAAGATTTAGCTTTTAAAGGAAATTTTTGGGTTGCTGATAAAGCTTTTACTCTTAAGAAAATAAGGATGGAAGTTGTTAAAAAAGCAAATTTAAATTTCGTTAGGGGGTTAACTTTTGAAAAAGAATTTGAAGTTAGAAATGATAGTATTTACATTCCATCTAAAAATGTATATTTAGGAGACTTTACTTTTTTAGATAAAAGTGAGGCGAATAAAGGACTTGCTATAAAAAAGACAATAACTTATGAAGACTATATTCTAGATAAGGAATTGTCTGAAGAGTTTTATGAAATCAAAACTCAGAAAATAAGACCAGATCAATATGCTAAGCCTAAAGAATATTGGAACGAATATGAGGATATAGATAATAAAGAAACTTATGAGTTAATTTCTAAAGTGAAAAAGAAGAAAGAAATTAGAAAATTAACAGGCTTTATTAATACGATTTCTAGTGGTTATATAGATTTACCTTCCATTAATGCTCAATTTGGACCTTTTTGGACTGCCTTTGCTAGTAATGAGGTGGAAGGATTTAGGACTAGGTTAGCCTTTAGAAGTTTTAAAACAAAAGATGATCGTTTTAGATTATCAGGACACTTGGCGTATGGTTTTAGAGATAAAAGATTTAAATATGGAGCTGAAGCAAAATATTTAGTTTCTTATAGTCCTAGAATCTCTACAAGTGTTGCCTATCAAAACGATATTGAACAGTTAGGAAGTTCATTACTAAATACCTCTCAATTATTGGGAACTACATTTGGATCTACAGCTCTTTTCTCAAGAGGTAATAACTTTTTCTTATCTAAAGTAGAAAAAATAGCTGCTAATTTTGATTTTGCTTTTCATAATAATTTCCATATTGGTTTTAATTTATCGCGATCAAAAGTTCGATCAGCTAGTCCTGAGAATTTCTCTGTGAGTTATTTAGATAACTTGGGAAATCGTCAATCTCAAGTTATAGATGTAGCATCAGATTTCTACATTTCTTTTACCCCTGGTAGATTCGTATATGGTTTAGGAGTGGAACAACGTTTTGGTAGAAATGTTTTTCCTTCCATAGTAGTCAACTATCGTCATGGTTACAAAGGGTTCTTTAATGGAACTCATGATTACGATAAAATCCAAATCAAGTATAATCAACCCATATTATTAGGGAAGTTTGGTTTATTAGATACTACAGTAGAAGGAGGAAAGGTATTTGGAACTGTACCTTCTACATTGTTAAGTGCAATACCTGCTAATCAGTCTTTTTCATTAGTACCAAATACATTTTCATTATTGAATTTTTATGATTTTGTGACAGACACGTATTTTTCAACTCATTTAGAGCATCACTTTAATGGTTTTCTTTTAAATAGAATTCCATTTGTAAGAAAATTAAATTTACGTAGTTTACTAACTTTTAGAGCTACTTTTGGTAGTATTTCAGATGAAAATAGAGCAATAAATGATGCTGTGACAAATACAGCAGGAAGATCTAATATTTTGTATAATGTTCCGACAAAGGGATATTATGAATATGGATTTGGTTTTGAAAATATAGGATATGGGAATTTACGTTTTTTAAGAATCGATGCTATTTGGAGAAGTAATTATACTCCGCCATCAAATAGTATTGCCTTACCCACACCAAAATTTGCAATTAGAATTGGAATAAAACCAGGTTTATAATTTAACCTAAAAATAATCTATAAACTTTATTCAAAAACTATAAATTATAAGTAGTTTTGTTAACTGATTTTTAGAAAAGAAGTAAATAAATATGACAGCAAAAGAGAAACAAACTGTTGATGTATTAATAGAAATACCTAAAGGAAGTAGAAATAAATACGAATATGATTTCGATTTAAAAAAGATTCGTTTTGATAGAATGTTATTCTCATCAATGATGTATCCTGGAGATTATGGATTTATTCCAGAAACACTAGCTTTAGATGGAGATCCTTTAGATGTTTTAGTATTAGGAGCAGAACCATGTTTTCCAATGTGTGTAATGGAGGTAAAGCCAATTGGTGTTTTCCATATGGCAGACGAAAAGGGGCCAGATGAGAAGTTAGTATGTGTGCCAATTTCTGATCCGATTTGGAATAAGTATAATGATTTAGGGGATTTAAATCCACATAGAAAAGAAGAAATCACACACTTTTTTCAGGTGTATAAAGATTTAGAGAAGAAAAAAGTTGATGTTGGAGGCTGGGGAGATGCTGATGAAGCTTATGCAATTTTAGATAAATGTATAGAGCGTTATAAAGATAGCGAGCATTACGAAAAAGGTAGTTTTAAAATCTAATCTTTTTCAATTATGAAAATACTAAACCTATTACTTAAGTGATAGGTTTTTTTTATTTAAATACTGATTTTGTTATATTTAAGGCAACAAACTAATCAATTAATTAAATATTATGAAATCAAACACGGTGTTTTTACCAGTCATATTGGCTGTTGTAGGGCTGATTTTTATGTTTATCAAAATGTCTTGGGTTAAAAAGCAAGATGCTGGTGATGAAAAAATGAAATCAATATCTAAAAGTATAAAAGAAGGAGCTTTAGCATTTTTGAATGCAGAATATAAGCTCCTTTTATTGTTTTCAGTACTGGCCTCAGTAGCACTATTTATTATATCTCAACTTGTTGAGACAACACATTGGATTATTGTTATAGCATTTATTGTTGGAGCTATTTTCTCTGCTTTAGCAGGTAATGTAGGTATGAGAATAGCAACCGATGCTAATGCAAGAACAACAGAAGCAGCCAAAACAAGTTTACCTAAAGCGTTACAAGTTTCTTTTGGAGGCGGTACTGTGATGGGACTATGTGTTGCTGGTTTAGCTGTTTTAGGGTTAAGCCTTTTCTTTTTGTTATTTGTTTCCATGTTCGTTACTGGTCAAGGTGATTTTTATCAAGAAATGACAATTGCTTTGGAAGCATTAGCAGGCTTTTCTTTAGGGGCTGAAAGTATCGCTTTGTTTGCTAGAGTAGGAGGAGGGATTTATACAAAAGCAGCTGATGTTGGCGCTGATTTAGTCGGAAAAGTAGAAGCTGGGATTCCTGAAGATGATCCAAGAAACCCCGCAACAATCGCAGATAATGTGGGTGATAACGTTGGAGATGTAGCAGGAATGGGCGCCGATTTGTTTGGAAGTTATGTAGCTACCGTTTTAGCAGCGATGGTTTTAGGAAATTATGTAATACGAGATATGTCTACTACAACTCAATTTACAGATGCATTTGATGGAATGGGACCAATTTTATTACCATTAGTAATTGCAGGAGTTGGAATTATAGCTTCTATCATAGGAACATTTTTAGTAAAGATTAAAGACGACACAGCAAAAGAAGCGCAAGTTCAAAAAGCTTTAGATAGAGGGAATTGGGTTGCTATAGGAATTACTTTAGTAGCAAGTTGGTTTTTAATACAATGGATGTTACCTGAAACATTAAAAATGAGTTTTTTCGGAGAAGGAATACAAGAAGTACCTTCTCGTCATGTGTTTTATGCAGGGATGATTGGTTTAGCAGTAGGAGCTTTAATTTCTACAGTAACGGCATATTATACAAGTTTAGGTAAAAAACCAGTCTTAGATATTGTTCAAAATAGTTCAACAGGAGCAGCTACAAATATTATTGCTGGTCTAGCAGTAGGAATGAAATCTACATTTTTATCAGTTATTTTATTTGCTGCCGCAATTTATGGTTCTTATGCTTTAGCAGGATTTTATGGAGTTGCTTTAGCGGCATCTGCAATGATGGCGACAACGGCAATGCAGTTAGCTATTGATGCTTTTGGACCAATTGCTGATAATGCAGGAGGTGTAGCAGAAATGAGTGAATTAGAAGACCATGTACGTGAGCGAACTGATATTTTAGACTCTGTAGGAAATACAACTGCAGCAGTAGGTAAAGGTTTTGCAATTGCTTCTGCAGCATTAACAGCTTTAGCTTTATTTGCAGCTTATGTTACGTTCACAGGAATTGATGGGATTAATATTTTTAAAGCAGATGTGTTAGCGATGCTATTTGTTGGAGGAATGATTCCAGTGATTTTCTCGGCCTTAGCAATGGAGTCTGTGGGAAAAGCAGCAATGGAAATGGTACAAGAAGTTCGTCGTCAATTCAAAGAGATTCCAGGAATAATGGAAGGAACAGGAACACCAGATTATGCAAAATGTGTTGATATTTCTACAAAAGCGGCATTAAAAGAAATGATTTTACCTGGTTTAATTACCATAATTACACCAATAATTATTGGACTTTTGTTTAAAGCTGAAGCATTAGGTGGTTACATGGCTGGAGTTTGTGTGAGTGGCGTAATGTGGGCAATTTTCCAAAATAATGCAGGAGGTGCTTGGGATAATGCTAAAAAGTCTTTTGAAGCAGGTGTTAAAATCAATGGAGAAATGACGTTTAAAGGTTCTGATGCACATAAAGCAGCTGTGACAGGAGATACTGTTGGGGATCCGTTTAAAGATACCTCTGGGCCGTCAATGAATATCTTAATTAAACTTACATGTTTGGTTGGTTTAGTTATTGCGCCAATTTTAGGAGGACATTCTTCAGGTTCTCATGCTACTAACGAAATCAGAAAAGAAATTCAAATAGAGCAAGAAATAAAAGAGGAAAATAAAGCTGTAGCAACAATAACTAAAACTATTGTTGTAGATGGAAAGAAAGAGTCTGAAATTATAAAAGTTGAAGGAACCAAGGAGGAAATTGAAAAAGAATTAAAGAAGTACAAGGAATAAATTATTCTTTGTATTTTCAATTTAAATAGTTATATAAGAGCCATTGTGTATGCAATGGCTTTTTATATAGAGATTTTTGTTGAGTTTTTAATAGCACCAATAGTAAAAGAACTTTGTGTACTACCAATATGTTTTATTGAAGTAAGTTTGTTTACCATAAACTCACGATATTCTTCCATATCTTTTACGTAGATTTTCAAAATGTAGTCATAATCACCACTAATATGAAAACATTCTGAAACTTCATCTAATTTTAGTATTTCGCTTTCAAAAACTGATAGGTATTCCCTAGAATGCTGAATTAGTTTTACTTGACAAAAAACTAAAAAGGATTTATCTATTTTCTTAGGATCAATTCTAGCGACATAGTTGGTGATGATTTGTTCCTTTTCTAGTTTTTTTATTCTTTCATAAACAGCGGTTACAGATAAGTTAAGTAACAGAGAAAGTTGTTTGTTTGTTCGCTTACTATCTTCTTGTAAAAGGTTAATTAGTTTATTGTCAATATGATCTAATTTCATTTTGAAAAAATTTCAGTAAAGTTAATTGATTTAGTTTTAATTTAGTTTTTTTTACATATAAAATCATTTTTTATAGTTTTTAAAACTGTATTTTATTTAAAGTGTTGAATAATATTTAGTTTTTCTTTTGTTTTGAGGAAACAAATACTAGTTCTAATGAAATTTAAGCCAGCTAATAAAATTCAAGATTTACAGTACTTCGGAGAATTTGGAGGTGTAAATCCATCTATTTCAGATTCATCAACGTATACATTCCTTTCAGCAAAAACAATGTTTGATACATTCGAAGGAAATGCAGACGGATGTTATTTATATTCAAGACATACATCGCCTTCAAATTTATATTTAGGTGAAGCATTAGCAGAAATGGAAGGAACACAAACTGCTACAGTAACAGCTTCAGGAATGGGAGCAATTACACCAGTTTTATTGCAGTTATGTAGTGCTGGAGATCATGTAGTTTCAAGTAGAACTATTTATGGTGGTACTTATGCATTCTTAAAGAATTTTACACCAAAATTAAATATTCAAACAACATTTGTAGATATTACTAAATTAGATGTTGTTGAGGCTGCAATTGCAGAAAACACTAAAGTTTTATACTGTGAAACAGTAAGTAATCCGTTATTAGAAGTTGCAGATATCGAAGGTTTAGCAGCTTTAGCAAAAAAACACAACTTAACGTTAGTAGTAGATAATACATTCTCACCATTATCTGTGTCTCCAGCTCAATTAGGTGCAGATGTTGTAATTCATAGTTTAACTAAATTTATTAATGGATCTTCAGATACTGTTGGAGGAGTAATTTGTGGGACACAAGAATTTATCGACAACTTAAGAAATGTAAATGATGGAGCGTGTATGTTATTAGGTTCTACAATGGATAGTTTAAGAGCTTCCTCAGTATTAAAGAACTTAAGAACATTACATATTCGTATTCAACAGCATAGTAAAAATGCAATGTATTTAGCGAAGAAATTTGAAGCAGACGGATTAAAAACTGTATATCCAGGATTAGCTTCACATCCTTCTCATGAATTATTTTCATCAATGTTAAATGAAGAATATGGTTTCGGAGGAATGTTAACTATTGATGTTGGTTCTTTAGATAAAGCAAATGAGTTAATGGAATTAATGCAACACAAAAACTTAGGATACTTAGCGGTAAGTTTAGGTTTTTATAAAACATTATTCTCTGCTCCTGGAACTTCAACATCTTCAGAAATACCAGAAGATGAACAAGCAGAAATGGGCTTAACAGACGGATTAATTCGTTTTTCTATTGGTTTAGATAATGATATTGAAAGAACATATCAGATAATGACTGAGTGTATGAGAGCAGTTGGGGTTTTAGAATTAGTTTCCTAAGACTCTATTCCAAAACTTTTGTAAATCTTCCTTAGTCGGAGTTTTATCATATAATGGCATTGCTTCCCAGCGATTGCCATTTTTTTTGATTTCAAAACTAAAAACAGATGAATTTTTATCTTCAGGATTTAATAACGGATAACGTAAATCATTATATCGAATTCGATTACTGTCTATTTGTTGAAGATTATAAAAATCATTACTAAACCAAGACAATTTCTTTAAGTCAGCATTCTGTTTCATGGGTAAAAGTTCATGGTTTTTAGGTAAGCTGATAAAGTTGTTTTTTGGTTTTTGCGTATCAAAATGAGAGTAAAAGCTTACTTTATAATCTTCTTTGGTTTCTACTATTGCATACCAAAGTATATTGTTAAAAATTGTTGGTTGAGCCGAATATCTTTGATAATCAATTTTAGATTCAGAAAGTGCATTTTTAAAAACGCGATCGATGTATATTTTATTTCCAATAGTAAATAGCAGATAAGCAGAACTTATATACACGCCCGACTTTAACCAAAAACTACGTTTACTACTCGTTCTCTTAAAGAACATTACAATGATTAAAGAGATTAAAAAAGGAACTGTATATATGGGGTCAACAACAGCAATTGTATTAAAAGCCACACGATAATCTGAAAAAGGTAAGAATAGTTGTGTGCCATAAGGTGTAAAACTATCTAAAAGAGGATGCGTAAAAATCGATAAGAAAAATAACCAAATCCAATCTTTAGGAGTAGTAGTACCAATTCTCTTTTTGGTATTATATAATTTGAAAGTTCCATGCCCAAATACATAAGCACCCAAAAAGGCAAACACAATAGAATGCATAAAGCCTCTGTGAAAAATGAGTTCGTCAATTGAATTTGAATAGCATAAACTCCCTATAAAAACATCTAAATCAGGAATTGTACCTCCAATAGCTCCAAACAATAAAGCCTTATTTCCAATCTTTTTACCAAGTGCAATTTCACCACATGCAGCACCTAAAACTATTTGCGTTAACGAATCCATATGAGAGCAAAAGTAGCAAACGGTTTTCACTTGCGTAAGTCTTAACAAAATCGTAACATTACACAACCAAAAAAATCGATCAATGCAAGAAAACCAGAACAATTCTGAAATTAAAATTGAAGATCAAAAAATCCAGAAAAATAAAGACTTAAATATATGGGAAGCTTTAATACCTGTTGTAGTTTTAGTTGGGTTGTTGGCGTATAATATTTTTGCTAAAGACGGAGCTTGGTTAGGAGACTATTCTAATCAGTATATACTTTTAATGGGAGGAGTTGTAGCTGCTGTAGTAGGTTTTTTAAATAAAACAACTTTTGAAAAAATGTACCTTGAAGTATGGGAAAATTGGAAGAGTGTTTTTGTACCTATTATGATTTTATTTCTTGTAGGAGCTTTAGCTGGTACTTGGTTGATAAGTGGAATTATTCCTGCAATGGTATATTATGGTTTACAGGTGTTAAGTCCAGCGATATTTTTACCAGCTTCGGTAATTATAGCGGCAATAATATCAATAGCAACTGGAAGTTCTTGGACAACTTCAGCTACGGTTGGTATTGCGTTAGTTGGAATAGGTAGTGCTTTAGGAATTCCTGCTGGCATGATAGCAGGTGCTGTAATTTCTGGAGCGTATTTTGGAGATAAAATGTCACCAATGTCAGATACTACAAACCTAGCGCCAGCAATGGCAGGAACAGATTTGTTTACGCATATCAAATACATGACATTTACAACGATACCAACAATAATAATAACATTGATTGTATTTACAATTTTCAGTAGTACACTAGAAGTGTCAGGAAATGCAAATACAAACTTTATTTTAGAAACTATCAAACAGTATTTTAACATTACTCCTTTATTATTTATCGTTCCATTAGTTGTAGTTGGATTGATAATTTTTAAAACTAAACCATTAGTGGCATTAGGGGTTGGAGTTATTTTAGCCGGGATTTTTTCTTTGATTTTTCAACCTAATCTTGTAAAATCAATTAATGAAAGCAGTTTTAGAACTGTTACAGATGCGGTATTAACGGATACTTCGATAACTATTGATGATAGTCAATATTTGGCAAATATATCTACTGAAAGTGTTGAAAACCTTAAAAATGATAAGCAATTAGGAGCATTGTTTACAGGAGATGATTTAAAAGGAGTGCATACATCAGAAACATTAACGAAGTTTTTTCAGAATCAGATTTCAGATAAAAAAACACTAACAACTACAGTTGAAAATGTTGATAAACTAATTACTATAAAAAGGTTAAGAAAACTTTTTAGTGCAGGGGGAATGAATGGAATGCTGTGGACAATTTATATAGTTTTAGCTGCAATGGTATTTGGAGGAATCATGGATGCTATAGGCGCTTTAGCAAAAATTACAAACAAGTTACTTTCAATGGCAAAATCTACTTTTGGTTTGTTTGGTAGTACAGTTGCTAGTTGTTTAGGGTTGAATGTTGTAGCATCAGATCAATATTTAGCGATTGTTATTCCAGGGAAAATGTTCAAACAAGCGTATGAAGATCGAAACCTAGCACCAGAAAATTTAAGTAGGGCTTTAGAAGATAGTGGAACAGTAACTTCCGTGTTAATTCCATGGAATAGTTGTGGAGCATACCAGTCTGGAGTTTTAGGAGTAGGAGTTGGTGAATATTTCGTGTATGCTATTTTCAATTGGTTAAGTCCAATTATGACGTTAGCTTTTGCAGCGTTTGGAATAAAAATCAGACAAATAGTTTCTAAGTAAAATAGTAAAAGTTCTTTCTCATAATTTGTATATTTAAATCAATAACCTATTAAATATCAAATTATGAAAAAACAAATTTTAAACTTAGGAAGTACACTAAGCAATTCGCAACTAAAAAGTATTAAAGGAGAAGGAAGAACTCGTGTTGAGTTTTGTGCAAGAGTTTGTGCTCGCTCAACTTATTATCCAGAATATTATTATGTGAGATGTGGATGTGCCTAAGAAATAAAATACAAAAGAGAGTCTTATAAAAATATAAGGCTCTTTTTTGTATCTATTATATCTGATGTTATTTTAGATAAACCAGTTCCAAACTAAACCAAAACGTATAGACATATCTCTATATGGATAATTTGGAGCTGAGAAGTAATTTCTTGTAGACAAAAAGCTAGAAGTAATATTCTCTACCTTAAAGAAAATACGTGTTCTTTTTACTCTAGCATTGAAAAATACATCTATAGAAGGAAAACCTATTTCAGTATCGTTCTGTATCGTAAACTCATTGACAACAGGATTAAAAGCATTCGCTTTATATTTTGTAAAAAAGTTAAAAGTACCTCCCATTTGAACTAGTATTGGTTTTCCTCTAAACCACTCACCTGTGTAGTATAGTGTATTTCTAGTAACAAATTCAGGAACTCTAAACACAGTACTTCCGCTGGAAACATTTTGATACATCAATGTATTATCAAATGCAAAATTTCTAAAAAATTTGAATTCTTTATTTACCTTTAGTTTTAAATATGTAATTGACTCATCAAATTGCTTTGGAGTGTTGTCTGTATCGAAATACACATAATCCTCAATATTAGTAAAGTCTAAACTAGCATTTCCCCATTTGGACTCGAATGTAAAACCAATATTTCGAGTATCAACATTAATAAAATTATTATCCCAGTTGTACGTATTGTATACACTTTGAAATAATTGGGTGTTAAATCTAGGTGCTTTTGATGTTAATAGTAAACTTCCCTTAACGGTAAAAAGACTATCTTTTTTATACATTGCTTCACCACTAAAATGATTTCCAGCTAAATAACCGCTTCCAGGAGTTATGTTTGCGCTGGCTTTCACCTTAAAGTTTTTAATACGGCCATCCCAGTTTGCTCCTAAAGAAATAGCATCGCCACTTAACCGCTTTCTATTAACAAGTACGTTACCATTAAAAATAGTATCGTAACCGTAGTTTACTGTAGTGTAATTAGCTTTTACTTTAAATTTTCCGAGAATATACTTAGAGTTAAATTCTAAATATCCTTGATTATTAACCAAAGTATAATCAACTCTTTCATCAATACCTCCAGAGGTTTTACTGGCTTCTCCTAAAACATCGGAGGTTACACTTGATGCTCCAAAACGATATTCTTTTCCTTCGTAGTGAAAAATATGTCCAACTTTTAAATTTGTAAAGTTTTTTGTATTCGTACTATCCTTACTTGAAAAAAGTTTAAAATTATGATCTGTATAAACACGTACACCTTCAAGTTTACTCTCAGCATCGTTTAAATTGACATCTAATCTACCTCTATTGGTAAAGTTAGGATCATTTGTTAAAAAATTTTGTAAAGCTTGCGTAGTTAATCCTCCATTTTCTTCATTTACAAAATCCTGAGTAGTAATTTGGGTACGAATATTATATTGGTCTTTTGGTGTACGATAAGTAAACGTTGACCTGAAGTTTCCTGTACTAGATAGTGAACGACGATATTGACCTAATGATCGTAAACCTCTATATGCAAAACTTATATTAAACCGTTTAGATAAGTTAAACGTAAATAAAGCATCTAGAACCTGCCCTTGTTCTTGTCCGGTTCGATACATAATTACTGTAGTAGGTGTAGGAACACGATAATAATCGATATCCTCTATCTCCATATAATTAAATTGCTTTGCTCTGAAACCGATATCCGGAAATTGAGAAATGTTTCTGAAGCTGTACCCTAAATTATTAAATGTTTGACCTTGATTTTGAAAAGGCAGTAATTCAAAATTATCTTTTCTCCTAAAATTGAATTTATATTCCTTTTGTATGGTTAAGGTCGTATCTATATAGGTAGTGTCCCTTTTAAAACTTATAATTTTATAGTCAGTATACTTTGTTTTACCACTTAGTTTTACGTTGATTTCATCATTAGAAATAGTATCAAGTCTATTAATTCCTCCTCCTAAACCATTTCCTAATGATCGTATTTGAGCATTTGTAATAAAAGAACTAATAACGAAAAGAATACCAAGGATATATTTCATAAGAGCAAATGTAAAATAATAAAACGAAAATTTATGTGAATAAAAGCTTTGAAAACTGTTAATTTGTTTTATGTTACAATTGAATTTTAGTGGCTTTCGTTTAGAAGCTGGTACAGATGAAGCTGGGAGAGGTTGTCTTGCAGGTCCCGTTGTTGCAGCTGCAGTAATTTTACCAGAAGATTTTCATCATGAATTTCTAAACGATTCAAAACAAATCTCAGAAAAAAAACGAAATATTTTACGTCCTTTTATTGAAGAGCATGCTACTGCTTTTGCTGTGAGTTTTATAGCTAATGAAGAAGTAGATAAACTAAACGTTTTACAAGCTTCAATTACAGGAATGCACAGATCTTTAGATGGATTAAAAGTAACACCTGAGTATGTTATAGTGGATGGGAATAAGTTTAAACCGTATAATGGTGTTCCGTACGAAACTATAGTCAAGGGAGATGCTAAATTTATGAGTATAGCAGCAGCATCGGTATTAGCGAAAACATATCGTGACGATTTTATGGAAAAGATTCATAAAGAATATCCACAATACAACTGGAAAAAAAATAAGGGATATCCAACAAAAGAACATCGAGCGGCGATTAGAGAATTTGGAGCAACGAAATACCATAGAAAGTCGTTTCGTTTACTACCAGAACAGTTAGAAATTGATTTTTTAAAGTAACTTTTTGTTAACCTTACTAATTAATAGAACTTATATTACTTGTATAGCTTTGCTGTAATAATAGTTTACAAGTAATCCTCCAATGTATTTAAAAAGTGCGACAAATTAAATCTGCCGATTTAGTCGCACTTTTTTATTTTCAATTTATTTTGATTTCACACCAACAAAATTGTCAGATTTTAATTTAAATAATACATTAAAGGTTGTTAAACTACCGTAAATACGTGTAATATATTGTTGTAAATCAATTTTATCTTGATCGTCAAGTGTCTTACTAGAATTAATTTTCTGTTCCATAACTCGAATACGGTCTCTTACCATAACAATCTTATGGAAAAATGTATCAATCGGAATTTCTTTAGCGGCTAAACTTGTGTCAGCAGGTTCAATAATTAACTTTCCACCTTTAAATTTATCAGCAATAGGAACAACCTCAGAAACATCGCTCCATTTCTTTAAAATATTACGTAATGTACTTTCTACTTCATAAAAACTTATGGTATCTACTTCATCTTCTACGGCTTCTATAACTTCAAATTCCGCATCAATGGCAATAGTTTCTAATCCATTTTCTTGAAAAGTTACCCAATATTGTTTGCTATCAACATTAGTAACTACACCAAAACCGTACTCAGAATGATTAATTCGAGATCCAATTCCTAATAATTTCATATTTCTATTATTTTTGATCGATACTAAAATACGTATTTTTGACATCTAAATTTTTTGAAAAATGATTAAAAGAACTAGAGCAGAGTTAACAAAGTGTATTATTCATAAAGTAGCTAATAAATACAATAGCGGGAAAAATTCATTATCAGAGAGTTTAGTTCGTTTTGATGAAGAGAGTTATGAGTTATTAATGCCTTTTTTATTAAAACCTTTTGGTACTGTAACACAGAGTTACCGTTTTAATCATCATGCCGATGTACGGTTAAATGAAATTAATAATTATGTGTCTCAAATTTTTGAAGATGAAGAAAGTTTTATTGAACACTCAAAAAATATTGTAAATCATTTGTACGAGCAGTCCAATTCCGCACAAATTAAAACAGGTGATGTTTTGGTGGTCTTATTTGAGGGCTTGGAATATAAAGATGTATTAACGGAAGCTGTAGGAGTTTTTAAAATTGAAAATAAAGTTGATTTTTTTCAAACATATTTAGATGATGATAGTTTTGATGTTGTTGTTCAGAAAGGAATTTCTACTAAAAAATTAGACAAAGGTTGTTTAATCTTAAATTCTTCGGATACTGAAGGAACTGTGGTGTTATCTGTAGATAACAATAATTACGATGCACAATATTGGATTAAAAATTTCTTGAATGTAAAGTATGCCGATGATAGAAATTTGCATACGCAGCATTATTTAGAATTATGTAGAGATTTTTCTGAGGAAATTATCAAACCTGAATATGGGAAACATGAGCAAGGAAATTTTTTAGCGAATACAGTTGATTATTTTAAAGAGCATGAAAGTGTAGATTATCATACGTTTAAAGATGAAATCTTTGAAGAGGAAAAACATAAAGATATGTTTGAAGATTATAAAAAACACTTTGAAAAACTAAATGATGTCTTAGTTCGCAACAATTTTGAAGTTTCAGATATTGTTTTAAAGAAAGAAAAAGGGAAGCTTAAAACAGAAATTAAGTTGGATACCAACATCCAAATTAAAATAGATATCGATGCACCTGATGCTGCTTCTGAATACTTAGAAAGGGGTTATGATGAGGATAAAAAGATGAAGTTTTACAAAGTGTATTACAATGCGGAAAAGTAGTATCAGTTATCAGTTATCAGTTATCAGTTATCAGTTATCAATTAGTAATCGGTGGCTGATCTTTGTCGAAGTCAGCTACGGTTTCTGCATAAAAAAGCTCAAGATTGGTTTTAAATTAAGCATAGTTCTAATGCGTTAGATGATTAAAAACTGTGTAAAATTAGTTGAATTATTGTTTTTTTAAACAAAGTAAAAAGGAAAAAGAAACGGCATATATCCGAGTTTTTTAGACGTTAATCGTAAATTTTAATAATTCCCAATTTCTTTTTCTAATTGTTCTTTTAATTGAGTTAACTTTCGCAGTTTTTTGTTGTTTTGATATTTTGAGTTGAAATGAAATAACAAACAAAAAACAGTATATGTTAAAGCAGATATTATCACTAATGTGATGTAATTGTAATCTCCTTTTTCTACAAGAGAATCTTTTCTTCTGTGTAAAGCATCACTACCCCTATATGTTGGAGCCCAAAAAGAAAATATAATTCCAAAAACAATTACTTTCCATAAATGTTTTAAAATAAAGTTTTGTTCTCTTTTTATATTTTCAATTTTATAAATGGTGGCTTGTAGGTGTTTTTCTTTTTGCTGCTTAGACATTTTATAGCTTTTTTACATATTTCGTAACAATGACAATATGTTGTCCATCAACTTTTCCTTCAATATATTCAGCATTGTCAGCATCCAAAGAAATTCTACGAACTGCTGTTCCTTGTTTACAAACCATACTAGATCCTTTTACTTTTAAATCTTTTATTAAAACCACATTATCACCAGCTTGTAAAATAGCACCATTACTATCTCTGTGAATAATTTTTTCACTTTCATCTAAATGATCTCCAGTAGCTTCAGCAAAGCGGAGTTCATTAGCTTCTAAATACATCATGTCTAATAAATCTTGAGGCCAACCTTCTTTTTTTAAACGATGTAACATTCGCCAAGCAACTACTTTAACAGGCGTAAATTCACTCCACATGCTATCGTTCAAACAACGCCAATGATTAGGGATTATCGTTTCTGGTTGTTCAATTTGTTCTTTGCAAGTACTACAAATAAGGATTGTTCCATCTACGCCGCCAGTAGAAATTGGTGGAACTTCGTAAGTAGATAAATTATCTTTAGAGGCACACAACTCACATTGATGTCCACTTCTTTCTTGTAATTCTTGTAATAATCCCATGCTTCTATTTTAGAGTTGCGAAAGTAGAAAATGCTGTTTAAAGTTTGAATGTTCTCAGTTGAAAAGTTTTTTGAATATTAGTTTTATCATTTTGTGTCTTCAGTTATTATTGGCTCTTGGCTGGCTTCGACAAAGCTCAGCCACCTTCAACCTTCAACCTTCAACCTTCAACCTTCAACCTTCAACCTTCAAAATTACCAAGAAGTATCAGCAATAATTTTCCATTCCCCTTTTATTTTTTTCAAGATAATCATGAAAATACCATTAGCATTACCAATTTCTCTAGTTAAGTGATACTCACCCATAACATAGTAACTCTTAGCTTCAATTTTTGAAATCGATCTAATTTTGAATTTTAATGTACCAGAATCTTCTTGATATGGATAGCTCTTTTTATAGTTTTCTAGTGTTTTTTGCCATCCGTAAGTAATTCCATTTTTCCCTTGAAACTTTAATGAATCGGATTTCCAGTAGCCCAGCATAAAGCAATCTAAATCGTGTCTAGACCAATCGGAAGCTTGATGTTTCATAAGAGCTCTTATTTCTTTTTTATCTTGTTCTTCATTAGAACTAGCACAAGAACAAATAATTATAACGAGTAGTAAAAGGGCTTTTTTCATGATATGATATTTGGACTTATAAGATATAACCTTTTTTTAAAAGTTGTATTATTGATGAAAAATTAGAATTATGGTATTAGAAAGCGAACGGCTGCTCATTAAAGATGTAGAAATAAGCGAAGCTTCTTTTTATTTTGAGTTATTCAATGATCCTGATTGGGTTCAATATTGTAATGACAAAGGATTAAAATCTGTTGAAGAAACAGAAATATATTTGAAAGATATGTTAATAAAGAATTCAAAACTAAACGGATTAGGTTTCTTTTCAGTAATACTGAAGGAAACGAATGAATTTATTGGGTTGTCTTCTGCAATTCAACGAGAAAAATTAGATTTTGTTGATGTTGGTTATGGTCTTTTACCTAGAGGAAGAGGGAAAGGTTATGCTAGTGAAGCTACTTTGTTAATGATGGATTATGTAAAAGAGAAATTTCAGCAAGAAAAAGTATTAGCTTTTACAATGCCAGGGAATGATAAATCGCAACACTTATTACAACGATTAGGTTTTAAGTATGTTGGATTGCAAACTATTTTTGAAGGTGAAGAAGATTGTGTTTATGAATATAAATTTTAAAGATGAAAATTGAACGATTACATCATATAGCTATTATTTGTTCTAATTATAAAGTGTCTAAACATTTTTATACGGAAATATTAGGTTTTACCATTCAACAAGAAATATATAGAAAAGATAGGGAATCGTATAAATTAGATTTAGCTTTAGATAATACATATTTGATAGAGTTATTTTCTTTTCCTGATCCTCCGAATAGACCTTCATTCCCAGAAGCAACTGGATTACGACACATTGCGTTTGCTGTAAAAGATTTAGAAAATTGGAAGATATATTTAGAAAGTAAAAGCATAATAGTTCAAGATATACGAATAGATGAGTTTACAGGAAAACGCTTTCTGTTTTTTAGTGATCCTGATGATTTACCTATCGAATTGTATGAATTATGAAAATAACTGGAAATTTTATTCTAAGAGTAATAGTATTATGTGTTTTGCTATGTTTCATTTTTTGGATGGTAAACATACAAACGCAACAAGAATATGAAGATGTTACAGATAAAGTAGTTTCTGCAAAGACTTTGAGAAAATCGATAACTAGAGGCAAAACGTTGTTTATTAAAGAAGACTGTTATAGTTGTCATAAACCAGATAAACGAGATGGTTTTATACGTGGAGTAAAAGGTAGAGTTTCTAAAAAATGGTTATTTCAATTTATTCGAGATGAAAAATCTTTATTAGAAGTTAAAGATTCAACAGTTTTAGCTTTAAAAGAACGGTATAATTGGTCTAATGGGAAACACGATAAAAGGCATTTAACAGATAGTGAGTTAAACGATATTTTAAATTATTTAGATAGTTTTAAAGTGAATTAACACATAAAGTAGTGAAATATGAAGTTATCAGGAAATGTAATTTTAGGGAGTATACTATCGGTGGTTATAGCATTAATGATCGTTTGGGTGGTGCAAATAGAAACAACGATTGATAGTGATGTAAATAATTATGATTTTAAAAAAGAAAAAATAACTACGGTTTCCAATTCTTTAAAACTGTCAATGGAAAGAGGTGAGAAGTTGTGGAGAGAAAACGGTTGTACGAATTGTCATAAAATTCATGCTCGTGATGGTCATTCTTTACCAGGAGTTAAAGACAGATATCCAAAAAAATGGTTAGTCCAGTATATAAAAAATGAGAAAGTGTTAATAGATCAAAAAGATGTTGATGTTTTAGCTCTAAATGCTGAATGGAATTCTAACAAATCAGAACATAAAAACTCTCATCTTGCCGAACAAGATATATACGATATTTTAAATTATATAAATAGAAAGTAAAAAGCTGATTTTAAGCTGAATTTATAGTTGTTAGTCAGCTAAATATAAATCAATAAGTCCTTCTGGGGTTTCTACTTCAATAGTTTTATTTTCGCGATCTACCTTAATAATAAAATCGTCAATCATTGGAATAAATATTTCTATTCCATCTCTGTCAATTTCAAATAAAGGCTGTGCAGCAGAATCATTAATGCTTGTAATTGTTCCTACATCACCGAAATTTTTATCGGTAATAGTAAAACCAATTACTTCATGATAATAAAACTTATTCCCAGTAAGTTTTGGAAGTAAAGTTAAAGGTAAATAAATCCCAGCTTTCATAATCGCATCGGCATCAGCTTCAGAATCAACATCTTCAAACTTCACACGGAACATGGTGCTTTTACTTAAAGATGATTTTTCTATAAAAAAAGGAACCAGATTATTGCCTAATTCGACAAAAACTGATTCCAAATTTTTGTAAAGATGAGGTTCATCAGTATCTAACTTAATAATTACCTCGCCTTTAAAACTGTGTTTTTTAACGATTCTACCAAGATAAAAACAATCTTTAGTTTGCATTATCGTTATACTTTTTTACTCTTCGCTATCTCCACCTTCTTCAGTAGCAGCATCTTCGCTATCTACTACAGGAGCTTTTGCAGCAATACGAGCTTCGTT
Organism: uncultured Tenacibaculum sp.; assembly: GCA_947501615.1. GTDB lineage: Bacteria > Bacteroidota > Bacteroidia > Flavobacteriales > Flavobacteriaceae > Polaribacter. Next base: position 152,319 of record CANMWK010000006.1, on the reverse strand, counting down.
AACAGCTTTTTCAGCTTCTAAAGCTTTTGCTTTAGCATCTTCTTGCGCTTTTGCTAAACCATCAACCTTACCAGCAACTTTACCAGCTTTCTCTTCTAACCAAGCAGTAAATTTAGCCTCAGCTTGCTCTTCTGTTAAAGCACCTTTTCTAACACCTCCAACTAAGTGATTCTTTAATAAAGCACCTTTATAAGATAAAATTGCTCTAGCAGTGTCAGTAGGTTGAGCACCATTTTGTAACCATTTTACAGATGCATCTACATCTAAATTAATTGTAGCAGGGTTAGTGTTAGGATTGTACGTACCTAATTTTTCTAAGAAACGTCCGTCTCTTTTTGATCTTGAATCGGCAGCAACTACCCAATAAAATGGTTTTCCTTTTTTACCATGTCTTTGTAAACGAATTTTTACAGGCATACGTGTTAAATTTTAAGGTTCTCGACCTTGATTATTAATCTATTAATTTAAAATTCAAAAAAAGCTTGAATTTTTGAGTGTGCAAATTTATGAAACTTATTTTAATAAAATACCTGTTCGTTACTTTTATTTACACAAAAAGCATCTGATAAACAGATGCTTTTAAAAAATTAAATGTTGTTATATATTAAATTACTCTAACACTTACAGCGTTTAATCCTTTTTTTCCTTCTTTAAGTTCGAACTCCACTTCATCACCTTGTCGAACTTCGTCTATTAGTCCTGAGATATGTACAAAATACTCTGTTCCTGAATTTGACTCTGTAATAAATCCAAAACCTTTAGATTCATTAAAGAACTTTACCGTTCCTTGTTTCATTATAAAAAAATGTATTAAATATTAAAGCCGCAATTTAATATATAATTCCCAGTATTTCAGGTTTTTTATGTATATTTTTTTTAAGTTATTTACAATAAGCGTTTTTGATTTTCAAAAAATGAATCGGTTTGTAGTTTCATTAGGTTTTGAGCCATTTTTTGTTTGTAATTGTGAAGCGCTTCTTCGGATTGTAAATTCGTGTAAATTTCTGTATTGATATGCTTATCTGTTTCAGCGATTTTTTCTCTTTGATCTATTTGTTGTTGAATCCAAGTTTTTATTTCAGATTCTTTATTTTCTAGTTTGTAATCGTATTCACTCTTGCTACTGATAAGTTTTGTGAAAATTGGTGATGTTTCTATAGCTAAAAAAAGTAAAAAGATAAATAAAGAAGGTAAGAACGGAAGTGTATTTAAAGCATTTATTCGAGCCATTATACCATCATAATTGGCAATTATAGGTTGCGCACTTGCTTCACTATTTTTTTGCTGTTGAATTAAAGAAGCTATTTCAGTTTCCTTTGAATCGATTTTTTTAGTAGTGTTTTTTTTAAATTCTGAAAGTTCAGCTAAGGAAGCATCATGTTTTGCTCTTTTTTCTTTGTAAACTGGTCCTTTTCCTTTGCGTTTAGTTCCTTTTCGCCCTTCTGCTTCAGCTATATAAGTTTCATACAATTGGTTTGTTTCTTTTTCTTTTGTGTTGATTTCTTCTTTTAATACAGAGATTTCATTTTTCAATTTAGCGATTTCAGGAGCAAATTGTTGAGCAATCTGATTTTTATTGTCTAAAGTCATTTGATTTTTCTCTGTGAGTAATACCTGATTGATTTCTTTTTCAAAAATCTTCAATTCTAAAGGTTTAGAAATAACAACAGCGATAAGTACGGCTAATAGTAATCTTGGAAATACTTGAATAAATTCTTTGATAAAACTACTTTTTTTACGAAGTGTGGAGACAATATACCTGTCTAAGTTGAAAATTAACAATCCCCAAACAATTCCAAAGAAAACAGCTGTGTAAATAGAGTCAAATACTGTATATAAAGCATAACTACTAGCAATTGTAGCCATTAAAGCTGTGAAAAATACAGTAGCGCCTATACCTGCATATTTATTTTGTTCTCCATTAGCACAATTTTGTATCAGATCTAAATCTACACCAGAACATAAAAGAAAGAAACGTTTCATAAAATAAAAACGATATAATTTGGTGTTTGTTACAAAAAAGCCTCTTTTTAGGAGGCTTTTAACAATAACTCAAAAGTCATTTGTTAGCTAAAAGTTTATTTAACTTTTTCTGGTCTTTAGTTAAATACATATTCAAAATATCTTTTTTCTTGTTGGTATAATTACCACCAATTAAATATTCTTTATCAGCTTTAATTAAACTATAATATTTTTTTTCTGAAATCTTTTTGTCTTCTAAAAAATAGTTGATTTTAGTATTTTGATTTAGTTTGTTGACTGTTTGAGGGGTAATTTTCTTTTTTTTAGTTCCATTCTCAAAATGTACATAATTATCAACTTCCCAAGTTTTTTTAGTGAGAACTTTTTTTATCTGATTCGAAGTTATGTCTTTTTTAATTTTTACTCTTCTTTTAGCAGTAAAGTTTCTTTCTTTAGCCTTAGGCGGCGGAATATTTGTGCTATCTCCCTTTTTTACTATTGCTCCATGTGTTTTAGTACTTGTTTTAGGAGTGATTAATGCCCCGTTTTCTGTAACTTCTTGTCCGAAACGATTGTAATATGTTGTTCCTTTGTCATTTTTTACATAATATAATGTTTGGTTATTGTTATAATACCATCCTTTTTCATTTTTAGCTTTTGCTGGCGGCGGAATATTTGTGCTATCTCCCTTTCTTACTATCGCTCCATGCATTTTAGTATTTGTTTTAGGAGTGATTAATGCTCCGTTTTTTGTAACTTCTTGTCCAAAACGATTGTAATATGTTATTCCCTTATCGTTTTTTATAAAAAACAAATCATCATTGACTTTTGATATGTTTTTTTTCGTTGGTTTAACATTGTCTTTAACTTTCTGTTTAGGGCTTTTACTTTGTGGATTTCCTTCTTTTACCCATTTTTGAAACTTTTTTTGAAAGGCAGCTGTCTTTTTATTTTTATATCCTTTAGTTTCTAAATAAAATTGATAAGGTTGAGGAAATCTTTTATTTCTTGCATTTTTATGAACAAAACTACCAGAGTAATATTTAAAATCAGATGGTTTATAATTTTTTAATATTGAATTTTTAGCAACTTTCCCATCAATCCATATCGCATATGTATTACTGTTTTGTAATTCTTTTAACAATTTAGCAGTCACCTTTTTTTTATGAATTTTCATTGGCGGTGGAGGTGGTGGTAACATGTTTCTTTCCCAAGGTGTTAGTTCAGAAAACTTTTTAGTTATTAATTTTCCATCTTTGGTTGTATAGGTAAGGGTTTTCTTTTTTTGATTAACAATTCGCTTTTTTGGAATAGAATCTGATGTTTTGGTTAGCTTATTTTTATCATTTTTAGAATTTAAATAATCGTCATCTACTTCGATATAGGATAGACTATTAGGTAAAATGATTTCGTTTAAATATTGCTTTGTTAAGTTATTCTGGATAGATTTAAGAAAAGACATTAAAACTTTGCCTTCACAAAATATTTCTAAATTTGATTTTTGACCATTTGTTTCTTTAAGAAATTCATTTTTAATATTATCAATATTAATTAATCTATTATTAAGATAATATTTGTTTTGATCTTTATCAATATATAGTATTGGCGCAGTTTTAGTCTTATAATTTAATACATCTTTACTCTTAAAATCTACTGTCCCGAATTCATTTAGATACTGTTTTTTATTTTTATCTAGTGTGAATTTTAAAGTCTCCCAAGCAGTATTTTTTAATCCTAAAAAAGTGATATTGTTTTTTGTTGCCTTTATGGTAAAAGCATATTCACTAGCATCAGATATTCGATTTTTATTCGTAAAACCAAAATCAGTTATAATATATTCTTTATGTAACGGAATAGTTAAATTACCCCATCTTTTACAATTGTAACATTTCAATTGAATAGCATTTCCATCTCTTTCTACAGAAGCTAGGAATACATCTGATTTAATATCAGAATTTGGTTCGATTTCTGTTTTACTTTCTAAGGCTTCAACTCGTTCGGCGAGTAAAAAAAGTAATCCAAATAGCAATGGGATAACACTCATCTTTTTTAACAAAATTGCTTTGTCAGATTTTTGTTTAGTCATCATAAGTAATCTTTTTTTAGTTAAAATAAAATTCAAATTACTGGCCAAGTAATATTCTTTAGGATCAGAACTTCTTTTCAATAATAGTTCTTGATATGTAATTGTATTGTTATGTGTATCTATAACGGAAGCATCTGCAATAAATTCGTGATTTAAACGAATGGCTTTTTTTAAGTAAATAAAAACAGGATTAAACCAAAAAATAGCGTGCAATAGTTCTATTAAAATAATATCGAAAGTATGGTTTTGAGTAACATGTGTTAGCTCATGGGTAAAAAGTTCTTCTTCTATTCGGTTGTTTTGATAGGCATCTTTGTTGATAAAGATATAATTCCAAAATGTATGCGGTGCTATGTTATCTGTTACTAAAACTAGTTTTGCATTGTGGAAGTTAATAATCTCATGCTTATGTATTCTTCCAACAATATTGGAGATATTTTTAACAAACCTCAATAAAAATAATCCTGTAATAATTAGATATATTGTTTGAACTACTAAATTAAAATCAAAAAAACTAGTTTCTTGTTCGTCTTCAACTACATCTAAAGCTATCGGGTCTTCAAGAACATATGGTAGTGCTGTTTCTGTTATTACTGTAGTATCTACATAAATTGTGTACTGAGGAATAAGAAAAGATAACAATAAACTACCCATTAAAAAGAACCGATTAAAATTGTGCATCTTTTCTTTTTGTAATACAAAATGATAAAACACGAGTAGTATAACAAGACAAATGGTAAATTTTAAAATGTAATTAATCATTGTTCTGTTCTTTAATTTGATGATCAATTATTTTTCGTAATTCCTTTAACTCATCAACAGATAAATCAGTTTCTTTTGTAAAAAACGAAGCAAACTGACTAGCTGAGTCATTAAAAAAGTTTTTTATCAAACCATTTACGTGTTTTGAGAAATAATCTGTTTTTTTTACTAAAGGATAGTATTCTCTTGATTTTCCATATAATTTGTAGTCAATGAATCCTTTATCTCGCATACGCTTAAGTAAGGTTGCTAGTGTTGTAGTTGCAGGTTTGGGTTCAGGAAATTCTTGTAATAAATCTTTCATAAAAGCCTTATTTAATTTCCATAAATACTGCATTACTTGTTCTTCTGCTTTAGATAATTTCATTTCTACAAAATTAGAATTAACTCTACAAATGTAGAAATAAAGTTTTATTCTACAAGTGTAGAGTGTGTTTTTTTTAGTTTTTGAGTTGTATTTTTGTGTTATGAGATTACTTTTTTTGTTGAGCTTTTTTGTTGTTTTTACAGCAAGCTCACAGTTTAAATACGAGAGAGAATATAGGGTTTCGGAAGAAAAGGTTCCAGAATTGGCGGTTACATTTTTAAGAGAATTTTCTTTTTCTAAAAAAGTTAAATGGTACAGTGAAGAAAGTCAGGATGGAAAAACTTTTGAGGCTAAATTATATCATAAATCTCAAAAGTATAGTTTTGAATTTGATGAAAAAGGAAAAATTTTAGATGTCGAGATAAAACGTAAATTAAAAGAAATAAAAAAAGAAGATTGTTTCACAATACAGAAAAAATTGAAATCACTTTTTAGAAAGTATAGACTTAAAAAATTACAGATTCAATTTTCAGGAAGTTCGGAAAGTATTGTCAAAGAACTAAAAAAGTATATGGAAACTAATACGTATGATGAGGTGCTTTTTGAATTGGTCGTTTCTGGAGTAAAACAACAAAATTATGGAACGCACGAATTACTTTTAAATACTAATGGAGATGTAGTGAAAGCCTTAAAGGTAAAAGCGTTTAATTCTGATAATTTAGAGTTTTAATGCGAAGTGTTTTAGTATTACTTTTTGTATTGTTAATGGGTGAAAATTTTGCTCAATCTACTTTTTCTACGGGTATATTACCTAAAATAGTGACTTCTTTTAAAGTTTCGCCCAATATGAAATGGATCAATGGAGTAGAATCTAGAACATTTATCTACGATAAAGGGTTTACTTTTTCGCATAGTTTGGTTGATGTCTCTTCCATTTTTTCATTGAAAACTAAAATGAACAATAAATTAAACTTTGGATTTATTTTTCGTTTTAAAGATGGTGAAATAGCGTATAGAACGCTACAGCATTACAATATTATTCATAGTATAGAGCAGTATCAAATTGGGCATCGTTTTGGGTTTGAACAATTTTACGATGCTATTCTTAATTTACGAGGACGTTATCGATTTACTTTACAGCGATCGTTAAATGGTAATAAAATTGATGTTTTTGAGTGGTATATGAAACTTTCTAATGAATATTTATGGCAGTTTAATAAAAAAGCTTTAGAAATTAGGTTGTCTCCAAACTTAGGGTATCGATTGAGTAAAAATAATAAAATAGAGTTCGGTGTAGAGTACAGGACAGCAGATGTTGTTCGTAAATTAAATAAGCACCAATTATGGATGCGTTGTACAATGTATATTCTACTGTAAAGTCAAACATCATCTTACCTATAAAATAAGATGATGTTTGATAATTAATTACAATGTTTTTTTGAGCTCAATATAATTACTTTGCATTGTAATGATTTCATTATATATCTTCTTTAAATAATGATATTCTATCTCGTTGTATATCGGTTTACTAAAGAATATTTTAGTGTAAATACTTACTTTATCATTCGTACTTTTTATACTAAATGTAGCTCTTCCTCCTTTATTTGGTAAGGCTATTGCTTTGTTTTTTGGTAGTTTAGAAATTGTATATCCCTCAGGTATTTTTATAGAGATATTAAACGACTTCGACCATGCATAACCAAAATCAACTGGAAATTTTCTTTCTTTTAATTTAAAGGGGTTTTTGGTGTTCCTGTCTATAATAAAAGGGTTGATTCGTATTACGTTTTCAAGTTCTAAATCTGGAATAGAAATTGTGAAAAAAGTTTTATGAGAATCGTTTCCTTTTTCAGGAGCAATGACTTTAAAGTCATCTACTTCTATCAATGGGTATTTCGTTTCAAAATCCTCTATATATTGATCTTCAGATTTTGAGGCAATACTTTTTCTTTCCTGCATAGCATAATACCCTTTTTTTGCAGTTGTTATTTTTCCGATACAAGTTCCGTTCTCAAACTCTAAATTGATACTATGATTCTTGTAAGATCTATATTTTGGTTGAATCAACTCCCAATAACTTCCTTTTTTAAAGTCTAAAACACGTCCTTCACCATTTAAACATCTGTAAGGAACTTCTCCAAAGATCAAGTGTTTTTCGGTAGCATCTAAAAAATAGGTTTCTCCATCAATTACTGTTTTGACAATTACGTAATTAAATTCTGATATAGAAGGGTATAACTTTGTAACAATACCATGCTGACGAGTTGATAGCACGACTAAGTAAGTTTCAATATTAGCAGCAACTAAAGCGTTATATAGAGTTAAGTTAATCGCATCTACCGCACCAACTTTATTATCATAGATGTTTTTGATACGTATTTTTTTACTACTCCAATAATTTTCATTCCAGTTTAATCGCTCTTGAATATGTTTGTACACTCCATTAGCTCTATCAAAATCGTTTTCTTTAGCAAGTAATTCTGGTGGTAGGTTTCTTTTAAAGTAATTTTTCTTAGAAGTTTGTCCGTCAAAAAAATTATTTTTTAGTGTCCTATCCGCATCTTTCCATGTGCTCGTATATTTTGTTACTTTACCATTTGGAGAAGTATAAGAAATAGATTCGAAGATAATTTTCGATTTAAAATTATCTTCAGAAAGCATATAGTCTTCTCCTTTAAATGCAGGAATATGGTCTAAACCATATTCTACTACCCAACAGCTACCGTTATTGGCACCAGGTACAGAAACACAATACTTTTTTATGTAATCATTCTTTCGGTCTAGTGGTTTATTTGTTCTTAAACGAATATTGTGTTTCCAATTTCCTAATATAGAAGCAGTAAAATCACTTTTAACCTTAGGTATATCTGATTGAAAATTCCAATCGTTGATTCGAGAGAATGGAGACATGTAACTATACGTATATTCAATGACACAGCCTTCCTTTAAATTTGGTAAGGTAAAGCTTGTTTGTTTCCAGTTTTCAGAAATCTGTTTAGTGAAAATATTTTCTTTTTTAAGGTATGTTTTTCGAACAAAAGTCCCGTCTAAACTATATGTTACTGCTTTAATATTTTGAATTTTTTCAGACTTATAGGTGTTGATATGTATAGTAGCTCTTTCGAATTCAGATTTGTTAAAGATTTTTACTCTCTTGTATATATCTCTTCTAAAAAGATAATTATTAGCTTTATCAATATAATGGTATCCTTTTTCTTCTAAAACTAGCGCATTTGCAGTGCTATCTCTATCATATACTTTCATTTTTAATTCATCTTCATCGATAAACCCCAACCTTTGTAAGTCAGGTGATTGCGTGTAGGCATAAATTGATAAAAATAAAAGAAGAATAGTTGGTGTTTTCATTAGTTATTTTTTAATTAAAACAATTTTTTCGGCTTGTTTAGCTGTTACTTGTTTATAAAAGTCTTTAACAGCTTGATAATGTATTGGAGAAATAATTGCTTTATTAAATTGAAGTACAGATTTTACTTGAATATTTTTTTCTTTAGCAACAACCTTAAATTTAAATACACCCATGTTTTCTGGTAATCCAATAGCTAAAACCTCTGGAATGGTTTCAACAGTATAATTATCTGGAATTTGCATAGCAATTGAGTTCTCTATTTTCCAAGGAGTAGTAAATTCAATAGGGAATTTACGCTCTGCACTTTTAAATGGATTTTGTTTCTCCGTTAAAAATAAAAGCGGATGAATATATATTTTATTGTTAATTTCTTCAACTAAGTTATCTGAAGAAAATTTTAATATTCTATTTAGAGGTTTGCCTATGCTTTTTTCATTTCGGGTTTTAAAATCATCAATTTCAATATCGTATTTCTCCTCAAATTTTGAAATCAGATCATCTTCAGCAACGTGATTATACCTTTTTCTAGCCAATAAAGCATTCAGTTTTGTTTCTGTTTTAAACAAAAGACCAGATACCATACCGTCATCTTCAATTTTTACTTTAACCTTATTTTCAATACTAGAATGTGCTGATGATGTTAATTTTACCCATGAAGAATTGCCTTCACGTGTAACTTTTCGTCCATTCCAATTCAAAGCCCTAACAGGAAGAATGTTTGGAGTACTGTAAGGTTCTGTAGCATCTAATAATATATATTTACCATTAGAAAACTCAACTGTAGCAATAACATAATTAAATCCTTCTATAGTAGGAAAAACTGGTACTCCGTTAGATCTTGAACTTACAAGTACAGGATTGGCATTAAGTCCTGCTGATCTTAACATAGCGGTAAGCATTAAGTTAATATCAGCTACATTTCCAGTGCCGTTTTTAAATGCTTTTTTGACACCTGAGGCAGATGTACCATAACGACCATTCCATTTTACTTTAGATTTTATAAATTGAAATATAGCTCCAATTTTTTCATAATCATTTGCAGTATTAGTAATTAATGCGCTAAGCTCTTTTTTGTAGTATCCGTTCTTTTGTAATTCTCCACCAAAACCTTTGTATTTGTATATTCGTTTACTAACATCTTCCCATGATGTAGAATAAAAGTTAGGAGAACGATTAGGAAATTGTACAAAAGATAATTCGTATTTCACTGCTCCTCGGTAATTTGCAATATTAGCAACAAAAGGCTCGCTATCTTTAAGTGCAGGAATATCTTCAGCTTGAAACTTATTAATGTTGTATTTTAAATCTTGATCATAACTGCCAGCTCTTTCATTACGTCCAAATTGATTTGTATATTCTTGAACGATATTTATACTACCGTTTTTTGTAGAGTTTTTTACAGGAACTAAATAATATCCTTTAGACGCTTTTTTGAAATTGAAATATTCAGGAGCTTCAATGGTGATGTCAAGTTTATCAACAGGAATATCGTATTGGAATTGAACCTGATCAATATTTGTGATAAAGGGAGAGGTTAATGTATATTTTAAATCAATTACACTACCGGGTTTCACCTCAGGGAATACTAGCTTAACTAAGCTATGGTTATCTGTCAACTCTTCATCAAAACGATGCTCTTTTTTAAGCTTTATTTTTTTTATGTCTCCATCAGATTCATTAAAAGTATATCCTTTCAAAAAAGATACTTTTTCTCGATCACCTCCATTGTTATATAATGGAATTTTAAAGGTTGCTTTATCAAAACCTTCTTTAGTATAAATTTTAATTCTTTTATGAATTTCATTGATCAAAACAAAACCATTATTATTACTATATCTAAAATGAGTTCTTCTTTTATTAAAAAGATAAGCCGCATCTGCAGTAGAATCTTTTGGGTGAAGTTTTTATGATACTTCATTTGGTATAATTTTCCCAAATTTAATTTCTTGACTCCAAGTATAGTTAGTGCTAATGAGAGCGAATACGAATATTAAAATGTTTTTTTTCATAGTTTTTTACGAGTTAATTTTTATAAACAGCAATTCTTATGTTTTCTAGTTTTGCAATTTTTTTTCTAAACTTTCTGTAAGAAGCATAATCTTCTTTAGGATAAACACCTTGTTTTATTAAAATGTTTTTTGTGTATTCTATAGTGTTATCATTCTTTTTTTTGATTTCCATTGTGTAAGTTCCGAACTTGCTATCTATGGTTTTAGCTTCAGGTATTTGTTGTATTGTATATCCTTCAGGAATTGTAATTGTATAGTTATCGATATCTTGATAACCTCTTTCGATAGCTAGAGGAAGTTTTCGCTTTCTATATCTTTTAGGAATGTAAGTGTTTTTGTTAAAAACATTTACCCTAAATAAAAATTCATTTTCATTAATAGCTGCATAATCATTAATCGTAACATCAAGCTTTTCTTTGAAAGCAATATTTGATTTATCATTTTCTAAATTAACTGCGTTTATGTTGGTATTATTATTATACCCCCAAACATCAGATAGGTAATATTTCTCTAGCTCTTTTTTAGATTTATTTTCAATAGAAAATTTACGATCGTATTGAATTCCTTTGGAAGTAATTCCAACGTTTGCTTGTAAACTACCGTTAGGCGTAAAAGTAATATTTGCTTTGGTTTCTTGTATATTAAGTTCATTTGTATAAGCAGGCGTTCGTTTGATTACTCCACCTTCAGGCGTAATTACTAAAACATTACGATCGTCTGTAAAATCACCTAAAAAGCCAAAAGGCATGGTTTGACTTGTGCATTCTAACCATACATCTTCTCCATTTTCATTAGGTATATTTAGAATTACATGATTTCCTTGCATAGAAGTGAAATCTTTGTCAATATCTATTTTGTTTTGGGCGTATACAACAGTGTAGTTTGCAGGCACACCTACAGCATTCAATAAAGCTTTTGTATAATTAGTCAAACCTTTACAATCTCCATAGCCTAATTTATCTACTTCAATAGCGGGAATAGGTTCCCGTCCACCAATACCAACTTGAACACTTATGTATCTGGTTTTATTTTGCATGTATTCGTAAAGAATTTTAGCTTTTTCAATGTTAGTATTAGCACCGCTAACTAATTCTTGTGCTTTAGCAATGGTAACTGGGCTAAGCGTAATCTTATCTTTCAGTAATTCATTGTCCATCCATTTTCCAAATTCAGACCAATTACTTCCATTCCCAGAAACTTTCTTCAAAGTAAACTGATTTAAAGCAACCATAACTATAGGAAAGATATCTTGAGTATAAACAGAGTTTCTTTCAAATTCAATTGCTTGTTGTTTTTCTATACGATAGTGGATTTCATTTTCAGAAACACGTTGAATAGAAAAGTCTGAGAAGTTTTTTTCTTTTGTCCTGATTTTTAGGTTTTCAGGGTTTTGTATTTTGTATTCAGATTTTTCAATTGCAGTATAGTATGATTCTAAAGGGTTCCATGAAGGGATAAAGCCTGTAGAAGAAGTTTCATATTCAGATTCAAATACAATTGTGTATGGATAAGCAGTTGGGGTATAATCTAGATATTTAACCCTATTATCAGAATATAATGTACCACCATCTACAGCGCTTACATCTGTAAATTTACTTTTGTTGTATTTTTTTATCTCTTCACCTAATTTGTCGTAAACTCTAGCAGATAGTTTTGTGATTTTTTTATCATTATCATAACCTTCATAAGTATTAACACTTCTATTTCCTTCTTTGTTAAGAACAGTGACAATTCTTTTTTGATAAACAACCATTTTATTGGAAGCTTCTATAGTTACTTCAGTATAATTGTTTCTAACTACAGCATTTGCATCTTTAGTAAGTTCGGGAGGAATAGATAAAAAAGATAAATCAAGATCTTGTGCGTAGGTTTTGATTAATAAAAAGCAGAAAATGAACAGTATAAGTTTTTTCATAGTAATTTTTTTGCAAATGTAATAAAAAAAGAAAAACCTCAAAAAGAGGTTTTTTTATATGATTAGTGTAGTTCTGTAAAATAGGTGTAGAAATATGGAATTGTCTCTATACCTTTCAGATAATTCCAGATACCAAAGTGTTCGTTTGGAGAATGAATGGCATCAGAATTTAAACCAAAGCCCATTAAAATCGTTTTACTTTTTAATTCTTTTTCAAATAAAGCAACTATAGGAATACTTCCACCACTTCGCTGAGGTATAGGGGTCACGTCAAAAGTTTCTTTATATGCTTTGCTTGCTGCTTGATATCCTTTACTATCTATTGGTGTAACATACCCTTGTCCTCCATGATGAGGAGTAACATTAACTTTTACACTCTTAGGAGCTATTTTTTCGAAGTGTGATTTAAATAATGCTGTAATTTCTTCCCAGTTTTGGTTTGGAACTAAACGCATAGAGATTTTAGCATAAGCTTTGGAAGCAATTACTGTTTTTGCACCCTCACCTGTATAACCTCCCCATATACCATTAACATCTAAAGTTGGTCTTATAGAGTTTCTCTCATTAGTGGTGTAGCCTTTTTCACCATAAACATCGTCAATATCTAAAGCGTTTTTGTAAGCCTCTAAAGAAAATGGAGCTTTTGCCATTTCATCCCTTTCTTCTTTTGATAATTCCTCTACTTTGTCATAGAACCCAGGAATTGTAATGTGATTGTTCTCGTCATGTAATGAAGCAATCATCTTACTCAAGATATTAATAGGGTTAGCAACAGCACCACCATATAAACCTGAATGTAAGTCACGGTTTGGACCAGTAACTTCTACTTCAACGTAACTTAATCCTCTCAATCCAGTAGTAATAGACGGAATATTATTAGCAATCATACCTGTATCAGATATTAAAATAACATCATTAGCTAATTTTTCAACATTCCTAGGAACAAACCAAGCTAAGCTTTCTGAGCCAACTTCTTCTTCTCCTTCAATCATGAATTTTACATTACAAGGTAATTTTCCTTCTGAAGTCATATATTCTAAGGCCTTAACATGCATGTACATTTGTCCTTTATCATCACATGCTCCACGGGCAAAAATTGCTCCATCCGGGTGAAGATCTGTTTTTTTAATTACAGGTTCAAAAGGAGGAGAATCCCATAAATCTAATGGGTCAGCTGGTTGTACGTCATAATGTCCATAAATAAGTACAGTAGGAAGTTTTGGATCTATTATTTTTTCACCATAAATAATAGGATACCCAGGAGTTTCACATAGCTCAACATGATCACATCCTGCATCTTTTAATGATTTTATGATTAGATCGGCAGTATTTAATACATCTTGCGAAAATGCAGTGTCTGCACTTATAGAAGGAATTTTTAATAACTCAATGAGTTCATCAATAAATCGTTGTTTGTTTTTTTCAATATATTCTTTTATGGTATGCATTATGTCGTTTAATTATTTACGCTAATTTACTTTTTTTTGAGGAAATAACTATTGTTAGCACCTGTAGTAGTAAGATTGTTTAGGGTTGAAATGAAATATTTCTCATAATTAATTATTTTTAAGTTTGAGATTTAAATTCTTTATGTATATTTGCACACCAAATTTTAGTAATAGCGGGTGTGGTGGAATTGGTAGACACGCTAGACTTAGGATCTAGTGCCGCAAGGCGTGGGGGTTCGACTCCCTTCACCCGTACAGATAAAACGTAAAAAAAGACTACAATTAGTATTCTATTTTTGCGTTTTTTTTATTTATTCTTTAGTTTAGTAACTTAAAATCAAAATAGTAGTAATTGGGGAAGGTAAAGAATTTACTATTTTTTTTGTTTTTAACTTTAGTGTTTGTAAAATGTAAGGTTTCAAAACAGGAAAGTAAATACACTATAGGGTTTTCGCAATTTTCATCTAATGAGAAATGGGAGGAAGCTGTAGCGCAGTCTATGAATATAGAAGCTGGATTTCACAAAGATGTTAAGCTTAATATATTGAATTCTAATGCTGATGTTGATAAACAAATATCTGATGTTGAAAGTTTTATTGAACAAGGAGTAGATGTTATAATTATATCTCCAATTGCTCCTAAACCACTAACTCCAATACTGAAAAAAGCTGCGGCAAAAGATATTCCTGTAATCGTGTTAGATAGAGAAATTAGTGTGTATTCATCTTTCATCGGAGTTAATAATTATGAAATTGGTATAAACGCAGGGAAATACTTACAATCACTCAAAAAAGAGCTAAATGTTGTAGAGTTAAAAGGATGGGCTGGAACTACCCCAACTAAACATATTAGTTTAGGGTTTAAAAAAGTGATAGAGGAGAATGAAAACCTGACATTAGTTGGAGCGGTTCAAGATAGTTACGATGGTTCTGGGATTACTGATAAATTGGAATCATTATTAGCTACAACGGAAAACATCGACTACATTTTTGCGCATTCAGATGATTTAGCACTTAAAGCATCTAATATTATTAAATCTACAAAACACAAAGATGTTAAGCTTATTGGAGTAGGAGGATTGAATTCTGAAAAAGGAGGGATTCCTCTAGTTAAGGAAGGTGTTCTTGAAGCTACAATTTTATGTCCGACTGGAGGTAAAGAAGCTATACAAACGGCACTGAATATACTTGAAAAAAGAAAGACTAAAAAAGATAATTTACTACCTTCAGTTATTGTTGATGTTACTAACGTTGATCTTTTGAGTAGACAATTATCTTTAATTAATTCTTATGAATTAGATGTAGAAAAACAACAAAAAAAATTAACAGAGCAGATTAAACTATACGATTCCCAACGAGATTTTTTAATAGCGACACTAATTTTTTTAGCTATTATAATTGTGTTGTTAGTAATAACGCTAAAAGGGAAGAAAAAAGTTGTGCAACAAAAAAAGTTGTTAGTTAAATTAATTGATCAAATTGATAGTCAAAAGAAAGAAATAGAAAAAATAGCTGAAGATTTGAAAGTAACAAATGAGGCTACGAATAATTTCTTCATGGGTGTATCACATGATTTTAAGACACCAATATCGTTAATTCTGTCATCTACTGAGTCGCTTATTGGTTCAGAAACACATCAAAAATCTAAAGAATATAGTCTTATTTATAATAATTCAAGGAGGTTGCTTAGAATGATAAATCAGCTTTTAGATTTTAGAAGAGTTGAAAGTAAGAGTTTTAAGTTAAGAGCTTCTAAAACAAATATAGAGTCTTTTGTTACTGCTGTTTTTTCAGATTTTAATAGTGAAGCAAAGAAAAAGCAAATTGATTTTTCTCTAAATGTAAAGGTAGAAAATCCGGAGGTTTATGTGGATCAAGATTTGTTTGATAATGTATTGTTTAATTTATTATCTAACGCATTTAAATTTACTCCTATTGGAGGACAAATAAATATAACGATTGAAGAAAATGAACATAAAATTCATATTGCGATACAAGATTCTGGTATTGGTATTTTAAGTAGTGAAAAAGAAAAAATATTTAATCAATTTTACCAAGGCACGAATAATCAAAAATCGAGTTCAGGTATAGGTTTATTTTTAACAAGAGAGTACGTTAAATTACATAGAGGAGAAATACGAGTTGTTTCAGAAAAAAATAAAGGAGCAACGTTTATCATAACACTACCTAAAGGTAAATCGCACTTCAAAAAAGATGAAATTATTGTTAAACAGCAGGTTCAAAGAAATGAATTTACAGATACTAAGCAACAACAAGTAACAAATACAATTTCTGATGTTGTAAAATTAAGTACCGAAAAAGAAAGATTACTTGTTATAGAAGATAATAATGATTTAAGAATTTTACTGAAAGAAAAACTATCTGAATTTTATGAAGTATATGATTCAGATGGTATCAATATAAAAGAAAAAATACTAGAAATAATTCCAGATGTAATTATAAGTGATGCTAATTTGCCAGATATTAGCGGGTTTGAAATTTGTGAAATGGTTAAAAATGATGAAAGAACTTCTCATATTCCTGTACTGATGCTTACGGCACTTAAAACTGACGAAGCACATTTAAAAGGTTTGAAATCAGGGGTAGATATGTTCTTGACAAAACCTTTTAATTTATCTGTTTTGTTTCAGTCTATAGAAACATTGCTTTATAACAGGAAAAAGCTTCAAAAATCGTTTAAGGATAGTGCTACAGTTGAAGTAGAAAAAACTCGGACAACTAAAAAGAAAATAAAAGATAAAGAAACCGAGTTTGTAAATAAAATAAATGCTTTAATCGCCAAAAATATAGATGATTCTTCTTTTACTGTAGAAGTGTTAGCTGAGGAATTAAATATATCTAGAGTACAATTGTATCGGAAAATAAAAGCGTTGTTAGGTCTAACGATTAGTGATTATATACAAAATATTAGATTAGAAAAAGGAAAAGAAATGTTGCTTTCAGAAGAAATACTTAGTATTGCTGATATCGCTTATTCAGTAGGTTTCTCTTCACCTAATTATTTTTCAACGGCTTTTAAAGGAAAATATGGAGAAACTCCCAAAAAGTTTAAAAATAGTAAAGCTAACTAAGTATCATTTTTATACAAAATAAATTTTTTTCATCCTTAATTCGTTGTTAATTAAGGGGTTTTAGTTTTGTTTTTTTAGTGTAACATTTTTAAAAGGGAACAAATAGTTTGTGTCGTAAATTTGTCGATATAATCTATTTATTTGTGATTAGTCACAGTATGAAACTGGTAAAAAAATTGGGGGATTATTTTACACGTCATCCAAATAAAGATTATAAAATGTGAAGCGCGATTGTTAATCGCGCTTTTCTATTTTTTAAAAAATACAGTATAATTTTAAAAACCTATCTTAGCAAAAATTGTTAAAAAAGAAATTATGCTAGTTAAAGTTTTTGGATCAGCTCTTCTTGGAGTTGATGCCACCACAGTCGCTGTTGAGGTAAATATAGACAAAGGTGTAGGATATCATCTTGTAGGTTTACCAGATAATGCAATTAAAGAAAGTAATTACAGAATTGCTGCTGCACTACAAAATATAGGTTATAAAATACCTGGTAAGAAGATAACAATTAACATGGCTCCTGCCGATTTACGTAAAGAAGGTTCTGCGTATGATTTAACGCTAGCTATAGGTATACTAGTTGCTTCACAACAAATAAAAGCAAAAGAAATTAATAAGTATCTTATTATGGGAGAACTTTCTTTGGATGGAGGTTTACAACCCATTAAAGGTGCTTTGCCTATTGCTATTCAAGCAAAAAATGAAGGGTTTAAAGGTTTTATACTGCCCAATCAGAATGCAAAAGAAGCAGCAGTAGTGAGTGGTTTAGATGTTTATGGTGTTGATAATATTATAGAGGTAATTGATTTTTTTGATAAAGGAAAAGCATTATCGAAAACGATTATTGATTTAGCTGAGGAATATAGAAATAAACTAGAGAATCCTGAATTTGATTTTGCAGACGTAAAAGGACAAGAAAGCATAAAACGTTGTATGGAGATTGCAGCCGCTGGGGGGCATAATATCATATTAATTGGTCCTCCAGGTTCTGGTAAAACGATGTTAAGTAAACGACTTTCTTCTATATTACCGCCAATGACACTTGACGAGGCTTTAGAAACCACAAAAATACATTCTGTAACAGGTAGTGTTACAAATTCAGGTTTAATGATTGATCGTCCTTTTAGGAATCCGCATCATACCATTTCAGATGTAGCTTTAGTAGGAGGAGGATCTTATCCTCAACCAGGAGAAATTTCTCTTTCTCACAATGGAGTTTTGTTTTTAGACGAACTTCCTGAGTTTAAAAGAAGCGTATTAGAAGTAATGCGTCAGCCATTAGAAGACAGAGAAGTTACTATTTCTAGAGCAAGATTTACGGTAACTTATCCATCATCTTTTATGTTAGTTGCCAGTATGAATCCTAGTCCAGGAGGTTATTTCAACGATCCTGAAAACCCATTACAAGCTTCACCACTTGAAATGCAACGTTACTTAAGTAAAATCTCAGGCCCTTTATTGGATCGAATAGATATTCATATTGAGGTAAATCCTGTTCCCTTCGAAAAACTTTCTGATACTAAAAGAGGAGAGTCTTCTATCCATATTAGAGAGAGGGTTACGAAAGCAAGAACATTACAAACACAACGATTTCATGATATTGATAACGTACATTATAATGCACAAATGAATACCAGACAAATACGTGAGTTTTGTAAGTTAGATGAAGCATCGAAGGCAATGCTTAAAAATGCCATGGAACAGTTGAATCTTTCGGCTAGAGCTTACGATCGTATTTTGAAAGTAGCTCGTACTATTGCAGATTTAGAGCATTCAATAAGTGTAAACGCCAATCATATTGGAGAAGCAATACAATATAGAAGTTTAGACCGCGAAGGTTGGTTGGGGTGAAAAATGTAGCGTATTACTGCTTCTCATTTACTATTTTTGCTTCATGTTTTTAAGAACCGAACATACTTTTTATTTAGAGAATCCTGCACATTTTAAAAAGCAATTATTAAAATGGGGAGCAATACATGAAACGGTTGTTTTTTTAGATAGTAATAACTACGAGCAGCAATATAGTAGTTTCGACGCGATGTTAGCTGTTGAAGAGTTTACTTCTATTAAAACAGATTATTTTGATGCTTTTGAAAAATTAAAAGAATATCAATCCTATAGTAAGGATTATCTTTTTGGTTATTTGTCTTACGATGTAAAAAATGATGTAGAAAAATTATCATCAAATAATTTTGATGGGTTAGAGTTTCCAGATGTGTATTTTTTTCAGCCTCAAAAAATTATTAAGATTCAGAATGATACAGCTGTTTTTCTGTATTTGAGAGCTTTTGATGATGAAATAGAAGAGGATTTTGAAACTATTTTGGATGTGAACTTAATGCAACAAGTAACGAAAAAAGATAGTACAGTTAAAATAAAACTTAGAACTCAAAAGGAGGCATATTTTCAGAAGTTAAATACCATCTTAGAGCATATACAAAGAGGTGATATTTACGAAGCCAATTTCTGTCAAGAGTTTTATGCAGAGAACACAATGCTTGATCCTTATGAGATTTACACAAACTTAAATAGTATATCGGAGCCACCATTTGCAACTTTTTTTAAGCATGAAGAGTTGTTTTTAATGTCTGCTTCACCTGAGCGATATTTAAGAAAAGAAGGGGCTAAAATCATTTCACAACCCATAAAAGGAACTGCTAAAAGGTTTGTGAATCCGATAGAAGACAATAAAATAGCTTTCGATTTAGCTCGAGATGAAAAAGAGCGCTCAGAAAATGTTATGATTGTTGATTTAGTTCGAAACGATTTGTCTAGATTGGCAAAAAAAGGTTCAGTACGAGTGGAAGAATTATGTAAAGTATATTCATTTAAGCAAGTACATCAATTAATTTCAACTGTAGTTTCAGAGTTAAAAGAAGAAGCACATCCAGTAGATATTATTAGAGAAACTTTTCCAATGGGTAGTATGACTGGAGCTCCAAAAATTTCAGCTATGAAAATTATTGAAAAATTAGAAGTTTCTAAAAGAGGATTGTATTCTGGTGCATTTGGTTATTTTACTCCTGAAGGAGACTTTGATTTTAATGTAGTAATTCGTAGTATTTTGTATAATTCTGATAAAAAATATGTATCTTATTCGGTAGGTGGTGCTATAACAGCAAAATCATCACCAGAAAAAGAGTACGAGGAATGTTTACTCAAAGCAAAAGCAATGAAACAAGTATTAACTACACAGATTAATAACAATACAAATGCATAATACTATTACATTTGATCATAATAACACCGAGTTCTTTGGACAGTATTGGAAGCCTGATAATTATAAAGCAATAGTAATTATACTTCACGGTTTAGGAGAGCATTCAGGAAGATTTGTTCATGTTGCTGAAGAACTGATAAAGCACAATTATGCAGTAATTGCTTTTGATCATTATGGGCATGGAAAAACTCAAGGAAAAAGAGGGCATAATCCAGGGTATGATGCTGTTATGGAAAGTATTACAGCATTTATAACTAAAACAGAAGAATTATTAGGTGAATTTCCAACGTTTCTTTACGGACATTCAATGGGAGGGAATGCTGTACTTAATTACTTGATTGCTTCAGAAAACACAATTAAAGGAGTGATTGCCACAAGTCCATTTTTAAAGTTAGCTTTTGAACCACCTAAATGGAAACTTTCTTTGGGGAAAATTATTCAAAAAATAGCTCCGTCTGTTACTTTAGATAATGAAGTAAACCCTGATTTTATATCTAGAATTCAAGAAGAAGTTGATCAATATAAAAACGATCCATTAGTGCATTCAAAAGTAAGCCCTAACTTTTCATTAGTCTTTATAGAAAAAGGGGACTTTGCGATTAAAAATGCTGCAAAACTAGCCATTCCAAGTTTGCTTTTACATGGGAAAGATGATAAATTAATTAGTTACAAAGGAACTGAAGCATTTGCAGAAAAAAATAATAAAGTAACATTAAAACTTTATGAAGAAGCTTATCATGAATTACATAATGATTTGTGTAAAGCAGAGGTTATTAATGATATTGTTTCTTGGTTAAACGCTCAAAATTAAGGTTGTACATATAGTGCTAGAAGATTTTAAATTACATATAGAAAATCATTTCCCTTTTTTGAAACAAAATGCATTTTTAATAGCCATTTCAGGAGGGGTTGATAGTGTTGTTTTAACTCACTTATTTCATGAATTACACTATGATTTCGGTATAGCGCATTGTAATTTTAACTTAAGAAACGAAGAAAGTGATGAAGATGAGGCTTTTGTAAGAAGACTTGGAGAAGAGTTATCTCTTAAAACTTTTTGTCAAACATTTTCAACACAAGAATATGCAACAATTCATAAAAAGTCTATTCAAATAGCAGCAAGAGAACTTCGTTATACTTGGTTTAATTCATTGTTAAAGACAACTGAGTTTTCATATGTGCTAACAGCACATCATGCTGATGATAATTTAGAAACCTTTTTAATCAATTTAACAAGAGGTTCTGGTTTAGAAGGTTTGATTGGAATTCCACAACAGAACGATAAAATAGTTCGTCCATTACTAGCTTTTTCTAGACACCAAATAGAAACTTATGCAGTTAAGAATAAAATTCAATGGAGAAATGATGCCAGTAATGCAGAACAAAAATATTTAAGAAATAAAATACGACATGGCCTTGTTCCAATTTTAAAAGAAATAGCCCCTAATATTTTAGATAGCTATAAGAAAGTATCGCAAAACTTGATTGAAAGTAAAATGATAATTGACGATACAATAAAAAAAATTGAAGGAAAAGTAGTAAAAAAGGAGGGAGATTTGATTAAGATTGATATCTCAGAAATGTTAAAGTTGTCAAATCCTAAAGCGTATTTATTTCAATTGTTAAAGTCTTTTAATTTTAGTGAATGGAATAATGTTAACGACTTGTTAAAGTCGCAATCAGGAAAGAGAGTAGTTTCTAAAACCCACGAAATTCTTAAGGATAGAGAGTTTTTATTGGTGTATAAAAAAACTATTAATGAAAAAGTAAATTCAAATTTCCAAGTTGATTTAGGAACTCAAAAAGTTGATGATAACACATTTTTAACTGTTGAAAAATCCTCGAAAAATGCAGTACAGAATAAAAAGTCTATTATAGTTAACAAAAATTTAGTAACTTTCCCGATGATAATAAGGAAATGGGAAGTTGGAGATTTTTTCTATCCTACAGGTATGAAAGGTAAGAAAAAAGTAAGTAAATTTTTTAAGGATGAAAAGTTATCGAAGTTCCAAAAAGAAAGAACTTGGTTGCTTTGTACTAAAGAAAATGAAATTATTTGGGTTGTTGGAATGCGACAAGACCGAAGATTTTCTGCTTCAATTTCTACAAACGATGTATTAAAAATAAGTATATAATAACCCCAATGACAATGAAAAGAGTTTTTACCCTATTTTTATTTATTCTAGGATTCACATTTGTGTCTTTTGCACAAGATGACCCCCTAGAAGTAGAAACCTCTGTTAAGAAGATTTCAGACACTGAGTACGATTTGATTTTCAATATTTTTATTGAAGATGATTGGCATCTATATTCTCAGTATAATCCAAAAGATGCTTCAATGCCTATGGAAATTAAACCTTCTGTAGGGGATAAAGGTTATAGTCTTGTAGGTAAGGCTGTAGAAAGTGAAACTGTTACTGAGTATAGCGAAACATGGGGCTTAGATGAGACCTTTTTCGTTGAAGAAGCAGTTTTAACACAACGTATAAAATTAGATGATACGAGTTTAAGACAAGTATCTATTAATATAGCAGCTCAAGTTTGTAAAGAATTTTGTCTACCGTATGATAATGATTTTACTTTTTCGTTAGATGGAGGGAAAATTGTTGAAACTGTTGCTGAGGTTGGTGAAAAAAGTAAGGAGCTAACAAATTCTTTAAACTTAGACTTAAAGAATAAGGATTTGTTAGAAGTCAAAATGGGTGATGGATCTACAAAAGAAGATAAGGGAGGTTTATTTAATATCTTTTTACTAGGTTTTTTAGGTGGTTTAATCGCATTCTTAACACCGTGTGTATTCCCATTAATACCATTAACAGTATCTTTCTTTACCAAACAATCTGAGAAAAAGGCTAAAGGAATTACAAACTCTATATTATATGGTTTCTTTATTGTTGCTATTTATGTTGCATTAAGTTTACCATTCCACTTTGCTGATAGTTTAGATCCTGAAATTTTAAATACAATTTCTACAAACATGTGGTTAAACATATTCTTTTTTGTAGTATTAGTGTTTTTTGCAGGTTCTTTCTTTGGTTTTTATTCAATTACGTTACCAAGTTCATGGGGTAATAAAACAGATAGTGCATCAGGTATAGGAGGTATTATTGGAATTTTCTTTATGGCAATTACGTTAGCTATTGTTTCTTTCTCATGTACAGGACCTATTTTAGGTTCATTATTAGCTGGATCTTTAACATCTGATGGTGGTCCAATGCAGTTAACAGCTGGTATGGGAGGATTTGGATTAGCATTAGCATTACCATTTGCATTTTTCGCTCTTTTTCCAAAATTATTAAGCTCTTTACCAAAGTCTGGTTTCTGGATGAAAGCAATCACTGTTATGTTAGGATTTATTGAATTAGCTTTAGCGTTTAAGTTCTTATCTAATGCTGATTTAGTAGGACAGTGGAATTTCTTAAAAAGAGAGGTGTTCATAGGTATTTGGATATTAATTACTGTATTAGCAGCATTATTCATGTTCGGAGTAATTAAATTCCCAGGCGGAGAAAAAATAAGAAGAGTTTCAGGATTACGTATCGTATTAGGTTTAGCGGTTCTTGGTTTTGCGGTATACATGGGACCAGGAGTTACACAAAAACCAATTTGGAACCAGAATTTATTGAGTGGATTTGCTCCTCCTCAGTTTTATAGTATTTACGAGCTACAAGATAATAAGTGTCCTTTAGCATTAAATTGTTTTAAAGATTTTGATGAAGGTATGGCTTATGCTAAATCTGTGAACAAACCAGTTTTACTTGATTTTACAGGTTGGGCTTGTGTGAATTGTCGTAAAATGGAAGAAAATGTTTGGAGTGAAAACAATATTTACAATACATTAAAAGACGATTACGTTCTAATTTCATTGTATGTAGATGATAATGAAAATCCATTACCACCAGAAGAACAATTTGATTTTGTGAAGCCTAATGGAAAAATTAAGAGAATTAGAACTTATGGTGAAAAGTGGGCAACTTTACAGTCTGTAAACTTTAAGAATGCTTCTCAACCTTATTATGTTCAATTAAGTCCTAATATGGAAGTATTAAATTCACCACAGCAATACACAGATAAGTTAAGTTATTACAACTGGTTAAAAGATGGTTTAAAGAATTTTAAACAATAATTAGCTACTAATAAATAACTTTAATTATAGATTAAAAAAGGGTTCAATTTTTATTGAACCCTTTTTTATGTAGAAGATATATAGTATTAATTTTTCCAATCACTTATAGCTTTCTCAATTTTATTTTCCCATTCAGGATTAGCAAAACCCTTAAATAAATTTTTCTTTGCTTGTTTTGCAGCCTCTACAGCTTTCTGTTTATCACCTAAAGCATATAAAATCTCTCCTTTCAAATAATGAGTATAAAAAGCATTGTTACCCGTGTCTATTGCCTTTTGAATGTATTTCAAGGCGGTTTTATAGTCTTTTTCCTCAATAAACATGTACTCACTAGCTAAGTAATATTTATATCCTAAATTTTGCTCTTTTAAGCCTAATGTTGATTCCATAATGAATTTAATTGTATTCTTATGTTTTGCACTAACAGTTATAGGTAGCTTAGTTCGAATATTTTCCCATTGAAAAATAAGTTCTCCTTTATTCATTGAAGTATTTATGAAACCTATGGTAAATGTTTCTGTAAATTCAGGAGATTTTTTAACAGGTATTGTAAATTCAAATACATTGTTTTCCTTTTTGTAAGTATATTGTCCCCAACCCTGTATATCGTTATTAAAATAAATTATCCAATTATCCTTATTAGGAATTGCATAGAGAGCATACGTTCCTTTTGGTATAGTTTTTCCTTGAATTAAAAATTCATTTTTAAACTTAATAAGAGTTTGATAATCTGCACCTAATCGCCATATTTTTCCGTATTCTAAAAGTCCACCAAAAATTTTTCTATTTTTAACATTAGGTCTACCATAATTAATTTTAATGAAACTGATTCCTATTTTTTGAGATATTTCTCCTCTTTGACTAGTAGTAGGCCTATTAAATCTTAAGAAGTCATCTTTTACAGGGTCATTTTGTCCATAGGATGATAATAAGAAGCTAAAAATTGCTAGAATAAAAAGAATGTTTTTTTTCATAAATTAAATGTTTTAATATTTGACAAATATCTGTAGTTGAAAGGTGAAATTAGTTGCAAATAATTTTTTGCAACTCTTTTTTAGTCAAGATAATTATTTTGAAAAAGAATCTCTATAATTAGAAGGTGTTGTTCCTTGTAGTTCTTTAAAAGCTCTATGAAAACTAGAAGTGTCTTTAAAACCACAGGCGAAAGCAATATCAATAATTTTTCTTTTTTTTGAAATATCATTTTTTAGTAGCGTGATACTTTCTTCTACCCGAAATTTCTTTACTATTTTAGAAAAAGATGATTGTAAATTCTGACTAATAACTTGTGAAAGCTGATGTTTAGGAATAGTTAAGTATGATGCTGCTTTTTCCAAATTAAAGGAATCATCTAAATAAGGTTTTTCTTCTGTCAAATAATTAATAAAGTTTTTAGATATCTCTGTAGATTTAATATCATTAATTGAAGAGTTTTGATATTTTAATTTTGAAGTTTCTAATTTGAAAAATAAATTAGGGTTTATAATTACAGCGTATGTGAATAAGTGAATTATAATTGCTAAAAATAAAGTAAAAAGAAGTGAATGATATGTATGAGTACTAATTAGTAAAACGAATTCAGAAATTAATAAAAACACAAAACAATATAGAAATATAAAAAACCAATTATTTCTTTTTTTATAATTTGAGATACTGTGTTTTCTCTTAAAAAGTATATAAGTTAAAAACAATAATGTATAAATAATGAAAGTAGTTCGTTGAAGTAAAAACTTAACATGCGCTATATGATTTAATGTATTGTCAGGACAGGTTAAATTTATTTTCATGTTATCATCTAAAACATAATAAGGAATAAATGAAAGATAAATGATAACTGGAATACCTATTAAAATTGAGCCATAATATTTAGAGATTTTAAAACTAAATAATTTATCATGAAATAGTAAAAGTATTGGTCCTATGAAAAAATTCGAAGGAAAAGTAAGTAACCAAAATGAAGGATATTTTGTTAATATACCCTTGTATGAAAAGAATAATTCTGATAGATAACATGAAAAAATAACTAACAAGAAACTAAGTAAAATATTTTGTAAGCTTTTCTTTTTGAAGAATAAAATGACAGCTAGTATAAAACCATGAATAGCACTAAATAATAAGAAATATACATATAAATTTTCCATTTAAATAGTATAATTTAAAAGGCCATCTATTTAGAAATGGCCTTTATAAATAAAATTATTGTTTTACTTTTTCTTGAAGTTTATTTAAAAGAATAGGCTCTCCAAAACCTAATTCTTTCATTCTCTTTAGTTGTGTTTCTGCATCTCCTACTACTAACCAAATCATTTTGTTAGGATCTACATAAGTATTAGCTAATTCTTGTATTCTAGGGATGGTCATTTCAGAAACCACTTTTTCTCTATCTTTCATATAATTATTAGCTAAGTTATATGTACTTATATTCTCTAGCATTCTTAGTTTAGCTCTCATTGTTTCAAAAGCTCTTGCGTTACTTTTAATTAAGAAACCTTTGGTTGTAGCTAGATCTTTTTCAGAATAATTCTTAGCATAATTTTCCAGAATTTCTTTTACTAATTTAGATGCTTCTAAAGTAACATTACTTCTAACGCCACTACCTATAGTAAATGAACCTTTATCTTTCCCTCCAGAAAAACCAGATCTAATTCCATAAGTATATCCTTTTCCTTCTCGTAATTGTTGTGTTAATTGAGAAGCAAATCCACCACCACCTAAAATGTAGTTCATTACAGTAGCAGGATAATAATCTGCATCATTAAAAGCTAAAGCTGGTGCTCCAAAGCGTAATTGAGATTGTTTTGCGTTTGGAATATCATAGAAATACACTGTAGATTTTTCAGGAGCTTCAGGAGTTTTAAAATTAGGTATAATAACTTCTTTAGCTATCCAATTTTTGTCAAGTTCTTGTAAAGAAGTAATAATATTTTCCCTATCAATATCACCAACGACATGCATTTTGGTAATAGATGGAGAAATAAAGTTATTATAATATGCTTTTAAGTCATCAATTGTTATAGATTTAACAGATGCGATTGTACCCAGTACATTTTTAGATCGAATATTATCTTTACCATAGATTAGTGCATTATATTGGTTTGAAGCTATTGAAATAGGACTAGCTTCTTGTGATCTTAAACTTGTAATTGCACCTTTCTTTAATAACTCGAATTCTGCTTCATCCCATCTTGGTTCTAAAAGCATTTCTTGAACTAAAGCTAATGTTTGCTTATAATTTCGTTTCAAAGTGTTTCCAAAAACACGAATATTATTTTTAGTAGCAAAAATACTTACAGATGCACCTAATTGCGCTAATTCATCTTCTAATTGACTAACATCTTTATTTTTAGTTCCTTTCTCTAATAAGCTAGCTGTTAAATTTGCAACACCCAATTTATCCATTTTTTCAAGTAATTGTCCACCTTCAATGACAAAATTGAACTGTACTAAAGGAACTTCATCACTTTGAATTCCAAATACTTTTAATCCGTTCTTTAGTTCATCTTTCCAAACATTTGGAGTTTTTGATTCTGGAGCTTTTCCGTATGGAGGTTCAGTAGAACGATCAAAAGATGAAGGCGTTTTTTCATAAGTGGCTGCAATAGATGAATCGAATGATTCTTCTGCACCAATAACTATTTTTTCCTCAGCGATATTAGCTGCTACAGAATTTGATAAAGCTAATTCTTGTTGAGTTTTAGGAACAAAACTAGTGGCAATATAGTTTTTACCTTTTATATATTTGTTAAAAACAGCCATTACATCTGCTGTTGTAACAGCTAATGTTTCATTCAATTCTTTAGTAACATAACCTGGATCTCCAGTGTAGGTATTATAAGAAGCCAAACGAGAACCCTTACCAAGAACACTAGATAGGCTGCTGTAAAAATCTGTTTCTAAACCAGCTTTAATACGATCTAAATCCTTTTGAGGAATTCCATTTTGTTCAAAATCTGCAAATGCTGAAAGAATTCCTTTTTGAACTTCATCTAATTTTGTGTTGTTGAAAGCTCTTACTATTAATTGAATTTGACCTGCAATTTCTGAAGTAAAGTTAAACATTGTTGTTCCCGAAGTTAATTTCAAATCATCAACTAAAACTTTATTTAAAGGCGCTTTTTTTCCATTACTCAAATATTCTGCTAAAATATCTAGAGCATAAGCGTCTTTATGATATTGTTCAGCCGCAGGCCATGTTAATGTTAATTCAGGTAAACGAGCAAAGTTATCTTCATAAACGATATGTTTGGTCTCTTTTATAGTTCCCGATTTTTTTTCAATAGGAGCAATATTTTCACCTCGAGGTATTTCATCAAAATATTTATGAACCCATTCTTTAGCTTGTGCGATATCAAAGTCTCCAGATAAGACTAATGTAGCATTGTTGGGTACATACCATTTTTTAAAGAAGTTTTTTACATCATCTAATGTAGCATTTTGCACATCTTTTAAAGAACCAATAACTTGCCAGTTATAAGGATGATCTTTCGGATACAAATTTTTTCCAATCACATATTGCCTATGCCCATACGGTCTATTATCAACACTTTGCCTTTTTTCGTTTTTTACAACTTGTTTTTCTTTTGCTAAAACAGGATCGGTAACAGTATTTATAAACCAACCTAATTTATCAGCTTCAGCCCAAATCATCTTTTCTAAAGCATCGTTAGGAACAGTTTGTAAATAATTTGTTCGATCTCTTGAAGTTGATCCATTCGCTCCAGATCCACCAATTCTAGCACTCATTTTATCTAATCCGCCTTTACCAAGGTTTTCCGATTCTAAGAATAATAAATGTTCAAAAAGGTGTGCAAAACCAGTTCTACCTTCTATTTCTCTAGCAGATCCTACATGAACCATAAGTTCAACAGCTACAACAGGATCAGATTTATCAATATGAAAAATAACATCTAGTCCGTTATCTAGTGTGATTTTTTCATAATCAATTTTTAAAGCTACTTTTTTAGGTTGTTTTTCTTTGGAAGTGCATCCTATTAAAAAGGAAAATAGGATCCCCCAAGTAAGATTTTTTATCATGACTATATCTCTAAATTTGGCTTTAAAGATACTAAATGAAAAAAAAGTTAAATTCCCTAAGGTTTGTTAAAATGTAAAAACCAAAAAGTCGATTACCTAACGTAATCGACTTTTTTTGTAAAACTTAGGGTTACTAAGCGAACTTTTTAAATGGCTCATCTACTTCCGTATTGGCAATATGATTAACATAATTACTAATTACTTTTTGAGATAATCCTAAGATAATTTCTAATACATGTCTTTCTGAGTAACCAGCACTATAAAATTTATCTAATTCTGGTTTAGAAATATTACCTCGGTTTTTAAGTATAATAAGTGTTGTGTCATATAAAGCCTGTAATTTAGCATTAGGCATAGCACTTTTATTTCTTAGCACTTCTATTAATTCAGGATTTACTTTCATCATGTGAGCAATAGCAGTATGCGCTGGAACACAGTAATGGCATTCGTGTTCTACATTTATAGTCTGCCAAACTACAGTTAATTCTTCTGCGTTAAAAGCTGTTTCTGTAGAGAACAGATGATGTAATGTTTTATATCCTTCTAAAGTAGCTGGAGATTCAGCTAATACACCATGTAAATTAGGTAACATACCAAATGCTTTTACTGATGCTTCTAATTGTGATTTACTCTTTTCAGGAGCAGTTTCGATCGTGTGAACAGTTAATGTACTCATATTATAAATTGATTTTTATAACTAAACAATCGTTTAGTTATTGATTAAAAAAATTATTTTTGTTTAAATATATTTTCTATAAAAATGTGTAATTGAGGTTTATCAAATACTCTTGAGGCAGAAGACAAGCCGAACATTGAAACGATATAATAATCTGATTGTTCTTGAATTTGTTCTTCTGTAAGACTAGTTTCTTGTCGAACATTGTTTTCAAACAAACTTCTTATTTCTTTAGTAAAATTTGATAACTGTTTTTTAATTATTGTGTCAGAATTTTCATTCAGCTCATTAGCTGCATTCGTTACTAAACACCCTTTGATATAATCGTTGTTATCTTTAGCAAATTCTAAAAAGTCGTAGAAGTATTGCTTAATACCTTCAATACCATTATTGGAATCTTTTAATTTATCTGTAATAGAAAACAATTTTTTTCTGTAGGATTTAACACAGGCCAAGAAAACACCTTTTTTGCTCCCAAAACTCGAATAAATAGAGAATTTGTTAATACCCATTTGTTTTTCGAGCATTTGCATTGAAGTTGTCTCATAACCATTCTTCCAGAATAATTCCATTGCTTTATCAATAACCTCAGATTCTATATATTCTTTTTTTCTTGCCATTCTTTCACAAAACTAAACAATCGTTTAGAAATAAAAAAATAATACTATAGATATTTAAAAAGTAAAGTATCTAACTCTCAATAATATTAAATTTTATGAAGCTTTTATTAGATGGCTTTAGAAGTATGTGCTCCTAAAGTATTGATTATTATAGTAGGTAGGGTTATGTAGTATTCATCTTTCTAAAGCATATAAACTTTAGAAAGATGAATTTTTGAAATTGTTAGACTTGATTCGTTTGCCATTTCCAAGCAGATAATAAAGCCTCTTCTAACGTTTTTTCTGTTTTCCAGTTTAATTTTTCATTAGCAATAGTGGTGTCAGCATAAGCAGCAGTAATATCTCCAGCTCTACGCTCAACAATCTTATAGTTTAAATTTTGATTAGTAGCTTTTTCAAAAGCTTTAACAATCTCTAAAACAGAACTTCCTTTACCTGTTCCGACATTGAAAACTTCAAAATTGGTGTCATTTTTTTTAGACAATAAACGGTTTAATGCTGCGATATGTGCTTTTGCCAAATCAACCACATGAATATAATCGCGAATAGCAGTTCCGTCTGGAGTATTATAATCATCACCGAAAACAGATAACTGCTCTCTAATTCCTGCAGCAGTTTGTGTTACATAAGGAATTAAATTTTGAGGAACACCAAGAGGAAGTTCACCAATATTAGCAGTTTCATGAGCTCCAATAGGATTAAAATAACGTAAAGCAATAGCATTTAATCCGTTTGCTTTACAAGTATCTTGAATAATTTCTTCACCAACTTGTTTCGTATTTCCATAAGGAGACTCAGCAGGTTTTATAGGAGCATTTTCTGTAATAGGTAATTCATCAGCTTGACCATATACAGTACATGAAGAACTGAAAATGAAGTTGTCAAGTTTACGATCTCTCATTTCTTGTAATAAGTACACTAAACTCCCAATATTATTTTCATAATATTCTAGAGGTTTTTGTACACTCTCACCAACAGCTTTAAAAGCAGCGAAATGAATAATACCATCAATAGTATTGTTCTCAAAAAATGCAACTACCTGATCTTTCTTTTTTAAATCTATTTGATGAAACTCAGGTGTTTTACCAGTAATTTTACTAATGTTATTTAAAACCTCAAGTTTTGCATTTGATAGATCGTCAATAATCACAACCTCAAAGCCAGCATTTTGTAGTTCTACAGCAGTATGAGAACCAATAAAACCTAATCCACCAGTTACCAGAATTTTTTTCATTGTTAAAGAAAGTTATTTATAGTTTTTGTAATAAAATTTAATTGTTCTTCATCCAGTTCAGTATGCATCGGAAGTGAAATCACTGTGTCGATTAATTGATTTGTTACTTTAAAATCGTCTTCATTATAACGGTCACTTGCATATGCTTTTTGTTTGTGCAATGGCACTGGATAATATATTGCATTAGGAATATTATGCGCTAACAAATGTTGATGTAATTCATTTCTTTTCCCATTAGTAATTTGTAATGTGTATTGGTGAAAAACATGACAATCGCAAGTATCACAAATAGATCCACAAGAAGATGAAGAAGGAGTAATAATATTTTCATTATTAGCAAAAGCATTATTGTAATATCTAGCCGCATCTCTTCTAGCATTACAATACGCATCCAAATTAGGAAGTTTGGCTTTTAAAACAGCTGCTTGTATACTGTCTAAGCGAGAATTTACTCCAACAACGTCATGATAATAACGTTTGTACATTCCATGATTTACAATTCCTCTGATGATATGAGCTAAATCGTCATCATTAGTAAATATAGCACCTCCATCACCATAACAACCTAAATTTTTAGAAGGAAAAAAGGAAGTAGTTCCAACATTTCCTATAGTTCCTGCTTTTTGCTTAGACCCATCTTTAAATGTATAATTAGCTCCAATTGCTTGAGCATTATCTTCAATAACAAATAAATTGTGTTCTTTGGCTATTTCTAAAATAGCTTCCATATTCGCTACTTGTCCAAATAAATGTACAGGAACAATTGCTTTTGTTTTTGGGGTAATTGCTTTTTTTAGTGCTTCAATATCTATATTGAACGAATCTTGTTCAACATCAACTAAAACAGGAGTTAAGTTTAATAGTCCAATAACTTCTACCGTAGCAGCAAAAGTAAAATCAACAGTAATAACTTCATCTCCAGGTTGTAATCCAAGTCCCATCATTGCGATCTGCAAGGCGTCGGTTCCATTAGCACAAGGAATCACGTGTTTAACGTCAAGATATTTTTCTAAGTCAGCTTGAAATTCTTTTACATAAGGACCATTCACATAAGCTGAAGAATCTAATACTTCTTGAATAGAAGTATCAACAATATCTTTAATTTTTTGATACTGACTTTGTAAGTCAACCATTTGAATTTTTTTCATCTAGACGTTTGTTTATGTATTCAAAAGTACAAATTTAAAACCGTTATATTTGATAAAAAACTACTACAAATGAAAGTACTAAAAAAACTTGTTTTTTTTCTTTTAATAGTAATGTCTTTACTTGTTTTTGCATATTTTATTTTTAGCTATATACAAAAACCTACATATAAAGGTGAGCTAGTGTTTAAAGATTTAAAAGAAAAAGTAACTGTGTTTTTTGATGAGGCAGGAGTGCCTCATATTAATGCTGAAAACCAAGAAGATGCATACAAGGTTTTTGGGTATTTACATGCTCAAGATCGTTTGTGGCAAATGGAAGTAATGCGTAGAATAGCTGCCGGACGATTGAGTGAAATTTTTGGAAAAGAGTTAATTAGGACAGATAAATTTTTTGGAAGCCTAGGTATAGAAGAAGCTGCACAAAAAACGATTAAAAATTTAGATACAACTTCTACCTCATATCAACTAGCACTAGCATATTTAAAAGGTGTTAATGAATTCATTAAAGAAGGAACCACTCCATTAGAATTTCATTTGATTGGAATAGAAAAAGAAGAATACACATTGCAAGACATGTATAATGTTTTTGGTTACATGGCATTTAGTTTTGCTGCTGCTCATAAAACAGATCCTTTACTTAATGAAATCAGAGAGAATTTAGGTGCTGATTATCTTGCTGAGTTAGGAGTTTCAAAAGTAAAAGGGCAGTTGATTAAAAATGCAAGAAAACCTGTTATTGAAGCTC
This sequence comes from uncultured Tenacibaculum sp., assembly GCA_947501615.1. GTDB lineage: Bacteria > Bacteroidota > Bacteroidia > Flavobacteriales > Flavobacteriaceae > Polaribacter. The sequence goes on along the minus strand of CANMWK010000006.1, from coordinate 118,569 downwards.
AAATAACTACTGCTATTAATAGTATATATGAGCAATTACCTGTACCTAGTTTTATTGGGAGTAATTCTTGGGTTTTAGGCCCCAAAAAGACAAAAAATGGAAAAGTAATCTTTGCAAACGATCCACACATTAATTTTTCTCAACCCTCTGTTTGGTACCAAAGTCATATTAAAACTCCAAATTTTGAATTGTATGGTTTCAATTTAGCATTAACACCCTTCCCATTGTTAGGACACAATAGAAATTATGCTTACGGATTAACCATGTTAGAGAACGATGATGTTGATTTTTATGTAGAGCAAAATCATCCTGAAAATCCGAAACAATATAAAACTGTAGATGGATTTAAAAGGTATAAAACCTACTCAAAAACCATTAAAGTCAAGAAAGAAAAAGATAGTACTTTTCAAGTTAGGGTAAGTCAGCATGGTCCAATTATGAATGATATTATTGAACAAATTGAAGACAAACGTCCTATAGCGATGCAATGGATTTATACGCATTTACCAAATCAATTATTAGATGTATGTTACGAAATGTCTCATGCAGAGTCGTTATCTGAATTTAGAAGAGGGGTTTCTAAAATTCATGCTCCAGGTTTAAATGTAATGTATGGAGATGCAAAAGATAATGTAGCTTGGTTTGGTGCGGCTAAATTGTATCAATACAGAGATAGTTTAAATACAAAAGTTTATTTAGATGGTGCTTCTGGAAAAGATGAAATTATCAATTTTTTGAATTTTGGTGAGAATCCGCAAGCAATAAATCCAGAATGGAACTATGTATATTCGGCAAATAATCAACCAGATTCTGTAGCAGGAAAGTTATATCCTGGGTATTATTTACCCGAAGATAGAGCCAAACGTATTGTAGGTATCATTGAGAATAAAGACAAGTTTACCAAAGATGATGTTGCAGAAATGTTATATGATGTAAATTCTTTAGTGGTGAAAGAAGTGATACATATAGCCTTAAAGAGTATTGCAGAAAGTGAGTTATCTGTTAAAGAAAAGGAAGCAGTTAAAGTGTTGTCAAATTGGGATGGAAATTATTACAAAGAAAGTGTTGCACCCACTATTTATACTAAGTTTATCTATCAATTTCTAAAAAATACATATAAAGATGAACTAGGTGAAAAGGCATTTTTACAGTTTTTAGATGGTGCACCTTTACAAAAGAAATTGATAGCTATTCAAATGGGAAGAGAAGCGTCTGTTTGGTGGGATAATGTAGAAACAAAAAATATAAAAGAGGATAAAAAACAAATTATTACTACATCTTTAAAAGAAGCTGTAGCCTTTTTAGAGAATCAGTTAGGTGCAGATACGAATACTTGGAAGTGGAAGCGAGTATTATCAGTGGAACATGAGCATCCGATAGGAAAAGCTGGAGGTTTATTAAGAGATTTTTTTAATGTAGGTCCATTTGAAACCCATGGAGGAAATGAGGTAATTAACAATCATATTTTTAAATTAGATAGCACAGGAGTGTATAAAGTTGTAGCGGGGCCATCAACTCGAAGAGTAATTGATTTTTCTGATATTGAAAATAGTATGTCTATTTTACCTACGGGACAAAGTGGAAATAAATTTAGTCCATATTATAAAGATCAAGCACAGAAATATTTGGAAGGAGATTATATTCCGATGCTTATCAATCAAAAAGAAATAGAAAAATCTAAAAATAAGTTAGAGTTTTTACCTGAGTAAGTGAATTAAAATTTCATTTTAGTAATGGGTAAATTAGGTTTTATAAAAATAGAATCATTTAAGGTTTTTCTTTCTACCGAAATTAATTCAATACAAGTGTATAAATCTTCTAAATCACTAATTGCTTTTATAGATAAAGCTCCATCTGTTTTTTCAGTGAAAAAATGCCATAAACCAGATTTATGATTTTTATAGTATTCAGGCTTAGTTTTTAGTTCTGGACTGAAATAATATTTATGGATACCTTTATTAGTTTTAACAACTAATAGTTGACATTGATAATTCAGAATTTTTAAATCTGTTTTTTCAAATTTATGAGATAAAATCTTTTCTTCTTCAACATTCGTCAATTCATATATTAGCATATTACTACTAGCCATTTTTGTAAATATTGTGTCTTTACCTTCATGGTAAGTAGTTACTTTAAAAGCCCCGTTTGTATACGAATGATATTTTTTAGCTTTTAAAAAATAAGTTTGCTCAGTACCCATTAGATACTTTAATTCTTCATCAGACATTTCTCCAGTTTTATCTTTAAAATCGATTTTAAATTTTAAAACACCTTCAAAATCATCTTGAGCTGATAAAAGATTGATTGTAAAAAAAAGAAATATAAATAGTTTTTTCATGATTTAATTTTACACAAAAGTAATAATAAAATCAATTTAATATGCTGTATTTCATATTAGAATATTATCAGCAAAAATTCAAAAGGAATATTAGATAGAGCTATAAAATATGTTAAGGATTAAAAGGTGAAAAACTAATGAATTTCCAGTCGGCTTTATAGTATGTTTTGGTTTGAATCCATTGTTCAGGTTTAAAAAGCCAAAACCTTCCAGTTCCCATAGTTGTTTCCATATCTTCGGTGTTTTCTTGATCTAAAACAAGTGCTGTACTTCCTGATAATTGTAAAGCATTTCCGTTTTCATAATCGATGAAAAGCAAACCAGATTTTGGACATTGTAAAAAGTTTCCTAGAGTATTAAAAAGATTATTACCAATGTAATCTGGGATCTTTAATGTATCATCATCTAAAAGTTCAATGAAACCTTTTGGCCCACCTCTGTGTGAGGCATCCATATTTCCGTGTTTATTTACACTACCTAAAAAAAATGTATCCGCATTTTTAATCCAATTTCTTTGTAGCTCATTTAAAACGGTTCCTTTTGTTTGATCACTTTCAATTACAGAGTTTTCTTCGGTAATAGTTAATATTCGTTGTTGAATATATTTAGGACAATTAGGATATGCTTCAGTAATAGAGAAAGTAATTGTATTATTTATTAACTCTGCACTAGCATTCATACGATATCTAGTTCGAGAAACGGTATCTATAAATAAGAGTCCAACATTAGAATTAATTTTTAAATTTTTCAAGAAAATATCTTCTGTGTTACTTTTTGTTTTATCTAAAAAAATATCTAATTGTTTAGGAGATTGTACTTTAATGAAATTTTGATTTCCTATTATCATAGACGTCCAAATATTACCTTGTGGATCTGTAGTACTAATAATAACAGTAGTTTGTTGTTCAATAAAAGGTATTAACTCATTTATAATATGATCTTTTAATAAGCGCTCTACCAATTTGGGAGGATGGTATGCTTTATATTTTTTTTGAAGTTCTAATTCACCTTCATGAAATGGTTGTCTCATATGAAAATTATTTAATGTAATTATTTTTATTACAGTTTTGATAAAAAAATTAGAAACTATTTTTAAAAGCTTCTAAGGTTGTTTCTTTTAGTTTTAAATGAATAGCATTATCAATTTCTTGATATAAACTATTCAGTTTAGTATTAATTTTTCGTCCAACCTTACATTTTTTGTCAGGAGTTTCACTTCTTATTTCAAAAACATGATCCTCTTTTTTAATAGCTGTGAAAATATCTGCAAGCACAATTTCTTCAGCACTTTTTAAAAGTTTAACTCCTCCATTTTTACCTTCTTTACTTTGAATTAATTCAGAATCTTTTAATTTTTTTAACTCTTGTCTTACTAAAACAGGGTTAATATTAATACTCTCAGCTATAATTTTTGAAGAAATCCATTGCTCGGGAAACATGGCTAAAAGTGTCATGATATGTAATGATGTTGATAAGCTACTTTTTACCACAATAATGTAATTTTTAATATTACAGTTTAAAAATACGATTATTATTTTAAAATGTAAGGTTTAGTTGAGCTCCTTCAGGAATTTTATCCCATCTGTCACACAAGTAGTCGAATTCTGTTTTTAAATCCTTAATCATATTGATGTCCATTTCAGGAATTGTCATATTTTTAAAACCTTTTGCTTCCCATTTTACCAAGGCTATGAATTGTTCAATAGCTACAGCACCCGAACCAATACCTTGTAGATTTCTAGTCATAATTTCTGCTAGCCAAGACTCTGACCCTAATTTTTTAATGGTATTTTTATCTGATAACTCTTCAATAGACATTCCAGATTTAATGGCACCATAAAATCCCTTTTTCATGTTGAATTTTGTTTCAATAACATAGTGTGCAATATCATGATTAGGTAAATCTGGTCCTAAATTTAAACTTGTAGTGGTGTTATTTTCTCTTTTACAAGTTAACGTATTTCGATTGTTACCTTTCGTAATAATTATTTCCATTCTTCAATAAGATTTTTAATTCCAGCATGTATGCCTTCATAAAATTTTTGATTTTTAAATTTTGGTAGCATTGTAGTATCAATAATATTTTTACAAATACTATCTGTTAAAACTAGTTGTGTTCCTAATCCTGTAGCTATTGAAATTTGTCTGCAAGGTTTACAAAGTACAATGGCTAATCCATTATTTTCTTCTTTGGTACCCAATCCCCAATAGTTAAATAAATCTATAGAAAATTTATGAATATCAGAATAAGAGTACAAAGTATCTGTAGTGACAACTGCAATTTGTCTGGTTGTTTTTTGGTAATAATTATAAATAATCTCTCTTAGATTTTCTTTTTGAGAAGTGGTAAGAATATGATCATAATCATTTATAATTACCCCTTTTGTTTTAGAGTTCTTAAATTTTTCTATGCTAGAGAAATTAAATTTAGTTTCATGTTGTGTTTGTAATGAAGCTTGATTAGTTTTTCTTTTACATTGATAGAAGTTTATCAGTATAATTAAGCATAGATATTTTAAAACGAGTTTCATAACATAGTTTTTACTACGTTAAAAATAAAAAATTATTGCGATAAATTTTGAATGCACTGTTCTCGTATCTTCCATATTTCTTTAAAAGTGTAGGGGAGTTTAGTTTCTTTTAACCAGTTTGTAAGATACTTTTGATGATAATCTACTTTGAATTTTGTAACTTGATTTGGAGTAATTTCAATTTCTGAAAGAATATCATTCTCAATCCTTGTGATTGAAGATGAACTAGATGTGAAGTCAAAACGTTTTTCTTGTATAGATAAATAACAGTGTGCTTCTGGTACAAAGTCTAGATTATTTTCTACTAATACATTTCCAATACCAGGAGTGTTTTTTTGGTTCATTTTATAAATGCCCAAAATCAAGTTTATATTTGGTACTTTATTTACATCTGCTAGGGCTTTTAACAAGGCATGTTTAGAACTACAACTTCCTCTTTTTTCTGATAAAACTAATGAAAAATCAGTACGATTTTTATTTCTACCATAAGGCAAATTAGCAATAAAAGTAGTGAGTTGATCCCATGTATTGATATCGTTTTTTTTAACTAGTAACGTGAGTTTATCTTCAGAATTCAACGGATAGTTATTTATTATTTTCATTAGCTACTAGTTTTCTATTTCAAGAATTTATATAGATGACGTTTGGTTTTGTGTAAAGCTAACATTTCAAAATGTTTTTTATGTAGCATATCTTTTAATTGAATTTTTTTTAAAGTATCAAAAGATTCAAAATCATCAATAGCAAAAATGTCATAATTAAGATCTGCTAACGTTAAAAATAACGTTTCTCTTTCTTTTTTGTCTAAATACTTATAACATTCTACCATTATGGCAGGTGTATGAGTTTTTAAAATTTCAGAAATAGTTTTTAAAATTTCTTTATCATATCCCTCAGTATCTATTTTAATAAGACCTAATTTTTTTAGTTCAGAGGCATAGTGTTTGTGTAAATAATTGGATAAATTTTTACCTTCTACTTCCAGTGTATACTTGTGTTTATGCGCTTTTTTCTGAATTTGAGACAAAAAACCACCATTACAAAAAGATGCATCACTATAATGGAAAAGATATTTTCCTTTTTTTTCGGTAACTGCAAAACATTTTGGAATGATAGTGGTGAGATTGGTGTTTAGTATAGCATTTTTTTTAAGTATTTTAAATACATAAGGGTTGGGTTCAATGGCTAAAACTTTCCCTGTTTTACCAATAGCTAGGCTCATTGGTAGTGTCGTGTCTCCAGTATGTGCTCCAATATCAATAACAAAATCATTTTCTGTTGTAATTGCTTTATAAAAATTAATATTGGCTATGGAAATGTTCTTTGGTTTTTCTAAGGGGTGGAGCCATTGCGCGTATTGAACAGTTCCGAAAGTAGGAATAAGAAAATCTTTTATTGAATAACCATATTCTTTAAAAGTTTTTGTGATTACCTTTTTCTTTAATTTCTTCTTGATATAACTAACAATACTCAATATAGCTGTGCTTAATTTAACGATGTAAAAATAGTTAAAAAGTTATAGTAATATTATAGTGAAGAGAAGTATGTGATACAAGTTTGCAAGTCTTTTTTTGAAATCAAAACAAAAACGGTCTAAGCAGATATGCTTAAACCGTTGGATGAATTACATCTTGGGAGATTATTTACGATTATTCAAATTCTCGATTATTTTTAAAGCAACATCTTTAGAAGAAAGGTAGTTTTGCCCTGTAATTAAATTACCTTTTACTTCAACGTGAGAAGTATTTCTGGGAGAAAACTTAAAGATAGCACCTCTACTTTCTAAGGTTTGTTGAATTAAGAAAGGGAATTGTTTAAAATAAGGAGCATCTGGTTTTTCAAAAGAATCAGGATAACCACTTACATTTTTGTTTTTAAAAAGATAGTTGCCGTCTTTAGTTTTTAAATTCACAATTCCAGCAGTTCCATGACATACAGAAGAGATTATTCCATTATGTTCTTCGTAAATAGTCATTGCTATTTTTTGAATTGCTGTATTTTCAGGAACACCAAACATAGCTGCACCACCACCAATATAATGAACAGCTTTATAGTTTTTAGCATTTATTTCACTAGGTTTTTTAGTATTCTTTAACGCATATAAAAAATCAGGATTATATAAATATTGTTTACATAAATCATCAGAGGTGTTAATATAAGAAAGCGGAACACTACCTCCTTTTGGACTAACAAAATCTACGGTAAAGCCTGCGTTATTAAAGGTATCATAAGCATTTACTAATTCTGAAAAACTATTTCCTGTAGGGATATCAGATGTTCCGTAAAATGCTGCATTAGAAACAATAAATAAGATTTTATTTCCATTAGCTTTAGTAGTACTTTCATCTTTGGTAGCTGCTTTGCTAATAATTTTCCATTGTTGATTTATTTTCTTTAAAAGAAATAAATCTATGTATCGTGAGTTTGCATCTGGAAATAAAATTTCAACTTTAGCTGTTGCAATTGAACCAATATGGTCTACAGATATTATATTACCTATTCGCCCATTAAATTCTCCTTTTTTCTTGTTTTCATACCAGCTTTGATATTTTTTAGCTGGGACAATCCATAGTTTTTTTTCTTTATTATCTAAAAAAAGATCAGCATCTGTATAAAATGCTTTTTCAATAAGTTCAGGTGTATTGTAAGAAGTACCATTAATATAATTTTCTAATGTGTTTTTAATTAAATCTTCATCATTTTGAGAATACATAGAAGAATTTAAAAGTAGAAGACTAAATATAAAAAGAAGATATTTCATAAAATTACTGTGTTTATTTTTGATGCAATTTTAAGTGAAATGTACCTTCAGATTACTATAAAAGTATAGTATCACATTCCTAATGTATACATTAGGAATTTTAAAAAAGTGTTATTGTTTGGTGTATTTAGATGGCGTTGTGTTGGTTACCTTTTTAAAGGCTGTATAAAATGTACTATTTGAATTAAAGCCACATTCTTCTGCAATACTATCTATTTTTAAATGAGGTTTAGCAATTAATAATTGTTTTGCTTCTTCAATTCTATAGGTATTAATAAACTGAGAGAAATTTTTGTTCAGATTATTATTCAATAATTGAGATAACAATTGTGGACGAATATTTATTTTTTTAGCTAATAAGGGGAGTGTAAGATTTGGGTTCTTAAACAATTCTTCGTCGAGTAAAGTACGTTCAATTTTTTCTAAAAGATGTTGTGCTTCTTTAGTTGTTATTTGAACATTAGCATATTTTTCTTTTTTAACTGTCGTAACAAAGTCTTTTTTTCTTTTATGGTAAAGTAATAATCCTGAAAGGTAAAAAACAAAAGAAAAAGATAAAGCACCAGAAATATATGAGGTGTAGGTAGCTGTATTGTAGGCGGTCCATATAATAGAAACTCCAAAAAACACACTTAACATCCAAACTTCATCATAATTTATTGTGTCTTTTTTAAGCCATAATTTTTTAAAAATTGGTTTAAGTGCAAAAGCGGTAGCTATTATGTATCCTAGCCATTGAAGATTAATGCCTTGGTAAATATATTGTATCCAAAGATCAATGTTGTGTTGGTAAGGATATATAACGCCTATTGTTGTAATTAGTATCAGTAAACCTAAAAGTTGTATGTAAAAATTGATTTGTGGTTGTTGAGGTTTTGATATTTTAGATCGTATATAAAAATATAGAAAAGGACCAATAAAAAAACAAGCAGACAAACCTATTTGTAAGTAAACTTTAGCTAAAGTTGGATTGAAATAAAAAAATAAAGATTTCCAAACCCGAATACTTAGTGCTGCTAATAAGCCTCCTAAAAAATAGTTAGATATGTTCTTAGGTTTTGTAAAAAATAAAAAATAGATACTTAAAATAATACTATTAAAAGCACCTAAAGCACTAAAGAAGAAGATGAATGTATTGTTTAAATTCAATTTTTTTGAGCTGTTTTAATATTTCATACAAGAAACAAAAAATCGGGTATAAATTATATTTTTAAATATGGAAAAAAATAAAAATGTTCACTTCATAATTTAGTAGATAAATAGAGGTGTTATTTAATTTTAGTCCTGTGTTTATTATATGTTTCAACTATATTTTTAGGGTTATTTTTTTTGTAAAATCGAATTCTATAGTCGTTCCTATGATTTTAGTTTTTAACTTTTCAGAGATTTCTTTTTTAACTTTTGAAGTGGATAAATTCTCTTTTGTCCAATCGATATTGCTATGATTTTTGGGATCGAAAGAGATGTGATTTACTGAAAAAAAGTCATTCATTAATTTTTTTTCAAGTTGGTTTAAAAATCTAAACCCTGCTTTCGCATGATCTGGAACTTCAGAAACTTTATTGAATTGTCTGTAATAATTAGGTTGCCCATACCAGAAAATTGCTGTAGCTGTTGCTTTATCACAATTTTCGTCTTTTAATATTTTTTTTAGCTTACTATATCCTTCATCCCAATTATGAGATAAAGCTTCTGTATGAAGTTCATAGGTTTTAATTATTTTTTGTTGAGCTGGTGTAGCCTTTTGATTTATTTTTTTTGAAATTTCAGGTATAATAAAGGATTGAAACTCATTACAGGTTAATTCTTCTATTACTACTTCCACCATTCCATGTAATTTCCAAAGATTTTGGCATTCAGAAATATCTAAGTGAGAGAGTTTAGTTTTAAACATAGATAATAATCTCAAGTTATTACAATGAGTAACATCTATTGATTTTATAGATTCTCCAATTTGAAGTTTATTAAGATTCGGGAATTTACTAAGGTTTATTTTTTCTATTTCTGTATTTGCTATATACAGCCTTTCTATATTATTAATCTTTGGAAATTTAATATTATCATTATGTATAGGTAAATTACTAATAGATAAATATTTTAACTTTTCATTTTTAGACAAGTCAAGTTGTTTGATATTATTATAATCACAACTAAGATCTTCAAGATTTACATTTTCAGAAAGATCTAATTTGGTTAATTTATTTCCTGAACAATTGAGTAATGTAAGTGCTATGTTATTTTTCAAATGTAGCGTTTTAACATTATAGCCATGTATTCTTAATTCTTTTAATTGTAGATTGTTTTTAAATACATATTGTTCAGTTTGAGGATTAATATCCTCAATCGATTTAAAAAAAGCTTAGTTAACTCTTGTAAGTCAGAAATGTCAATTTCATCTGGATTTAGAGTTTTTGATGAACGCTTATAACCTATGAATAGAGATTGAACTTTTTTCTCGTACAAAATCATCAAAGGCAGATGAAAGTTGTGGAACATTTAAAGTTACAATAACTCCATTTTTAATTTCAACTGGTGGTAGGTAATGATTTCCTTCTGTGATAACCGATAACGCTTCATCTACTGAACAATTATACTTTTTCCCTAAATGTTGTAAAAATGCTATTGTGTTTTTTTGTATTTCCATTCTTTCTTTTCAAGTTATTTTAATAAAGTATTGTGTGAAACTTATATTCCTTCAGACAAATAAATGATATCTATATGACATTTTAAAATGGGATTTCTAATATTTTAGAGATTGAAAAATTTATAGTTTCTTTTAGCGGTTATGCATAAAAAAAGTAGCCATTATTTAATATGATGACTACTTTTATGTTAGGTTACAAAATTAGTATTTGTAATTTTTAAAAGATATTAGGTAGTTGCTGTTGGAGAACAAACATATCCAGCACAAAAACCAGTTGGACAGTGAGGTAAACCTGTTAAACAAGCTAAACCGTTGTAAGCAGGATGACAAGAATCTATGTATTCTGTTAAAAATCCTCCAGATAATTCTTTTTGAGCTTTTTTGTTTAATTCTTTAATTCCTTCGATCTTTAAAATGTTTCTCATAATAATTGATGGTTTTAATTAATAAAATATTTGGTTACATCTTAAATATACAAAGTTTACAAACAGTGTCATATGAGAATGTTTTTTTTAACGCTTTTTTAAGGTTTTATTAGTTTAAGAAATAGTTTAATCTCAGGGCGATAGCCAAGGTTTAATTCCTCGATACTTGTATCGAAAGTTATAAAATTTTTAATTAGATATCTCTTATGCTTGCATCGAGGTAGTTTAATCAGAATTAAGGTGATTTATTTTAATCCATATGATTTATTTGCTTTTACTTTACACTATCATTATTGTTTGAGGCTATTTTTTTCTTGATTTTTTGAATCATTTTTGTGATTTGAAGAAAAAATTCAGGATGCATTATTTAATGTTATTCTAAATTTAGTTAGTGGACTATTCTTGAAATTGAATCAATAAATCAAACAATTATACCTTTACACATACATAATATATGCAGCAAACATATGTTTAAAACCCTATTTTAGGAGTTTTTAAGTTTGGGTATTTTTTTTCGTTTCTATTGTATATTTCCGTTAATACTAAAGGTTCATCAACCAAAGAAGCGTTAAATTCTTTTAGCAGTTTGTTGGTTTTTTCAAGCGATAATTCTTTAAATTCATATTTAGTAATCATACGACCTTTTCTAAGTAAAGCAGTGTCTATTTTTGACAAACTGGTATTGAAAGTACAAATAATTTTAATATTCAAATAATCACTAAATAAACCATCTGTAAGTTGAAGTATCGTTGAAACTACAGATTCCTGCTGTGCCCTTTCTCTAGAAGTAATTACTTTCTCAGCATCTTCAATAATTAAAATTGAATTGCGCTGTTGTAAAAGAAATGATATAAAACTGGGTTCTAATAATTTATTTACAAACTCGTTTTGTATAAATATAAAATTAGATTTTTGATGTGCTGTAATCAGGCTTTTTATAAATGTTGTTTTACCAGTTCCTGGTTTTCCATAAAGTAAAATTAAACCTGAGGTTTTTGTATCTATAGCATTTTTAATTTTTTCAACTTCTTGTTTAAAATCAGTATTATAATTTTTATCAATTTCAATTGCTACTTTTTCTGTTCTAACATCTTCGGTATCAAAATCACGATTATTATGGGTTAAAACTTTAAAAGTTGGAGCTTTTTCAAGTCCAAATTTATTTCGAATGGTATGGTTTAGGGCTATAATATCCTCTTCTAATACTTTATCATTACAATCATAATAAAATTTGATTTGTAATGTTTCATAGTTTAGTGAAATCCAAATGATACTTTTTTGAATTTTAGATTTATAAAGAAGCTGATAAGGATAGTCTGCACTAAAATCCGCATTCTTAGCATCTTCAGTTTGCCAATCTTTAAAGATAAGTTCATAGTTCTTATCTGTAAGGTTTAAAGTTTCTATTACGTTCTTAATATTTTCTTTGGATTCTTCTAAAGGGAGTTTTAAAAATAGTGTAGAAGGAAGTAAATCAAATACTAAAGTGAAATAAGAAGATTTTTCAAAATCATTATATGAATCGTAAGCTTTAAGTAGTTCTGACATAGTTTATATAGTATTGCAATTTTGTTGTAAAACGTATTATTCAGGAATATAATAACATATTAATCCTCTATTGTTTTTCACAGCAACAAGTCCAAGTCCTTTTTTGTAATATCTTAAATCAGATCTTCCATTTGAATAATTCATTTTTATTACTAGAAGATCTTTAAATTTTCCTTTAGGTGTTTTTAGTTTTGCTCCAACTTTTTTAACTGTACCGCTACCAATGGTTTCTCCAACTTTAGGGTTTATTCCAAAAAATACTTGTTGTTTTTTCTTGACTTCATTCCAATGGTATACAGTATCGTTGCTTATTCGGATCTGCATTTCCATTATGTTATTTTTAAACTTTTGAGAATACAAATAGTATTTTTTTCCGCCGAGTTCTGTTGAGTCAGTAAAAGATTCTACATATTTATCTTTATACCAAGTCAATTTTTTTTCTTTACCAATTTTAATCGGGAAATAACTCTCCGAATTTTGTCCAATAATAGTTAGAGGTAGAAATATTAATGTAAGTAGTATTATTTTTTTCATATGTTTTATAATAATGGCACAAATAGGAATGTCATTTTTTTTTGATTGTGATATTAAATTTCTGAAAAGTGTTGTTTTCCAGATCCAAGGAAACCATTTAGTATTACAACAGGAACTTTTACAGTTGAATTCATGTTTTTTCTAGAGTTATTGATGATACATTGTTGCTTTCAAGTTTAAGACATTTGTGAGCATGTATTTTAAAGTTTGAAACCACAAGTGGACAAGATAGTTAATTAGCCATACATGGCAATTGATGCTGTTGATGTTTTAAAGTTTATTTTGTAAAATGTTAAATTCAGTGCTTTACCAATGAATTTAGCATGAATATGCATTTCTTACTCCAGTATTGGGTGTAGCATTGTAGTTATTTTTTCTTTAAGTGTTGTAAACTGTGTTGTTTTTTTAAAGTTTTTCTGATAACATTCACAATAATTTTTCCATACTTTTTCTTCGGAAGACCAACTTTTATCTTCTGATGATTCAAAAAACTCTCCCCAAATAGCATGGCATTTTTCTAGTTGATTTACCTTGTCAACTATTGTTTTGTTGAACAAATAAACAAGATTATCTCTAAAAACAATAGCATACAATTCATTAGGTGAAAACGGACCAATGTCTTGTCCATCAATACTAACCATACCATAAGCATGAATGTTTTCATCAGTATCAATTTTAAAGGAAGTAATTCCTGTGATTACATGATTAGCTGCGAATGTAGATTGAAAGAAGTTACTTAAATCTGAAGTAGTAAGGTTTTGAAAAGTATTGCTGTTTTTAATCTTGAAAAAATCTGAGAAAATATATTCAGTAATACAAACTACAGATGCATCGCCATTTTTAGTTGCTAAACCATCTAGCATATTGTATCCAACCTCTGGAAGAAAAGTTTGTAAATTTATGGTACCATTGGTAGTTAGATTTTCAATTTTAGAATTAACTACGATTTTTTTAAGAAGTTTTTCTAAAGCGGAAATCGAATCATTCTCCTGACGAAACGTAGTATCATCAAATGATTTGTTCTTAAAATATTTGACATTCAAATTTCTTCTTTTGATATAATGTAATTCGTTTTTACGCTGCTCTTCTTTAGAAATAACTACAGGTTTCGATACAGATTTTGATATAGGTTTTGAGTTATCTCTTTTTTCTTGTCCGATGCAAGAAGAAAGTATAAATAACAAGAGAATGAATAAGTGTTTCATGTTTTTTAATTGATGTCTTATTTGAGATTTATTATTGTTGGAATTTTACTGAGTGTACGTTTAGAAAATACTATCTACACATTAATTAAAGTTTGATAAGTTAGTTTATTGTAAAGCAAAAATTATATTTGTCGTACCTTTTTTACTTCCTGATCCATAAAGTATTCCATCTGCATAAGAAAGCGAAGAGTTGGATAAACCTACAATACGTTTTTTGAAAAATAAAGTTCCAGTCTTTTTTTCTAAAGCTCTTATGTTCCCATAAGAATCAGTACAATAAATGTAATTACCAATCATTATAATATCAGAAATGTATTTTCCTTCTATATTATAATTCCATTCTTCATCTTCAGTAATTAAATTGTAGGCTCTAATATAAGAACCAAAATTACTTCCAGCATGTGTGTGATATCCATCTTCAGATGAATAATAAATGTTATTATCGATAATACCGATTTTTTCATGGGGAGCAAAGGATAGAAGTTTTATTTTCTTTCCAGAAGTTTGATGTAATTTGTAAAGATAGTTTAGAGAAGATACATATAAATGTTCTTCATCTATTGTTGGTTGCACATCTGTAAGATCAAATAATTTCGTTTCCCATTTTAATTTTTTATTCGATTTGTTAAGTGCATAAACGAACCGATTTCCAGTGTTTATATAAATAAGATCTTTTGTAATCACAGGTATGGCAGTTTTTCCTTCATGTTTATTGATACGATATTTAGTTTTTCCTGTTTGAATATCAAGCCCTACAATTTCTTGGTAAGTTGTAATCATTACAGTATTGCCATTTAATATTGGAGGAGCTTCATTTAATCCTCTCTTTTTGATCACAAATTTATTCGGATCGGTAACTATAGGCATACCAAACAGTCCTTTTTCTTTAGAAGTATAACTTTTGTATTTATACGCGAAATCTCGTTTCCAAATAATAGTGCCATTAGTAGCATTAATACCATAAACCATTGTTGAATCAGGAGCGGCAATGAGTACGTTTTTGGCAAGTAACAAACTATGCGAAATTTTAGCATCTAGTTTTATTTTCCATTTTAAATTACCTGTACTATCAATAGCATAAATATCTTTTGAAGCTGTTCCGAAGAAAGCAGTTCTATCAGCAATAACAAGAGGAGTTGGTTTGCCTCCTTGGTATTCAAATTCCCAACGTAACGTTACTTCTTTCCGAGGAGTGAAATTACTTTTTACTTTTCCATTTCCTTTTATTCCTCTGTATTGTGGCCAAGTTATATTGTTATGGTCTTTTACATGATGACTTACAACAGTTACTTGTGATTTTTTATTGTTTTGTGATGTACATTTAGTTAATGTTAATAACAAGAAAACATATAATATAATGTTGTTTTTCATGGTTCAATTATAATAACTTTAAATGATTCTCAGTACTAATAGTAAACGTCAATTTGAATTTTCTTGTATTATACTAAACGTTTTTTGAGTAAAATTATTAAAAACTTTGATATGAAGTAGCTTTTTAGGTATTTATGACGCTATTCCAAGTTTAATAGCAATAGTGTAATTCCTTGATGTTTAAATCGGTGCAGTTTGTTTTCCTCAGCAAAATAGTTGTTTGTGAGTTCAACATTAAAATTTAGTGTTAATATATGTTTTACTTACGTTCTTTTCTAAAATGTTTCCATGTATATCAGTAGAAAAGTAAGTATTATGCTTTCTTAAATATACAGTATCTAAAGCTTTATTGGTTAGGTAAGGCCATTCCCATAAAATTTCCTTGAATTCTATAGGGTGTATAATTTTATTTTTCCAGTTAACAGTTCCGAATTTTCCATTGTTTTTAACTTTAATTAGTTTAGAATTATCTACAAAGATTTCATCATAAACTGTAGGGATAACGACAGCCCCATTTCTACGAATTAATCCTTTTTTTCCATGCTTTGTTACAAAATGCGCTTTAGGTCCATATTCTACCCAGTTAGATATTTCTTCAAATTCAATAGGGATGATTGGATTTTCATTCTTGTCAATTATTCCAAATACACCATTTTGTTCTACAATAAATTTGTTGTTTTTATCATAATAAGCAGGAGTGATACTTTCGTAAGAAAGCGGAATAATTTGCTGGCCTTTCGTGTCTAGGATACCAGATTTCCCGGAACGAGAAACAATAAAATACTCAAAAAATCTATGTGAGGTAATAGCATCATATACACATGGGAGTATTATTTCTCCTGTAAAATTAGTTAAACCGTATTTTTCTTTTTGTTTTACAATGGTTACTGATTTTCCATTGAAAGGAGCAATTTCTTGATATTCAAAAGGGATTTGAGGAACTCCTTTTTCTGAAATAGTTCCACTGGCTCCAGAGTTTTTAGTAATAATATAACAACGGTGATACGATTCTTTTTCAACATAACTATCCCAAATAAATTTTTTGATATCAAAACTAGTTATAGGATTTCCTTCTTTACTTAAAATTTGAGAATTACCATTTTTTTTAATAACAAATAAATCTGAGGTATTGGAATATTCACGTGGATGTTCAATGAAATCATAGGCTAAAGGAACTGTCATATTTCCCAAACTATCTATAATTCCATATTTTCCATTTTTAGACACAATAGCTAAATGATTTCGAAAAGGTTGAGCAATATCAAATGTTCCTACAGGAACTATTTCTTTAAAAGTGTTGTTAATGTAGCCTGGTTTTCCATTTACTTCTACTTTACAAAGTCCTTTTTTGAAGAATGTATAATTCCAATCATCATAATAAGATTCAATAATTTCATCAAATTTAAAATCTGTTAATTGTGTGCCCTCACAAGAAAAGAAAGCCCATTTTCCATTTTTCATAACAGAAACTATAGCATCAATTTTATTGTTTTTTACTTTTTCATATTGAATTGGAATGACTTGACGATTAGAAGTGTCAATGAATCCATAAGCATTGTTAAGTTTGGCTTCTGCTATCTTACAGCTGTAAAAATGACTCTCACTTTCATACACAAAATCGATTACTACTTTTCCTTTTCTATCTATAAAACCATATTTACCATTATATTTTGCCGACGCAAGACCTTGAGAAAATACATTTAAATACTCATATATAAAAGGAATTAAGGTGTCTTGTTTACTATTGATATAGCCGTACTTTTCATTTGATTTTGCTAAAATCATTCCTTGTTCATCAATAGGATTTAAAAATTTATATTTTTTTAAAGGAATAACAGTATCTCCTTTTTGATTTATAAAGCCCCAAGCTCCATGCTTGTTTATTCTTGTGTAAGTTTCAGTTTCAGTGGACTCTGCTTTAGATGATTTAGAGCTGCAAGAAAATATAAAGAGTATAAAACTTATAATGTATAAAAATTTTGTCATACAGGTATTGGCCTAATTACAGAGCGATAGTTTGTAATTTTTCATTGCTATAAACGATTTTAAAAACCTTATTGTTCTGTTCTACTACAGCTTCAAATGGTTGTGGAGTTATTTTTACATCTGAAGGAAACCAAATTTCTTTAACTTCATAGTTTGGGAGTAATAAAATTCCTTCTTCGTCTCCATTAGTACCAAACCTCTCCATATCTCCTTTCCAGAATTTACTTTTCAGTTCATTTTCTAATTGCAGATTAACTTTTTCAACATTATTAGTTGGCATTCCCATTTCATTAACACCCAAAACTTTAGAGATATTAAAATTGCTATTCGTTATATCTTCGTTTTCTAAATTGTATCGAACGATGAATTCAGCAATATTTCCACTAGCGTCATAAAAGTAAAAAGAATCAGCATTCCAAGATTCAAAATGTTGTGTTTTCCTGTTATTTTCAATAGTTAGTATAGTAGTTCTTTCTTCCATCCAAACCAAAGCTTTATGTAAATAATTAGAGGGAATTAAAAAACAATAATGATACGTATACGCTTGCTCAGATTTTTCAAAAGTTAATTCACTCCAGCCTATTTGTACTGTAAAAGCGTTTTTATTTTGTTCTAATAATTTGAAACCTAAAGTTTCAGTATAAAAATTTAATTCAGCTTCTAGCTTTTGAGTAAATAATTTAAGTTTCTTGAATTTCATTTATGAGAGTTGCAATTGTTTTATAGTAGAGGTTTAAACTTTTTTCAATTTAGGAAAAATAGCAGTTTCCCGCTTCAATCAAAAAAGTCTAAACCACTCCATAGTTAATTTTTATTCGAAAGTACTAAAAAAGGACATACTTTTGAGCTTCAAAAAAGAAAACTAATTTTTCACACACACTAAAATATTTTTTCGTGTTTATTTGAATTATTTTAAAACAGTATTATATATTTCTTCCCATAGTGCTTTCCTCATGTTATGGTTTTGTTGATTAATAAGAATGATGATACCCCAATTGTCTTTTCTATTGTATGCAATAACTGAAGATTGTCCCATAGTATCGCCAGTTTTTATATAAAATGTATTTGCTTCATCCTTGTATATATTTATACCCAAGCCTATTTTTCTTGGCCCTTGCTTAGCTTTATAAAATATATGTTCTGAAACAACTCCAGCTTTCGCTATTTCCGAGTTATTACCCAACAATGCTTTTAAATAGCAAACCATATCTTTGGCAGAAGATTTTACTAAACCAGCTGGTGCACCTGCGTCCCATTGCATAAGGTTTTGTTTTACTCCTTTTCTATTATAACCAGTAGCTATATTTTTTATAGCAAATTCTTTAGTTAGTGTATTTGTCATTTGTAGCGGTGTTATAATTTTTTCTCTAATAATTTCATCATAACTTTTTTGATATACATTCTTTAAAATTTCACCTAAGACTACAATTCCAACAGTATGATAACGATAACTACCATAATCAGGCAGCGCACTACAATTGTTTACAATAGAAACAAAAGTTTGTCTGTTTACATCTTTTAAAGGGTTTTGAGGGTTTTTAGCAATTAACTCTTTCCAATTAAGATCATCTAATCCTGATTGATGAGAAGCTAAATCAGCTATAGTTATTTTATTTTTTAATGGTTCTTGTAGTACAAAATCTTTAGGTAGATATGTATCTATATAGTCATTAAGTTTAATTTTTCCTTCATTTGAGGCTTGAGCTATTAAATTTCCTGTTAAAGTTTTGGTGACAGATGCGATTTCAAAAACAGTGTTTTTGTCAACCTTCAACGAGCTTTGTTTACTTATTTTCCCATAGCTTGTATAGTATTCTTTGTTTTTTTGAATGAAACCGACACTAATACTTACTTCTGGATATTTTTCATAATTTTTTTTTAGTATTGCGTTAATCTTTTCATGCGTATGTTGTCCGAAAGAGAAATGATTAACAAATACGATAGCTGCAATAATGATACTTTTTTTCATGACTTTTAATTTGAGTTATGAAGCAAATTTGCAGAAGTATTAATTCTTATGCGACCGAATAAAAAGATTCGAACGCATTTTTCATGTTTAAAACGTTCGAATCTTTACAAAAGAACGTTCGAGTTTTTACTATGTACTGATAGTTAGGTTTTTGCGGTAGGCGCTGGGCGTTGTGCCTGTTTCTTTTTTAAAAGCAGTATTAAAAGAAGATTTAGAATTAAATCCCGAATCATATAAAACTTCTAATACAGTACGTTTAATTTGAGTAGGGTCACTTAATATGTTTTTAGCATAATTAATTCGATACGAATTGACAAAATCATAAAAATGTTGATTTAATTTATGATTGATTAATAGAGAAAGTTCTCTAACTGGAATGTCGATAGCATCAGAAATATGTTGAATTGTTAATGAAGGATCAAGGAAAGGTTTATGTTCCTTCATGTAGTTTTGTAGTTGAACTATATTTTTTTGTTCGTGCTCAAGAATATTTGTTGTAGCTTCTTTTTGAACAATGTTGTTTTTTACAGGAACTAAACTAGAGTCTATCTGTTTAAAAAGTTCAGGATTATTTAGAGCTTTATATAAATACCAGCAAATACTAAGGAATAAAAGTAAATACACGCTTACTTTAAAATAGTTTTCATTTTCTGAAAAGCTAGAAAATTTAACAATGTTTTTAAATAACGCTACAGTATAAATAAAAGATAATGCTAAGCTAAGTTTAATAAGCCAATTGTAGGTTTTGATGCTTATCCCAGAATAATTTTCTAAGTATACTTTTTTAATTTTTCTTAGCATTAAGAAAATAACAATAATGTAACATATAAACTGTACGTGAAAAACAATGTGATTAAATTGTATTTCAAACATGTATTTATGTTGTTTTAAGAAACGTATTTTACTGTCAATATCTTTACTATAAAACCTAGGGATTAAGATTAGGTTTGTAATAATAAAAGGAATGCTATGAGTTAAATGCGTTCTTTTCAACTTAAAATCGTTAAAACAGGCAGCTTTTATGTATAAATAAAAAACAGGGATTTGCAGAAAGGCAAATGTGCTTTTAAATATTATGATATTATAGGGTTTTGGCGAAATCTCATCTATGATAATACCGCTTGTATCTATTGCAGATAATATTAAGAATAAAGAGAATAAACGATTACTTAATTTATTTTTGCTAGTAACTGTAATGAGGTAAAATGCTAAAAAAAGCGAGATAAAAATAGTAATAGATGTAATAGTAGTAATCAAAGCAGTTTCTAGTTCTTTAAAAAAAGTTAATGATAATTACTTATCAATGTAAGCAAACTTTCCTGTGTTTTTATATTAAATTTTGCTAATGCTGTACCAACGATACATTTTTCCATCACCATCATATTCATCTGTTTTTTGTAAAGTCATACCTATTTTTTCAAGAACTTTCCAAGAACCTATATTCTCTGGCATTGCAATTCCTATAATTTTTGTGAGGTTGAGTTTTTTAAACCCAAAATCTAATATTTTAGGAGCTATTTCAGAAGCAATTCCTTTTCCCCAATATTCTGGAAGAAACCGATACCCAATATCTGTTTCGTTAATTTCAGGTAAAAATTTAAGTCCAGCAAAGCCTATTATTTTACGATTAGGTTTATAAATTACAGCCCATCGTCCATAACCATATTTTTCATAATCTTTCAACCAGATTTGTTCAATGATTTCTTTAGCTCTATCTAATGAACCGATAATTTCATCTCCTGTATATTGATGAAGTGCTGTGTTAGAGTTAAATTCATAAACAGCCTTATAATCCTGTAGTGTAAATTCTCTAAGTAATACTCTTTCTGTTTCTATTTTAAAGCTCATTTTTTATTGATGTTAATTGTTAAGCGAGTTCTTCTGATACAACATCTATTATTTTCCCATAATTATTGATCGCCCAAATCTGCAAGGTATCATATCCATTTCTTTTTACGGTTTCAAATTCGATTTTTGTACCATCAATTTTTTCAATGAAATCATTTTCATCAACATCTTCTCTAAATTCATCTTCATAATCAATTCCATTATATGTTGAAATTATGATTTCAAAAATTTCTATACCATCTTTATCCCGATAATAATGTGTTACAGGTCTGTTGTTGATTTGATCTTCAGTATACGTGTAGCAAAATAAAGCGTTATATCCGTGTTTGCAACCATCAAATAATAAAATTTTTTGTTTTGTTTGAATCGCTTCAGCAAAAACTAAAGAAGGAACAAACGATGTACCAACAATCAAGTTTGTGTATGTTTCATGGCGTGTTCCGTAATACTTTATTCTAAATTTGGTTTCCCCAGAAGTAGATTTTAATTTTCTTCTCCATTCATGCGAATATAAGTTTTTTGGGTTTTCAATAGGTTTGGTGAAATTATCAAGAAATGTAGGGCCTAAGATTCCATTATCAGTGGTTGAAATTTGTTCCTTTTTTTTCTTTTTGAACATATTAAATATCCCCATTGTTTTTAATGATTAGAAAGTAGTTTTAATAAGTTCTGTTCATCTTAGCCTTTCCAACTAAACAGGTAATTAAACCACCTGCGATTGGTCCATAAGCAATAATACCAATTCCATTCAAATCAATTAATCCGGTGAGTGTACCAACAGTAATAACCAGCCCAATGCTAGCAAGGAGTAACCCTCCATAAAATAAGTTTTTACCTTGTTTTTGTTCGGATCTTATTTCTACTGCTCTAATTAGCTTTCGATCGATTATAGGCACAATTGCATCAATTTCACTTTTCTCTATATAATTAGCTTCAAGTGTTTTTCTAAGTTTAGAAAATTCTAATTCACCCGTATCTATCCGTTCAAAATATGTATCTATTGTTTGTGCTCTATTATAATTGTTCATTTAGAATTTGATTTATTGGTAGATACTCTCAGTTTAGCACTTATTAGAGTAAACTTAATAATCGTTCTTTAGTTTGTAAGTGTTTTAAAGGCAACTAATTTATAGAAAAATTATTTCTAATTCATATAATAAACCATTGTAAACATTTGTATGAATTAAAAATATTGATACAATCAAAATAAAAAAATTAATTAGAGTAATGTGTATTATTGGTTCTATTAAATTTAGTTTTTCAATTTTTTTTTGATATAAAAAATTAAAAAAGGCAATTAATAGAATAACTCCTAACCCAACCATAATAGTTTTTAATTCCTCTTTAAATATCCATTGATGTAAATTGTTTAAACTTTTTGATTTAGAAAGTCTTATAGTTTTGTGAGGGACTCTAACGATTAAAGCGAGGTTTAAAAAAGCTACATAGCAAAAGGTCAGAATTATTATGAAGTTAAATAATAGTCTTAATGTTTTTAAGTAGTTGCTTTTTCTTTTCTTTATTAATTCATAAATAAGCTTACCTCCTAAAAATATTAATAGAGTAATTCCAAGATAGAAGATTATTTTTGTAATACTTATCATTTACAATTTTTGATTGTAAAGTTAATTAAAAAGGTAAATAATAAAATATCATTTAGCTGTATTATCCATATCATACAAAGTTGCAAAGCCAAGTATATGAAATTTGTCTAATTCCTTATCATGCTTTAATTTGATTTCTAATTTTCTATGGTTAGAAGTGATACTCAAAATAGCGTCAACTTGAACATCAAAAGGGAGGCTGTAGTATGAGGTTTTAGCATTAATCTTAAATTTTGTGGTATTCTTTTGTAATTCAATCATTTTGTTTTTTAAACTATTTCCAAGTGTCACAATATCAGGGAAATCAGAATTAAAATTAGTGAAATCGGTACTAGTAAGTCTTTCTCCAATTTGAATAATTCTATCTTCTTTTAATTCAAGTTTTTGACATGAAACTAGAAATAAAAGAAGCAGTAGTTTTAGTGTATTTTCATTCCTCATTTAATTTAGCATCAGTTTTAGTATTTCGAATTTTTTTTGCAATTCCGAGTCCTATATTTAATAAGAAAATTAATTGCCCTATAAATATAAGATACACCGAGTTAGTCATAATAGTATTGGTGTTTTTCGTGAAAATTCTAGGAAAGGTTAAGAAAATTATTCCAACTGTAGTTAAAATAAAATGAATCCAATTGAGTTTAGTGACTACCGGAATAGTTGTTTTTTTTAAGATCCAATATACAGTTCCCAATACAATTAAGCAGATTACAATTAAAGGGTATAGGTTTATATGATTTGTTTTCATGAATACATTGTCTTGAATATCAATATTTCTTGAAAGTACTCTTGTGAAATCAACTTCATTTACAAAGCCTATTATTCCTAAAAAGCAGCTTAAAGCCCAAAAAGCTAAATGTGGTTTTTTCATTTTAATAGCGTAAATTTATATGTGTTTTTTGTTATTGTTTATTGATTAAAGCTGTCAATATCATTCTTGAAAATCAATTCAAAATTTTCTTTAATGTCTTTTCTATTCTTACTGATTATGTTACAAATGAAATCCCTAATTGTTAATGCTCCTGTATCAACTGATGGTTTTTTTTTGAAAAAATCACCAAAAAAGTAATCAATACTTGCTGTTATCAATGTTCCTGCTAAAAATAGAAATACAAAAAGTTTAGGGTTTGTTAAAGAGAAAAGCATGAAAAAATCTTTTAGAGAAGTAACTATTAAATAAATTAACCAAGGAAAAAGAAAGCCAATTAGAAGGAGTAAATAATATAAAAACAATTTTTCATCTTCTTTAACAGGTAATGGTATTTTATCTTTTATTGTGTTGTAAATTTTAAGTCTGTCATTACTATCAAATCTTTTGTCTAAAAAAGAATCAAGAAATACTTCATTTTTAAATTTATTTTGTTGGCTGAGAGAGTTTAATGTTCTTGATTTTAAAAACAAAAATGCAAGATCATGACGTAAAATTAGGTTATCATGTATAATTTCTAATTTTTGTTTATCTATAGGAAAACTAAAACCATGTTTTTTTTCTAGTTCTTTACTGTTTTCTGGATAAGTTCTCATTTGGTGTGAGGAGTCTTAGTTTTTGATTTTCAAATGTGTCACAATTTTGTGTTTTCTTGTTTTAGTTAACATATGCAATTTACAAATTATTATGTGTTTTTTATTCCAATTCTATGTTCCCGTTGACAATTTTAGTACGAAATGGGTTTCCATTTTCAGAAGGATTCCATCCTAATTTTAATGCTTGTTTAATCCAGTTACTAATGTCTGAAGGTTTTATTGGATTTACAATTTTTGAATCAATATCATTAGGGTGTTTTCTATCAGTATAAACAAACAAACTAGTTCTAGGGGTTTCTTTTAGCTCAATCGCGACATGTAATTTTCCAATTCCATAATCAGATTGATTATAGGTCGCTTTTCTACGAATTAACCACCTGTAATTTACATAATTCACAGAAATGAATCTTGATCCTTTTTTAGGAATAGCCATTGTTTTATCGTTTTAAATGTTAGGATATTGATTAGTTTACCATGCTTAACTTTACTTATATGTTTAATGAAGAACAATTTGTAAAGAAAATTTTTCTAACTATTAATTATTGTTTTCCCAAAATATAAAACTAGTAGGTGTTGAATCTTTGTAATAGTTTATGCTCTAGTTACAATCCAGTTAATATCAGTTTCTAGAGTATTACTTTTTTTAGATTCCTTTATTCCAATAAATCCTGAAACGAAACTCATGTCTAATTCCTTATTAATATATTTCCACTTAAAAGGAACTGTTGATATACCAGAAGGAAAATTATCTAGCTTTAATTTAGAATAATTGGGATCAATTAATCTAGGATTTTTAATTTGTACATTATGAATCCTATAATTATTAAAATTCAAATCTTCAATTCGAATAGTTTTTAAGATTTGATCTTTTGAAATAGATTGTTTGTCGTAATCTACACTACCATCTTTTTCTGTAATCTTTGTCTTTAAATATGGGAAAAAATCAGCAATCCAACCTGTGATGTATGGGCCTCCAGATTCGTTATTTTCTTTGTATATCGAATTCCAAAAATCAATATCATTTTTACCTTCTAATGCTTCAATGATTTTTTTTATATGACCATATATTTTATCAATCCACCATTCCAAATCATAGCCTTTTAAAACCTCTAAAGCATCTAACATTTTAGTGTAATCTGAAATTAATCCCTTAATTTCAATTTGTGGAATACCACATAGGGATATGAATTCATAATTAAAAAAGCTAGACATAGAATCCATAAATGTTATTTCAAAGGCACTTATTTCTTTTTTTGAGGATGTGGAAAATTCTAAAACAATATTTGAATATAAATCATCATGAATTGTTCGTGTAATTTCATTTGTAAACTCAGGAAAAATTTCTTCCCATGGATTATCTTTTTCAATGATAAAATCATCTCTCCTGATTTGGATGGTTTGCTTTTTATCTACTCCTAAAGTTTTTTTATATATATCCGAATTAATTTTAATGTGTTCAAAGAACCCCTGGCATATTAATAACCAAATATTATCTGGTGATATTGTAATAGGTTTATGTTGATTGAAAGCAAATTGAAGCATAAGTAAGAAATGATTCGTTTTGATGATTTCTTTGTCTAATTCAATATATTTAGAACTATTATCTACAGATGACCCTTCAATTTTGTTAGGAAAAATAGATGTTAAAATAGTATTGCTATTTACAGTGTCTAGTAGATCCGTATTTATTTTAATATCTGTTGTGTTGATTATTAATCCTTTGTTTTTCAGGTTTTTCATGAGGTGATTAGAGTGTTAGATGTGATAGTTTTGTGTATAAAAGTACTATAATGTTTCCTGATTTATGAATCTTGTCTAATAGGTCAATTTTTTAAAAAAAACAATAAAGTTATTGCGTTTATAACTAAACTCATGGTTCTCATTTTTGAACTAGTTTCTTTTAAAGCTATATGTGTTTTAATGTTGTTGTTAAAGACCAAAAACACAAAATAATTAAAGATAAGATTAATAATTGCTTCATTCGAGTAGTGTTTGATTATTGAGTTTTGTTATTTGATACTTCAAGAAATTTCAATAACAACCTTAAAAAGAACCTAAAAGTACCAACTATTTTAAATTGTGAATTAATTTTTTAAAATGTGGGTAATAAATTCTTCCCCACATAGGATTTTTCTCAAAATAGAATGTTTCCTGAGTGGTTGAATTATGAACCACTGGGATAGTGAAACCAGCCCATTTTTTTCCAGATTTTAATTTTAGACAATATTCTTTTGCTTGTTCAGAAATGTTAGTTGATATTAAAATAGATACCACCCCAACTCCAGATTGAAGACCTCTAGGCCAGCCTGTATAGTTTTTCTTAGAAAATTTAAATGAAGCACTTAGATGATTCTCAATTAAGTTTACATCGATCTCCTGATCACCAAAATCAGTAGCTACAATAAAAGTATTTAACTGCGTAGCGAACCAACTCCATCTAAATTGTTTGTCATAGCCAATTACACTTTTAAAATCTAAAATGTCAGTTTCTGAATGATAAATAAATGTTGTCTGTAATTTTGTTTTAATAGATTCTAGATTCATACTATGTTTTTTAGTTATTCTTTATGCTCTTTTATTTTTCTCGTTGCAGCTTTTCTTATAAGTTCAATAGCTTCTTTATAGTAGCTTTCAAATGAAATATTACCTTTTGGATCGTAGTTCGAAAAATGTAAATAAATATCTTTTCTTACATCTTTGACTTGAGTTCTAAAAATAGAATCCATTCTCAAATTATTATAAATTTTTTTACTCAAAATTCCTTGTAATGGATAGATAATATAATGATCTATTTGATCTTTTATTTGAATGTCGCTTAGTTTGGTGCTAAATAAAGGTTTAAAATCGTTTAAAGTTCCAATATACTTATCTAAAAATAAACTAGTGGTATACAAATGAGAAATCTCATGACATAAAATATCTCGATAATTTTTTACATCTAAGATCGTATTTTCAGGAGTACTCTTAGAACCTAATTCACAAAAATTACCTAAAGTTATGGCTCTTTTCTTTGGGTTGTAATTGTCATAAAAGTCAACTGCTTGACTCTCGCTATTATTTGTTAGTTCTACAAATACTAAAAATTCTAACCCTTGTCTTTTATCTTGGTAAAAGTCTTTGATTTTTTGAAATATCTTTTCTTCTTGAACTTGTTCTTGAATTTTTGAAATAGCGTTTTTGTAATAGCTTTTGTTTTGATTGAAAAACTGTTCAAAGTTGGTGTCCTTATAAAAACTAGCGGCTAGCTTTTTAAATTTTTCAATATCTGAGCTATATATTTTTTCTTTAATTATATCAGTTTTTATATCTGGTGAAAACTCCATTTTTTGGAAGTCAATAATAGATAGACCTAAACTGGCAAATGCCGTTCCAGAGTTAACATTGTCAAAAATGTATTGTAAAAAAGGATGATCTTTAAATGGAGTAAAATAAGAGTTTATGTTCTTTGTGTATGAGGTTTCACAAGGCTTGTACTCATCTGAAACTTCTTTTTCTATAGCTAGATTAAATGCAGTTATTAAAAATTCTGTTCCTTTATTTACTTCAAAATTAATTGTGCTTTTTTTGTCTTTTTCTTGGTGTGTGCTACAGCTTATTAATAAGGTTGTAAAAGTGAACACGACAATTTTTTTTATCATTTTTTATAGTTTAATTCATGTATTTCTGAGTGTTTATAGAGTTTCTTTTTGTTTGGGTTAATTTATTGTAATTGTTAACTTTCTATCATTAATAATGCGATTTTAATTTAAAAAAATGTGTTTGTTTTTTTGATATTCTAAAAGTGAATATTCTCTAAGAAATTTTACCTAGCAAAATTTTGGTTCAATATACTATTTTGTAGCAAATAAATTGTAGGAAATTGTTCTTAGTACATGGCAAAAAAACTTTAAAATAATTTTTCGCTTTCAGGTTGTGTCTTTTGACTATCGTTCAAGATAAACCAAAATCGAGATCTTGTTATTGTTAATAATTTTGATGAAATCCAGATAAAAATACATTGGAGACATGTATTCAAATTGATAAAATAACCGTAAAATATTTTACATCTAAATTTCCTTATAAACTTCTTCAAAAGGTACTCTGAATCGTTTGCCGTAAACACCTTCAGGTTTTCTAATTCCGCAAGAAATAATCATGTTTATTTCTGCTCCAAAAGGTAAACCTAATGCTTTTTTTACTCGCCAAGTGTCAGAACCTTCCATTGGGCAAGTATCATAGCCTTCACCAGCCATGCCTAGCATAAAAGTTTGCGCGGCTAATCCAGCGCTTTTGTGAGCTACAATTCGCATGTCTTTACTTCTAACTTCACGATACATAGGTTTAAATAGCCCAGAAATTAAAACCGTTACATATTTAAAGAATCCAAGAATACCTAAAAAATCGTTGTAAACAAATGGAATGAGCTTTTTGTAATAGTTTTTAGCAAATTTTTCTCTACTCGATTGTTCTCCTTTAGGTTTTGGAGGGTATACTTTATCTAAATAAGCTAAGTTCGCTTTGGCTCTTTTTTTCCATAAATCTTTGCGTACTACTACAACAACCAATTGTTGTGCTGTTTTTGCAGCATTTTGATTGAAACACAAAGGTATAAGTTTTTCAATTGTCGATTTTGAGGTGATATGGTAAAATTCCCATAATTGCATGTTGCTACTATTGGGAGCTAACGTGGCTTGTTCAATACATTTTTTTACCACAGAAGTTTTAATTTCTTGTTCATCATCATAAACACGAACAGATCTTCTGTAGGCAATGGCTTCACTAACGCTTTTTTGATTCATAACTGTTATCCGAATTTTAATAAGGTTTTTAACTGTTTTAACTTTCCTTTATAAGGAGCATATCTCGTGGTGATATCAAGCCAATTCCCTCGGGTAACAACTCCCTTTTTGTGGCAAAAAGTATCAAATGTTTGTTTTCCATGGTACCCTCCAATTCCACTTTCACCAACTCCACCAAAAGGTAAATTATGATTAGCAAAATGAACCGTTGTATCATTAATAGTTCCGCCTCCGAAAGAATATTTTTGGATCAATTGTTTAGCAAAAGTCTTCTTGCCTGTAAAAACATAAAAAGCAAGAGGTTTGTCATAATTACTGATGATTTGGTTTAAATCTTCTTCAGTTTCATAAGAGATAACAGGTAAAATAGGTCCGAAAATTTCACCTTGCATCACTTCGCTATCGATTGCGGGTTCGTCTATTAGAGTAGGCGCGATGTATCTGTCTTCTCTATTAGTTTTTCCTCCAACTAAAAAAGATTGGTTCTCAAACATTTTATGTAAGCGATCAAAATTCTTAGTATTTACAATTCTTGGAAAATCTTCTGATTCTTCCGGATTTTCACCATAAGCATTTTTGATTTCTTCTTTGAAATGTGTAATAAATTGATCTTTTACTTTTTTATGAATCAATAAATAATCTGGAGCAATACAAGTTTGTCCGCCATTTATAAATTTACCCCAAACAATTCGTTTGGCAGCAAGTTTAATTTTTGCGGTATCATCTACAATACACGGACTTTTACCTCCAAGTTCCAAAGTAACTGGAGTAATAAACTCTGCCGCAGCTTTTGCTACTATTCTTCCAACAGGAACACTTCCAGTAAAGAAAATATAGTCCCAGCGTTGTGCTAAAAGCTGTTGAGATTCAGGAATACCACCTTCAACTACTGCAACATGTTTTTTATCAAATACAGCTTCAATAATTTCTTTACAAATAGTACTTGTATGAGGTGTCAGTTCAGAAGGTTTTAAAACTACAGTATTACCAGCAGCAACCGCGCCTACCAAAGGAGAAAAAGCTAATTGATACGGATAGTTCCATGGTGCTATTATTAATGTAGTTCCGTAAGGTTCTGAATGTATTTTCGCTGATGAAGGGAAATTTAATAATGCAGGACGTACACGCTTTGGTTTAGACCAAGAGTTTACGTTTTTAATCATCATTTTTAATTCAGAAATTACAATGCCAGTTTCAGTCATAACAGCTTCATATTCTGATTTTTTAAAATCATTATGCAAGGCTTTTAAGATATCATTTTCTCGTCGTGTAATCTCAGTTAATAGTTTTTGTAAACTCTTTTTTCTAAAAGAGACATCTTTAGTCTGTTGTGTAGAAAAGAAGTGCTTTTGTGCTGTAACCAATTGAGGTATTGCTGCAGTAGTTGCTGTGTCAATCATAAGGTTATATCTCTTGTAATTTTTTGTTCATTAGTTTAAACCATAAAGGTGGAATGAGTGATAAAAGCATCATTCCGGGGTAACCTGTAGGCATTTGTGGGCTTTCAGGAAGCGATTTCAAAATTTGATAATGCTTGCTTCCGTTATAATGATGATCAGAATGTCTTGATAAATTGAATAACACAAGCTTGCCTATTACGTGGTTAGAATTCCATGAATGTGTGTGTTTTACACGTTCATATCTTCCAAATTTATTTTTCTGCCTCAGTAGCCCGTAGTGTTCTATATAGTTAACAGTTTCTAACAATAGAATTCCCATAGTAGCTGCGATTAAAAAATAGAACATAACCATACTACCAAAGAAAACATATATTGAAGTTACTAAGAAAGTTTGCGCTATTGTATAAATAATCATTCTATTTTGGATGTTGAACCATTTCTTTTCAGCGGCCAAAAGCCTGTTACTTTCAATTTTCCAAGCTTCAATATAACTCATAATCTGAGATCGAAACCAAAAAGTATATAAAGGTTCATTTTTTTTGGCAGTTGCAGCATCTTCAGGTGTAGCAACATTAAAATGATGTCCAGCATTATGGTAAGGTAGGAAATGAGTTTCTAAAGATGTTAAAAGCAAAAGCTCACCTAAAAACTGTTCAAACCTATTTTGTCGATGCCCTAATTCATGTCCAACATTAATTCCTACCACACCACACATAATACCCATAGCAGAAATTTTACCAATTAAGTCAATGCTCGTTGTTGTAGTGTCGATTATAAATAAAAACCAAACTAAAAAGAAAGCTTGAGTGGGTAAAGTTAAGTAGAGTATTAATGAATAAAGTTTATTGTTTTTTTCTATTTCTTCCTGTTCTTTGTCAAAGTTCTTTGCATCAACGGTTAAAAAAAAATCAGCAAGCGGTACAATTCCAAAGACATAAATTAAAGTAATAAATGTCATCCAACCAGAAGAAGTAAAAGAAATGTAAACAGTTAGTGGTATAGAAAATACTAACAAATATTTTAATGCTTTCATGATGTGTAGAGGAATTTGTATTTAAAGATACAAATTAGTTACAAGCATCCCAAATGCTATCTGCTGTAGGTGTAGGTGAATCAATACTGATTTCTTCTTTATTTACAGGGTGAATGAATTTTATTTTTTTAGCATGTAAATGAATACTTCCGTTTTTGTTACTTCTTGGAAACCCGTACTTTAAGTCTCCTTTTATAGGGTGGCCAATTGTAGATAATTGGCATCTGATTTGATGGTGTCTACCGGTTTCTAAATCTATTTCAACTAATGAATAACGATCGAGCTTTCTTAACACAGTATAATGTAAAATTGCTTTTTTACTACCTGAAATTTCTTTTAAATAGGCCTTAGATTTATTTGTTTTTGGGTTTTTCTTTAAAAAGTTAGTTAAAGTTTGTTGCTGTAAATTCAAGTGTCCTTTTACTACGGCCCAATACGTTTTTTCTATTTGCTTTTCACGAAGCATTTTATTTAAACGTTCCAAAGCTTTAGAAGTTCTGGCAAAAATTACAATACCAGAAGTAGGTCGATCCAATCTATGAACAGTTCCTAGAAATACATTTCCAGGTTTATTGTATTTTTCTTTGATATATTCTTTAACAACATCACTTAGAGGTTTGTCTCCGGTTTTGTCTCCTTGTACAATATCTCCAGATCGTTTGTTAACAATTATAAGATGATTGTCTTCATGAAGTACTTGGAGATTATCTTTTGTGGAGAGCATCTGATGTTCTATTTAAAGTTGTCAGCTACATCTTTATTTACTTGATTGATGAAATTTAATACTTCATCTCTTCCAAGTTTACTTGAAGATGAGGTTAAAAAGTTTACTGGTAAACTTTCCCAATGTTGTAGTAATTTTCTTTTGTAAGAAAGTAATTGCTTGTTTAATTTAGAACTAGGTAATTTATCTGCTTTTGTGAAAATTATAGCAAAAGGGATGTTATTTTCACCTAAGAAACGCATAAACTCTAAATCTATTTTTTGAGGGTCATGTCTGCTGTCTACTAAAACAAATGCACATACCAATTGCTCTCTTTCTTTGAAATAGTTCTCGATAAAATATTGAAAAATAGTTCTTTTTTTCTTAGAGACTTTGGCATAACCATAACCAGGTAAATCAACTAAAAACCACTCATCATTTATTTTAAAATGATTTATGAGTTGTGTTTTTCCAGGGGTTCCAGAAGTTTTAGCTAACTTCTTTCGCTCCATTAACATGTTAATTAATGATGATTTACCTACGTTAGAACGACCAATAAAAGCATACTCTGGAATTCTATCTTTCGGCGCATTTATAACATTACTGTTACTCATTACGAATTCAGCAGATTTTATTTTCATTGCTTAAATATTTCGTTCTTTAAACCAATTATCAAGTATTTTGTTGAACTCTTCAGGATGCTCCATCATTGCTGCGTGTCCACATTTGTCTACCCAAAATAAATCGCTGTCTGGTAGTAGTTTATGGAAATCTTCGGCTACATCTGGAGGGGTGACTGTATCGTTTTTACCCCAAACTAGACATGTAGGTTGTTGCATGTTAGGTAAATCATTAGCCATATTATGTCGTACAGCACTTTTGGCAATGGCTAATGTTTTTACGAGTGTATTTCTATCGTTTATGACATCATAAACTTGATCTACTAATTCTTCCGTAGCGATAGATTTGTCATAAAAAACTTCTTGAGTTTTTGTGCGTACAAACTCTTTATCTCCTCTTCTAGGGTAATTATTCCCCATAGAATTCTCGTATAATCCAGAGCTTCCAGTTAATACTAAAGCGGCTACATCTTGTGGGTAATGTTTGATGTAATATAAGGCGATATGTCCGCCTAAAGAATTACCCAATAGAACAACGTCTTTTAAGTTTTTAAACTCAATGAAATCATGCAGAAATTCGGCAAGATTCTTAACGTTTGTCTTTAACAAAGGTAGAGTGTATAAAGGAAGTTCTGGTATTAGAACTTTGTAGTTTCTTTCAGAAAAATAATGAAGAGTGTTGTCAAAATTACTTAAAGCACCCATTAAACCATGCAAAACAATTATAGGTCTCCCTTCACCGGCTTCTGCATAAGTAAACTTATCTTCTTTCTTTAAAAAATCTGTCATTAGCTAACATTTGGCTCATCGCAAAAATAAACCTTTTTTGTTATAAGTCAATTTTCTTTTTGAGTAGTGGTTTTCAAGAGGCTTAACATTCAGTGTATATGGTTCTTTATATTCAAGTGGTATAAGTTATTAACAATGTGGTAAAAAGTGGTAAAAAGTGGTAAAAAATTTATATTTTTGAATATTACTATATAGTTAAACGTGATAAACCTTATTGGGACATATGAATGTAAAGCTGACGCAAAAGGTCGGCTAATGCTGGCTTCAGGCTTGAAAAAGCAGTTGTCTCCTGTGTTGCAGGAAGGTTTTGTGATTAAACGTTCTGTTTTTCAGTCGTGTTTGGAGTTGTATCCAATGCAGGAGTGGAATACGATGATGAGTAAGATTAATAAGTTAAATCGTTTTGTGAAAAAAAATAATGATTTCATAAGAAGGTTTACAGCAGGTGTTAAAGTTATTGAAGTTGATGCGACTGGAAGGGTTTTGATTCCTAAGGATTTATCGTTGTTTGCTGGTATAAAGAAAGAAGTAGTGCTTTCTAGTGCGGTAAATATTATTGAGATTTGGGATAAAGAAAAATACGAGAGTGTTATTGAAGATTCAGCTTTGGATTTTGGTGATTTAGCAGAAGAGGTAATGGGAAATATTGAAATAGATGAGTAGTTATCACGAGTCGGTGTTGTTGAAAGAAAGTGTTGATGCGCTTGATATAAAAGAGAATGGTGTTTATGTGGATGTCACGTTTGGGGGCGGAGGGCATTCCAAAGAGATATTGAAACGGTTGGGTGCTAAGGGCAGGCTTTTTGGTTTTGATCAGGATGCTGATGCAACAAGGAATTTAATTGAAGATGAAAGGTTTGTTTTGATTGAAGAGAACTTTAGGTACGTGAGTCGTTTTTTGAGGTTTTACGGAGTGAAGAAGGTTGATGGTGTTTTGGCTGATTTAGGGGTTTCTTCTCATCAGTTTGATGAGGCTTCAAGAGGTTTTTCTACACGATACGATGGTGAGTTGGATATGAGGATGAATCAAGCTGCTAAGATTTCAGCAAAGGAAGTTGTGAATGATTATGAAGAATCGAAGTTGGCTAACGTGTTGTATTATTATGGAGAGTTAAGGAATGCTAGAGCTATAGCAAAAACATTGGTAGCTTCGAGAGGGGAAAAAAGAATTGAAACAAGTTTTGAGTTAAAAGAGGTGTTGAGGCGTTTTTTACCAAAAATGAAAGAGCATAAGATTTTGGCTCAAATATATCAGGCGATTAGAATAGAGGTTAATGAGGAGTTGGAAGTGTTGAAGGAATTTTTAATGCAAATTCCTGAGTTGTTAAATGATGATGGTAGGTTGAGTGTGATCTCATATCATTCTTTGGAGGATAGGTTGGTGAAGCGATTTATAAGAACGGGGTTGTTTGAAGGAGAGCCGGAAAAAGATTTTTATGGAAATATAAGTGTTCCATTGAAAAAAGTTGGAAAGTTAATCATACCAACGAATGAGGAAGTAGCTCAGAATAATAGGGCAAGGAGTGCTAAGTTAAGAATTGCAACAAAAGTATGAAGGTAATGGAAGGTTCAGGAGGTATATATGATGTGTTGCGAGGTAGTTTTTTAACTGATGATTCTGCAGCTAAAAACTGGAAGATTATATTGTTTATTGTAAGTCTTTTGTTGGTGATGATTTGGAGTGCGCATTCAATAGATGAAAAGGTGGTTAGAATAGCAGAGTTGAATAAGCGAAAAAGAGAATTACGAGCAGAGTATGTTGATACAAGTACAATACTAATGCGGATGAAATTAGAAAGTGCAATTCGGAAAAAAGTAATTCCTACGGGGTTAGAGCCGGCTCAAGAGCCGCCACAGAAAATTAAAGTAATAGTTAAGTAAAATAAAAAAATTTGTCAGTAATAAAGAAAAGCATATTAAACAAGTTGTACGTAGTTGCGGTGTTAATGTCGCTTTTTTTGTTGGTTATAGGGGGGAAGGTTTTTGAACTGCAATATGTGAAAGGTGAGCGCTATAAAAAGATGGCGATAGAGAGAAATATTAAAAATGATACTATAGCGGCAAATCGAGGGAATGTTTATGCGTCAGATGGGAACTTGTTAGCGACCTCTGTGTCTAGTTATACAGTTAGAATGGATCCTGTTTCTGTTCGAGAAAGAGATTTTGAAAAATATATAGCAGCGCTAACTAAAGAGCTGTCTACTATGTTAGGTAAGACTCCGCAGTATTATGAGAAAAAAATACGTGATGCTAGAAGCAGAAAGAATAAGTATTTGTTAATCGCTAGAGGGTTAGGGTATAATGATTATGCTAAAATGAGAAATTTCCCAATGTTTAGATTGGGAGTGTATCGTGGAGGTTTTATAGCAGAGCAAAAAACAGTAAGAGAGCATCCAATAGGGAAAATAGCTGAGCGAACAATAGGGTATAGCGATCATAGAGGTGGGGCGGGTATTGAAGGTGCTT
Source organism: uncultured Tenacibaculum sp. (assembly GCA_947501615.1). GTDB lineage: Bacteria > Bacteroidota > Bacteroidia > Flavobacteriales > Flavobacteriaceae > Polaribacter. Next base: position 82,495 of record CANMWK010000006.1, on the reverse strand, counting down.
TTTCTGAGTATATGAAAGGTGAGAACGGATGGAGAGTAAAACAAAAAATAGCTAAAGGACAATGGAAACCGTTAAGAGATATTAATGAAAAAGAGCCAGAAGACGGTAAAGATGTAATTACGACAATAGATGTTAATATTCAAGATATCACACATTATGCCTTGTTAAAGCAATTAGAGTATTTTGAAGCAGATCATGGTTGTGCTGTTGTTATGGAGGCAGCAACAGGTGAAATTAAAGCAATCTCTAATCTAGGTAGAACATCTAGTGGAAAATATTATGAAAAAAGGAATTATGCGGTTTGGGAAAGTCATGAACCAGGTTCTACATTTAAGTTAGCGAGTTTAATGGCGGCTTTGGAAGATAATGTAGCGGATACTTCTGATGTTATTGATACAGAAAAAGGAAAGATTTTTATCAATAATAAAAAAGTAGAAGATAGTAATTGGGAAGGATATGGTAAGATCTCTTTAGCTAGGGTTTTTGAGGTTTCTTCTAATGTTGGTATTGTAAAAGCAATCCGAAAAAATTATGATCATAACCCTAATAAGTTTATTAAAAGGATGCGTCAATTTGGTTTAGATAAGCAAACGGGGGTTCGTATAGTAGGGGAAGGTAAGCCGATTATTCCGTTGCCAAAGACAGATCGTTGGAATCCTATTGCTTTAGAATGGATGGCTTGGGGTTATGGGGTTTCTCTAACTCCATTGCAAATTTTAATGTTTTATAATGGTGTGGCTAATAATGGGGAGTTGGTAAAGCCTCGGTTTGTTAAAGAGTTGAAGGTTGGAGGTAAGACTGTTGAGAAGTTTGATAAAATTGTTTTGAAAAAGAAGATAGCTAAAAAATCTACGATAAATAAGGTGAAGAAAATTATGGAAAATGTAGTTAAGAAAGGAACTGCTGAAGAAATATATTCTCCAAATTTTTCAATGGCTGGTAAGACAGGGACTGCAAAAAAATGGATTCCAAGAAAAAAGAATAAAGAAGGAAAGTATGAAGGTGGGTATTATTCAAATAAAAAATATGTAGCGTCTTTTGCTGGTTTTTTTCCTGTAGATCAACCAAAGTATTCTTGTATTGTGGTGATACACGAGCCAGATCCTTTAAAGGGGTATTATGGAGCTAAGGTTGCAGCTCCTGTTTTTAAAGAGATTGCGCATAAGATTTATACATCAACGCCTTCTAGTGTGCAAAAGGTTACAGATTCTGTAGTTACAGCATCTGTAAGTAAAGATTATAATACCTATTACGATATTATAAATAGGTATAAAACAATTATGCCAAAAGTAGTAGGTATGTCTGCTATGGATGCAATTTCAATTCTAGAAAATATGGGGCTAAAAGTGAGTGTTTCTGGAATGGGTAAAGTAAGAGAGCAGTCTATTAATAAAGGGGTGAAAGTTCGAAAAGGAGCTACAGTATATTTAAAACTATCATAATTGAAAATAGTTAAAGACATATTATATAAGGTAGGTGTGAATTCGGTATTTGGTGATACAAATATTGAGATTGCTAATGTTGTTTTTGATAGTAGGAAGGTTGTTGAAAACGATTTGTTTATTGCACAGCGAGGAGTTACTGTTGATGGTCATAAATTTATAGATAAAGCAATTGATTTAGGGGCAAAAGTTATTGTTTGTGAAGTTGTTCCTGAAAATAAAAAAGAGGGTGTTGTATATGTTGAGGTTGATAATACAAACAAAGCATTGGCGAATATAGCGTCTAATTATTATGATAACCCTTCGGGTAAAATCAAATTAATAGGGGTTACAGGTACTAATGGAAAGACGACAGTGACAACGTTGTTGTATCAATTGTTTAAAAAACTAGGGTATTGTGCAGGTTTATTGTCTACGGTTAAAGTAATGGTAGATGAATTAGAATATAAAGCTACACATACAACTCCAGACTCATTAACGATTAATAAGTACTTATCGGAAATGGTGAGTCAAGGTGTTGAATTTTGTTTTATGGAGGTGAGTTCGCATGGAATTCATCAACAGCGAATTGAAGGTTTAGTTTTTGAAGGTGCTGTATTTACAAATTTATCTCATGATCATTTAGATTATCACAATTCATTTGCGGAGTATAGGGATGTGAAAAAATCATTCTTTGATGGTTTGTCTAAAAATGCTTTTGCATTAACAAATATAGATGATAAGAATGGGCAAATAATGCTTCAGAATACAAAGGCGAGAAAAAAGTCATATGCATTAAAAACACTAGCTGATTTTAAAGCTAAGATTTTAGAAAAAAGTTTTTCGGGTTCTCTTCTTACGATAAATGGAGTTGAGCTTTGGTCAAAATTAATAGGTGATTTTAATGCTTATAATCTCTTGGCAATTCACGGAGTGAGTGAGTTGTTGGGGCTAGAGAAGATTGAAGTTTTACGTGCAATTAGTGAGTTACAAAGTGTTAGTGGTCGCTTTGAGTATATTGTTTCTAAAGATAAAATTACAGCTATAGTTGATTATGCACATACGCCAGATGCTTTGAAAAATGTTCTTGAAACAATAAATAATATTAGGACTGGAAATGAACAGGTAATTACTGTTGTAGGATGTGGGGGTGATCGGGATAAAACGAAGCGACCTAAAATGGCGAATATCGCTTCTTTGTTAAGTGATCAAGCAGTTTTTACATCAGATAATCCAAGAACAGAAGATGCTCAGGTGATTATTGATGATATGGAAGTTGGTGTTACTCCTGAGAATTATAGGAAAACAATAGCAATAGTAGATAGAAGACAAGCTATAAAAACAGCTTGTAGATTAGCGCAGTCTGGAGATATTATTTTGATTGCAGGAAAAGGACATGAAAATTATCAAGAAGTAAATGGTGAGCGTCATCATTTTGATGATATGGAAGAAGTGAAACATTGTTTTAATCAACTAAAAAATATATAAAGAATGTTGTATTACCTATTTGAGTATTTAGAAAATGAATTCAATCTGACTGGAGCAAGTGTGTTTCAGTTTATCACTTTTCGTTCTGCTACAGCTTTCATATTGTCATTGTTGATTTCTACAATTTTCGGAAAAAGAATTATTAATTTTTTGAGAAAGCAACAGGTTGGTGAAAGTATTAGAGATTTAGGGTTAGAAGGTCAGATGCAAAAGAGTGGTACGCCAACAATGGGAGGAGTGATAATAATATTAGCCACTTTGGTACCAGTACTTTTACTAGCTAAGCTTGAAAATATTTATGTGCTTATTTTATTGATAACTACAGTTTGGATGGGGTTGATTGGTTTTACTGATGATTATATAAAAGTATTTAAAAAAGATAAAGCCGGGTTAAAAGGAAAATTTAAAATTATTGGTCAGGTTGGCTTAGGGATTATAGTAGGGTCAATATTATACTTTAATGATGGTGTTACTATTAAAGAGCAGTTGCCACAACAGGAGCAGGTGATGTTGGAAAATGGTAAGAAAAAAGTGTTTAGCGATGCTCATAAATCTACAAAAACAACAGTGCCTTTCTTGAAAAATAATGAATTGGAATATGCAAAGGCGTTGAGTTTTTTAGGTGAAGGCTACGAAAAGTATGCATGGTTGATTTTTATTCCTATTGTCGTGTTTATAGTTGCTGGTGTTTCTAACGGAGCAAATTTAACGGATGGAATTGATGGTTTAGCAGCGGGTTCTTCGGCGATTATGGTGGTGACCTTGGCAATTTTCACATGGGTTTCTGGGAATATAATTTTTGCGGATTATTTAGATGTGATGTATATCCCGAATTCTGGAGAAATGACAGTTTTTGTTGCTGCTTTTGCAGGAGCGTTAATAGGGTTTTTATGGTATAATACATATCCTGCTCAGGTTTTTATGGGGGATACAGGAAGTTTAACGATAGGTGGTATTATAGCGGTTATTGCTATTGCAATTCGTAAAGAGCTTTTACTGCCTTTGTTGGCAGGAATTTTCGTAGTAGAAAACTTATCAGTGATATTACAAGTATCATATTTTAAGTATACGAAAAAGAAATATGGAGAAGGGAGACGAATTTTTAAAATGTCGCCTTTACATCATCATTATCAAAAATTGAATTATCACGAAAGTAAAATTGTAACTCGTTTTTGGATTGTTGGAATTCTACTTGCTGTATTTACAATTGTAACGTTGAAACTGAGATAATGAAAAAATTGGTTGTTTTAGGAGGAGGAGAAAGTGGGGTAGGAACGGCTATTCTAGGTAAAAAAGAAGGATTTGATGTTTTTGTTTCTGATAAAGGGGCAATTACAGAAAAATATAAAAAGGTTCTTGAATTTAATGAAATAGATTTTGAGGAAAATAAGCATACGGAGGATGAAATCTTTAATGCTGATGTGGTAATGAAAAGTCCAGGTATTCCAGATAAAGTACCGCTAATTCAAGAGCTGTTGCTAAAAGGAATTAGTGTGGTTTCAGAGATAGAATTCGCAGGAGAATATACAAATGCCACTATTGTTGGTATTACTGGTTCAAATGGAAAAACAACCACAACAATGTTAACACATCATATTTTGAAAAATGGTGGATTAAACGTTGGAATGGGAGGGAATATTGGAGATAGTTTTGCAAAGCAAGTAGCAGAACAAAATTATGAAAATTACGTGTTAGAGTTAAGTAGTTTTCAATTGGATGGAATAAATTCTTTCCGTTGTCATATAGCAATGATTACTAACATTACTCCAGATCACCTCGATAGGTATGATTATGATTTTAATAAATATATAGCTTCAAAATTCAGAATAGCAATGAATCAAACAAAAGAAGATTTTTTGATTTATGATGCTGATGATGAAGTAATAGCGGATTGGTTGAATAAACATCCTGTTCAATCAAAATTAGTTCCATTTTCAATTACCAAAGAATTGAAATATGGAGCATTTGTTAAGGATGATACAATAATAATTAGAATAAACGACGAAGAATTTATAATGGATAAATCTTATTTAACGATACAAGGAAAGCACAATACAAAAAACGCAATGGCATCAATGTTAGCCTCTAAACTATTACAAGTACGTAATAATAGAATAACAGAAAGTATGTCGAGTTTTGAAGGGGCTGAGCATCGTTTGGAAAAAGTAGTGAAAATTGAAGGCGTGAATTATGTTAATGATAGTAAGGCTACGAATGTGAATGCAACATTTTATGCTTTAGAGTGTATGGATACGCCAACGGTTTGGATTGTAGGAGGTGTAGATAAAGGAAATGATTACACTGATTTATTGCCTTTGGTTAGAGAGAAGGTGAAAGGAATCGTGTGTTTAGGGTTAGATAATCAGAAGATTATAGAGACGTTTCAAAACGTTGTTGATATTATTGTGGAAACTGCAGGTGCTCAGGAGGCAGTTAAGGTTTCTCACAAAATAGCCCAAAAAGGGGATACTGTATTGTTATCGCCAGCTTGTGCTAGTTTTGATTTGTTTGAAAATTATGAAGATAGAGGGCGTCAATTTAAAAGTGCTGTAAGAAGTTTATAACTATTGAAAACCATATTTAAACATATAAAAGGAGATAGGGCTATTTGGGCTATAGTTGCGATTTTAGCAATTCTTTCTTTCATGCCTGTGTATAGTGCAAGTACAAACTTAGTGTATGTTGTTGGAAATGGATCAACAACAGGACATTTAGTGAAGCATATTGTACTATTGCTTATGGGGTTTGGGATATTATATGGAGTGCATAAAATCCCATATCGATATTTTAGTGGAGGTTCGGTGTTAATGTTGCCTATAGTTTTACTATTACTAGTAGTAACAATTGCTCAGGGAACCACGATTGGTGGAGCTAATGCAAGTAGATGGATACGAATTCCCTTTGTAGGGGTTGGTTTTCAAACATCAACATTAGCAGGGTTGGTAATTTTGGTATATGTAGCTCGTTATTTAGCAAAAAATAAAGAAAAGAAAATAGTTTTTAAGGAAAGTTTATTGCAGTTGTGGTTGCCAGTAGGTTTGATTTTAATGTTGATTTTACCTGCAAACTTTTCTACTACAGCAATTATATTTTCAATGGTTATCATGTTGAGTTTTATAGGGGGGTATCCGTTAAAGTATATTGCAAATATTTTAGGTATAGGTATTATAGCATTAGGCTTATTTATTTTAGTGATAAAAGCATTTCCAGATGCGATGCCTAACAGATTGGCAACTTGGGAAAGTAGAATTGATGGTTTTTTTAATTCAGAAAATCAGCCTGAAAATTATCAAGTAGAGAAAGCGAAAATAGCCATAGCAACAGGTGGACCTTTTGGTAAAGGGGCAGGAAAAAGTGTGCAGAAAAATTTTCTTCCACAGTCGTCTTCAGATTTTATTTATGCAATTATTGTCGAAGAATATGGAATGATGGGGGCGCTATTGGTTATTTTTATGTATTTCTTGCTGTTATTCAGGATAATAATTGCAGCAAAAAAAGCAACAACAATTTTTGCAACTTTATTAGTAATTGGCGTAGGTTTGCCGATCATTTTTCAAGCCATTATTAATATGGCTGTAGCTGTAAATTTATTTCCAGTTACTGGTCAAACATTACCGCTCATTAGTAGTGGAGGAACATCAATTTGGATGACCTGTTTTGCATTAGGAATGGTGTTAAGCGTAAGCGCTTCGAAAAATGATACAGAAGAATCAATTTTAAATGATAATCCGTTAGATATTTTACATGAAACCTTATAAATAAAGTGACAATGGAAAAATCAATAAACATTATAGTAAGTGGAGGAGGAACAGGAGGTCATATCTATCCTGCAATAGCGATAGCTAACGAAATAAAGTTACGCTACCCAACTGCACGTATTTTGTTTATTGGTGCCAAAGGTAAAATGGAAATGGAAAAGGTGCCCAAAGCAGGTTATGAAATTAAAGGGTTGTGGATTTCGGGTATTCAAAGGAAGTTAACATTTAAAAATTTACTCTTTCCGCTAAAGTTAGTAAGTAGTTTATGGAAAGCGAATAATATAATACGAAAGTTTAGGCCCGATGTTGTTATCGGTACTGGAGGTTTTGCCAGTGGTCCGTCATTACTAATGGCGAATAGGAAGGGTATTCCTACTGTGGTTCAAGAACAAAATTCTTATCCAGGCATAACAAATAAATTATTGAGTAAAAAAGCAAAAAAGATTTGTGTTGCTTATGATAATTTAGAGCGATTCTTTCCGTTAGATAAAATTGTAAAAACAGGAAATCCTGTTCGACAAGATTTATTGTTGATTCATACCAAAAGAGAAGAAGCTCAGGCATTTTTTGGTTTGGAAACAACTAAAAAAACGATTTTAGTTATTGGAGGAAGCTTAGGAGCAAGAAGAATTAATCAATTAATAGCTACTGAACTTGATTTTTTTAAGAAACAAGAAGTACAAGTGATCTGGCAGTGTGGTAAATTATATTATGAAGAATATAAAACATACGAAAATGAAAATGTACAAGTCCATGAATTTTTGAATCGAATGGATTTAGCATATGCTGCTGCTGATTTTGTGATTTCTAGAGCAGGAGCAAGTTCAGTTTCGGAGTTATGTATTGTAGGAAAGCCAGTAGTATTTATTCCTTCCCCAAATGTAGCTGAGGATCATCAAACAAAAAATGCAAAATCTATTGTAGATAAGCATGCAGCAATATTGTTGAGAGAGAATGAACTGAATACCTTTCCTGTAGTGTTTGAAACATTATTAAGAGATAAGGGGAAACAGGAGAGTTTAAGTGAAAATATAAAGGAATTAGCGTTGCCAGATGCTACAAATCGCATCGTAAACGAAATAGAACGATTAATAGAGTAAGTGAATTTAAAAGATATACATAGTGTCTATTTTATTGGTATAGGAGGTATAGGAATGAGTGCTTTAGCTCGTTATTTTCATGCAAATGGAAAGAAAGTATCGGGTTACGACAAAACTCCTTCTCCTATCACAGAGAATTTGCAAAATTCAGGAATAGTGATTCATTTTGAAGATGATATCAATCTAATTCCAAAAGAAGTTTTTGTGAAAGAGAATTCACTTGTGGTTTATACACCTGCAATTCCAAAAGAGCATACAGAACTTAATTATTTCAAAAATCATGGTTTTGATGTGTTGAAAAGGGCAGAAGTTCTAGGTGGAATTACGAAGAACACCTATTGTTTAGCTGTAGCTGGTACGCATGGGAAAACAACAACATCTTCAATTTTAGGCCATATTATGCAACCAGTTGAAGCAACGGCTTTTTTAGGAGGAATTGCAGAGAATTATAATTCAAACTTGATTTTAGGTAAGGATAAAATATCTGTTGTGGAAGCAGATGAGTTTGATCGTTCGTTTTTACAGTTATCTCCAAATGTAGCGTGTATTACATCAATGGATGCAGATCATTTAGATATTTATGGAGAACATGAAGCGTTGTTAGATTCATTTCAAGCTTTTTCTAATAAAGTTTCTGATACATTAATTGTAGCTAAAGGACTTCCTGTAGATGGGTTAACTTATGCTATTGATGAAGCAGCCGATTATGTAGCTTCAAACTTAAGAATAACAAATGGGGTTTACGTTTTTGATGTGACAACTCCTAAAGATACTATAAAAGATGTTGTGTTTTCGTTACCTGGAAAACATAATATAATGAATGCACTTGCGGCCTTGGCGTTAGCTGATGTGTATGGTGTAGAATTGGAAGTGATTAAAACTCAATTAGGAAGTTTTTCGGGAGTTCAAAGGCGTTTTGCGTATAAGATTAAAACTGAAGATATGGTTTTAATTGATGATTATGCACATCATCCTACAGAAATAAATGCAGTTGAAAATGCAGTTCGTGAAATGTATCCTAATGATGAAGTATTGGTTGTTTTTCAACCACATTTATTTACAAGAACAAGAGATTTTATAGATGATTTTGCAGTATCATTATCTAAGTTCGATGAAGTATTATTGTTGGATATATATCCGGCAAGAGAATTACCTATTGAGGGTGTGACCTCTGCTTGGTTATTAGATAAAATTACAGCTAAAAAGAAGCAATTGTTGTCTAAAAAAGATATAGTTAAGCAAGTTAGAAATACTACAGCAAAAGTAGTGGTAATGTTAGGAGCCGGTGATATTGGTTTACTAGTAAATGAAGTCAAAGAAGCGGTAATAAACGAATACAATTTGAAGTGATTAGAAAAGTAACAAAATATATTGTATTCTTAAGTTTAGTATTATGTCTACTAGTCTTATATAGTTTTACAAAAAAACGAAATCAACGAAAAGTAGTTGATGCAATTGCTGTAGAATTTAATGAAGGATCTAACCCGTTTTTAACACATGAGTCGGTTAATAAATTGTTAATACAAAGTCAAGTGACAGTTAAAAACAAACCAAAAAGTATGTTAGATTTACATCATCTAGAAAATAGGGTAACGTCAAATCCATATGTAGAAAAAGCAAGGGTTTTTTTAACGCTAGGGGGAGTGTTAAAAACTCATATCACACAAAAAGAGCCTATCGCTAGAATTATTTCAGATGATGGAATTTATTATATTGATAAAGAAGGAGTAACAATTCCGTTATCATCAAATTTTTCTGCACGTGTACCTATAATTAATGGAGACAATTTGTCTGATAATTTAGAAGAAATAACGCAATTAGTGCTGTTTATTTCCAAGGATCAATTTCTCCAAAAAGAAATAACAGGAATACAAAAACTGAAAACAAATGAGTACGTTTTTACTGTAAGAAGCGGAGATTATAGAGTTGAGTTTGGAACGTATGAGAATATAAATTTAAAATTTAAAAAATTGAAAGCTTTTTATAATAAAGCGATCAAAGACAAAACAATAAAGAAGTATAAAAAAATAAACCTTAAGTATCACAACCAAGTGGTATGTACAAAAGAAAATCAAGATGGAGAACAATAAAATAGCAGTTGGTTTAGATATTGGAACAACCAAAATTGTTGCCATGATTGGTCGTAAGAACGAATACGATAAAATAGAAGTTCTTGGCATTGGTAAAGCAAAAAGCTTGGGAGTTAAAAGAGGTGTGGTAAACAATATTACACAAACAATTCAATCCATACAACAAGCAGTTGATGAAGCAGAAAGTGTATCGGGGCAAAGCATTGAAAATGTGGTTGTAGGTATTGCAGGGCAACACATTAGAAGTTTACATCATAGCGACTATATTACCAGAGATAATGCAGATGAGGTAATTGAAGATGATGATATCGATAACTTGGTAAATCAAGTACATAAATTGGTAATGTTACCTGGTGAAGAAATTATTCATGTATTACCACAAGAGTTTAAAGTAGATAGTCAACCAGATATTAAAGAACCTATTGGTATGTATGGAGGTAGACTTGAAGCTAATTTTCATGTTGTAGTGGGGCAAGTTTCTTCAATAAGGAATATAGGTAGGTGTGTGAAAAGTGCGGGTTTAAGTTTATCAGATATTACACTGGAACCTTTAGCTTCGGCATCAGCTGTTTTGAGTCAAGAAGAAAAAGAAGCCGGAGTTGCCTTAATTGATATAGGTGGAGGTACTACCGATTTGGCAATTTTTAAAGATGGAATTATTAGACATACTGCTGTAATTCCTTTTGGAGGAAATGTTATAACTGAAGATATAAAAGAAGGGTGCTCAATTATTGAGAAACAAGCAGAATTATTAAAAATAAAATTTGGTTCAGCATGGCCCGGAGAAAATAAAGAAACCGAGATAGTTTCTATTCCAGGGTTAAGAGGTAGAGAACCCAAAGAGATAACATTGAAGAATCTTTCAAAGATAATTCATGCTAGAGTTCAAGAGATTATTGAACATGTATACTTAGAAATAAAAAATTACGGTCACGAAACACAAAAAGGAAAACTAATTGCAGGGATAGTTTTAACAGGTGGGGGATCACAGTTAAAACACTTGCGACAATTAGTGGAATATATTACAGGTATGGATACACGTATTGGGTATCCTAATGAGCATTTAGCAGGAGGCAGTGATGATGTATTGTCTAGTCCTTCTTATGCAACAGCAGTTGGTTTGTTAATGGAAGGTTTGGATAAATTTACCAAAGAGGAAGCAATTGAGGTGTTGAACACAGTAGCGCCTGAAACAACTACTGAAGAAGTAACAGAAGAAATAATTGAAGAAGAAAAAGTAACACAGAGAAAAGAATATAAAGCGAAACCTAAAGGTAAATCGTTTTTAGAAAAATTTACAGAACGATTTAAAGAGTTCTTAGATAACGCTGAATAAAGAAAAGATAAAGAAAGAAATATAGGGATTTAATTAACAAAAAGAAGAGTTATTATGAGCGCAGAATTTGATAACATTTCATTTGATATGCCAAAAACACAATCAAATACGATTAAAGTTATTGGTGTAGGTGGAGGAGGAAGTAATGCAGTAAACCACATGTATAGTAAACAAATTCATGGAGTAGATTTCGTGATTTGTAATACCGATGCACAAGCATTAGAAAACAGTCCAATACCAAATAAGATACAGCTAGGAGCACATTTGACTTCTGGTTTAGGAGCTGGTGCTAATCCTGAAATAGGAGCCCAAGCTGCTGCTGAAAGTATACAAGAAATTCAGCAAATGTTAAATACCCATACAAAGATGGTATTTATCACTGCTGGTATGGGAGGTGGTACAGGAACAGGTGCTGCGCCAATTATAGCTAAGATAGCTAAGGATATGGATATTTTAACGGTAGGAATCGTTACGATGCCATTCCAATTTGAAGGTAGAATGCGCTCAAAACAAGCTCAGAAAGGAATTGATGAGCTACGTAAAAATGTAGATTCTTTAATTGTTATCAACAATAATAAGCTTAGAGAAGTTTATGGAAACCTTGGATTTAAATCAGGTTTCTCGAAAGCAGATGAAGTATTGGCAACTGCAGCTAAAGGAATAGCAGAAGTAATTACGCATCACTACAAACAAAATATCGATTTACATGATGCAAAAACTGTTTTAGCTAATAGTGGAACTGCTATTATGGGGTCTGCAAAAGAGTCTGGTGCAGATAGAGCTAAGAATGCCATTGTTAAAGCGTTAGATTCTCCATTGTTAAATGATAATAAAATTACAGGTGCTAAGAATGTGTTATTATTAATTGTTTCGGGGACTAATGAAGTTACATTAGATGAGATAGGAGAAATTAATGATTATATCCAAACTGAAGCGGGTTATGACGCTAATATAATTATGGGTATTGGTGAAGATGAAAGTTTAGAGGAAGGAATCGCTGTTACTATTGTAGCTACTGGTTTTGCTTTAGATCAACAAAACACAATAAATAATACAGAAACTAAAAAGATTGTTCATACACTTGAAGATGAACAAAAGGCTACTTATGAGTTTGATAAAAAAACAGTAGTAAAAACTACTCCTGTAGAAGAACCAATTGCTGCAACAAACCCCAAAATAGTTCATGTATTAGATCTTGAAGAAAAAGAAGCACCTAAGAATAATGTTATAAAAACTACTGAAGCTATTAAAAATATAGATGTAGTTTATGAAGAGGTGAATTATAAAAGTGTCGCTGAAGAAGAGTTTATTATTACTAATATAACTGAGCCAGTTGTAGAAAAAAAGGTTGAAGAAACACCACCAGTTCAACAAAATTTATTATTTGATTTACCTTTGAATTCTTATGAAGAAATAAAGCCAACATCAACGACCCAAGATGATCTTATAGCTTCTACAGCAGCTATACGTAATATTGAAGTTGAATTTGAAGAGGTAAAACCAAGGATTGAAAAACGTTTTGTTTTAGAAGATTTTGATATTAAACCTACTATAGGTAAAAGTTCTACTCCAGCTATAGAACCTGAAGAAGATGAACTTAAATTCGAAGTAAGAACTAAGAGAGAAACGATCGAAGATAGTAATGATGATGCTGAAGTATCTCCTCTAAGTTTAACGATTTCTGAGTTACAACAGAGAGCGAAAGAGCGAAGAGAGAAAATGAAAGGTTTTAATTATAAGTTTTCTGATAAAGTAAACAAAAACATTGATGAAATAGAACGTCAACCAGCATATAAAAGGCAAGGGGTAGATTTAGATGTGAATACTAAGATCAGTGAAAAAGAAACTCCTTTAAATAATAATGATGATAAGTTTCTACGTTCTAATAATTCATTTTTACATGATAATGTAGATTAATAAAATTAGAAAGTACTTTTTAAATACTTGTTTAAAAATTAATATTTAAACCAATAAAACAAAGTAAAAAATCCTGAAAAATCAGGATTTTTTTATCATTATATTTGAAAAAAATAAAACTCATGAGTGTACAACAAGAGGTAATGAACAAAATGAAAGAGGCTATGAAGTCTAAAGATACAGTTGCTTTAACAGCACTAAGGGCTTTAAAGTCTGCTTTTATGTTAGCGAAAACAGAAGCAGGAGCTGGAGAATTATCAAGTGAACAAGAATTAAAGATTATTCAAAAGCAAGTAAAACAACGAAAAGATAGCGCAGAAGTATTTATAAGTCAAAATAGACAAGACTTAGCAGATCCTGAATTGGCAGAAGCTAAAGTGCTTGAACAATTTTTACCAGAAGCATTAAGTGAAGAAGAGATCACTAAGGTGGTTACAGAAGTAATAGGAGAGGTCAACGCAGAAGGAATGAAAGATATGGGAAAGGTAATGGGTATTGTCTCTAAGAAATTAGCAGGACAGGCTGATGGTAAAACTATTTCTTCTATCGTAAAGCAACAGTTAGCGTAAATAAAATTTTATGGCTCTGTAGCTCAATTGGATAGAGCACTGGATTTCGGCTCCAGCGGTTGGGGGTTCGACTCCCTTCAGAGTCACTAAAGCGGATTTTTTATCAGATATGATAGAATTTCCGCTTTTTTTATTTCCCGTAGTACTTGACATCTCTGGGATTAGCGAGAAAAATGAATTTATTCTAGTGGTTCGAACTTGGTCTAATTCTCGATTATAGTAGATTCCGTCAGGAAATAGCATTTTTTGAAAAAGCTTTTTGTTTTCTAGCGTAGAAGATTCCCACAACGGCAGTACATTGGTGGCAGTTTTGGTTACAAAATGGATTACTTTTTTGAGGTTCGAACTGTATCCGCTTGTTTTTTCAATTTCTTGTTCAATTTCAAAATATTCATTTTTGTATTTGGAGCTGTATTTGTCATAAAGAGGTCGATCTATTTCACCAATAACAAATCGTTCTTCTATATTTTCTAGTTTCTTTTTTAAAACATTTAAGTTGGCTTTTAGAGCTGTTTCGTTCTCTATTTTCGATCTAAAGAATCCACTCATTTGTTCCTCCAATTGTACTTTGATAATGTCTAATTCTTCTTTTTCAATTTTAAAATTAGTAAGTACGTTACTGAATAACTCATGCATTGCTTTGGCACTACGATTTACTTTACAGCCTTTTGTACGGCATTTATAGTAATACAAGTTTTTCTTCTTCACTAAATAGCCCGTCATTGCTTTTTCACATTTAGAACACTTTGTAAAGACTTTTAACGGTAGGTTGTCATTGTCTTTATTATGCACAAAGCCATGTACACGTTTTTCTTTTCTAATATTATGCACTTGTAAAAAAAGTTCTTTTGAAATCATGGCTTCATGATTCCCTTCAACTACTTGGTCTGGAATCATTTTACTTGTAATCAGCCCACAATAAAAAGGATTGGAAAACAAATCATTCAAACGTCTTTCAGATAAGTTAACTCCCATTTTCTTTAAACGTCTTACAATTTCTACGTTTGGTAATTGATTGTAAGCTTTCCATTCAAACGCTTTTTTCAGTAGTTTTCCTTCTTCATTGATCACTAACTTACGTTCTGTAGCTTTTCCTTTATTTAAGTCTTGATATCCTCTAGGAGCAGCCCAAACCCAATACCCTTTTAAAAGGAGCTCTTTCATCCCTGTAACGGTTTTATCTCTCCTAAGTTCATTATCCATTTGCCCAAAAAGGAAAAAGATTTTTTGCTGAAAAGAACCTGAAGGAGTAGTTGGGTCAAGTTCTTGTGTAATAGCTAATGTAATGACACCATATTTTTTGAGTAATTCCTCTGCAATAGATGCTCCATTGATACCTGAGCGAGAAAAACGTTCATAGGAATATACAATAATATAGCTTATGTTTTTTGAACGTTTTACAAAGGTGAGCATTCGATTAAACTCTTTTCTGTCATCTGTTTTGGCAGATTCATATGTGCCTCCAAAATACCCCACCACATTTAAATTTCGTCTTTGGGCATATAAATCACAATGTTTTTTTTGAGAAGCTAAACTGGTGTTGTCTTCTTGGTCGCTAGAGGAAACACGGGTATAAATAACCGCATTGTTACCATCTTGAAATTTTTTTGGAGCTTTTGGAGCGAATTGTTTGAAAAGAGCTAAGTTATCCATGATTTTAGGTATTGAAGATCAATAACAAAGATATAGGTCTATATAAGTTTTGTGTAAGAATATCTGTTAAAAAACATTTTGATCTTGTATAGTAAAGGCTTGCAATACGAGTAAAGAAAAGGTTTCCGCATTTTTAATAAGCTGATGATATGCTTCAACAGATATGTTTTTATACTTAGGGATTTGGCGTATTTTTTCAATAGGCAATCGTTGCTTTACCCTCTCCGTTGCTTGTGCTATATTTTCCTTATTGATGTGCTGCATAGGTTGATAAACAGAAGCATGTTTTTTACTTCTTTTTATAAACTTATGGCTTTGAAAGTCTTGTAATTTACAAGTAATTAGAATCGGCTCTATTTGTCTTTACTTGTCTGATTTAATAATTGTTATTTAGAATTAAATCAAAGAATTTATGATTTTGATTAGTAGATTGATTTGTTAGATTATCAGAGTTAATTACTAGCAAACTCTAATATCATCTGTTTATAAAGCCAATTAAACTCTACAGTTACCTTTTCTTCTTTAACAACACAATGTAGCATAATACCCAATGGTTCAGCAGCGGCATTTTCAAATGCTTCGACGAGTCTTAATACTTCTTTTAATTCTTGGTTAACTATAAGCCGATATCTACCGTTTTTAAGTTTAAGCGAACTAATATTGAAAAAGAAATTTAATAAGAAAAACACTGATAATATTTCATCAGTACTCATTGTAAATTCATTAAACCCATTAATTGAAATGTTATATTCTAGAATTACACTCATAACTATAGCTTCTTGTGAATCAATATTTTCATAAGTTTTTTTATTCACATTTAAGCCGTCATATTTTTTCAAAAAGGCTATTAGTTTTCTAGAGTCTAAATTTAGGTCAAATATGTCTACTGGCTTTGAAGTGTTTGGATGTGTCGTAATTGTCTTTAATATTTTCTCACCATCTAGTCCTCCTAAAAGCATCATAAAATTATCCAAGCTTAATTGGTACTTAAATTTGTCTAATTGTATCATTAGATTGCTAATTTTCATATGTTTTTCAAATTCAAAATTTTTCTGTTTAATTTTTTTAACATCAATATTTATTTTAGTTCTTATAAGATTAGATAAAGCTTCTGGTGTATACCCATAATCATAGGCTGTATCTTTTAATTTATTACCCTTTTTTATACTTTCTATGCAACACAGTAGTCTAAATCTCTCGGCAATTTCAAAGGGTGTATATTTCGAATATTCTTTAAATATTCTATCAAAGTGTCTTTTACTATAAGGGACTACATCGTTTATAGTTGAAGGACTAATTTTTCCCTTTTCTGGGACATCATGGTTTTTTATAAAATCTATAAATTTTGAAACTATTTCGTCTTTGTTATCCATAGTACAATTTTATTGACTTTAAAATCAAACAAGACAATCCATATAGACATTTTTTAAAAAATAGTCCGAAAGAAAGTTGTTAGGGTTATCTCTTACAATTGTAGAATTAGAACATCCAACCTTAAATTTTCTTCACTGAATTAGCAACAAATTCTTCTTGAGCCTTTGTCACCAATTCTTAAAAATTCAAGATTGGACTAATACATTTTAAGGGGTTAATAATAAATGAAGCCTTTATCGTTTTTCGGGACAGCGAAAAACGGGCAGGATATAAGCATTTCTAATTTGAAATCTTTTGCTTATATCGCTTAACTCACCGTACACGATAACACAAAACCTTTCAAAAGAACTGCTAAATATCCTAATAGAACTTGTCAAGACTACACAAGTTTTCTAAAGAAATGAGGTATCTACTTCCTTGAAAATACAAGTATTTTACTACGTCGCAAACACACCTAATTTCTTTAGAAAAGTCTTGACAAAACCTACTTCATTTATTGTGCTATGCACGTAAGAAAGAAACAAACACCCCTTAAAATTTAATAGAGGGATTGAAATTCTTAAAACGTGAATTATGGTATCATTGAAAACATTAAAAGAATACGACTTCAACAGGATAACGGATTATTACGAGTACATCCTATTGTCTATTGTAAACGGACAACGAAAACAAGCGGAAACACTTACTAAAAAGCTATCAACTACTCAAAAAATAGATGCTTTTGAGTATTTGGAGAATTACCCTAACAAAGCAGCTTTAGAGTGCAAAACTCTCATTTTAAATAGCATTTAACCTTACTAGTACAACCTGAAAAATCATACAATGAAAACTCTAAATAAAACAGCCACTAATATCTTTTTAAGGTTAGTAGCATTAGCCAAAGAAAATAACGGATATGTAAAGCTAGATAATAAAAAAGGAGTTATGCCTTTAATTGTCGAGAAAGTTGAACAGATAGAGAATTATGAAATATACTCCCTTGCTCATTATGGTACACAAAATGGAGATTTAATGGCAGACCCTGAAATGTGTTTCCTTTTAGCCCAAAATGACAAAGACACCATAGTAATGCCTTACAGTTTTCGTAACGATTATATGGGTATAGATCAAATAGACTTATTTATTGAGAATGGAAAGATAAAAGGGATTAGGCATAAGGCAGTAGCTAAGAATGTTGCCTTTGCTAATACGTGGCTTAAAAACATACAAGATCAACAACTAATTAAAAATTAAAATATATGAATGTTCGTGAAGAAATCAAGCAAAAAGGAGAGACCATTTTACAAGGTAACGAAGGAAGTTTAAAAGTAATTTTTAATAATCTAATAGGTGAGAATATTAAAGGAGTAGTATATCAAGAGTACCTTAAAAATATAGCTTTCAATGTCGGTTTTGATTATGGTAAAATAATGTTTTTTAAAGATAAAAAGCTAATTGAAATAGGAATAATAAAAAAACAAGCGTGATTATGAAAGTCTTACCAAATACAATTATAAAAATACTGCTACTTCTAGCACTAGGCTATTTACTATCAAATATCATAACAAAAGAAGCAATTGTTGTTATTGCTCTTTTAGCTACGGTTTCTATAGTACGTTGGTTGTTCAGTTTTGCTTTTTCATTATTATTTATAGTGGTTAAATGGGGTTGCATTATAGGTGGGATTACTTTGTTAGTATCAATTATTTGATAGCTAAAGAAAATGAAATGAGTAGGTATTTTTCAAGTGAATTGCCCAAATGAATATCGAAGGGAGTTTACAAATTACGATTAAAAAAAATAAAAATAATGAAATTACAAGTCAACGAAATAAAGATTAGTTATAAACAAGGTTTGCCATCTTCTAAATGGTTAAAAATTAATAGTTCAGATTCTGCTGCTCAATTACTTTTCGAGCATTGGGATAAAGACACTATCGGGATTCAAGAAAGCTTCAAAGTACTTTTATTGAACAATAGTAATAAGGCTAAAGGTATATATCAACTTTCACAGGGAGGAATTACCTGTACGTTAATAGATCTTAGAATTTTGTTTGCAGTTATTCTAAAATCGTTATCCGTAGCTGTAATTTTAGCACACAACCACCCAAGTGGAAAACTAAACCCTAGTGAGGCAGATCAAAACCTAACAAGAAGAATTAAACAAGCCGCAGAGCTATTTGATATTAAGGTTTTAGACCATCTTATACTTGCTCCTAATGGTAATTACTATAGTTTTGCAGATAACGGCATTTTGTAAACTATAAAACTAAATTATAGCTCGTAATCAAATACTAAATGAAGAGAAATTCATTTGGTATATGATTTTTAAAAAATAACTAATTAGTGAATTAAAAAAGGAGGTATTTTTATGTACCCCCTTTGAACTTCTTTTCTTTAATAACTGCGAAGAAAGAAAAGAAGCAAAAGAACTTCGCTTGGACGAATTGTTTTTTCTTTATTTTCAATACATCTAGTACAGATAGGCTCTTTTAATTTCTTCCAATTAAGATTTAAAAATTGATTTTTCTAAAAAGGGATATGCCTTCCTAATAGTAATATCATTTTCCTCACTCTTAAAAGGCTTTCCTATTTTGCCCCAAAAAAATTACCTAGCGTACAACAATTCAAGAAAATTGAAAATTAATCGTCCGTTTGTATCTGTGTTCTAAATTCAAAACTCACCTTTTCAGATTGCCCAAAGTTGTCTTCTATATATACATCAAACTGATGGTTTTCTGTAGAATTAGCGGTGTAATATAACCGAAATGTGTCTTTGTTTAAAGGATATAAATCATTAGGAGTTTCCAATGGTTTATCTTCTAAAAATAACCATCCCTTTCCTTCATTTTGAAAAAAACGAATCTTAAAAATAGCATCTTTATAGTCTCCTTGCTTGTCCAAAGTACAACGTATTTCTACGGTTTCATTTTTAACAATCTCTTCAGGGATTGGTAAATGGGTTAATTGGTACGAATAGGCTTTTTGAATATCTAATTCTTCCTTGCTACAAGCAGTAGCTAGTATGGAAGAAATAATGAAGATAACGAGCCCTAAAACTGATATGATTTTCATTTTATTTTAGATTTTAATTTATAAATATGCGTGTTCCTATTCCGAACTGTGATTGCCATTGAGCCAATCCACTTTTGGGGATATAGTTTACTTCAGAAAAAGCAAACAGCACCCAATGGTTTGATAGGTAGGTTTCAATTGAAAGTGTTGCTTTTCCTCCGTAAACAAATCCAGAGCGGTTGTTAAGCGTTGCTCCATCTTGTAATAATGAGATGTCGTTATTAAACACTTCGTAGCCAGCTATACCTGAGACTCCTGTATACACTAAAAAATTCTTTTGATAATTACTAAAAGTTTGTAAAAAGTATCCGATGTTCCCATTATAAAAATCGTAGGGTAACCTTTGGTTTTTGTAATCAAAAGTTTTTCGCTGATACGCTGTTTCAAACTTCCAGTAATTCCCTTTTTTGGTGTTAGTAATTACCCCTAATTGAAAACTAAAATTTTCTGATATAGCATCCGTTGAGTTTGTGGGAGTTGCACCAGATAGTTGTATAGCCGTTTCGCCTCCCAATAAACGTTGCGCATGAACAGGGCTTATAAGTAGTATGAGCCCTGTTAGAATTATGAATCTTATTCCCATCTCAACTGTAAATTTTCAATAGTACGAGCTTTATCCCAATCTTTACTTTCTAATAGAAAAGTTTGATGCCTACCTCCATTCTTTTCAAATACACTTACTTCTAACAGCTTGTCATTAGGTAAAGTCATTTTCCCCAAACAAAATACGGTACGTTCCTTACTTTTTTTATCCACCTTATCCATGGAATGAAAAACACGAACTGGAGAAAGAGGTACTTCTTGTATGGCTGTTTGTTTCAAAAGTTTTTTATCAACTACTTTGAAACTAATGAAGTCGATCTCAAAAGGTGTTTTAGAACGATTTTTTAGTTCTGTGTGGAAATACAGCAAGCCTTTTTCTACATACAAACCTTTTAATCGAAATTGAATTCGTGCCTTTTTTGCCCCAATATGGCGGATATGCGTATCATTATTATTGTAAATAGTGCGCATTACTAAATCTACCCAGCGAGGAGATTCATTGCCTAATTCTTCGAAAAATACAGTTTGTTTATTGGGGTGTACTTGGGCATCTTTTAATACCACCTCGTTCATGTCAATATTGAGTTTCTCGGGTTCATCAACATACTTTACATTAAAGGCGTAGAAACTCCCATCCGCACAAATAACAGTAAGACTTGTTTCAGTATCAAAATATTCTTTGTTGGCTTTGATACGCAGTACATTTTCTGCTTGTTTTGCTTTTCCTGCAATAATATTATTACTACCCAAATCAACATAGCGAATTGGAGATTTGAATAACAGATGTGAGGTTTTATGGAAACTAACTTCTAGTCCAAAAGGAACGATCATTTCTTGATAAGAAAAAGGCTGGCTTAATCCTTTAAACAAGTCATTAGATGCTTTTTCTTGTGCGGTTAAACTGCTACATATCATTGTGAAGATGATACTTGCTAAAATTAAATGTTTCATACGATTTAAAGTTTGTGATACTGTGTAAGCAGTATCGGTTAATAAAAAATTATTGTACCTCAGAAAGCAGTAGAACATCGTGTCCTGCTTTAATGGTAATTTTGGTTTGTTGGATTTTGTTTTTTAGATAATTAGAAGTGCCTTGTATAGCCCCTCTTCCTAAATCGGTTAAGAGCTGCTCAGATGCCGAATTATTAAGTGTAAAACCATTCCCTGATGCATTACCTAAACTTGTTAATACTTCTTTGACAGCATTTTGCTCCAGTGTGCTAGGAACAGAAATTCCTTCTTTTCCGTCTAAAGCATACACATTAAGTGCTACAGGAACTAAGACTCCTTTGTACTGTATCGAAGCAATAGAAAGCTGCAAACGATTCCCTTCCAATTTCGGTGTAGCGATTAGTATAGTTTGTGTAGGGACAACCATATTGGCTACTTGTATGGGTTCTAAGAGCCGAATAGGTACATCGATTCCTTTAGTAATTTCCATAGTTTGATGTATACAAGCCTTGATAGTATTGCGCTTTATTTGCTGTGTAGTTCCTACAGGAGTTGAAAATAATTGCCCGTTAGCCCAATTACTTTCTTGTAAACTTGATACGATACGTTCTTTGTATTGCTGTACTGGTTTTACATGTCTTTTTTTTGTGCTTCCACTCAAAGGAGATACATTCATTCCTTGGGCATTTGTAGGTAAATATTTTGCTGCCATTTGATAAGACTTTTCCATTAAAGCCAACTGACGATCTTCATTATTAATGGTATTGTCTTCGGTATTTAATTGCTTTTTTAATGACTCTATTTCTTCCTGTAAAGCTTTGGTTTCAGTATCATCTTTCATATAAAAATTATCTAAGGTTTGATGCATACTTTTATAGGCAGTAACAGAAGAACCAATAGCGCTATTAGATGATTTGAGTGCATTAGGTTTATTATCAAGAGTATCTGAAGTATTTTGAAATAGATCTGAAAGTGTTGCCATTTCTAATTTTTTACGAGCTTGTTCTTCTTCGAATTGCTGCTTTTCATAAGCTGATTGTTTATCATCTAGTAGTCCTGTATGTGCAGCTTCTGGAATAGAAATATTCATTCCATGATTTTCATTGATTAATGCTTTTTTATCGTTACTGCCAGTAGCGAACAATAGATACATTACTCCCATAAACAAGAAGGAAAGCCCTGAGTAAACCAGTATTTTTTTATGCTTTTCTTGCAGTTGTATAGGTTGCTTTTTGTTGTTATTTGGATTTTGTGTCATCTTATTTTGATTTAAAAATTAGAGTCATAGACCACTTTATGAGAATGTGGTTATAACCACCACCAAAGTGAGTAGGATATAGCTTATAAAAAGTATCCATAGTAGCACTTTGGCTTGTCGATTTGTTAAACTTTCACATTGGTTTCTAAGCCATTTTGCTATTCTTTGTAGGCATAGTAAACTCATCGCTTGATAGTTTGGATATCAGTATTTACTAATACTCTAAAGCCTTCGATAGTAAAACCTTGAGGGTTGTTGTCTGAACGAACAGAATTGACGAGTTGGCAAGTAGTTACTAAACTTCGCTCTGTTTTGTTACTTGCTCTTATGATCCATTGCTTGGCATGCAATACCATTTCATAGGGATAGGTATTAAAATTGGTTTGAATGCTATCAACTACAATACGCTGATGAATATTTCCAGAAATGATACGATTGTAATATCCTTTTTCAGAAAGGTCTTTGTAATAATCAAAAGCACTTTTATCTGCCATGAATAAGGCTCTTTTGATATTGGATTCAATGGCTTTATTATCAGGAGCAAGTGTGAAAAATAGTTCGTGAAATCTACGCATATGCTCTCTAGCTTCCACAGGTCTATTTAAGGATGCATCTTGGGATAATGCTAACATCAAAGACTTTCCTTTGTCTAGCACATAAATTTTTTCACGTTGTGCTTCGGCAAATCGGTAGGAACTAAATATGCTGTAACCTACAATTGCTGTACACAAAACAATAAAGAGAATACTTAATAAACGGATTTTCTTAAAACTACTTTCTACAGTAGTTAAGGTTTTAAATTCTATATGTTGTTTCATCTTATTTTATTTTTAATCGCCCTCGAATATTTCCAGAAGTAGCCCCTGCCGTAGCTCCAGCTAAATTCCCCGCTTTCTTAGAAGATTGATTTATATTTCTATTATAGTTCCCCATTCCACCAGCTTGAATAACCCAATTTGCTACCGTTGGAATCGTGAAATAGCCAATGATTCCGATGAGCATGAAAACCGTATAAATTGTATTTGAGCCATCAGGAACATAGTTAGGGTTAGATAGTGCTTCAATATCTTTGGTAAGCATTAGTACTTGAATTTTACCAAGCATGGCTCCAAACAAATTGGCTACAGGTAACCAGAAGTACACACTGATGTAGCGGTTAAGCCATGCAGTAAGTGTAGATTGAAAGCCATCCCAAATTGAAAGCGCAAAGGCTATTGGACCAAGAATAGAAAGTACAATAAGGAAGAATGTACGGATGGTGTCAATAATTAAAGCAGCAGCTTGAAAAATAAGTTCTAATAGGGAACGAAATGCATCTCTCATGCTTTTTTCAAGTTTATACATTCCTTTCTCCACATGCATTCCAGCCATAGTAGCCAAGTCTGAAGGAGACCAACCTAGCGATTCCAGTTTTTTATCAAACTCTTCGTTACTGATTAAATAAGCGGTTTCAGGATTTCTGAGTAAGGCTTCTCGTTCAAGCCTATCTTTTTGCGCTTGATAAGATTGCATATCAAAAGTCTGAGTTTCTAAAATGGTCGCTGTTCCCTTGACCACAGGACTAAGGACACTATTAATTGTTCCAAGCACTATAGATGGAAAAAAGAGGATACACATTCCTATAGCAAAAGGACGTAGCATAGGATATACATCAATAGGTTCTGCTCTTGCTAATGATTGCCATACCCTTGCAGAAACATAGAACAATGCTCCCAAACCAGCGATGGCTTTTGCAATACCTATCATATTACTACACAAAGGCATCATTTCGTCGTATAAACTTCGTAATACTTGATGTAGATTGTCGAAATCAGCAATTAAATACATAACTGTTATATTTTACCAATTACGTTCGTTAGCTGTTCCATATAAAGCCAATACACGTTTCGTATTGCCTTTTTCCTTTGCTCTCAAATAACTAACTCCAATATTCTTTCGGGTGTAGTAATTCACTAAATCCCTATTGGCTTTAATTTCTTTGTAAATACGATCTATAATATCCATACGCTCCTTATCATTCATGGATAAGGTTGAAGGATTTATAATCTTTTTTAACTCTTTTACTAAGCTGCCACTTTCTTCTAATAGCTTAGAATATCCAAATGCAATAGCAGAGAGTTCTTGAGGTGCGTAATTTTCATCATTAAGCATTTTTTGAAAATTATTTACGTAGATATCTGAAATTTCTCCAACCATAAGAACTGCTTGTTGTACCCTTCGAGCATCTTTAACCAAATTGTTTACACGCTTTAGTTTGTCATAATACTTTTTCCCTTGCTCATAGATTTTTACCGTTTCTTTGAAATTGTTTATCATGTTGGTAGCAGTGGTAGAAGTTTGTACAATTTGCTGTGCAGTATTGGCAATCCCTTGTGCCAAATTAGTAGGGTCGGTAACCACCCATTGTGCTTGTGTAGTATAAAAACCGATCATACACAATATGCTGAATATGTATTTTTTCATGATGTATATTTTTAAAAATTAATGTTGCTTTTACCTCTTTTACAAGAGGTTTTGATAAGATTATCTTCGTTGTTCTGCCAATTGCTTAATCGCAGATTCGATATCTCCTCCTTTGGTTTTAGCAAGTTCTAAGACCTTCATTTTTTCGGTTTCTTCAGTAGTATAGGTCAAGTATTCTTCGGCACTTACTTCGGTAGCATAAACAGCCGACTGTGTTCCGCCTAATCCAATCCAAACTTCTTTGTATAATCGGCTTGGATGGTTGTTTAGGTTTATGGATAAAATCTGTGCTTTCTCTTTTTCGGTAAGTCCCAACATTTCTTGAATACCATCGAACTTGTTCATGTACTTGCGCTGGTCAAGAAGTATCTTACAATCTGAATTATTAATAATGGATTCTTTAACAATAGGAGATTGAATAATATCATCTACTTCTTGAGTAACTACAATAGCTTCTCCAAAAAACTTTCGTACGGTTTTAAATAGATACTTGATGTACTCCGCCATGCCTTCTTTGGCAATGGCTTTCCAAGCTTCTTCAATTAATATTAGTTTACGAATTCCTGTGAGTCGTCGCATCTTATTGATGAATACCTCCATGATGATGATGGTCACTATAGGAAATAGGATTTTATGATCCTTAATGGCATCTATTTCAAATACAATAAATCGTTTGGTTAACAGGTCTAGTTGCTCGGTTGAATTAAGTAAATAATCGTATTCCCCACCTTTGTAATAAGGCTCTAAAACATTTAGGAAGTTGGCTAAATCGAAGTCTTTTTCTCGTACTGATTTTTCCTCTAAAATGGTTTTGTAGTCTGTTTTGGCAAATTCATAAAACCCATCGAAAGAAACGTCTGTGGTATTATCTTTTTGAATCTTTTTAATGAATAGGTTTACGGCATTTGATAAGGCTACTTCCTCGGAACGTGAAGCGGGTTCGTCATCTCGCTTCCACAAGGTCATAATAAGTGTTTTGATACTTTCCCTTTTTTCAATATCAAACACATTATCATCTGTATAAAATGGATTAAACGCAATAGGATTTTCTTCCGTATACGTAAAATAGACTCCATCTTTACCACCTGTTTTTTGACGAACGAGTTCACATAATCCTTGATAACTATTACCAGTATCTACTAATAACACATGTGTTCCTTGTTCGTAATATTGACGGATTAAATGATTCGTAAAAAAAGATTTTCCACTTCCCGAAGGACCCAAAATAAACTTGTTTCGGTTGGTGATAATTCCTTTTTTCATTGGTAAATCAGAAATATCTAAATGGATGGGCTTGCCTGTTAATCTGTCCACCATTTTTATTCCGAAAGGAGATAAGGAATTGCGATAATTTGTCTCTTGGGTAAAGAAACATAACGCAGGGTCTATAAATGTGTAAAAGCTTTCTTCCGCAGGAAAGTCACCTGCATTGCCAGCCATACCTGCCCAATATAATGTTGCAGTATCTACTGTATTATGATGAGGACGGCATTCCATAAGAGCCAACTGACTACCAACATCATTCTTAATTTGTCTTAATTCTGTTCGGTCATCACTCCAAGCCAATACATTGCAATGGCATCGTACCGAGGTTAGCCCTTTTGAATGTGCTTCATTAAGGTAATTCTCGATCCACTCTTTATTGATTTGATTACTTCGGCTATACTTGCCTAGTGAGTGCATATTACGTGCTGATTTTTCAAACTTGCGTAAATTCTCATCACTGTTATCAATAAAAATATATTGGTTATAAATGTGGTTGCAGTTCAATAGCAATCCTACTGGCGAAGCAAAAGATAATCGACAGTCACTTCGGTCTGTAGATAATCGTTCAAAACGTTTATCGGTACTTACTTCATTGGGTAAATCTTCAGTATCTGATAGTGTATGTAAGCATAGGATCTTATCCCCAACTTTTACCTCATCCACACCTAAATGAATATCTTGTAGTGTAAAATTATCTTGCTCAGAAGTAAGCGATAAATATTCTTCTAAAAGCCCCTTTTTAGTTGCTGATCCAACAATGTCAGAATCCGTCAAACGCTCCAAGCTTACAAAACCAGAACCATTAATAATGCGTTCAAACTGATCTACCGATTCTATAAATTTGAGCATAGCTTCTTTGTCTTGAATCTCCTTTGAAATTAAATGCTTGCGGGTGAGTGTAGAAAAACTACTTTGACGACGCATGCGCTCTTTGGTAGTTTTTGTCACATAGACGTAACAATGATGTGCTAAAAAAGGACGCTCATTAAAATGCTTTTCAAAACTTCGAGACAAAAAACTTAAATCATCTTTTTGAATCTCTGGTTCATAGTTTTCTTTTAGATACCAATCCTGTTTATGGACAATACTAAAATCGGGTAATACTTTAATGGCTTTATGCCATGCAGCATGGATCGCTTCATATTCTTTTGCCGTGATGGTAAATAGCTCGGGTAAAGTAACTTTAAAAGCAATGGTAATATCTGCATCCTTACTTAAAATACAATTATGTTCTACTGCCCAAATCGGAAATTTATCAGCAAATGGACTACGTTTAGCTATTGGTCTCATATGCTTTGGTTTTGAAAGTTGATAAGAGATAGTACCGTGTAATGACGGCTGATAAATTTCGGATGCCTTTTACGAGCTGAAATTTTCATTAATCCATGTTCTCCATATTTCGTATTTAGCTCAAAAGTTTTCCATATTAAAACTCCTGCACTAATAAGCCCTAGTGTTAAGCACACGTATTGGTTTATACCAATCATATATAGTATAACTATGGCAATAAAAAGCCCCAATAAACCACCAGCAAAGATGAATAGATATTGTGCTTTTAAACCTTTGAACTCCACAGTTCTTCCTATGCCTTTATTAATTTGAAAGCTAGCCATAGTTTATAGGAAAAATGAGCGTAAAATGGTTGCAGAAACAATTAAGAAAATACATGCTCCAAACCATGAAGCTGCTGTTTTAGAAGTGTCAGGGTCACCTGATGAGAATTTGTTATACACTTTAACCCCACCAATTAATCCAACTACTGCTCCAATAGCATAAATAAGTTTTGTAGCGGGATCAAAATAAGAAGTGACCATTTGTGTAGCTTGGTTAATTCCGCCTACACCATTTTGTGCTTGTGCTCCTATTCCGTATAATAAGAAAGCAGCTAGACTAAAGATTATTTTATAAATTTTAGTTTTCATAATGTGATAATTTTTTAGTGAATTGAATACTTAGAAATTCCTGACTTGGTTCAGGAAAAAGTGATGGGCAGTAAAAAATTATCCATACTCAAAATGCTGTTGTAGAAAGCGTTTTTCTTTCATTCGTGTGTATTTGATAAGCTGGTTTTTAGCTTGTTTTACACGAATGTATTTTGAGAATACAGCCCTTTTTGAGAAGCCGTTTTTATGGCTTTAGTTGGCTGTTAGAGGTAGTTTTTGGAATAAGGTTGTGTGTTTGAAGTTGTATTCAAGGAAGAAGTGTGAACTGATTTTTTTTGGACTATAAATTATATATGTTAATACTATAAATATTATAGAGAAAGTTAAATGAGTAATAAAAATTGATTTACAGGTTTTAATTGATCAGTTATGATGATTTTAGAGAAATATAAACCAGTACACTAAAAATTATCAAGAATAATTGGGGTTAGATTGCAAGCTTATGCGATTTGCTTATTCTAAAAAAAATATTTGTATACATATAGCTATGAATATGTTAAAACTTAAAAGATTCATTAAATTAGCTATTCATAATTCAAAGTATACGGTTTTACCATAATTACTATATGCATACATTTTATAAGGTGTGCAAAAATCAAGAAATTAATAAAAAATGGCAAAATTTTTAGACACTACAGGTGTTTCATATCATTTAGAACAATTAATTAAAAATACAAACGACCAACTTATTTTAATAAGTCCCTATCTTCAATTTCATAAAAGAGTAAAGGATAATTTAGAATACTTACATATTCAAAAAATAGATATCCGAATTATTTACAGAGAGAATAAACTTCAAGTTGAAGAAAGTAATTGGTTGGAAAGTCAAATAGGAATTAGGACAAGTCTTTGTAACTCTCTTCATGCTAAATGCTATTTAAACAAGAAAGAAGCAATTGTAACTTCTATGAATTTATATTCTTTTTCACAGCAGAATAATGATGAGATGGGAATATATGTAACAAAAGAAGAAGATGAAGATTTGTATAACGATATTAGAAAAGAAGCTTTAAGACTTCTGTCAATAAGTGAAGAAATTAGAGTTTCAGTCAAAAAAGTTGATAAAAATATAGAAAGGCAATCTGAAAAAACAATTTCGGAAATTGTTCAAACGAAAAATAATTCTAAATCAAAATTCCTGACTACAAAAGAACTATCCCAAGTAACGGGTTTAAGTAGCAGAAAAGTAAATAGTTGGTTCACGAACAAAAAATTGATGTATAAGAAAGATGATGATTGGATTACAACAAAACAAGGAAAAGAAGTTGGTGGAATTGAAAAAAAGGGACAATATGGGAAATTCGTGATTTGGCCAGAAGATATAGCAAAACACATTTTAGAATAAAACTGTTTTAAACTATTATTAATAAATAAACACGAGTCTTTCAGTATTAGTTATAATTATGGGTAATAAAATAATTAGAGAAACATTAATTAACCGAAAAAATAGTTGCTTAGAAAAACTGGAGTCTATTCCTAATCTTGATAGTTTTATTAATAAAATATTAAATCGTTTTTTTAAGTTTAATTTCCATAGTTATAAGAAAAAATTAAAAAAAGAAATTCTGAAAAATCTAAAAGAATGGTGGGTAAATCCTGCTAAAGGCATAGATAAAGAAGAGAAATTATTGGCTGTTTTATTTGAATATGGACATTTCTTTAAAAAAAACGTTAAAGCCGAAGCTTATGGTATTGGTGAATGGAAAAATCATAAAGCTTATACTGACAAGTTTGATATGGGGGTTAATTATGATTTTACAAAAGAGTTTTATGCCTCACCAGGAATTACTCTAAATTTTTTTGATACTCTTTATTATTTAGATGAAGATAAATTGCCAAAAAAATATACTGATGAAGGATTAAACCTTGATAATTATAATGATGGAGATATTATAGTTTTAAATGATTCTAATAGCATAGAACTCGTTGCTGGATATGATGAATTAATTGAATTGCATAAACTTGAAGGACTGATAGCAATACATGATGTTTTAGTAGAGTTAGATGAAAACAAAGAATTTGAATCTCTAAACTATGCTAATAATTTTATGTTTTTAATTGACGAACACGATTCAGGAGAAGTTTATCCTCTTCTAATTAAAAGCAAATAGTTAAAACTAATTATCAAAAAACACCATTTGATGAATTCTTATGTATGACAGATCAAATAAAATATGAAATGCAAAAACGTGATAAAATTGTGAATGATGAAGATATAGAGGGGTTATTTTCATTAAAATATAATTCTGATTTTTCCATTGCATTATATGAAATACTCGTAAAAAGACATGATAAAACCCCTAATTTACTAAATCCAAAACAGTTGAATTTATTTCTTTGTATGCATTTAGAAAATGCAGGTCAAGCAGATAGTATATTAAGCTTTTTACAAGAGTGGTTTCCTGAACAGAAGCAACAAATAATAAAATCATTAAATGAAATTGGAGCAATTAAATCTGCTAAAATTATAAAACAGGCGATTGAATTACTTCCTAAAAATAATAGATGGTTTTTCGAAAATTCAGACGAATACTCTGAAAGGTTAATGGAAAAACTCGATAGCGAATTTTCAAATTACCCTGATAGTGCGATGCGAGATTTATATCGAAAATATGCAGAGGAACATAAAAGCGAACTTCTATAAAACCTTATACAAAATCCCCAATATCAAAATCACGCCAGTCATCATTCGTTTTGGAACTGTTATGAGTAGCTAAATGCGTATTTAACAAATCAGAAACATGTTGTTGTGCTTTTGGGATTTGCTCGTTTAGTATTTCTAATAATTCGGTATTTTCAATTTTCATAGCTATAGGCAAGGTATCATTAGTAAGTTCCTTTTGATTTAATAACTTGGCTATTTTTTGTAATTCTTCAAAGCTCATCCCTGTGTTAAAATCTGGATCTACTTCACTGGGTGAATCCGTTTTAAATTCTTCTTCCTCCGCTAATTTCAATTCATCTAAATCTATATTCTCAGGGGTTGTAGAATTAAAAACCGCATCTAAAGCTTCTGAAGGAATTACTTTTGATGTTTTTATTTTATCATCACTATCTGCCAATACTTTTTTAGTTTCTAGTTGTTTTTTCGCTTCTTTACTTTCTCCCATTACACTATTGGTGTGCTTAGGTTTGGACTTTTCACGGGGAGGTTTTGGAGGTGTCGATTTATTATAAAATCGATCCACTAATAGAACAATTAATAGCAATAAGATTACAACTTGGATATACTGTTCCATAATTTATATAATGGGTTTAAAATTGTCTTTAAATAGTTTCTTAATTTCAGTTTCAAATTCGGAGAAGTGATGTTGTAAAATATTGTCTAAATAATTAGATATAGACATATTGTTTTCTCCAATTACTCGGGTAATTCTAAACAAGCGTTCGTGAAATTCAGGACGGATGTATATTGCTTTTCCATTACGGGCAATTAAATGGCTTTTTTGTAAAAACACTTCCTGATAGGATGTTATCTCTTTCTTAGAAGTTACAGTCGTCTTAACTGTTTGTTTCGTCTTGGACTTGGGTTTAGGTTTTTGAGGTTCTTCTTTTGTTTCTTCCGCTTTAGGAACTTTTCTATCTTCTGAAAATGAATGTGCCATCATTTCCATTAATTCCTTTTCGTCTATCGGTGTTTTATCTTTTTTCATTTTAAGTCATTTTTAGGTGAGGCATAAGAAAACTTATTCGCTTTTTCTAAAACTTGTTTAGCTTCTATCCAAGCCATTCCTTTATTAATGGCAGTTTTCTGTTCATTTATATTTTTCGATAACCGATTTGCATTTGTGAGATTTCGATCTGAAAAAATGACAAAGACATTTTTTCTGTATTTAAAGCAAACCGCTTTAGGGTAGTACTCTAATACATATTCCCTAGCTTGTTCCCAATCTGTATTTCCCATAGCTATTAGTTTAATAGATGTAAAAATTCATTGATAAAAGCGTCTAAACGAGAAGATTTAATTAAACGGTTGTGAGGAGGAAAGAGTGTGGAACGAAATACCAATCCATTGCCAATTTCAGGAAGCTCTTTTCGAAAGCGTTTGCTATCTGAAAAGTAATGTTGCATTTTGTGTAGCCCAAGCTCATTAATAACCTTTTCATAAGTATCATAGAGGGTAGATTTTTCTCGACCATCCACCATATTCCAAAATAGATGTAAGCCTTTCTTATCAGGTTTACTCGCAAATATTTGTGCCATTACTTGCGAAAACGAAAGGGTACTTTCCATGACTAATCGATCCGCAGTCATCGGAGAAAAAATGGCATCCATTCCAATTAGGGTTTGTAAAATTCCTGTAGAATTTACTGTTCCTGTGAAGTCGAAAAAGGCAAAATCATAGTTTATAGGGCTATTATCTAAAAACTGTTTTGCTTCTTGTAAAGCAGTATCTGCATTACAGGAGATGATGGGATATGCCTTTTTGTTTAAACTTGAAAATTGTGTATGTGCCATTCGCTTAAAATGATCATTCTCCATAATCGCTTTTAACTCACGTTCTCGTTGTTTGGCAATACTAAGTTGTGGGAAATCACAATCGAAAATTACAACTTGATATCCCATTTTGTAATGTAGCATTGCAGCAGTTAGTACAGTAATTGCACTTTTCCCTACACCTCCTTTTTGAGATGAAAAACTGATTTTTAATGGTTCTTTTTTCATTGGTTAAAATTTTACGGTTTATAAGTTTATATAGTTGTATGATTATCTAGCTAGCTAGTGATACATATAGCTCGTTATACAATTAGCTAGTTGAATGACCAGTACTCTTTTTAGCTAATTACTCATGCGCTCAGTTAGCTAAATTTTTGTACAGCTAGTAGTAGCTATCTCTAGTTGCATGATTGACTTATTATTCAAATAATTAGTTAATTGGCTAGTGATGTTTTTATGCTCACGTCTAACTAAATGACCAACTGTATTTCTGTTTAGCTGGCTATACAGCTCTACGTCGTTACATCAAAAAAACAACGCTTTCATTTCGTTTTTTCAGGGATTCCATTTTGTGGTTGTAAGTGGCTTTAAATGGCTCTTTTTGTCATTGGTAACCATGGTGTTATAACCGTTTTCGCGCTTTTAATTTGTAGAGATCAGTTTTGGGATTGGTGATATCATATCACCACATAAAATTCTATTGAAAAACTGTTCAGCGGAACAGAGCAAGTTGTGTAATGAGTGCCTCAAAAATGCTTTTGTGCCTCTCATTACAAACTTGTCCTACGGAGTTAAAATCCCTCCGAAGTCGAGGATTTTGAAAATAGATGTATTGGATTTTTTACTTAAAACGAATTAAAGATGAAGGAAAAACAAATTAAAAAAGGACGAAAACCTAAAGAAGCCCCTTTAGTGTATCGCTATGTATTTCGCTTAAATGCTGAAGAAAATGCAGTGTTTTTAAAACGATTTGATATCTCTGGTGTTTTAACCAAAGCCGAATTTATACGTGCCATTTTATTTGAAAAACAAATCAAAGTAGTAACCATTGATAAATCTGCTCATGATTTTTATGTGAAACTAACGGCTTTACATGCTCAATTTAGAGCCATTGGAGTGAATTACAATCAAGTTGTGAAAGTCTTACACACCAATTTTTCTGAAAAGAAAGCAAAATTTTTACTAATAAAATTGGAAAAGCACACCGTAGCGATGATTGCTATTCTTGAACAGATCATTCGTTTAATCCAAAAATTTGATGAAAGATGGTTGCAAAAATAGGAAGAGGGAATCACTTAAAAGGAATCCTAATATACAACTACGAAAAGGTAAAAGAAGATCAAGGAAATATTTTGCATTGCCACAAAATGATATATCCTTTAATGGGAGAATTTTCTATTCCCTTATTGGAGCGTTCTTTTGAGCCTTATCTCATAGCTAATAATCGTACTGAAAAACCAATTCTTCATATTTCATTAAATCCCAATCCTAAAGATGCGGTTTCAGATGAACTTTTTAGTGAATTGGCAGATCATTATATGCAGGAAATGGGGTACGGTGACCAACCTTATGTAGTATTTAAACATACCGATACGGGACGTGCTCATATTCATATTGTTTCAGTTTGTGTAGATGAATATGGCAAACGTATTTCAGATAGTTTCGAGAAAGTACGTTCAATGCAACTATGCCGAAAACTAGAGAAACAATTTAAACTCACTTCTGCAATTGGTACAGCTGACAAAAAAGATATCCCATTACAAAAAGTTGATGTTAAACAAGATAATGTAAAGCAACAAATTGCTTCGGCACTCACATTTGCAAGCGAAAACTACAAGTTTCAAACTTTAGGTGAATACAAGGCTTTACTATCATTTTTTAATGTAACAGCACAAGAAGTTCGAGGAATTATTCACGGAAAAGAAAAACGAGGATTGGTCTATTTTGCTACTAATGATAAAGGAGAAAAAGCAAGTAACCCTTTTAAATCTTCTCGTTTTTCAATGCCTGTTGGTTTAGCGGATTTGGAACAAAAGTTTAAAAAATCGAAAACTTATATCGATGCACATAAACCTCAGAAGAGAGTACGAAAACTGGTGCGTGATGCTATGCTGAAGCATCCTTCTAAAGATCGTTTTAGAAAGTATTTGCAGGATCATAAAATATCAATGTTCATTAGGGAAAACGATCAAGGCAGAATTTATGGGATCAGTTTTATAGATCATACTTCTAAAACAGTATTAAATGGTTCTCGATTAGGAAAAGATCTTTCGGCTAATGTATTTCATCGCCTTTGGAATGAAGAAAAAGAGACCACTTTAATAGACAATGCAGCAACCCCTATAACACAACATAGAGAGTATATAGAAAATGAACCTACAGCAGAGGCAATACCTCTTTTTAATGCTGGTATTATGGAATCTTTAGGTGGTTTATTACCAACGGATATTCCAGAAGAAAACGATACGAAAAAAGTAAAGAAAAAACGTAAAAATAGAAAAGATGCAAAACGAAGATGATATTAGAGGATTAGCCAAAACAATGGAATTTATGAGAGCAATCAGTATTCTGTTTGTGGTAATACATTGTTATTGGTTTTGTTATGAAACATTCAAACAATGGGGATTTACTATTTCAACTGTAGATCGAATTTTATGGAACTTTCAACGTGATACAGGATTGTTTTCGTCCTTGCTATGGACTAAATTATTTTCACTAGTATTTCTAAGCTTATCTTGTTTAGGTACTAAGGGAATTAAAGAAGAAAAAATAACATGGACAAAGATTAATGTTGCACTAGTTACAGGACTACTATTTTTCTTTTTCAATTATTGGTTGTTACAAGTTTCATTACCCAAATTACAAATCGCTATATTTTATATTGCCACGTTAAGTGTAGGATATATTGGCTTATTGATGGCTGGTGTTTGGATGAGTAGATTATTTAAGCACCATCTAATGGATGATGTTTTTAATCTTGAAAATGAAAGTTTTATGCAAGAAACGCGGTTGTTAGAAAACGAATATTCCATCAATTTACCTACTCGATTTTATTACAAAAAGAAATGGAATGAGGGATGGATTAATATTGTAAACCCATTTAGAGCAACTATTGTTTTGGGTACTCCTGGTTCTGGTAAATCGTTTGCTGTAGTAAATAACTACATCAAGCAACAAATAGAAAAAGGATTTTCGATGTATATCTATGATTTTAAGTTTGATGATCTATCGGTTATCGCTTATAATCATTTACTAAAGCATACCGATAAGTATAAAATACCTCCAAAATTCTATGTAATAAACTTTGATAATCCTCGTAAAAGCCACCGTTGTAACCCCATCAATCCTATGTTTATGACGGACATTTCAGATGCTTATGAGAGTGCCTACACGATAATGCTCAATTTGAATAAAACATGGATACAAAAGCAAGGAGACTTTTTTGTGGAAAGTCCTATTATTTTATTGGCTTCGATTATTTGGTATCTGAAGATCTATGAAAATGGGAAATATTGCACATTCCCCCATGCCATAGAACTACTAAACAAAAAGTATACAGACATATTTACAATTCTAAGAAGTTACACAGAGTTAGAAAATTATCTTTCTCCGTTCATAGATGCATGGGAAGGAGGGGCACAAGATCAATTACAAGGACAAATAGCCAGTGCCAAGATTCCATTATCTAGAATGATAAGCCCTGCCTTATATTGGGTAATGACAGGAGATGATTTTTCATTGGATATCAATAATCCAGAAGCTCCTAAAATCTTGTGTGTCGGAAACAACCCTGATCGTCAAAATATTTACTCTGCTGCTTTAGGTTTGTATAATAGTAGAATTGTAAAATTGATTAATAAGAAAGGACAATTAAAATCTTCAGTAATTATAGATGAATTACCGACCATTTATTTTAGAGGCTTAGATAATTTAATTGCTACAGCTCGTAGCAACAAGGTAGCAGTTTGCTTGGGTTTTCAAGATTATTCACAGTTAACAAGGGATTATGGTGACAAGGAAAGCAAAGTAATTCAAAATACCGTAGGCAATATTTTTAGCGGTCAGGTCGTCGGTGAAACGGCTAAAACTTTATCGGAACGTTTTGGTAAAGTACTACAAAAAAGGCAATCGATGACCATTAACAGACAAGATAAATCCACTTCTATTTCTACTCAAATGGATAGCTTGATTCCACCAAGTAAAATTTCCAATCTTACACAAGGTATGTTTGTAGGTGCAGTTTCAGACAATTTTGATGAACGTATCGAACAAAAGATTTTTCATGCTGAAATTGTTGTAGATGTGGATAAGGTTACCCAAGAAACAAAACAATATAAACCTATTCCCGAAATTATTTCGTTTTTAGATAGTGATGGAAATGATACCATGGAGGAACAAATTAATTCAAACTACCGACAGGTAAAAGCAGATGTAGAAAATATTATTTTGTTAGAATTGGAACGCATCGAGAATGATCCAAGCTTAGAATAGCTAACAAAACTAATTTTAATTAAAAAGTTATGAATTACACTTTAAATCTCTGTTTTATTTATATTTATAATCTGAAAAAGAAAAGTAATGGCAAAAATGATTGTTACAGTAGGCGATACACATAGTTGTCCTATGGTATCTGGAACCGTTCCACATGTTGGAGGGACAGTAATCTCAGGTTGTACAACTGTATTATTAAACGATAGTCCAGTAGCTCGGATGGGCGATAAAGTACTTTGTACAGGTACAGGGATGATTGCCACGATAATCCAAGGAGATGCTAATGTGTTGGTCGGTGGCAAACCTGTTGCCTATGTAGGTTGTATGACTTCACATGGTGGTTTTCTAACATCTGGTCAAGCTAATGCGCTTATTACAGGTAATAAGCCTACAAAGATAGTTACCATGCCCATTGATAAAATAGATTTTCCTAACATCGACACAAAAAATAAAGTTTTAGCTTATTTAGCGGGACATGGTAGTAAACTTAATGAGGCAATTGTAAATCAAGCTTTAATTAAACAAGCTGCGCAAGACAATGAGGGAGAGCCACGAGTATACAACTATCAGTGGAAAAAAGAAGAGACTATAATCAGAGATAGTAAAGTTTTAAAAGTAGTTACCATAACAGCAGATGTTCAAAACATACCAGATGGAGAAACCGCTACTATTAAAGTTTCAAAGTCTGCTACGGAAGACAATGAAGAGACAGAAGTAATAGAATTAACAGGTACAGTTAAAAACAAGCAAGTCTCTGTTGAATGGGAGTTAGAAGATGCAACTGCTAGTTAACTTTATAAATAATCTATGGAAAGAAATGAAGCTCTAGAAGCCTATCAAAAAGAAACATATAATCAGGATGTAGGTTCTTATACTTTTAAAGTTGAAGTAGCAGGAGTTACTTCCGATGAAAAAGCAGAATTAAAGGCTAAGAAGCCAGGGATAAGCTTACATTTCTTAAGATATGGAGTTTTTAGTCCTAGGTACTACTATAAAACTTCTTTTATAGATGTATACGCACCTGAAGATTCTAGACCTTATGAACCTTTTGAAGAAGATAATGATCCAGATTTAATAAATCCTGATGATCCAATAGAATTAAACGAAGTTTTTATATCGGCAGAGAGAGAATTTCCACCCCCTTCCAAAAAATCGAGTAAACTTAATACTGCTCAATATAGGATCACAGGTATTAATGAAGGTTACATCTATATTTTTGAAGATTGTAAAGAAGAATCATTATTAGAATTCGCAGTTGATACTTATGGCTTTTTGCATCCAATATATTGGAAAGATAATCTTGATGAAAATGGTTCTTATAAAGAGGTAAGAGACGAAATTAGCAGTATATCTTTAACCTCTTTTATTTTCAAAGAGGGAACTAAGGTTTGGGTAACTTTATCACAATCTCAGTTATCAACGGAGCAACTGAAAAATTATAAAAATGACCCTTCTAGTTTCGATAGACTTAAAAGTATAGTCTGTAACCCGATAAGTAAAACTTCTGACTTGCAAGAAAGAAAAGAGGAATGTTTTAGATCGTTTAGAGAATTTCAAGCTTCGTTTACCGTATATGAGAAAGATAGTGCTAGACTATTACAGAGTAAACTTGACCAAATAGCAAAACTTGAATACCCAGAAGAAAGAGAAAAAGGGGATAAAACCTATGAAGATTTATTTATTCTATTGGAAGATCCAGTGCAATGTGCTAATGATTTAACTGATGTTATTGATGGTGAAATGGCATGGCTAAAGGCATTGACAGACACTCTCAAAACAGGAAAGTCTGCTTATGATGTTTATGATAAACTTATGAAATTACCTATTTATGGTAATAACACGATAAATGTTTCACAAGAAGAGGCTGAAGAAATAGGATATATCTTTGCATTAGCATTGACAACTTACAAATTCATTTACGACAACGAAGAA
Organism: uncultured Tenacibaculum sp.; assembly: GCA_947501615.1. Lineage (GTDB taxonomy): Bacteria > Bacteroidota > Bacteroidia > Flavobacteriales > Flavobacteriaceae > Polaribacter. Next base: position 43,452 of record CANMWK010000006.1, on the reverse strand, counting down.
CTTAAAGACGATTTTAGCCGAAAACATGGCAAGTGGTATCTGAATCATGGTATAGACGATGAAAAACTGGATAAAATACTAGCCATTACTCAACGTAAAAATCAACGTAACCTGATAAATAATTTACGTGATGACTTAGGAAATTTGCTAAAAAGTGAGTACTATAACACTGGCTTAAAAGATTTCAAAGAAAGTTCTTGTCCTATGCAAGAAACAGGAAAAGATATCATTGCAGACCACTTAGGTACATTAGTAGTACACCCAACTATGGTGGATAGACACTTACTATTAACAAGTGAATACAAACCTTATGAGGATAAATGGGTTATACAAGTACGCAAAACCATTACAGGAAATAGTGAGTTTACAGAAATAAATGAACTCTTAAACCTACGTATTCCAATTGAAAAAGTTGAACAGGAGGATAGCAAAGCGAATATTTATGCAGCCAAGTTTTGTAAAAAGTTTTTAAGCCATTATGGCAAAATGGTGAAAGCTTATATGGGAGTTGGCGCATTAAAGGAAACTGAAATTAAACTAGTTGACACCAAAGTAAACTACCTTACCAAAGTGTCTAAAAACGGCAAACAAGGCCCTTTTATAAAAATAAACCGCAAAGACTTTTTAATGAGCCTTGCAAAAAAAGAAGGAGGTTTTGAAAAATACAAACAATACCGTAGCAGTAGTTACAATCATTTTACCAAAACTTACGCTTTCTTAAAAATACATAAAGATATACTTGAAGAAAGTAAAAATATAGCTCGTAGGACAGGTGCTGGTAAAGAAACCTCTATTGTGGTTCAAGGACGTGATCGCTTGCCTTATTCCAAGCAACTTGAAAAAATGGTACAAAGCCCAGAGTACAAATCGGCAGTACTCGTTTTTGAAATTTGGGCGTTAGTAAATTCTATTGATAAAGGTAAAAAACAAGGTTGGAATTTTAAAACAAGATTAGATACAATTGGAGCGAGTGTAAAAACAGTTGCTGCGAGTTTAAAATTAGCGGAAACTGTGTATGAACTTGAGGGAGCACCAACCAAACCCAAGTTATTAGGGAAAACAATGATTCGTCGTTTCAGCATAGCAGGTTCTGCATTTACGGTCTATTCAGCTACTAAAGATATGGTAAAAGCCGTTAATGCTAGTGATAATGATGCTGCTTTGGCGTATAGTGCCGCAGCAGGGATTAGTGGATATTTATTAGCGGTAGAATTAGGTATGGCAAGCTTATCTACAGGTCCTTTTATTGTCGTGGCGGGGATTGGTCTACTTTTTTATGGATTAGCCTATTACCTTACTGATAGTGATTTAGAAAAATTCTTTAAACATTATCCCTTTAGTACTCAAATGACGCATGCTACAAGTAGTGACAACCCGTTTTTATATGCCCGTGCACTTTATAAACACAGAGGCAAATACATCAAACGATGGGAAGCCAAATACATGGGTCATGCTAATGTAAGCTATAAACATTTGTTTGTACGCCTTACAAATCTATTAGCAGGGGGTATGCTAAAGATTGAAGGAAGTTCAGAACCAAGATCTAAAAACGATAAAGGGCATTATTTGAGTGCAATAGGTCATAGCAATACTATTTCGCCTAACTCAGGACTTTGGATTTCTATGGATATTCGCATTTCTTTTGCTTCTTTTTTACAAGACCAAAATCAAATTGAATATGAAGTATATTTATTACAGAAAAAGGATATGTTTTCTAAGCCAGTAAGTTACCGCATACCCAATAGAGAGCTACAACCTTTTATGATAAAACAAGAAAATGGCACGCAGCAGTTACAATTATGGCTACAAGTGCCCGAGGAATTACTGCTTAAGGTTGATGAACCTGTAAAACAAACTGCAAACGTATCCATAATGCTACAGCAAACACGTACTACTACCCAAAGCATACTTATACAGCCAGACGCACGTATTGCAGTACTCTGCAAATTCAAAGGAAATACAGAAACTATTTTCCCGTTAACTTTAGATAATACACATGGTTATTTATATACCAATATGCAAATAGGATTAAGCTATAATGATGGAATTCTAATCCGTCGTTCTTTTGACGCTATGATTATTAAAAAACAAGCCTTTTTGAAGGCGTACCCACTTCAAAACCCTAAGTAATGAGTAGTTTTTGGAAAAATGAACCCTTAGAAAAAGTGATACGTTATCCTATTGAGTATCATCAAATACATCAAGAAAAAGTAAAACCTAGTAAAAGACTAGAAGTACAAGAAGCTAATGATTTATTTTTTGTAACTAACGAAACTAGTTCACTTACGTCTTTTTATATTTATTTTGGTATTGGAGTTTTTGCATTAATTTTTATTTGGATTACTGCTAGTCAAAAAAGCAGTAGCGAAGAAATTATATCTTTCTACGCTATATCTTTACCATTTTTGTTAATTGGCTTATTTCATCTTATTGTATTCTTTTTAGTTCCAGTCAAAGAGATAGTTTTAGATCGTATAAATGGTAAAATAACTTATCCTCGTTTATTTGGAAATAAAGAACACCGTACCATACAATTTGATTCTTTACATGTATTTGAAACCATGACAACAACAGGGGACTTTGCTACTACAGGAAAAAAAATACGCATTAGGGATAGGAAATACGATTATACTTGGGATTTAGAAAGTAGTAAACCTGATGAGTATTGGAGTTTTATGGTATGGTATATGGATAAAAACAGACCATTACCCCCTGGTACTGCCTTTGATCCCTATCGCAAAAATGATTTTGAACGCCGCAAGGCAGAAGGCTTTCCTGAACCATTGTACCAAAGTTTTATTGATACTCCTGAAGATACAGTAGAGCAACAAAAAGAGCGAAAAAAAATTGGAGGATGGTAAAAATAAAAGTCCCTTACATAAGAAAAAAGCCTGTATTTCATCATATAGAAGGTGAGCAATGTGATGCTATTGCTATTATTGACAAAGATATGTCGACTAGCATGAATATAAGATGGATTATTTTCTCAATAATCACACTTGTAGCCATATTATTTCTATTTATTCAAGGAGAAACAATGATGATATTTATTGTTTTTCTTTTGCTTTTATTTTTTATTTATAAAGTAACTTCTAACTATTTTCAACTTAAAAAAAAAGGATATACTAAAATTGTATATCATCGGGATTTAGGTAAAATAATACTTCCAAAAGGGATATTCAGAGAAAAAGATATTATCTATAATTTTGATAAGATTAGAATTGATTTTCAAAATCAAAGAGTTTATTATAAAATAAACGATAATCTTCATAAGATTATTTACTTGTTTTCAAATGCAAAATTAAGTGACAGATTTGATCATAACTGGAGTTTTTTAGCTTGGTATATGGATAAAAATAGACCTTTACCTACAGGAATGGAATTTGATGAATTTAGATATGGTGATTTTGATCGCCGCAAGGCAGAAGGCTTTCCAAAACCCTTATTTGAAAGTAATATCCCCACACCCGAAGCTACTGAACAACAGCAAGCAGAACGTAAACGTATCGGTGGATGGTAGTTTAGGAATAATTCTTTAATACTGTTATGGAAAATACTTCTTATGTCTCATGGAACATTGATTTTAAAATTGTTTTAGAATATATCGATACTGAGCTTACTAAAAATCAGAGGCTATTAGCCAATCTAGCATGGATAGCTAAAGACATAGTAAAACAACAAAAACATGCCCCATGGATTCAAGTTATAGAAAAGGACACGGATAAACGTATTGTTAATGCTGTTTATGGCGTGATTTTTAACTTTGAGTTAAAAGAGGAAGCTCAATTTGATTATCGTATGGATATTGTTTCAGATCCTGACGATAATAGAACTCTATACGTTTTCTTATATAAAGATATTGAAAAACCTAACCTTTTCGCTGAAACAATGTATTTTCAAGATCGTATTGATTATTCTGATACTGCTTTATTAGATAGTGTTCTACGCTACATTTTGAATAAGTACAAAGCCCATTTCGTAGATTTTAAAAAAGGATTGGTAATGCTACAACATATAAACTTACAAAATAACCAGTGGGAAATTATTAGGTTGTAATTCTTCGATAAATCAAGCACTATAAATACAGTGCAAAAAGCATTTTTGACAATGTGATTTATAAGCAATTACTATTTCTTTCAATTCTTTTATTAGTTTTCTCTTAACTTTTTCTAGGGGAAAACCCTTAGGCTTTCAGGGTAAACCCTTAGATCAAATTCAGGGTGTTTGTAATTCTGTATAACTGCTTGTATATGTTAATTTTGTCTATTTTACTCACGTTTAATTTTAAATATAGAGTAAAATGAAAAAAGTAATTACAATAATGGTAATGAGTTTGTTAGTGTTAACTAGTTGTACAGATTCTTCTGAAGAATTAGTGCAGTCACAAGCTGAAAAAAGTAACATTGAATTTAAAGCTGAATATATTGACAAAGATGAAGTTCAAAGCCCAGATGACCGAGGGAAGAAAAAGAAGAAATAAAGTAATAATATCTTTAATAAGGATCATAATATTTACTAGTGTTATTGCTCCTTACATACACATATTTTTGTCAAAAAAAGATACAGTAAATGTCTTTGGATTTAACAATCTAAGGACTTTTCTGTTTGTAATAGGTTTACCTATTTCCCTTTTTACATGTGCAAATGTCCTATTATACATTACAAAATTTATGGAGAAAAATTCTCCTAAAATACAAGTTAGAATTATTGCTGTTCTGTTTTTATGGAGTTCTTTTTTTCAGTTTATATGGATTTTTTGGGATAGGCAAGATTTACCTAAGCCACTCTATTATATATCTATCGTTGTTTTAAGTTTTGTCTCAACGGTTACTTTTAATTCATTTATACATACAAGAGAAAGCACACGAGTTAGGCTTCAAAAAGCGGTTAATGCATTTTCAACATTTAGTTTTATAACCGCTAAAAAGCATATAAAAACAGAGAATATTGAAGCGTATGAAAAAGAATTACTATCAGGTCTACATGATGAAATAAACTAACAACTATCTTACCTGAAAATGAAAGAATTAGAAAGAAAAGATTTAGAAAGGATCAAAGAATATTTTGGTGATTTATTACCCAAAGAAGTCAATAAAGAATTTGAAAATTTAATTGACTCAAAAGTTAAAGAACAGCATAAAAAAATTGATAATCTAAAGAAAGATTTAATTAAATCTTCTATTAATCTAAATTTAAGTGATTTAAATGCTTACCTGAAAATAAATAAAAAAATTGAAGTATCGATAAAAGCGAGTTCTTAAAACAGTTTTTACTACTAACGTTTCGCTAATAGCTTAACAGGGTTAATATTACCGTCACTATCCTGTGCTTCTTTTAAAAGCTCTAGTGCTTCAATAATAAGAGCATTATAGAAAACTTTTTCCTTTTTTAATTCTTCTATATTATCTGCTACAAACAAAGCCACTTCTCTTAAATTAACAGCAACACCATCTTTAACCAAGTTTATTCCATCTTGATTCGAGTTTGAGGTTTGAGAGTATTTGCTGTAAGTTTCCTTTATTAATTTAACTGTAGTTAAACTAGGGTTACGTTTTTCGGTTTCCCATAGTTGTACAGAATTTTTAGAAACCCCTATTATTTTAGCAAATTCTTCCTGTGTTTTATTGAGTTCTCTCCTTATTCGCCTTATTTCTTGACCAGTCATTATCGCATGAAGAATTAATAAAAAACACACTTTGTGTTATTTTTGTTTGTTTTAAACAAACAATGTGTGTATATTTGTGTTGTGATCTTAACAAATATATTTAAAATTAAACGATCAGTATATTAAAATATCATATTTAGTAGTAAAGTAATAGTACTTAGTTGATAGGTTAAGAATAACAGCGGAGGTCTAGTTTTAGTTAGGCTGGGGGTGAGCTGTTTTTGGGGGGAATCTCATATAGTCCCTTTTTTAGTTATTCTTTTATTCCCTGAATGACTTCAACCCGAGCAAGTAAAACGCTTGGGTTGTTTTTTTAATGTGTGACAATTATAACTAGAAAATATTTAAACGTATGTGAAGATTAAAAAGTACGGGTGACCCACACCAAAAGTGTGGGTCGCCCGTACCAACCTCTTAAAAAATAATTTCAATTTTGCAAAAAGAACACACTCGAAGGTAGCACTTCTATATGAAGTGTTATTGATTGTAAACATTAACCATTAAATCATAGAAAATGAAAGTAACCACAATTGCAATGGTGTTGCTATGCCTCGCTATTGCTAAGCCTTTATCGGCTCAAGAGAAAGAATCAAATTGTGATTCTAATTTTAAACAAGCTTTAACCTTTTTGAAAGAGGATAAAAGCTCTACTGACGATCAAACATTTGCCATTAATTTATTAAAGCCCTGTGCTTCTAATGGTCATGTGTATGCTAAAGTACTGCTAGGTACTATTTACGAAGCTTCAGCAACAAACAAAGAACACCGAAAAGCGTTTAAACTCTATAAAGAAGCCGCTAAATCAGGTAACGCTATTGCTATGTTTAATTTGGGGGTGTTGTACAAAAACGGTAAAGGATGCCAACTGAACTATAATAAAGCTAGAAAATGGTTTGAAAAGTCTGCTGAACAAGGCAATGAAATGGCAATATATAGCCTTGGTTATATGTATTTAAAAGGTCTCGGATCAATAGATCAAGACTATAATAAGGCAGTGAGCTATTTTGAAAAAAGCGAGTATGCTATGGCTAAATATTGGTTAGGTGTATGTTATTTGAATGGTTATGGAGTGTCTAAAAATATTCAAAAAGCCAACGAATTATTAGAAACTAATTTTGACGTTACTAATTCAAGTACTGCTGTTGATACAGATAGCCAACAAAGTACTAATGCAGTATCAGAATCGTCTATTACAACAACTACAAATGCTACTGCAAATACTGTAGACCAAGAAAGCTTGTTAGGTTCTTGGAAAGGAAAATTAATTCAATTGGATTGGTCGAAAACTACAATTGTCAAAAAGATTGATTTTGAATTGACCATTAAAAAAGACGAACAAACAGGCACATTAGTATCCTCTATAGTATCAAATAATCAGACGATTAATGATGATGTATTGTTATTGGATAATACCCTATATTTTGATAATACTAACATTACACTACCGCATACAGGGTATAAGGAATCAATACCTACTGCATTAGCCTATCAATTATTATCGGGTGATATTCAATTAAAATCTTTTGAAGGTGTTAATTATTTAACTGCAAACATAGACAGTTATATTCCTAAGTGGAATGAATCGGGTGTACCTACACGATTGGTGCTTAAAAAAGTAGTTGGTTTTGCTAATAGTGATAAGGAATTAAGCGATGACGCTTTAAAAGCATTATCAGAACAAGAGGAAAGCTTCATTAAGTTATATCCAAATCCATTTGTTAATGATGTAATTGTGTCTTACAACTTAGAAACACAAGCAAATGTTCAAGTAGAAATTACAGATTTGTCAGGTAACAGTAAGGCTGTATTAGCCACTGGAAAAACTCAAACTAAAGGAGAGCATCGTTACTTTTTTAATGCTTCACAACTACAAAAAGGAGCATATATAGTAAGTGTAACAGTAAACGGAGAAAGAAAGACTAGAGTAATCGTAAAAAAGTAAACAGCCATGAAAAAAATATATCAACAACTAACCCTATTACTTTTTGTTTTAGGTACTGTAACTATACAAGCACAGTTTTTAAATAACAACACCGTTTTGGGTGAATTTCTAGGTGATGGAGATAGACCAATTATTATAGGAAACCCTATTGAGGATTGTAGAACCTGTTCAGAACTAGAAGATTTTAGTTTTTCTTTCAGTAATAGTTTAAATGTAGCTTTTGCAAACGATAGAAGAATAAAGGAAGCCGCTAGACAAGAAGCAGAACAATGGTATAATAGACAAACCGTGTTAATGCACAACTTCTTGAATAACTTTTTAGGAAGTAGCCCAAATTATAATGAGGCTAGAAGAAAGCTTTTTGTAGCATCTGAAAAACAAAACATTGTTAAAAACAGCCCAATTGTAAGGGGTAAATTTAGTTCTAGAAGAAATTATTCTAATCAGGTAAGAACAAAAAATCTAAAGGATTTAAAAGCACTTAAATTAAGAGAGGCGGAAATTAGAAATGGCACTTATACAAGTAGTTTATATGCAGATATCGTAGTAAATGGTATTCCATTAAGAAATATGAGAGATATCAATACGATTACTAGAGAACGTAATAAGATATTATCTGATGATCTGTATAAAAAATTATGGGAATCACATCAATTCAATTTTTTAACCAATCTTTTTAAATCTGGTAGTCCATTTTATGGAAAATTAGAACGTGAATCTGCACAGCAAAAAAATAATATTCATAATTCATTAGATTATTGGGATAAATTAAATTATGTACAACTATTAATCCATGCAGAACAGATTAAAAAAGGAGGATCTTTAGTTTATTTTAATTCAGCACAACAAGATGTATTTAGAAACTTTACAGGTAAAATAGATATCGCTATTGAACCATTTATTGAAATTGCAGCTTGGAAAGAATACCAAGGAGATAAAATTTCAAAATTTCATCCAGATTATTGGAAAGTGATTTGGGAACGAGATTTTAATAAAAGTTTTTTTACACAACATTTAGCCCAAGCAAGTCATCAACAATTAATGGTGAATCTACTGAATGAATCTATAGATAATATTGCTTTTGGAGCTAATAAAAGTGTAGATTTTTTAGTTAGTGAATTAAGATTAGCAAGTAAAGATCAATACGAGTGGTTAAACGCCAATGCTAGTAAGGCTGTAGGCTATGAAAATGTAATTAAACAAGCCTTATCAGAACATGGAGATTTAGAATTGAGTGCTGGTAGAGATCATATAATCATTTCAGGAATACCAGAGGTTCATAATGTTTTACGTGATATTGTTTATGGTGGGCAAATAAGAAGTTTAGACAAATCTTTAGATTTAAACTCCAACTTTGAAAACTTTTTATTTGACAATCCTAGCTTGATTGGTAACTTTCGTAGCTTTCTAAGAAATAATAACAATACTGACGGAAAAAGAGCATTAAAAATTATTGAGAATATTATTCTAAGAGATTGTTATTCTTTTGCTACTCCTTATCCTCCTTCAGAAAGAACTATACTAGATGAAAGATTTGAGGAATATTTTAATGACACCGTAATATTCATACAAGAAAAACATCCTGAATGGAGTAGAACAAGAGTTTTAGCTGAAACTTTAATTATAATGTTTCAGAATGGACTTGATATTATCGGATTAGTTCCAGCTCTTGGCGAAGGTGCTGATCTTCTTAATGGTACTATATATGCCGTGCGTGGTGAGTACAGAGATGCAGTATTAAGTTTTTCCGCAATGATTCCTGTTGGAGGAATTCTTGCCACTAGTTCTCGTATATTTGTAAAGGCAGTTGATGCTTTTGATGGTACCAAAAAAACACTTTCCTTTATTAAAAAAGGGAATAATTTAATTGAATTTGGACCAAGAGGAAAGCTTAGAAAGGTGATCCGGGTATTAAGAAATGAAGAAGCTCACCATATTTTACCTTGGGCTAAACGTTTTCATGCTGTTATTCAAAAAGCTGCTGATTGGGGCTTTCACATGAATGATGCTGTAAATGGAGTAGCTTTAAAAAAGTTTGTTAAGTTAACTGGAGACGGGTTACACGGAAATCATCCTGCTTATGATGATGTTGTTATACATCTCTTAGATAGTTTTAATGAAAAAATCCCTGATGCATCAGGTGCAGTAGCTTTACAATTTCTAGAAGAAGAAGCAATACCCGAATTATTAAGCTGGATTGAAAGAGCTAAAGGATCAGGATTAAGTTTAAACGAATATTTTAAAACAGTTGTTAAACCTTTTTATGAAATACAATAGACCAAGTAGACCAGAAGAAATAAGAAAAATAGGGCATTACCCTCAAGCTACTTATCATAAAAAATATGACCCAAATGCAAAGAATTGTCATTGGAGAATAAAACATAAAACTTTTCCAGACTTTAAACCAATTTTAGACATTTCGTTACATTCGAAATCTAAAAGAACTGATTTTTTAAATCTACATGAAAGTATAAAAGGGTACATAGTTAGTAAAAGATTAAAAGATATTTTTTCAAAGTTTAGCTTACCTAAACATGAATTTTATTCAATTAATGTATACCACAAAGAAGAAATACTTGAATATTACTGGTTTTACTATGTTATAAATGAAGAAGAGTTCTGGGAAAATATAGATATCTCTAAATCTTATGGTGATGTAGTAAACGCAGACAATTTAGGTGTTATTGAAAAGAAAATACCTATTCAATCAAAAGATCAAATTTTAGCAGATAGTGATTCATACAAATTCCCATATCATTGTCGAATAGGTAATGTTGTTTTGAAATCTGAAACTCCTAAGTATGATTTTTACCAAATCCAATGTTTGGGCTATCATAAATTCTTTAGTGATCGGATAATTAATTGTTTTCAAAAAGAGAATATTACAGGTCTTGAATTTAAATCAACAAACATTTTTGAAATAGAGGATTAAATAATCCATTTTCGTAATGAATGACTTAAAGAAGTCGTCTAGAAAGTAAAATTTCTAGGCGATTTTTTATGCTTAACTTAACTTTTAAATTACATACCCGTAGCTCCAAAATATTGACGATAAATAACGCTCCTTTATCCTATATTTTTATCGCTTTTTTAGGTTTTTTATTAACTGTAGATTCTGCAATTTCATCTTTATTATCCTCCGCTTTAGTAATAGCATTTTTAATCTTTCGATCAAGGTTTTCCAATTCAGATTTTATAGCTTTCAATTCATTTTCTTTACGCCATTTAGCGTGAACTACTTCGTTAAGTGTAGGTATATGAATTTCATTTCTACTTAGTTTCTCCTGTTCACTTTCAAGTAAAAAAGGGATTTTTAGTAAAGCATTTAAAAAATTAGAAGCAGCTAACTGAGGATTAGAAGCCATTAACCCATTATTGTAGGTGTACTTAATATCCCCTTTACCAAGCACAAAAAAACGATTGATATTAAAATCAAATTCATCTTTCATAGAAGCCTCTGTTTTAATGAGCAAGGTAAAACCATATAAGCTACCAATGCTTTGGTATTCGCCTCTAGTATTCATTTCTTTGGATAGTTCGTTTAGTTTTTTTCCAATCTGTTTGATGTTAGAACTATCCAAATTTTTTAAATGAATAGGGTTCAAGATAGTTCCGTTTTTATCTTTTTTAACATTAGCTAAGAATTGCTTCTGGTCAGCTGTCATTGAAGCTATTCTTTCTTTGCCAAGTTCTACCAATTGGCAAAGGTCTTTTAATTTGTTTTTGGAAGTCCATTTAGAATTGTGAAATGCCTTTCGTTCACTTTCTAGGGCAGTTATCTTCTTTTCTAATTTAGCTTTTTCTAATAAATCTGTATTTCCTGAGAGTATTGCTACATATTCAGAGAAATTCATTCCAGACTTTTCGTCCATACCACCTTCATCTATAGTTCTTTTTCCTAAATTATTTGTTTTTAATTGATCTATAAAAAGTTGTTTGTTATGTAGTAGATTAAATTTGTAACTATCTAAAGATTTTTCTACTGCATAAATAATTACATCAACTTTATTATTGCCAAAATGTTTAGCAATTTCATTACCCTTTCTAATGGCTCTACCATCTCGTTGTGCTAAATCACTTGGTCTCCATGGTGTATCTAAATGATGAATAGCTACAGCTCTTTGCTGTGCATTAACTCCTGTTCCTAACATTTCAGTAGAACCAAAAAGCACCCGAATTTTCCCTTGATTCATTTGTGTAATAAAATCTTTGCGTGCTTTTTCACTTTTTGCTTCTTGAATAAATCGCACTTCAGAAGGAAGCAGTCCATAATCTTCTATGAGTTTACGTCTGATCTCTGAATATGGATTCCAAGTGTTAGGCTTGTAAGTTCCTAAATCTGAGAACACAAACTGAGTACCTTTTTGCGCCTGAAATTTATGGTAATATTCACTAATTTTTTTTGCACAATGCGAAGCTTTATTATCTATGTGATCATCGTATTCAGATGAAATCATCCGCATATCCAAGGACATTTTACGAGCATAATTAGTAGCAATTAGCATTTTCGCTTTTTCTTCTTTTTGTGAAAGTGGAGGTCTCCCTAAAAGTGTAGCATTCCCTGTTTTAGCAAACTCCATTAATTTATAGATAAAGGCTTCCTGTTCTGGAGTCGGAGGGATATTGTATAGTATTTCATTTTTTTCTGGACGGTCTATACCAATATCTTTTGCGGTACGGTAATCGGTAATTTCCGAATAGAATTGAGATAATTCTGGTACTTTTATAAAGTATCTAAAACGTTCCTTTTGTACGATTGTATTAGTTACAGAAAATTCATAGTCTGTTGTTTTCTTAGCATAAATGGCAGCCCATGCATCAAAGCAATGAATGTTTTGTTGTTCGAGTGCTTTTGGGCGTAAGTATTTGAACAACAAATATAACTCTGTCAGAGAATTAGAAATGGTAGTTCCTGATAAAAAGGTAGCACCTAAATCTTTACCAGTACGCTGTTGAATGGTACGTAAAGCAAATAATAAATTTATTGCTCTTTGGCTTCCTTGTGAATTTCCTAATCCAGCGACTCTATCATGACGTGTGTTGAACATTAGGTTTTTAAACTTATGACTTTCGTCTACGAAAAGATGATCTATTCCCATCATTTTAAAATCTATGATATCATCTTTTTTTTCTGCGATATCATGGGCTAATGACTTTAGTTTGACCTCTAAATTTTCTTTTCTTTTTTGCATCCCTTTAATCATACCTCTTGAGATTTCTTCACCTTGTTGTTCTAAAGCCCACAAGTTATCTTCTACATTGTCTAATTCTGCTTGTAAAATTTCTTGCTGTACTTCTGCGGATTGTGGTATTTTACCAAATTGATCGTGTGTTAAGATAACGGCATCCCAATTATTGTTTTTAATGTCTCCAAAGATGCGTTGACGTTTACTAGGGGTAAAATCTTGCTTTCCTGGATATAATATTCGAGCATTGGGATAAGCTTTTCGATAAGTTTCGGCAATCTCGTGGACATTAGCTTTTAAACCAATAATCATTGGTTTATTGGCTAAACCTAACCTTTTTAATTCATAAGAAGCACAGCACATGACTAAGGTTTTTCCAGCTCCAACTTCATGATCACAGATTGCACCACCATTGTTTTTTATCATCCAGATGACATCCTTTTGACTATTGTATAAATCCTCTATACCAAGTCCTTTTCTATCTAATTGAGGAAAAGTTTGATGACTACCATCGTACTCTGGACGAACAAAGCAATTGAAGGTATTATTATATAAGTCTGTTAACCTATTTTTAAAATCATCATTTTGTACTTGTAGCCAATCAATAAATTCGTTTCGTATTTCATCAATTTTACTGTTAGCAAGTTGAATGGCTTCACTGTCTGGAATCTTTACTTCCTTTTCTCCAAGAATTATTTTCTTTGTGATTTTTGGTGTCGTATTTACTAAAGCATGTTTTAATAAGGCAATTCCATCATAATTTCTGCTTTCACTTTTTACATTATATTTACTCCATATCGTTGCATTTTTTTGTTTGCAATTCACCGAGAATTCATCTCCATTCGGAGCATAATGGACTTTTACTTCGGTATCGAATAAATGAGAAGCAAAACGGCTATAAATTCCTGATGGTATCCAACGTTCTCCAAGATTAAAATCTAATTCTTCAAAAGAAATACGACGAGGAAAAATATCTTCTAAGGCTTTTAAAGAATCTTTAGCCTGTATATTATTTGGGTCAGATTTTAGGTAGGTCTTTATTTCATTTGCTTTTTGAATAACATTACCCGCTAAAAACTTATCACTAACTTGATATTCGTTCTCTATTGGATGATAGTGTATTCGATTCTTTAGTGCTACTTTTAAATCTGTTTGAGGTATTTGAGTAATTTTTTCCATGTATTCCAAATCCACTCTTGAGAATTTATTCAGAGAAGCACTCAGAGCTTCATTAGGGGTTTTAATAGGTTCGGTTTTCTTTGAGTTAAAAGCTACTGGGCGAAAAAAAATATCTGCTTTTCTAAAAGAATCTCCTTGATTAAGTTCGAGATAGAGTATTTCATTACTAACAGTGTCCATTTTTAAAAATTTTATGGAGCTAGGCGTATTTAAGTATCCACTTATTTTTACAAAAGCATCATAATACTCGTTAAGTTGTTCACGTAATTTTGGTTGCTCAACTTGGGTATGATATTCTTTGTTATACAGCTCAAAATAGATATCCCTTAAAGAGATGTATTTTTCTATTTTTTCTTGTTGTAGCGAGTTGAGTAAAAGCGGATGAAAAGTTGGGGTATTAGGAAGTGATTTTAAATAACCTATTTGATTTTGAAAACAAACTAAACAGCCTTCTTTGTAATGATCTAATATGTTTTCTGTAAATGATTTGGGTTGGTCAGATACTTTAGGTGGTTTAGGTGTTCTCTTATTTGGAATACCTGATTTCAATTGTTTCTTTTTCTGTTTTTTAGGTTTGTAATTTGGGTTACGTTCCTCTTCGGAAAAGTTAAATAAATCATATAGTGTAAGTATAGAATCTTGTTGTGTTATTTCTTGTTTCTGAAGAGGTTGATCAGCAGCAGATGCAATTGTTTTTAGTTGTTTATTTTGATATAATTCCCTGTTAAAGTTTTGTTGTAGATCGTTTTGTAAGAGTACTCCAAAATCATAAGCAATAGCTTCTGGTGTTCCATCATGCCAATTAATGGTGGCAGCTTTTCCGTAAGGATCTGTATCAATGCTGTATTTGGTAAAGAGCACGTTTTTTTGTTTCTCAAAAAGACGATTACTAGGAGTCTTTTCTTCTGTTATGTAGCTTTCTATAAATTTCTGCTCTAACTCTGAGAGTTGTTGTTTTTGACTGTTTTTTTGTAGAAGAATAAAATCGCTACCAACTTCTGTACCTGCATTTTCTATGAATAGGTTATTGGGTAATCTAATGGCAGATACTAGCTGCATATTTTCTAACAGTTTTCTACGAATAGGTTCATTTCTAGAACTATTTAAAACACCTTGTGAAGTAATGTAAGCTAATAGACCACCTTCGCGTAATGTTTCTAAACCTTTCAAAAAAAAGTAGTTATGAATACTTTTAGATGCTTGCACACGAATCTCATCATTACTTTTTGAAAAATCAGGGTCAAAAACACTAATATCACCAAATGGAATATTACTGCTTACTACATCAAAATGGTTATGATATGCTTTATCTATAGTCTCAAAGCCTTTTCCAAATACTTTGGTTTTAGGTTGCGTATGTTGAAGTATTTTTGAAGTAAGCAAGTCTTTTTCAAATGCTACAGGATTATTTTCACCTAAGACAGCCGTAAAAACTCCCATACCTGCTGATGGGTCTAAAAAATTATTGACTTGTATGTCGTTGTTTTTAAAAACTTGACCAAGTGCTTCTACCAATGTGTGAGGAGTGTAAAAAGCAGTAAGGACACTATTTTTTATACTATCAAGATAGTTTTTATATATTTTTTGATTTGAAGTGTTTTCTAGTAGAATTCGATGTAGTTCGCCAACTAAAGGGAATAAATTTAGTTCTGAATTGGACCAGTGAGTGATGTCGTCTAATGAGTTTGCAGGATATAAAACACATTTTAGACCACCAAAACCAACATATTTTTTTAAAAGTTTAAGTTCTTCTTCATTAGCTTGCCTTTTTAATTTTTCAAGAGTTAAGGCTGTTTGTATAGCTGCTATATTATCCTGAAGATGCTCTTTTTTAGAAAACCCCATAGTATTTTAGATTGATAATTTTTGAAATTACCAACCCACTACACTCGATTTTATAGAACATAAATAATGGCTTTGCTTTACTAAGCAGTGGTATTACTTTGCCTTTTGATTAGGTATAACTGTCTTATGCGTTGAATTAGTCTAATAGGCAGGATGAAAACCCCTGTAATAGATGAAAGGAATAGTTTCAGAATAAAATAAATGACCCAACCTATAACAGGTAAGACTAAAAATATTCTTGGGGTAATACTATTTAAAGCTTTCCAACCAGCTACAAGAGCAGCTCCTATATAGAAACCTTGAAAAATTAAAAGCCCTTTAGGAATGTTCGAAGCTTTTAGTTGAGCGTTACCAATAATAGAATTTTGATACAGCAAATAAGTACAGATTACTAATCCAAAAACAAACATTACAAAAAACTCATTGTAAATTTTCTTTTTGATAAATCTACTTTCTACTGAATTATTAGAATACTTCATCCTTTATATGGCTATTAAATTTTCTTCTATCCAAATTTGAATTACTCCAGTCAGTTCAGTGTATAATGCTATATACATTTCGCTATTTTCAAAGTCCTTGTCTATGTTGTATTGGCTGAATAAGGGTAAACTAATTGGATACATTTTTTCTGTGAATTCGCGTAATTCTTCATCTTTAATTTCACGATTAAATTCATTGCAAATGATGTCAAAAAGCATATCCATTTTTGAAAATGGTAAATCAGAAAACAATGCCGTGTTTGCAATATGAGAAGCTTCTATATGGTTATGATTAGTGCTAATAGCTTCGGTATAGGCTTGTGATGCTAATTCACTACGTGCAACTATAAAATCATTGTTTTTTGCTAATTCAGGATAACTATAGTTTAAATGTTCTTTTAATCTCAATTGAAAATAAGACAGGTCTTGTTGGTTTTTGTCACTCATAATAGTTTATTTAGAAAAGAAAATACTGAAAACCAAACAATTGGTTATCAGTATTTAATTAAACGATGTTTTAAGTTTTTTATTTTTTCTTTCTTTGAGGGAACTCAAAAGAAGTTTTTGCGTCAGTTCCAATAACTAAATAGGTATCAAAAGTTTTATTGGCTTTACTTTTTAGTCCTTTCAATAGCGGAGTTTTACCTTTAGTCAATAATATTTCTACAGCTTTTTCTGAAATAATTTTTCCGCAAATATTTCGAAATAGCAGCCAATCACAACCATCATTAGTACACTTAGCAACTTTTGGAAATAATTTAACGGAAGCTTTGTTGCATTTCGGGCACTGCAATAATTGTTTTGGACTGGTTTTTATTTCAGTATTTAAAATTTCAGTAGTAATTTGGTTTGTGTATTGCTCAATAGAATTTTGAAAATCAGTTACACTCATTTCTCCCTTTTCGATGTTGGCTAATGATTTCTCCCATTCTCCTGTCATTGTTACATTCGAGATACTTTTGTTTTTTACAATTTCATATACTTGTAAACCCTTTTCAGTAGGTACAAGAGATTTCTTTTTTCTTTGTATGTAATTGCGTTTGAATAAAATTTCAATAATACTGGCTCGTGTTGCAGGAGTCCCTAAACCAACTTCTTTTATTGCTAATCTTTCTTCTTCATTTTCAATTCTTTTTCCTGCATTTTCCATAGCTGATAGCAATGTAGTTTCAGTCAATAAGGGTTTAGGCTGAGTTCGTTTTTCTTGTAAAGATGTATTTCTAATTTTTATTGATTCGCCTTCTTTAATCTCGGGTAATTGTGAGGTGTTTCTTTGACCAAAATAACCTCTAATTCCTCGCCATCCTTCTGATATAATAACGATGCCAGTAGTTGTAAATAGTTGGTCTTTAGCTTTACATTTTATATTGGTAACCTCTTTTATACAAGGAGCTGATACAGATTCTAATATCCGAGATGCAATTAATTGGTAAATCATGCTTTCTTCTTTAGTTAAATCTAAAGCTGTATTTTCAGTAATTAATAGTGCATGATGATCGGTTACTTTCTCATTATTAATAATTCGTTTTTGTAACTTTTGAGTTCGTAACTTCTTTGCATGTTCCTTTAAAGGTTCATTTTTTTCTAAGCTTAGTATTAATTCTGGGATTTGATACCACATGTCCTCAGAAATATATTTACTACCAGTTCTTGGATAGCTGATAAGCTTTTTTTCATATAGAGATTGAGCGATTTTTAATGTTTGAGAAGCAGACAAATTATACATTGTATTTGCTTCTTTTTGCAATCCTGTTATATCATAAAGCAATGGAGGTTGCTCTCTTTTTTTCTTCTGCTCAGATTCAATAATAACTACAGATTTTAAAGTGTTAAGAACCTCTATGCTCGCTTCGACTTCCTTTTTAGAGGAGAATGAAGCTTCAGAAAGCGTATGGAATACAATACCATTACTACTATGTTGTAGTTTAACTTTCCAATATAACTCTGATTGAAATTTTGTGTGTTCTAGGTAACGTTCACACACCATAGCTAGTGTTGGAGTTTGTACCCTTCCTAAAGAATACACACCATTATTGGCTTGTGTGCTTAATGCTTGAGTTGCATTAATTCCTATCAACCAGTCTGCCTGATTACGAGCTTTAGCAGATTCATATAAGCTATCGTAATTAGTGCCTTTTTGCAAATTTTGAAACCCTTCAGTAATCGCTTTATTAGTTAAAGAACTTATCCAAAGACGTTCAAAAGGTTTTTTACAATTCAAAAAATGATAGATATATCTAAAAATCAATTCTCCTTCACGCCCTGCATCAGTTGCTACTATAATTTTATTGCAGCGATCAAAAATCTCTTTAATGATTTGTAGCTGTTCTAAAGCACGTTTGTCATTTCTATATTCGTTCTTTATTTTGATTTGACGAGGGACTAATAAAAATTCTTGAGGAATGATTGGTAAATTGTCTTTTTGAAAACTTTTAATACCATATATTTCTGGCATTGCTAATCCTACTAAATGTCCAAATGCCCATGTAATGGCATACTCTTTACCCAACCAATATCCATTTTTGCGTTGAGTAATGCCCAAGTGTGCAGCTAGATCGCTAGCTACACTGGGCTTTTCTGTAATAATAGCTATCATTTTATAGCTTTTTACCTTTTTGTTTTGTGGCTTTTTCATCCACTTTTTGCATTTCCCCTTTACCAGTTTCTTGACTTACTTTGTCTTTTTTATTGTTAGGGTTTTTAAAAGAGAAATCAATTTTACTTCCCTTGTCATTTAATTTTAAATACCCTTTATAAGCATCTCCATTTCTACTAATAAAACCATCTATATAAATCGTTTTCCCATCCTTCAAAAGCGTACGTTGATCCTCGGTCAATTCTTTACCTCTAATCATTTTAGGGATTTCATTCAAGGGGGTATCATTCTTTTTTTGCTGTTGATTTAGAATAGGTTTATCAAACAGAAATTCTACGTAACGTTTATCTGCATTAAATTGAACCTTCGCGTCAAATTCTTTTCCTTTAGAAGAAATCATTCCATTAAGTTGTAAAGGTTTCCCTTCTTGTAAAGTTTGTTTTTGTTGATCATTCAGAGTTATTCCTTTAATCTCATTAGGGATTTTAATGTATTCAGCTTTTAAAGCAACCAATTCATTGGTTAATCTATCTATACTTATAATAGAGGGGATCATTTCGCCTGTTTTTAAGTTATGGAGGTCTACTATACGACCCATGTTGCCAGTTTCTTTTAAGTTTTTTTTATCCGCATCGCTAAACTCATGACCAAAAAATGGATAGTTAAGCATAGGTTCTCGTCTAATACCATGAATAGCCATAGTTACCTTTCCTTCTTTATTTGTTTGTAAAGACAAGCGAGCATCTAATCGGCTGAAAGCAGTGCCTACGTTAAAACTAACAGGTACTAGTTCATTGGTTTTGTATCCTTTTAACAAACCATCTAGTAAATTTCTTTTTTCTAACTTTTCTTTGGTAATACCCAGACTACCGAGAGTTTCCCAATCAATATCTTTTTCTTGATAGCGATATTCACTTTCTTGATTTGTGTTTTCTGTTGAATGAGTCTCGGTTTTTTTACTAGTTTCATTAGGACTAACTTCTTGGTTCTGTACTTCTAAATCTTTTGCCTGTGTTTCCATTTGTGGTTGTTTTTTATGATTAAATTTTGCAATATCTAATTCATGATTGTCCATCATTTTGCTCATTGCTTGTGTTGGATTTTTTAATTGCTCTTTGAAAATTTTGGTGATTTTTTCTATTTGCTTAAGAGGCACTTTAAAAAATTTAAAACGTGAAGGTTCTTTTGCTTGGCGGAAATAATTAGAAAAGAAATTAGATAGCATATCTCCATTTTTATCTACTTTGAGAAAATCGTTTTGATTTGCTTCTTTAGGATCAGTTGTTTCTAAATTGCCATCTTTGTCTAATCCTTTGACCGCTTTAATTTCATTTGTTTCTTGGTCTAGCACCAACAAAATATCCGAGAACTGCTCGGGTAAATCTTGATTAACATCATTCATTTTATTATGATTTACGATTAGTATTTGTTCGAAATTATAATCCTGAACGATGTAGAAATACGAGTGATTTAAGTTGTCACTTTATGACTTTTTATAACTTATTTTGGCGTTACGGGGTTTTTAAATAAAGCTTTTATGAAATGGTTTATATCTGATAGTCGATAGTATGTTTTACCACTTATAGCATAATAGGGTAATTTTCCAGAGGAACGATATCGTTGAAGAGTTCTGGAACTGACTTTTAAGATTGTTAGTACATCTTGATTGTCTAGTAATTGTTCACCTTCAATTACGTTTTTTTGTCGTTGTAAACGAGCTATTTTTTCGTCTAATAAGTCAAAACGATCTTGAATGCGATCCATCCAAGCAAAAAATTCTCTTCTGTCTAATTCCATGTTTTAGTAAGTTAAAATGATGGAACAAAAGTGAAGTAGTTATTGGGCATTCATACCCAAGTAGATGCCAATTGGCAATGGCTTTTTATTGGTGAGAATGCTTTTTTATCTATCACTTTCACCTAAATGAGTTTCTAAAGCTTGTTTTAACTGATCCAAGAATAGTGTTCTGCTATCTGTGCGATATTTCATTCGATGATAAGTGTGGTGTATATCTCCTAATTTTATATCAAAAATCTGTTCAAAAACATTCGCAATTTTACGGATATTTGATTTAGGGATTGACTTAGATATATGTAAGGCATAGATAAGCTCTATCATAGAACTTTTAGAGTTTGACCAGTCTAAATTACCTACATTTATAGAATTTCTAGGAGATTCATCAATTTTACTATTCACATAAATATGAAGTTTCTCCTCAGCTTTTATTAATGAAAAAACGGAATCATAGAAAGTAGAAAATTGCAGATCAAAAAAAGTAAAAGTTTGATCTCCTGAGTAAACAATATCATCATTTTTTTGTCTTAAAAAATAAAGATAATCTTTATCAGTTCTCCCTGATTTTATATACTGGTAAAATGAATTACTACGGTAGTACCTTTTATTAGATTTTGAAACCTTCTCAAGGTAATTTGTGTAGTGTTGTATATTTTTTTGAGCATTTCCAATTGGACATGTAGTCTCTATACAATACACATGTTTGTAGAAAATTAAAAGTCCATGTACTTCGGGTTTTATTTCTTTAAAGAAGTGAATTTCTTCTTCCTGAGTGCTAAAATTAAAGTCCAATAAATACTTCTTCATAAGCTCTAATTTCTCATGGAGATATGAAATCATTTTCTTTGCAATTTCTATTTCATTTGATTCGAATTTAATAGATCCGTATTTGTCTCGTACTTCATTCAATATTTCATCAAAAAACATATTCATTTGATCAACATTTTTAGATTAAACAACCAAAACGTCCAGGGAATATCACTAGATAACCAAACTACTAGTGTATAAACCTAGAAAAACTAAAAAATAATCTAAATGTTGATTGGGAGGTTTTAAGACAATAAATAATAATGAACGTTGTTCATCCTCTAATTCACCATCTTAAGTAAAACTAAAGGATATTTTGATAAACGTAAAAATGTTATAAATATTAGTTTTAAATGAATTAATATTTGGTGTTTGACATCAAATATTTGCTTATGATCTTTTAGGATATGAGTAACCAAAGCATTAGAGTAGTTATGCAAACTCTTGATAAAGTGATTATTACTGACAAAATTGGGAGCGTGCTAGCTAGATAAGGTCTTGACTAAAATAAAGGAGATGAAAAAATATAGCAATGTGAAATCTCTAGTTATTTCATGGAAATACTCAATTTTGTTCTCGATCTAGTTTATAGGATGTATATTTAAGCTTTCATTTAATTTGTTATAATAATTATCAAAAACACGAACGATTTGATATACCTAGATTATGCTTCCACAACACCTGTAAATAAAGAAATTTTAGATGTAATGCTACCTTATTTTAGTACTATATATGGAAATGCCTCAAGTACACACGAGTTAGGTGATTTAGCCGATAAAGCTATTGTTGAATCTCAATTAAATATTGCGAATTTAATAGGTTCTAATAAAGAAGAAATTTATTTTACAAGTGGAGCTACAGAATCTATAAACTTAGCTTTAAAAGGAGCTTATCTAGAAAATAAAGAAAAAGGTAATCATATTATTACTTTAAAAACAGAGCATAAAGCGATTTTAGATACGTGTCTTTATTTAGAAAGTATTGGTGCAGATGTTACATACTTAGATGTAGATAAAGATGGACACATAAGTATTGATAGTTTCAAAAATGCAATTAAAGACACCACAATTTTAGCTTGTGTAATGTATGTTAATAATGAAACAGGAGTTATTCAAGATATAAATGCTATTGGAAATATATGCTTCGAAAATGATGTTCTTTTTATGAGTGATGCTACTCAGGCTTATGGTAAAATACCAATAGATGTTGAAAATCAAAACATAGACTTATTATGCTTTAATGCTCATAAAATTTATGGTCCAAAAGGAGTAGGAGGTTTGTATATTAGAAATGGGCTCAAATTACAAATGCAAATCCATGGAGGGGGACACCAAAATAAAATGAGATCAGGAACTTTAAATACTCCTGGAATTGTTGGTTTAGGTCGAGCTTCTAAGATTGCTAAAATGAATATGGAAGAAGAATATTCTCGTATTAGAGGATTAAGAAATTTACTTGAAAACACACTTATAGAACAAAGGAAGATTAAAGTAAATGGAATAAATAACAAAAGAACTCCTTACATCTCAAGTATTCAATTATTAGGACATGAAGCCGATGATTTTATTTTACGAAATAGAAATAAAATTGCTGTTGCAACAGGATCTGCCTGCAATTCTGAAATAATAGAGCCTTCGCATGTTTTGAAAGCGATGAGTTTAGACAAAAAAGAATGTGATTCAACAATTCGTGTGAGTTATGGTTCAAGGACTACACTTTCGGAAATAGAATACTTAATAAGTATTATTTAGTCTGGTAGTATCACACAAAATGTATAAGTAAATTTTTATGTTTTTATTGCATCTCCCATTATATAAAACAACTAGCGCATCCCATGCCCTCTGCTTCAATGATTTCGTCTTTCCAAGTGGTTTTTTTTCGTTTTTTACTTAAACGTTGTGTTCTTGTATAGTGTTCTTTTTTTATAGCTTTAATACGATCAGGTTGAGATAACTCTTCTAATGTTTCTTGTTCCATCCAAGTGTACCCCTCTTTTTCATATTCTTTTGCTTTCAGATAAAGCTCAGGGTGATTTTCGTAAAGCCATACCCATTCTATTTTTTGTTGATAGAAACAGAAAAAACATCCTGATCTACTACGCGAGTAATATCCTGTTTTGAGTTCGCCACCTATTTCTACTTGATATGCTTTTTTATTGTAATATTCTGGTCTTCCTACTCCGCTATCATCTAAAGTTCGATAAATGTCTTCGAGAACTAGAATATCATCATTATCTATAAGTGGAAATTCATCTAATTTACCAACAGGGTAATCTGTAGTTTTTAAATATTCAAACACTACATTATTAAACAGTTTTATGTTTATATCCAATAAAGTGTTTAGTTTTTGCTTTAAGGTAAACTCTAAAGAGATAGGTGTATTAGCTATTTTTAGTGCTTCTGTGTTTGTATTTTCTGAAGATAATTTTTTGTAATAGCTCACTATTTGAGAAATATTGCGGTTATTTAATGTATCTCTTACAACATCTTCACTCCAAATATTTTTTCTAAAAGGAAAAATAGATTGTACATTTTGTTTTTTAGAAATATAACCTTCTCTTTCTTCATCACCTCGTATTCCTACATATGAAATAGTAAGGTCATCTCCTATATAAGTTTCAAAAGGTTCTAACTTTAATTTCTTTGTACACCATCGTGCTGTGGAAGAAGGAAGATATCCTCCGTATTCAGCTAAAAAATGATCAAAAGTGGTTTCGTATGGCGTTTCCTCCTTAGGCTTTACTGCAACTACCTCTTTTATTTTTTTTCCAAGATAACTGTTAAGTTTTTCAACAAGAGCATAAGTTTCGTCAAGTTCTTTACCTGTATCACAAGAATAATACTCAATATCCAATTCAGGGTGTCTATCCTTTAGGTAAATAGCAAGTGCTGCACTGTCTTTACCTCCTGAAATTCCTAAAACATGTTTTACATTCATTGGTTATTTTTTTGTAATAATCGTATTAAGGCTGCTTTTCTTAGATTCTTGTTTTTATTTAAAAGAATCTCTATCTCTTTTTCTAAGAATATCAATTCTTTTTGATCGTCAGGAGAAATGACGACATTTTCAACTTGTGTTTTACCATTTGTTTGTGTGAGTTGAAATTGAATAATATCATTTTCTTTATGATCTTCTTTAAGTTGATGAAGCTCTACGAGGTTTTCAAGGTTAGTCAACATCTTAGAAGTATTATCTAAAAGTAGCGCCTCTTCTTCATCTTTAATTTTATTAAGCCCTTTATTTAAAATAATATCTGCTAATGATTTTAACCAAGAATCCCTATCATCAAGTTTAGAAAAAATTCTATTAATTAGTTTTTTTTCTTTAGGTAATAATAAATGAGGTTTAATGCCTTTGAAACGTTTTTGAATGATTGTTTTATAGACAGAAAATTCTACTTTTTTTATCTTTAATGACTTTAAAATTTCTTTTTCAAAACGATTAAGCAAGTTATCATAGGAGGTTCTAATATCATAAATAGCTTCATTTAATTGTTTTATAAAACTACTAAGTGTGTTCTCATTTTCTTCTTTCAAATTTAATTCATGATAGCCTAATCCTTTAGGTATCTCTAATAACAAAGCAGTTTCAGGGTCTTTTGCTTGTGCTATGGCATTTCGCATACCTATGGCAGCAGGCGAAAGTCTATTTGTTGTTTTAGCATAGTCAGGCAGTCCTCTGTAAAAAGCCATAAACCTGCTAAATACAGAGATAAGAGAGCTTTCTATTTGTGATTTTTCTTCTTGTAATCCAGTAATTTCTTTGTATTTATTAAGTAGGTTGAGCTTTATACCTTCTACTTGATACGTTTTTATCTCGTAATTCGTAGGTTTCTTATGTATTAAGTCCAATATCTCACTAGCTAAATAAGGTATATATCCTTCGTTTTTATGGAATAAAGCATAGTCCTCATTTTTAATTATTAAAAAAATAGGTATCCAAAACTCTATAAACCCTTTTTTTAGTTTAAATGGAGGTTGAGCTAGAGATTCGTATAGTGTATTTATATTTCTTTTTCTAATTTTTGCTTCCTCTAAAAATAATAAGCAATGTTTCCATAGTGGAATAAAACTTTCTTCGGTAGGTGAGGCTAAAGTGTATAATCCGTTTTCTTCTTTATGTATTCCTGTTTCCTTTATAAGACTAAGATAGATTGTTTTCTGTGGAGGGAATTTATGATCTTCATACCCTAATTTAGGGTCTTCTGCATAATTTAAAAGGTCTTTTATTAAATGCTTTCTAGCTGTTAATACAGGTGTTGTTAAATGCTCCTTATTAACCATTTCATTAATATACGTAGGTGTATTCGGATATGATACTTCAGCTACTTTTGAAAGTAATTTATTAAGTGCAGCTCTAGAAGGTATATTAACTAATGTTTTATTAAAAAACCAAGCGGCTTTTGAAGCATTGAAAAGATCTTTATCAATTAACTTTTCAACTTTGTTAATCTCATGTCTTTTTTCTTCAAGTAATAAACGTTTTGCAGCATTATCATTTGCAAATTTTTTGATTACATACTCTAGTTTTTCAATTTCAAAAAGTGCTATTCTTAGTTGAGTAATATTTTTTAGTTGAACAAAAATATGAGGAGTATCCTTTGATGAAATTTTAAGGATTTCACTCTCTTTAATATTTTCATTTGTTATTAAATATACAAAACCATCAATCTCATTTTTAGGAGTTTTGATCTCAAGATCATTTGTAAATTGAAACTTGAAAAATCTAGGTGTACCCTTCTTGTAATAAATACTCTTTGCTGACAGTATAGGTAAATGAACAAAATGTTCTAGTCGTTCTTTAATTTCTATTGAAGAACTAATCGCAGCAGATGCTTTTAATAGTTCGTCTTCTATATCTATATCTGTGCCATCTATAAAAAAGTATTTATTTCTGTGATTAAAAAATTTAATGATACGTAGCTCTACTAATCTATCTATAAGAATATCTGCATTTTCTATTTCTAATGCATAAGTAGCATATGTACTTAAAAAATCTCTATCTAATTTCCCGAATGGTTTAGAAAACAGATTAATTAATCCAATACATTTTATAATTTTAGAAAGTTCTTCAAAATAGTCTGTATTTAGGGCATCTACTTTGTCTATAGCAGTTAAAATGATTCGCCATACAGGTTTATGAGGATTACTATCTCTATTTTCTAGTTCACTACTTAAATTTTTGGTCAAATAATCAAAGACATCTGCAACGTTGTAAACAGTTTTATTTGTCTCTTTAAAATTGTTAAGACTATCTTGTCTGTTAGAAGATAGAAAAGTGAATAATGAACGTTCATTTTGTCCATATCGTTGTAATGCCTGAGTAAGAATGTATATTGAAAGAAAATCTAAGGGATAGAGTTTTTTAGAAATTTCATAGTCTAAATTTGTCGTATTACTTATGAGTTTACTTTCATTTATTTTTTCGAATAAAGTTTTAAAATTCTTTGGTTTTTTAATAGGAATTTCAAAATCCTCTAAACGTTTTGAAGTTAGGTACAAAAGTTGTTCAATAGGTTCATCAAAAGAAATATCTATTAATCGCCCTTTTACTTTTTCCCATTCTTTTTTCTGTAATTTAGACAGCCCTCTCGCATACGAACCAAAATTCTGATGTAATGCCGTAATTAGAATTATATTATTGTTTTGGTCATTAGCAAGTTCGGCAAGTTGTTGAATAAAATAAAGTTCTTGCTCAGGATTATACTTTGATGCATATTCCAAAAATTTACCAAATTCATCTACAATTAAAAAGAGTATTTTTTGTTGTTTGGCAAGTGCTAACCCTTTTTCTTTTACAGTTTTTAATATCTCTTTTTCATTAGCAGATGCTTTTATATTGAATTTTTCTTTTAAGGCTTCTGTAAAAGCTAAAGGTTGACCTATTAATTTTATGAATTCAAAATCTTGAATCCCATTAAATTGTCCATTAAGAGGTGCAAAGTAAGCTTTATTGTCTGTTAAGTTTTTCTCTAAAGCCCATAAAAAACTTGACTTTCCTGTACCATAAGAACCTATAATATTAAAAGAATGATGTCCTGATTTATAACCTTGTATAATTCTTTCAAAAACCTCTAAAGCATTAGGAGTTGTGATATAATGAATGTCGTTTACGACATCCCTTTCTATATTAGTCGATGTGGTAAACTTCTGCATTATAATAGTCTTTTAGTATCTGTAATTTATGTTGTGTTCCTTTAATTGTGAGCGCTTTTCTACCTGCGTCTTCTTTATAAACAGCAAAAGAATAAGCATTGCAAATAGCAGCTATTTGTAATTCAAGACCTTCTGCATTGCAAGCAAACAAATCTGCAACCTCTTCTTGTATAGCATCAAAAGAAATAACTTCATCTGCAAAAGTATCTAGTATTGCATATAAAAATATAGCTGTAGGTATTTCTTCTCGTTCTGTAACTTTTAATTGATATGTACCATTATCTAAGGTATCTATTAAATTTAGATCTATGAAAATTGAAGACAATTCATCTTCTAAGTTTTTAACAGAAGTATTTTGTGACTTGTAATATGTTTTTAAAAATACTTTTATGTCATTCTCCAATGTTTTTTCACTCACACCACCACTTACTTTGTTTAAATACTTTAGTAATTGAATAGTTGTAAACTGAGAATTTATTTTACTTTTTCTAAAATCTTTAAACACTAAAGAGTATATAGAAGCTATCTCTCTTTTCAATAATTGATAATGTAATAGCCAAAGTGTACCATCGTATTCTAAAAAAGGATCTACACCTAAGTTAGTATCAAAAATAACATGAGCAAATTCGGATAATTTACCTTCTTCATTAGTTATTCCAAATGCTTTTAACCAATGCTTAATAGAAGACACCATGTTTTTCCCTACGCCAAGCTTAACTACAGTATTGGGATTGGAAAAACTGTTATTTTCTATACTAAAGTCGTAGCCTTTTTTTAGCCAAAAATGTCTACAATGAAACGTTTCATGTCCCGAAAATTTAAGTGTTTCTTTCATTGAAATTTGAATTCTCCTTGTGTTACATTTTTATTTCTCAAATAAGCCAACTTTTGCTTACAATCTTCTAATATAGTCTCTGGGCTTTCTTCGTCTAATAAAGGGAATACTACTTTATCTGTTAAAAATCGTTTTTCCATTTCTCTAACAGGTACTTTAAAAAAAGTAGCAAAATTATCGAGTAATTCTCTTTTAGGTAAACGCTCTCCACGCTCGTATTTTCCCATTGTAGATTGATCTACATCTACAACTGCTGCAACTTTGCGTATCGGTAAATCGTTTTCTTCCCGTAACATTCGTAGGTATTCGCCTAATGTTTCCATTTTCCTTAATTAAGAACTTTA
This sequence comes from uncultured Tenacibaculum sp., assembly GCA_947501615.1. Lineage (GTDB taxonomy): Bacteria > Bacteroidota > Bacteroidia > Flavobacteriales > Flavobacteriaceae > Polaribacter. Next base: position 14,625 of record CANMWK010000006.1, on the reverse strand, counting down.
ATTTAAAGACATTATTTGTCTTTGCAAAAATAGGGTTATTTTTGGATTGGTTTTATTTTTTATCAAGATATAACCAATATACATTACACTTAGAAAAATATCTATTATATTTTTTTAAGAAATGATAATAAGATTTTTGTAATTTGAAGATTAAAACAAAATATAAACTTTGAGTGATAATTCAAATAAAATAAAGCGATTACTAGAAGGTAAAAAAGCAATTGATGAACAATTATCTGAAATAACAGATTCAGTTAGGTTTTCAGTAGATGCAGGTATTATAAATAGATTAGGAAAAGAGTTGGTGGGACGTGCAGAAACAGCCGTTTCGGAATTAGTTAAAAACTCATATGATGCAGATGCTAATCAAGTAAAACTTAGGTATATTAATTCTGATAAAGAAGGTGGTACGTTAATAATTGAAGATGATGGTCACGGTATGACGCGTGCACAGCTTCTTAATGGTTTTATGCGCCTTTCATCTCCCGATAAAATCGAAAATCCTGTTTCTCCAAAGTATAATAGAGTTAGAGCAGGAAAAAAAGGAATAGGTAGATTTGCAACGCAAAGATTGGGGGAAAGCTTAACTATTATTACGAAAACAAAAGATGATGATGAGGCAATAAAGTTAGAAATTGATTGGTCAAGATATGAGGTAAATCAAAATTTAGTGGATATTTTCAATCCTACTTCAAAAGTTGATTATAATTTTCCAAAAAATCGAGGCACTAAATTAATAATTGAAGGACTAAGAGAAGGTTGGACTGAGGCTCAAATAAAGAGAGTATATAAATATGTAAGTGAATTATTACAGCCTAACTTTATTTCAGATAGGAGTGGTAATCTAAATATAGCTAAAGATAATTCAGAAGATTCTTTTAATGTAGAGTTTACCAAGGAAAATGATAATGAAATTATCCCAATAGCAAACCTTGATAAAATGGTTTTAGACCATTCTTTAGGTGTGATTGAGGGGTATGCCATAGACGGTAAAGGAATATGTGAAGTTGTTAGTAACAGGTTTGGTATTAACGATTCTATTGAAATAAAGGGAGACTTTTCAAATCTTGATAATATTCATTTTAAAGTATATTATTTCATATATAATTTTGACTATTACAAAGGGTATATACCCAAAATGGAATATAATAGAGTGTCCAGTTTTGGACACGAAAATGGTGGTGTAAAATTATATAGGAATGGTTTTAGAGTTCTGCCTTATGGAGAAAGTAGAAATGATTGGTTAAAAATTGAAAGAACTGCACTCAAAGCAGAAAGTTCTGCTCACGTTCCTTTTGGAAACAATAACTTTTTTGGTTTTGTCGAAATTATAGATGCTGATGAACCTAAATTTGAAGAGACTTCTAGTAGAGAAGGTCTTCTCGAAAATGATGCGTATTATGAACTTGTAGAGTTTGTAAATATATCACTTCGTCAAGCTACTCAAAGAATAAATGCTGCAAGACTAGTTGAAAAGAAAAAGAGAAAAAATTCGTCTAGTCAAAATCCAAACCCAAGTAATAATACAAACGATAATAAAACCACTAAAGAAAAGCTAGAAGACTTAAAAACAGGAGCTAATGATGATATAATTGATGAAGTTATTCTCGAAATAGAGGAACTAGAGATGATGAGAGTATTAGCAGGAGTAGGCTTAACTATTGCAGAGTTTACTCACGAAATTCGCCAATTTATCCCTTCGTTTAATGGCAGTATAAGTTATTTAACATCTCAAGATTTAGTCCCTGAAGTCAAAGAATCTTTAGCAAATCTAAAAGAAAATTTTAATCGTTTTAAAAGTTATACTGCATATATTGATAGTACATTTGCTCAAAACTCTAATCGAGAAAAATCGCCTCAAAAGCTAAGGAAAGTAGTAGCCGATTTTAGTAAAATTATTAAGGCCGATACTATAGGAGCTAATATTACTTTTGAAGAAGATTTTTATGGTTACGACCTATATACAAGACCTATGCATCCTTCTGAATGGACGTCTATATTATATAATTTATATACAAACTCAAAAAAAGCAATAAACAGAGCAGAAAAAAATCCTGGATTAATAAAAATTATTGGAGGCAGAGAAAATGGAAAAGTGTATCTTGAATTTTTAGATAATGGAGATGGTATTCCAAAAGAAAATTCAGAAAGAATTTTTGACCCATTTTTTACAACTTCCACACCTGCATCTGCAGATGCTGAAAAAAACGAAATAATTACAGGAACAGGATTAGGCTTAAAAATAGTAAAGGATATTATAGAAGCATACTTAGGGAATATTTTTATTTCTGAACCTGAATCGAACTTCTCAACTTGTTTTAGAATTGAAATACCTGAATCTACAGAAAAAGATATAGAACAATATGGCTTATAATTATTTTTATATTGATGATGACCCCATTGGAACGATTACCGAAACTGCAAAAGGTCTAAGTGTAAAAGAAGAGATTGATGTAAAAGCACATCAACACGAAACTTGGGATAACGAACTATCCTTTTTAAAAGAAAGAATAGATGAGTTTGATGGTGTTATTTTTGATTGGAAACTAAAAGGATATAATGGTAAAAAAGAAAAGGCTAATTACAATGTAGAAGCTCTTGCACAACAAATTAGAACTTTAGTTTCGGATAAAATAATAGCTAAAGATTTTCCAATTATATTATGTTCTGCTGAGTTTAATTTTAGAGAGTCAATCAAAAAAAACTCTACTCCATTAGACCTTTTCGATACAATCTATGAAAAAAATGAATTTGATGTTAAAAAAGAAGAAGTAATTGCTCAATTATTCTCTTTAGCAAAAAGCTACAAAACTTTAACCGAAACTAAGACAATCCGTTCAATATTAGGAGAAGAAGAGACTATAGACTATCGATTAAAGGATTATTTAAATAAGCTAATTACAGAAGTAACTCCTCTTCATAATATTGTGAGGTTTGTATTGTATAAAGTAATAGAAATACCTGGTTTACTGATGAATGATAAAATGCTAGCCTCTAGGTTAGGTGTAGATATTATTGGGTATCCAAACGATAAAAACTGGAAAGAACTTCTAGAACATCTAATAGATGTAAAATATAAAGGCATTTTATCTGAAGGATGGCATAGGTGGTGGGCAAAAGACCTTATGGATTGGTGGAGAAATATGTTTGATTGCGAATTAGGAAATTTAAAAGCAGAAAAAAGAGTAGAGATGTTAAATGATAAATTTAACATAGCGCTAAAACTTGCCGAAAAAACAGAGAAAAGTAAGAGTACATTCTTTTGGGAAGTCTGTAAAAAAACAGGGAAACCTATAGCTATTAGGGATGCTATATTGACTGTAGAGGAATATGAAAAAATGCCTTGGCAAGCTGATGAATACTACTCTATAGATTCGGCTTTGGAGGAAGCTGCCAATAAAATTCATCCTCTTGATAGGGATAAAGTACAAAAACTAAAAGAAAAGCATACTAAAACAAGAAAGAAGAATGTCTGATTTTAATGATATTAAAAAAGAATTAAGGGCATTCTCTTATTTTTTAGTTAATTGGAAGAGTAATGTGAAAAATGCAGACCTTTTGAATCGTTTAGATATATCTAATTCTCAAAGAAAAATTGATTACTCATTGCAAAGGTCAGAGCCTTTAATTTTTCAGAATATAGACATAGAAAGGCACGTGATTCCACAAGGAATTGATAAACTATGTCCTGATACTGAAAGGGATTTTGAGGTTGAATTAACAATTAACTTAGTTCAAATTGATAAATATGTAGAAAAAAATGACCCAATAATAAGCCTCGGTCTTTCTATTAAAATAGAAGGGGAATATGAAAAAGAAGGAGAAGATATACAAAATGCTATTTGTAGTTGGCATCTGGATAAAGGAGTAGCAGAAGGTGCTAAATACAATCACCCTGTATATCATATGAATTTTGGAGGAGACTTAATGTCAGATAAAATAATTGAAGAAGAAAATCCTAATTATTTTGGAAAATTGTTATTACTACCTTCTCCAAGAATAATGCATCCGCCAATGGATATTATTTTGGCTTGTGATTTCATTATTAAAAATTTTTACGAGACTGATAATCATAGAGAATTAACCACTCAGCCAGGATATTTGGAATTGATACGTAAAGCCAAAAACCGATATGTTAAGCCTTATGCGTATGCTTTAGTATCTAATTGGGAGAGTGCTTTTGAAGTTGAAAAACTAAATCATTCTTCAATATTTGGGTATTAAAGATTAAGAAGGTCTTTATAAAATAGAAGCTTTTCTTGAAAAAAATCAAAAACTGAAAGTGATCAATAATTTTTAACTATTTGTCTTACAGAAAGATGTAGGTAAAAAACTATAATTCACTTTGTCCGTGAGTTTATATGGAAGTCTTAGGTTATTTCACTTAGAAAGGACTTTTATTGTTTTTTTTAATATTTACTTCAGATTTCTTTTCTCATAAAAATAAGCATTTCCTTTTTTTATGAATTTTAATTTGCCTGATGTACGCAAGTGCATTAAATCACAGGAAGAAATTTTTAGAATTTTCATTGTTTCCTTACTGCTAAGGTATTTGGTTTTATCTATTTCCATAAATGGTCATTCACCTAAACTTTCAATAAGATCTTTATCTCCAAAGTTAATAATAAACTCAGTATAGTAGCTATCAAAAATATCCTGTAAGTATTCAGAAATATCTTTACTTTCAGTAGTGCCATCTGCTTCTTTTGAGATTTCAAATTTTCTATTCTTAGTAATTGTGTATAGAAACAGGGTATGAAAATAAACTGTAGATATATATTTGGTTTCTTTGGCTTTTTTCTGTTCTTCATTGATGTTTTTTGCCTTTGCTTTAAAACGGGTTAGCACATTACTATCCATATTGATATAGATTTTTTCTAACTGTTCTCCACTTGCTAAAGGATACATAACCATATTACCATCTACTTCGTTAGGTAAAACACCACTCATTTCATCCCATGAAGGAAAACCTTCTGCTTTGTTTTTGTAAACTAATTGATATTCTGGTAATCCAGGGTTTTCAAAATCGTCTTCTTTTTTGGGCGCTTTCTCTTTTTGTTGTTTTGGTTCAGCTATGCGAATTAACAAGAGTTCCTCAAAAGAAGGACCGCTACCATTTAATGAAACTTTTATTTCTATTTCGTCTCCAACTGATAGGTCTGTTTTCCCTTCTGTATTAAAATCAACCCTAATAGTTCCCTTACTTGGGCTGCTTTTCTGTATATTAAAGACTTCACTTATTTCTGTTGTAGTTCCTTTTTTGTCTCCTCCTTCAGTGTTATTTTTTGTGTAATTAACTAGTGCAATTTCTAATTCACCAGGTTCATCCGTTCTATGAAAATAATTATCTTCTACATCTGTAGTAAATTGTACTTGTCGTTCTCCTTTAAGAGGTAAGCTTACAGCGTTTTTATTTCCTTTCCTTTTGAGGTTAAAAAAGCTAGGGAAGCGTTGAGGTGAAAAGGAAACTTCTTGTTTTGTTTCATTGCTACTTTTTTGTCTACCTTTCTTATCTTTAGTAGTATCTGTTTTAAAATCGAGTTTAAAGGTTTGGCTTAATAATCTCATTAAATCAGGAACCATCCCTATATCTTTTGTAAATGATTTTAGTAAATCGTTTGTACTTCCTGACTCAAAAGAAATAGAGTTCTTGCGTTCTTGATTTAGTTCATAAAGTATTCCACCTTTCTTTTTTAATTGTTTAGCAATAAAATCACGAAGTGCTTTAGTTTCTTTGCCTCCTTTTAGACGGTCTCTAGATGCCATAAAGAGTTCTTTTCTAAAATCGTAATCTAAATGTGTACAATCTACATGGATTAATAAGTGATTTTTCAGTAAATTAAATTGTAAAGATCTTGTAATAAATTCTATTGTATAATGCCCATGTACTTGTCCGTTCATAGAAAATAAAACTGACATATTGTTTTTAAAGTAACGCCTTCTGATAGTTTTTTTTGAATCGGAAATACTAAAACTTTTGACCTTATTCTTAAAAACATAACCTGTTACAATAAGTTTAGTTCCTGAGAAGAGTTCATCAGTATACTCCTCAACAAACGTCTTTTGTAAATAGTCATTTTCTTCTTCTTCAAGTCTTCTTTTTAATCCAAATAAATCAGTTTCTAAAACCTTATTGTTAGGATATCGTTCTTTAGTATCTTTTGTTAGAATTGGTAAAGCAGGTTCAAATAAATATTCTGTTAGATGCTGATTTAACTCTTGAGCAAACCCATATCTATTACCAAATTGGTAAGAATATAATTTTATAATAGTACCTGTTGTAAATTTTTTATTGTGCAATTTTAGATCTAGTTGATCAATAGCAAATGAAGGTATCTTACCATCAATCACTAGATATTCGTACCACGTATTTTTAATTGTTTTTTTGTCTTCTTTTGTTAATGGGTGTTGTCTAACTAGTGTGAAACCAAAATCCCCTGTTCCATTATATCGCTTAGAGCCAATTAATTGATAACCGTTTTTACCACAAAAAACAATGGCTCCACTACCTCCCATATTATATTTTCCTTGTACAAATGGAATTTTGTTTTTGTTTCCCCTCATAAGAGAAAGAAAGGTCTTTTCAAACATTTCTGGAGGTTGTCCTTCACCATTATCATAGATAATTACAGCAGTATCATCAGTTGGGCCATCAGCTATAATTTGTATTTCTTCAGCTTGTTTTCTTCTTTTAGATTTAATGTCCCAATTATTTTTAGGATAAAATAACGTTACAGCTTCATCCATTGATTTTGGAGCTTCTTTCGATTCAGGATTAATTTCAGCTTCGTAACATTTTTTCATTAAAGTAGCATCAATAGAGTTAGTCACTTTTTCAATGAGTGCTGCAATAGGAGATGATTGCTGGTTTTCAATAATACCATAGTTACTTTCAATGCCTCCTAATGGTTTCCAATTGTTATTATTAAAGATATTTATTTTATCATCTATAATTTTAGAGATTTCTTTTTCTGTCTTAGCAAAGAAAAGCTTTAAGAAGAGTTCTTTCATTTTAACTTATAACTTTAAAATTTAGTAAACATAATTACTTACTAAGATTCTTAGTTACGGAATTACGTAAATTCATTTTTATGACAATATAATAAATATAAGTTGTTGGTTTTTAGTAAAATTTAAGCTTATTTGTTTAGGTTAATCCTGCTACTCATTAAATTTAAAACAATCTCAAAATCTTCGATAAGAATATTCGACACCTCCCCGCTTGGGGTCACAAAAAGCCTTTTTATCACCTGATATAAAGGTTTTTGTATTTTTAGTTGCCACTGTTGCCAATTTTTAGGTGTTTAACAAATAGCAAGTTAACCTTTATAGTGTTTTTTTACTAAGTATATGTATTCTGTTTCCTTATCGTTTATTTTCTCTAAAGCTCTAAATGCAATAATCTCATTTGAAAAAGGATTTGGCATTTCTTCTTTTTCATAAGCTTTAATTATATAAAAAAAACAATATTTCCTTACTAATTGGATAGGATTAGAACTAATTATTCTATATGAAAATATTTTGTCTCCATACTTGTCTATATTTCCATTCTGTACTATTCTTACTTTATAGCCTTCATGGTATTCTGTAAATTTCATGTGAAAATATATAAGAGGTTTTTTTGAAAGATAACATATATTTACCACAACTACTTCGTTTTTGAAGTGGTTTTTTTATGTCAAAAATTTAGTAAACAAATTAAAAACAAATAGTAGGTAAATAAAATCGCAAAAGAGTAATCAATTTAAAGATTTAGATACTTCTTATTTTTTCTTTAGATCTAAATAATGCAATATTCGTTTTACCCCAGATGCATTCTTTGGAATGGATTTTGGGTAAAATTTTTGATAAATAGTGAGTTATTTTTAGTCGGCCTGTTTGTTGTAGCTATCCAGAGAAAGTAAGATCTCCTAATAGCTTTTGTGATTTAAAAATGATAAAAGAATAAAATAGATAGTACAAAAAAAAATGAAAATAACTTTATTTAAGAATAAGATTACGATGAAATTCAATACTTTTAAACTCAAAAAATAGTAGCCTACACTGAGTCAGAATAATCATAATTAAGCATTGACTTTTTTTAAGTTATATTTCGAAAATCTAATTGAAGTTAAAATCATTTTAGCATGAAGCATTACTACATTATAAAAATGACTGTTTTTTTAGTTAGCTTTTCTTCAATAGTATTAAATATATTAGAATCTATATATGTTTTGGTATTTAATAGACCAGTATTTGTTCATGTCTACATAGTTAAAAAAAAATTATCAAAACGTCAGAAAGAGTTTTTAGAAAATAACGTTATCTTTTATAAAAACTTAGATAATAAGTACAAATCTTATTATGAACACAGAGTAGCAAAATTTATACGCAATTATCAATTCATAGAAAGAGATGGATTCAATTTAACTTTCGAAGCCAAAGTTTTAATAGCATCATCTTATGTGAAATTAACTTTTGGGATGCGAAAATATTTAACAGCTACGTTTTCTAAAATTATTATCTACCCTACATCATATTATTCGTTAATAACTAAACAATATCATAAAGGAGAGTTTAATCCAGCACTTAAAATAATTATTTTTTCTTGGGAAGATTTTTTACTTGGTGAAATGGTTTTAAATGATAATTTGAATCTAGGAATTCATGAATTTACCCATGCGTTAACTTTTCATGGTAAGCAGTCTAAAGATGTAAGTGCTAGAATTTTTTATAGAACATATATAGAGCTTCTTAACTTTATGAAAAACACTAATAATTCAAAAAAAGTTTTTCAATCTGGATATTTTAGAGACTATGCGAAAACAAATGCATTAGAGTTTGTGTCTGTAATAATGGAACATTTCTTTGAGACTCCTGAAGATTTAAAACAAAAGTTCCCAGAGTTATATTATAAAATAGAGTACATGTTAAATTATAGAAATATACTTACAAGGTGATATTTAAAAATACCACCTTATAAGTTATCATTGTTTACTGGTATTAGAAGTAACTTCTAGTATCGTATACACAAACACCAGAATTACCAAAAGTTATACAAGCATGTATACAAAAAGGACTATCTGGTAGTCTACAATCTGAATCAGTACTGCAGTTAAAAGGTATATTACCCCCGCTTATATTTTTTTGCTCATTTTTACTTATTTCCTTTACTCCACTGATATTTGAAATTTTTTTAAACATAGATTGATGTGTTAAATTAGATTAGCTCTGATTATTAAAAAGACATTCAGAGTTTATGTCTATTACTCTACGTAGAAAATTTATGATACTATAGCAATTAAAAATAAGGTTTGATTTTTATACAACTAATTTATCCCAAAAAAATGTGCTGAAATAAAGTAAAAAGAGGAAATAATTTTAAAGATAGGGACGAATTAAAACTAAATAACTTCTTGTAAAGCATTAAAAATTATAGTTGCAATTCTATGTTGACCTTTCTTTGTGGTTAAATTTTCTTTATCACTAGGATTAGATAAATAACCTAATTCAATTAAAGTTGCAGGGCATTTAACATTTTTTAAAAAGTGAGAATTCATATTTTTAATCATGTTAACTTTTAAGTCTTTACCTATTGATTTTGAAAAGGCTTTAGTTAATGTAGAAGATTCATTTATATACCTATTTTGATCATTTGTGTAGAGATTAACACCGTGTTTTTTGTTTGTTTGGCTATCTGCTGTATGTAAAGAAATTATATAATCAGGTTTTGATGCATTAATAATTTGTGTTCTTTTTTTTAAGCTTATAAACTGATCAGAATCTCGTGTTAAAAAGACATCAAATTCTTCATTGTCTTTTGAAAGCTCTTTAATTTTATTAGCAATTGCTAAAGTGATTTCTTTTTCCTGAAAATCTTTTGAAAACGAACCGCTGTCAAGTCCTCCATGGCCTACATCCAAAATTATAGTTTTTTTTAGAACCCCAGTTTCAAAAGGAGAAGAAGAATTAAGATCATAATCACGAGAAAAACCAATTTTTTTTGTTGCTAATTCTATATGATTGGCAACAAAAGAACCTTTAAAACCATCGTTACAATCTATAAAACATGCTATAGTTTTTAATTTGTTGTTTTCATCAAATTCAAGTTTTTTATATTGAATTGTAATACCTTGGTTTTCTAGATCAATTTTAATAGTGGTTAATTCGTCAAAAGTTAATTGATTAGTAAAAGTAATTTTTACAGGCTCAATTAATTCATTTTTAGGAGTAGTTTCTTTTATAGCTTTTTTTTGAGTTTGTGCATTAAGTTTAAATGTAAATGAGAAGATGGAAAAAATAATTAACAGGCAAAAACTACTTATAATAGATACTTTTTTCATTGTATTTGTTTTTAAATTGAATAAATCTTTTACAAATTCAATAGGTGCTTGAATGTTATTTGTTTTGATATCATTTTTGTCAGTATAAGTATCCGGATTATCATATACATTAAAAAAATCAAAACCTAAAGCTTCAGAAATTTGTTTTATAGTGTAAGCTCTGGGAGTAACTTTTCCAGCTTCAATTCGCTGAACTGTACGTAAAGATATACTGCATAAATCAGCAACTTCAGTTTGTGTTAATCCTTTAGATTTTCTTACCTCAATTAATTTCTCTCTGAAACTTATTTTTGTCATTCCTATCGAATTTTCAACAAGATTATATGCATTTCAAAAAAACTCAAAGTTTTTGCTTGGTATTTCGTACGACATTTATATGTCATTTACTTGTATGTCGTTGTTTTCTAGTAGTTTTACTAGAGAAAATAAAACACATGTATTTTACTTGTTAAAGTTGTATACATGTGTTTTAAATTTACTTATTAAGAAGTTTAATTACAAATTTCTTTTAAATCTGCGATAGTAGCAGTAGGATTCTCACTGTTAAAAACATAGCTTCCAGATACTAATACATCAGCGCCAGCATCAATTAAATCTTTAGCATTTTTATTCGTAACACCGCCATCTATTTCTATTAATGTATTTAATTGTTGGTCGGTTATCATTTTACGAAGTTTTTTTACTTTTTGATATGTTATTTCTTCAAACTTTTGACCACCAAATCCAGGGTTTATAGACATGATTAAAACCATATAACATTTTGGTAAAATATCTTCTAATACAGAAACAGGAGTTGTTAAATTTAAAACCACACCAGCTTTACATCCTACATTTTCTATTTGAGTTAAAGTTCTATTTAAGTGTACAGTAGATTCATAGTGAACAGTTATAATATCTGCACCAACTTTTGCAAACTCTTCAATATAGCGTTCAGGTTTTTCAATCATTAGATGAACATCTAATGGTTTTTTTGCATGTTTTTTTATAGCTTTAATAACTGGCATTCCGTATGAAATGTTAGGAACAAAGTGTCCGTCCATTACATCAATATGAAACCAATCTGCTTCACTATTGTTAACCATTTCTACATCACGCTGTAAATTAGCAAAATCTGCAGCTAAAATTGAAGGAGCTATTAATTTCTTCATGTTAATTGTGTTGTGTTTGTAACTGGCTGCAAAAGTATATAATAAAAAAGAAAACTCCCTTATAATAAGAGAGTTTTCGAAATATATGTAGTCAGTTTATTACTAGTTATCCTAAGTAAGTCATTAAAATTTTACTTCTAGAAGTATGCTTTAATCTTCTAATTGCTTTTTCTTTAATCTGACGAACACGTTCTCTTGTTAAATCAAAAGTTTCTCCAATTTCTTCAAGAGTCATTGGTTGGTGTTCACCTAAACCAAAGTATAATCTTACAACATCAGCCTCACGAGGAGTTAAAGTTTCTAAAGCTCTATTAATTTCAATTCGTAAAGACTCATGTAATAATGTTTTATCTGGATTTGGAGACTCACCAGAGTTTAAGACATCATATAAGTTAGAATCTTCACCTTCAATTAAAGGAGCATCCATAGAAACATGACGACCAGAATTTTTCATAGATTCTTTTACATCACTAACAGTCATGTCTAACTTTTTAGCAATTTCTTCAGCACTAGGAGGTCTTTCGTTCTCCTGCTCAAGAAAAGCATACATTTTATTAATCTTATTAATAGAACCAATCTTATTTAACGGTAAACGCACAATACGAGATTGTTCTGCTAACGCCTGTAAGATAGATTGACGAATCCACCATACAGCATAAGAGATAAACTTAAAACCTCTTGTTTCATCAAATCGTTTAGCGGCTTTAATTAAACCTAAGTTTCCTTCATTAATAAGATCTGGTAGTGTTAATCCTTGGTTTTGATATTGTTTGGCAACCGATACCACAAAACGTAAGTTTGCTTTAGTTAATTTTTCTAAAGCTCTTTGGTCACCAGCTTTTATACGCTGCGCTAATTCTACTTCTTCATCAGCAGTAATTAAATCTACTTTACCAATTTCTTGTAAGTATTTATCTAATGACGCAGTTTCTCTGTTGGTTACCTGTTTTGTAATTTTAAGTTGTCTCATACACGTTTATTTTACTTTTTATCTACTCGTTCCATATACTTATACGTTGAAACTTAAAAAAATGTTACAAAAAAAATATTTTTTTTTGAAAAAAAGTTTTTAGTTCAACTTGAAGTGTTAATTTTATATCTAATTAATTAATCAAAAAAAGTGACCTTACTTACTTTTGTGTGTCTTATCCCCTATAAGAACCAAACTTTTGAGTAAGAAAAGAACTATTGAAGACTAACGACGTTAATAAATTAAGCGACGAAGAGCTTGTGCGTAAAATCGTAGAAAAAAACGATACGCATTTATTTGCCATCCTGTATGATAGATACGCGGGCTTGGTTTATAATAAGTGCTATGGTTTTTCTAAAAGCAAAGAAGAAGCTCAAGACCTAACACATGATGTGTTTGTACGCTTATTTGTTAAATTGAGAAGTTTTAAAGGAAGATCTAAATTTTCAACATGGTTATATTCTTTTACATATAATTTTTGTGTTAATTATGTGCAAAGGAATACAGCGAAAAAGAATGAAAAAGTTACAGTAGTAACTGATGTTATCAAAGATGAAGATGCAGATGTTGAAGAAATTAATGATGCTTCATTATTTGAACTAAAATCAGATAAGTTAGCAAAAGCTCTAGAAATTATAGATCCTTCTGATAAAATGATATTACTAATGAAATATCAAGATGATATGAGTATTAAAGATATTCAATTGTCATTAGATTTAGGAGCAAGTGCAGTTAAAATGCGTTTGAAAAGAGCTAAAGAAAAAGTAGTTAAAGCATATAATGATTTATAATAATGGATAATCCGTTTAAGAAAATATTGACCAATCAAGAGCTGCCAGAGGTACTTAAAAAGAAAGTACTTAATGATGTGGCTATGATTAAGCTGTCTATAGATATAGCGGATTTATTCGTGGTTAAATATCCAAGTGCTATTGGAGATTTGTTAGCGGGTGGGGGTGCCGATGAAATAGAAAAGGAAAAAAGTAATAGAAACCAAAACGATAAAAATACTAACTAAAACCAAGCTTATGCAAATACAAGTTGAAGAGGCAATTAAAGATGGAACAAACAAGACCGCCGAAGGGGGGATTGATTTGTTAAAACCATTTCAAGATATTTTTGAAGATTTAGTACAGTCTTTACCAAAAGTTGCCGGTTTCATTGGATATGTGATTTTTGTGTGGATTTTTATAAAAATCTTTTTGTATGTAATAAGAAAAATTCTTGCTAAAACTAACATAGATCAATGGTCAGAAAAATTAAGTGAAACTAAAATATTTGGAGATACCACAATTAATGTCGTTCTAACAAAAGTGATATTAGGAGTCTTAAAATGGTTCTTAATTTTAGTTTTTGTAATGGCAGGAGCTAGTATTTTTGGATTAACAGCAGTTTCTAATGGTATAGCTAGTTTCTTTGGTATTTTGCCTAAACTAATAACAGCTTTAGCAATTTTTGCAGGAGGTGCTTATTTAGGTACTATGGTAAAGAAGACCATACAAGGAATGTTTAAATCTCTAGAAATTAATGGAGGTAATTTAGTAGGGAATATTGCGTTTTATTTAATAGTAGTCTTTCTGTCGTTAACAGCATTAGATGTTGCTGGAGTAGACACTTCTTTAATAAAGAGTAATTTAACATTAATAATAGGTTCTATATTAGCGGCCTTCACAATAGCATTTGGTTTGGGAGCTAGAGATGCGATTACTAGATTACTTTTTGGATATTATTCTAGAAGAAATATAGCTATTGGTGCTACTATGAAGATTGGAGACGTAGAAGGTGTAGTTGTAGCGATAGATAATATATGCTTAACTTTAAGTACAAATTCGGGTAACGTAATCTTTCCTATAAAAGATATTGTTGATAGTAAAATAATTATTAAAAAATAATCTGTTTTTAAACTTTTTTCAATTATATTTGCTTACTTTTTATTTTAAGGACATAAATAAGTGAGAAGAAATTCTCATTCCATATACTTAAATTATTTGGTAGATTTCGGGGGACTTCTATCTACAGATTTGCGTAGTGAGCAAATCGTTAAAAGGACTAGTTTATCTAGTCCTTTTTGTTTTTTACTCTTTTTTTGTAATGAATTTAAAGGGATCATGGATCATACCTAATTGTTGTGGTTAAGCAAAAATCTGGGTTAATCTGTACAAGAAGAATTCTACATTTCTCACGC
>CANMWK010000005.1 GCA_947501615.1 uncultured Tenacibaculum sp. | reverse complement strand
CACGCAGACGAACTAAAGTCCGTCATTTTTATTAAATTTACGCGAAACTAAAGCAACACTCTTTAGTTGGAACGTTAGGCAAAATGCAAAAAAAAAGAAAAATAACATTTCTTGTATTACTCTTAATCATAACAACTTTAGTTAGTTGTAAAGATTCTGAACCTTCAAATTCTAATAGAATATTGGATGAAAATTATATACCAAAAAATTTAGAAGAAGCTCTAAAGCAAATTGATTTTTATGTTTCTGATTCACTCAAATTAGAAATCAAGAAAAAGAGTGAAAAGGATTTTATAGCTGAAACTCATTTTGGACTTGGAATAGGAATGAGAAACAATTGGAGACTTTGGAAAGGTTCTGACTTATCAAAATACTTCAATAATATTGAAATTTTTCACCCTGATGATATGTCCGCTATTATTCTGACAAGTTATTATAGAAAACTAAATGGTATAGAAATAAATTTAAACGAACAAATTATAGGCTATAAAGAATATTGGAAACAAGTTAACTTAGTTAAATTACCCCAAAAAACAGAACATCCTGAGCCTAATTTAGAATTTAGAGTTTCTAAATTTTATGGTTTCCACACTTCTAAAGATAGACCTGCTCAAGTTTTCATACAAACAAACTCGACCAATAACACTTTTTGGATTTATGATTATTTTTATGGTTGGAAAAATATTGACTTGAAAACAAAAGAGATGTTAGATAAAGAAAGAATTCAAAATATTGAATCCGTATTAAATAAAATATTTGAAAAGAAAAGCACATTGCCTAACAAGGGCTAATGTTAATACGGGCTTTGATGCTTAATCTAAAGTTTAGTGTATTTTTATAGAGTCCGTCAAATCTTTTGATTTGGCTTTAGAACAAAAAAATAAAACAAAATAAAAAGTTTTGGCTAATCGCTTAATCCGAAATTAAATACTAATTTAATCCCGTACTAACCTTAGCCAAACCGTTGCCCACAATTATGAAAAAAGAAATCCTAATTATAAGTTGTATTTTATTAACATTATTTTACAACTGTTCCAAAGATGAGAACATTATTAATGATAATAATAATGGAGAAGACACTGACATTACAATAAATTTACCTCCTACAAATTTTAATATCTCAGTAGAACAGATTAAATACAATTCTGTTCTTTTAAAATGGGGTGAATCTACTGATCCAGAAAATACAACAATAAAATATTCTATCTATTTAGAAAATACTCTTATTCAAAGTAATATTTCTGAACTTAAATTAAAACTTGAAGATTTAACAGAAATAACTACATATAATGGTTATATAATTGCCGAAGATGAAGATGAAAAAACTACTAGAATAAATTTTACTTTCACAACAACAAAATATTATTTGACTTTTATAAAAGAATACGAATTAATCAAACAAGATTATGTAGATTTATTTACTCCTGATTTTCATGAAGTTTTGATAACTAATGATGGAGGGTATTTATTTTCTGGAACAATTAATTTGACTCCAAGTGGCGGAGGAGCTTTTTTTACCATTAAAATAGATAAAGAAGGAAATGAAATTTGGTTTAAGAAATATGACATTGATACAGGTCATGGTTTTCCAGAAATAAAAGAAACTTCTGACGGTGGATTCATTATATTAGGCTGGCACAACTTCTTGAAATTAGATTCATTAGGCAATTTATTATGGTCAAAAACATTTCCTTGTGGAGCACTAAATAATTGTGAATTATATAGTGCCTCAGAAACTAATGACGGAAATTATTTAATTGGCGGATATCAATCTAATGATTGGAACACAACTTTATCTACAGGTGTTGCTACAAAAGCCTATTTAATTCTAATTGACAATAGTGGTAATATTTTATGGAAAAAATCATTTGGAGATACTTGGTGGCAATCTATTAGAGATGTTATTAACAATGGAGATAATACGTTTACAATTTTTGGAGATATTGAGGTTAGCGGATACACATATGACCCAAACCAGTCTAATATAAATAATAATTTTTGGGTTTTAAAAATTGATATTGATGGTAATATCATCTGGGAAAAGTCATATGGAGATGGTAAAATGGATTTTCCAAAAAAAATTATTAAGACATCTGGAAATAGTTTTGTTTTTATAGGAAACAGCTGGGGAGCTTATAATTGTAGTGAATCTGTAATTTATAAAATTAATAATGATGGTGATCTCATTTGGAATACCAATTTCCAATACGGATGTGAAGACGTAGTGCGTTCTGTTGTGGAATATCAAAATGGTGATTTGATAACTATTGGGCAAATAACCGATGGAAATTTTGGGGAAATGGGATTATATAAGTTTAACTCCAGTGGTAATTTAATTTGGGAGAAACAATATATTGATTTTGATACTAATACTCATGGTTATGATTTAAAAATAACAAATGACAATGGTTTTATAATAGCTTCTCATTATAGTATTACTTCAACATGGCCTCCTAAATCATATGCTAGAATTTTAAAAACAGACCCTGAAGGTAATTTTGAGGAATAATTTAACTGTGGGTAACATCGTATAAAATTAATTGCTGATTTTAGTCAACTTATGAAAGTCCTCACAGACTTTCTATTCGGTTTTTATTTGCTAAATTAGTTACTTAAACAACGCAACTAATCTTATACAAAACCGTTACCTACAATTATGAAAAACATCATATTAATAATTTTCTTAACATTAAGTTCAGTCGTATTTGGACAGAATTTAAACGGAAATTATTCTGGATATTGGGCTTCTACAAATTGGAGTTACATTTTTGATGGAAATGGAAACTTTGAATATGTTACAGCAGGACATTTCGGATTTACAAATACAAAAGGAAAATACGAAATTAAAGGAGATACAGTTTATCTAAACGCAAACAAAACTGGAAAAAAAACTTTGGATGTTAAAAGAAGAATGCTAATTGATAAAGATTCCTGTATAATTGATTTGCGAATGAGATATGATTATTGCAAGTCAAGAAATAGTAAATTTCTAAATTCAAATAAACGGAATTTTAAATTTCCTCAAACAAAAACTGACAACAAAAAAATTATATCGGATTTAAAAACTGTTTTAGTGTCTGTATTTGCTAATCCAAAAGTAGCTGATTATCTACACTTTAATGAAATACCTGAAAGGAAATTGATATTTAAGCCATATTTTGAATTGAATAAATCTAATTTCCCTAAACTAAAAATTGGAGATAAAACAGTAATATTTAAACACACTGATTTACCAAAGTTTTATATCGAGTTTATTGAAATAAACCAGAGCAAAGACTATATCGAACTTGATTTTGTAATAAAAGACGAAGGAGTTTCTTTTACAATGATTTTTGACTTAATAAATGGCGAATGGAAGTTAGATTACGAAAGACATCACGAAAAATAACTGTAGGTAACACGGTGTATAAAACATAGCTAATAAGTGCTTAATCAAAAGGTTTTGTATATTTAGAAAGTCCGCCAAATTTTTAATTTGGCTTTTAAAAAGTGATAAATTAAAAACAAAATATAAAAATTCGGCTATGTGTTAAACCGAAAAGTTAGTGCCTTTTTGCACGCTACATTTCATACACAAGTCCGTTATGTGTAATCTTAAAAAATGAACAAAGCAACTAAATATCATTATGAGTATTTAATAGATTCTGTAGAGTATCTAGAATCAATAAATTATAATAAAATGAATGGTTGTTCACAAAAAAAAATTGATTCTATTAAGCAGACTTTTAATGGAAATATCCCTAATTCAATTAAGGAATTATTATTTCTTGGAGGAAAAACAATGGGCTTTGACAGATTTAATTCTTGTATAGAAAAACTTAAGGACAGCGAAGGAATTGAGATGGTTAAAGCTAATCAACAAATCTTAATCAATGATTTAGAAAATGGTTTCGAATTGGACAATGATGATTACGAATTTATAAATATTGATATTAAAAAGTTTATAGTAATTGATTATGGATTTATACATGGTAACAATTTCTTTTTGTTAATTAAGAAGAATTCGGGAAATGATCCTTTGACAATACAAATCGATTACGATAATGATGTAAGCAATATAGAAGAACCTTTTTCTAAATTATTTGATAGAATCATTAAAAGTTGGATAAAAAAACACATAACACTGTATAAAAAACATAGGGCTACCTAAGATTGTTCGAAAAGTTTGGGCTTATCCGCTATGTCGCCAAATATAAAATTTGGTGTTTCAATATTGAAGATAAACACAAAACATTATATTTGGCTTAGTTATAAACGTAAAGTTAGTGATAACCCGCTGCCCTACGTTTCTTATACTCACCGTTAAAGCGCATAACAAATCTTAATGAATAGCGACGGATAAATTAGGCTAATTTTTAAAGTCTAGTGCCTAGTACAAAGAAAAAAAAGCGATGAAAAAATAAGCAGATTGGAATTTTTGCGGAGTAAGACGGATGAAAAAATCACTTTTTTAAAGCTAATCTATAAACTTTTTGACTGATTAAAGACCTGTGAAATCTTATATAGTTTCTCAATACTTTTAAGGCAGTAAAACAGGACGGAATCTGAATGAAAAATTGAAAAACTTTTTACTGCGGCATATTTAAATGGTTCGAGCTGATAAAAAAAACGCGCTTTAACAATAACTAAAAAGCATTGCCAGCGGATTTTCCCACTTGGGAAAATCACTCGGACGAACTAAAGTCCGTCATTTTTACTAAATTCACGCGAAACTAAAGCAACACTCTTTAGTTGGAACGTTAGCATTCATTTAAAATATCATTATGGGAAAGAAAATTATAACGCTTTTAATCATAATTCTCTCATTAAGTTGTAATACTAAATTTGAAAAAAACAAATGGAATATTGGAACTGATTATGAATATCCTTATAGAGAAAAAATGCTAAATGATTTACTAAATAACTATGATTTAAAAGGAAAAAATGTGAATGAAATCTTAAACTTATTGGGAAAACCTAATGATTTTTGTGACCAGAATCAATATGAATTTGGATATAGAATAAAAATCATCAATAACTCTGAATCTAAATATGATTCCGCTATTATAAAATCTTTAGTTTTAGAACTTGACAAAAGCAAACCCTATATTGATAGTCTGACAACTGTTATTAATGTATATTTGACTCAATAAAACGAAATGCTAACAAAAGCTATAATTAATACAGGTTTTGGTGTTTAATCAAAAGTTTAGTGTATTTTATAAAGTCCGCCAAATCTTTTGATTTGGCTTTAAAAAATGAATAAATTAAATCAAAATAAAAAGTTTTGGCTAAGTGCTTAACCGGAAATTAATCGCTTATTTATCCCCATACTAATCATAGCCGAAGCGTTAAAGCGCATAATAAAGCTTGATGAAATAACAGTGGATAAATTAGGCTAATTTTTAAAGTCTAGTGCTTAATACAAAGAAAAAAAAGCGATGAAAAAATAAGCAGAATGGAATTTTTGCGGAGTAAAACGGATTTAAAAATCGCTTTTTTTTAGGCTAATCTATAAACTTTTGACTGATTAAAGACCTGTGAAATCTTATATACTTTCTCTGTGCCTTTAAGGCAGTAAAACAGGACGGAATCTGAATGAAAAATTGAAAAACTTTTTACTGCGGCATATTTAAATAGTTCAAGCTGATAAAATAAACGCGCATTAACAATAACTAAAAAGCATTGCAGGCGGATTTTCCCACTTGGGAAAATCACTCGGACGAACTAAAGTACGTCATTTTTACTAAATTTACGCGAAACTAAAGCAACACTCTTTAGTTGGAACGTTAAAGCGCATAATAAAGCTTGATGAAATAACAGCGGATAAATTAGGCTAACTTTTATAGTCTAGTGCTTAATACAAAGAAAAAAAAGCGATGAAAAAATAAGCAGAATGGAATTTTTGCGGAGTAAAACGGATTAAAAAATCGCTTTTTTTTAGGCTAATCTATAAACTTTTTGACTGATTAAAAACCTGTGAAATCTTATATACTTTCTCTGTGTTTTTAAGGCAGTAAAACAGGACGGAATCTGAATGAAAAATTGAAAAACTTTTTACTGCGGTATATTTAAATGGTTCGAGCTGAGAAAAAAAAACACGCTTTAACAATAACTAAAAAGCATTGCGGGCGGATTTTCCCACTTGGGAAAATCACTCGGACGAACTAAAGTACGTCATTTTTACTAAATTTACGCGAAACTAAAGCAACACTCTTTAGTTGGAACGTTAAAGCGCATAATAAAGCTTGATGAAATAACAGCGGATAAATTAGGCTAATTTTTATAATATAGTGCTTAATACAAAGAAAAAAAGCGATGAAAAAATAAGCAGCGCGGAGTTTTTTCGGAGTAAAACGGATGAAAAAATCGCTTTTTTTTAGGCTAA
Source organism: uncultured Tenacibaculum sp. (assembly GCA_947501615.1). Taxonomy (GTDB): domain Bacteria; phylum Bacteroidota; class Bacteroidia; order Flavobacteriales; family Flavobacteriaceae; genus Polaribacter. The sequence goes on along the minus strand of CANMWK010000005.1, from coordinate 306,618 downwards.
TCTATAAACTTTTTGACTGATTAAAGACCTGTGAAATCTTATATACTTTCTCTGTGCTTTTAAGGCAGTAAAACAAGACGGAATCTGAATGAAAAATTGAAAAACTTTTTACTGCGGTATATTTAAATGGTTCGAGCTGAGAAAAAAAACACGCTTTAACAATAACTAAAAAGCATTGCGGGCGGATTTTCCCACTTGGGAAAATCACTCGGACGAACTAAAGCCCGTCATTTTTACTAAATTTACGCGAAACTAAGGCAACACTCTTTAGTTGGAACGTTGTGCATAATTTACCCAAACCCAAAACTGAATGAATAAAGTTTATATTTTGATATTACTATTTGCAATTTCGAGTTGTGGAAATCAAACTGAATTGCAAACCCAAATTGACCACTTACAAACTCAAAACGATAGTCTGAAATCGGAACTAAAAAAGTATGAAAATAAATATGTGTTTGATAATGTTAAGATTAAGCATTATCCGATTAAAGGCAGTCAAGTAAAAAAAGGAACGAAATATTACGGAGAATTTGTTTTTGTTCCTGATGTTAGAAACGACTATGTACTATTTGGAACGGAAAGAGATGAATCAAAACAGGGTTATGAAATTAAAAATCCGATTACTTTAAAAACAGAAAAAGGAGATTTTGGAGCTTATAAATTTGAAATAGATATTGTGAGCGATACGACAAACTTACTATTCAAACCATTAATAAAAAATGAACTTTCACTTAAACACCAAAATGCAGGATATAGTGGAATAATGATTTCGGACAAACTAATTGTGAATTAAAAAACTATGCACAACAATGGCTATAATTCATTGCGGTTGAATTCCTAATCGCAATTCAACGCTTATTTATTATCTTTCGGCTACGGCGGAAAGAATCCTGTGGATTTTTCCGCAACGAAATCATAGCCGAGAACGTTGGCATTAATGTGAAAAAAAATGAAAAAGAATGAAAAGTTTATTGGAAGAAAAATTAATCAATAAATATTTAGATGCCGATAAACATATTGAAATAATCAGAAAACACGATTTTGAAAAATACATCAATAATGTTTTTGAAATAATAGGCGATTTAAAAAACAAAAAATCTGAAAAGGATATAATTTCTGTCTCAAATTCAATTCTTACAAAAGTAAATGAAAAATTAAAGCAAGTTAATTCGGAATCTGAAAAGAAAACGATTAAATATTTATTAAGTGATATTTTCAATGAATACATTAAAGAACTCGATTCTGAATTTTCTGAAAACTTTATGCCTAACCTTATTGAAAATCTAAAAAGGACAAGTTTATTATCAGATTATGATTTTTCAGAACTTGAAAAATTACTTCAATTTGATTATTATGATACTTTAAAACCTAAAAAAAATAATAAAAGAATATATTATTCCTGGAATGGAAAACCAAATCAATTCGACGAATTCATAAAAGATTTAAAAGACAAAAAAATAATTTTAAATATTAAAGAGTTTAAAATGTTATTTAAAAATTCAGGTAATGCTTTTTATTGTGGAAACACGGAAAAAACAGATGATTTAGTAATAATATTTGTGATTCTAAAAGAAATGAATTTAATAACACCAAAACACACAAGTGGTTATTTTACTCCTTTATTTAAATACGGAATAGACAATGAGGGAAATTTTTTATTTAAAAAACAGCCAAATAAATATCACGAATTATTGAAAAGAAACCATCTAAATTATAATAAGATAAAAGGAAAACATCAAAAATGGATTAATTCTATTCTTTGACAATTAGTGGACAATCGTAATTGTCTACTAATTTAAGTCTATAGTATTGAATTATGTTTGCCAAATATTAACTAAAAATAAAATTATGAGAATTAATGAATTTATTAAAGCAAACAATTTAAAACAAACCGATGCTCTTGTTTTAAGAAAACGTTTTTTTGGAATGGTTGACCATTATGTATTATTTATGGGCTATAGAGCTAACAAACCTCTTTTTGTTGCAAACTATAAAGATGGTGTACAAGAAGTATCTACTTCTGAAATAAATAAATATTTACAAGTATTAGAACCACAAACAATTGAACGATTTTCGGGGACTGATAATGAAAGAATGATTGCTTTTAGAAGAGCTTTATCAAGAGTTGGAGAAAAAGCTTATAACTATTTCGGAAACAACTGTGAACACTTTAAAAACTGGGTTCATTACGGCGAAAACTTTAGTTCACAAGTTAAAACTGCTGGAAATACAGCTATGGTAGCAGGAGTTGGAATTGGTGTTGTTGGACTTGCTAAGAAGTATCCTAAAACTGCTTTATTTGGAGCAGGACTTCTATTAGTTGGTGCTGTATTAAAAGACTTATCAAGCGACGAATAAAAACACTAATGCCAACAATGTATATAAAAAATAGGGCTTTTGTGTTAACTCCGAAGTTCTGTTTTTTTTACAAAGTCCGCTAAATATAAAATTTGGTGTTTCAACGAAAATTAAAAACAAAATATTTATATTTAGCCAAGTGCTAAAACCGAAATGTAGTGCTTATCAACTGCCCTACTTTCCATACACTAACCGTTGTAAGCTATAAAAACCAAACAAATGAATAAAATTTTAACATTAATATTTATCTTCTTTTATTTTATATCTAATGCACAAATAGAGCAAAAAGCTTTTGTTTATGGAGGTCAAGTAACAAAAGCTTTTATAAAATATACCGCTGAGTTAACCAATAAAAAAAAACCAAAAATCTGTTTTATACCAACTGCAACCGCAGACAGTCAAAGATATATAAACTATTGGTATGAATTATGTTCTGATTTAAATATAGAACCTAAAGTTATGAAAGTATGGATTAACTCTTCAACTCAAAAAAAATCTTTTGAAGAAATATTGCTAAATATGGATGCAATAATTGTTGGGGGTGGAAATACATTAAATATGCTTGCTATTTGGAAAGCTCAAAAAATTGACTTAGCATTAAAAAAAGCATATGAAAAAGGGATAATAATCGCTGGAGGTAGTGCAGGTTCTTTATGTTGGTTTAACGCTGGAACTACCGATTCAAGACCCAAAGAACTTACAATAGTAAAAGGGCTAAGTTTTTTAGATTATAGTCATTGCCCGCATTATCATTCTGAAAAATCAAGAAAACCACTTTACCATAAAAATATATTAGAGAAAAAGCTAACTAACGGGTATGCTTGTGATGATAAATCAGGAATCCTATTCATAAATGGAAAACCAAAGAGAAGTGTTTCCCTTGATACTGAATCTTTTTCATATTATGTGTATGAAAAGGACGGACAAATATTTGAAGAAAAATTGACTTCAGAAATAATAAAATAAACAGCTTACAACAATTTGTATATTGCATATACTCCCTTCGGGAAGCAAACGCAACATACAAGAGACGTAGTGCATTAAGCCAAGCAAAAACTAAAAAAAATAAATGAAGACTATTAATAGAATAATGACGAATATCTGTTCGGACAATTTAGCAGAAAGTCGAGATTTTTATACCAAACTATTTGACTTTAATGTGGATTATGATAGTGATTGGTTCGTACACTTAATTTCAAAAGATAAAAAGCTTGAATTGGGAATAATTGATAGAACAAATGAAATCGTACCGAATGATTTTCAAAATAATCCGCAGGGATTTTATGTTACCTTCGTAGTTGATAATGCGGACGAAATATTTGAAGTTGCGAAAACTGAAAAATTTGAAATTATCAGCGAACCGACTGATACATTTTACGGACAAAGACGTTTATTATTGAAAGACCCAAATGGAACTTTAATTGATATATCTTCACCAATTAAGGATTTTGAATTTTAAAGATTTAAGCAGACGAAAAATCAATCTGAAAAAAAAAACGACACTACAACACGGTGTATAAAACATAGCTAATAAGTGCTTAACTGAAAGGTTTATGCTTATTTACAAAGACCGCCAAATTTTTAATTTGGCTTTTAAAAAGAGAAAAATTAAAAACAAAATATAAAAATTCGGCTCTGTGTTAACCCGAAAAGTCAGTGTCTTTTTACACGCTACGTTTCATACACAAGACCGTTGTAGTGCATTACGAAAACAAATGAAATTATGAAAAAAAGCATATTTATTTTAAGTTTTATAATCAGTATAACTAGCTTTTCTATTTATGGACAAACGAAAAAAGATTCTATTGAAATTAGACAAGTAGCATTAGATTATATTGAATCCCAACATAATGCAAAACCTGAACAATTTGAACGAGCTGCTCATCCACGAATGGTGAAAAGAACGTTTTGGACGAATAAAAAAACTGGAAAGGAATATTTAAGAGAAACTTTTACTGATGCTATGATTTTGTTAGCTGAAACATATAATCAGGACAAAGATAAGTTTCCAGAAAAGCCTAAAAAGGAAGTTATTATTCTAGACGTTTATGACAAAGTAGCTTCTGTTAAGTTAATAGCAGATGATTGGATTGATTATATGCATATAGTAAAACTAAATGGAAAATGGCAACTAGTAAATGTATTGTGGCAGTTTAATGATTCTGAAAAACAATAAAATAAAACCAAAACGTACTACAACATTATATATACGTCATGCTAGGTATGGTGTTTGGGGCTAAGATTTGGTTTCTTTTTGCTTTCACGCACTGTTTGCATTGTGCGATCACTATAAATTGATATATTAACAATAACAAATACAATCAGTGCTTGTGCTTAATCCAAAAGCCTTTGAATTTCTGCACGCACGATCGTATATATTTACCGTTAGGCACAAGCTGAAAAAGCACCATAAGAAAAGTGAGAGATAAAAATAGAATTCCGAAAATACTGAATGAACTCGAACGGATTTGGAAATCTAATCCTGATTTTAGATTGGGACAATTAATTGTTGTTGGAGTGACACCAAAAGAACCTTGTCCTGAAGTATTTTACATAGAAGATGAAGACTTGCTGGACGGACTTTTGAAATTTGACAAAAGAGCCGAATTGGACGATGAAGAACAGAAAACTATTCCTGATCGGAAAAGGTTTTCTAATGTCAGCAGATTAGACCCTAAAGAATTGACAATCGAATTATTGGAAAAACTGATAATTGAACTTAAAAATTCGGACAAAAAAATAGTCATTACGCCAATAAATCTAATGAAATTAAATGGAGCACCAGTTTCTGACCAAACTTGGTTATTGAATCAAAAACCGAGAATTAAAAAGCTGAAAAAGTTATTGATTGAGCTTAAAGAAAATGGAGTGTTGAATGAGAGAAAGTCGAAACAAGATTTTCTTGGAATTAAGGAAATTGGATATGACATTGCGGAATAAAAGCCAGTGCCTAACAATGTATAACCGCAATTACAGCGGATTCGACTACGTCAGAATCCACTCGGAATTGCTAAGGCTAGTGTTTAATCGAAAATAATCGCTAATTTACCCCGTAACTGACGGTTATACGAGACCGTTGTGCGTCATTCCCCAAAAAAAACTAAAAACTATGAACGATAAAATTAAATGCCCCAATTGCGGACATAACTTTGATGTAGAAGAAGCATTAAGTGGTCAATTACAAGCTCACTTTAAAGCTGAGTTTGAAAAAAAGGTTGCAGAACAAGCTAAGGTGTTTAATAATGAAAAAGCAAAACTTGAAAAAGAAAAGGAAGAGTTTGCTGAAAAAAAGGAAAAGGAAAACGAATTATTCAAAGAAAAATTAGAACAAAAAATTGCAATAGAAAAGGAAAAAATTCAAAATCAAACTAAAGAAAATTTTGAACTTCAATTAAAAGCTCTTCAAGAAGAAAATGAAAAAAAGAAAGAAGAAAACAGGAAGTTAAAATCCAAGGAACTTGACCTTTTAAAACGTGAAAATGAACTAAAAGAAAAAGCAGAAGAACAAGAATTAAACATTCAAAAACAACTTCTTGAAAAACAGAAAGAAATAGAAGAAAAAGGAAGGATTAAAGAAAGAGAAGCTAATCAGTTAAAAGAGAAAGAATATCAAAAACAATTAGACGAACAAAAAAAACTAATTGAGGAAATGAAAAGAAAAGCTGAACAAGGCTCAATGCAACTGCAAGGAGAAGTTCAGGAATTAGCTTTAGAAGAACTTTTAAATTCAGCTTTTCCATTTGATAATATTTCAGAGGTTCCTAAGGGAATAAACGGAGCTGATGTAATTCAAACTGTTATAAATCCTAACCAAGTGGAATGTGGAAAAATAGTCTTTGAAAGTAAACGAACTAAAAACTTCGATAAAAAATGGATTGAAAAACTGAAACAAGACCAAGTTAGAGTTAAAGGAGATGTTGCAGTTTTAGTTACTCAAACATTACCAAATGACCTTAATCGATTTGATTTCAAAGATGGAGTATGGATTTGTCACTTTAATGAAGTCAAAAGTCTAACTAAAGTGTTAAGGGAAATGCTACTAAAAGCTCAATCAGTAATAACTGTTCAAGAAAATAAAGGAGATAAAATGGAGCTTCTTTATAGCTATTTAACTGGAAATGATTTCATACAAAAAGTTAAACGTATAATTGAAAATTATGACGGAATGATTCAACAACTAAACTCAGAAAAAAAGGCAACTTTCAGAATATGGGGAGAAAGAGAAAAGCAAATTTGGGTTGTTCAAGAAAACATAAACGCAATGTTTGGAGACATCAAAGGAATTGCTGGTAATTCAATTAGTTCAAGTGATTTACTTGAATTACCTGAACCTAACATTGACAAATAAAAAACGAACGCACAACAATGGCTAAAATTAATACGGGTTTTGGTACTTAATTCAAAGTTTAGTGTATTTTTATAAAGTCCGCCAAATCTTTTGATTTGGCTTTAGAATAGAAAAAGATAAAACAAAATAAAAAGTTTTGGCTAATCGCTTTACCCGAAATTAAACACTAATTTGATCCCGTACTAACCTTAGCCTAACCGTTGTGCGTCAGCTAAAAAACCAAAATAATAAAACAATTAATAAAAGATTTAGCTTTTGATAATATTAGTCTGTCTCAAGGGTTAACTAGAACAAAGCTTGTTGAAAACCAGATAAAGAATGATATTCTAAAAAACTGGTTAAAAAAAGAATTAAAAGGATACGAATTTGAAGATGATTTTTTACCGCCATACCGAAAAATCTGGAGTACAATCAGTATGACAATTGAGTTGCCTTTTGGAAGAGTTCAAAAAATCCCAGTATCTATACCTGATAGCTTTGGAGAAAAAGCAAAGGACACAATGAATCATCATAGAATTGTTGAACCTATTTCAATTGTAGAACAACAAATTGAAAATGTTGAGGGAGTAAAAGGCTATATTTATCTACCTACTCCAATGGTAGAAATGTTAGCGAACTTATATCAGGAACAAATTGACCAATATCGAGGTGTAGTAAGAAATGCCAGTAGAGTAGTTGGAAAAGTGCAATATCAAAATGTATTAGAACAGACCAAACAGAAATTATTAGATATACTAATGGAATTGGATGAACAATTCCCTGGCCTTTTAGATGAATATAAGATGAGTGAAGAAAATAATGAAAAAGTACAAAATATCATTACCACAAATATTTATGGAAATAATAACCCCACGAATATTGCATCAGGAGTTAATATCTAGCAAATAAATACAGTTTCTATTTCTATTCAAGATGAAAAAAAGCTTACTGATTTAGGAGTAGAAAATGAAGATATAATTGAGTTAAAAGAGATAATGACTGATAAAAACAAAACTTCATTAGGCTCAAAAATGACTGGTTGGTTAGGAAAGGTTTCTGCTTCTGTGGCTGGAAAAGGATTATATGAGAATATTCCTGAAATAACAGAATTCGTTCAAAATTTAATGATGTAAAAAGCCAAACGCACAACACTATATATAACAAATAGGGCAATTAGTGTTTAACCTAAAGGTTATTATCTATTTGCAAAGTCGCCAAATCTTTTGATTTGGTATTAAAAGAGAAAAATTAAAACAAAATAAAAAGATTTGGCTTGTGGTTAAACCGAAAATAATCGCTCATTTTCTGCCCAACTTGCTATATATTTAACGTTAAAGCGCATAATAAAGCTTGATGAAATAACAGCGGATAAATTAGGCTAATTTTTAAAATCTAGTGCTTGATACAAAGAAAAAAAAGCGATGAGAAAAATAAGCTACATGGAGTTTTTGCGGAGTAAAACGGATTAAAAAATCGCTTTTTTTACGCTAGTCTATAAATTTTTTGACTGATTAAAGACCTGTGAAATCTTATATACTTTCTCTATGCTTTTTAAGGCAATAAAACAGGACGGAATCTGAATGAAAAATTGAAAAACTTTTTACTGCCGCATATTTAAATGGTTCGAGCTGATAAAATAAACGCGCTTTAACAATAACTAAAAAGCATTGCGGGCGGATTTTCCCACTTGGGAAAATCACGAAGACGAACTAAAGTCCGTCTTTTTTACTAAATTTACGCTAAACTAAAGCAACACTCTTTAGTTGGAACGTTGTAGCAAATTGAATATTAGATGCGAGAAAAAAATATTATAATTAAAAAAATTGATACTACAGATATATTAGACGTAGCTGAATTGTTGAAGAGGTTATATTTAGAATTAGGTGAGGAAAAAGAATGTAACCATTATGTAACTGAAGAATTAATCTCAGATTTTGTTAAAAATAATAATTATGTAATTTTAAAAGCATCTGAAAACAATAACATCATTGGATTAATAACTCTATCAGAATCTCAAGCTATATACTGTGGAGGAAAATATGGTTTAATAGATGAGTTATATGTTTTGCCTGAGCACAGAAGTGAAAAAATAGGAGTTCTCTTAATCGAAGAAGCTAAAAAAATTGGATTAGAAAAAAAATGGATGAGGATAGCTGTTACTGCACCTTCAAGTAATAACTCAAGAGCAATGAAATTTTATAAAAAAAATAAATTTGATTTTGCTGGACCAAAGTTAAGTTATGAATTATAAAACTTGCTACAACACTGTATATAAAATCATAGCACCCTTTGGGATGCTACGCTTCATATACTCAACGTTAAAGCGCATAATAAAGCTTGATGAAATAACAGCGGATAAATTAGGCTGATTTTTATAATCTAGTGCTTAATACAAAGAAAAAAAAGCGATGAAAAAATAAGCAGAATGGAATTTTTGCGGAGTAAAACGGATTAAAAACCGCTTTTTTTTAGGCTAATCTATAAACTTTTTGACTGATTAAAGACCTGTGAAATCTTATATACTTTCTCTGTGCTTTTAAGGCAGTAAAACAGGACGGAATTGGAATGAAAAATTGAAAAACTTTTTACTGCGGCATATTTAAATGGTTCGAGCTGATAAAAAAAACACGCTTTAACAATAACTAAAAAGCATTGCGGGCGGATTTTCCCACTTGGGAAAATCACTCGGACGAACTAAAGTCCGTCATTTTTACTAAATTTACGCTAAACTAAAGCAACACTCTTTAGTTGGAACGTTGGCAACAAGCTGAAAAATTTCATTATCTAGAATTAAATTGACTTTTCGGATGTTAGTATAACTATAAAATAAACTTCGCTCTATTTCCAATTTTCTAACTTATAGTCTTCAATTGTCTTTTGAATAAAACCTTCTTTATTATTTTTTACAATATCAAGTGCCTCGCCAGAATATAGTTCTGAATGAAACTCTCTAACGTGTTTATCACTCCAAATAGATAATTCTGCTATTATTGGCATTAAGTCAACACCTTTATTGGTTAAGGTATAAATATTTGTTTTTTTATTATCTGGTAGTTTTTCTTTTGTGATAATTTTGAATTCTTCAAGCATTTTTAATCTTGAAGACAAAATATTACTGGCAATAGCCTCTTCACTTTCAATAAAATCCTTAAAAGTTTTTCTCCCTTCAGTCAGCATCTGCTTAACAATAATTAATGTCCATTTATCTCCTATAATATCTACCGTAGAAGTTATAGGACAGCTACATCTAAATTTGGTTTTCATTTTATTACTGCCTTTAAATTTTGAAATACAAAGGTACAAAAATTAAATTATTACTTGCAAAATGAAATTAACATGTATTTTACTTGCGTAATGCAAGTAATGCTCGTATATTTGCTTGCGGATTACAAGTGATAAATATTAACATATAAACTCAATAAAATGAAAAAAGTAATAATAACAGGTAGTAGTAGCGGATTTGGCTTACTTGCAGCTCAACACTTTGCTGATAATGATTATACGGTATATGCTACAATGAGAAAATCTCAAAAAAATGAGTCGATAAAAAAAGATTTAGAAGACTACTCTTCTAATATAAAAGTTGTATCTATGGATGTTTCAACTGACTCATCAGTTAGCGAAGCTATTTCTTCTATTCTTGCTGAAGCAGGAACTATAGATGTCCTAATAAACAATGCAGGAATTATGCATATGGGAGTTGCAGAAGCATTTAGTGTAGAACAAGCAAACCAACTAATGAATGTAAATTATTACGGCGCAATAAGAACAATTCAAGCTGTACTTCCTAATATGCGTAAAGAAGGCAAAGGACTAATTATTAATACTACTTCAGCATATGGTAGAGTGTTCGCGCCTTTTGCAGCAACTTACGGAGCATCTAAAGCAGCTGTAGAGGCATACACTCAAAGTTTAAAGTATGAATTAGCTCCTACTGGTGTCGAAGCAATTATTGTAGAACCAGGTCCATTTGCGACAAACTTAGGAGGGTCATTCTCACCAGAAGCAAGAACAGAGATATTATCTGAAAACTCAGAATTACAATCAATTTTTAATGGTATGTTAGAAGGATTTGCTGTACTAATGCAATCTGATGATATGCCAAAACCAAATTTAGTTGCTGAAGCATATTTAAAACTAGCTGAAATGCCACAAGGTTCTAGACCAACACGTACTACAGTTGGAATACCTCTTGGAGCTGACAAGGTAAATGAATTGACTCAGCCAATACAAGATGGTTCCTTGCAGGCCTATAAAATGGAATCTTTATTAGAAACAAGAATTAACTAAATACAATTAAATATGACAAATTTTAAAGAATTATGGGATGCCTGGTGCAATGTTTGGACATTAACTGATCGTACCGAAAGAGATCAAAAATTACAAAAATTTATAAGTGACGATTTTAAATATACTGACCCTATTTTTCAAGCCAAGGGTCTTGCCCAGATATCAGATTATATAGATCAATTTCAAGAGCAATACCCGGGAACATCATTTGCACCAACAAATGTATTGGCTCATCATGAAAGATATCTTGTAAAATGGGATACACTAAATGATAAGAATGAAATTGTTGATGATGGAACCAGTTTTGCACTGGTTGAGAATAACAGGTTAAAGGATATAACAGGTTTCTTCAAAGCCGATAATTATGATAACCTATGATTAAATTCTTTTAACAGATTCATATTATTTCTAATAATCACAGTAAAATATTCTATAATTACTGTGATTTTTTTTATTTAAGAATTAAAGCCAGTTGCCAACAATGTATAAAATTAATTGCTTTGCACTAACCTATTTACGAAAATCTTCTCGAATTTTCTATTAGATTTTTATTTGCTAGATTAGTTGCTTAACTGCGCAAATAATCTTACACTAACGTTAGAGGCAATGAAAAACCGGATAAAACGCTTATTTAATAAAAAGACTGATTGGACTCTAATCGAAAAAGATGGTAATAAAACACTAGTGAGTCCTGATGTAATGGATTTTTTCAACAGCAAATTACCTAATCCCCAACCTTTTGATTTAAGTAACTTAATTGATCAAACAGAAAAAATAACGATATCTGAAAGAAAAATTGAAATTGGTAAAATTGATTTTAATGTAGTTGCTGTTTTAGATAAAGAGGATCAAATCAAAACAGCAGGCGAAAAACTTGATATAACAACAGAGCCATTAGGTCATGTTTTAGATAGTGGAAGTTATATTTTTGACTTTACAACTAAAAGTGGAGAGAACCACTTTATTGAGTATATGGGCAGTATCCAAATTAGATGGAAAGAAAAATGGAAGGAAGATGCTCAACTAAAAAATCATATTGGACTATTAGAATGGCTTAATGACCTAGGGATTGATAAGCCTTTAACCGAATACAATAATGCTTTAATCGAAGAAGAAAAATATAGAGTTCAATATGAGAATTGGATAAATAAATTACCTAAATCTATAATAAAAGCGATTGAGAATAATTATGAGTTCGAGTATGATAAAATATACTCCGAATTGATAATAGAAATTGAGGATGAGAAAAACTTGATTCTAAAACTTTATAAGCTTTTTGGTTGTGGATTTGGGGTATGGAATGGATTTCCCACCTATGAGATGATACCAGAACAAATGCTTCTAAGACTTTCTGTAGAAAAACTTACAGCAATTGATAATACATCCAATTTGACTGATGAGCATAAACATGGTATGGCTAGGCTGTTTTCTGGACATGACTTTTATAAAAAAAGAAAAGATGATATAGCAAAATTACCATCAGAATTAAAACAAAATATACTTGAACACCTAATAGAATTAGGAGATCAAAATAAAATTACTTTGTTTAAAAATAGAGTTTCTAAATAAAATACACAGCCCCTAACACTGTATAAAAAAACATAGGGCGGTCTAAGGTTGTTCGAAAGGTTTGGGATTATCCGCTATGTCGCCAAATATAAAATTTGGTGTTTCAATATTGAGGATAAACACAAAACATTATATTTGGCTTAGTTATAAACGTGGAGTTAGTGCCAACCCTCTGCCTTACGTTTCTTATACTCACCGTTGTAAAACATTAATCAAAATCGATATGGTTTCGTTCAAAAACATTTTTTCTTCAACAAATCAGGACGAAGATATTGGAGCTAAACTTTATAGAACATTATACAAAGCAGATAAAAATAAACTGATTGATTTAATAGATAGGAATAATATCGATATTAATAGCTTTGTTGATTTTTCAAATTCTGATTCCATTTTAATCAACGCTACAGATTGCTCATCTGAATATAGAAACTCTAAAGAGCAAATAGATGTGATAAATTATCTTATTGATAATAATGTTGATTTAAACTGGAAAATAAATATGGATATAATGCATTACACATAGCTCTTGAATATCATGATCTCTGTAAAGTATCGTTAATATTAATTAAAAACAGCAAAATGAATATTAGCGAACCTGAAGATAAAAATGGAAATAGCCCAATTTTTACTGCAATAAGAGAATATGGTAAAACTTGGAGAGAAATTCAAAAAGAACAGAATAAGTTACGTTTTGAAATTATTGAGGAATTATTAAAATGTGGAGCTAATCTATATCAGGTAAATAATCACGGGATTTCATCAAGACATTGGATTGGGATCTCTAAAGATGAAAAACTACTTAATCTTATAAAGAAATACGATAAAAAATAACGAAGTACAACACTGTATAAAAAACATAGGGAGGTCTAAGGTTTTTCAAAAGGCTTAGGCTTATCCGCCATGTCGCCAAATATAAAATTTGGCATTTACGGCTGAAAAGATAAATACAAAATATTTATATTTGGCTTAGTATCAAACCGAAACGTATCGCAGACCTCCTGCCCTACATTTCTTATACTCACCATTACAATTGGAAGGCTGTGAAGAACTTCCATAGCCATTGTTATCTTTGTATCTTTAAGAGTAGTCACTGATACTCAACAAAGACAACAGATAACAACAGGCAAAAGGCAATGGCTTACAGCCAATACCTCTTACCAACAAACTAGTTTGTTGAGAGGTATGGGGCTGTAAACCACAGCTCCTGCCCACAACGTTAAAGCGCATAATAAAGCTTAATGAAATAACAGCGGATAAATTAGGCTAATTTTTAAAGTCTAGTGCTTAATACAAAGAAAAAAAAGCGATGAGAAAATAAGCAGAATGGAGTTTTTCGGAGTAAAGCAGATGAAAAAATCGCTTTTTTTTAGGTAATCTATAAACTTTTTGACTGATTGAAGACCTGTGAAATCTTATATACTTTCTCTGTGCTTTTAAGGCAGTAAAACAGGACGGAATCTGAATGAAAAATTGATTTTTTTTACTGCGCATATTTAAATGGTTCGAGCTGATAAAAAAAACGCGCATTAACAATAACTAAAAAGCATTGCAGGCGGATTTTCCCACTTGGAAAAATCACACTGACGAACTAAAACCCGTCATTTTTACTAAATTTACATTAAACTAAAGTAACACTATTTAGTTGGAACGTTACCACACATTTGACCTATCCTGAATAAAGGCTAAACAGCCATCCAGTTAATAAAAATGTAGTTTTTTCAAACATTAATAATAAAACAATTTCTATATAATTGATATATCAATTATATTTGTATCAATATATACTCATATGCAATTTAAACTTCCATCAGAAACCATTTTCTACCAAATAGAAAAGGCTATAAAATGTTACCGAACTATGGCACAGGCTAATTTGAATAAGCTAGGATACAAAATAACAATAAACCAAATCCTTCTGTTGTTACAGATTGACCGTAATCCGGAAGTCAGTCAAGTAGAATTAGCGAAACTTTTATTTAAAGATGTCGCTTCAATAACCCGAATGATTGAAATTTTGGTAAAGCAAGATTTGATAAGAAGAGATGAAAATAAAAACGATAGAAGAAGAAAGGACTTAAAAGCAACCCAAAAAGGACAAAAATTGTTAGCATTAGCAATTCCCATAATCTCTAAAAATAGAGCAATTGCACTAAGCAACTTGAGTAAAAAAGAAATAGAAACCCTGTTTATACTATTGGAAAAAATCATAATAAACTCATCGATATGAAACATATAATTTTCATTTGTTACTTGGCCCAAAGAATAATCATGTGGTTAACATGATTTCAAAAACAAATCAGCAACGTGAACAAAATTTAAACTGATTCAGTACTGATAACGTAATATCTAAATATGCATACTTTACAATGAATAATTTTAACCACATAATAATCCTTTTTCTATTTTTTGGACTTATTTCCTGTAAAAACCAGAGATATACCAACACAGTAAAAGATAAAACCGAAAAGAACACTAAAGCAGATATAGAAATAGATCACTTAAATATTTGGGTAACAAACCCCAAAAAAGCAAAAGAGAAATTAGTTGACATTGGATTTACTTCTGTACCCGATTCACTTTCAGAAATCCATCACGGACAAGGAACAGCAGGAAGATATTTCTATTTTTTAAATGGTTATCTAGAATTAATTTTTGTTTATGACTACGCTGAATTTGGTAAAAACAATGAAATCAATAAGAATTTAGATTTTCCAGAAAGAGCAAAGTTTAACCAGAATGGTGCAGCACCTTTTAGTATAGCTCTAAAATTAAATGACTATAGCGTAGAAAAAATCCCCTTTAAAACAGTTAAATATCATCAAAATTGGATGGAGAGTAATGCAAATATTTATGCTGCAAAAAACTCAAAGAAGAATATCAATGAACCTTCAATTTTTGTAATCTACCCAGAAATTAAATCAGGAACATTTGAATCATTATCTGAATTAGAGAACTTTCCTACTGATAATGATTATTGGAAGGCGTTTTTTAAACATCCTAACGGAGCAAAAAAGATTACAAATATTATTATTACATCAACTGATTTAGATTTAAAAACAGAAACCATTGAAGCTGTAAATAACATTGAAAATATTGAAATCAAAAATGGTTCGAAACATTCAATGGAACTATATTTTGATAATAATATCCAGAAAAAATCTTTTGATTTAAGACCAGAATTACCACTAATTATTTACCTATGATAAAAGTAGACAACAAGCAGCTATTATATTTATTAATTGGCCTCCTATTCTTTAGTTGTAAAAATTCTAAAGAAACAAAAACGATTGCCGAAGAAAGCCCAAAAATTGAAGTTCAACAATTTCAAAAGATTATCGATTCGATATATAAAGCAAATCCAAAATCAATAGGAATGATAGCACATATCGAATCGCCAAAAAACGGAATATCTTGGAGCGGAAGTGCAGGCTACTCAAATAAAGATTCAAAAATAAAATTGTTACCAGATGAACCAGTTTTAATTGCAAGTAGTATTAAAACTTACGTTTCAGCAACAATTTTAAGACTTCAAGAGAAGGGAAAGTTAAATATAAATGACCCAATCGAAAAACATCTATCAGAAAAAACAACAACTCTCTTCAAGAATGATGGTTACGCACTTGATAAAATCAAAATCAAACACCTACTTTCTCATACAAGTGGTATTGCTGATTATGTAAACGATGATTATTTTGAGTTTATTAATAAAAACCCAAAATATCGATGGACGAGAAACGAACAATTAGAACTCGCAACCAAAATTGGCGAACCTTTAGGAAATCCACAAGAAACGTTTAAATATGCTGATGTTAACTATTTACTTGCAACAGAAGTTATAGAACAAAAGACCCAAAAACCATTTTATACAGCAATAAAGGAATTACTCAAATACAATGAATTAGGTTATAATAATACTTGGTTTCCAACCTTGGAAGAAAAACCAAAGCACACAAAGGAACTTGTGCATCAATATTGGAACGAAGAAAATTGGGGCGAACGCAAATTAAACTTCGATTGGGATTCCTACGACCAAGATATTTCTTGGGATTTATATGGTGGCGGTGGAATTGCTACAAATATGAAAGAACTTGCACAATTCTCTTACGACCTTTTCAACGGAAAAATTATTCAGAATAAGGATTTTTTAAACCTAATCAAAACAGATGTTGCAACAACAGACGGTGTACCTAAAATATACAGGCTTGGTATTGCTGATGCTACAATAAAGGGTTTGCAAAGTTTAGGACATGGTGGTTTTTGGGGAACAATGTTTTTTTATATACCGCAGTTAGATGCTTCAATCGCAGTCTGTGTATTAGAGCGAAATGAAAAGATGAATACTATTGAAAGTTTACTAAACACAATAACAACTGAATTGACCTCAAAAATTCATTCTACAGAACACATTGTAAACGAACAATACGAGCTATACAAGGTCAAAGACTCAAAGGCAACTCTAGTTTTATTTCCTGGAGGCGCTTCAACTGCCAAAGAAACAAAAGAAGAATTTGACATAATTACAACAGCTACTGCAAATCAAATTTCCGTTTTGTTTATGAATTTTAATCGTCACCTATGGATTGATGATACTACAACAATAGAATTGGCAAAACAACTAAATACCATTTTTAACGAAAACCATTTAGAAACCGAAAATATCTACATTGGCGGAATGTCGATTGGTGGAAATGTAGCCTTAACACTTTCAAATTATCTATATCAGAATAAAATGAATATTACTCCAAAAGGTACTTTTATAGTTGATTCGCCTATAGATTTACATGCACTATATGTAAGTTCTATAAAGGATGTTTCAAATCCAAACTTTGATGAAGAACGTCTCGCAGAACCAAAATGGATTATAAATTACTTTGAAGAAAAATTCACCAAAGATTCGCTATTGCATAACATACAGAAAGTAGCTCCATTTACATTTAAAAATAAACACACAAGTGTAAATAATCTTAAAAACAATAAATTAAGATTTTATACAGAACCCGACAGTCTATGGTGGAAGGAAAATAGACAAACTGACTTTGAAAGCACCAATGCTTATTCGATAGAACAAATTGCAAAAGACTTAAAACAAAAAAAATGGAATCAATTTGAATTAATTGAAACTGAAAATAAGGGCTATCGTGCTAATGGCGAAAAACATCCTCACAGTTGGTCAATTGTTGACAAAAGAAAATTGATTGAATGGATAAAGGAATAAAAACATGTGGTAACATTGTATATGACAGTCATGCCCAGCAAAAGCTGGTCACGCAGTATATACGAGACCGTTATGTATAATTTGAGCAATGAGACAAACGATAACAAAATCTGATAAAAATTTAAAAATCCTAAACAAATTAATTGTGAACGGATTTTATACTGGCTATATAGGACCCAAAAAGTTTGAATTAATGCCAAAGCGCTTTCCAAACAATCACAGGTTAATCGGAATTATAAATGAAAATGGAAATTATAACTTGAAGTTTGATTTTAAGTCGCCAATGAATATTGCTGGAAAAATATTAATCGGATTTGGAATTGTGACCATAATAGTTTCTTTGATTAATGGAAATTGGATTTTACCAATTCCGCTGACTATTTTCGGACTATTATTCTTTGCGGATTTTAAACTAAAAGGACGAAAAGAAATAAATCGTTTGACTGACAAAATTTTGGAGCTTCATAAATTGGAATATGAAACCGAATAAAAAAATACACACAACGTCTCAGCTATGATTAGTACGGGAATTAAAAAGCAATTAATTTCCGATTAAGCACTTAGCCAAAACTTTTATTTTGTTTTAAAACCAAATCAAAAGATTTGGCGGACATTATAAAAATACATTAACTTTTTTTCCCGTATTAATTTATAGCCATTGTTAACTATTGTTTATTCCATTCAAAATCAGAAATAAAATACCCAATAAAACAATCATCGAAACACCTTTCATCTGTATAGCCACAACTTGTAATTATTCCTGAATCAGCTGTTGTAAAAGTAATAATATTATTGGTTGTATCTACAATAAGGTATTCTGAAGAACAATCATTATAATAATCTTCAATTAATTTTAATTCAGCACCGTTTGTATTTTCTCCTAAATTTGATTCATTTTCCTCATAACTATTTGTTAATATAAGTTCAAAGTCTTCATTATCAAAATTTGGTGTATATGATTCAAAATTTCGTGATACTATTTTGTCATTTTGCACAACAAAAGTTGTAATCTCAGTATTGCCAAAAACAGAACTCCGTTTGATTTTATAGGTGTAGAAACTTCCATTTTCAGATTTCAGTTCATACCATTTATCTAAATTCTCATTAAAAGACAATCCATTATTACTTTTCAGAGTGTCAAGAATTAATTCATTTTCAACATCATCACTACTATCACAGCTAATAATGAATATGCTTAATAAAATTAAAAATAGAGTTGTAGTTATATTTTTCATAAAATAATTATTTATCAAGTAGATGATAAAACTTAAAAAAGGTTGCGTGTTTAATAATAGCTAACAATATATAACCACAATTACGGCAGATTCGACTCCGTCAGAATCCACTCGAAATTCCTATGGCTCTTGCTAGATCCGAAATAATTCGCTAACTTTCCCATAAAAGACGGCTTTACGAAGCCATTGTACCTCATTTGAAAAATGCAATGAAAATACATTTTCTGAAATTCATAATAACTATTTTTACTATTCTAATAGTATTCGGTTGCAATTCTAAAGATAATAATAAAATAGATAGTTACATAGGGTTTGGGATTTCAAAAGATACAATTGACAACTATCTAGTTCAACAAATGAAAGAGCTTGGCATTCCTGGAATGTCAATCGCTTTTATAAATGATAGAGAAGTTGTTTATCATAAAACCTATGGCTATGCTAATATACAAGACTCTATTAAAGTAAATGACAAAACAATTTTTGAAGCAGCATCACTTTCTAAACCTCTTTTTGCATACTTTGTAATGAAGTATGTAGATGAGGGAAAGTTAGATTTGGACAAACCATTATATGAATATTTGCCATATCCAGATATTGAAGATGATGAACGATACAAAAAAATAACAGCGAGGATGGTTTTGAGTCACCGTTCGGGGTTTCCGAATTGGAGAACAGATTATCCCGAAAAGAAACTTTTCATAAGTTTCGATCCAGGAACAGATTATTTATATTCAGGAGAAGGTTATCAATATTTAGCCAAAGTTCTTAAACAAATTGACAATATTGATTGGGATGGTTTGGAAAATGAATTTCAGAATAAAGTGGCAAAACCTCTTGGTTTAGAGCATACTGTTTTTATTCAAGATAATTACGCAAAAAAGCATAAGGCTGAACCGTATGATAAGAAAGGAAAATGGGTTAATAAAGAGAATGACCCTGACAGAACATTAAGAGACCTGTTTAGAGCACCAGCGTCAGCTCACTCTGAAGCTATTGATTTTTCAAAATGGTTAATTGCTTTGATGAGTAAGGATGGATTACAAAAAGGCACTTATCGAGAAATGTTCAAAGTGCATTCTCATATTAAAGAATTGAGTTATGACTTTGATGTAAATTACACTTTAGGATTTTACAATCCCGATATTCCTTTTACGAATATCTACACAGGCGCAGGTGATAATTTAGGGTTTACATCATATTTCGTAATTGACACGAAAAAAGATTGGGGTTTTGTTCTTTTTACAAACTCAGAATATGGAGATGAATTGGGACAGAATTTACAATTTTATTTGTTGACTGGGCCAAATAACATGCCTAAATTATATGTTATTATTGGACTTGTATTGGTAGCCATCATAATAACTTTAATTTTACTTATTCGATTTATAATTCGAAAATTGAAAAGACAACGAGGCACAACACAGTATAAAAACAATAGCTATTTAAGTGTTTAAAAAAAAATGAATTTTATAAATCAAACAACAGTAATTAACAAAATGATAAGTGATTGAACGAAAGGTTTGGACTAATCCGCTATCCCACAAAATATAAAATTTGGTGCTTCAATATTGAAGATAAACACAAAATAGTATATTTAGCTTAGTTATAATCGTGGAGTTAGTCATTCAACCCGATGCTCTACGCTTCTTATAATCAAAATTGTGCGTCATTTAAGAAAACGATAAAATGAGTAAAAACTTAATTGAAAAATTAAGGAAAGAAAATGAGGAATACATCAAAAAACATGATGTAGGGTTTTATGTAAATGACACTCAAACGAAATTCATTAAAACAAAAAGGTATTTAGTAAACTATAATTGGGATTTAAAATATAGTGAAGTATTAGGTGTCGCTTTTGGGAATATAATGAGAGGAGATGATGACTCTTTTTTTATAATTTTCATTTTACAAGACAAAAAACCAATTTATTTTAATATGACTTATGAATCTGAAGAAATGCAAGGTTTTGATAAGTTTATGGAAAAACTAAAAGAGAAGTTAAACTTGGAACAAATCTGGGAACAGGATAAAATTATTTTTGCTTATCCAGAAAATTTAAGAGGTAAAGAATTGTATAAATCGTGGACAAACTCAATGGAAACTATTATTTATGGAATAAAAAGATTTTTTGGTTTAAAACATCACGCCAGTGGAATATTAAAAGACGAATTCAAAACTTACTTTAAAAACAAAAAAAAGAACGCACAACACGTCGTCTAATGTATGCAAAGCACTCACCACTCAGTAAAAGTTATGCCCAATTAAACAGAATTCTAAATTTAAATGAAAGAAGAATTAGACCTTTTACAATCCGAGCTCAATAAAAATTATAATGAATTACTTGATATAGATAGTAATAAAATAACTATTAAACCTGACTTTATGTTTGAATCCAATATTGAATTTAAAGATAAAGATAGAAGTTGTAAAATTTACCCACTTTTTTTTAATGAAATTCCAAAATACGTTTTTGAATGGGATGATTGTCCAATTTTTGAAATTTCAAGTACCGACATTAAAAAACAAGGAAAAATAATAATGGACTGGGTGTTAGAAAAATCAATGCCATCAAAAATCCAAACTCGATTTCCTGAAATAGAACTTAATGAACTGGCAAAATATTATGAAAATGGAGAAGGAATAAAAGGTGAGTTCATAGAAAGTTGGAACGTACTGGAAAAATGCTATAATCAATGGTTATTGATTGAACCTTGTGAACAAGATAAAGATGCCATAAGATTGATTAAAGAAATGAGAAATTTTAAACTAGATGAATTATTTAGAGTTGGAACTCAATTATCTGTTTTTATTTTATCAAGATCGAGAAGGCACGGCATAGATGAAAATTCACCCCAGATAAGAATAAGCTTCTTAGGTAATAATAAAATGAAAATAAATTCTAATTTAAAGGACAGAAATAAAAGTCTAGAATGTGAAGTAAAATACGAAGGATATCTTGAGAGAATAGTAAAAGAATTATTAAAAGAAAAAATAAAATAAAAAGGCAACAGGTTGTATACAATTAAAAACTAAGAAAAAAACAAGTTATAATTTCAAAAATATGAATAGCGATCTAATAATAGAAACTAATATAAATGTTACTATAAAAAGTATAAAACAATGGCATACTTATGGTGGATTATTAGAAGGAATTCCAACTGACAAACTAAATGAGCGAATTATAAATAGGGTAAAAAAAGAAGCAAAAGAGTTTTCAGGGATAGAAGAAACATACCTGATTGAACCGAAACAAAAACCAATTGATTATGAAGGAAAATACCCATTTGGAAGTCCTGCTTCATTACCTAGAGTAACTTGTGTTGCAGAATTATGGCACCATGATGTTTTTAAAAATAAAGATAAAATGTTTTCAAGCCTTTGTATTATTTGGTTTCAAGAAGACTATGCTTTTCCAATAGATAAAGATATTTTAAATAAAATAAAGGAAGTTCCTTTTAGTAAAGTCTGTGGAGAATTTGACTATTAAAAAATAGTGCAATAACAAAATGTATAGTTAATTACTTACGGATTTAATCCTTTGTACTAAATCTCACAACACTAAAAGTCAATCACTTTTAATTAACTTTACAATCAAAAATCGCAAATAACAATACACAAAATGTTGCCAACAATATAATACAAATCAATGGAGGTACTTTTTCACTTCATATTTCAGTTAATTAAAATAGGAATTCTCGCATCGATTTATTCGTTGATGTTAATTGGTATATTATTAATTTTTGGAAAATTTAAATCAAATGATTTTTTAAAAAGAGTAAAATCCGATAAGAAAAAACATTGGTTTTCTTTTGGCTTATTAATCTCTGTCGGACTTTTCATTTTTTCTTTTACTTATTGGGGAAATCACGGACTTGCAGATGGACCAATGATTCCGATTGGACATTGGGAAACGATTGAAAACACGAATTGGACTGAATACGGACATCTAAAAGATCAAAAAACAAGTGATGGAAATAACATTGAAACAACAAAATTCAAAGTTACGGATGACAAATTATGTGGAAACTTAAAAAGTTGGTTTTATGACTTTAAGAATTCATATTTTGTATTGGACTTGAAAACAGATAAAATGACTGAATTCAAAACGGAATTTGAATTTAATGAATATGCGGAAAATAATAAATTACCGAAATCGAATGAACTTTTGAGTTTTGAACAGAATTATAAAAACCATTGGGGCGGAATTAGGCTTTTGCTTTTACCTTAAAAAACGACAAAAATACTCTTACCAACAATGCATATACACTATTACAGAGAATTCGACTACCCTTCGACTGTGCTCAGAGTAGACTAAAAACTAATCGAAATTGCTAAAGTCTGTGAATAACTGATAAACTAATTGTATATTTAAACCGAAGCTAACGTTTATACCAAACTTTGGCGGTAATTAAATCAAAAAATTCTATGAAATACGTATTTAACACTTTTATTTTCTTCATTACTTTTTTCCTTTTCAGTTGTAGTGGCGGTGGCAAAAAAAGTAAAAACAAAGATCAAAATGCAATTATAGATGACTATTCTAACAAAATAGATAGCTTAATACAAATAACAAAACCAAGAATATTCAACGGAGTTATTCTGATAACTCAAAATGGCGAAACAAAATATTCAAAGGAATATGGTTTTTCAAACTTTGAGAAAAAAACACCAATTAGCTTACAGGATAAATTCAGGATTCAATCAAATAGTAAACAAATAACAGCTGTTTTAACCTTAAAAGAAGTTGAAAAAGGAAATATAGAATTATATAAACCTATTAAAGAATATTTACCGAACATAAAACAAAGTTGGGCGGACTCAGTAACTGTTCATCAATTATTAAATAACACTTCTGGAATAGTTGGCATTGAACAGCCATTACTTTTTAAAGAAGGAACTGATTTTCATTATAGTAATGTTGGGTTTGGATTGTTAGGAAGAATAATTGAAAAAGTTACTGGAACTGAATACATAGAACTCGCTAACAACTTGTTTCTAGAATTAGGAATGAAAAATAGTTATTGCTACGAATTAGACAATGAAAATAGTTTGTTGATTAATGGTTATAGAGGAACAAATAATAAATACAACTTTGTTAACATAAATGACATTGTAACATCTAAAGAAAGTTGGAAAGATTTTATTCCCGCTGGTGGAATTATATCTTCTGCTCATGACCTTAACATTTGGGATGAAAAACTTCATAATGGTAAATTACTAAACTCCGAAACTTACAGTTTATTAACAAGTACTGGACTAGATACAAATTTCTTTAAAGTATTTGGAGAAGAAAAAATAGGCTATGGCTATGGTGTTTGCATTAGCAATTCATCTTTAAAACATATAGGACATGCAGGAAAAGGTCTTGGTTTTAATTCTTTCAAATTTTATATACCTAAAAAAAAGATAAGTGTAGTAATATTAGAAAATATTTATGATGAAGAGGATAATATTTTCTTCTTTTATGAAAGTAAAATAAGAGAAATTATTTTAAACAGTAATCTTTGCAAATAAAATACCTCCAACAATATCTAAATACCGTCCGGGACATTTCGCATAGCTAAACCGTTAGAGCAAATAAAAAAAACAGTGAAAAAATTAGCTGAAAAATATATTAAAGACTTGAATATTCCTGAAATGAAACTCAGGGAAATTGAAGACACACCAGATTATTATTGTTTCACTTATTTTCACTCAACAAAAATTTACGTGGGTCAAGGATTAATATTCATTAACAAATCAGATGAAAAATTTTTTATTTATGGATCTGGGAATAGTGATCCTAAAACTGACTTTTTGGAGAAAATAAAACGTGAAAAACTAGCTCGGAAAACATTTCCTGAATTTGATATTAGAAAATTTTATAATATTAAAATACATCGAATTCTACGAAAAATGAGTTTGATTGAAAAGCTATTAAGCTTAGACTTTGTCTACACCATTCCTGAGATTGTTGGAAGTGATATTTTTAGAATTCCTAAGCCTTATAATCAAAAGTTATTCGAAAAACGTTTGAGTCAGTTACCTTGTGAATTCAATAATATTTGTGCTGAAAAAATTTGGAATATCTTTTCTCTTAACAAAGAGAAAAAAGTAGTTGAATTTACTATATCTGAATATATTGATGTTAAAAAAGAAAACAGAATAGAAAGAGCTACTAAAACAGATTTAGAAACTGTTTGGTAAAAATCACCTATCCTAACACGGTATATAAAACATAATTAATAATTGCAAATTCATAAAGATTTGTGTATATTTAAAAGAGGCCGACAGGTAGATTACGCGATAGCAAAATGGTCTATTTTGACTTAAAAAAAAGAAAAAATTAGCTCTGTGTTAATCCAAAAAGTTAGTATCTTTTTGTACGCTATGTTTCATGCACAAGCCCACTAACAAATATTTAAAAAAATTATTATGAAAAAAACAACTATCTTATTAAGTATTCTACTTATATCGCTATCAAGTTACTCTCAACAAACTGAATTTGATAATGTTTTAGGAAAAACAAATGTTAGTACATTGAACCTATTACTAAAAGAATTTGAAACAGAAACTCTTAAACAAGAATATCCAAATTTTGAAATAGGAATTGCTTATAAAAAGTTCTTAAAAGACACTAAGAATGATTATAGAAAATCATTTAAAAACAATAATTTAAAATTACAAATTTATTGTATTCCTGATTCTATATGGAAAGACAATGAAGTCATATCTGGTAAAAAAAGAATGTCTATAAAAACAAGATATAAATGTCTGAATTCTAAAAATGAAATAATATATAGTTCATCATATATATATTGTTGTAAAGATGAAAAGAAAACAGAAAAAATGATTGAACAAGCTAAAAAAGACGTTCAAGTAAATATGAGTGGTTTATTTATAAAAGCATTAGAAAACATTTCTGAAAAGACTGAATTTATAGAAGAATATTTAAATTATATAAAAACCACGGCAGATCCAATCCCTAATTATCTAATATCTAATTACATTGAAAAAAACAAAATTGATACAAATGACTATCTTGTTAAAAGAATTATCTTTATAAATAGTTTTTATAGATAAAGAAAATAATTGCTAACAAAATTATAATTAATACAGGTTTTTGGTACTTAAATTAAGTTTAGCTTTTTTTACCAATAAAATCATAAAAATCAACAATTTAAAAACAAAACACAAAAATTCGACTCTGTGTTTACCCAAAAAGTTAATATCTTTTTGGACACTACGTTTCATACACAAACCGTTATCTGCAATATGAAAAAACTAATTATAATATCATTTTTATTCATTTCAAATCTTAGTTTTTGTCAGTTGAAATCAGTTATTATTAACAGCGAAACTAAAGAAGAGATACCTTATGTAAATATTTGGGTAGAAAACGAAAATGTAGGAACAACTTCAAATGAAAAAGGAGAATTTAAATTGCAAATTAATAACACAAAAATCATTGTTTTTTCCGCAATTGGTTTTGAAACGAAAAAAATCTCCTCGGATTTAATAAAAAACATACTTGAATTAAACCCTATAACAACTGAATTAGACGAAGTAATTATTAGTTCTAAAAAATCAACTAAAGAGTTAATAATCGGAAAATTTAAAAAATCTAAAATCAAGCATTACTATAGTAGCGGCGGAATAAAACCATGGATTACAGCCCGATTTTTTAAATATAATGACAAATATGAGGAAACACCATTGCTAAAGAAGGTAAAAATTCTAACAAACAGTGATGTAAAAAACTCAAAATTTAATATTCGACTTTATGGAATAAACGAAAAAGGAGAGCCAGAAAACTATATTTATAACCAAAATATAATTGGAATTGCAAAAAAAGGTAAAAGAATAACTGAAATCGATATTTCTGAATTAAATATTGAATTTCCCTACAGTGGTTTTTTTATTGCGATTGAATGGTTAATTATTGAAAATAATAAGTATGAATATAAGTATACAATGAAAGGTTCGAGAAAAAAACTAAAAAGAATATCTTATGAACCTGCAATTGGAACTATTCCTACGGAAACAGATGAAAATAGTTGGATTTATATTCAGGGAAAGTGGAGAAAAATTTGGAAAAATGTTGGAACATTAAAAAAATATAAAAATAAATACAGCTTAATGGCAATTGAATTAACACTTTCGAATTAAAAATACTGTGGGTAACACCGTGTGTAATCAATTGTTTCGGAATTTCCTCTGGCTAGTTTTTGTTTACTAAATTAGTAATTTAACCATACACAAACATGTTGACATTAATTAGAGGAATGAATAAACTCAAAATTATCTTAATATTTACAATTGGCTTTTTGAGTTGTAAAAATGAAACCGAGAAGGCTAAAATTCAATTTTTTACAGAAGCAATACCTAACAATATTCCAATCGAGTTTAAGCAAGATTTAATTCCTCAAAACAAACTTATTCATAAAGGAATATTTAGTCCTGACTTACAAGAATATTACTATACTATTTCTGATAAAAATTTTGAGAAATTTGAAGTTTTTGTGATAGAAAAGAATAGAAATAATTGGTCAACACCAAAAAAAGCATTTTTTAACAGCAAACATAATGAACACGGAATGAGTTTTTCTCCAAGCGGAAACACTCTATATTTCAGTTCAACAAGACCTGTTAATATTGACGGAATTATTCAAACTTGGCATATATGGAAATCGGATAAAGTAAATGGAAAATGGACTGAACCAGTTTTTGTAGATATTCCTAATTTGAGAGATAAATTAGTTTCTCATCCTACAATTACTAATTCTGGAACTCTATATTTCCACTCGAGTAATTTGGATTATAGTGAAATGGATATTTATAAATCCCAAAAAGTAAATGATCAATTTAAAGAGGCAGAAAAAGTTTCAATTTTAATGAGTTCAAAAGTAGGAAAATGTACACCATATGTTTCTCCAAAAGAAGATTATCTGATTTTTGCTTCAATTGGAAAACAACTTGAATTAATGATAAGTTTTAGTAATGGAAATAGCGGATGGACAAACACAAAAAGATTAAATGATAAAATAAATCATTTAGGACAAGGAAATCCATATGTGACAGCTGATAATAAGTTCCTTTTTTTTACAACAGGAGAACATCTTAAAAAAAATTGGAAAGTGAATTGGGTAAATATAGCGTCTGAAATAAAAAATAACTAATACCAATAACGTATATAATTCGTTGCTAGTACTCTACTAACTTACGGATTTTCTATTCGGTTTGTATTTGTTAATTTAGCTACATGAACATATTGTACATAATTTAAAAAACACATCACGAGTTGAATAATTATATGAATCTAAAAACATTTTACCTCTCAATTCTTTTTACATTGACTATTACTATTTGTTTTAGCCAAAATTTTGAAAAAAAAATTGACAGCTTATTAAATGATTATAATGATAAGCCGGGTTGTGCCATCGCAATATTTGAAAAAGGAAATATTATTTTTAAAAAAGGTTATGGTTATGCCAATCTTGATTATAAAGTCAAAATAACATCAAATACGGTTTTCGACATAGCATCGACTGCCAAACAGTTTACAGCTTCTTGCATTGTTCTTCTTGAAAGCCAAAAAAAGATAAAAATTAACGACCCAATTCATAAATATCTTCCTGAACTACCTCAATACAAGAAAGGACAAATCAAAATATATGATTTACTGCATCATACAAGTGGTCTCAAAGACTATTCGTACTACATAGCACCGTTAGGAAAGACAGATTACGATATTATTTCAGAAGAAGATAGCTTTAATATTTTAACCGGTCTACGAGAATTAAATTTTGTTCCGAGAACCAAATATCAATATAGCAATTCAAATTATTTAGCCCTTGCTGTGATTGTTAGGCGTATAACGGGTATGAGCATAGGCGAGTTTGCCAAGAAAAACATTTTCGAACCACTTCAAATGAATGATTCTTTCATATACGAAGATAGAACTCGAGTGGTAAAAAACAGAGCAATAGGATATTCCAAAAGGAATGAAACCTATGTCCAAAATCATAGTTTTAATTTTGCTTTAGGTGGAGACGGGCAGCTTTATACTTCGGTTGAAGACTTTTTTAAATGGCACGAAAATTACAAAAGTCAAACTGTTGGTGGAAAAAAATTCACTCGAAAAATGACCGAAAAAGGGATTCTAAAAAATGGAGATACCATAGACTATGCATTAGGTTTAAAAATTAGAGAATATAGAGGCTTAAAGACTGTCTTACATCTTGGCTCTTGGGCAGGTTCTTTATCACATTATTTAAGTTTTCATGAAGAAGACTTTGCTGTGGTTATATTTAGTAATAATTCCGATTTTGAAATTCTTCCACGACCATATCAAATTGCAGAAATGTATCTTGAAAAGAAGATGAAACCTATTATACACAGTCCGAAAAAGTCGTCAAAACAAAAAAAATCGACTGATAAAATAGAGCATTCCAAAAAATACTCAAAAGAAGAACTTATGTCTTTGGCTGGAAAATATTTCAACCAAGATTTGAATGTTACCTACGAATTAACACTAGAGAATGGTCGTCTAAATGTATTCATAAACGGATTAAAATACACATCTCTAAACCCAATGGTTGAAAAGAATGTTTTTTCTTCAGACTTCGGAAATTTCATTTTTATAACAGACGACTTAGGTTTAAAATATAGAGATTTGAAATTTAAAAAAGTGAAATAAAAACTGGGTACAACATTAGCTATAATTAATTACTATTTACAGGCTTACTCCGAAATAATTCGCTAACTTCCAAGCAAAACACAGTTATAAATGAGGTTTACCCTATCCTTAATATTCTTTTTATTGATTAACTCAAATACTGAAGCTCAAAATATTGAAAACAAATGGTATAGTGAGTCGAATTATAACGGCATAATCCTTCAGAATAGTTTTCCTAAAGGCGGTTTATATAAAGGATCTAAAAAAAAGTACTTTAATTACAGCTGTCTTGTGTTTTTTAGCCGGGTAATTAATCAAACTAAGAAATCAATTGAATTGACAGTTGATTTTCCTGCGGATGAAATCGGTATTCCTGATTCTCCCAATACTTTTGTGAAGTTATTCCTATCTTCTGATAAAATGACTCTAGAGAAACAAAGCTTATTCAATTATGGGTTAACTGATTTTGATTCTCTTAACAATTCAACAAAAATTCAAAAAATACTACAACCTAATGAAGAATATTTATTTTATGTGGTAGCTGTATTCTACCAAACTAGGAATGATATTCAAAACACAAATAGAGGCGGAAATCGGACCGAACTTGTCCTAGAAGGAGAAAATCTATTCTACAAAATGCTCCCACAAATTGAATTTATGCATTGTGGAAAAATAAAGATAAAGAATTAAACTAAAAAGAGGCTATTTGATTATTGTACTAGTATCCAATAATGTTTGCAGTCTATACTTCCGCTAGAACTTCCAAATAAACTTCTAATCTTAAATAAAAAATTGGTTTTCATAGGAATAGTCCTAATGTAACATTCCGCGAATAACAATAATCAAAATATTAGCTTTAATAAAGAACTCTGTAACAAAAAATAGTATTTAAAGTCTAAGTTGAAAAGTAATTCATCTTCAATCAAAAAAAATGAAAACCAAAATATCTGTTTTTTTAGTACTTATTTTAAATATCACACTTACAGTTTCCTGTTCAAAGAATGAAAAGAATACATCTATAAAATCTGGACAATTTCATACCGGAATAGATAATTATATATTGTCTCTTATTAAAGCTGAGCAAATTCCTGGAATGGCAATTGCAGTTGTAAAAGATGGACAAATAATCCATAAAAAAAATTATGGCGTTGCAAATATAGCTCACAATGTACCTGTTACTGATAGCACATTATTTAGAGTTTACTCAAGTACAAAACTTGTTACAGCAGTTGCTATATTTCAGTTAATAGAGGATAATAAAATTACGCTAAACGATACTATCTCAAAATATATTGATAAACTTCCAGAACATTGGAAAAATATAAAAATTAAGCATTTATTAACTCATTCTTCAGGATTACCCGACTACAAAAATTTTGACAAACAACTCTCTGATGAATCATTACTTTTTGAAATATCTAAAGAAATACTCCATTTTGAAAAAGGAGATAAATTCGAATACAATCAAACAAACTTTTGGTTTCTTCAATTGATTATTGAAAAAGTAACCAATCAAACATTTGAAACATTTGTAAGAAAGAACCAATTTGAAAATAACGAAAAGCAAGTGATTTTTGCTTCGAATAGTTTGGTTGCAATTCCGAATCGAGTACCTAAATATCAGTTCAATAAAGAGTACAACGCTTACGAGCTTTCAACGTTTGAAGCTGGTAAGCGTTCATTAGCAGGAAACGGATTAAATATCACATTGAATTCATTTTTAGAATGGAACACAAAATTAGATAGCCACAAACTTCTTAAAGAAGAAACAAAACTAAAAATGATATCACCTTTCCAATTTACAGATAGTAATTCATCTTTTGGTTATAGTTGGGGCATTTTTGGTCCCGAAGGAAAACAATATTACGGATTTGCTGGTGGCGGAGTGAGTGCTTTAATGAAATTTATAGATAAGGATTTAACCATTATTATTTTATCAAACGGATTTAAAAACAGACCTATTATTTCCAATGCTATTACCTATATTTCAGGATTAATGGATGATGAATTAGTTCGAAAAGACAGAATGTTGAATGAAGATATTCGATTGGCTTTTATTATAAATGATTTTAAGACAGCAGTTGAAATATATAACCAGATAAAGCAAGATAATAAAGACATTAACTTTGAACGAGCATTAACTAGAACTGGCTACTTTCATTTATCAAATAATGAAATAACAAAATCGATATCAATCTTTACATTATATACAAAAGAGTATCCTAATTCTTATAATGCTTTTGATAGCCTTGGAGAAGCTTATTTTAAGAATAAGCAGTACAATTTGGCTGAAAAAAATTATAGAATATCATTGAATTTAGCACCTAAAAATAAAAATGCAGAAACTATGTTAAAGAAAATCCAAGAAATAACTAATGCTAACACCACGCGTAATTAATCATTTAATAGCATATTATTTACAAGCCTGTTGGCTTTTAAATAGAAAAAATCAACTTTTTTATAATCAGAAAATTTAGTGTTTTTTATGAATGCTACATTGTCATGAACAAAACATTATACGATATTTTCACTAAATACATGAAGTTAATTCGATACTTATTTTTAATTCCTGCTTTATTGATACTATTTGGGTTTGTTTACTGGCTAATTGGCTCAATATTATCCTTATTCACTAGTTGGAATCACTTTTTGGTTATTCCTTTTCTTGCTTTCTTTGGTGGATTACTTGGAATTTCTTTGAAAAACAATAGTAAGCGTTAATTTTTTGAAAAAGCTTTAAAAATTTAAACCTTTTCACTTTCCTAAATAAAAATGTTTTATTTCTTTATTTCTGATAATATAGTTTTTAAAAAATTATAATAAAAATGCTATTCAACAACGTGTATTATTAATTACTTGCATAACTCATTTCTAAGAACTAAATCTCGCAAAACCAAAAGCTAAATACTTTTAATTAACTTTACAACTAAAACAAATAAAATTGGCAAATATTAAAAATGGCACAGAAAAATAAAAACTGGAAAAAATATGCGTTTGAATTTTTATCTATATTTATTGCTGTAGTCTCTGCTTTTGCTTTAAATAATTGGAATGATAATAGAAATAATAACCATTCTGAACAAAAAATATTGACTGAAATAAAGAATAGTATCAACATTGATATTCATGATTTCAATATCAATATTAATGGAAATAAATTGAGTTTAAAAGCTGATTCTATTTTTAGAGCGCTAATCAATGGAAAAAAGGTTTCACAAGATTCGATAGGAATTTATTACACAATTTTATTTAGAGATTATATTCCGATAATTAATAAATCTGCTTATGAATCTTTAAAAGCCAATAACTTAAAAACAATCTCAACTGACTCTTTAAGGCTTCAAATTATTTCGTTATATGATTACTATTACAGTATAATTGAAAAATTAGAATATGAAGTTCCTGAAATGAAGTCTTATAAAAATTATTTTCAAAGAATTAATACTATTCTATATCCGCTTATGGAATTTAATGAACATGGAGAATTGATCAGTATTAATAATTTGAATCAACTTGACACTAATCAGAAAAAGGAAATCTTAAGCTATTTGTGGAGAATTAGAAATAATAGAATATTTAAATTACGAAAATACGATCAGATTATAAAAGTAATTGAAAAAGTAGAAAAAAATATAAGCAACGAACTGGAATAATAACTAAAAAGTTCTTTTGCTCCCTTAAAGAAACAAAAGAACTTTCATACCTTAAACTAACAAACTGTATTACAGTACCTCAAGTATTTCTTTTGGGTTAGCTCTTAGTTTATAATCTTCATGATAAAAATGATAAACTGCTTTACCATTAGCATCTATTACATAAGTAGCTGCTAATGGAACACTTCTATCTGTATTACCTTGACTCTCTTCTAAATTAATTCCAAATTGTAAGTAAATATCATTCAATTCACTTGGTAATTGGTATGCTAAATTCAGATTATCAGCTACTTTATTATCAATATCTGAAAGTACAGTAAAACTTAATTCATTTTTTTCTATTGTAGATAATGAATTATCAGGTGTTTCAGGAGTAATCGCTATCAATTCTGCCCCTTTTTCTTCTATTTCTGGTAAAATTTCTTGTAAAGCTTTTAACTGAATATTACAATAAGGACACCAACCTCCTCTATAAAATGAAAGCACTAACTTTTTTCCTTCATTTAATTTATCTGTTAACGAAACAACCTCTTCTTTTTGATTTTTTAAAGATATTTGAGGTAAAGTATCTCCTGTTTTAAATGCTTTTTGCAATAAGTCAGACTTACCTAAATCTTCTATTGCTCCTTTCATTACTTTCTGAATTTCTTGTGGTATTTTCGCAGCGCTTTGATCTGCATAGGCTTTTAATTGTTGTTCTAATGACATCTTTTTATTTGATTTTATATTGATATTTCGTTCTTAATAATAAGTTATACTTTGTAGCTATTCAGCTAAATAAAAACTTCAGCACCTACTATACTAGTAACTAAAAAATTAATTAAGCTCTAGAAATACATTCAAACCAGCTACTTGAATAATCTTTTCA
Source organism: uncultured Tenacibaculum sp. (assembly GCA_947501615.1). GTDB lineage: Bacteria > Bacteroidota > Bacteroidia > Flavobacteriales > Flavobacteriaceae > Polaribacter. Next base: position 272,446 of record CANMWK010000005.1, on the reverse strand, counting down.
TTACGAATAATAATATCTTAGTCGTAAAAGGTTTCAAAAATTAACACTTTATTTAGTTGTGGGTTTATCATGTCACCTCGAGCGGAGTCGAGAGGTTTTCATTAAAATTACTAACAATAACAAGGTCTCGACTGCGCTCGACCTGACAACGAAAAATATTTTTAAGTTTTTGTCATGTACTAAAGCTAATTTTACACTTCTTAAAAAGAGACTCTCTGTACTAACTTCAATATACTTTTCTAATGGTATTTTCATAAACAATACTCCTTAGGTTTATAAATAATTGAGGATAATTATTTAGCATAATTAGGCCATTATATAAATAGGTATAAAAACAATACTTTTTAAGATTCAAAAAAAATATTTTGTAAAACACTGTAACAAAAACGTTTATTAATCTTCTAATAGGTGTAATCAAAAATTATAAAACAATATATGAGTAAAACGTATTTTATTTTTAGTTTAATCTTTGCAACAGGCTTAGGAGCTTCTTTAGGAGTTAATTTCGGAACTTTAACTGGAAATCTTTCAGTAGGTATTTTACTTGGTAGTGTAACAGGTTTATTATTAGGTTTTGGAATAGGTTATTCACTAAAAGCTTATGTTGAAAATTATAAAATTCAAAATACATTATAATAGCACAACACAACTAACCTTTATAAACTTATAAAATTGAATCCTGAGTATATATTGCTCAGGATTTTTTATTTTTAGCACAACAAATTGCTAAAATATTTATTGCTAATGAAAACAATTTTTCAATGGGTATATAAACTCCTAAAATGGATATCAGGAGTTACAGATTTTAGTTATAATGAGATTAATATTATTGTTTATTATATCCTTATACCTACTTTATTTTTTTATTTACTGAGTAGAATACTAAAGAATTACCTAATTATTATAAGTTTCATTCTTTTTATTGTTGTTACGCTGTTTTTTATCAAAGATTTTAAAATATTCTCTGATAGTCTTTTTAAAAAATCTGTAGCTTTTTTAAATTGGTTTGAAATCATAGGTTTAAACTATATTCAAGCTTCTGTTATTATCTGTGTTTTTATTCCTGTAAGTTATTTGCCTTCTATTATTTTATCTCAAAAAAAATAAGCTACCTTTCTCTTCAAAAAAATAGTCTTGATAACATTTCATTTGAATATACTCAGATATTACCAACCTGAATATTTGTTCAAAAAAACATAAAATTCATTCCTGTAAAATCAAGATTTTTAAGTAATTTAGATTTAAAAATTAATATCAAAAAGACTCCTATTATACATGAAAAAACCAAACATTATTCTACTTATTGTACTCTGTATTATTGGAATTTCTAATCTAATTAAAGTATTTACACTAGATAGTCATTTAAAAGATGCTAAAATGTCTATTAAAAATGCTCAAAGTGAAGTTGAAAATGCTAAAAACTTAAACGGTAAAGCGCAAAAAGAAATCCAAGATTTAAAAAATACAATTACAAAATACGAATTTAAAAATGAAGCTTTACAATTAGAAATAGATTCAATTGTTTTGACAAAAAGGGCAAAAGCTCCTAAAGATTGGATTGAACGACAAAATATCAAAAAAAAGCAAAAAGAAATCAGTGCGCGTTTAGAGTATTTGCGCCAAAAAAACAATGAATTTGAATGATGAAAAATAGCACTAAAATAGTTTTTCTCTTATTATTTTTATTAATCCCATTTACATCTATTCTTGGGCAAGAGAAAGAAAAAGACACCATTATCATAGGTAAAGAATATGCACGTTCTCGAAAATTACCAAGAACCGCAAAAAAAGGAACTATCATTATAAATCAAATAGACTCTTTATACTTGGTAAATCAAATTCGATTTCATTATTATGAAGAATTACGCAAAGAATTATTTAAAAATGATTTCGGAAAAGATATTGAAAACATTGTTTTAAAATATGAACGAATAGTTGAAGAAAATAATGATTTATTTGATCAATTAGAACTCAAATCAAAAGCTCAATCTGATTTGTTTCAAAAAACAATAAATGAACTGAAAAGCTCTTTAGATGAAACAGACCGAACATTAAGCTTAACTCAAAAATCGTTAAACAATGCGAATACATCATTAGAACTTAGTATGAAACAAATTGAAGCTTCTCAAAGAAGACAATTTTGGAAAAACTTTGGATTAATTGGTGGAGGTATTGGAATTGGGCTACTTGTAGGCCTATTAATTGCTAATTAAAATATATTTTAAACACTACATGTTATGATTAATAGAAAATTCTTTTTTGACTACATCAGACACAGATTACACTTTGGAAGACTTAGACAAAGTCAGGTTGATGGTTACACTCAAATTTTAAATTATTGGGAAAATGAAAATTTAAAAGATGTGAGATGGCTAGCTTATGTATTAGCTACTACATACCATGAAACCGATAAAACAATTAAACCTTTACGAGAATATGGAAAAGGTAGAGGTAGAAAATATGGTATTCCTGATCCAGAAAATGGACAAGTATATTATGGTAGAGGTTATGTGCAACTGACATGGAGAACGAACTATCAGAAATATGCAGATATTTTAGATATTGATTTGGTAAACAATCCTGATTTAGCTCTAGAACAGGAAGTAGCTACAAAAATTCTTTTTCATGGAATGCTAAATGGTGTTTTTACAGGGAAGGCTTTGCATCATTATTTTAACCAAGAAAAATCAGATTGGTATAATGCCAGACGTATTATTAATGGTACCGATAAAATGTATACCATAGGAGATTATGGAAAAGAGTTTTTTGCCGCAATTTCTTTTGATTATATTTTGTAAATCTTTTTCCATTTAGAAAAAAATTCAATTCATTTAATTAACTTTAAGGATAATTAAATTATAAACTATTCCTATGGAAACTATTGATTTCGATAACATTGTAAACCTCATACAGCAAAAAGCTATAATATATGTTCCTAAATTATTGTTAGGTGGTCTTATTTTATGGATTGGTATGAAATTAGCCAATAAGTTGGTTAATTTTTTAGCTAAGGTTTTAGAAAAAGCTGGCTTTGATGATACAATTCGTCCTTTTCTAGTTTCCATGTTTAGTTTTATTATAAAAGGGGCTTTGCTCCTTATCGTTGCTTCTATATTAGGTGTAAACTTATCTAGTTTGGTTGCATTATTAGCTGCAATTGGTTTTGCTGTAGGAATGGCTTTACAAGGCAGTTTAGGTAATTTTGCTTCTGGCATATTGATTTTAACACTAAAACCTTATAAATCTGGAGATTGGATTCAGGTAGAAGAAAAGTTTGGTAATGTTGAAGAAATAGGAATCTTTAGTACTACAATCATTTCTCCAGGGAATAAAACTTTAATTATTCCTAATGCTAAAATAACGGATGGAGTTGTTACTAATTACTCAAAAAAAGGAATGGTTCGTTTAGAAATTAATGTTACAATGCCTTATGCTGAAAGTTTTCCAAAAGTAAAGAACATCATAAAGAACGCTATTGTTGATGTAAAAAATATTTTACCCGAACCTGAAACAGAAATAGGAATTGAAACATTTGATTCTCATAGTATAGAATTAACCATTAGACCTTACGTTCACCCAGAGCATTTCTGGCAAGTAACTTTTGATACTCATGAAGCCGTAAAAAAAGCGTTTAGTGATAACAAAATACAAGTTGCTTATTCTGAAGGTGTAGAACTTGGTAGCATTGGAGAATAACCCCAAAAAAAATTGTAAGTATATTAAAAATATATAGTCTAATTATATAGTAATTATGAATTAGACTCATGAAGAATTTTTCTTTACATCAAATATCTGAACAACTTTTATTAGCAATAAAAAAAGATGAAGATACCACAAAGTTAAAATTACATCTTTCGTTCACACCAATTACTCAACTAATAGAAAATCTGAAAAACGATACAGATAAAAAAGCGTTCTGGATTAATATTTATAATGCATATTTTTTAATTCTAAGAAAAGAATTACATATAGAAAAAAACAAAATTTATACTGAAAAAATAATTAAAATTGCTGAGAATTATTTTAGCTTAGATGATATAGAACATGGTATTCTACGAAAATATCGTTACAAATATTCTTTAGGTTTCTTAGCAAATTTCTTCACTTCTAGATTGATAAAAAAACTTGCTGTACATGAAATAGATTATCGCGTGCATTTTGCCTTAAATTGCGGAGCAAAAAGTTGCCCTCCTATTGCTTTTTACAAGCAAAAAGAATTAGATAAACAACTTGATTTAGCTACACAATCTTTTTTAGAAAATGAAACTCAATATGATGAAGACCAAAAGGAAATCAAAATTTCTATGCTATTCAAATGGTATTTAAAAGATTTCGGCAATTTTAGAGGAATTCGTAATATTTATAACACACAACTTAATAAAAACATTTCTGAATATTCCATAAAATTCAGTCCTTATATTTGGGAGGAAGACCTGAATAATTTCGTATCTTAGCCTTGTTATGAGGCAAAAAAAATCTATCGAAAAAGCTATTAAAAGAAAATATGTAACGGTGAGTACACCTGAATATGTTTCCATTACAAACCACTCTTTTTCCTTCCCTATATTTTTCAATAAAAAAAGAATCAATTGTATTATAACTAAACTAAGTTTTTCTTGGTTTATTTTAAGCAATCCTATTCAAAATAACTTATATAAAAATTAAAAAGCTTAACAATTTTATATGTATTTCTTGAATTCATATAAAAAACTTTTAAAACCTTTCACTTTTCACAAACCATATAAATCAATCACAAAATTTCAAGTATGAAAAAAACATTTTTTGTAGTATTCGTATTAATCTGTTGCAGTAGCTTTTCACAAATAAAAATTAGAAAAGAAAAAGTTGAGGAAGTACATAAAGTAAAAATAGCTCAAATTGATAGCTTGTATCCAATGACAAAGCTTAGTCAGTCTCCTCAATATAGAAAATATATAGGCTTAAAACTTTTTTTAAAACCAGCTTCACAAAAATACAAAGTAAGTTCATCTGAGCTTACTCCAGATATTAGAAAAATAAATAAAAAAGAAAGCGAAATAAGTGAAAAAGACTATCTTAAAATTGTAAACCCTAAAAAAACCAGATATGGATTTGCTGGACCTAGTGATTTAGAATATATTGACTTTGTCGAATACGCTGGTAAATACTTTACTATACTAAATATTTTCACTGAAAAGAGACGTAGTACAGAAGGCTATAAATCAATAGTCAAAGTAGATTTTTCTGATGAAACGAAAAAGGATGCACGATATCGATATTTAAAAATAATATTAAAAGAAGAAAACACAAATGAACTATTCATTTGGTCCTTAAGAGCTGATGGATTAAATGGTGAACGAGATCCTTTTTTATTAACTACTTATTATGGTAAACACGAACAAATATGTAACAAAACACCAAAGTTTGTAGCTCTTAAAAACAAATATGATTTAGTGGATATTACTAATGGTAATAAAATATCTTTAAAAAAGGGAGATACCATAACGTGTAAAGGCTTTGAACTTGTAGATTTAAAAGAGTTTCGTTTCTTACAACCTCGATATATTTTTAGCACAAAAAACAATGCTGAACTGATGGTTGAAGCGAGAAAATTAGTTTTTAACTATAAATATGCGACCTTCGGAGATTATGTTTCTTTAGAAGAATACAATCGTAAAATGGAACTTAAAAAAATGGCAGCTGAAGAAAGGGCTAAAAGAAAAGAAGAAGAACGATTAAAAAGAGAAAAAGAGCAAAAAGAATTAAAAAATAGTTTGGTTAAAAAATATGGTTCTAAATATGGAAAATTAATTTTTGAGTCTAAAGTTGTAATTGGTATGACTAAAGAAATGTGTACCGATGCATGGGGATCTCCTTCAGATGTTAATAAAATGATTTCTAAACATACTGTGTTAGAGCAATGGGTATATCCTGGGTTCAATTATTTGTACTTTGACAAAACAGGTAAATTAACAACGATTCAAAATTTTTAAAAAGTATTATTTTTAAAGATAAAAGGTCTAAAAAGTATCTAAAAACGTCATTCTGAATTTACATGTGCTGAACTTGTTTCAGTATTCCAGAACCCCATTCTTCTGATTATCAGTCGTGATGAGAAACTGAAACAAGTTTGACGAAAAATAATCTTTTTAGACCTCTTTTACTGAGTAAATTAAAAATCTTGTAACTTTCTATAACAAGTATTAAGGAATTTAACTCTTTGCTATCGCCCTGCAATTAAAATTTCCATTCATAAAGTTTATACGGTAGTTTTGATAATTTGGTGTGTCCGAAAGGTATAATTTCAACTTTATCTTCAAACGCATGAATTAATAAATCTTCTTTATCTAACACACCAACAATTCCTTTATCTTTATATAAAACTGACACTTGAAAACCAAAATGAAGTAGTATCCCTGATTTAACCTCACTTGTCTTTTTAGTGTATTTATAAATATTTTTTGGGCCACAATATGGTATTTTATAACCGAGTCTTCTCATTCCGTAAATTGCTAACTCTGCGCAATCTGTCCCTATACAAAGGTCTGTTTGATGACCATAATCTGAAATTACTTTTGGTGGTATGATAAACGGTAAATTTAATAACTCTGTTAAAACACCAGTATAACTATTATCTTTTCTAACAATAATTTGTACAATTGAATCACTTTCTAAATGAATTGGTTTTTTAGAGGTAAACGAAGTTACCGATTTTTTAAATCTTCCGTAATAATGTGTTCCTGGTACTAAGCTTTCTAATTTAAGTTTTTCTTCATTGTCTTTAACACCAATTTTGTTTACCTTATAGTCTATTGCTTTTATTTTATGTATTCCATCTGATAAATTATCGTATTCTTTTAAAACTGGCTTTATTTCAACCCAATTTCCCGAGGCTTCAGTTTGCAAAACGATATGCTCTCCTTCAATAATTCTTACAGTTGATTCATAAATTGGTAATTCATCATTTACTTGAATCCATATTTTAGTACTAGAAAAATGAGTACTAAACGTTAACAACAAAATATAACTTAATGTTTTCATTTATATCCCAAAAGAAAAAGTTCTGAAATACAAGTATCATTATAAGCTGTACCTCTATATACTTCTAAAATAGTAATTGTTACTTTTTTCATTTTATAAAAACCTTCCCCATAATCGTCTACTATTTCACTTAACGACAGAAAATTCAAAGGCGTTATTTCTGTAAATTCTTTATCTTCAAATTCTATCTCTTTACTATTTTTTTTGGTTTTGGTCTCATCTTCATAATCAACTATTTCTACTTCTAGCTTTACTTTTTTCAATCGATTATTCTTAGTGTAAACCTCTTTATTTTTGGTATATCCATTAATCAAACAAATACTAGCTAAGTTATAATTATCCAATTCAATTTCAATTTTTTCTCCTATCCCCGCTCCTTTTTTTCCTTCTACCCAAGCAGTTTTAAAATCATTGTCGAATAAATTTTCTTTACCGTAACTCCCTCTTAACTTAGAAGAAACGCTAACCTTTTTTATATGCTTTTTAGCAATTCTGTGTGCTAACACATACTTAGAAAACTTCTCTGAATCATTCTTATACGATATATACAATGAAGAACTGTTTTTTAAATCAAAATTAGTACTAGAAAAACGATATATTCCTTTATCATTTACCACATCAAGTCCTTTAATTTTTATATCCCCACCGTTATTGGTAACAGTTGAAGCATCAATAACAATATTCATAGTATTTACATAACCTTTCCCCCATTTTCCAGCAGCTCTAAAATCATAAATAAACTTTCTTTCATCATAATTTTCAAAAAAACTTTTACTTGTAGCCCAATCAATAAAACTATTTTTCACTTTATAACTTACTTGTAATGTTACTGTTTCATCTTCTTCAACTGAAAAGTCTATTACATGCCATTTTCTCTTTATTAAAACCTCTTCACCCGAAAAACCTTTAACTTCTGATGTAAATGTAGAAAGATCTGTTTGACTTTCAAATGGTACACGCTTCCCATTTATGATAAATTTCATATTACTTACTGGAGCTTTTTCTTCTCCCCAGTCTGATCTCGCTAAAAGCTCTACAGGGAAACCGTACGTAATTTCTTTGTTATATGATGAAGTATTTGTAAGCATATATTGTACTGTAACCCAACTATAATCTCCTTCTATTTTTATATTGAGATCTTCTTTCAATAGTTTAACTTCTGCATATTTCATTAAAACTATATCTCCTGTTTTATAAAATACAGATCCATCAATCGGACCACCATTAGCAAAAATTTTCAGAACAAAAAATAGGACTAATATCACTAAACGCTTTTTCATAATTTATAAAGTTGTTATCATAAAAAGTAAACTTAAACAATTATAATTTATTGTTTCCTTTAAATTCACTTATAGAGACAGCTAAAACATAACCTTTTTAAAAAATTACTTCAATTAAAGTGTAACATTTTTAAAACCCAGTACACCTATATATCAAAATCTTAAATTTTTATGAAACTACCTAAAATAATCTTTGCTATGGTTTTGATACTTCCACTCCTAGCAAACGCACAAAAAAAAATGAATACTGATGTACCATTAATCGATAGAGAAATATTCTTTGGTAACCCTGAAATATCTGGAGGACAATTGAGTCCTGATGGAAAATGGATTTCTTTCATGAAAGAATACAATGGAATTATGAATATTTGGGTAAAAGCATTTGATGCTCCTTTTACAGATGCTAAACCACTAACAAATAACACCAGACCAATAGGTGGGTATTTTTGGACTCACGATGGAAAAAACATTTTATATGTTAAAGATGCTGGTGGTAATGAAAACTTTCATGTTTTTGCTGTAAACCCTAAGGACAAAGCAACTGCTGATGGAGTACCAACTTCTAGAGATTTAACTCCTAACGAAAAAGTTAGAGCTGCTATTTACCAAGTAAGCAAAAAAAACCCAGACATTTTAATGGTAGGATTAAATGATAGAGATCCTGCATATCATGATTTATATCAATTAGAAATCAGCACAGGAAAACTTACCTTGTTATTTAAAAATACTGAGAAAATAACTGGTTGGGGGTTTGATTGGAATGAAAAATTAAGATTGGCTTATAAAACTTTAGAAAATGGGAATTCTCAAATACTTAAAGTGAATTCTGATAATAGTTTTACTCCTATTTATGAAACTTCAATTTTAGAATCAGCATATGTAACAGGATGGAGTAAAGATAACTCTAAAGTGTACTTAGTATCTAACAAAGGGAATAATGTAAACTTCTCTTCTTTATTTTTAATGGATCTAAACTCTTTAAAAACTACGTTAGTCGAAAAAGATCCATTAGGAAAAGTAGATTTTGGTGGCGTATCGTTTAGTAATGTTACTAAAGAAATGATTTTAACCTCATATACAGATGCAAAAACAAGACGTTACTGGAAAAATGATTCTTGGAAAGAAGCGTATGAGTTTTTAAAATCGAAATTCCCAGGTAGGGAAGTTTCTATGGGAAGTAATACAAGTGATGAAAAAAAGTTCTTAGTCTCTGTTTATGGTGATAAATTTGCTTCTGAAAGCTATTTTTATAATAGAGATACCAAAGAGTTAATTTATCAATATACTCCCAGACCAGAGTTAAAAAAACATGAAGATGCTTTATGTGAAATGACCCCTATTGCTTACAAGAGTAGTGATGGGTTAGAAATACCTGCGTATTTAACAGTCCCTAAATATCAAACAACTAAAAAACTACCTTTAGTTATGTTAATTCACGGTGGACCTTGGGCTAGAGATAATTGGGGCTACCATCCTTATGCACAGTTTTTAGCGAATAGAGGTTTTGTTGTGCTGCAACCTAACTTTAGAGCTAGTACTGGATTTGGAAAGAAGTTTTTAAATGCTGGAAATATGGAATGGGGAATGAAAATGCAAGATGATATTACTTGGGGAGTAAAACACCTTGTAAAACAAGGTTTAGTAGACGAGAAAAAAGTAGCCATTATGGGAGGAAGTTATGGTGGTTATGCAACTTTAGCTGGACTTGCGTTTACTCCTGATGTATATGCTTGTGGTGTGGATATAGTTGGACCAAGTAACTTATTTACCTTATTAGAATCTATCCCTGCGTATTGGGAATCGTTTAGAAAAACAATGTATAAGCGTATGGGAGATCCGAATACTGAAGAAGGAAAGAAAATACTTCGTAAAGAAAGTCCTTTGTTTTATGCGAATCAAATTAAATCACCTTTATTAATTATTCAAGGGGCTAATGACCCTCGTGTTAAACAAGCTGAAAGTGATCAAATTGTGGTAGCCTTACGTGAATTAGGAACAGATGTTGAATATATTTTAGCTGAAGATGAAGGACATGGTTTTAGAAAACCTGTAAATAGTCAGGCTATGTTTGCTGGTATTGAGAAATATTTAGCAAAATACTGTGGTACTCGTTATCAAAAATCTATGCCTACTGATATCGCCAAGCGATTGAAAGAAATGACTCAGGATATTACCAAAGTTGAATATAAAAAAGCAGAAAAAATTGCTGTCGCTAACAAAATTCCTTCCTTAAAAAACAACCTTAAAGAAGGTAGTTACACTTACGATGTAAAAGTAGAAGTTCAAGGACAAACTATTCCTTTAGCAATGACAAGAGAAATTAAACAAACAGAAGGCATGTGGGTTGTTAAAAATGCTTCTTCTTCTCCTATGGGAGATAGTACAGATGAAATGTATCTTAAAGATATGAAACAGGTAAAACGTGTGATTTCTCAAGCAGGACAAAAAATTGAAATGCTTATTACTGATGATAAAATAACGACTACTATGCTAGGAAAAACAGTGGATAAAAAATTGACTGGTGCGTTTATTTCAGATGGTGCTGCACTTGATGTATTGATTGCTAAACTTCCACTTACTAAAGGATATTCATTAATTTATAACACATTTGATTTTGCAACTCAAAAAATGAAAACAATGAAATTAAATGTAGAAGGAAAAGAAGGTAATACTTGGAAAGTTGTTATTGTAAATAATGATAATAGTAAAGACATTACTACTTTATTTATAGATCAAAATAAAGGAATAGCGACTAAATTAGAGCAAGTAATTCCTGCAATGGGTAATGCAAAAGTTACCTCTACTTTAAAATAATTGTAACGTCCTTTAACTAAAAAATTAGCCTAACCAGTAGTATACCCCAGATAAAACAATAGCTTTATTTGGGGTTATTTTGTTTATAAAATAAGAATTGTTGTACTTGAAAAAGTTATAGCTTCTTTTTATTTTCTACAGAAACCTCCGATCCTTCTAATAAAAATACAGATGTTGGTTTTTCATTTTTTAGAAACTCAAAATCTTCTCCATAATTTGCTTTAAAATCTAATTCTAATTCCGATTTGTTTACTGTATAATATTTCCAAGTTGGATGTTTCACTTCATATTCCGTTGTTTCTTTTTCATTTTTTTTAGAATACCCCCAATAATGTTCTGCAATAAATTCAATTTCCGATCCTAAGGGTATTTCTTTCTGTTCAGCCGAAGCTTCAACAGCTATGGTATTCCACTTCTTATTTTTCTTCCATGTATACTCAACTTTTATAGTAGTATTAGAAATATTCCAATCATGTTTCATCGATAAAGTCTCATAATGTTCATTATAAATCGTATTAGCAACGAAAGTAATTGCTGGTTTAGGTACAATTTCTTTAATAAAAACAACCCCTCGCTTTACTTCATTACCTTCAACTCTTTTAACATAAAAACGTAAATTAACCTCTTCAAAATTAACATGAAAAGGTACCTTTACGCCTAGTAACTTTGTGTTTAAGAACATAAAACCAACTACACTCACATAACATTTTCCCTCATAAAAATCTAAGGATGTTCCTTTGGGTACATAAGGTTTTAATATTTCTGGATTAACCGCATAATTAATCATAACTAGCTTTCGCCATTCTGCTTTTAAAAAACTCATTCTATGTATTCTATTTTAAACCTATTTTCTTTTTAATCTTTGATATACATTTTATAAAAAAGCGTAACTACTCCACTCTTTTTTACTGAAAAACAACCATTTAACAATAAATGTTTTATATATTTATAATGTAAAATTGAGTCAACCTACATGATTTTTTAATCTTTTTAAATTATACAATAGCTTAGAAAGATTTTGAAATGCTAACCAATTTTAACTTTACATTACCCCCCTAAAAAAAATGTTCAAGTTAAATTCAAGGTTGACTTTAATTTTATATTTTTCTATTTTTGATAAGATAATAAATTTCAAAAATGAAAAAATTATATATCCTTTTATTTGTTTTACCAATGTTGTGGGTGTCTTGTTCTAATGATGCTGAAGACAACATTCCTGAAGACACAAAAAACTATGATCTAATCAACGAACAGGAGATCCTTGAATATTTAGATGAAAAAAATCTAACCGCTCAAAAAAACGAATCTGGATTATATTATATCATTCATAATGAAGGAGCTGGCATTTCTCCCCTTAACAACTCAACTGTTAAAGTTAACTACAAAGGTTACTTTTTAAGTGATTCTGTTTTCGATGAAAATGATGATATTTCATTTAATTTAACTGGAGTAATTGAAGGATTTAGCCAAGGTCTTCAACTTTTAAAAGAAGGAGGAAATATATCTTTATTTATTCCTTCTAAATTAGCCTATAAAGAATTTGGTAATGGTATTATTCCTCCAAATACTGTTGTTAATTTTGACATCGAACTTATTCAAGTGAACTAGTTTTTTCTCTGTACATTGATTCCATTATATATGTAAAAAAGAAAGCTAAAATAATAGGTATAACTACTAAAGTATAGCCTATATAATCTAAATTAAACGGAATAAATTCTTCTAAAAAAAACACAACGAAATATAAAATAAAACATGTTAAAAAATATAATCCTACCGAATTCGTATATCTATTAATTCTCTTATAACTTTTTACATCTTTATCTCGTATCACATAACAAAGGTTGACTGCTCCAAAGAATTGAAATATTCCTAGAGGAATCGCTAACATTAAACTATAAATACCATATTCATAATGTGTAGATAGTAACCCAATGGATAATGAACTAAACGTTAACAACATTATAATTCTATTTAGCCATGTGGTCCATAATATAGTTTTATTCATACTGTTCTATTTTTCATTGAATAATCTCTTTCCATTTATCTGATTCTGCATATAACTTTATTATATTGTTTCTTTCTATTAAAAAACGTGTCATATATTTTTCTAGAAATAAATAATCAACCAGTTTTCCTATGATTCCTAAAGGAGAAATATATTCCATTACATCAACTAATAATGTTGTATTATTTTGATAAGAAAAAAAATGCTCGTGTCTAAATCTCTTAAACGCTCCCTTAACCATTTTATCTGCAAAATAACTTGTTGGAATACATCCCGTAATTTTTGATGTAAAATTCTGATAAACGCCTAAATGTTTTGCTCGCCAAGTTACGGTTTCTCCTAATTCTATCAATCCTGATTTTCTTCCGGCTACCACTTTTTCATTTGTTTCTTGAGTTGATATTTTATGTAACTCAATACTTCTTGATAAATCAAAAACTAATTTTTTTGGTGCTTTTATTTTAGTAAATGTCATTATTGTTGGCATAATTTTACATTTTAAATTCATAAAAATTATCCGTTTGGAACTTAAACCCTAAATCCAAGAGTTTTTTCGGATACACATTTCTACTTTTTAATAACAACTCAGTTTCAGTCCCTATGAATCTAGCTCCTATTTTTAACATCCACTTTGGTGATGGTAAACCAAACGGAACTTTTAACTTTTTCCTTAATTCTTTTTGAAATGCTACATTCTGTATTGGATTCGGAACACAAAGATTATAAATACCAGATTCTTGATATAAAAGAAAATCTATTGCATTCACATAGTCCTGCTCTGAGATCCAACTGATATATTGCTTTCCATTACCTTGCTTCCCTCCTAACCCAAGTTTTGTCATTCTTTTCATGATTGGAAATGCTCCGCCTTTACCTCCAACAACAATTGATGTTCTTGTTATTATTTTTTTAGTTTTTGGTAATTCAAAAGCATTAAAAATCTGTTCCCATTTCTTGCATACATCCATAGAAAAATCGATTCCTATTTCTCCATCGGCTTCTGTCATTAATGTATCTTCTGAATGTCTGTAAATCGTTGCTGAAGAAGACTGAATAAAAACTTTAGGCGGAAACTTTAATCCTTGGATCACTTCACATAATACACTTGTACTTTCTAATCGGCTTGCATAAATTTCAGCTTTATTTTTAGCTGTATATCTACAATTCACCGATTTACCTGTTAGGTTGATTAATACATCTGTGTTTTCTAAAAGTTTGGTCCAATAGCCTTTCGTTTTTCCATCCCATTGTACGTAATTTACATTTTCAACATTTAACTGTTGTGTTCTAGTTAAAATATAAATCTTATTTTCTTTCTTTTTTCTATAGTATTCGGTAAGCAACTTCCCCAAATATCCAGCTCCTCCAGCGATAACGATTTTCATAACTACCCCTAATTTTGTGTTCTTAAATTTTCTCTTTTACTTGCCTTCCTTCCTTTTAAAAAGAACATGATAAATACAATCATTACCACACCTAAATACACAGAAAAACCTCCAATTTTTGCACTTAGTGTTTCTACTAAATCTTTGTAATCTGTTAGGGAATAAATCTTAATGATTTTTAATGCAAAACCAATATTTACCAAGTAGAAACCAATCTTAAATAATTTATTGGTCGCCATAGCAATTTCTTGTTGCTGATTAAAAATATCTAGCATAAAGATTTTACTATTCTTAAATAAATGTTGTGATACAAAAGTGGTTAGTCCTGTACTGATTGGCAAATAAATTGCGTATGCTATTAATATTAATGTTGTACTCATAATTACTTGTTTTTAATTTGTTTGTGATATATATATATTGTGATTAAATTTATTCCGTGTAAAAAAGCGATGAGTAGTAAAACAAAACTCAATCTGCTAGTAATTTCTTCTATCAATTCTTGAATATTTACGATGTTATTTAAACTATTTAGCGTGAAAACAACAATTCCTAAGTTCAATACATAATAGGCTGTTCGTAAAATTTTGTTGATTCCGTTCGCAAAGTTTAAATCGTTTGGAAAAAAATTAGCGATGTATGTTTTTCCATTTTGATAACATGCATTTCCAACATAAACTATGGTAATTCCAGAGATGATACTATAAGCGATATATGTTACGATATCCATAGCATTATCCGTTTAAGATGAAAAATAAAATGATCGCCCTGTATCCTATCCAAGTCCAACTTAAATAACTCGGTAACTCTAATAATTTGATTCTTCTTTTATGCTCAAAAAACATGAAACCAACGACTCCTGTAAAAGCAAATAAGATTAACCATTGCGGAAAACTGATAATACTGTTTAATAGGATTAATTGAAATAAACCAATACAACCGATTAAAGAAACGGTAATGATGTTTCCGACATAATTCAAAATAGTTTTAAAATCTTTATTGATTACAAAAACAATTTGAGAAACTATTAAACCTAATGCTAACCAAATTTCTCTTGTAAAACTTGCTTTTGGTAATGCGTGAATTACATCTGAAAACTGAAATAATGTTATTGAAGTTATTAAAGTCCCTAAAATAATAAATAACAATCTGTATTTCACATTAAAATCTGGAATGCATTCTAATTCTTCAGATTGTTTTTTTGCTGAAGGAATAATTACTTTTCTATTGTAAGAAATTAAAGAATATAACTTTGATAATCCATATTTAATGGGTTGGAAGTTTCCAATTTTTTCTACAATTGGAAATGAATTTCCTATTACTTTTAATAAACTATCGATACCATAAGTCACTTGTTTATTTTCTCTATCAACTAAAGCAATTTCGTTTACAGCCCTTTTTATATCTATAAATGTGCTCTCTTTTGCTGTAATTTTCCCGAAAGATTTTCTTCCCTCTGTATCTAACATTTTAGCTTTAACAAAAGCACTAGTATAAAAGTTACATAACGGACAATCGGTATCGTATAATAATGTATGTTGATTTAAAGTTTTCATATTTTCAAAAATTATTGAAAGTTATTGATCAAATTTTTTTTGCTCTAAAAATACGGTTACGGCCAAAGCTAAAACTATAGGTAAACCTATAAAGAATAAAGATGCTGTTAGATTGCTGAAATTGAACTTAAAGATTTGAAACCAAACAATAAAATAAGTTATTACTGTTAATAAATAACCTCCAATAAAAACTTTTGCTTTACTGTTTAATGTTTCCCATCCAAATCCCAGAGAAATACAATACAAAAATTGAATTCCTCCTAATGGAATAGCCAATAATGCCGCAAAAAATAAACTTTGAGGATAAACAAAACCAGATAATAGCAGCAGTGAAAAAATCATTATTAATATTCTATTTATATATTTCATAGTTTCAGAAATTATTGAAAGTTTGTTTCAAAAAATAACTTAATATTTTATAGAAATTGATAAAAAAATAATCAATTATTTAGTTCTTTTATTTAATTTGTTAGTAGTCTGCCTATATAATAATTCCATAGTTAGTGTATATAATAAACTTAATACAATTGGAAAAATTAAAGAATTCATATTATGAGCAAAACTAGTATTTCTATTAAAAAAATAGAGCAATAGGATAATAGAATAACTACTTAAACCTATTTTGATCCTCAAATTTAAATCATTCCAAAAACGGAATAAAATTAAAACAGTAATAACATGAAAAACACCTAAAATTAACATAACAAACATTGTAAAGAACTGCATATAGGATGCTGTATCATTAAAAATAAATAACAGTATTATTCCTAGAATTAAGAACCTATTTACAACTATGAGTGTAATAATTGAATTTTTCATAGTTTTTTCACCTTTTAATCAATTTAGTGAAATTAGATAACAACCAATGTTCGTCTGCTTTAATAGCTTTTTCTAATAAACCATTAAACATTCCTGTTACAGATAAAATGTCTTTCATTAACTTACGAAAAACCTCAGCGTCTTCAGAATCTTCACTAACATCGTTCTGTAATTCTTCTAATACTTTTAGTACAGGTTCAATTTCTCTTTTTTTACGTTCTTTAGTTACTTGTTTAAATAGCTCCCAAATATCTTTATCAGCTACAAAAAACTCTTTACGTTCACCTGCTACAAACTCTTTTCTTACAATTCCCCAATCGATTAATGCACGAACATTCATGTTCACATTACCACGAGAAATTTTTAACGCTTCCATTATTTCATCTGCAGATAAAGCTTTGTTAGTAGCTAATAACAACGCATGTACTTGAGCCATAGTTTTATTTATACCCCAACTTGTTGCTAAACTACCCCAAGTTTGTATGTACTTTATTTTTGCGTCTTCTAAATTCATAGGACAAATATATAAAAATTTTCTAAACTTTCAAAAATTATTGAAAATAAAATATATTGGATTTTAGAAACCCCTTTTGAATTGGTCTTTATTCCTTTAATAAATCCTTACTTAACTTTAAAATTCTACTAAAGCAGTGATCATCTATTATTCTTTTACATTTATGGCTACTCACTTAGTTTATTGATTCTTTTCTTTTGATTAACATAATTTTTTTCTACAAAAAAAGTTATAAAAAGGGCAAAAATTGATGCTATTATTGCTAAAACTAATTCGTTGGAGACTAAAGGTTTTTCACCTAAGAAAAGACTAAAATAAACGATTACTCCTACAAGATAGAGTACTAAAAGAGCTTTATCCGGTTTTAATTCATTTTTCTGTAGTACTAAAACTATAGCTAAAATGACTTGATAAACTCCTAATGTCATTACTATAATTAGAAAATCTATACCTGCGTATGATCCTCTTTGCATACCTCTATATAATATATCCTCAAATATCATCCGACCTAAAGAATATAGTGTCAGCAACATTAAAACTCTATTTATTATCACCCCTATTTTTAATGTTTTATTCATGCTCTTAGAACTACTACTATAAATTTTTATAAAACAACTAAAATCTTTTTATTTTGAATTGTGCAAATATATATCCATGCACCCCTAATTTATATCTGCTGCTTTTTTGGATAAAAAACTTCGTATTATTCCATAGTTTTATAAATACTACAACTTTAACTAGTTTTCCTTAGTACATGACAAAAATCTTTAAAATATTTTTTCCGCCGTCAGGTCGAGCGCAGTCGAGACCTTATTATTGTTAACAATTTAACTAAAAACCTCTCGACTTACTTCGTAAGCTATTTTCATTTAAAAGCTTTTTAAATTCAATAATGCTCGAGGTTGTAAAGGTGACACAATGAATTCCAATTCAAATAAAACCACTGATTTTCAGTTATTCGAATTAAAAAGTATTTTTGTCATGTATTAAGCTAGTTTTCAACAAAAAAGTCGCAATGTGTATTTGACATTACGACTTTTTTTAGTCTATTATATATCTTTTGATTATCCGCAACATCTAATAAAAAAGAAAATATCAACCTGAATTTACTTCAGGTTATCACAAATAGTTGCTTAACAGCGTTATGAGATTCCGAAATACTAAAATAAATTCAGCACAAGTAAATTCGGATGACGCCTAAACTTTATTTATGACTTAAAACGGACATTCATTATACCTTTTATTGATATTATTTTTTTACGACATTTATTTTTTTCTTTTTGCCGTTAGGTGTTACAACTTCAATAACGTACATACCTGCACTCATTCCCTTCATCTTAATTTTATTCTTTTTTTGTGTTACCTTCTTTTTTAATAGTTGTTTACCTGATAGATCATTTACAGTAACTGTATATATTCCATTTTCGAGTCCTTTTATTTCAAACTTTCTAGAGAAAGGATTTGGATACACCTGTATTACTTCTGATATATGTACTTCACTTTTCTTTTCTTGACCTATTCTATTTCCTAAAGAAGTAACTGCATTCACATTATTTTGAATACATGTATTTATATTTTGTTGCCAAGATGTTCCTACGGGTCTTATGGCTCCTCTTAATGAATATGTTGTTCCTACAGTTGGTAAACTTTGTAAATTGATAGTAACATTTGCAATTCCTGATCCTGGTTCAACAGTAGTAGTACCTACACCTCGCCATTGAGTATCCCATAAAGCTACAATAACATCTCTGCGTTGGTCTGCTGCATAATAAATGGGCACTGTAATTGAAGTTGTTGCTGCTATTGTAGTTGGTAAAACAGAACAGTCTACAATTTCAGTCCCATTTGCTACAATAACTCCAGACTTTGTACATAACTTTATACTATTTTGCCATGTTGCCCCTAGAGGTCTTATCGATGTTCTAAATTCATATTCTGAGCTTTGTGTTGGTGTTTTGGTCAAATTTAAAGTAACATTTGCTACTCCAGATCCCGAAGTTACTACAGCCTTACCTGTACCAACCCAATCTCCTTTATCATAAGCTAATACTACAATATCTCTACTTTGATTTGCAGTATAATTTACGGGAATAATTATAGTGTTTTTTATAGGAATAACGCTAGGAATAGCAGCACAAGAAACTGTTTCATCTACAGGGGTAATAGTACTATCATCTGTTTTTAAAATCTTATTTGCTGATTCATTTGTAAATGTTTTTGTTTCTCCGTTTCTCCATCGTACTGTCGCTTCTTGAACTTGATTCTCATTTCCTAAACCAAAATGTACTATATTCAATAAACTTTGAGAATGTGCAGATCCTGCAGAACCTACTCTTTTAAATAGTGTTTTATTAGCTGTTTTAATGGTTACTTCAGCAGAAATCGGATCGATATTACTATTGGGAGAATAGCCTACATGTATAATGCTAAAATTATTCGAATCTGTTCTTTGATTTCCGTATAAATGCCAAGTACCTCTTTCATCACTTCCATCTAAAATATCTACACCACCATCTAAATCATAATCGAAAGCTTGCCCTAAATCTCCATGACTACTTTCTCCTTTTGCTTGTGCTCCATGGCTTGTGGTAATTTCAAATTTCCCATTTCCAGTATTCAGTAACATATAATCTGTTACTCTTTCGTTTAAGAATGGATAACGATTAAGAAAAAGATCTGCAAAACCATCGTTATTAAAATCACCTGTAGTTACTCCCCAATGATTACCACCTTTTGGCAAATTCCAATCATTAGAAACATTCACAAAAGTATTTCCATCATTACGCAATAGTACATCAAAAAGATTTTTATTATTAGTTTCAAAAGTTGGTGTAATAGATCTTACACGTTCTAAAGTCCAAGCAATAGACCAATATAACACTCCGTTTCTTACGACTTCTACCTTCCAATTTCCATTACCAGTATGACCTATATAAATTCCGTTTTGATCTCGTACACTTGGCCATCCTTGTGCTTGTGCTCTAGTTATTTCTCTTTCACCTGTTAGTTGTGTCAGCTCAAAAGAAGTTTTAGCACTTCCTAAATAAAAAGGGAAATTGCCATCGTATGTACTTCTATATACTGCTTCAAATCCTTTTAAGTTTATCGATCCATCTGCTGTAAAATCAATTAATGATCTTCCTTGGTCTCCCAAATCTCTTACATGTAAAATCTGTGTGTTAGGATTAAAGTCTACTGCTTTGTTAGCTACTTGAGTATATGACTTTCCTCTAGATAAATACAAATCTAAATCACCATCATTATCGATATCAACATCAGTTGCTGCTAAAATATCAGACATCCCTTTTACACCTGAAGGTAACCATTGATCAGAAACATTGGTAAATGTAAAATCACCGTTTCCTTTCCATACAGAGATAGGAAAAAAAAGAATAAAATCATCTATATGATCACCATCAATATCTGTTAACACAAAGCGATCTCCATTCGCGTTTTCGAAATTAGGTATACGAATGGTTTCAAAAGTACCATTACCTTTATTTCTATAAATCACATGTTTTCCTCCATTTGGATTTTGCCATTGTGCATTTAATAAAATTAGATCTAAATCGTTATCTGAATCAAAGTCTCCCCAAACTGCCGATCTACCTCTAGCTCCTGCCGTAAGACCTACTTGCTCATTACTTAAAGTTAATGTTCCATTATCGTTAATATAAAAATCTGGTGGATTGGAAGTTGTCCCATTACCTCCTCCTCGTGTAGCAATGAGGTCCAAATCACCATCATTATCAAAATCTGCAGCTGATGAACCATGTAAGTCTTGTAAGCGCCATCTTGCTATTTTAAAAGATTTATCAAAAATGCCATTCCCATTATTCCATATTACTTTACTTGGATTAACTGGATCGTTATGATTGTTTAAAACAATATCATAATGTCCATCATTATTTAAATCTGCAACAGTTGGACCTGCATATTTTAAAGCTGGTCCGGTAGTAATACCTGCATCTTTAGTAATATTCTTATAATTTGGATATTGAATATTTACGTTTTCAAAACTCAGTTTATTTACTGTAACATCTCCTGCTCTAGTAGCTAAAGTTAAAGTTACTTGACCACTGGCAGGAAACTTTACCAAAGCGTTTAATGTATGTGAACCCTTAAAAGGGATATCAATATTATCTAATAGAACTTCATTATTAGCTAGTAAACTCAAATTCGCAAAATTAAATGTTGTACTCACATCAATCGTTACACGTTTTACTAACGAACCTGAAACATTATAATTTATAGTTACAGGAGACAATTGATTTATAAAAGTTGGACTTGAGATTTGAGCATTTAAACTAACGAAATTTGTCATCAAAACAACGAATAGTAGTTTACGAAAAAATGAGGTTGATTTTGTTTTATTCATAATTTTAAAAGGGGTGTATTTTGTTATGTTTTGTTTTTTGGTTGTTTTTTTGCAAACTACACAATTACCACTACAAACCTTATACACATGACAAAAACTAAACTTGACTTTAACTTGACTTCCTTTTTATAGGTCTAGCAATAATAGATTTTAGATATAAAATTGATTGAAATAAGCTTTATCTAATTCTTCTGTAATATTTTAAATCAGGGTTTATTAATCAGATAAAATATATTTTTTAAGCACCAATTTTATATAACATCAATGCTACCCTATGCAGGAATCATTATTAAAATTTGTTGAGCATACATAAACTCTAAAGAAGGTTTTTATCAAGAAGCTTGTTTACAAATTTGGAAAAGTAGAGTAGCATTTCAAGAAAAGTCAAAATGGTCTACGTGGGTGTATTAAAAAACTTTAAATGGTTACTTACAATTAGAAAAAATGCAACGCTAAACCCATAAGGTAAATTAAAGACTATTTTGAAAATGAAAACCTAAATTTACTGTACAATTTTTATTAACTACCCCGACCCAAGTATGTAAATACTAAAAGAATGAATTACCTTGATGCAAGCATATGAGGTATCTAATTGAAAATTTTACAACTTTCGATACAAGCATATAGTAATCAAATCCTTGGTTATCGTCCTGTGATTAAAGTTTATAAAGCAATGATAAACTAATTACATAGTTTTTATACTCTTGTTGTTCAAAAATTGTAGTTACTCCATAACTACCTCTTAATTGCGCAGAGTATTTTTCATTAAAATCAAATGTAAAACCTACATTTACCGCAAAATCTATAACATTTGTAGCATCTAACTTTATTTCTTCACTAGTATCTGATACTATTAATTCTGAGTTACTATGTAATAAAAATCCAATCTGAGGCCCAGCATCTAAACTTAATTTTTTAATAAAATAATATCGCATTAAAATTGGTATATCTATGTAATCTAGCGTTGTATTTATTGATCCAATTGTAGTATTTTGCGTCCCGCCCTTTCTGTTATAAAGTAACTCTCCTAAAAAATGGAAAGAATCTTCCAATTTGATTTGCGTTGTACCTCCAATGTGAAATCCTATGTTCGATGTTAAAGCATTACCATTTGTATGAAATCCTGTGAAATTTACTCCAGCTTTTATACCAAAATCTACATTAGACTGTGCTAAACTATTAACTCCCAAAAAAAATATTATTATCCATATCTTTTTTGATACATGCTTTTTTGTAAATAATGTTTTCATGATTTCTTCTGTAAAATAGTTAATGCCACTCGAATTTGTTCATACGGTACTTTTTCTCCCAAAAATTCGAAATATGGTCTTAATGCTGTTTCGTTTTTTAATACTTTCTTCGCATTTGCAACTTCTTTTATTGTTTCTGGTGAAGTAAACTGATCTAAATTAATATCCTTTCCTTCTAGATATAATTTGGATAAATGAGAGAAAATTGTTGGTGTTTTTAACGCTCTAGCTTCAGCAATTTCTTCAATAGTTAACCCTTGACTGTATAATTTATAGGTTTCTAAAGCTGTATTCTTTTTACCTCTTTTTTTCTCTTGAAGGAAATTTTTAATTTCTTCCATAAATTCTCCTCCATAAACCTCAAGTTTACGCTGTCCTACTCCACTTATTGCTAAAAACTCGTTATCCGTCAACGGACGTTCTTTTTCTATTTCTCTTAATGTCGCATCATTAAATACTAAATAAGCAGCAATGTTTTCTTCGGTAGCTATCTTATAGCGTAATGCTCTTAAACGCTCAAATAAACTATCTTTTTTAGTACTCTTTGTAATTTTAGTTACAGTTCGTTTATCATCTTTTTTAAGCTCTAGAGGTGCTGTTAACTGAATTTTTTCTCCTTCAAACAATACTTTTTTTGAAAAATCGGTGAGCTGCAATGCATTATTTAAATGAAAGGCTATTTGACAATAACCTTGATTAACTAACTGAACTACATAAAATTGCCAATCTCTCCAAGAAATATCTTTTCCTACTCCATAGGTTTTTAGTGTATTGTAATTTTTATCTAGTACTGTAGCATTTTGTGCTCCTCTAAGAACATCGATTACTGTTCCCATGGCTTCTTTTCCTTTCAACCTGAAGATTGCTGACAAGGCTTTTTGAGCAATTACGGTTCCGTCGAAAAATTGAGGCGGATTTTTACACACATCGCAATTTCCACAGTTTTCTTCAATCAATTCTCCAAAGTAACTCAACAAAATTTTTCTTCTACAAACAGTCGCTTCAGCAAATTGCTTCATCCGATCTAATTTTGCTTCTTGAACTTCTTTATTTGTTGTATTTTCTATAAACTGTCGCAATTGTATTACATCAGCATAACTGTGAAACAACAATGCTTTAGCTGGTAATCCATCTCTTCCTGAACGTCCTATTTCCTGATAATAGCCTTCTATATTTTTAGGCATATTATAATGAATCACCCAACGTACATTCGACTTATCGATTCCCATTCCGAAAGCAACAGTTGCACAGATAATTTGTACGTCATCTTTTACAAAAGCTTCTTGCGTTTTTGATCGTTCTTCAAATGTTAATCCTGCATGATATGCTTGCGCATCTATTTGCTCTCCTTGTAATTTCCTAGCTAATTGTTCTGTTGCTTTTCTACTTAAACAATAAATAATTCCAGCTTCATCTGGAGCTCTTTTTATAAAATTTACAATCTGTTTTATTCTTTCATTTCCGGGACGAACTTCTAAACTAATATTAGCTCTATTGAATGAACTAATAAAACGTGTCGCATGAGGAATTACCAATTGTTCTACAATATCTTCTTGAGTAGCTTTATCGGCAGTAGCCGTTAATGCAACAATTGGAACTTCTGGTAACGATTTTTTTAAAAAAGCAAGTTGCTTATATGAAGGCCTAAAATCATGTCCCCAAGAAGAAATACAGTGTGCCTCATCAATAGCTATAGCACTTACATAGGTTTGATTTAAAATATTTTGAAGTAATGGTAAACTTTCTGGAGCAACATATAAAAGCTTAATTTTTCGTTCTGCAACAGCACTAAAAACAGCGTCTTGATCTTCTTTAGTTTGACTACTATTATAATACATCGCCGAAATACCATTTGCCTTTAAACTATCAACCTGATCTTTCATTAAGGCAATTAAAGGTGAAATAACCAAGGTAACCCCTTCGAAAAACAAGGCTGGTAATTGATAACAAATCGATTTACCACCACCTGTTGGCATGATTACTAATGTATCTTTCTTTTCTAAGACATTTGTAATTATTTTTTGCTGATTTAATCGAAAACTATCATAACCAAAGTTAGTCTTTAACTTCTCTAACAATGCTGACTCTTGGTATTCCATTCGGCAAAAATACGCATAAAAAAAGCGAAGTTTTTTACAACTTCGCTTTTCAAAAAATTAATTTTTTATTTTCCTACTTAATGTCTTGTAATAAAACATCTACAGCTTTTTTAAGTTGAGCATCTTCTCCTCTATCTTTCCATCCTGGAGCATTTTTCACTAAGAAATCTGGAACAGCTGGTGCTTCATTTTCCATATTCTTCCCTGATTGTTTTACAAACCATGCTCTAAAAGGCATACGGATAAATCCGTTTTGTAACCCTGCTCCTCCAGTAGAAATTACAGCTCCAAATGTAGGTTGTCCTACTAATTTTCCTAACCCTAAATTCTTGAACGCATGTGAGAAAATTTCTGCATTTGAGTAACTGTTCTCGTTACATAAAGCTACAACTGGTTTTGTGTTTACTGATAATATTGCTCTTTCGTTATACGGATAATGATTTTCGAATTTCTTGTGATTTTTTAATGACTTCGTTGCGCCTCTTGGAACTGTATACGCATGTTGCTTTACATTTAATACCGCCATTAATCTATCTGTAGTCCATCCTCCACCGTTATATCTTACGTCAATTACGATTCCTTTTTTACCATAACCACTCGCTTTTAATTCTCTCTCGAAACGCTCAAAACTTGGCTGGTTCATTCCTTGAATATGAATATATCCTAATTGCCCATTTGAATATTGATCAACTAACTTTTTTCTAGAACGAATCCACTCTTCATATTGTAATCTTCTTAAACTTCCTTGAGGACGTAATACAACTTCTTTACCAGAACTTAAGGTTAATAATGTTTCTGTATTAATCGTATTTTTAAGTGATTTATAGAAGCTTTCTCCTTTAGGAACTTCAATTCCGTTTACATGAGTAATTACATCTCCTATAGTTAATTTATTCTTAGATTTGTCTGATACAGAATTTGGTAAGACATAGTTTACTTTTGCTCCATTACTTGTATCTGTAACATCTAATCCTAATAATCCTATTTTATCAGAAGGATTTCGTGGAGTAAAACTTCTATACCCCATATGACTTGCATTTAATTGTCCTAATAATAAATTGAACATATACGAATAATCCTGATCGGTAGTTGCAGATAATACCCAAGGTTTGTATCGCTTTACTAAAGAATTCCAATCATATCCGTGGAAATTAGGATCATAAAAACCAGCAGTTAACGCTCTAATTCCTTCGTTAAATACTTGTTCGTTAATCTTTCCTCTATACTTTGTATATGTTGCTTTATGCGGATATACTGTAATTCTATCTGACTTTGTGTTTAATTCTTTTATAACTCCTCCAGCAGTAAAATATAATTTTCCTTTTTGTAATGAAAAACCTCCAGCTCTAGCTCCACCTTTAATCGCTTTAGGTTTAGAACCATCCCACTTAATTTTATATAAGTTTCTTCTTTTTGAAGATGGATCTGTAGCTGAGTAATACATGAAGTTACTATCACCACTAAATGCTAAACTAAACTCATCGTCTGATAATGACGTAACTTGAACTAATCTGTCAAAAATTCGCTCTTCATCTATCTTTACTACTACAGCCTTCTTTTTTGGTTTCTTAGGTTTTTTAGCTGCTTCTTTTTTATCTCCTTTAGCTTTCTTTTCATCCTCTTTCTTGTAATAGTCACCTTCTTCGTGATCTATTCTCGACTTTTCCCAATCTTCTTTTTGTAACCAAACCATCCAAACATCATAATTGATATCGTTTCTGTTAGAAAGAAATGCTAATTTCTTTCCATCTGGACTCCAAACTGGATTCAAGTCGTTTCTTGGATGCATACTTACATTCATTTTTTTACTCTTATCTGCAACAGATTGAATAAAAATTTCAGTATCAAAATCTAAATCCGTTTGAGAATATGCAATATACTTGCTATCTGGACTCCAAGAAACACCTCCAGGAGCAGACCAACTATCTACAAATGTTTGCTTGTTCTTTAATTCACCATCTTCAATATCTGCAATAATTAATTTACCTCTTCCTACTTGATATGCAATTTTCTTCTGATCAGGAGAAATATTAAATCCTTGTATATCTTCTTTTGCGCTAGTTAATTTTTTATTATCAATTTTTAAAGATCTTTCTATACCTACTTTATCATCAGCAGAAGTTGCCTTATATAACTGGAATAAACCATCTCTATCAGATAAAAACACTACTGTTTTATCATCAAACCATCCTACATTTTTATCGCTGTAAGGATCTTTACTAACATTGTTTGTTCTCTTTTTCTCCTTATTATTTTCTTTCACAAAAATTTCTCCATCAATAGCAACAGCAGCCATTTTACCATTAGGTGAGATCGCAAAACTTCTAACACCACTACTCGTTGTTTTGGTTTCTTCAGAATTTATTCTATTATCTGAAGCTATAGCAATAGCTAACTTTTTACTGCTTCCATTCTTTAATTCATACACAGAAATCCCTGAAGTATATACGATTGTTCCGTTGTTACTAACAGAGAAAGTACGAACTCCATTTTTAGTTAAACTCGTTAATTTCTGTTTCGCACCACTAGCTTCTCCTTCTGTAGTAATTTGTTGTTTGTAAATATTATATCGACCACTTTCTGCTCCGATAAAATATAAATTTCCGCTAGCATCCCAAGCTGGTGAATGGTCGTTTTTATTACTTGTTGTTATTTGAATGTACTTTTTAGTTTGCGTATTATAAATCCAAATATCTCTTTGTGCAGAACCAGAATAATCTTCACGTGCAATTCTACAAGCTCCTTTAGTAAATGCAATTAGTTTTCCGTTAGGAGATACAGTTGCCATTTCTCCATAAGCATTTAACAATCGGGTTGGTGTTCCTCCATTTTCATTTACAGCGTACATTTGCTGATCCCACTCAGGACCTGCAAAAACTCGTTTTGTTGTAAAAATTATATTTCCATTTTTATCCCAAGAGGTTGGAATATTTGTTGTTGGATAATATGTTAGTTGTTTAGGAACTCCTCCGTTTACTGAAGTTGTAAAAATATTGCTATTTCCTTTTCTATCAGAAGAAAAAGCAATTTCATTTCCTTTAGCATTCCAAACAGGATCTGTTTCATAGGCTTTATGTATCGTTAGCCTTTTTGCATCTTTTGAGTTAAGATTATACACCCAAATATCTCCATAATAACTAAAAGCCATTTGAGAAGCATCTGGACTTATCGCTGGTTTGCGTATTAACTGTCCTTGCATGGTTGTTATGCCAATAAAAGATAGTAATACTAGTAAAGTAGTTTGTTTTAAATTCATTATAGTAAGATTTCTTTACAACGAATTTAAAGCTTTCCTAGATGGTTCTATTTTTTTTAAGATTTTTTAACAACTCAGTTGCATTAACGCAACTCTGTTTCTATTACAAAAGCTATTGCTATTCTAACAACTCATCTATTTTTTTCTAAAACTCTTACTATTCCAATCTGCAGATCCCGATTTATCTACACGAATATAACTTTGTGAGTATAACTGCTACAAGTAGATTTCTAATATTTTAGCCTTGGTACTTTTTAAAGTAACTTGCTGAATACTGGCGGGCAATACTATGGTTTCTCCTTTTTCAACAACATAAATTTCACTTTCAAACTCTAACTCTAAAACTCCATCTACACACATATAAATCACAAAAGAATCTAATGTTTTATAATCTTTAATAACTGTAGCATTCAACTGTATAATATCAGTTTTAAAATAAGGTGTATGTATCAGTTTAGAAGACTGGTTTTCTACCAATTCATAATCTGTTTTATAAGATTCATACACTCTGTAATCGATAGCATCTAAAGCTTGTTCAGTATGTAACTCTCTTTGTTTACCTGAGGTTTTATCTACTCTCTCGTAATCATAAATACGATACGTAATATCTGAAGTTTGTTGAATTTCTGCTAAAACTGTTCCCGCTCCAATCGCATGAACTCTTCCTGTTGGAATGTAAAAAGCATCTCCCTCTGTAATTTTCTCAGCATTTAAAATATCTAAAATTTTACCTCCTTCTAATGCCTCCACATATTCCTTTTGCGAAACCTCTTCATTAAACCCAATAATTAATTCAGCAGTAGCATCACTATCCATAATGTACCACATTTCATTTTTTCCAAAAGAATTGTGACGCTCCTTTGCTAATTCATTGTTCGGATGAACTTGAATTGATAGTGGTGTTTTGGCATCTATGAATTTTATTAAAATTGGAAATGCTTCTCCAAATTGCTTATATATCTTATTCCCGACAAAATCTCCCTTGTAGGTTTGGATTAAATCTTTTAAGGTTTTTCCTTTTAAATCACCATTTGAAACTATGGAAACATCTCCTTTCACATCTGAAACTTCCCAGCTTTCTCCAATATTATTTTTGGTCGATTTCTTTTTAAATGTTTGTGTTAGTTTCTCTCCTCCCCATATTTTTTCTTTTAAAATAGGATTAAATTTTATCGGGTATAGTTTCATTTTCCTTATTTTTTTATGAAATGCTATATTTTGTATTATTTCTTTTCTTTGATTGCCAACATTTTCTTTGCATAGCGTTTTCCTAATTCTCTAACCCCTTTCGAATTAAAATGAACTTTATCTTTTCTTACGTTACATCCTTCAGAAGAAATGACATAAGCAGTAGGTATTAACATTGGTATTCTATTAATTATTGAATTCATTTTTGCGCAAACCCCTCCTTGCTTTTCATGAACAACTTCACCAACCAATAAAGGTACTTTATTAGGGGTTAAAGATAAATCTCTTAGTATACTCTTATAGATTTTCTGTACATACAAACCCCATTTTTCATCTCCTGTGTTTGTTTCTCCTTGATGCAATAATATTCCCTTGATTACTCCATCTTTTTGAGCCTTTTTAGCTAAATTAATGAGATACTTATACGGATTATCACCGTAATCTTTTACTTTATTTGTAAACCATTCTTCTTTATAAGTAGAAAGATAATTTTTATATAAATCTTTATCAAACAATCGAATATCACAACCTCCTACTGCTATGTTTATTACTCCTATTTTTATCGTATCGGGTAAATTCTCCACCATTGTTCTTCCAAAGTAATCTGCAGGAGATAACCCCACATGACATTGACTTAGTGGTGGAACTGCAGGATACCATACACCTTTTTTTCTTGAAAGTTCTTTACAATTCAAGGGTTGTAATGTAAGAAAACGGTCATTTTGTATTTTATCTTGTTCTTCAATAGTAGCAGAACCTTCCATATTGGACTGTCCGAAACATAAATAAATATGAAAATTTGGATCTTGAGTAAAAGCTTTCAAAAAAGATATAATTAATGCTATAAACAGAATTTTTGTTTTCATGTTAACGAATTAAACTTTAGATTTGATATAATTGCATTAAAAGTAAAATACTATAAAACTTCATACTAATTAAAAATCACCATTCTCTAAAACAAAAACATTTATTTCTAGATAATTCTGAGCAAAACCTTTTAAATAGTTCTAAGTCTTGCCCAGAATAAGGGGATTATTCAGATGAGATAATCATCTTTTTGCTTTTTGACATTTTATCTGTTTGTAAAGTATAAATGTAATAGCCAGGCGACAAATTTTGTTTTCTAAATTCTACAGAATGAATTCCAGCTGACAATTCATTATTAATCAATTCTGCTACTTGAATTCCACTTATACTATACACTTTTAACGACACATGTGTTTGAGAAGGAATATTAAATAAAATGTTTGTACTATTTGTAACAGGGTTTGGATTATTTTGAATTAAACCAAATTTATTTTCATCTAAAACAACATCATTTGTACTTAATGTAGTTAATAAACTAGTCATTTTCAGAGCATATCTTTTCCCTAATTCTCTTACTCCTACTGAATCAAAATGTACATTATCAGAAGAAATTGAAACCCCATCAGATGATATTACATGAGCAGTTGGTATTACAGTTGGTAAAGTTTGAATGATTGAATTCATTCCGCCTGCCAAACCTCCATTGTTAGTATGACCTACTTCTCCTGCTAATAAAGGAACTTTAGCTGCCTCTAATCCTAAATCTGTAATTAAATTGTCGTAAACCGTTTTTACATAATTAGGCCAATTCGTATCTCCATTATTAGACTCTCCTTGATGTAATAAAATCCCTTTAATCACACCTTTTTGCTTTGCCAATAAACCTAAGTTTACTAAATGTTGATATGGATTACCTCCGTAAGCTGTTATTTTTTTTTGAAAAAAAGGATCTTCAGCTAAAGTATCGTAATCTTCAAATTTATCTTTATCAAACAAACGAATATCCGATCCACCTACGGCTACATTTATAATTCCTATTTTAACATTACTTGGCTGAGTATTTACCATCTCTTTTCCGAAAGTATTCACCAATGAAAGTTGACTAAAACATTGACTTGCTGGTGGGGCCATTACATACCATTTATTTTTTTCTCTCCCTAAATTAGTACAGTCTAAAGATTGTAATGTTAATAATCTATCATTCGTTGCAAAATCAGAGTTTTCAACTGGTGCACTACCTTCCATATTTGACTGTCCGAATGCTAGATAAATATGTAAATTCGGATCGTTATCTGATAAAATAACTTCATCTATATCTCCTGTATATACCAATGCATTTGAATAATTGTTTCCATCAACATCTGGTAATGATTGAACAGTTACAGTATAAATAGTTCCATCAGTAGCAATAGGAATTCCTGCAAGTGTTCCTGAATAAGTATATGATGTTGATCCTGCTGGAACTGTTGTTACATATTGAATAGCATCTGTGTTTTTACTTACAAAAACATTAAATCCCCCAGTAGCCAATGGATCATTATCCCAATTCAAGGTAAATTGATCTGTACCTTGAACAACCGAAAGTCCTGTAGGATTCGTTGGTGGTTCTGGATCTGCTGCATTCAAATTGAAGGCTCCTGAATTTGCATAAGCATTATTATCTGCATCTGGTAATGCTTGTACGGTAGCTGTATATGTTCCGCCATCAGTAATTGTAACGCCTGCAATTGTTCCTGTATACGTATATGAAGTTGCCCCTGCTGCTAAGGTTGTTATGTATTGTGCTGATCCTGATCCCTCACTTATGTACACATTAAAGCCTCCTGTTGCTAATGGATCATCATCCCAATTTAAAGTAAACTCATTAGTACCCTCTGAAATCATTAATCCTGTTGGTGATGAAGGTTCCACTTCATTTAAAACAAATGAACCTGAATTTGCATATGCATTATCATCTGCATCTGGTAATGCTTGTACTGTAGCGGTATATGTTCCACCATCAGCAATTGTTATTCCTGCAAGCGTTCCTGTATACGTATATGAAGTTGATCCTGCTGCTAAAGTTGTTATGTATTGTGCTGATCCTGATCCTTCACTTATGTACACATTAAAACCGCCTGTTGCTAATGGATCATCATCCCAATTTAAAGTAAACTCATTAGTACCTTCTGAAATCATTAATCCTGTTGGTGATGAAGGTTCTATTTCATTTAAAACAAATGAACCTGAATCTGCATAAGCGTTATCATCTGCATCTGGTAATGCTTGTACAGTAGCTGTATATGTTCCACCATCAGTAATTGTAACGCCAGCAATTGTTCCTGTATACGTATATGAAGTTGTTCCTGCTGCTAAAGTTGTTATGTATTGGGCTGATCCTGAACTTTCACTTATGTACACATTAAAGCCTCCTGTTGCTAATGGATTATCATCCCAATTTAAAGTAAACTCATTAGTACCTTCTGAAATCATTAATCCTGTTGGTGATGAAGGTTCTATTTCATTTAAAACAAATGAACCTGAATCTGCATAAGCGTTATCATCTGCATCTGGTAATGCTTGTACTGTAGCCGTATAAGTGCCGCCATCAGTAATTGTAACGCCTGCAATTGTTCCTGTATATGTATAAGAAGTAGCCCCAGCTGCTAAGGTTGTTATGTATTGTGCCGAACCAGTACCTTCGCTTATATATACATTAAACCCATCTGTAGCTAATGGGTCGTCATCCCAATTTAAGGTAAACTCATTAGCGCCCTCTGAAATCATTAATCCTGTTGGTGCAGAAGGGTCAGTATTCGTAATTGATTTCATTTCATCAAAATGCCAAACTTCTCCACCAGTATTATCATTAGGGTTAAATATGATAAAAATTTTATCAAATGTAGCTGAAGCTGCTTCAGTTGCATCTGTTATTTCGGAAAAATTAGCGGTTAAACTCTCCCAGTCTCCACTTGTTGCTGTTGGAGTTACATATGCTTCTGGTTGCGTCTCTCCTGTTACTGCATCATTTTCTAATTTCAAATATATTTGACTGGCGGACGGAGCAATAACACTAAAATCTAAACTTCTAATATCTGCATAATTGATTGCTGTATTCAATATCACCGACACTCCATTTGCCCATGCTTTATTCGCTGGAGTTGTATATTTTGCTGAATTACCAGAAGTATTAATTCCTGTAGCATCAGGATTTGAAACTACTTCTGCAACTCCTTCCCATCCTGAAATTGTATAAGTTGAAGCATCTTCAAAATCTACCACTGTCGTTTGAGCAAACATTCCTACTGATGCAAAAAGCAACATTATTAATTGTATTTTTTTGTTCATATTTTATGTTTTAAAAGTTTATATTTTGTGTTCTATTCCTATTGATATAAGAACAATACAAGGAAACAAAACACTACTAACGCTAAAGACCAAAACCTAAAATTTTTATAAAAAGGAACTCCTTTTAATTCTAATGTTTCTTGATCGTATATTTTCTTTGTCCAAATAAAATCTTTGATAGCTTCTTGATCATCTGGCGCTGTAAACAGACTAACCAGAATAATTATAACTGAACTAAACAAAAAGTAAACAGGTACTTTTAACAAAAAGTGAATATCTCCTAGTAACTCAACACCAAATAGTACTCTTACCAATATTGTTACCACGGCAGCAATTGCCCCTCCTGTTAACCCCCAAAAGGCTCCATGCTTATTAATTCTTTTCCAAAACACTCCTAAAAAGAATACAGCAACTACTGGAGGTGCGATATAACTTAACATTTCTTGATAGTATTTTAATAAGGAATCGAACTTAGATACAAATGGTACCCATAAAACAGCTAAAATCAAAACAATTACAGAAACTACTTTTCCTACATACACTTGTTCTTTTTGTGATGCTTCTTTTTTAAACTGAACGTAAAAGTCCATTGTAAATAATGTTGCAACAGAACTTAGCAATGCACTTAATGATGATGTTAATGCCGCTACCATAGCGGCTAACATTAACCCTAATAAACCTACTGGCATTAACTCTATAACCAATTTCGGATATATCATATCGTTCTTTGGTAAATCTGGATATAAATGTTTTCCTATGACAGCTGGAAATATGATAATGAATAGAATTAAAACAGTAAAAAAACCTACTAATAAAATTCCTTTTCTACCATGATCTATTGATTTTGCTGTTAATACACGTTGTACTAACACTTGATTATTTCCCCAGAAATAAAATCCTAAAATTGGTATTCCTACAATTAATCCAAGCCAGGGTACGGAATCGTCATTTAAAGGCCTTATCAATTTCATCATGGTATCACCTTCTAAAAGAAGACTTTTTAAATGCTCAACACCTCCGTTTTTTAAGGCTAAAAAAGTAAGTATAAACGTTCCCACAAGTAATAAGATTCCTTGTACAAGATCTACTTTGATTGCTGCTGATAAACCTCCTGGAATTGTATAAGCGGCAACTATCACTGCAAAAATGACTGACAATTCAACTATTGTCATTGAAGGAAAAACGAGTTTCATTAATAAGGAAGCTGCATACAAAGCTCCGGCGGCATCTAAAAATGTAGATCCCATTAATGTGATGAATGAAAAGTAATATCTTGATCTTTTATCGAATCTTTTTTGTAAAAACTCGGGTATGGTAAATATTCCTGACTTAATGTAAAATGGTAAAAAGAACATCGCAAAAAATACCATCACCAAAACTGATATTAAATCGTAATTAAAAACAGCAATTCCTGTAGAATATGCATCTCCACTTTTACCTATAAGCGTGGTACTTGAAATACTTGCGGCAAATAATGAAAAACCGATTACTGGCCATGTCATATTTCTTCCCGCTAAAAAATAATCTTTGGTTGATTTGCTTCCTTTTTTTGATGATCGTATACCAAACCAAACTATGAAAATAAAGTATAGTAATAATACGAGTATATCTGTAAATTGTAAATTATAACTCATTTTTCTTATCCCTTAGAATGATTTATTTGATTAAAATTGTACTAATGAAAATGAGACTTTCTCCTTTCACTTCAATTGTTATTTTTTCTTTTCTTAAATCATTTTCAATCTTTCTAGTAGCTATGGGAAAACCTTCTGAATTCACAGGTTTATTCTCTTTTGAATATTCGTATAAATACAATGTTTTTTGATTTTTAATTAAATTTGTTGTTAGTTGAAAAAGTTTAGATTCCTTAGATTGATTTACTACGGTAGCTGTAAACTGATCTTTATAAGTAGTTGCTACTGATCTAATACTATCATTCTCTACTGAATAAATTGGTTTAAAAATAGTTGATTTTGGAGGGAATAAGTTACACAGTAATGTCCAAGAGTACGACCAAGGCCTTGGCTTTTTATCTACTTCTAAATTACCAAATTCTTCAGCCAAAATATTCCACATTCCCCATTTTTTTAGCTGATCCTTACCTCCTAAATCACCTACCGTATGCATTGCATCATCTAAATCCCAAGCTATTGCTCCTCCAACACCTGCTAGCATACTTTGAATAGCTGCATCTGCCATATCTACCCCATAAAAATAATCATACACAAACATTGAAGAATCATCTGGACCTGCATATGGATCTTTTTCTCCTCTTCGTTTATTTTCTTCATTTAAAGCTCCACTATATTTCATTCCTAACTCTCCTAAAACAAATGGTTTTTTCGTTTTATTTATTGCCGTAGAAAAAGGAGTTAAATATGAAATAAAGTTTCCTGTTCTAATCAAATCTTGATCTGCATAAATATGAAAATCATAAAGTCCTGTTATACTATCCAACTCTTCAACAGTAGAATATACCCAATCATGTGCTTTTTTAGGGTGTTTTGGGTGATTCCATTGTGTTACTGCATCTGGTCCTGATAGTTTTACATATTTGTGTAACCCTTTCTTTTGTAATGCTTCATTTAATTTTTGATATCCTTCTTTCCACTCTTCCCAATTCCCATCGGTTGATGCCCAATATCCATTAGGCTCATTAACTAGATTATAATACTGAATACAAGTGTATCCTTTTTTAAGAATCAAATAATCTAAATACTGAGTTATCATATCAATCCATCGATCATCATTAGCCTTTAGAATACTATTTGCTTTTTTATTTTTCGTTTCCCAAAAACCTGGTGCTCCCCATTCTCCAAAAAGTACAGTT
Organism: uncultured Tenacibaculum sp.; assembly: GCA_947501615.1. GTDB lineage: Bacteria > Bacteroidota > Bacteroidia > Flavobacteriales > Flavobacteriaceae > Polaribacter. Next base: position 235,921 of record CANMWK010000005.1, on the reverse strand, counting down.
ATATTGTTTTTTTGACAGTAATCTAATAGTTTACATAAACTTTTAACCTCTTGCGTTTCAAAATTTAAAACAGGTTGATTTTGTTTATCTAAACCTTTAAAATACCTCCAACTAGCAACATCCATTACTCTTATGATGTGTGGATTTACAAAATCAACTCTTTTATACAACTCTTCCCACTTCTCATCAGTTATTAAAAAGCCCCAATCTGCTTCATTAGAATCGGCATGAGGATACGCCGACCATTGTACCCCATGCCCTATAAAAGGAAAATCCAACTGATTAGATTTATTAAACGCTATTTCAACAGCTGTTTTGTCTTGTTTCTTTACATCAGTACAATTACTTAAAAAAACAATCATACACATTAATAAAACTAACCTATTGCATCTATCCATTTTACTTTTTTAATTCTGCTAATAATTCATTTACATCACATGTTGCTAAACCAATATGTTTATCTGCAGCTCCGTAATATATGTAGAGCGTATCTTCAATAACTACATTTCCTGTTGGAAAAACACAACCTTTATAATACCCTTCAATCTCATAATCATGCTCTGGTTCCATAATCCAATCTTCTAATCTACCAATAACTTTAGTTGGGTCTTCTAAATCCAATAAAGCAGCTCCCGCTCTATAGTATCCCAATCCACCATTTTCAACACCATGATAAATTACTAACCACCCGTCTTTAGTTCTTAATGGAGGTGTACTTCCTCCTACTTTTTCTTCCCAAGTACCTTCAATTCCTGCAATTAACAAAGTACTCTCTTCTTCCCAAACCATTAAATCGTCAGAAAAACGGATCCATATAGCAGGTCTATTAGTTCCATATTTTTCTCCAATCCATTCTTTTGGTCTGTGAAGCATTGCAAATTTCCCGTTTATTTTTTCTGGAAAAAGAATAACATCTCTATCATCTAAATTTGATGAAGTAATACGCCCTAATCTTTTAAATGTTTTTAAGTCTTTTGAAATTGCTAAGCCTGAGTTAGCCACATTTTCTTTATACACTTTAGGTGTGTGTTCTCCTGATTCTGGTAATAAAATTACATCGTGTGCAAACTTCCAATATTGTCCTGGAGGAAAAGGTCTGTAGGCGTATGTTATATAAAACTCATCTCCAAACTTTGCTATTCTAGGATCTTCAACTCCTCCCATGTCTGGGCCATCAACACTAGGTGAAAACACAGGTTCATCAGAAACTCTTGTAAAATTAATACCGTCTGTACTTTCTGCTAAACCAAATCGAATGTAATGCTCTTCATCGTCTCCTGCCGCTCTATATAACATTGAAAACTTACCATCTTCATACCAAACACCAGGATTACAAACCACTATATTTTCCCATTGGTTTTCTGGATTAGGACTGAAAATAGGATTCTGTTCACACTTTTTTAAACGTAAAGTTGTTACTTTTTTATCAATCGTATTATTCATTCTATATTCTTATTTTACTAATTACTAGGAGGTTATTAGTTTATTGTTAGTTTTTAATTAAAATTCAAAGTTTGTTAGTACTGTAAGTGTTTCTCCTGCTATTTGTAATGTTTCTCCAGATACAAAAGTTGTATTTTCTTCTTCTGGTGCAGGATATCCATTGGTGTCAAATTTTCTATTTTCTTCTTTATAAATAAACTTTTTAACACCAGTTAATTCTTTTAGATTATCAATTGTCAATTTCAATTCGTAATCCTCAGCATGCATATTGTTTATTGCTATCATGTATTTTCCGTCTTTTTCAACAGCAATGGCATCTAATCCTACTTTGTTAGGAACATCCACTTTAAATACCTTACTCCCTGTTTGCATATACCTACACAATAAAGAGAAAGAGTAAAAATGAGGCCTTAAGTTTTCTTTTTCTGGTTTTCCTTGTAACTCTTCTCCAAGAATATTCCAAAACCCCCAAACTTTTAAGTCTGTACCCGTAGTAGTACCACTATGCATAGCATCATCTAACCCCCAATTTATTCCTCCAGAATAACCAGCATTTACAATTTTCATTGTTAATCCTGCCAAATCTACTCCATGAAAATATTCATCTACTAAAGTGTTTGAATCATTAGAAATATTTGGGTCTGAATTAATTGCATTTGAATTTTGAGCTGCTAAAACTTGATCTAGGTTAGCATCTCCAGTATCATACTTATATCCAAACTCCCCAATTACAATTTGATAACCTGCTGGTACTTTTTCTTTCATTTGTGCTAATAAGTTTTCATACTCATTACTAAACATTACTCCTTTAGGAGGATATGTATGTACCTCATAAATTCCTAGTTTATCTCCAAAATCATTTGCCGATCTCGATATCCAATTAACATCTGAATTATTAAAAACTGCAACATCTGGCCCTGCAAGTTTTACTTTAGTATCTAAACCTACTTCTTTCATTTTTTCATGGAAATATAACGTTGCTTCTTTCCATAAATCATAATTCCCATTAGTAGCTGAACCTTCCAAATTTGGTTCATTAATAGTAGTGTAGTATTTAATACAAGAAAAACCTTTAGTCGTAACTAAATAATCTAAATACTTAACTGCATTATCTAAACGGTTCTCAAAAATTCTATTCTCATTAAAATTGACTTGATTGAACCCCCAATCCCCTAATAAGACTGAAATTTGATTCTTTTGACAATACTCTAATATCTTTAATAACCCTTCAATGAATTTATCCTGATCATAATTATCAGCATCATCAGAGGCATACTTGTCAAACGAACCGTATACAACTCTCATAAAGCTTGGCTTCATATAATCTAAACGTTTGTATAACTTTTCCCAATCTTGATCACTAATGGGCTCTCCCCAATATTTATAAGCTTGTGGATAAGGATCCCATTGTACTCCGTTTCCTATGTAATTATCATTAATAATTTGAGAAGTTTGTACCACGATCTCATTATCTCCTGTTGCTCTTTTGTCTCCATACTCCTTTTCATCGCAACTTGTAAACGTGATTACAAGAGCAATTAGTAAAGCACCAGTAACCATAATTCCTTTGAATCTAATCTTATTTATATTTTTTTTCATACGAAGCTTGAATTATTTAAGGTTAAAGTTATAGTACATTGTATATGAATTTTGAATATGAGATTCTGCATCCCAATGATCCCACGTGAATTCATTTATCCAATTGTCAAAAGATAAACTTATGTTTCCATCAGCATCAATAGCTACAGCTGCATCTATTTGCTGACCGCTCCTATTACCCTGCCATAAGGTTAACTTTTTACCAGCAATATTATATTCCCAAACACCTCTACCTATTGGCATTTTTCTAAATCTATCTGTATAACTTCTCGGGTTTCCATTATGATCTGTAGCTAAAACAAACGATGCATATTCTCCATCATCTCCCGATTTAAAATCAAATGTTCCTTCAGGGTTTCCATTTTCATTTACTAAAGTGGTAATGATTGTTAACTCATTATCTTCTTCAAACGCTGCGTTTGGAAAATCTCTAGATAATACTTCTGGTGAGTAATTAGCTGGATCGTATGAATTTGTTGCAACATCATAAGTACCAAAAACACCCCATCCCCAATCTGTTCTAATACCAATTTGCCAATCGAATAATAAACTTTCTACAATCCAATCTCCATCTATTTCTGATACAAATGGCTTTAAGTTTACCTTCCATTTTCTTTCTACCCCAGACTCCGAAATCACAGTGTACACAAAAGAGTTATCACCTACAGTAAAATCTACTGGATCTCCAGATTGTGGTATTGCCACAGCTTTTTCAGATATTTCAAATAAAGGTGATAAACTACTTGCATCTAAACCATTCATTATTACAAAAACATCTATCACTCCTTCGTTATCTCCAACTGATACGATATTAGCAGGACCTACTTGTTGAACTTCTTCTGGTAAAGAAAAAGACAATACTTGCCTATCATTACTTACAATTCCTTCTAATGGATCTCTTTCACAAGAAATAATTACTCCTAGTATTACTGTTAAAGAGATTAATTTTAATTTAAAAAAAAGATTTTTCATGAATTTCTCTTCTAGTGTTAAACATTAATCATTTAGTTCTTTCTCTATTGCAGGTATTGGGAAAAAATAAAGTCCTGTAGACAATGTTTTTCCATAAATACCATTTAGAACAGCTTCTATCTTATTTGTTCTTCTCAGATCATATAATCTATGACCTTCATAAGCTAATTCGAAAGCTCGCTCTTCTACTACTTTTTCTCTAAAATCTCTTTCACTTAACCCTGGTGTTAAAGGCAATAATTCTGCTCTAGCACGAACTCTATTTATTGCTTCATAACCGTTCATTGTCGGTCCCTGAGCTTCTGCATACATTAATAAAACATCTGTATATCTTAATAAATAAGGATGTGTACTTGTATTATCTCCAATAAAATTTGGATCTAGATATTTGCCTGTAAATGGCTGAGATTCTCCTCCTGATGGTACCCATAACTGATTTCCATTTTCATCAAATAACTCTTCGATAATTAAATCTTTTTTTCTTTTATCATTTAAATCAAACGAATTAATAAATGACAACTCTGCTACATATACTCCAAAACCTCCATGCAATTTTATATTGTCTTTTGTAAACGATGTTGTTGGGGCATTTGCTGGAATAAAGAATCTTGATAATTTAGAGAATTCTCCTTCTACTAAGCCATTTCTATCTTGAGGAATAAAGAAAATGTGCTCTGGTCCGTTAAATGCTTCTGGTGTAGACACATCAAATATATGCTGCAAATCGTCATCAAAAGTATACTCTGCTTGTCCATTTATTACAAAAGATGCCATTTCTGAAGCTAAATTATAATAGGTAGTTGCACTAGAGACCCAATCATAACCTGGACTTAAATAATCCTTGGCTGAAGCCATGGTTAAATATACTTTCGCTAATAACGATTGTGCGGCTACTTTATCTGCTCTTCCTCCACTTCTTTCTATTTCTAATAATGAAATTGCCTCTTTGAGATCTCTAATTAATACAGTATAAACTTCTTCAATACTTGCATTTTTAGCTCCAAAAACTTCTGATAGTTGATCAATTGCTTTTTCTTGTATCGGAATTTCTCCAAACAAACGCACTAACATAAAATGATGCCATGACCTTAAAAATAAAGCTTCTCCTATAAATTTGCTCTTATCGCTATCATCAAAATCTGAGTTCCTAGTTTTTTCAATTACAGTGTTTGCTCTATTTAAACCAACATAACTTAGTCTGAAAAACTGTTCTAAATTCTGATTTCTATCATCTACATTAAACTCATCAAACTGATCTATATTTAATCCTTCGCCTTCTTTGGGAAATGCTTCTTCAGAGGCAGTTGTAGGAATGTTCATATAAGGCCTTAAATAATCCAAAAAAGTCATTGTTTGATATGCATGCAAAACAGCAGCATTCATATCATCTGTAGTTTGGTAAAAATTATCATCTGTCAAAAACGTAGTTGGTTCTTGATCTAAAGAACAAGAGGAAACTAAAAATCCAAACAATATTAATAGTGTATATATTTTTCTCATATCTTATTTTTAAAATGTGAATTCTAAACCTAAAGTCATTCTTCGTAATCTTGGCACTCTATTCAAATCAACTCCCGTAATATCAACTTCAGGATCTACTCCAGAATAATTACTGATTATAAACAAGTTATCTCCACTAAAGTAAATTTTAGCATTTTTAAAATATTTTATCTGCTTATTCGTGAAATTATAGCCTATTCTTAAATTTTGTAGCCTTACAAAAGACCCATCTTCAATCCACCAATCAGAAAAAGCCACATTTCTGTTATCTCTTAATGACGGATAAAACTCTGTTCTATTATCTGGGGTCCACCTTTGTAATAAACTACTCACTTGTCCGCCACCATTACTTGCTGCAAACCTATTTATATTAACTACTTCTCCACCAAATGCCCCATTAAATAAGGCTGATAGCTCCCAATTCTTATATGAAAAATCTAAAGTAAAACTTGCTGTAAAATCTGGATTAGGATCTCCAACAATGGTTCTATCTTTCCCAAAAGGATCTAGTATTCCATCTTTATTTAAATCTTCATACAAAAATTCCCCTGGTTGTGCAGCTGCACCTGTTAAACCAGATGCTAATCCTTCTTCTTCTGACTGAATAATACCTATTACTTTTGCTCCATAAAAAACATTAATAGGTTGATTAATTGCAAAAGCATTAATTCTTGTTCTAAATTGATCTCTATAATTTGTTCCTGTTAATCTGAATTGATTTCCAAAATCATCACTTAATACTGAAGTTCTATCTGGAGGTCCTAAGCTTATTACTTTGTTTCTATTTCTATTGAAAATAATTCCTGTCGAGATATTTAAATCTTTACTCTTCACAAAATCATAACTCAAACTTACTTCTACTCCAGTATTCTCTATTTCACCTGCATTAATCCTTAGAAAATCGAAACTAGATGTTGGTGGTAAAGCACTATCTACCAATAAATCTTGAGTTCTTTTTATGTAATAATCAAAATTAAAATTTAATCTACGGGCAAAAGCTGAAAAATCAAGACCTGCATTCAATATACTCGTAGTTTCCCATTTTAAATCTGGATTTCCTAAACCTCTAGACTCTATAAATATTCCATTGTTAGAAATTGTTGATGGACCTATAGTTGTAATAAATCCTCCGTTAGTAAAGTATCTTCCTTGCCCTAATCGGTTTAATGTTTCAAATGGTCCTATAGCTTGATTTCCAACAATTCCATAACTAACTCTAGGTTTTAATTCGTTAATAAATTTTAATCCTTCTGCTATAAATTGTTCATTCTGCATTTTCCAACTCAAAGCTCCGGATGGGAAATAAGCAAAACGGTTGTTTTTTCCAAAATTTGATGAACCATCTAGCCTTGATGTAAAGGTTAATAAAAATCGATTATCAAATGTATAATTTAGACGAGTTAAAACTGATGACAATACAGTTGTTTGAAAATCATTGGATACTCTTTGTTCGTTTCCTAAACTTAAATTACCTGCTCCTAATATTTCATTTACAAAGTCATCAGCTCTTAGTTGAGATGTTCTTTGTTCAAAATATTCACTTGAATAACCTGCTACCAAAGAAATATCATGCTTTTTTGCAAACAATTTATTATAGGTAAAATAAGCATCTGCTACTACTCGTTGACTTTGAAAATTATCTATAAAACCAACACCATTCCCTTCATTTCCAAGTTGTGTATATACCATTGGAAAATATCTTTCTTGAGTTGAAGACCCTAAACTATAATTAAATTGAGATTTAAATCTTAAAGCATCTGTTATTTGCCATTGTAAAATAGATGATGAAATTAAATCTATGGTTTCTGATGTATTCTTTCGTAAAGCTGTTAACGCCGCAGGATTAAAAAAATCGTTTTCGTTAAACTTGAAAAAATCACCATTTTCATCAAATAAAGGAAATAATATATTCCTATTAAAAGAAATTCCTCCATTATCATTTCTATTTCCTCTTGAAAAATTAAGATTTGTTGATAATTTTAATGTATTAGCTAGTTCTTGTTCTATACCAAAACTTACTGTTACTTTTTCTAAATCGTTATCTCTAATTACACCATTTTGAGTATTATAATTTAAACCGAAATTATATTTTGTTGATTCAGATCCTCCATAAGCACTTAAATTATAATTGCTATTAATAGGTGTCCTAAACACATAATCTACATAATCTGTTGTTGGATAGCCATTTCTAATTTCTGAAATAGTCGGATAATAAACTCCATTGATATCGTTTGCTCCAATGTAAAGTGGTGTTAAACCTCCATTCCTTCTTCCTTCATCTGTTAACACAGCTAGGTTAACCGGATTTTTAAAAATATCAAATTCTGAAGCAAACGTATTAAAACTTGTATTTGCTGTAAACTGAATCGTTGGTTTTCCTTCTTTACCTCTTCTTGTAGTTACTAATATCACCCCATTGGCTCCTCTAGAACCATAAATAGAAGCTGCTGATGCATCTTTTAAAACCTCAACAGATACGATATCTGCTGGGTTAATCTGCTTTAAATTTCCTGCAGTACCCAAAGGGAATCCGTCAACTACTATTAAAGGCGTTGTTGCAGTAAACGAACTTGCTCCTCTTATTCTAACATTTAAGCCTGCTCCAGGATCATCTGATGGATTACCAATAACCAATCCTGAAACTCTACCTACCAACAACTCCTCTACCGAGTTCGAAGGAATTTCCGCAAGGTCTTCAGTTTCTATTTTGCTAACTGCCCCCGTTACATCACTCTTTTTTACAGCTTGGTAACCAATGATAACAACTTCATCTAGTTGATTTACATCTTCAATTAAAATTACATTAAACTCTTTCTCTTCTCCTACTTTTATTATTTTTTTTTGGAAACCGATAAAAGTTACTTTTAAACTAGCATTTTCATCTTTTACTGTTATTTCAAATTTACCATCTAAGTCTGTTTGCACTCCATTAGCTGTGTCTAATTCTAAAACTGATGCTCCTGGTAAAGGCTCTAAATATTCATCAAGAACAACTCCTGTTATTTTTATTTGCCCCATTACGTTGTTCACAAACAACATAATAAACATAACAGAGAGAGTATATATTCTATTTTTATTCATTCAATAAAAATTAATAATTAATATCTCTCCAAAATTAGACAAGAACAGCTTTAAACTGTAGTTATATAATGTTTAATACTGTGCGTTTTTTGAATTATTCGTTTTTTATAGGCTTTTTTTTAGCAATAACTCATCTTTAAAATGCAAAAATTGAAAAGTCCAAAACATTAGTTTCTTTGTTTTCTTTATATTTGATTGCGATAAAACTTAATTTATTTTTAATAGAAAAATATTGTTCATTTAATGAAATCTATCAAAGAAATCACACCCATTAAGTCAGATCAACCTTTTATTCTTTTAAAACACGAAAATGCTAACTTTGATTATCCCTTGCATTTTCATAACGAATATGAATTGAATTTAGTGATTAATTTTGATGGAAAAAGAACTGTTGGAGATTCTATTGAGCTTTGTGATAATATAGATTTAGTTTTACTTGGCCCGGAATTAAAACATCTATGGATTCCTGATAAAAAACTACCCAATACTCGTGTAATTACGATACAGTTTCAAGAAAGATTTTTAAATTCTGAGTTATTAAACTACAATGTTTCAAAAGACATCAAAGATATGTTAGAACTCTCTAAAAGAGGGATTTCTTTTGGTAAAGTTACTAGAGATTTGATAATTACTAAAATAGAAACTATTGATAAAGTAAATAGTTTTAGTGCTCTTTTAGTGTTTTTAGAAATTTTACATATTTTATCTGTTTCAAAAGACAAAAAGGTATTAAGTAGCGCACATAGTACTAATTATAATCAAAAATGGGAAAGTAGAAGAATTTCTAAAATCATTAATTACATAAAGGAAAATTATCAGCAAAACATTAAGCTATCTCAAATGTCTTCGTTAGTTAATATGTCTGATTCAGCTTTTAGCCATTACTTTAAAAAAAGAACCAACCAAAGCTTTAGTAGTTATTTACAAGATTACAGATTAGGAGTTGTCATTAAACTTTTAACCGAAACCAACATGTCTATTAATGAAATTTCTTATGCTGCTGGTTTTAATTCAATATCGAGTTTTAATAGAGCTTTTAAGAAAAAACAACAGATGTCTCCAAAAGAGTTTAAACTAAATTATATTAAAGAAAATTCTCTTTCTTAATTTTCTATCTATCCATTTTATATTGTTTTTTTCAATTTAAGACTTATGTTTTTATCTAAAAAAAGACTGTCTTTTATCTTGACAGCCTTTTTATTATTTCAATAACTTGTGATTAATAATCTCGTCTATTTTTAATTTAAAACCCTCCACTTCCAGGAGCTGGTGGACTAGCAGCTTGTGCTTTTTTAGGACTTAAAACTAAATAAGTTCCTAATGCTGTTAATGCTGAATATTTACTATAATCTCCTATTTTTTTTAACGCTTCTTTACGATTAATTATTTCTTTACTAGACTGAATGTTTTTTATGTTTTTTTTCATGATAGTGTACACTTATTATTGGTTATTCTAAAATGACCTTTTTTCTTAAATTTCCCGAAGCAGAACTTAGCGATACGATATAAACTCCTGTAGATAAATTAGACACATCAACAGTACTTTCACCTACTTTAGTAAGCTTTTTAGTAACTAGCTTTTTGCCTAACATATTATATATAAAAACCTCTACTTTTGTTTTAACGCCCTTAATTACTAATTCATTTCTATTCAATTTATAGAAATTAATGACATCACCTGCTTGACTTACTAAATCATTAGATTCTATTTTTTTTGAGCTAATATGAATATAAAACTGACCTATATTATTTGTTTTTTGACCAACAATTCTAATATAATCTTGTTCTGTTAGATTTATAAATTCATTTTTTAATCTATCCTCTAAATATAGATTTACGTCTGCTGGTAAATTCTTAACTTTTGCAGAAAATTTAATTTCTTCATTTTCTTCAGAAATTAAACCAACAGGTATTATCATACTTTCTATATCCTCTTTTGGCAATGTTTGAATAGCAAGTTTTTTATCGCTGTTTCCTGATAATAACTCTGTATAAATACCAAAATTTTGTGTTACACCATCAAACATTTTAGAATCATATCCATTGTCAAAACCAATAGTTTTACCGTTTATATAGCTCACTTTGGTCGACTTTACAACATCTCCACTTTCAGCAAATAATTCAAAAGATGCTATAGGTTCTTGCTTTAAAAAAGTATTTGATGTTTTATGAATTTGATCTCCTGTTGAAAAACTTATATTGTCATTTCCACTAGCTGACACAAAAAAACCTTGTCCGGGAGCAATGTTAATTGAACTTCCTACGTTATACGTTACATATTGATTACCATCCCAAAACCATGCAGTTTGCTCAGAAAGTTTACTTGAGTTTGCAGTTAAAAAAGTAGCTAAATCTATATAAGAAGTATATGGATTACCTATTAGGTTAAATGGACTCATACCTACTGAAACTGGTAAATTCACATTTCCATTAGGAGTTCCTGAAAACATTACCTCACCGGCTGTAGCTAACTTTATGGAATACCCTAAACCAGCAGTTAAATCTCCCATAGACGATGACGTTTCATATTGCCAAGGGTTTGCCATTGTATTATTATATGGTGCTAAACCAATATTATTACCTGTCCCTGTTGCTAATACATGATTAGAAATAATAGCTTGTTTTGTTTCAGAAAGCACAGGTGATGCTATTAAATGCCAATTTGAAGTTAATTCTCGTTTATAAGTAATCGTTCCTGTTACACCAGCCTGAGGAATAAAACTCGCCCCTGAATTCACCACTAGTTTGTTTACCAAAACTGCTGACGAAGCTGTAGGTAAATTTGCTGCTGTTGATGGAATATTTACAGTAAGTACTGGTGAACTCGGCACTACATTTCTATCCCAATTACTAACAGTACCCCAATCATCACTTGTACCTCCTATCCAATTATAGGTATTTATTTCAGGTGTATTAATATTAGCATATGCACTATTATCTCCGTCTGGTAACGCTTGTACTGCTGGGTTGTATGTTGCACCATCGTTTATTCCATTCGCTGCTGTAAATGTAAAACTGTTTACTCCAGGACTAACAGTAGCTATGTAGTTAGATCCTCCATTTAAAAACACATTAAACCCTCCAAAAGCGGCGGCATCTGCATCCCAAGACAAAACAAACTCATTTGGGTTATTTCCATCTGTAATTGTTAAACCAGTTGGCGCTGAAGGATCTGGGGTATTTAATGAAAAATCAGGAATAGCCACATAATTATTCCCATCGTTATCAGGTAAAGTTTGAATCGTAATACTATATACACCTCCATCTGTAATATTAACTCCTCCTTGATTTCCTGAATATACATAACTAGTACTGCTTGCACTAATTGTAGTAATATATGTTAATCCTGATGCGCCTTGAGGCTGAATAAACATATTATAGCCTGTTACTGTATCTCCACCAGTAGGTGCATCCCAGTTTACTGTAAATTGATTAGCAACTCCTTCTGTTACCATCAAATTTGTAACTGGATCAGCGTTTTGCCCAATGATACTACATGACGCAAAAAAACACCAAAGTAATAGTTTACTTTTATTATTCATTTTTAAAATCCGTGTAATTATATCAATCATTTTTTATCGATTTTTATATATTTTAACAAGACTTTAAATATAATCTCATCCAAACACTCCAAATAATCATATAATGCTAAAAACTAATCATATAATGAATTCACAATAAAACTGAGTTAAATGATGTTAAAAAAATGCCATAAACATATAATCATTGATTAAAATCTAACTGTTTTTGACAATACATTACTTATGCTCTTATAACATATTTAAAAAGTAGTTCTCAATGATTAATTATAAAAGAATGGTCGTATCAATAAAAATATATTAAGCTTTCTGCTATTTCTCTTTGTGCTTTTCTGTAGTATGATTGGAGATATTTTTATAGAGTACAAAGTAAGCATACGTTTTACTGTACTTCAAATTAGTTACTGCTTCACTAATTTACTCCTTTTAGATTAGCATTCACATCAAAAAAAAATCCACTATTTCGTTTTTAGAAAAACTAAACCTTCCTAGGTACTTTATTTAGAGGATTTAAACACATAGTTACTTGTTTTTCTATAAGTTTAGATCCAATTAAAGCTAAAAAATCAATTATAAAATAGGGAATTGTTATTATTTTAGTTGAAGATATTATTCACTTACTAGTTTGTCTATAGAACTTCTAAAACTCTTACTATTCCAATCTGCAGATCCCGATTTATCAACACGAATGTAACCTTCTGAATCTAAAATAAAAGTTCTGGGTATAGAAGTAACTGGTGGCAATTCTTTCGGATAATTATAATTCGATTGATAAACAGGAAATTCATAATCATTTTTTTTGAAAAACTCTTCTAACGCTTCCACATTATCACTAGTAACAAAAACAAACACTACTTTATCTTTATAATCATTATAAAAATCTTGTATATAAGGTAACTCTGCAATACATGGTGGACACCAAGTTGCCCAAAAGTTTAGAAAAACTACCTTTCCTTTGAATTCTGAAAAATTGATATCATTTGTATTTAAACCAGTTAATTTCCAATTATAATCAAAAACTCTTGGGCTACCTTCAACTTTTGCCACAGATGGAGAAAAAGACATTTGACGTATGAACCAAACTCTACTGGGTTTATATAAAAGCACAAATAATACGATTACAAAAAGGATATTAGAACGTGTTAAATATTTTTTCAAATGATTAAAGTTTTAAATATGATCAAACAAAGATAGTGATACCTACAATTGGTCTAGTAATAGAATTAGAACTAACAGATAAAGATGTTAAATAATGTGAATTTTTAGCTAAAAGAAAACCGTTACATATTTCATAAAAATGTAACGGTTATTGCACTATTCAACCCCCGATAGAATAGTGACTAACAAAATCAAATCACATTTACACTATTGTATGGGATTTCCTTTCAGTTTTATTTTACACTTTTTCGAAAAATGTATACTCTGTTTTAAATTACTTATTTTATTATACTGTAGATCAATGTATTGAACTTTCGGTAAGCTTGATAATTTTTTATAGTTTGATATTTGATTGTTTGATAAAATCAAATATGTTAATGACACTAACTTTGAAATAGATTTCACGTCTTTAATTTGGTTCCCTTTTAACTGTAAAGCTCCCAATTTTAATAGCTTATCTGAAAAATTTATTTTGGTTAGTTTATTGTTAGATGCATTTAATTTCTCTAATAATACCAACTCATTTACAGCTGTAATATCTTGTATTAAATTATCGTCAATATCTAAGTTTTCTAGCGCTATTGTTTTTGCTAAAGGGCTAATGTCTGTAATTTTATTACTTGATAAAAACAAATATTTTAATTTAGGTAAACCACCTAGAGCTGTAATATTAGCAATACGATTCTTTTTTGCTGTAAAATTAACGAGATTCACATGAGATGTTAACATAGAAATATCTGACACTTGATTTTCTGAAACATCTATCGCTTGAAGTTTTACTAATTTCGCTAATGGAGAAATATCTTTTATTCTGTTATTCTCTAACCCCAAATACTTTAGTTTTGGAAAATTAGCTAATACACTAATATCTGTTATTTTATTACCTGATAAAAACAAGGTGTTTAAGTTTACATGACCTGCAATAGAAGATATTTCTGTTACATTAGCATTTTTACCTAAATTCAAATATGTCAAGTTTGTTAACTTCTTCAGAGGCTTTGTAGACGACACCCTATTATTATATAAATCTATACGATATAATTTCTCTAAATTTTCCAAAGCACTAATGTTGGTAATTTTATTATGAGGTAAGGCTAAATAACTAAGATTTGTCAAGTTTTTTAATGGCGTAATATCTTGAATACTATTTCTACTTAGCTCTAATTTTTCAAGTTTTGTAAGACTGCTTAACTTTGCTATAGACGTAACATTGGTTCGTCTCATTTTTAATCTTTTAAGATTTGTCAATAACTCAATCCCGTCTAAACTTAAAACTTTCCCTTTTGTTATGCTTAAACTAGTAATGCTTGTTAAATCTTCTTTGGTAACATCTTCAATACTTGTTTTATTCAGTTCTTTAAGTACATGTTTTTCTAAATTTTTATCTTTAAAAGCGATAATATCTTGTGCATTTACTAGTACACAACTAACACTTAACATGAGCGTTATTACTATTTTTTTCATAAATTCTTATTTTTTTATTTCTATTAGGTTTTCTAATTTTTTAAATGTCTGATCTTCATATATTGGATTTTTATACAAATACACACTAGATAGATTATCTGTTAACTTGAGCAATATTGAAATGTCTGAAATATTGTTATTCGAGGCGCTGATATGTTCTAGCTTCGTTAGGTTTTGTAATGGTGATATATCTGATATTTGATTTTTATTCATCGTTAATCGCTCTAATTTCATCAAACCTCTTAACGCTTCAATGCTCCTTACCCTATTACCATTCATATCTAACTCTTCTAAATGTATTAAGCTTTTTAGAGGCATAATACTAGTTATACTACAAAACTGTATTCCTAATTCTTTTAATTGTAACAATGATGCCAATGGAGATATATCTGAAATACTTTTATTACTATACATACTCAAGTACTCTAGATTTGTTAACTCACCGACTGCTATAATGTTTTCTATAGGAAGAGATGAAATGGATAGTCTTTTAAGCTTTCGCAAGCTCATTAAAGGATTTAAATTTGAGATCTGATTTTTACTTAATCTTAATATTTCTAATTCTTTTGTATACTTAAGCGGATTTATATCTTTAATACTATTGTACTCCGCATTGAATAATGATAGTTTTGTTAAGTTTTTTACTACAGATATATCTGAAATACGGTTTTGAGCAATTCCTAATCTTTCAAGATGGATTAACTTTCTTAAAGGTTTTATACTCTCTAGCAGATTATCGTTTAAATACAATTCTTTTAATCCCGTTAATTTTCCTAAACCCTTTATAGTTTTCAGTTTAGTATTTGATGCATTTAGTATTGTTAGTTTTTTTAGTTTTTCTAGACCTTTAAAACTTTCTATGGATGCACCATACAAACTCAACTCTTGTAGATTCACTAACTTATCAATCCCTTTAAAGTCTGTAATTACTGCATTGTTCAGTTTTAATATTTTGATTTTTTCAAAATCCTGTGTTGTTAATGCCCCATCTTTTTTTCTAACAATTTTTCTTATTGCTGTATCTATAGTATCATCTCCAAAATAAGAACTAGTCTGTGAGTAGCCTGAAATTGAAAAAAATGTAAGCATGAATATTCTAAACAAAAAATTGGGTGCTTTCATAATGAATGTTAAATCTTTGTCTAAAGTAGTGGCTTTACATCTAAAAAAAACTAGCAACTTTATATTCGACCTTACAAAACCTATTTATGCATTACTAGAATATTTTTTAGTTTAAAACATCTAGTCTACCCTTCTTATATAATTTTAAAATCACTATAGCACCTATAAATCGTTTCTTTTTTTCTTCCTTTTCTTCTTTTTCTTTTTTTCTTTCTTTTGAACTATTGGATTTTCTAATGTTTGTTTTTTTCTGATTTCAAGGAATATCAAAATTGAATTAAAAACCACGAAAAGAAGTGTCCAAAAAGGAAATTGTTGCTCATCGAAACCTAAAAAATGTAGTGTAAGCATTGTTATTGGTGCCAAGGGAGCTAATACAAATGCAAAAATTTTCAAATACAATACTCCGTTAACCAAACGTAATAGATTTAACAATAAGAAATCTAAAGGATACGATTTCATATAATAAATATTCTTACATAAATAGAACAGTAGCAATATATTTATTCCTTGCAAAAACTTTATTTCTGTATATAATGGTATAAAAACTAACCATTTTTTTATCACAAAAAAAGCTACTATAACCAACAAAAGAAACACTCTAATGTAAAAAGATTGCTGTGTATTTGCGATAATATATCTCAAAAATGTTCCCCGTTTCTGTATTTTTTCAACAATTACTTCTGGGAAAACAATAAATGGATTAAAAAAACTAATAAGAATGAATAAAATAGCTGAAACTAATTGAAATTGTAAGCCTCTAAACAAATAATCAAAAAAGATTTCATCATCTACTATATCTTTTGACGCATGAATAACTGTACTTATTAAGGCTACAACAATTAATAATGAATAAAAAAAGATATTCAAATTAAAATCTCTTTTCCTTATCTCTTTATAATTAGGATGGTTTGATGTGATTCCAAAATTAAACGTATTTATTTTAGTATGTGTTTTACTTACAGTTTTCAATACGAAAAATAATATTCCAAATAAAAATGAAAAAGTAAGTAGCAAAAAAATAAATACATCCATAACTCAAAATTATAACAACTTTTTTAATCAGAAATTACTATTAATATCATACAAACATATATTCTTTCTTTTTATTATTATTAAAACCTAGGTTTTACTATTTTACTCTAAGTTTCTCATCTTTAAATAAAAAATGAATTCAAGATTATACAATATAGCTTTCAACTATTTTTGTAATTATGACTTTAGAGAATAACGTTGTTCAATAATTATTGCTTTTATGTAAACTTACGTAAAACAATTACCTTGTAAACTTTTGTAAGCTAACTATAATTACAGCTACAAATAAATAAAATTGATGATTGTAAAAAATCAACAATTACTTAAAATGTTAAATAATGAAAGATAAATTAAAAATAGATATTGTTTCAGATGTAGTATGCCCTTGGTGTACTGTTGGGTATAAACATTTAGAAAAAGCAATCACTGAATTAAATATTGAAGATCAAGTAGAAATTGAATGGCAACCTTTTGAGTTAAATCCCAATATGCCTGAAGAAGGTCAAGACTTAACAGAACACATTACTCAAAAATATGGTTCTACAAAAGAGCAGCATGAAGCTTCCCGACGTAGACTAGTTGAGGCTGGTACGGCTATCGATTTTACATTTGATTTTTATGAAGACATGCGAATTGTAAATACTTTTGACGCTCATGTTTTACTGGAATATGCAAAAAAATTTGGTAAACAAACTGAGTTGAAAATGCGATTAACTACAGCTTATTTTAGTGAACAAAAAGATGTTTCTAAAAAAGAAGTTTTAAATCAGGCTTTACTAGATGTTGGTTTAAACGCTGATGAAGCTTTAGCTACATTAGCAAATGACGATATCCGATTTGAAGTACAAAGAAATAAACAGTATTGGCAAAATTTAGGAGTACGATCTGTACCTACTATTGTATTTAACCGAAAAGAAGGAGTAACTGGCGCACAACCTATTGAAGTATTTAAAAGTATTTTAACACAGTTTACACAAGCGCAAGAATAATTACAAATATTTCGAAAACAGCTTTTTAATATAATTACAATGAACTGCCCCGATGCAAGTATGCGGGGCATCTAGTTAAAAAGTTTTTCATATTTCGACAAAAGTGTCTGATAATTAAATCTTTGGCTATCGCCCTGCGATTAAAAAGCTGTTTTAAAGTTTACTATTCATTATCTACAGGATAATTTTCTAATCTTTTAGATATTCTACCTGTTTTCACATTTACCTTAATGATATCTATAGTATTATAGTCTGTTTGTATTCCTCTAATACAAAATACCTCATTTTTCGTTACTTCTAAACCATAATCAATCCCTCCATATTTTCCTCTTCTAGATTGAAAAATATCATTTGCTATAATACTATCAACTCTTTTTGTATCAAAATTCACTTTTTTTAATAATGCTTTACATTTTTCTGAAGAAGCAGGAATTCTTTTTGTATTATTTTCAGATAATAAAACCCCATAAAATTTACTAACAACGTTTGTATGTTCAACCGTATTGATAATCATAGAATTATCATCTAACTCACAATCCGAAACACCAACTGGACCAAACATTCCGTGGTAAGTCCCCACTACGTATTTAAAGTTTGAAATCTTATAGTGTAAATTACTTTTCGTTGTAACCAGAATAGTATCTGTCTTTAAAAAATTGATTACTGGAATTAATAATCTTGTACTATATTTTTCTTTTTTTACATTAAAAATGGTAGTGTCTTTCACTATGCGACTGTTTCTTAAAACTTGAAAAGATAAAGTTGCAAGATCTTCTTCTGTAAAATTACTTAGTTCTATTATTGGATATTGTGTTATGGTATCATTAGCACTACATACTTTAGATTTTTCTATCAATTTTCTTTCAATCGATCTTCTTTTTTGATAATTAGAAAAGAAAATTAATCCTAGCATTATCAGTAATAAAAGACTAACAATTAAAAGCGTTTTAAAAAATATCTTTACATATGTATTCATAATATGCTAGGGTTTGAATTTACTTTAAATCTCTTACCCATCTTATTTTTCTCATCAAACGATAATCCTCTTTAATTTTTCTTTGCGCTTTAAACCAAATCGTATCTTTTTCTATAATTCCGTTAAAAACAAATGTCTTCTTATCTATATTTTTGTAATTTAAAGTAAATGTATTGGTAGTATCTCTCAGATTCTTAAGCATTATTTCTTTATGAATTGTATCCGCTTTGAATGAATAATAAATTTTACTGTTATTTTCTCTCCGTACAGTTATATTTCCTATCTGCCAAGAAGAACCATTTATCAAAAGATTTTTCCATTTATCGTTATCAGAAGTATGTAGCGAATCTCCATTTATTTTTTGTTCATCAATTTTAAAGAAGCCTGATATCGATGGACTATCATTAGTTTTATAATATCCTAATGACTTTTTTACAAAGAAAAATTGTGAGATTAAAAATGCTATTAATAGTATTGGTTTCACAAATTTTCTAATTTGTTTACCTTTCTTATTTGTAAATAAAGTAGGTTCATTTTTTGATACCGAACTTTTATTAAACAGAAAAATGTCTATTAAAATTTTTCTGTAATACCAAAGTAACACTAGATCCATAACGAATAAATGAATCGCAAACATTTTTACTGATACATCATAACCTATATCTATTACAACTACATTAAACATTGCTATGAATACAATAAAAGCGCCCAAAAAAGTAGTTCTTCTAAACAACATTAAAACTCCTCCTATAACTTCTACCCAACCAGTAGTCATAGTATAGAATTTTGAATGACTCATAAAAGTCCATAAAAAACTCATTCCTGAATATTCTCCTACAGTCGACTCTAAACTAGCAACATCCATTCTACCAAATTGTGTCATGAAAACCTTACCCAACCCATACATTACTAAAGTGAAACCTACATGATATCTTAGTAGTACTCTTAAAATACTTTTTAACTTATATTCATAATTCTTTTTCAGTTTCGTTTCTATAAAAATCCAAAATATAGACAGAATTACAGACAATAATGCTATGAGTAAAAATCTACTATAGTCATATCTAGAATCAAATCCTTTATACAATGAATTTTCATAAAGTTCCCAACCTAAAAAAGTTTCACTAAACCACATTGTGATTTCCTCCCAAAAGGAAAGGCTATTGAACCCCTCTCTTTCAATCCCGTAAACATACTCAAAACCATATGGATAGATATACAATACAAAGTACAATAAGGTAAATCTTGTTAAAAAAGATTTTAGTGGTTTTCTCGAAGTTTTTAGCTGACTATTCATAATCGTAGAATTTTGGTTGATAAGAATACTATTTCCATATTTATTTTTAAAACCCCCAATCTACAACAAATACATAAAAATTTCATCACAATCATTAGTAAATCTCTAGAAAGGTTAATTTTAATTCCGAATTATGCATTAAAAAACCTGAAACACCTAAACTAATTTAGCTTAAACATTTCAGGTTTTTAAAATTATAAATTAAGTAATAATACTATCCTTTTATTCCTGTAACGAAATCTCCAATTCCATTAACTCCATTTTTATCTAAGCTTTTAATAAATGCCGAACCAATGATGGCTCCATTACCGTATTCACAAGCCTTTGAAAATGTTTTGTTATCTGAAATTCCAAAACCAATAATTAATTTACTTTTTAAATTCATGGATTTGATACGCTCGAAATAATCGATTTGCTGTTGCGATATTTCCCCTTTTGCTCCTGTAATAGCTGAAGAAGCAACCATGTAAATGAAAGATTCAGTTAAATCATCGATTTTACGAATTCTCTCTTCAGAAGTTTGTGGCGTGATTAAAAACACATTGGTTAATCCGTATTTTTTAAATAAAGCTCTATAATGTGATTCATATTCTACCATTGGTAAATCAGGAAGAATTAAAGTATCAATACCACAATCTACAACTTTCTGACAGAAAGCTTCTTCTCCGTATTTTATGATTTGATTTACATATCCCATTATTACTAACGGAGTTGTATTTGTATCTTTTATCGCTATTAATTGTTCAAAAACAACATCTAGGTTCATACCATTTTTTAAGGCAACAGTACTACTATGCTGAATTGTTGGTCCGTCTGCTAACGGATCAGAAAAAGGTAAACCAACTTCGATAAAATCTACACCGTTACTTCCTAATTTATCTATAATTTCAGCAGTTTGATTTAATTCTGGAAATCCAGCAGTGAAAAATATAGATAATAAATCATGTTCTTGTTTTTGAAATATTTGTTGAATTGAGTTCATTTTTCAATGTTTTTGTCATTCCTGCGCAGGCAGGAATCTATTTTTTATTCTACCAATCAGAAGCTAAATCATTCCAATTAGGATTTTCTTCATTTATTAAATTAATTTTCCAATCTCTTTTCCATTTTTTTAATCTTTTTTCTCTTAGAATAGCATCCTTTACTTGGGGGTAAACTTCAAAATAAACTAACTTGGTAAGATTATATCTTTTAGAAAAACCTACAACCAATTTATTCTTATGTTCAAACATTCGTCTCTCCAAATTATTAGTCACTCCTACATACAAAACGCCATCTTTCTTGTTTGTAATCAAATACACGTAATATTGATGAATTGTTTTGAACATAACTTATTTTTAGATTCCTGCCTCCGCAGGAATGACAATCTACTTCAAATGCTTGATATACGTTTCTAAATCTTTATCTCCTCTACCTGATAAATTAATTACTACCGTTTGATCTGGCTTTAAATCCATTTTTGGTAAAACAGCTAAAGCATGAGCAGTTTCTAACGCTGGAATAATTCCTTCAATTCGAGTTAACTCATACGCCGCTTGTAATGCTTCATCATCTGTTGCATTCATAAACTTAGCTCTCTTTGTATCATGTAAAAAGGCATGTAATGGTCCAACTCCTGGATAATCTAATCCTGCTGAAATAGAATAAGGCTCAACAATTTGTCCGTATTCATCTTGCATTAAAATGGTTTTACTTCCGTGTATCACACCTACTTCACCTAATTGAGAAGTTGCTGCACTTTCACCAGAATTCACTCCTAAACCAGCTGCTTCAACAGCAATTAACTCTACTTCTTCATCTTCCAAATAATGATAAAATGCTCCGGCTGCATTACTTCCTCCACCAACACAAGCAATAATAGTATCTGGATTTTCTCTACCTGTTTTTTCTTTTAACTGCCATTTCATTTCTTCTGAAATAATAGCTTGTAAACGCGCAACCATGTCTGGATGTGGATGTGGACCAACAACTGAACCAATTAAATAAAACGTTTCTGGGTTTTGAATCCAATAACGAATGGCTTCGTTAGTTGCATCTTTTAAAGTTTTGCTACCACTTGTTGCAGGAATAATTTTTGCACCTAGCATTTT
Organism: uncultured Tenacibaculum sp.; assembly: GCA_947501615.1. GTDB lineage: Bacteria > Bacteroidota > Bacteroidia > Flavobacteriales > Flavobacteriaceae > Polaribacter. The sequence goes on along the minus strand of CANMWK010000005.1, from coordinate 213,656 downwards.
CATACGAGCAACGTTTGGCGCTTGACGTTCAATATCAATTTCACCCATAAATACGGTACAATCTAATCCCATTAAAGCACAAACTGTTGCAGTTGCTACACCATGTTGACCAGCTCCTGTTTCGGCGATAATATTAGTTTTACCTAACTTTTTTGCGATTAAAATCTGACCGATTGTATTATTCACTTTATGAGCTCCAGTATGATTTAAATCTTCACGCTTTAAATAAATAGTTGCTCCATATTTTTCAGATAAACGCTTTGCTAAATATAACGGACTTGGTCTACCAACATAATCTTTTAATAGCGCTTTATATTCTTCTTGAAATTCTTTTGACTCTATAATTTGAATATAATTATCTTCAATCTCTTTTACATTTGGGTGTAACAATTCTGGAATAAATGCGCCTCCAAATTGTCCGTAGTACCCATTTTCATCTGGATTATATTTCATGATACTTTTATTTTGTGTGTTGTGTTTGTTATTTCTTAACTATTATTTCTTCTTTTTTAATCCACTTTTCAAGTAGTTGTTTATTCGTACTTAATTCAACTAAATAAAACTTAAAAAATGAAGTAAAAACTGTTGATTTCTGTATCGGTTCTATGCCTACTTTTCCATCTAGATAATTTGAATGAATAAGATACAATTCTCCTTTTTTCTTAAGAATATATCCTACATGACCTTGATCAAAACCTATAAAATGAATCCCTTCAGGTAATACTTCTTTTATCTTCTGGATAATTTTGTCTGGCTCATCATCAAAAACTTCAATTACTTTATTGTCTAAAGCTAGTGTTTTAGCTTCGTTAATGGGACTTTGCTGTGCTAATTGATATCTATTTATATTGAATCCAATATGTTTTAATGTTGTTGAAATAAAATATCCACATGCGATTTCTCCCTTTTTGGGTATTGATGTATGTCCCTCAAAAGACCAAACTGTTCCTTCCCATTGAGGAATAATTCGATGTAATAATGCTGTTTCAAAAAACTGACTTAAAGAATCGAATTGCTTACGCGCTAACAAATTTCTTTTTTGTTCAAGAACTGTATTTCTTATTTGCTGATAGCTTCTATTCTTATCTTCAGTTAAAACAAATTCTTGAAGATTTTCAATTTTATGAACTCTAGGTTGATTTTTTTCTAAAACTATCTTTTCTACTTTTTCTTTTTCTTGACTTTTACAAGAAATTAGAACTGTAGTAAACAGTATAAAAAATTGACCTAACTTTCTCATTATAAAACCTGATTAATAAACTTTTTCAAATCTTTTACCGACTTTAAACCTGGTGCTGTTTCGAACTTACTGTTTACATCTAAAGCATAAACTGGTAAATCTGTTTTTATAATTTCTTTCACCTTTGCTACTTCATGTAATCCTATTCCGCCACTTAAAAAGAATGGTTTCTTAGAATTGTAACTTTCTAAAACTTTCCAATCGAACGTAACTCCGTTTCCTCCGCGTTCCTTTCCTTTAGTATCGAACAAGAAATAATCAACTACAGCTTCATAAGGTTCTAAAACAGAAAAGTCGAACTCGTCTTTAATTCCAAAAACCTTTATGATCTCAACTTTTGGTAATCGTTTTTCCTCGCGACTGCGTTCGAGGTGACCTTTCAATTCTTTTATATATTCGACAGACTCATCACCATGTAATTGTAAAGCTTCCAATGTATACTCTTCTGCAAGAGAAACTAAAATCTCTAAATACTCATTTACAAATACGCCTGTTTTTTTTATTCCTTTAGGAATTTCAGGAATGATCCCTTCAAAATTTCGTTTTGATTTTTCGTAGAAGATAAAACCTAAATAATCAGGCTTTAATTCAGCAACTTGCCGAATATTATCTACATATTTCATTCCGCAGATTTTTAATTTCATAAGTTCAAATTTCTAGACCTCACAGGTTTTGAAAACCTGTGAGGTCTTCTTGTATTATCTAATTTGATTGATAAAATCTAAACAAGCTTCTCCTGGATTTTCTTCTTTCATAAAGTTCTCACCAATTAAGAAACCTTGAAATCCGTATTCTTTTAATCCAGTTACAATTCTAGGATTACTAATTCCACTTTCAGAAACTTTTACTGCTGAACTTGGGATTTGGTTCGCTAGATTGATAGAATGCTCAAGATCTACTTTAAACGTTTTTAAATCACGGTTGTTAATTCCTATAATTTTATTGTCTAAATCTGAAATCTTATCTAAATCTTGCTGATTATGTACTTCATATAAAACTTCTAATCCTAAATCGTTAGCTAACTGACCGTAATTCTTAATTTCTTCAGCAGTTAAACAAGCCGCAATTAATAGAATAACATCTGCTCCAATTGCTTTCGCTTCTACAATTTGAAATCCGTCTACAACAAAATCTTTACGTAAAATTGGTTTGATCGAATTTACATTTCTAGCTTCCATTAAATCGGCCATTGTTCCTCCGAAAAAAGAAGTATCGGTAAGTACAGATTGTGCCGCTACATTCGCATCTAAATATCCGTTTGTAACCTCAGCAACGGTAACTTTATCATTAATAATTCCTTTTGAAGGAGATTGACGCTTAAACTCCGCTATGATTCCAGTAGAATCTTGTGCTGTTAAAGATGCTTTTAATGAAATTGGAGTTCTTTTAAAACTCGGACTTTCAACTAGTTTTTTAACAGGAATTTCTGCCTTTATTTTTGCTATTTCCTGTTTTTTAAAGTTTACTATTTTCTCTAAAATTGTCATTTTATTTCTAATTACGTCATTGTGATTGAGACACGAAAGAAGCAATCTGTTAATCGATAAAAAGATTACTTCATTCGCTACGCTATATTCGTAATGACATTTTTTATTTCTCTTAGTCATCACTTCGAGTGAAATTATTTATAATGAAATGGAAAATAATTTTGTATCGAGAAGTTAACAAACTGTTCTCGATACATTTTTTCTTCTGATTTCGATTTTACTCAATCATCAGTAAAAATACTCGAACTGACATTTATTTAATTCACTAATTTTTCTAAACACGCTTTTGCCTTTCCTCCGAATAGCGAATCTTTAGCCTCTTCAAAAGCTACTGAAAATTCTTTTTCTGGATTTACAATAGTTAAAGCAAAAGAAGCATTGGTTAAAACCACATTATTTTGTGCTTCTGTCCCTTCTCCGTTTAAAATCGATTTAAATATTTTAGCTGCAGCTTCTACAGAATCTCCTCCATAAATATCAGATTGTTGAACTCTATTTATTCCAAAATCTTCTGGTGTGATTAATTGCTCTCCTGCTTTGGTAAATAATTTGAATCCTCCAGTTAAAGAAATTTCATCGTAACCATCTAAAGCATGAACGATACCATAATTAGTATCTTCTTCTTGTAAGATATAGTTATACAATCTTGCCACTTCTAAATTGTATGTTCCTAATAATTGATTTTGAGCAAAACTAGGATTTACTAAAGGACCTAACATGTTAAAGAATGTCTTTAATTTTAAAGCTTTTCTTGTTGGTCCTACAGTTTTCATTGCAGGATGAAATTTAGGCGCATGAAGAAAACAAATATTTGCTCTTTCTAATTGCGATTTTAAAACTGATTCATCGTTGGTAAACTCATACCCGAAGCTTTCTAACATATCAGAAGATCCAGATTTAGAAGACACAGAATAATTTCCGTGCTTCGCAACTTTTTGTCCGGTTCCCGCAACAATAAAAGAAGTTAATGTAGAAATGTTAAATGTATCTTTTCCATCTCCACCTGTACCTACAATATCTATCGTATTAAATTCAGATAAATCAACTTTTACTGCCAATTCTAATAATGCTTCTCTAAAACCTGCAAGTTCGTCTACAGTGATTGGACGCATCATGAAAACCGTTAAAAAAGAAGCTAAATGTGCATCGTTATATTCTTCTTTCGCAATATTGATTAAAATCTCTTTTGCTTCTGATTTCGATAATCTTTTATGCTGATATAAATCGTTTAAAATTTCTTTCATAATAATTGAGTTTGAAAGTTTGAAAGTTTGAAAGTTTGAAAGTTCTAACGTAGATATTACTATATACTTTTTTGAACTTTTACACTTTTTAACTTTACAACTCTATTTCACACTATTGATAAAATTACGAACTAATTGTTCTCCAACTTCTGTTAGAATACTTTCTGGGTGAAATTGTACGGCACTAATTTGATGCTCTGTATGACGAATAGCCATAATTCCGCCTTCTTCATCTATTGCAGTAACTTCAAGTTCTGCTGGTAAATCTTTGTTTGAAGCAATCCAAGAATGATAACGTGGAGCTGGGAAAGTTTCTGGAACTCCATTAAAGATTACAGCTTCTGGTTTTGTAACTTTCATGTCTGTTGCCACACCATGAAATACTTCATTCATATTAATAATCTTTCCTCCAAAAACTTCAGTAATTGCTTGTAAACCTAAACACACACCGAAAATTGGTTTTTTACCTGCGTAAGTTTTAATTACTTCTTTTAAAATTCCTGCTTCATCTGGAATTCCAGGACCAGGTGATAACATGATTAAATCATATTCTCCAACCTCTTCTATTGAGATTTCGTCATTTCTGTAAACATCTGGATATTTATCGGTAATTTTTTCAACCATATGCACCAAGTTGTATGTAAACGAATCGTAATTATCTAAGATTAATATTTTCATTATTGCTGAGTTTGAAAGTTTGAAGTTTTTAAAGTTGTAAAGAACAAAGCAAATCTTTTAAACTTTTCAACTTTTGACTTTTTAACTATTTATTGAATAGCTAGTATTAAGACATAACTTATTTCTTAATACTTTTTACTTAATACTGTTTATATTTTTTCTGCTAAGGTTAACGCTTTCTTTAATGCTGCTAATTTGTTATTTACTTCTTGCAACTCTTTTTCTTCATCAGAATGAATTACAATTCCTGCTCCTGCTTGATAATACAACACATTGTTTTTACTTACAAATGAACGAATACCAATAGCTAAATTTACATCTCCATCTAAACCTAAAATACCTACTGCTCCACCATAAAAACCACGTGACTGATTTTCATATTTATCAATCAATTGCATAGCTTTATACTTTGGCGCTCCACTTAATGTTCCTGCAGGAAAAGTATCTCCAACAACTTTAATTGGATCTCCGTTTAAATCTCCTTGTACTGTAGAAACTAAATGAATTACGTGACTAAAATATTGTACTTCTTTAAATACTTCAACTGTTACATCGGCAGCATGTTTACTTAGGTCGTTACGAGCTAAATCAACTAACATTACATGTTCAGCAGTTTCTTTTTTATCTTCTGAAAGTTTTTTTCCAAGCTTTATATCTTCTGCCATATTACCCGTTCTTCTAAACGTTCCTGCAATCGGATTAATAATAGCTTTTCCTTCATTAATTTTAATCTGAGCTTCAGGTGAAGATCCCATTAACTTAAAACTTCCATAATCGAAATAGAATAAATATGGTGATGGATTTATAGAACGTAAAGCTCTATATACATTGAACTCATCTCCTTTGTATTGTTGTTGAAATTGACGAGATAATACTAACTGAAATACATCTCCTCTTTTACAATGTGATTTTGCTCTTTTTACATTTTCGATAAACTCTTCTCCTGTTAAATTCGAAGTTTCATCTCCAACTATTTCGAACTTTTGCGTATTGAAGGTTTGCGCTTCAATAATTGTTTCTATTTCGCTTAATCGAGAAGTTTCTCCTTCTTCTAAATTCTCGATTAATTTCATTTCATCATTGAAGTGATTAATTGCAATCACAAAACGATAAAAACTATACTGCATCATTGGAATTGCAGAAGGTGCATCTGGATTATTTAATTTGATAGTTTCAAAGTACTGAACACTATCGTAAGTTGTGTACCCATATAAACCATTAAATGATTTTAACTCTGGTTCACAGTCTAAATCTATGATCTGTGTAAAATCGTTAAATAATTCATTGAAATTTCTATCGATTTTATCTTTTTTCACTTCTTTATTCTTGTGAAAAATTGAAAATTCATCTTTATCTGCTTTAAAAGAAACCATGGGTTCTATACAGATAAACGAGTAACTTTCTTCTTTACTATGATAGTCTGAACTCTCTAATAATAAAGTATTCGAATACTTATCTCTCAAACGCAGATATAAGACTACAGGTGTTACTGTATCTGAGATTTTTTGTTTAAAAAGTGTTTTAAATTTTGTAGGTTTCATTGTATTTGGTCAATAAAAAAAGGCTTATCATGAGATAAGCCTTTTTAGTTATTATTTATATATAACAAGATGGTCTCACTAACGTAAGTTAAGAGTTTTCCACCACCAGTTATTTAATTGTGTCGTTTTCATTTGCAACAAATTTATAAAGTCTTTTTTACCTAAACAAATATTTATTTATTTTTTTGTTTGATAGTATTGAAGTCCATTTACAACATACACTATTGGAGCGTTCCAATTGATTGTAACCTCATTAGAAGCATAAGAACACCAAGTATCTGAATACGATTTTGCAGGCATTTTACTTGTATACTTACATTTGTCTTGTTGCCCCGATTGTGGACCTCCAACAACCATTCCTGGCACTGGTAAATCTACTTTATCTGCTTCAGAAGTTCTATGGTGTGGAAATTTTGCTGCATTTATTCCGGCTCCAGTAATGTAAGAAATCCCTGTTCCATTTCTACCTAATATATAATCTAAACCAACAAAAACAGCTTCTAAATACGACTCATCTTTAGTGAGTTCGTAAGCTTTCATAATATACATTAACTGATTTCCTGCTACTCCATTACTTCCCCAAACATAATCAGATCCATTCATAGCAATTCGCATCGACGAATTTAATATCCTATTTTTCAATTCATTCGCCTTACTTAGAAACTTGCCTTTTGCTGCCTTAACTATAATTTTCCGTTTAAAACGATCTGCATGTTTTACTACGGTATACAAAGCTAAAGCGCTAGTATCTTGCCACCAAGGCACGCTGTTAGAAACTGTTCCTACCGAAATATCTTCAATAAACTTTTCATTTCCTGAAGTCACAAATAATTCTGAAGCTGCCCATTGAAACTCACCCGTTAAATCAAAATCTTCATATTGTCCTGTCTTTACCCCTTTAGGATTGGTAAAATAATCTTTAGGGTGTTTTTTAGCCCAATTGTATGCTTTTAATCCTGCTTCCAATAGTTGATTACTATACGCTTTCTTACCTTCAATTTTTGAAAAAACTCTTGATCCAATAGCACAAACAGCTGCAAAATTTAAAGCCGCCGAAGTACTTTTCTTAATTACATATCTATCTAACTTATATTGATCTGGCATAATAGCTCCTGAAAACCTTAATCCAGAAAGTTTATGATATACCCCTCCGTCATTTGGATCTTGCATCGCTAACATCCAATCTAAATTCCAAATGACTTCGTCAAGAAGATCCGGTATTTCGTTTTTATTTTCAGGAATCGCATAAGTCTTATTAGTATAATAGCTTTCAAAGTTTTCAAAAGCGCTTAGTAAAGTGTAGGTACTAATTCCGCTATTGGTTACATACATATTGTAATCTCCCGCATCAAACCACCCTTTAGCTGCTTTTATAATCGTTCCTTCTGGACGTTCCTTTGTTGCTGCTGAACTATGTATTTTCACCTTAGTTCCTTCTAAACCGCTTGCTCTTTTCCATACACCTGCATATTCTTCTGTAAGTTCTGTTGAAGCCCTATTGAAGTAATAATACTTGAATACATCGTCTGCTAATTTCTGATAAGGATTTTTCAGTACGTTAAATTCTTTAGAATTTCCTGCTACAGAAACCTTGTAACTTCCTTCTTTATTTATTTTAGTTACATCTATAATACCTACATATTCACCTGCATCCTTCCATAAACTATTTCCTTTTATCGTTCCTGATTGAATAATTTGACCATTTTTATTCTTGATCTCGTAAATAGATTCAAATTTTGAATTACTATTTATTGAAATCAATTTAGTTCTTCCTATAGCATAACCTATCTGATTATAACGTATCTCTAAATTATCTTTAGAGGTTTGAGAACCTACTTTTATTGTTAAGAATAATACTATGATTTTAAGGAATACCTTCATTATGATTTCACTTTTATCTTTTTATACTTGAATATTGTTACAAGTTAACACAAAAGAACAATTGAAAAATAGCAAACTTTAATTCAAATTAAGCATTTTGACAAAAAAAGTTACACATCAAAACAAAAAACAAATAAAAAGTTACAAATAAAAATCATTATTTATTTTTTTGTTTTTAATAAAAACTATATTAAGGTAATTTGAACCATAATTAAAAGTAGAAAATAAAATTAAAGATATAAAGTTATGTGTGGAATTGTATGTGCGTTTGATTTAAAAGAAAAGTCTGAGGTATTGAGATCTCAAATTTTAGAGATGTCTAAAAAGATTCGTCATAGAGGTCCAGATTGGAGTGGCATCTACAGTGATGATAAAGTTATTATGTCTCACGAAAGATTAGCTATTGTTGATCCTACATCAGGGCAGCAACCGCTTTTCAGTAAAGACAGAAGATTTGTTTTAGCAGCAAATGGAGAAATATACAATCACCAAGAATTAAGAAAAGAACTTAAAGATAAGTATGATTTTCAAACAAAATCTGATTGTGAAGTAATTCTATCTTTATATCAAGAAAAAGGAGTTGAGTTTTTAGATGATTTGAATGGAATTTTTGGTTTTGCAGTGTACGATGCAAAAACTGATGAATATCTAGTTGCAAGAGATCATATGGGAATTATTCCATTGTATATTGGATGGGATAAAAAAGGCACTTTTTATGTAGCTTCAGAATTAAAAGCTTTGGAAGGTGTTTGTAATAAGATTGAAATATTTCCTCCAGGCCACTATTTTACTCGTGAAGACGGTTTACAACCTTGGTATTCTAGAGATTGGATGGAATATCAAGCGGTTAAAGAAAACCAAACCAGCATTGATGAACTAAGAGATGCTTTAGAAGCGGCAGTGCATCGTCAATTAATGAGTGATGTTCCTTATGGTGTTTTACTTTCTGGTGGATTAGATTCTTCTATTACTTCTGCTATTGCAAAAAAATATGCTTCTAAGCGTGTAGAAAGTGGTGATGAAGAAGAAGCTTGGTATCCTCAGCTACACTCATTCTCTATTGGTTTAGACGGATCACCAGATTTAGCTGCTGCAAAAAAGGTTTCAGATCATATTGGAACAATTCACCATGAAATTACATTTACAATTCAAGAAGGGCTAGATGCTATTCGCGATGTAATTTACAACTTAGAAACGTACGATATTACAACAATTAGAGCCTCTACTCCAATGTATTTAATGGCTCGTGTTATAAAATCAATGGGAATAAAAATGGTTTTATCTGGTGAAGGAGCTGATGAAATCTTCGGAGGATATTTATATTTCCATAAAGCTCCTGATGCTGAAGAATTCCACAAAGAAACAGTTCGTAAACTAGATAAATTATACCAGTACGATTGCTTAAGAGCTAACAAAAGTTTAATGGCTTGGGGAATTGAAGGTCGTGTTCCTTTCTTAGATAAAGAATTTATGGATGTAGCCATGAGAATTAACCCAGAAGACAAAATGATTAACGGAGAACGCATGGAAAAATGGGTTTTACGTAAAGCTTTTGAGAGCTATTTACCAAAAGAGGTAGCATGGAGACAAAAAGAGCAATTCTCTGACGGTGTGGGTTACAACTGGATTGATACTTTAAAAGAATTGGTTGAAAGTGAAGTTACTGATGAAATGATGAAAAGTGCACATCATAGATTCCCTGTACAAACACCTAGAGCAAAAGAAGAATATTATTATCGTTCAATCTTCGAAGAGCATTTCCCAAGTGAAACTGCTGCTTTAACTGTACCATCTGTTCCTTCAATTGCATGTAGTACTCCTACAGCATTAGCTTGGGATGAAAGTTTTCAAAACCAAAACGAACCTAGTGGTAGGGCTATAAAAATGGTACATGAAGATGCGTATTAAACCCAAAACATGTAATAGAAAATTTATTACATCTCTGAATTGCTTCAAATACTAACACTATGCTGAGTTTTTTAATTTCACCATAGCGGTGCTATGCTAAAATTAAAAAAGCACTAGTATTTATTGCACTTCCTAGCTTCATAACAAAGTTCTATTACATATTTTGGATTAAAAGAATTTTTAATTTTATATTTTAGTGATTGATAAATCCCGAGCAAAGAGAAATTATACTCAGCTCGGGATTTTTAATTTTTGTATGTTTTTTTACTTATTATTTTAAAACAGAAAATTCTATACTAGAATCTGTAAACACTGTATGTGTTTGTGTTTTAAAATCTTTCTCATCTGCTTTAAAGATGTTATCCACATAAGTTTGCGGATTTAAATCTATTAAAGGAAACCAAGTACTTTGCACTTGAATTTGAAGTTTATGTCCTTTTTTAAACGTATGGAAAACATCTTGTAATTTTAAATTTACATTAGTTTTCTTGTTTGGCGTAAAAGGTTCTGGATTTGAAAAACTGTTTCTAAATCTTCCACGAATAACTTCACTACGAACCATCATATGATAATTACTTAACTTTAAATGTGTTTGCATATCTTCATTATCATTTTTTAAATCCGCTGGATGTACATCAACCACCTTAACAATCCAGTCTGCTGCTGTTCCTGTAGTTGCTACTTTTAACTTTGCCAAAATATCTCCTGCTAAAGTAATATCTTCTGTTAAGACATCGGTTTCAAAAACTAAAACATCTGGTCTACGAGCTGCAAAACGCTGATCGTCTGTCATATATTTTCTTGGTGTAAATACAGTTTTAATGTCTTCAGAATAAGGAACCGGACGTTTTACATCACTTATAAATTTAATTTTAGCACTTCTTGGTTTTACTGATTTTAATTCTTGGTTTTCCCCTAAATAAAACGATTCTTTTTGAACGTTCTTTGGAGGCCAAGTACCGTAAGATTTCCATTCTTTTTTTCCCGTATCAAAAACATAAGCTTCTGGTAAACCTGTGTTTTTAGAACCATCTCCTTTTAAGAAATGATTAAAAAACTTTGTTTCTATATTTTTCTGGAAGTTTAACGAAATTGAATCTCCAAAATAGTAATTCCCTACTTTGTTTTGCACTCTACTTCTAGCCCATCCGCCATGATCCCATGGTCCAAAAACCATAGTATTGTAATTATTTGGTTGATTTTTTTCAATGCCTTTATACGTTTCTAATGGGCCATATAAATCCTCTGCATCGAACCATCCACCTACAACCATTGTCGCTACCGTAGAAGGCACTTTATTTAAGTGTTGAATAATACTTTTACTTTGCCAAACACTATCATAATTTGGATGTTCAACTATCTCTTTCCAGAAGAAGTCATCAATTCTATTTTTATCAGTTGCAGCTGTTTTAGTATCTACTCTATCATATTGAAAATATTCATTCAAATTTTTCAAAGGACCCTTATCCAAGAAAAACTGATACTGATCTTGAGTTTTCATGTTCGGAAAAGAATACCAAGCTGTATCAGTTGGTTGATCTTTATAGGTTCCAAATAAAGAAATTGCTCTAAAATAACTTAATAAAAATGCTCCATTATGGCGAAAATCATCAAAAAAGAAATCTCCAATACATGCTTGTGGTGAAGCTGCTTTCAATGCTGGATGCGCATCTACTGTAGAAACTGTGGCATAGTGTCCAGGATAAGAAATACCCCAAGTTCCTACTTTTCCATTATTATGCTTCACATTTTTTACTAACCAATCAATCGTATCATATGTATCAGTAGTTTCATCAGCTTCTTTTTCTTTCTTATTCGGAATGTACGCGCGCATATTATCATAAACTCCCTCACTCATCCAACGACCACGAACATCTTCATAAACAATAATGTTTCCTTCTTTCATTAAATTCGGATTTGGCCCAATACGTCTTCTAAATTTACCTTCTCCATATGGTCTACAACTATACGGAGTTCTTTGTAAAAGAATTGGATAGGTTTTACTCGTATCTTTTGGCGAATAAATAGTTGCATGAAGTTTAATACCATCACGCATAGTTATCTTTACTTCTTTCTTAGTATAATTATCTTCTACAAATGTATCTTGTTGTTTAACTTCTTGCTTAGCTTTTTTTGTGTTTTCTCCTTCACTCTTTTTAGGTGTATTACAACTCAGAATGAAACTAGCAACTAAGACTAATTTTAGTAATGTTTTCATGTTTAGTTTTGATTGATTTTGAAGTAAATATAAAACAAAAAAGAGGTCTGTAAAAGACCTCTTTAAAACGCTCCTAATTACTTAGGATCTAAAATATCATTAATTCGTTCTACAGCATCTTGTAAATGATACCTGCTTAAACGATCTGAAGTTCTTGTGATAGCAGTTCTTATGTTTCTTTTTAGAATTTTTAAATCTGCTCTAACTATTGCTCTAATATCAGATTGACTTACATCAACTCTTGTTCCTCCGAAAAACCTTCTAAATCTAGGTGGAATAGGACGTTGCTCATTTTTCATTAAAAATTGTAAGCGCTCAAGATGTGCTCTTTGTAAGTTTCTTCTGTACGTATCGATTTTTCTTCCGCTAGTCAATTCACTCCATAAACCTCTTCGTAACTCTCCTAACATATCAATCGCCGTATAGGCCTCTTTAGCATTCAATGTTTCATTTTCAATCATTCTTGCTAGCCTTCCGAAATCTAATACATTATTCAATGTTCTAACTTGTGTTCTTCTTAAACGTTCTATACTACCAGAATTTTCAATTTTATTGAAAATATTTTCATCTAATAGCCATGTTGGAGTTTTGAACAATTCTGCTTGTAAAAATTGCATCGCTTTTTTCTGATGAGCTTTACTCACATGAGTGTAAACAGCACCTTCTTGATCGTATGTCTTGTAATACTCATAAACTCCTCCAATATTAGCAGCAACATGCCCCATATATCGGTTGTATTGTCCTAAAAGCTGATCATACATTGTTTCTAATTCGCTATAATTTTGTCCATCTTCAGCTGTCCATTTAATTAAGTTTGGCAGAATTCGCTTTAGGTTTTTAATACCATATAGACTTGCTTTTACAGCATCATCTCCTAAATCTTCAGTTTGAGAACTCGGATCAATAACTCCGAATTGTTGTCTTCCAAAACGATACATAGGATCTCCTGCATGTGCTAAAATCCATTGATCTAAAACAGGTTTCTCTTGTTCAGCTGTCTTATCTAAAATTGGTTTGTACCCCCATTTGATAGAGTATTTATCATAAATTCCAATATTTGGCATTAACGCTACACCTTTGTCTTCTGGTTGTGCTACATAATTAAAACGCGCATAATCCATAATAGATGGTGCTGTTCCGTACTTTTTTGTAAATGTTGCTGAACGTAAAGAATCTACAGGATACGCTACTGAACTTCCCATATTATGAGGTAACCCTAACGTGTGTCCTACTTCGTGAGCAGATACAAAACGGATTAAACGCCCCATGATCTCATCTTTAAATTGATTTGATCTTGCTTCTGGATTAATCGCAGCAGTTTGAATAAAATACCAATTGTGTAATAATGTCATTACATTATGATACCAATTAATATCTGACTCTAAAATCTCACCAGATCTTGGATCACTTACGTGAGGTCCGTTTGCATTTGGAATTGGTGATGCTAAATAACGAACCACAGAATAACGTACATCTTCTGGACTCCAATCAGGGTCTTCTTCTTTTGTTGGTGGATCTTTAGCTATAATTGCATTTTTAAAACCTGCTTCTTCAAAAGCTACTTGCCAATCTTCTATACCTTGCTTAATATACTTTCTCCATACTTTTGGTGTAGCTCTATCGATATAATAAACAATTGGTTTTTTAGGTTCTACTAATTCACCTCTGTTAAACTTTTCTTTGTCTTTGTCCTTAACTTCTAGTCTCCAACGATCTAAATAACGTACAGATTTACTTTTTTGAACATCTAATCCGTAATCTGTTTGTGACCTAGCAAACCAACCAACACGTTGATCAAAATAACGACGTTTCATAGGTTTCTCTGGAAGTAAAATCATTGAATTACTCATCTCTAAAGAAATCGAACCTACACTTCCATTTGAAGGTGGTTGATTAGAAAAATAAGTTTTTACATGACGAACTTCAATATTTTTCGGATAACTGCTAATACGATCTATGAAAGAACGAGTCTTATCCATTCGTGTAATTTTATACTGTCTTCTTCTAGATTGAGGAAAACCTAACGCTTTTACATCTGTAGCATACAAAGGTGTCGCATCAATTACAGTAGCTGTTGAATCTTTGCTAAATGCTTTTATTGGAAAAGAAAATAAAATTGGTTCGAAATTCGAATTTACAACAGCCTCATGAACTGGTAATATACTATCCGCTACAACAGAATGCGAAACTACACGAAGTAATATTTTTTTCTGTTTCTTTTCCCAACGTAACACTTGTGTGTTCTGTTTTCCTCCACCAAATCCTATACCGTTGGCTGTTTTTGCTATTCTAGTTACCATTAACATTTCTTTACCAAGTAAAGAATCTGGAATTTCAAAAAGATAACTTTCGTCTTTTAAATGCACCTTAAACAGACCTTCATCTGTTTTGTGTGTTTTTGTTACGACCTTATCATAAGGTTGTATTCCCCCTTTTTTAGGTCTTTTTTTAGGTGGAGTCATGGTTTTATCCTCCTTTTTTTTATTCTTTTTCCTTCTTCTTTGCGCATCAACATCAATAGTAATACCCAAAGTCATAAGAATGATAAGAATTCTTGATAATAATTTTATATTCATTAGTAAATTTGTTGAAAAATTTATCGAAATTAATAAATGGATGTACCATTACTTCTTAACGTTTTGTTAAAGACTCGTAATTATTCTTAATAAAAACAGAAGTGATATAAAACACTTATTTTTAAACACTAAAAAAATTATCAAAATAAAATTATAAATGAAAAAAATATTACTTCTAGTATTTGCTATTTGCCTGACAGCTTGCCAACAACAAAAGACTGAAAGAAAAGCAGTTAAAACTTTTCCTAATTTAAACCCTGATCGATATAATGTTGCTTTTTTGATAATGGACGGAACATATAATACAGAATTAACTGCTCCTTTTGATATTTTTCAACATACCATATTCAGAAAAGGAATTAAAGCTATGAATGTTTTTACTGTAGCAAATACAGACGCCCCTATTACTACTTTTGAAGGTATGCGTATTCTTCCTGATTACAACTATTTAAAAGATAAGTTACCTAAAATAGATATATTGGTTGTACCTAGTGCTGAACATCACTTAGATTCAGATTTGAATGACGAAAAAATGATTGCTTTTGTTCAAAAAGTGGATAAAGAGGCTAAATTTGTCACCTCACATTGCGATGGTGCCTTTGTACTTGCAAAAGCCGGCGTTTTAAACGATAAGGTCGCTACAACTTTCCCTTCCGATATCGATAAAATGCGTACTATGTTCCCTAAGTTAGATATTCGAAAAGAAGTACTATTTGTTCATGATGGAAAATATATAACTTCTGCCGGTGGTGCTAAATCTTTTGAAGCGGCATTATATTTATGTGAATGCTTATATGGTAGGGATGTTGCAAAATCTCTATCTGGTGGTTTGGTTATCGACTGGGATCTTGAAAAAGTTCCACATGTAGTGATACAATAAGAATTAATGGATTTACTTTTTTGTTTATAGTTTTAGGTTTTTAACCTAAAACATTAAGCTTATACCCTAAAATAGCACCTATTATCATTACAACAGCAACTGTTATAACAATTAATAAGAAAAGTAAAAGCAACATTAATAAAAACCTCAATAGTTTAAGAACATGTCCCTTGAAACTCAAATTATACATTTTACCAAATACAACTAGGTAATATAAAATGCTCCCCATAGCTCCTATAAAAAATATTTTAGGATGTATTACAATTGATAATAAAAAAAGTATGATTGTAAAATACATTAAAGTACCAAAAAGGTAAGCATTCATTATAATATGCTCTCCATAATTATGAGGCCTTCGGAATGTCCATTTACTCAATAAAGCGTACAGTGGAAGATATAGAAATGATATTAAGTTAAAATATTTTAACATAAAAGTGAATATAGTTTCATTCAACTTTAATGTTAATCTAGCTGCTTCTTGCTCCTTCTTTAGTTTTAATAATTCTACCTTAGAAATATTTTTTAATTTGGATAAATCTGTATTAGCTAACTCAACTAATTGTTTATTTCCTTCTTCATTAATAGATTGATTTACTCTCATATAATCTTCTGAAAAAAAATTATAAACTAAAACAGATAACGCCGCACCAACCGCCAAATAAGCAAAAGGATTAACATATTTTTTTCTTGCTCCTTCAAGATACTCAATTAGCACTACTTGAGGTTTAGATAACATTTTTTTTAGTGTGGTAAAATATAAACTATCCCATCCAAAACTAGAAAAAAGCTCTTTTAGTAATAATTTTAATGTAATTCTATTGCGTATAACTTTTGCTCCACAATGGTCACAAAACAAAGCCTCATCTTCTAATATTTCATTACAATTTTTACAATGCATCTATATAAACTGTTTTATCCTCTCCAAATATATGAGAATTAGTCAATATTACCGTACTTTTGCAATATATGAGGATAAGAAGACTTTCTGACTGGTTACCAACGACTAACAAAGAAGTAAAACTTCGAGGTTGGGATGAATTAGATGTGATTTTGTTTAGCGGAGATGCGTATGTTGATCATCCATCATTTGGTCCTGCAGTAATTGGGCGTATATTAGAAAGTTATGGTTTACGTGTCGCTATTGTACCACAACCTAATGTGAATGATAATTTACAAGATTTTTCAAAATTAGGAACTCCTAGACTTTTCTTTGCTATTACTGGTGGATGTATGGATCCTATGGTTAGTAATTACACGGCTAACAAAAAGAAAAGAGATAAAGATGCCTACACACCAAATGGTGATATTGGTTTTAGACCAGATTATGCCACTTCTGTATATTCAAAAATATTAAAGGAAAAATTTCCGGATGTTCCTGTACTTATTGGTGGAATTGAAGCTTCGTTACGAAGAGTAACACATTACGATTATTGGTCGGATAAATTATTGCCTTCGATTTTAGAAACTTCTAAAGCTGATATGTTGGTGTATGGAATGGGAGAACAACCGTTACGTGAAATTGTAGAATTATTACAAAAAGGTGTTCCTTTTTCTAGTTTGCGTACGATTAAGCAAACTGCTTTTTTAGTAAAACCTGATGAGAAAACTCCTAAAAACAAAAATTGGGAAGATGTAGAAATTGCTTCTCATCAAGCTTGTTTAAAGGATAAAAAAACATTTGCATCAAACTTTAAAATTATTGAGCAAGAATCTAACAAATTAATTGCTCGACGTATTTTTCAGCAAATTGGAGATACAAAATTAGTGATCAATCCTCCTTTTCCAACGATGACGGAAAACGAAATTGATGCTTCCTTTGATTTACCATATACAAGATTACCGCATCCGAAATACAATAAGCGTGGACCAATTCCTGCTTTTGAAATGATTAAATTCTCTATAAATATTCATAGAGGATGTTTTGGTGGTTGTAGTTTCTGTACAATTTCTGCACATCAAGGAAAGTTTATTGCCAGTAGAAGTCAGGAATCTGTTTTAAAAGAAGTTGATAAAGTTGCTCAAATGGACGACTTTAAAGGATATTTATCTGATATCGGTGGACCTTCAGCAAACATGTATAAGATGAAAGGAAAAATACAATCGATTTGTGACAAATGTGTTGCTCCTTCTTGTATTTCACCTGTTATCTGTAGTAATTTAGATACTTCACATAAACCATTAACAGAATTATATAAAGCTGTTGATGCGCATCCGAAGGTAAAAAAATCATTTATTGGAAGTGGAATTCGCCATGACATGTTGGTTCCTGAATTCAATAAAAATGCTGATCCGCAAGAATTAGATGATTACACTGAAGAAGTGATGAAAAATCATGTTTCTGGACGATTAAAAGTTGCTCCGGAACATACTTCAGATCCTGTTTTAAAATTAATGCGTAAACCATCTTTTACGTATTTCCATAAGTTTAAAGATCGTTTTGATCGTTTGAATAAAAAGAACAAACTGAAACTTCAGTTAATTCCATATTTTATTTCTAGTCATCCAGCTTGTGAACCAGAAGATATGGCAAACTTAGCGGCTGAGACTAAAGATATGGGATTCCAGTTGGAACAAGTTCAAGGATTTACTCCTACTCCAATGACTGTTGCTACAGTTATTTACTATAGTGGTTATCATCCATACACTTTAAAACCTGTTAAGACAGCGAAAACACGTCAAGAAAAATTAGATCAACATAAGTTTTTCTTTTGGTACAAAAAGGAAAATAGAAAGTGGATTAAAGACACATTGACTAAAGTTGGAAAAACGGATTTAGTTAAAAAGCTTTTACCTGAAGATAAATCTTGGAGAAAGAACAAGCCAGGAAAAACAAAAAATACATTTAACGATACAGTAACCAGTGTAAAAGAATCGAGAAGAAAGAATAAAGGATTTAAAAAGAAAAGAAGAAGGTAATTTATTTAATACAACTTCATTACTTCATCGAAAATAGCATAAATTTTAGTGGTTGGAATATCTTGGTGTATTTCAACCATTAATTTTGATGTAAAAGTCCGTTTTTCTTTTATCAAATCAGGATGATTGATATGAATTCCTTTTCCTATAGCGATATAAGGTGTTTTACTTTTTTTATCAATCCATAAATAACAAAATATCTGATTCATGTACATGAAACAAGGTAATCGATAATACCACTTATGAATAAATTCATCATTATATTTCAATATCAAACTTTTTAAAGCCAGTAAACACTCTTTTACTTCATCTTCTTGATTGTAATAAAACTCCTCTAAAGATTTCATATCAACTTTACAATTAATTTCACCTCTAATGTATAAAAAAACACCATTCAAAACTTATGCTTTAAATGATGTTTGAAAATATAAAGTAAAACTATAGCTCTTTATTTAAATTGTAAATCAGCAACTAAATCGAATTCATCGTAAATAGCTTTATCTTTTAAGTTATCGAAGAAACTAGAAGAACCATACTTAATATCATATTTCGTTCTATCAACTTTTACAGAAGCTGTAGCTTTATTTCCGTAAATAGAAATTAAAAACTTTATTGACTTTGTAATTCCTTTAATGGTTAATTTCCCTGTTACTTCGTAAGCATTTTTCCCTTTAGCTTTCGCTTTAGAAAAATCTAAAGTTGACGTATTGTACTTTTCTACACTAAAGAAATCTCCAGATTTTAAATGACCATCTAGTTTATTTTTATATTCACCCGTTAAATCAGTAGTATTGATACTCGTCATATCAATTGTAATTGACCCTGCTGATAATTTACCGTCTTCAAAACTTAAATATCCTGATTTAATGTTTACCGTACCTTTATGAGAACCCGTCACTTTATAAGCTTTCCATTCAATATTACTCTCACTTATATTGATTTGTTTCTTCTCCTTTTTAATTGTTGTAAAAGAAACTGTAACTAGAGCAATTAGAGCAATTCCTAATCCTTTTTTGAATAAATTCTTCATCGTATTTGTTTTAATAAAAATTACACAACAAATTTCCGTAAGAAAGACGAAGGTAAAAATGATCTATTTTATGAAATCATATTAAACTAGTTTAACTTTTCGGTTCTCTTGCTAATTTACTCTTTATTCTACTTAGAAACTCTTTTGTAATACCAAGATAAGAGGCTAACAAATATTGCGGTACTCTCTTTTCTATTTCTGGATAATTCTCTTTAAAAATTAAATACCTCTCTTTAGCCGTTTCACTGAAGTTTGTAATAATTCTCTTTTGAGAAGCTACTAAAGCTCGTTCTGTTATTTTTCTGAAGAATCGTTCTAGTTTTGGAATTTTCACAAACAACTCTTCTACAGTAGTATAGTTCAACTGTAATAACTCTGTATTCTCTATACACTGAACATTATAATCTGCTGGTGTTTGAGTTATAAAACTTCCCATATCCGATGTCCACCAATCTTCAATAGAAAACATAACAATATGTTCTTGACCGTTACTATCCATATAAGATGTTTTTGTACATCCTTTTAAAATAAAATTGATGCATTTACAAACATCTCCCTGTTGAACTATATATTGATCTTTTAAATATTTTCTAAGCGTTAAAGCATCAATTATAACTTGTTCTTCATTTGAATCTAACTCAACTATTTTATTAATATAACGAATAAGTGTTAATGTGTGTTCCAAAACTAATTTTATAAATATTACAGTTTATAGTTCTACAAAAAAGAACCTTACTTATTCTCAAATGTAACATTTATAATGAAGTGATTCTAGTTTTGACTCAAAATTGTAAATGAGCTAATATCTAAATCTTTTGAGTTAATATGACTTAGGTCTTGATCGTACTTTTGTAATGAAAGGAATAATTAACCAATTAATTATAAATGATTATGAGAGATTTAATAAAAATAATTTTAATGAATTTAAGAAAACTTGGTAAAGCGGCAGGATATGCCATTAGACATTAGTGAAGCTTAAACAAAGAAAAAATTAGCAAAACGCTAATCAAAATACACTAAAAAGTAAGTCAAACATTATTTCGTAGTTTTTAGTAGTTTTTCTTTCTCATTGAAAAACCACTCAAGTAATTGAGTGGTTTTCTTAGGTCTTATTACAATTGCTTTAATAATAATTCGGCTACTAATTCTGATGATGCTGGATTTTGACCAGTAATTAAATGTCCGTCTTCAACTGCATACGGATGCCAATCTTCAGATTTTGAGTACTGACCTCCATTTTCTTGCAACATGTTTTCTACTAAAAACGGTACTACTTCCGTTAATTGAACAGCTTCTTCTTCTGTATTACTAAATCCGGTAACTTTCTTCCCTTTTACTAAAGACGCTCCATTACTCGTTGTATTTTTAAAAACTGCTGGTGCGTGACAAACTGCTCCTACTGGTTTATTACTGTTATAAAAATCTTCAATTAAACGAACTGAATCTTTGTCTTCTGCTAAATCCCATAATGGTCCGTGACCACCTGGATAAAAAACAGCATCAAAATCTTCTGCTTTAACTTCTCCTAATACTTTTGTATTGGCTAATTGATTTTGAAGACTTTCATCTTTATTAAATCGCTCTGTTGCTGGTGTTTGAAAATCTGGCAATTCACTCTTAGGGTCAATTGGTGGTTGTCCTCCTTTTGGTGATGCTAAAGTTATTTCTACATCTTTATCTGCTAAATAATAATACGGACTAGCAAATTCTTCTACCCAAAAACCTGTTTTTTCTTCTGTACTTCCTAGCTTATCGTGACTGGTTAATACAAACAATACTTTTTTCATAAATTCTGTAATTCAAATTATATCACAAAAATAAAACTGAGCTTTGAGATAAAAATTGATGTATGGTAATTTATGTGTTTTGCGCAATATCTTTTCGTATTCTGCTCAAACTTTGCGTAGTTATTCCTAAATAAGAAGCGATATGGAAATTTTTAATAAACTTTTCAAAATCAGGATAAACTCTAATAAAATCTAAATAACGTTCTTTGGCAGATTTTGTCAGATTTGATAAAATTCGTTTCTCTTGTCTTACGAAAGCCTTTTGCAATTTTTGCCTAAAAAAAGTATTAAGTTTCGGAATTTCAACAAAAAGCTGATCTAGTGATTTCTGACTAATACTAACTAATTTTGAAGTTCGTATACATTCTATATTTAAAACCGTTTTATTGTCTGTCCACAAAGCTATGTAATCGCTTATCCACCAATCTTTAACTGCAAATTGTAAAGTATACTCTTTACCTAGTTCATCTAAATAAAAAGTTCGTAAGCAACCTTCTATTACAAAAAATTGATTCTTTATTTCTTGTGCTTGGGTGAGTAATACTTGTCCTTTTTTAACAGTAACATACTCTAATTTAGAAAATATAAGCGTGCGTTCTTGTACCGTTAAATGTACATCTTCAAAAATATGATCAACTATTGCTTTGGTTAACATGACTACAAACTTTACAATCTTCTTTTTCTTTAATTTCTCCTACTAATTTACCTTTTTCATTAACTGTATAACCACAACAATCCATATACCCTTTCATAATCAGTTTTCTAGCTCTTTGAACTTGTGACTTTACTGTAGACAAAGGTAAGCCTAATTGCTTAGCAATTTCTTGTTGTTTTATGCCTTTAATATCATACAAAAACAATGGTATTCTATATTTTTCAGGAAGATTTTTAATAATTCCTGGTAAACAATCTAGCTCTGAATGCTCATTCTTATTATCTTCAAAAGCGATTTCAACTATATCAAATGTAATTGTTTTCCCTAAAGCTTTAAAATGATCATACATGGTATTCCTAGCTATTGCAAACACCCAAGGTTTCAGTTTAGATGCATTTTTTAATGTAGCTAGTTTGCTATGAATTCGAAAAAAAGTATCCTGTAATATATCCTCTGCAGTAGCTTCATTTTTAACTTTACTAAAAATAAACCTTTTTAAATCTTCACTGTAATTTATCCAAATCTCATGAGTATTCATATATACAAAGATAATTTATGAAAAATAGAGTTTCAACAACAATGCATCGAAACTCTATTTAAATTATTTTTAATTAACAGTTACAATTTGAACATGTACAGTTTTCACAAGTGCAATTTGTACAACTTCCTGTCTTGCATCCTTCACAATTACAGGTACATTCGCCTTTATACGTCATAATATTTATTTTAAAATTTCACTTAATAGACATGAAACTTTTAAAAAAGACGCAAATTGTAATTTATTTTTTTTGAAGTTCTAGAATATCCTCAAAGTATTTCTCCCAATTTCCATCAACTAAACGCTCGCCAAACTCATGAAATTCTCCTTTAGTTGTTTTTGTAAAAGTTAATCGAGTACTTTCATCAAAATATACCATAAACTTCCCATCAACCATTTCTCCTTTATATCCTTGTTTATTTCCTTTCTTTGTGAATGGATAATAGTAGTATTTTTTATCCTTAACATTATAACTGATAATAGTGTGTAACGCAATCCATTCCGATTTCACATTAAGTTGAATTAAATCACCATCCAATAAATAACTTACATTTTCGGTTACTGACACTTTCTTTACTCCTTTTTTTGAATATGAAGTTGATGTTCCTTTCCAATCTCCAATTAAAAAAGATAATTCTTTTAATGCTTCCTTTTCAGTTTGCTGTCCATAGATAGACAATACTAAAAATAATAGTCCAGTGAATATTTTTATAGATCTCATACTATTAAAAACGGGTCATTTCTCAATTCCTTACACAGAATTTTAAAAGAACCCTTACTTTTTGAATAATTTAAGTAAAACCTACTTTACTTTCTCTCCACTCAAATACGTTTCTAAAACATTTGTTTTAGGTACTTTGTTAATATCTACTTTCATTATATCTTGATCTAAGATGATGAAATCTGCCATTTTACCTACTTCAATACTTCCTTTTTCATGTTCTTCGAAATTAGCATAGGCATTCCAAATTGTCATTCCTTTCAACGTTTCTTCTCTGGTTAAGGCATTTTCCATTTGATATCCGTTTTCAGGATAATTATTTAAATCTTTTCTAGCAACAGCAGCGTAAAAAGTTAAAAATGGATTGACTCTTTCTACAGGATAATCGGTACCTAAAGCTACTTTTCCGTATACATTTAACAGCTGTTTAAAAGCATAACCTCCTTTTATTCTTTCTTCTCCTACTCGATCTGCTGCCCAATACATATCTGAAGTTGCGTGTGTAGGCTGAATTGATGGAATTACATTTTTAAACAGATCAAAATCTTGTTGATCTACAATTTGTGCATGTTCTATTCTCCAACGTCTATCGGTTTGACCTTTTAAAACTTCTTGATATGTTTTCAACATTAAATAATTTGCTGAATCTCCAATGGCATGCGTATTCATTTGATATTCTGAATCCGCAATTTGCTTTGCAATTTCCTTATAACGTTCAGGAGAAAAAATTAATGCTCCGAAATGATTATGCCGATCGCTATATGGCTTTTTTAATGCAGCTCCACGAGAACCTAAAGCTCCGTCTCCGTAAACTTTAAAAGAACGAACATTTAAACGATCTGTTTTAATAATTCCCTTTTTAATGTAGTAATCTAAATTCTTTTGCGTTGCAGAAACCATTGCATACATTCTAATTTTTAAATCATCAGCTTGCTGTAAACTATCGATGAGCTCGATTGTTTCTTGATCTAAACCTGCATCAACAACAGTTGTTAAACCGTAAGAAAAATTAATTTTCTCTGCATCTTTTAAGGCTTGAATTTGTTCTGCTTTAGAAGCCACAGGAACTTTTACAAAATCCATTGCATTATCAATTAATACTCCTGTTAGTTTTCCATCTTCCTTGATAAATTCTCCTCCTTCAACTTTAGAATCATTTGTAATTCCAGAAACATCTAAAGCTTTTTGATTCACCAACATTGCATGCCCGTCAACTCTTGTGATTGCTACAGGAGTATCTGGAAAAAGTTGATCTAATTTCTCTTTTGTAGGAAACTTTTTTACTTCCCAATCATTCTGGTCCCAACCTCTACCTGTGATAAAAGGAAGGTTTTTCTCTTTCTGAAAAGCAACTAATTTTTCTAAAACTTCATCATAACTTTTTGTTCCAACTACATCTACTTGTTGCAATTGCAATCCGAATCTAAAGAAATGACAATGTCCATCTATAAAACCTGGATAAACGGCTTTTCCTTCAGCATCTATTACTGAAGTTGCTTCATATTTATTTTCAATTTCTGTTGTTGATCCAACCGCTACAAATTTCCCATCTTGAATAGCAAAACTTTCAACAGTTTCGAAGTTTTTATTTACAGTATAAGCATTCGCATTTTTAACAATAACATCAACCTTTTGTTTTTGTTGACAAGAATATGTTAAGAATCCTAATGCTGATAATAGAATTATTTTTTTCATTTAAGTTAGTTTAGTTTTTTGAATATGAACCAAGCCCAGGCTATCAAAACAAATTGAATAACAAGCCTAATGTAAGCTCCTTTTCTTGTTTTCATTGCTGGCTTCTCTCTTGTAATATCCCAAATGTGTAATGGTAAAAATGCAATCATAAGCAAAGCCATTCCTAAAGCTGCATATTTCTGATAATTTGGAATACACAAACCTATTCCTATAACTAATTCTACTATACCAGTAGCATAGGTGATAAAAAGCTTAGGAAAGAAAGCTGGTATGATCGGATAATAAAATTTAGGTTTATAAAAATGATGAAATCCGATAGCTATTAACATTACCGCCATGAGAAACCTTGAATACAAAAACATCTGCTCCATATTATGGTTTTACTTTTTCGTCTGTATATAAATACTTATCCATTAAGTAGACTAAACTTGTCATAGACGCGCTACCTAGCTCTAATTCTCTTTTATTTACTTTGTCAAAAGTATCAGTAGACGTATGGTGATAATCAAAATAACGCTGACTGTCTGGTCTGTATCCTGCTAAAGTAACATGATCGTCTTTTAACGGGGAAATATCTGCTCCACTTCCACCTTTAATTAAATCGTGTAAACCATAAGGAGCTAATAACGTTTTCCAACTTTGAACTAAAGCCGTATTTTCTGCATTTGCGTCAATAGAAAAACCTCTAGGTGTATGCCCACCTGCATCACTTTCCAAACCAGCAACATGAACTTCTTTATTCAATTTTGCTAATCTAGCATATTCTTTCGCTCCACGAGTTCCGTTTTCTTCATTCATAAAGAATACGATTCGAATTGTATTTTTAGGTTTTATGTTATTCTTCTTTAATAAGTAGGCTACTTCTAAAGATTGTACAACTCCTGTTCCGTCGTCGTGAGCTCCTTCACCTAAATCCCAAGAATCTAAATGTCCACCTACAACAATAATTTTTTCTGGATTTTCACTTCCTTTTATTTCACCTACAACGTTATGAGATGGCGCATCTGGTAATGTTTCACAACTTTGCTTGAAGTAAAACTGTAAACTTGGATTCTTTTTTAAATCTGCACTTAAATTTTCTGCTTCTCTCGAACTAATTGCTGCTGCAGGAATGTATTGTTCTTTTGGCATTTCTCCATAACTCATTGTTCCAGTATGAGGATAATCATTAATTCCGTTAGTCATTGAACGAACAATTACTCCTTTAGCACCAAACTGTCCACAAATTCTTGCTCCAGAAAAACGTTGTCCAACACAACCTCCGTAAGCTTGAAAAGTATTGATTAAAGTTTCATCGAAAGCTCCGTTAAAGAATACTATTTTTCCTTTTAGTTTGTCGCCTAATTCTTCAGCTTCTTTTAAACTTTTTACTTCAATAACTTCAGCTTTAATTCCAGATGCAGGAGTAGCAATTGAGAAACCTAAAGCACAAACAGGAACATCTTTTTTCTTTCCGTTTACAGTATAATACGCTTCTTCTTTTTCTCCTCGAACCCAATGTGGCACCATAACAGGTTGTAACCACACAGAATCTAAACCTACGTCTTTCATTAGTTGTTCACCCCAAACAACAGCTTTAGCAGCTTGTGGAGAACCCGATAAACGACCTCCAATATTTTGAGTTAAATCGCGTAGCCATTCGTATGACTTTCCTTCAGTTAATGCTGCATTAAAAAAATGCTTAATATTAGCACTATCTTTCTTTTGCTCTGCTTTGTTAACAGTAGCAACAGCTTTAGTTTCATTAGCTTTTTCTTTTTTATCTGTATCACAGCTACTAATTATAGTTGCTGTTAACAGAAAAATGAGAGTTTTTTTCATGTTTTGGTTTAATTAATGGAGTTTAAAATTACGGTTTTATTTTTTTTCTAGTAAGTTTCATGTTCTTATAAACACATTTTTAATTAATGTTTATTTTACTTGATCTTTAATTTATATTTTTTAAGTTCTTTTAATACTTGCGGAGCTAATACAACTAAACCTATCATATTAGGTACCATCATAGAAAAAACCATAGCATCAGAAAAATCGGTTACTGCATTTAAAGTCGCTGCTGCTCCAACAACTGTAAATATGCAAAAGATGACTTTGTAAATATTTCCGATAGTTTTATTTCTTCCGAAGAGAAACGTCCAAGCTTGATAACCATAATACGACCAAGAAATCATAGAAGAAAACGCAAATAAAATCACAGCTATAGTTAACACATATGGAAACCAAGAAATACTACTTTCTAGAGCTTTAGAAGTTAAAATTGCTCCTTGTTCAAAAGACACTTCATTTCCAGCGGTTATTTGTCCTGTTATAATTAACGCCAAGGCTGTCATAGTACAAACAATAACAGTATCAATAAAAGGTTCTAATAAAGCTACTAAACCTTCACTCGCTGCATAATTCGTTTTCACTGCTGCATGTGCTATCGAAGAAGATCCGATTCCTGCTTCATTTGAAAATGCGCCACGACGAAAACCTTGAATCATAACTCCAATAAAACCACCTGCAATTCCTTCTGGATGAAACGCTCCGTTGATAATTTGTGATATCGCATTTGGAATTTCAGAAAAATTAGTTAATAAAACTACAATAACAGCAAGCACATATACGACCACCATAACAGGCACAACTTTGTCTGTTACTTTTGCTATTTTTTTAATTCCGCCAATAATTACTATTCCAGCAAAAATGGCCATGATACATCCGAAAACCCAACCTTTTCCATAAATAAAACTTTCTTCTGCTCCAGTAACATATTCAAATAGTTTAAATGCTTGATTTACCTGAAACATATTTCCTCCTCCAAAAGAACCTCCAATACACATTACTGCGAATAAAATCGACAACAATTTTCCTACTTTAGAAAAACCTAATTGTGAAAAACCTTTTTTAAGATAATACATCGGTCCGCCAAAAACAGTTCCGTCTTTTGCTATTTCTCTATATTTTACACCTAAAGTACATTCGACAAATTTTGACGCCATTCCGAGTAATCCGATAACAATCATCCAAAATGTAGCTCCGGCTCCACCGATAGATAAGGCAATGGCAACTCCGGCTATATTACCTAAACCCACTGTTGCTGATAGAGCCGCTGTTAATGCCTGGAAATGCGAAACCTCTCCGTTACCTTCAACTCGTATTGTTTCTTTAATATCTTCTTGATTTGGAATATCAACATGATCATATTTTCCTCTAATAATATTTACTGAAGTTAAAAAGCTACGGATATTTATTCCTTTGAAATAGATTGAAAAATACAATGCGCCAAGTACAAGAATGATTAACACCCAAGGAATAGAAATGGTATTTGTTATCGGAATTTGATATAAGATTGCATCGGTAAACCAACTCGTCGCTTCATGAAAAGATTGATTAATTTGTTGATCTAAGCTTTGTACTTCTTGAATGAGAAATGCCATAATTTGTGTGATTAAAATGTTTCACACAAAAATGTTTGTAAAGGCAAAGCATGTAAAGGTTACACAATGCTCTTTTTAAAAGCAGCAATGATTAAGCATATGGTTAATCATGTTGAATCGTAGCAAAATCAAGTAATTCGTGATCTTTAGCATAAGCAATTAACTGTTCTTTTCCGCCTGTTCCTGAAATATTAAGTACTTTTTTGATTTGATAAATATGAGTTTGAAATCCGTCGACACTTATATTCATAGCCTCAGCAATTTCAGTATATGATTTTTCTTCCCCACAAATTCCTAAATTCCCTAATACTTCTTTTTGACGATCAGACAACGCTACTTTAGAAGCTAATTGCAGCTCTTTGAATTTCTTTTTCTCTGCTAAAATTTCTGATTTCAAACTTTTTATTGTGCTTAAATGACTTTCATTCGCTATTTGTAGCTTTTCATTTTCAAGAATTAAATCTTCTTGTAAGAGCTTAGTATTTTGTAACTCTGTTTGTTTTTCTTCTTTCTCAGCTAATAATTTCCAACTGTATAGTAAGATCGTAAACAAGAGTATGAACAAAAACTTAAATGAAATACTTGATACTATACCTAGGACACTCCAAACACTCGTGTCAACCCAATTTGACACGCTTTCTTCTGGAAAAATTCGATGTGTAACTGCAACAACAATCAATAAAAACAAAGCTAGTGTTGGTAACACCATAAAACGCATTCCTCTATTTTTAAACGCTTTATTTAACTCTTGTAGTAATGCAAAAGCTACTACTAAAGAAATTGGAATATCGATTAACCAAATTACATTATTACTCGAATTCACTTGACTGTTTGTGTAAAAAGAAATTATAAAAACTGAAGCGATCATGGTTAATACTCCTCCGAAAATGATGAATACTTCTTTATTTGTAAAACGTTCTATAATTCGGATTACAATACTTCTTTTCTCGTTATGCTGTATGGACGGAATTGACAGTAAAATGAAAAGTGAATTCAATAAAGAAAACAGTACTCCAATGCTAATTATAATACTATTTGATGCAGATACATTAAAGAAATCTATAAGTATTATATTCAGAAAAGCTCCTAATCCCCAAGAAAAAATAGCTAAGGCGAACCACTTTATTCCCTCAACAGATTTCGTTTTTAATTCTCTAGATTTTTCTTTGTGATATATTCTTTGAATAACGAAAAATGTGATCAAACATACTAATGCTGTAATGTAATTAGATATATAAGTTAACATACTTTGAAAGTACGATTTTTATTAGAATAAAGAATCGAACTTCCAAATAAACCCACCTATAATTTGAAAACCTTGCGCATTAAAATTAGTATAGCGCTGATAGCTACTATTCGTGATATTATTTGCTTGTAAAAAAACTGAAAATAAATCATTAAAATGATATCCTCCATTAAGATTTAAGTCGATATACCCATCTAAATCAACTGCAGTGAAAGTTGTACCATTACGTTGAGCACCTTTTCTATCACCTACAAAATACAAATTAGCTCCTGCGTACCATTTTTTCACTTTATAATTTGCAAAAACATCAGCTTTAATTTGTGGTAAATTCCAAGCTTCACTTTGTGTGTTTGTATCATAAGAATTAAACTCGGCATTTAAACCCAAATTGAGTTTTCTAGAAAAATCATACGTAATTTCTCCAAAGAATCCAACAGTGGTAATGTCATCATAAATTACATCAAATGAATTTCCATAATTGTACCCTCTAAATAAAATTCCACTAGGAAAACCAATAGCTATACCATTTGATGCTGATTCGTTCAAAACAAAAAAGGCTTTACTTTCTTCTTTCTTAAAACTTGCCCTTACATTATAATTTAAGTTACCGCTTAGTATCCCTCTAAAACCTCCAAAAGCATCAAAAGCTTCACTCGATTGTTGAATATTTAATGTTGGAGACACATATGGATTTTCTTTAGAAAAACTCTCATAAGAATTCACAGTTAAATCTCCCTTAGCCCCAGCATATATATTAGCAAATCGTGGAATAATTGGATAATTAACTTCAACATCAGGATATGCAAAAAACTTTCCTTCAGTATTTTCTAAATCAAAAGAATAATAGGCTTTAGCCCCCAACTTAATATCGAAATCTTTTAAAGAAAATGCATATGATGGATGTACACCCGCTGTAGCAAAACTGTAATTTATCTTTTGAAGTGGATCTAAATATGATCGATCAAAACTACCCAGAATAAAATTAAGAGAAGTTCTAACCTCTAAATCTTCGTAATTCAATCCAAACCTTCCTAAAGAAACAGCAAATTTAGCATCTACATCAGCATGAATTTCATCAGAATCTTGATTATCTGTAAAATAAGCAACAGAAGTATTGATCTCTTCTGTAGCCCTTCCAGGGAAAAAGATTGACCCAAACATATTATAATACTGATAGGTTTGATCTTCTTCAATTGTACTAATCGTTGTATCTAAAAACACAATATCAGAAGGTAAACCATACCAATTATATTTATTTCTATAGGCGTTAAAACCAACTTTCCAATCAAAATAGCGCATTTCTTGTTTTAAAAACAGGTCGATACTTGCATTATAATAACTGCTACTTAAAATTGCATCTTTTACAGGATCTTGAGATGAAATAAAATTGATCTTCCCCCCGTATTCATATTCAAAAGCATTAGTATTTTGAAAATAAGCTTCTAAAAAAGGAGTTATATTATTTCCAAAACCTAGTGATAAATAATTATCAAACAAACGTTCTCTATCTCCTATATCAATGCCTTTTAACACGCCACTTTTAGGTTTAAACTTAGAAGTTACAGGAATTGATTTTAACTTGTATTCTAATGACTTTCGTTTTGCTTTATCCGATAATTTAATTACAGGCTTCTTCTTAATTTTAAATGCATCTGTAACTTTAGGTGCATAAGAGGTTACCACTTCTACTACCTCTGTTTTTATGATCGTATCTTTAGATTTTTCTGTGTTCGGTTTGTTCTGTGCCATACTAAGGCTTACAGCAAACAGTGTTACAACAACTACTATCCCTCGTTTCATGCGCTTTCTTTTATTGTTTAGCGTTAATTGATTCATTAGTTTTTGCTTCTTTACTCTTAATTCTATTCAACTCATTTTTAGCTTCTTCATTAAGATCTTTAAACTGAGTAAAGTTTTTCACTATGTTATCTAAAATATAAGTTGCTTGATATGCATCTTTAAGTTCATAATAATTTTTAGCCATTATGATATAACTTTTTACACCCCAATATTTATATTTAGAATAATTTGCAATTAAGTTTTGTATCTCTTCATTAGAACTTTCATATGCTTTTTCTTCATACAAGAAAAAAGCTTTATGATACAATGTTTCCGCTTTTAATTCTCCTGTTGCTGTATTATCTAAAGCATTGTAATAATCTTGAGCAGTATTAAAATCGTTTGTTTCCATGGCAGAACGTGCTAATATAATTCTAGCATCTTCACCTACTATTTCATCTATTTTACTATTTCCAAGTACTTTTTCTGCATATACAACCGCATTGTCATAATCTTTTTTATCGTAATAACCTTTCATTAAATTACTTTGCGCAAAAATGATATTCTGATCGATATTTGCTTCCTTTTCTAAACGTTCTAAAAGTGGAATTGCCTTTTTCCAATTTTCCTTATCCAAGTACAATTGACTTAATTTTGCTAAAGCTTCTTCAGAAAACTCATTTACTCCTGCTTTTATTACATACGAATAGTGAGGAATTGCACTTTGTTTTTTTGTATCATTGAAGTATAACTGTCCTAAATAAAAATTTGCTTTTAAAGCATGTAATCCATTAGGGAATTCCCTTAAATATGTTTTGAATCCACTAATTGCTCTTGGCTTATCATTCTCCAAAAACTTATTTTCAGCAGCTTCATATGTAGTATTATCAATGTCACTATTAGATACATTTACAAAATCTATAGTTTTTACCCAAGCAGCATATTCATTAACCTTTCCTATATCTACGTATACATTCCTTGCACTAGCCACAGCTTGTTTTGCTTCATTTGAATTCGGAAACGTTGCTACTACTTCCTTAAATTTTGAAAGCGCATCTTTAGTATTTCCTTTATTATATTCTAGTAATCCTTGACGTAGTAGTACTGTAGGCACATAACCACTCTGATTGTGCTCTGATAGTAACTGATTGTATGCCTTTTTCGCTTGATTTGATTCTCCTTTAGAAGTGTAAGTAACTCCTAATTGAAATAATGCATCATCTTTTAAATTTGAATCTGGAAAATCATTAATCAACTTTGTTAATTCATTTATTTTTGCACTATTGTCACCTATCAATCCATTACTCATAGCTTTCTGATACTGTGCATAATCTGCTCCTGCGCCTCCTTCTTGTATTACTTTC
The DNA here is from genome assembly GCA_947501615.1 of uncultured Tenacibaculum sp. GTDB lineage: Bacteria > Bacteroidota > Bacteroidia > Flavobacteriales > Flavobacteriaceae > Polaribacter. The sequence continues at coordinate 180,856 of CANMWK010000005.1, read as the reverse complement.
TCGTAGGCTTGCATTGCTTTTCCATAACGTTTTGAGGCGTAATACGAATCTCCTAAACGATTTGAAGCATCGTCATTTAGATCATTATCATCTAATTTTTCATTTAAAAATGCTTCGAAATATTTTGCTGAATTTTTATAATCTTTTTGCTTAAAGTATGCGTAAGCAATATTGTAATTCAATAATTTAGCCTCTTCAAAATTAGCACTGCTCACGGCTGTAAAATCTTTTACAGCATTCTCATAATTCCCCACTAAATAATTAGTTTCTGCTAACCAGTAATGTGCTTTATTTTTGATTGTATCGTTTACAGAACCTGTTGCTATTAAGAAATGAGGTAACGATTTTTTCAATTTTTGTTCATTAAACAATTGTATCCCTCTATATAAAGATACTTCATTTGCTAACTTATTATTATCAGGGTTCTGATTCTCTTTTAAATAATCAATTGCACCTTGGTAATCTTGCTGATTTAAATATGATGTAATTAATAATCCTGAAATCTCTTGTGTGTTTGGAGATTGTGGATACTTTTTTAAATATTCTTTTAATACCTCAGGAACACTTTTGTATGGATTTCCTCCTTCATAACTTAATTTAGCATAGTTCAAATCTGCATCTGCAGTAATTACAGGGTTAAAATTCATTTCCCCTGCGTTTTTAAATGCATTTAGAGCTTCTGTTTTTTTATCTAACTTCAAATAACATTCACCTAAATGATAATATGCGGTTTGTGCCACATTATTTTGCCCGTTAATAATTTTATTAAACTGGCTAATAGCACTTTCATAATCTTCTAATTTATAATATGAATATCCTAAATAATAATAATCTGTGTTCGTCCATTTACCATTTTTTCCTTGATATTGATTTAAAAAAGGTACTGCTTTATCATACTTTTTCAAATTAAAATAGCTCTCTCCAATGATTTTACTAATATCTGATTTTTGCTTTTCTTTTGCTTTGGGAAAAATCTTTTCTCCGATTTCAACAGCTTTATCAAATTTACCGCTCTTAAATGCCATATCTAACAGGTAGTAATTCGCTTCAGACTTATAGGTTTCATTATCTGCCAACTGTGCTAAATTATCTTCAGCCTCTCCATAATTTTCTTGTCGATATGCTATGTACCCATAAAAATATCGGGCATCAGTTCCATATCTAGGATCTCCTAGTAAAGTAGCAAACTTCTCTTTAGCGTCTTCAAAATAATTAGACACCAAAAGCGCATATCCCATTTTATAATTTAACTCTTTCTTCTCTTCTTCATTCAAAAGTGCAGGATTTACTTTAGTATACCATTTTAAAGAATGGGAAGCTTTTCTATTTGCAAAATAATAGTTACCAACATTTAAAAATGCTTTTTCCTTTTTACTACTATAAGGATGTTTCTTAACAAAATCAAGCACTTTTTCATCTGCATCTGTCTGATTCAATTTAATGGCACACATAGCATCATAAAAATCCGCATCAGTTTGTAAATTATGTTTTGCAGTATTTTCCGACACTTCTTTAAACACTCTTTGCGCTCCCGAGTACGCTTTATTAGTGTACAAAGTTATCGCTCGATGAAATTTCGCATCAATATTAGTTTGTACTTCAGTATTTTGCGATTCAACATGTAAAAAACCCAAAAAGCAACAAAGTGTTATAAATAAATATTTATATTTCATATTAGAATTTATCTTTGTATCGTTCCCAGTAAGATAACGTTAATTTTTCTGTTTTGTTTGATTAATAATTGTCAAAAATAAAAAAAGTGGGGCAAATTGATAATAAATAATAGATTTGTAAAAATATCTTTTTATGCAAGAACCAATACTGCATCTAGAAAATGCGGATATTTATCAGAGAGACATCTTAGTTTTATCTAAAATTAATTTCACTTTAAACAAAGGAGACTTCTATTATTTAATAGGAAAAACCGGAAGTGGAAAGAGTAGTTTGTTAAAAACACTATATGGAGACCTTAGATTACAACGTGGTTTAGGTAGTATTGTTGGTTTCGATTTAAAGAAGATGAAAGAAAAAGATATTCCCTTTTTACGTAGAAAATTGGGTATTGTTTTTCAGGATTTTAAATTATTAAACGATCGAAATGTTTTTGACAATCTTGAGTTTGTATTAAAAGCTACTGGATGGAAAGATAAAAATGAACGAAAAGAAAAAATTTATGAGGTTCTGAACAAGGTTGGAATGAAAGAAAAATATTATAAGAAAACCTTTGAACTTTCTGGAGGAGAGCAACAACGTGTCGCTATTGCTAGAGCTTTACTTAACGATCCTGAATTAATTTTAGCAGACGAACCTACTGGTAATTTGGATCCTAGAACTTCTTTAGAGGTTATGGAACTTTTAAATGAAATTCATAAAAGTGGGAAAACTATTTTAATGGCAACTCATGATTATCAACTCATTGTAAAATTTAAACAAAAAACTGTAAAATGTGAAGGTGGAAAACTCTTTGAAGTTGTTCAACAAACTCCTTCACAAAATAAAAATGAAAATGCTTAGGTATTGAAAAAAAAAGTTTTTGTTGCTGTTACCAATGATATTTCTACAGATCAAAGAGTTCATAAAGTTTGTTCTTATCTTTTAGAAAACAACTTTGATGTTTTAGTGTATGGTAGAGTTTTACCAAATACTATTGAAATAAAGAGACCATACCAAATGGTTCGAAAAAAACATTGGTTTAACAACAACGTTCTTTTTTATGCTGAATATAATATTCGCTTATTTTTCTATTTACTCTTTCGTAACTATTCTTATATCTTATCAAATGACTTAGACACATTGCCTGCTTGCTTTTTTGCCAATGCTTTAAAGCGAAATACAGAACTGGTTTATGATAGTCATGAATTATTTTCTGAAGGTCCTGAACTACAAGGAAGAACATTTGTACAGGGGTTTTGGCGAAAGTTAGAGTACTTCTTCTTACCTAAAATCAAAAAATCATATACTGTTAGTGAATCTATTGTTAAGTTTTATAATGATCGTCATGAAAATCATATGGGATTAATTCGAAACTTACCCCTACTTCATAGAGAAATTATTGAAGAAAATGTGAGTTTCCCTACCAAAAATAAGGTTGTTTTATATCAAGGTGTATTAAATCCTGGAAGAGGTATTAAACCCATGATTAAAGCACTTCATTTACTTTCTGATGTTGATTTAGTAATTATTGGTTATGGGAAAGTTGAACAAGAATTAAGAGATTTTGTTTCTACTGAAAATTTAACATCAAGAGTACACTTCTTGGGTAGAATAGCTCATGAAAAGCTACCCAATTATACAAAAATTGCAACTATTGGAATGGTTCTAGAAGAACCTCTAGGAAAAAGTTTTGAGTTTTCTTTACCTAATAAATTATTTGACTATATTCATGCTGAATTACCATTGATTTCTGGAAACTTACCAGAAATTTCTAATATTGTAAACTCTTACAAAGTTGGTGTCATTGTAGATTCTTATCAACCAACAGCCATCGCAAACGCTATCACTACAATGCTTACTAATAAAGATTTACTAAAAGATATAAAACAAAATCAAAAAATAGCAAAAGAAGAATTGTGTTGGGAAAAAGAACAGTTAAAACTAAAGTCATATTTTAAATAATTCGATCATACAACCTAAAGTTTCCATAATCATCCCTTCATTCAATAACTTAGAAAAGTTAAAAGAATGTGTATCTAGTATTAATACTCAAGAGTACACAAATTTTGAGGTTTGGATTATCGATGGTGCTTCTACTGATGGAACTATTCCCTTTTTAAAGACATTATCTCCTAAATTTCACTTTATTTCTGAAAAAGACAATGGTATTTACGATGCTATGAACAAAGGAATTAAATTAGCTAAAGGAGAATGGTTATATTTTATGGGAAGTGATGATCGATTATACAATCCAAACGTATTACATCATCTTGAAATGTATTTTAACAAAAACATCGATTTAATCCTTGGTAAAGTTGTATACAAAATACAAGAATATTATCCGTTTATCTACAATCAAAAAAAGACGGTTAAAACTCCTTCATGGAATTGGAAAATTTTGATCCGAAATGCTGTACATCATCAAGGAACATTCTTTAGAAAAGCATTATTTCAAACAGAAAAGTATAATCTGAACTATAAAATACTAGCTGATTATCATTTCAATCTAACTTTATTTAAAGCTAAAACTACTTTCACAATTACTGATATTTGTATTGCAGAATGTTCATCATCTGGTATTTCAAAAACAGGCAAATGGCTAATTTACAAAGAAGAAACTTCTTTGAAGACAAATTTGAGTTCTCTTTTATTTTGGCCGTTTTTTTATGTATTATCGTTTACTAAATATTGTATCGCATGGAGTACGAAAAGGAAACCATCATAAACCTTATTTTTAATCAATTAAATAACAATAAAGTAGCTTTAAAAAGACAATTTCAAACTACTAAAGGTAAAATTGGTTTTTTTTATGTTGACGATGTATTACCAGAGGAGTTATCAAGACAAATCTTCAATGTTTTTCCAACTAAAGATGAAGCTATTAAAAGAAAGGATTTAAGAGAATTCAAATTTGTTGCTTTTCAAATGAATAGATACAATCCTTTATTAGAAAAAGTGGTTTATGCATTTCAAGATAAAAAAATTGTACAGCTAATTTCTGAAATATGTGAATTGGAAAATGTATATGCAGATCCTAATCTTTATGCTGGTGGTCTTTCTTTAATGGAGAAAGGAGGTTTTCTGAATCCACATTTAGATAATTCTCATGATAAAGATCGAAATAACTGGCGCGTTTTAAATTTACTGTATTATGTTACCCCTAATTGGGACATTAATAATGGAGGCAACTTAGAGTTATGGCCTGATGGTTTAAAAAAAGAACCTTTAGTTATACAAAGTAAGTTTAATCGGTTAGTTGTTATGGCTACGCATGAAAAATCATGGCATTCTGTAAACAAAGTTCTACTCAATAAGACAAGGTGTTGTGTATCTAATTATTACTTTTCTGATACTCCTATTCTAACTACTGATAACTTTCATGTTACTTCTTTTAGAGGAAGACCTGAAGAAAAAGTAAAAGATACATTCTTAAGAATCGATAATTTTATTAGATCTAGTATTAGAAAAATTTTCAAAAAAGGAATCAGAGAGAATCCTCATCAATATAAAAAATAACATCTAAACTACTCTATTTTACTAGTTATTAAAATAATATAAAGTATTAGGTAATAATCTTACGAATCATTAATAATTGACGTTCCATTTAAATTTCGAGACAAGCCTTCTTTAGAACACATACTTTGTCGTGCCAATAAAAAACCCGCTTCTAAGTAGAAGCGGGAAATTGCTATGAAAAACTATGAAAAAGAAACTTTAAATACGTCTCTTGCACTTAAGACGTAAGTTTATCTTTCATCTTACAGTAGTTTTGTTTTTTTAACATATTTTAAGATTTTTTTCACATTTCGTGCGTTATCCTATTTTTTTGACCATCCAAACATTACAACTAGAATGTCCTGAATTACCAAGTTGAGTATCTAATGTTTTAAATCCAGATTCTTCATACATTGCTATGGCCTTAGAGAAATGTGGTAAACTTTCTAAATACACATTTTTATATCCCATCTCATTTGCAGCATTAATACTTCTCAACATTAATTCTTTACCTATACCTTTTCCTCTAACTGCACTAGAAATATAAAATTTCACTAATTCACAATACCCCTTTTCTAATCCTTCAGTTGGAAAAATACCACAGCAGCCAACAGGCTTACCTTCAACTTCAGCAACCCATAGTATTGATTTCGGCACCTCAAATAACTCAAACAAATGATCTGTAGATTCATCTGAGTATACAGTTCCTGTTCTAGGCGCACCGAACTCTTCAATTGTATTACGAATCACTTTTGCTAAAAAAGGATTGTCTTCTGATTTTACTTTTCTATAAATTACACTCACTTTCAAAAATTTAAAACTAAGATAAAACAAAAAAGCAATCTCAATAGAGATTGCTTTTGAATATTATATCTTAAAATTAATTACAATTCTAAGTTTCCATTATTTGTTTTTACAGCTGCAGCAGAAGAAGCTAAGTGTTCTTTTTCAGCATCACTTAAGTTGATTTCTACAATGCGTTCAATTCCGTTCTTTCCTAACACAACAGGAACTCCAATACATAAGTCAGACAAACCGTATTCTCCATCTAATAAAGCAGAGCATGGGAAAATTTTCTGAGTATCACAAGCAATAGCTTGAACCATTCCAGAAACTGCAGCACCTGGAGCATACCAAGCAGAAGTTCCTAATAAACCAGTTAAAGTAGCTCCACCAACCTTAGTATCTTGCTTTACTTGCTCTAATCTTTCTTCAGATAAGAATTCAGAAACAGGAACAGAGTTACGAGTAGCTAAACGAGTTAAAGGCACCATACCTTTATCAGAGTGACCACCGATTACCATTCCATCAACATCAGAAATTGGTGCTCCTAAAGCCTCAGCTAATCTATATTTAAAACGAGCAGAATCTAAAGCTCCCCCCATACCTATAATTCTATTCTTAGGTAAACCAGTTGTTTTATGCACTAAGTATGTCATCGTATCCATTGGATTAGATACTACGATAATGATTGTATTTGGAGAATGCTCAATTAAACTAGCAGATACTGTTTTTACAATTCCTGCATTAATTCCTAATAATTCATCGCGAGACATACCAGGCTTACGAGCAATACCTGAAGTTATTACACAAACATCTGAACCAGCAGTTTTGCTATAATCTCCAGTAGTTCCTGTAATCTTAGTATCAAAATTATTTAAAGAAGCTGTTTGCATTAAATCCATTGCTTTACCTTCTGCTAAACCTTCTTTAATATCTACTAATACTACTTCAGAAGCGAAATCTTTGATGGCAATGTACTCAGCACAACTTGCACCTACTGCACCTGCTCCAACAACTGTTACTTTCATTTTATATATTTTTTATTGAAATTTATTTAATAAGTTGTACAAAAATAGCTATTTGCATATTGATATAAAACAAAAACTCATGGTAATTACCATGAGTTTTTAAAGAATTATTAATAAATAACACTTGCAGTCTACAAGAACGTTATATAGAAATAAGTTATTTTAAAAATAAAAAGCCTAGTTATCTACTAGGCTCTTAAAAGTATTTATAATGTGTTGTCCTAAAATAGCGTTATAGCTATTTAGAACTAATTCTAATCTTATCTGAAACTAAATGCAATACCAGCATTTAATGTTCCATATTCTTGTAATGTATAGCTTCCAAAAAGTTTAAAAAAGCCTAAACTAAATCTAGCTCCAATAGTTGCATTAAAACTACTTACACTTTCTTTGAGAGAAAAAGGATCATTGATTGTTTCACTAACATTAGGTAAAACAGGGTTTCCCGTATTGTATGTTAATGTATATTCACCTAACATATTTAGAGTTGTATTACCCGAATTAAACCCAACACCTCCATAAAAATTCACTACTGGTAAATTTACTGAAGCTATAGCCTGAAAAGTATAAGCATTTAAATTAAATTCTGCTTGTGCATTTCTTGTAGTAATCTCCTGAGAATTTACATTTCCAATAGTATAATCTACATTCATATTCGAATACGCAGCTAATACAGAAAGATGAAATGGCGTTTTACCTACAATCCCTAACCAATCGGTAATTTCTTTCTTCAATCCAAACCCAAAAACATCTCCTTCTACATTATTTGATCCTACTTTTGGGGTATAACGTAACATAACATCTAATTTAAACGGTAAGCCTACACCTACTTGAATTGAAGGAGCAGGTACTGAATTGAGAGGCAATTCTTCTTTTACACCATTAGGCATTTGAAAGCTTGTAGACACATTTTGCCCCATAACAGTAGATTGATAGTTTATTGTTGCTGGAGCTCCATCTCCACCAACAGTAGGTGTAATCGAAGTATTAAATGTTGTGTTGTTTGACAATTCTATACTCATCAAATCAAAAATCTCTTCTTCCTCTGGTATAAAAGAGGCACTAGCTCCTATAGTAATATCGAATCCAAACTTTTTATGAACTTTAGCTGTGTGATACCATCCACTATTCATGCTATAAATAAAACCTTTAAAAGCAGGCTGTAAATATGCATTAGTAATCTTTGCTGCGTCTTCCCTCGCTAATAGAATAGTCTCCAGTTCTTGTCCATACGAACTGACTGTTGTACATATAAATAATGATAATAATAGCTTCTTCATCTTATATAATATTGATAGTTATTGTAAAAATAAAAAAACTTAACTTAAATAAGCTACCCACAAATAAGTATACCTTATTCAACCTTACTTATATTTTTTATCCTTATTTATTAATTTAAAATTGAAAATAAACTAAAAAAGATAACTATAATCGTTCTTTAAATATCTTTAAAAAGAGAAAAGAATACAGCTTATAAAAAATAGTTCCTAGAACAATTCCTGACAGAAATCCAACAGTAACATCTACTGGATAATGAACTCCTAAATAAATTCTACTGTATCCAAAGATTAAAGGAAATAAAACTAGAAAATAAATATATTTTATTTTTTTTCGCAAAATTAAAATGATAAACGTAGTAAATGTTGTAGACAACGATGCATGTCCCGACCAAAAACTTTTACCTCCAGGTTTATACGAAAACTGTCTTAAATATTCTTGCATTTCTAAAGCATTACAAGGCCTTATCCTTCCTGTTAAATTCTTAATAAGATTTGTAAATTGATCTGAAAAAGCAACTAAAACTACTATAAACAATAACGTGAAAGCTGTTTTTTTAACCCCAAGTTTCCATGCTAAAACTAGCAGTATCACTATAAATAAAGGAATCCAATTAAACTGATTGGTAATTGTCAACCACAGCGCATCCCATTTCTCATTCCCTAAATTATTTAGATAAATAAGTAATGCCTTATCCTTTTCTATTAATGCGTCTAATATACTATTTCCCAACTTTTAAAACTTCAATTTCAAAAATAAGATCTGTATTTGGTTTGATAACAGGTAAGCGACCTACCTCTCCATAACCTAAGTAACTTGGAATAAAAAGACGTGCTTTTTCACCTTCCTTAAGCATAGAAGCACCTTCTTTCCATCCTGCAATTAATGGATAATTAGGATCATTTATAGTAAATGTAAAAGGCTGATTTTGATCTACACTAGATGCTATTTTATTACCTAAATCATCTAATAATGTGTAATGAACCGTTGTAGGTAAATCTGGATTAACTTTCTTTCCAGTAGTTTCTTTAATCTTAACTACTTTAAGTCCAGATTTTGTTGTAATAGCATCATAATACTTTAGTTCTTTTCTAAGGTTTTCCTTTGCTATTTTAATTTTTGTTTCTCTTTCTTTTTTGCGCTCATCAGCATTCGATAATTCTGCTAAAAAAACTTCAGCAGCATTAAATTTTTTTGCTTTTTTACCTACTCTTATAATTTCAACTTTATTAATGTAGTCGTTTTTAACAATTGTATCTACAATATTTTGTCCGTAAGTAACTTTCCCAAAAACAGAATGCTTCCCATCTAACCATGGAGTTTCTTTATGAGTAATAAAAAACTGAGATGAATTTGTTGATGGTCCTGAGTTTGCCATAGACAATGTACCAGCACTATTGTGTTTATAAATTAATTCTCCTTTTTCATTTAAAGGAAATTCATCATCAAATCTATAGCCTCCATTACCTCTACCAGTACCCGTAGGATCACCTCCTTGAACCATAAAATCTTTAATTACCCTATGAAATTTTATCCCATCATAATATGGCTTACCTTTCAATGAGTCCGTAACTTTAGGATTAGTACCCTCTGCCAAAGACACAAAATTAGCCACAGTCATTGGAACAATTTCTGAGTGTAATTTTATCAAAATATCTCCTTTATTCGTTTGAATATCTGCATACAGACCGTCTGAAAGCTCAGGATATTTCACTGTTTTACAAGAAGATAAAACTAGTATTGCTATTACTATTAAAAATTTAAATGATTTCATGATTTTAAATTTAAAACAAAAAAGACATTGTGATACATCATCAATGTCTTTTTTTAAAGTTTATTAGTGACCGTGCCCGTCTCCTTTGGTATGTGTTTGTCCTGTTTGAGCAGGTTGATTAGATACTATTTCTAACAATTCCACATCAAATATTAATGTTGAAAAAGGTTTTATAACAGCACTTCTTTGTTGATAACCGTAAGCTAATTCTTGAGGAATAAAAAACTTATATTTCGCTCCAGGTTTCATTAACTGTAAACCTTCAGTCCAACCTTTAATTACCTGTGTTACTCCAAATACAATAGGATCTTTCTTAGGCTCCATTGTACTATCAAATTTAGTTCCATCAATTACAGTCCCGTGATAATCTACTTTAACTCTATCTGAAGTCTTAGGACTTTCTCCAGAACCTTCTTTAATAACGATATATTGTAAACCACTTGCTGTAGTTTTCACGCCTTCCTTAGTTTTATTATCAACTAAAAATTGTTCGTTTTCTTTTTTATAATCCTTATACTGCTCAGCAGCTTTCTTCTTCATTTCTTCTTCTCTCTTTTTCATTTGATCCATTCTAAGCTTTTGGAAGTAAGAACCAATTATTTGCTCAGCATCTTTTCTATCAATTAAAGTTACATTCGATGAATCTCTTGCTTCAGAATATCCTTGGATATATAAATCCAAATCTAACTCTTTAGCAGCTTCATCTGTACTCATTCTAACTCCTGTATTCAATCCAAGTGCATAACTTACAGTATCCAAATACGTATCTAAACTTGTTTTTGTTTTCACTTGGTTGGTATTGTTACAAGAAACAATAGTAACCCCTAGGGCTGTAATAGCCAAAACCTTAGTTAATTTCATTATTTACTTTTTTAATGTCGATTAATGTTAATGTACTTTTTAACGTTTGATTCATTCCTATCTTTTCTCCATCTCCGGTAACACCAAAAGCTCGGTAAGAAGGAATGACAAAAGTAATGGTTTCTCCCTTTTTCATCAACTTTATTCCATCCTGTAATGCAGGAATAAAATCTTCTTTATCTATTTTATAGATTTTAGTTTGTTTATCATACAAAGGTGTATTGAAAAAATCAGTAATCGTATACGATATCGTCACAACATCTCCTTTCACTGGTGTTATTGAATTTATGGTATCTTTTTTATTATACGTATACCAAAAGCCATTAGGAGAATTTAAGTACGAATTAACTGTATCTTTAGATAGATGTTGCTCTATATGCTTTTTCTCTAATTGATTGAGCTTTATATTCTGCTCTAGTACTTCTTTATAAAAATTAGAGGTTGTCTTTTTTTTAGGTCTTCTTGCCTCTGGAGCATTACAACTTATAAAAATAAGACTCGACATAATTATAACAATCCACGTATTACTCATAAGAATTCAATAAGTCGTTTTCATATTCTGGTAATAATGCTATAAATTTTCCAATAGTAGCGCTCATACTTTCTTCGGATCTTCCTCCAGCAGCATTATCATGCCCCCCTCCATTGAAATAGTTTCTAGCAAACTTATTTACAGAAAAACTCCCTTTAGATCTGAATGATATTTTAACAATACGTTGTTCAACATCTTCTATAAAAATAACAGCAAATACGATTCCTTTTAAAGATAAGGCATAGTTAACGACCCCTTCTGTATCACCTTTCTCGTAATTGAATTCATCTTTATCATGTTGATTCAATGTGATGTATGCAGTATTGTACTCTGGAATTACTTTTAAATTACTTAGTGCTCTTCCTAGTAACAACAATCTATTATGAGAGTTTGCATCGTAAATACTACTGTGAATTCGATCATTCTTAGCTCCCTTATCTATTAAATCAGCTATAATTCTGTGGGTTCTGCTAGTTGTAGAACGAAAACGAAAAGAACCTGTGTCTGTCATTATCCCAGTATATAATGCAGTGGCAATGTTTTCATCGATCAATTCTAAATCATCAAACATCTCTATAAAGTTATATACCATCTGACAGGTAGAAGACATAGTGGTATCTGAATACATGTATTCAAAATCATCTGGTTGCTGATGATGATCTATCAAAGCAAAATCATTTTCATATTTTTTCAATGTATTTTGCATATCATCTCCTACTCTGTGTAATGCATTAAAATCTAATAGAAAAATAATATCTGATTTTGCTAATGCTTTCACACATTGATTATTCTGACGATCAAACCTATATACTGTTTTAACACCTGGAACCCAATGTAAAAAATCTGGAAATTCGTTCGGCATTAATACCTGAGTACGATGTCCTTTTTTATCAAAATAATGCTTTAACCCTAAAGTAGATCCAACTGCATCTCCATCAGGGTTCTTGTGCCCAATTATTACAATACTTCTAGGCGTATTTAAATAGTTCGAAAGTTCTTTAAAATTCTTTAGAATCATAGACAGCGAATATACAATTTAATATTCTTTTCATATGTATTACTTCTCTATTTGTTATTACTTGAACTCTTACAAACAATCCGAATATTTCCCTAAATACTCTTGAAGTAAACCTTCAAGAGAAAACTCATTTTAAAACAAAATATTATATGTTCAAGATTATTTTTTATTTTCTACTAAAACAGCATTCTTCTTAAGCAAGCTACTTCACTAGAAAATAGATAAACAAAAATTGATTCAAAAGTATACCCTATCAAACTTATTCTTAACTTGTAAGTAACATTAAAAAATGTATTTTTGCGCAAAATTAAAAATTAGACAAAATATAAAATGGCAACAAATAGAACTTTTACAATGATTAAACCAGATGCTGTTGAAAACGGACATACTGGAGCTATATTAGAAAAAATTAATGCTGCTGGATTTAGAATTGTAGCTTTGAAAAAAACGCAAATGACTACTCGTGATGCTGAAACTTTTTATGCAATTCACAAAGAGCGTCCTTTTTTCGGTGAATTAGTTGAATTCATGACTCGTGGTCCTATTATTGCTGCTGTTTTAGAGAAAGATAATGCAGTTGAAGACTTCAGAACTTTAATTGGTGCTACTAATCCTGCTGAAGCTGCAGAAGGAACAATCAGAAAACTATACGCTACTTCTATTGGTGAGAATGCTGTTCATGGTTCGGATTCTGATGAAAATGCTGAAATCGAAAGCAACTTCCACTTTGCTGGTAGAGAAATGTTCTAAACATATCTATAAAATATATTAAAAACTCGTTACTTTTTGTGACGAGTTTTTTATTTATACGATTTTAGTACATATCAAAAATCTTATAAATATTTTTTTCGTTGTCAGGTCGAGCGGAGTCGAGACCTTATTATTGTTAGTGATTTTAATGAAAACCTCTCGACTCCGCTCGAGGTGACAAAACACACACTACTCTACAACGCTAATTATCAAAAACATATACCTGAGAGGTGTTTTTTTGTCATGTACTAAGTTATACGATTTAAAACTTCGTATGTATTAGAAATATTTAAAAAACATTTTTTGCAAAAAATGATACTTGAAGTTAATATCAAACTTTTCTTTTCCTTCATAAAATATAGGTGTAGGAACTAGAGGATGAAATGGAGGAAATTCATCTGCTTTAAAATTCAACTCTTCTTTTTCAACATATCGTTTACTACACAATAACTCTACATACGTTTTTCTTTTTGTTGATTTTATGATTGACATATTAATATACATTGGAACTAAATCATTCATTGACAACAAAACAACAACTTCACCCTGTGAAAGATAAACACCTTTATACTTTTGTATAAATTTAAACTTCTGTTTTTCATCGTTATTTAAGTAAGAATTATCTTCAGAAGTGAAAGCAATTTTATATAAAAAATTATTTGATATACTATTCTTCACCATAGACGATGTAAACTCTTTCAAAAACTTCGATGCTTCTATTAAATGGTATTCAAATTCTTCTTTACCCAAAACCTATTTTCTTCTATTTTCTATTTATAACAACTATCTCTTGCCTCTTGCCTCTTGCCTCTTGCCTCTTGTCTCTTGTCTCTTGTCTCTTAAACTAACATTAGTTTTTTCACAATATCTTCTCCCATTTCCTGGTTAAGCATTGTAATAATTTTATCTTTTCCATAACTCAACTCCTCTCGTAAAACAGAAGAATTCAATCTTACAATTAGTGTTCCGTTTTGAAGTTTGACTTCATTGGTATAGGATTGCACACCAGAACCCATCAATTTTTCCCAAGCTTCTTCTATCTTTATTTTTTGAAATCCTTTTTCTAGTTTATTTTCTTTAATAAAGGCTCCCATTAAGTCTTTTATCGAAATACTATTATTTTGTCTTTTTGCCATGATTAAAGATTAAAAATCTGATACGGATTATTACTTTGTTTCACTATATTTTCTGTTCTTTCTGAATGTGTATCTGTAATAAAGATTTGCCCAAACTCATCATTATTAACTAAATTTACTATTTGAGTAACTCTATTTTCATCAAGCTTATCAAAAATATCATCTAACAACAATATCGGTGTCATCTTAGACTGTTTTTTAATAAACTCAAATTGAGCTAATTTTAATGCAATTAAATACGATTTTTGCTGTCCTTGAGAACCAAATTTCTTAATTGGGTACGTTCCTATTTCAAAAACTAAATCATCTTTATGAACACCTGCTGAAGTATACTGTAACACTCTATCCTTCTCTAATTGCGCATCTAACAACTCATGAAACGCTATTGAATTCAATTGACTCTTATACGATAAATTCACAGTCTCTTTTTCATTAGATATAATTTGATATTTATCATTAAAAATTGGAGTAAATGCTTCTAAAAAGATTTTCCGTTTACGATGAATTTCTTCACCTAACTGTACCAATTGCTCATTGTAGATACTCAAATTCAATTCATCAAAAGTTCTATTTGCAGCAAAAAACTTCAATAAAGCATTACGCTGACTTAACACTTTGTTGTATGCTATTAACGAAGACAAGTATTGTTTATCTTGCTGAGAAATAACTCCATCAATAAATTTACGACGAGTTTCACTCCCTTCAATAATTAAATCGCGATCTGCTGGAGAAATGATAACCAAAGGAAACTGACCAATATGATCTGAAAAACGATCGTAAACTTTTCCATTTCGTTTCAGAATTTTTTTTTGACCTCTCTTTAAAGAACATATAATTTTTTCTGACCTCTCTTTGACTAAGTACTCGCCTTCAACCATAAAAAAATCTTGATGATGACGGATATTTTGTCCTGCAATTGGATTGAAATAACTTTTAGTGAAAGACAGATAATATATAGCATCCAGCACATTCGTTTTTCCCACTCCATTATTACCAACAAAACAATTAATTTTTTTTTCAAAATTAAATGTTTGGCTTTCAATATTTTTAAAATTCACTAAAGATAATTTCTGTAAGTACACAACTACGTTTATTTTCAGACAGGAAATGCAAAATAACGAAAAATCGGCTTTTAAAATCCAATTAAAAAAACTATTTTTGCGCCACTAATTTCATAAATATTATGGCAACATATAAAAAGAGAGGATATAAACCTAAGAAAGAAAAGGTTGTAGAAGAAGTTATAGAAGACACATTTGATGAATCACAAAGTGATGTAGCAAAGACGTTTGAAGGACTCGATGAAGTTGCTAATAGATCGGAACAATGGATAGAAAAAAATAGTCGTCCTCTATTTTATGGTTTAGTTGGTGTTGCCGTTCTAATCTTAGCTTATTTAGCTTACAATAAATTCTTAGCAGAACCTAATGAAGTAACTGCTGCTAATGAGCTTGCATACCCAAGATCGTTTTTTGATCAAGCTGAAAAAGCTGCTGGTGCAAAAGCTGATAGCTTATACAACTTAGGTTTAAATGGTAGTGCTGATGGAAAATATGGTTTCTTAGACATCGCAAAATCTTTTGGAAGTACTAAAGCAGGTAACCTAGCAAATTACTATGCTGGTATTACATATTTAAGACAAAAAGATTATAAGAACGCTATTTCTTATTTAAGTGATTTTAATTCTGAGGATAAATTATTAGGGCCTACAGCTTTAGGAGCTATTGGTGATGCTTTTGCTGATATTGATCAGCCTGCTGAAGCTTTAGAATATTATGAAAAAGCTGCTACAAAACAAGATAATGAGTTTACATCTCCAATGTTTTTATTCAAAGCTGGTCAAATAGCTATGAAATTGGGGAAATATGATAAGGCATTAAATTTCTATACAACAATTAAAGAGAAATATGCTACTACTCAAATCGGTAGAGATATCGACAAATATTTAAACAGCGCGAAATACGCAGAATAAATTTAAATTTCTCGTCATTACGAGGAAGAATGATGAAGTAATTTATTTAGAGATTGTTTCATTTCATTCGCAATGACAATAAAAATGGCAACAACAAACTTATCACAATACGATAAAAACACAATCCCAAATGCGAAGAACTTTCGATTTGGGATTGTTGTTTCTGAATGGAATCCTGAAATCACTAGAAACCTACACAAAGGAGCAATCGATACTTTAATAGATTGCGGAGCTACTGAGAATAATATTGTTTCTTGGGATGTCCCTGGTAGTTTTGAACTAGTGTATGGGTGTAAAAAAATGATAGAAACCGAAAAACTAGACGCTATCATTGCAATAGGAAACGTAATACAAGGAGAAACAAAACATTTTGATTTTGTTTGCGAAGGTGTTACTCAAGGGATTGTTGATTTAAATACAGCATACGATGTTCCTGTAATTTTTTGTGTATTAACGGATAATACACGCCAACAATCTATTGATCGTTCTGGAGGAAAATTAGGGAACAAAGGTATTGAATGTGCTGTTGCAGCAATTAAAATGGCTGAATTAAAAAACAAAGGAGTTAGCAAAAATGCAGTTGGATTTTAACTACTCAATTGAAAATATATGTTAAAAAGCTAAGTATTTACTTAGCTTTTTTAATTTAATATAATCACAACTTGATAGCTTATCATTAATTCCGTAATTTTGAATTATGTATTTGGTGTAGTTTTTGAATTGATACATTAAATTTTTAAAATCAATTATTATGCTTGGATGGAATAAAGTTTTTAAGACAAGGTCTCATTATGTTTTTGACTACAAACCTCGTTATTACGATGAAAGAAAAGAACGTATTGAAAAATTAAAAGAAAAGTACGCATCTAGTGAGCCAATTAATCACACTGAAGATTCTGATGACACAACTATCGTTTTTGGTAAAGGTAACCTTAGGAGTGCTTGGAAAAAAAATAAATCTAGTAAAGATTATAATTCAACTTTGAGAATAGCCGCTATAGTTGCTTTACTATTTGGAATAGCTGCCTATATCCTCAAGTTTTCTTAGTAAAAAAAATTAATGTCAGATATTATTCAATTACTTCCCGATCATGTTGCGAATCAAATTGCAGCAGGTGAAGTTGTTCAACGCCCTGCCTCAGTCGTAAAAGAATTATTAGAAAATTCGATTGACGCAGGTGCTTCTAGTATAACTTTGTTATTAAAAGATGCAGGAAAAACCTTAATTCAGGTAATCGATAATGGCAAAGGGATGAGTACTACAGATGCTCGTTTATGTTTTGAAAGACATGCTACCTCTAAAATTAAAGACGCTCAGGATTTATTTAATTTAAACACTAAAGGTTTTAGAGGAGAAGCTCTTGCTTCTATTGCTGCTATTGCTCATGTAGAATTAAAAACAAGACAACATCATGAAGATGTAGGCGCTGGAATTAAAATTGAAGGAAGTACCATAACATCCCAAGATGTTATCTCTACTGCTAAAGGTACTAGTTTAGCTGTTAAAAATTTATTCTACAATATTCCTGCTCGTAGAAACTTTCTAAAATCTGATACTGTAGAAACACGACATATTATTGATGAATTTCAACGTGTTGCTATGGCACACCCTAATATTTCTTTTCAATTACATCATAATGGTAATGAAGTTTACCATCTTAAAGAAAGTAATTTAAGAAAACGTATTGTTGCTATTTTTGGCAATAAGATGAACGAAAAATTAGTTCCTTTGGATGAGAAAACAGACATTATGACAATTCGAGGATTCGTGGCAAAACCTTCATTTTCTAAGAAAAAAAGAGGTGAGCAATTCTTTTTTGTCAACGATCGTTTCATTAAAAGCTCTTACTTAAATCATGCTGTGAACAATGCTTTTGATGGTTTATTAGAAAATGGATATCATCCTACGTATTTCATTTATTTTGAGGTACCACCAAATACAATCGACATCAATATTCACCCAACTAAAACTGAGGTGAAATTTGATAACGAAAAGGCTTTATATGCAATTCTAAGAGCAACTGTAAAACATAGTTTAGGTCAATATAGCGTTGCTCCTGTATTAGATTTCAACAGAGACGCTACTTTAGACACTCCATATACATTTAAAGACAAGCCAGCAGTTTCAACACCAAAAATAATTGTTGATCCAGATTTTAATCCATTTAAAACTGAACAATCTTATACTTCAGGTTCCAATACACAAAAAACGCAACCTGTTAGATCATCAGAAACAACTCAAAAAAATACTTTTAAAAGCGATTACAAAAAAGATACTGGTAGTTGGGAATCTTTATATGTAAACACATACGACAGTGTTAAACAAGAACAACTTTTTGAAAGTGAAAAAGAAACTGAAACAGGTAAAACATTTCAAATTCAAAAAAAATATCTATTAAGTACTATAAAATCTGGTGTGGTTTTAATTCACCAATCACTTGCGCATCAACGTGTCTTATACGAAGAATTTTTAACGAATATCACAATCAAAGACGCTAACAGTCAACAACTATTATTCCCTATAAACATTTCGTTCTCTTCTTCAGATATTGAAATGATTTTTAGCATTAAGTCTGACTTGGAAAGTGCTGGTTTTGTATTTAATGAATTCACAAAAGAAAGTGTAATTATAGGAGGTATACCTACATCAATATCTGAAAGTCAAATTAGTTTAATTTTAGAACAACTCTTAGATGATTTGAAACTAGAAGTTCCAGACGCAAGTTTTAGTCATTATGATGTTATGGCTAAGTCTTTTGCGAAGTCATTAGCAATTAAAACAGGAACTGTATTAACCGTTAAAGAACAAGAAACTTTAGTGAATAACTTATTTTCATGTAAAGAACCCAGTGTTTCTCCTCTTGGTAAACCAACATTTAAAACCTTAACTTTACAAGAAATTGACACTATTTTTAGTCATTAACCTATGATACTTAGAATAACACCAATTATAAAACACCTTATTATCATAAACATTATCATGTTTTTTGGTAGTAGATTATTAAATCTAGATTTAACTAATATTCTCGCACTACATTATCCTACAAGTCCAAATTTCAAGTTTTGGCAATACTTCACTCACATGTTCATGCATGGAAATGAAATGCATTTACTGTCAAATATGATTAGTTTATGGATTTTTGGTACTGCTGTAGAAGATTATTTAGGCAGTAAGCGTTTTTTATTTATTTATATTTTTTCTGGTATTGGAGCCTCTCTTATTTACACCTTGATTAACTATTTTCAATTCACTAGCTCAATGGATGTATTATTAAATTCTGGTTTATCTAAACCCGAAATCTTTGAAGTATTAAACCCTACAAAAATTTTCAGAAATTCTGATTTACAAATAGTCAACAGTTTATACTCTACACCTGCACTTGGAGCTTCAGGAGCGGTATTTGGAATTATGGCAGCTGCAGCCACATACTTTCCAAATGAAAAAATAGTATTATTCCCAATACCTGTACCTCTACAATACAACTTTTTAATTGCATCTTTAGTTATCTCTGATCTAATTTTAGGAACTTTTAGTTTATCAAATGACAATGTAGGAAGATTTGCTCATGTTGGTGGTGCTATAATTGGATTCTTAATCGCTTGGTATTGGAAAAAAAATAAAAAAATTAATTATGTATAAAGAAATTATTGAAGACTTAAAAAAAGCTTTAGAACTTTCTCCTAGTAATTTACCTTTACGATTACGACTTGGTAAATGTTTTGAAGCTATTTATGATTTTGAAAATGCTGAAAAAGAGTATTTGGAAATCTTAAAAAGAGACGGAAATTTTTCTGAGGCCAAAGAAGGTTTAGCTAATGTTTACTTCTCATTAGGAAAATACAATGCTGCATTAGTTGTCATTGAAGAAATCAGCTCCGATGATGAGCATAATATTTCATTATTAGTATTGCATTGTAAAACACTTATTAAATTGGGTGAAGTAGGCAATGCGCAAGAAATATATAAACGTATTTTAATACTTAATCCAGACTTTTCTGATGAAGAAATAGATAGTCAATTACGAATAAAGGCCAATAGCCCCACACATGAAATTGATGAAGAACTTGCTACTTCTTTTGAAAAACCTAAAGTTAATTTCGCAGCTATCGGAGGAATGGAAGATGTTAAAAATGAAATTTCATTAAAAATTATCCAACCTCTTAACCATCCTGAACTATATAAAGCTTACGGGAAAAAAATAGGTGGTGGAATTTTATTATACGGTCCTCCTGGTTGTGGGAAAACTCATATTGCCAGAGCTACTGCTGGTGAAATAAACGCAAACTTCATTAATGTAGGTATTAATGATATTTTAGAAATGTGGATTGGAAATAGCGAGAGAAATTTACATGAAATATTTGAAACAGCCCGTAAAAATACACCTTGCGTTATTTTTATAGATGAAATTGATGCCTTAGGAGCCAATAGAAATGATATGGCTAAAAGCGGAGGGCGTACATTAATTAATCAATTTTTAGCTGAATTAGATGGTATAAACTCTGATAATGAGGGAATATTGATTTTAGCCGCAACCAATACACCTTGGCATTTAGATCCAGCTTTTAGAAGACCAGGAAGATTTGATCGAATTATTTTTGTAGCTCCTCCTGATGTAAATGCTAGGGAAGAAATTTTTAAATTACATTTGGAAGAAAAACCTGTAGAAAAAATTGATTATCAGAAGTTAGCAAAACTATCAAAAGATTTTTCTGGAGCTGATATAAAAGCAACCATAGATGTTGCCATTGAGGAAAAATTACAAGAATCATTTAAAACGGGAAAATTAGAAGCCATTTCTGGAAAAAGTTTATTAAAAGCTATTAAAAGGGTTAATGCCAGCACTAAAGAATGGTTTAGCTCTGCTAAAAACTATGCTTTATACGCTAACGATTCTGGTCTTTATGATGATATTTTAGCCTACTTAAATATTAAAAAGTAATGAGTGCACATTTTACTCGTGGCGAACAACTCTACACCATTAACAGATACAAAGATGCTTTACAATCGTTTAAAAAAGCACTCGCAGAAGACATTTACGATGTAGATACAAAGTTTTACATCGGGTTATGTTATTTACAATTAAATCAAACAGCACAACTTAAAGATATTGCCAAAAGTATAATAAGCGAACATCCTAATACAAGTGAAGGGTTTTACTTATTGGCTATTTATCATTATAATGAAGGTGACTTTAAAGAAGCCATACATTATATAAATGATGCTATAGCCTTAAACCCATATAACAGTAATTTTTATGGTTATAAATCTATTTCTTTATTGTCGTTAAAAAAGTTTGAACAAGCACTTGATGCTGCAAACGAAGGTTTAGCCGTAAACGCTAAAGATGTTTTGTGCCTTAACGCTAGAACAAAAGCCTTAACTAAGCTAAAACGAAGTGATGAAGCTTATGCTACTTTAGAAAATACTTTATATGACAATCCTGAAGATTACTTTACGCATGCCAATGCTGGTTGGACAAATTTAGAATTAGGAAATTACAAAAAAGCAGATATTCATTTTAAGGAAGCACTACAAAAAGACCCTAACGATGATTATGCAAGATCAGGAGCTCTAGAATCTATAAAATCTAAAAATATAATTTACCGTTATTTTTTAAAGTATTCCTTTTGGATGCAAAATAAAAGCACGAAATCTCAATGGATTTTCATTATCGGCTTTTATCTCGCATATAGATTGCTTATTAAAGTTTCTAGTGAATTTGGTTTTAACTTTTTAATTCCAATATTTATTATCTTGTATTTAACATTTGCATTGGGTACTTGGATTATGACTCCTGCTTCAAATTCAATTCTACTTTTTAGTTCTTACAGCAAATATCTATTAAAAAAGCAAGATAAAATAGCTGCTTTGAGCTTTCTAGGAATCATACTATTTGGATTTGTAAGTTTAATTTTACATTATGTGCTTAACGATTTTGACACTTTGTTTTTATCAATAGCATTATTCTGCTCTTTAATTCCTATCACAACCACAGTACAAAATTCCACTTATCCGTTAAAAAATAGTAAATTTTGGTATGGAATTAGTATTGTTCTTCTTGGTTTTTTTAACTTTATATATCCTGAAGACATTTCTATTTTAATACCAATAGTAATGTTTGCTGTATTCACTTGGTTTCATACCATAATTAAAGATAATTAATGAGTTTTTTAGATAATTTGAAAGGTAATTTTAACAGCGCAACTATGCTAGAGAAATTGATATATATAAACATAGCTGTGTTTATTTTAGGTTTATTATCTATATCTTTTTCTGGTTTATACGGCACTAGAGTAAATTTTTTGACGGAATGGTTTGCATTACCTTCTGATCTTAATAAGTTTATCATTAAACCATGGTCTTTAGTTTCTTTTGGTTTCTTACACGGTGGCTTTTTCCATATTCTTTCAAATTGTATTTGGTTATACATTTTTGGCCGATTATTCCTTGAATATTTCTCTGAAAAGCATTTATTAAATTTCTACCTCTTAGGTACTATATTTGGTGGAATGCTATTTATTTTTGCAATGAACTTTTTTCCTGTTTTTCAAACTTCAAAACATATTATTGTTGGAGCTTCAGCAGGCGTTTCAGCAATAATTATTGGTACTGCTACACACATTCCTAACTACGAATTAAGAATCCCTTTAATTAATGTGTATGTTAAAGTATGGCACTTAGCTTTATTTTTCATTTTAATGGATTTAATACGTTTATCTGGAGGAAATGGTGGTGGTCATTTTTCTCATTTAGGAGGCGCACTTTTCGGGTTCTTATTCGTAAAATATTATGGAAATAAAGAGCTAGATGTATTCTCTTTCAAAAGAAATAAAAAGAAAAAAACGAAATTGAAAACTGTACATAGATCTAATACCAAAACACCAAAAGGGCCGTACAGAACAAAATCTGATCATCAAAAAAAGATTGATACTATCTTGGAAAAAATTGGAGATTCTGGTTATGATTCTCTGACTCAAGATGAAAAAGATTTTTTGTTTGAACAAGGAAAAAAATAAACACATTGCTTAAGAAAAAGAAATATTCATTTTTAGATAAATTTCTGTACTTCATCAATTCGATTGTTGCTACAGCATTGCTTTTATCTTACTTTTTAGCCTTTGTTTCTCCCAAAACAGTTCCTGTATTTTCTGTAGCTAGTTTAGCTGTTCCATTTTTAATTATTACAAATGCTATATTTTGTATCTACTGGATCTTTAAATTCAGAAAACACTTTATATTATCGGGGTTAATTTTACTATTGGGGTGGTTATTTCTACCTCCCTTTATCAAATTTTCTTCAAAAAATACTGCTCGTAATAACGACGTAAAGGTGATGAGTTATAATGTAAGGATGTTTAATTTATATAACTGGATTGAAGATAAAGATATTAGCAAAAAAATTATCGCTTTCATTAAAGAAAAAGATCCTGATATTTTAGCTATTCAAGAATACCATCATTCAAAAAAAAGAGATTTAAAATATCCATATTCTTACTATGTTCCAAAGTCTAAAAAAAATAATTTTGGCTTAGCTATATTCTCAAAATATAAAATCATTAATAAAGGATCTTTAGACTTTAAAAAAAGTGCCAACAATGCTATTTATATTGATGTCATTAAAAATAAGGATACTGTTCGTATTTATAATTTGCATTTACAATCGCTACGGTTAAATCCGAAAAAAGAAAATTTTGGAGAATCAAGTTCTGAAAAACTAATTGGTCGTCTAAAAAATGGATTTATAAAGCAAGCTTCTCAAGTTGAAACTTTCCTTACTCATGAAAAAAAATGGACAAAAAGGAAAGTAATTTGTGGTGATTTTAACAATACTGCTTTTTCTTGGGTATACAGACAATTATGTAAAGATAAAAATGATGCTTTTGAAGTTGCTGGTAAAGGTTTTGGGAAATCTTTTAACTACTTCTTTCCTATGCGTATTGATTTTATATTAACGGATAAAAGCACCACAATTAATAATTTTAAAACTTACACTCCAAAATATTCAGATCACTTTCCAATCATGTCCCGAATAAATTTTGAATAGCTTATATTAGTAGCCTATTAAAACTAGTACTACTCTATGAAACATTTTGAAGTCGCAGTTATAGGAAGTGGACCATCGGGAGCTTCTACTGCTTTTCATTTGGCCAAACAAGGAATTTCAACAGTAATTATCGAAAAAGAAACATTACCTCGCTATAAAACTTGTGGTGGTGGTTTTGTATATAGAGGGCGAAAAGATTTACCTTTTGATATTACCAGTGTGGTTGAAAGAGAATTCAACACTGTAGATATTTTATTAGGACGTAAACTTCACTTTCAAACAGTTCGTAAAGATCCTACTATCACTATGATAATGCGTGATTCTTTCGATAATTTGATTGTAGAAGAAGCTAAAAAACTAGGCGTTACTTTACTGGAAGGCAACAAACTAGTTTCCTTAGATTTTCAAAACGACAAAACTGTTTTAACCACAGACCAACAAGAAATAACAGCTAATTTTATTGTTGCAGCAGACGGAGCTTTAAGTCCGACCGCAAAAATGGCTGGATGGAATGAAGAAACTAGAAAGTTAATTCCTGCATTAGAATATGAAATAGAAGTTCCTGAAGAAGATTTTAATAGATTAAAAGATAGTGTACGGTTTGATATTGATGCTATTCCGTACGGATATGCTTGGAGTTTCCCTAAGAAGAATCATCTGTCTATAGGTGTTGCTTCAACAAAAAAAGCTAGAATCAATTTAAAACAATACTACCAAGAATATTTAAAAACTCTTGGTATTAATACAATCATTAAAGAATCGCAACACGGATTTCAAATTCCTATTGCGCCAAGAACAGATGGTTTTGTGAAAAACAATGTGTTTTTGATTGGTGATGCTGCTGGTTTTGCTGACCCAATTACTGCGGAAGGAATTTCTAATGCTATTTATAGTGGAGTTTTAGCTGCAAAAGCTATTAGTGAAAGCAATAATAATTTAGATAAGGCTAAAGAGTTATACCTTGAGAAACTAAATGAAAAACTGCTTCCAGAGATTCAAACAGGACTTTGGTTAGCGAAATGGTTTTACGAGCAAAAAACAATTCGAAATATCCTATTAAAGAAATATGGACAACGTTTTAGTGATGCTATGGCAGATATTTTTCATGGAGATAGATCCTATCCTATAGATATAAAACAAGCAATCTCTAAAAAAGTAAAAGAGTTAGTTTTTTAAACTAACTCTTTTTTCTTTCCGATGTATGTGAAATATTCCCATATACCAAAATAAGCTTTATAAACACTATGATCTATAGTCTCAAATTTCTCTCTTAACACAGGAGTTAAATGACCTTCCATTCGCACATGATGATTCCCCATATGATTACGAAACCATGTATGTCTTGAATTGTAAAAATCTACAACAGCAATATACCCTCCTGGCTTTAAATCTTCATACGCCTGAGCTATCATAGCAGAAAACTCGGGATTCACCATAGTTAGCATGTACGAAAACAGAATAACATCTGGCGCATTATCATTTATAACATTCGAATTTCCGTAAGCACTATCTATGAGTTGAATGTTTGTACTATCTTTTAGTTTTTTCTTAGCGATATTCAACATATCCTTAGAAACATCTAACCCTAAAATAGTACTGTTAGGAAATGTTTTATTGAGATTTTTTAAATTACACCCCGTTCCACAACCTATTTCAAGAACAACTTTCGGGGAAGTAACCTCTTCAATTTTATCAATAATTAATTTCCTCCCAAAAAGAAATGACCATCGCGTAGCATCATAAATAGTAGACTGAAAGTTATAATAATTTTTAATTAACTGACTTTGTTTTATTGAATTTTCAACATTCATAAGACATTACTTTACAATTCCTAAATACACACTTGCGTACGTTCCTACTCTATCTTCTTTATGCAATCGATTTGATAATTCATAATCAAAATCAACTTTAGCCCTAACAAAATCAGGAAAGAAGTCTATGTTTTTGGCTACAGATCGCATCAAAATTCTGGTTCCTGATTTACTATTTTTTAAAATTAACTCCCACTCTTCTTTTAAAGCAGGCACATTATTAGCCGCAAGCCAATCTTGATGATCTAATAGTACATAGTGAGAATATTCACCTGGGTTTTCCTTTAAAAAACCGCTCAACGTAGTTGTATAAGTACGAGCTTTACTTTGCTGTTTTTGTAGTCTTGTAAAGTTTTCTCGTTTTAAATATTCTGGACAACATTCTTGAGTATAAAAACCTTTTAAGTACACTTGATAAAAATAATTATCGCCAATGTCTAATTGTGTAAATACATTTCGAAATGATTCTCTTATATAAGCTACATTTCCACCTGCATAACTTTCTTGTATTAAAGCTTGTTGCGCTTTTGGTACTCCTGCTAAATACATGGTAAAATGATTGTTTAGCAACATTGAAATAAAAGGATTGAATATCTTTTCTTCTAGAATTGTGTAATAACTCTCTTGTTGCTTCAAATCATTCGAAGCCATAAAGTGTTCTAAATTCTGTTTTATCTTTTTACTAGTATACAAATACCTCCTACATAAATACGCTAAAGCTCCTGATGCACCTCTGTAATAAAAAGAATTTCTTTTTCCTTTTCCTTGAAAATAATGAATGTGTTCATCCCAATACTTTTGTGCATAATCTGGAAGTTTATTTCGTAAATTTTCTTCATAATACGATTTCGCCTTTGTATGATTTCCTTCTCCAAAAAACTGAAATAAAGTTTCATAATCCCCAAATTCTAACATACTACGCTTTAATTCTAAAAGAGCATTTTGTCTGAAATTCATATCTACGGAGTGAATTTCAGCAGGTTCATCTAAGAGATAATCCAGTAAGTTATCTCCAGCACTAGTAATCATTACCAGCTTAGTATCGTTATCTAGTTTTAATAGCTCTCTATCACATCTTGGGTCTTCCCAACATGTATTATAAATTAATTTTTTTCCATGTATTTGATTGAAAAACCAGTTCTGTAATCGACTCATAAATAAACATATAAAAATTAATCCAAATTATTTTTTGTATGTAAACTAAAAAGAATCTTATGATTAAGTTTTCATAATACTATTGTTAATTTAATGATAAAGCCACTTGATTTCTCAAGTGGCTTTTTTAAGAACAGTAACACGCTCTTAACAAGAACTAACTATATTGTAAGTATACTATTGACCTGCTTCTGCTAAAGCCTTCGACTTTATATAATCTTCTAATTGATCGTAAGGAACTTCTTCTACTTCAATTGGAAAATTTCCGTTAGATCCAGAAATTATAATTTCTTTTTGAAAAGCACCTTGAAAAGTTCCATGGACTTTATATGGAGAACTACCATCCCCTAAAGGTCCTGTCCAACCCATTACATCAATTTTTAACCCTCCAACAAAGTGTGGATCTCTTACCAAATCGAATCCGTAAGAATATTTTTGCGCTTCTCCTTGAACATAAACACTGAAGAAACCTGGCGTTCTTAATCCTGTCCATACATACAATACTTTGCACTCACTTGGAGTAACTGGTTCTTTACCATAAAATCCCATAATTTTGTTTTTTAATCCCTTACTCTGTTTATTAATTGGCTTTTCAGGTTTCGCCTTATACTATAAAAAACAATGGCCATTGTATTGGTTAGTTATTTCAAATTTCAAAATTTTAGCTTTAAAAAAAACACTTAATCCCATGAATGTGTGATATTTAAACCTAAATGTTACAAATCCTCCCTTAACCGAAAAAACCTCCTGATTTCTCAAGAGGTTTTCTAGTTATTATTTTATATGATTAACGACTAAACTACAACGCTTTTAATTACACATTGTATTACATTAATTATTTAATAATAAATCGTTTGTTGACTTTTGCGTATTCATTTTCAAGTCTTAAAATATAAACTCCAGTTTCAAATCGATCAATATTAATTGTTCTTTTCTTTTCTAAAGGAGATTTTTCAATAACCTGACCTAGCATATTAATAATACTGTATGTTGTATTTGTCAACTCTTTATCTGATCCCATTATCCTTAAAACATTTCCTTTTGAAATTGGATTAGGAGCTATTGTTAATGAAGCTAAGATTTCTTCATCTTCATCACCTACCACATCTACTCTACTTCCAAAATCACTAACTAACACAGCTGTTGAGCTACTACAAGATCCTTCGTAAATCCTAACATTGGTAAATGTTGAATTATTTCCTGAACCTGCATCATTATCATTAATAAACACTAAACGATCCATCGCACCTGTATACGAATCTCCAACAGGAATTACATAGGTAGTAGTTCCGCTAGTATAATTATCGAAGTTGGTAATTCCATAATTCTGTGTTCCGTGTACTTTAAAATATCTGGTTTGTGTTAATGTATTATCATCTTCAAAACCTATAGCATGGATTTCACCTTGAGAAGTACTACTAAATTCAAATTCTATTACAGTATTCGCAGTTACTGTGTAATTTAACGAAATAGATTTCCAAGTATTATTTGTTAATGTTAACGAAGCACCTCCTGTACCAATAGAGAAATCCCCAGCTGAATCTTGATTTGAAAATGAATTTATGGTAAAGTCATTAAAATCTAATGCTGCACAGCCAGGATCTGGATCTGGATTTGTTCCACCTGTAGTTAATGAGATAGCATCAATTGCTATATCACTTGACCAACTAGAGCCTGTTGTTCCTACAAATCGTAATCGTAATGAACTCTCTCCTAAATATGCAGATAAATTTAAACTAACATCATTCCATTGGTTTCCTTGATTTCCTGATTCTGACCATACACTCGTCCAAGCAGCACCATCTGTAGAAGCTTCTAATCGTAATGAACCTACACTTGTACCAAACATATGGTTACTAAATTCAAATGTTGCCGCACTTGCTCCTGTTAAATCATAACATGGACTTAATAAGATTGCTGTAGCATTAGCTCCTATTTCTCCCGTACTTCCATTTGTTGATGCTTCTAAAAACATATAAAAATTACCATCAGCTCCAGCACTTGGTCCAGTTCCATTAGAAGGTGTACCAGAAGCATCTCTCACCCAGTTTCCATCATCACCAGTAACCTGAGTCCATCCATCATTAGTCTCGAAACTTTCACTATATGGAAACGCATCTACAGTAGATGTACAATCTGTTGGTGTAGGATTCGGATCCGGATTACCACCATCACAAGGGTCTGTAAATGAAACTGTTTGATCTGTTTGTCCATTAGTTCCTCCATTGTTATTTTCATTAGCTCCTTCTCCAACTCCTCTCTCGGCAAACGCTTTCCAAATTAAACATCTGTACTGTCCTCCATATAAATCTTGATCGGCTTGTAATATTCCATCACGACCAGAAACAAAACCAGGATTTGCAGCTGTATTCTTTAAACCTTCAGTAACTAAAGCCATTGCAATATTGTTACCTCCTGTTCCATTATAAAAATCTGGATCAAACCCTTCTTGATCAATCAATAACCAAGTCATATCCCAAAGAATTGTAGCAAAAGCATATCCAACTCCATGTGGTCTAGCTAAACTTCCTATATCAGCATAATCAGTATCATTTATAGATCTATCTGTAGAATATACCGTTGGTCTTATACCTAAGCCGTCTAAACCTTGACCTAATACGTAAGTACCAACACCTCTACGATCTGTACCTTGATCTCCTGCCTTCATGGTTAACATTAAACCAAACCAATCAGACCAACCTTCACCCATTTGCTCAGAACCGCCTAACACATTCGAATTTCTACCACCGACTAGTCTTGTAGAAATACCATGACCATATTCGTGAGCTATAATAATATTATCAAAAGAACCATCTCTTCCAGGGTTTGTCCTATTCCATAAAAACATTTGCATTCTTGGATTACTACCATCTGGAGGAGTACCAAAATTAGCATTATTTGTACCACTACCATCCTGAGAATCTGCATTTACTGAATCACTTCCAGAACCACCTCTTCCGTAATTATTCTCTTGGAAGTTTCCACTAGCTTCATCAAAACCATATTGATACCATACATCGTGCATGATATTATTCCAATAAAATAAGTTTGTAGTTGAAGCATTTCTGTATGAACTTGGTGCCTGATTTAAATTTACTGGAAAATCGAAATCTAAACCTGAACCTCCACTAGGTGATGCGCCTGTACCATTATTTCCATTAGCATCCTCCTGAGCCCAAACATTATTTCCTCTTGTAATTGTAAATTCAGCTCCATTCGCTCCATTTGTATCGTGCCATCCAAAAGGAGAAGCTGTAGCATCTGCAGGATCAGTTACAATACTTCTACCTCCATCATCAGGGTTAATTAAAGGCATTGGATATACATTGTAAGAATCTGGAGCAAACATCATCGACTTTTCTGCATAAGGAGCCATAACATGATTTTCTACAACTTCAGATGTATTACTATTATGATTATGTGCATGATCAGTATGTCCTGCATGTCCAAAACTACAAGAAATTACCCAGTTGTCTTCTACAACAATTTTACTAGAAGAAACATCAACAAAACTGTTCCACCAGTTTTTTCCTCCTTCTTCGTATAGCGTTACATTCCAACATAAATGTAATTTATCTTTATGTGATATGTACACCTTCTTAACCGTAATAGGTTCATTATCTTGAGTAATTCCAGAATTTAAATACGTACTAAGATTATCTCCTTCTGAAGATCGTTTTAATACTTTTACTAATCGTTTTGCTGGTCTTAAATTATGAGAACGGATTACTGCATTAATAGCAGCTTCTTCTGTAATTATACGACCTCTTTGTTTAGGGATTTTAGCTTCTAATCCTGTGATAAATTGACTTTTCTCAAAATTAACTTTATTATTTACTACTGAAATATTAGACATCGCATTTATTATAGGAATACCTTTATAATATTGCGTAACATAATAATGCGTAAGCCCTTTTTTAAGGGAAGATGCAGTACTTGTAATTTTCCATTCCGCAAAATCTTTTGGAGTGTCTTCACTTTTCTGTTGCAAAGATTTGAAATGCTCTTGTAGCACGCCTATATCTTTAGTTGAATTTTGGGAGTAAGTAACTTGTAGTGCCAAGAATAGCACTACAATAATGTAGATTTTTTTCATTTTGTATTGATTTTGAAAGGTTAATACATTTTAAATTTATCAAAACCAACTGTATTTTAAGAATTTACATTAAAAAACAACAAAAAAGAATAATTTGTTTTAAATTAACATAAAAATTTAAAAATAAAACAAACACAACGTTAAATAAACATTTTTTATTTAAAAAATTAACACTAAAACGATTTGAAATTTAAAAAACTAACACAAACAGCACCTATTAAATATTAGATTGCCACAAAACAAGTTACTTGCTTTAATAGTATTTACATATTCTTCAATAAAAACTAATGTTTTTTTACTTTTTTAAGATGAAGTAAATCTATTGGATTCACACCTAACCCTGCAATATTTTTTTGAGAAAAACGAATAACTTCGTCATAATACAAAGGTACAATTGGAGCCTCTTCAATTAAAATACTATCCATTTTTTGATACAAATGATAACGCCTTTCATTTATCGTTTCATTAATAGCCTCCTCGTATAAAGCATCAAAAACCTCATGTTTAAAATGGGTATAATTAGGTCCGTTAGGGGTGAAATTTTTACTGTAAAATAATGATAAATAATTTTCTGCATCTGGGTAATCTGCAATCCAACTCGCTCTAAAAATCGGTAATTTCCCATTTGCTTTTCCTTGTCTTAAAGTAGATGGTAGTATCAATTCTACTTTTACATCTAAGCCTATATCTTGTAATTCTCTTTGAATAAACTCACACAAATCAAGATAATTGCTATTGGTTGTTATAGTGATACTTACTTTTGATTCTCCTGTAGCTAATTTAAAATCCTGTACCAGCGCTCTCGCTTTTTCAGGTTGATATGTAAATCCTTTGATACCTGAAAAAGATGGTAATCCTTTAGGAATAAAACCGTGTATTGCAGGCAAACCAATGTTATTCCTTAAAAACGTTATCATTTTTTTTCTATCAAATCCATAATTAATTGCCTGTCGAATTAATTTTGATTTTGTGGGATAGTTATCAGCAACATCTAAATAAAGTCCTAAATATTCTGTATTTAAATAAGCACTTTTCTGCATATTTATTCTATCACTATATTTTTGCTGTAATGTTCCATCTGTAGCAAGAATCTCATCTTTATAGGAAGCATCTAAACTTTTCATAAAATCAATATTACCTTGTATAAACTGCAAAAACTCACTTTGTTTATCTGGTAAAAAAGTAATTGCAACAGCTTCTAAATACGGTAATGAATTTCCAAGCTTATCTTTTTCATAATAATTTGGATTTTTTCGTAACACCAACTTGGTATTTTCTACCCATAACTTAAACTTAAAAGGACCTGTACCTATTGGATTAGCTCTAAAATCTTTCTCAAAAAATTGCACAGCCTCTTTAGCAACTACCGAACAATACTTCATACTTAATAAACCTAAAAAAGGAGGAAAAGGCTTTTTTAATTGCACGATAAATGTAGAATCATTTTTTGCTTCAAAATAAGCCACATTCTGTAAAGTCCATCTACCAGGCGAAGCCAATTTATCATCTAGTAACCTATGAAAAGAATATTCAAAATCTTTAGCTATTACTTTTCTAGTCTTTTTTTCTCCAAAAAGTTGATGTTCATGAAAAAACACATCATCTCTTAATGTAAATGTGTATAATTTTCCATCTTCAGAAATATTCCATTTTTTAGCAATATCGGGTTGTACATTCAGACTGTCATCTAATTGAACTAAACCATTAAAAAGTTGATTTACCGCCCAGATATTCCTTTGATCTTTAGCAAATGCAGGATCTAATGAGGTTATATTTGAATGTTCATTATATCGAAAAACTTCATGATCTTTAAACTTAGTTTTCTTCGTTTTACACGAACATAAAATTAAAAACAATAGTATTACACTATTTCTCAAAGCCATATTCTCGCTCTACTTTACAAATTCTTAATTGATACTGTTTGTACCATTTTTTTCTTCCTAATTCTCTAGCATACGTATGCTCTATATTATTTTTCCATTTAGAAATAGCTTCTAAACTTTTCCAATAGGAAACTGTAATACCAATTTCACTTCGAGCAGACTCTATACCTAAATACCCTTCTTGTTGTTTAGCTAAATCATCCATTTTTTCAGCCATTTCTTGATATCCTTCAATATCGTCAGTCAAAATTGTTGTAAATATTACGGCATAATAGGGAGCTGTGAAAATTTTGGCTATCATAATTTCAATTCGTATTTAGTTTCAGGTAAACCTGTATCTTTATCTATATCTTTTTTTACTTCTAAAAAATTCAGTCTTTCTAAGATTTTCGCTGATGCTATGTTTTCATCAACTACATACCCTATAAGTTTAGGTAATTTTATTGTTTTGGCATAAGTAACCAATCCACTACAAACCTCAAAACCAAACCCTTTCCCCCAGCATTCTCGAATAAATCGATACCCAATTTCATCATCACCATTGGCTTCTTTAACATGAGCTACAGTACCTAAAAAGTTTTTACTTTGCTTCTCTACAACTGCAAAAATCCAAAAATCGTTATTCGGTAACGTATATTTTGCTATAACTTCTTTTAAGTTTTGTTTAATTCCTTCATAAGTATCTACTTCTCCTGTAGCATATTTTAACACCAAAGGATCACTTTGCAATTTATAATACCCTTCAATATCTTCTATTTTAAGATATCTAACTTCTAGTCTTTCAGTTTCAAAAATCATTTTCAATATTGTACTTTTGCAATCGGTTAAATGTACAAGAATGAATGCGGAAAAAAAAGTAGCTTTTTATACATTAGGTTGTAAACTAAATTTTTCTGAAACTTCAACTATTGCTAGAAACTTTGTAAACGAGGGTTTTGAGCGTGTTGAATTTGAAGAAAAAGCTGATATATATGTAATTAACACTTGCTCTGTAACAGATAATGCAGACAAAAGATTTAAGACAATTGTTAAGTCTGCACTTAAAAAAAACAATGAAGCTTTTTTAATTGCGGTTGGCTGTTATGCGCAATTAAAACCTGAAGAATTAGCGGCTGTTGATGGAGTGGATTTAGTTTTAGGAGCCACAGAAAAATTTAATGTAACAAGTTATATTAATGATTTAACAAAAAATGATGTTGGCGAAGTACATTCTTGCGAAATAGAAGATGCTGATTTTTATGTCGGTTCTTATTCTATAGGCGATAGAACTCGTGCTTTCTTAAAAGTACAAGATGGATGCGATTACAAATGTACCTATTGTACAATTCCTTTAGCTAGAGGAATTTCTAGAAGTGACACTTTAGAAAATGTTTTAAAAAATGCCAAAGAGATTTCTGAAAGAGGAATTAAGGAAATTGTACTTACTGGTGTTAATATTGGCGACTATGGTAAAGGTGAGTTTGGAAACAAAAAACATGAACACACGTTTTTAGAATTAGTTCAGGCTTTAGATAAAGTAAAAGGAATTCATAGACTTCGAATTTCATCTATTGAGCCAAATTTACTTAAAGATGAAACTATAGAATTCGTTTCAAAATCAGATACTTTTGTTCCTCATTTCCATATCCCTTTACAGTCTGGAAGCGATGAGTTATTAAAAAAAATGAAACGTCGTTACTTACGCAAGGTATATACCAATCGTGTAGCTAAAATACGAGAAGTTATGCCTATCGCTTGTATTGGCGTAGATGTAATTGTCGGTTTTCCAGGAGAAACTGATGAATTATTTTTAGAAACATATAACTATTTATCTGAATTAGACATTTCATATCTACACGTTTTTACATACTCTGAAAGAGCTAATACAGAAGCTGCTGAAATGGATGGTGTTGTTCCAAAAAACATACGTGCAAAACGTAGCAAAATGTTACGCGGTTTGTCTGTTAAAAAACGTAGAGCCTTTTATGAAAGTCAGTTAGGAAATACACTTACTGTATTATTTGAAAGTGAAAACAAAGAAGGATACATTCATGGTTTCACAGAAAATTATGTTAAAGTAAAAACACCATGGAATCCTGAGCTTACGAATACTATCCATGAAATAACGTTAACAAAAATAGATGATGATGGTATTGTTAGGTTTGATTTTGCCAGTACCAAAGTTATTCTTTAACTTGTAGGCACATAAAATCAAAAAACACCCAATATAGTTTATTATGAAAGTACTAAGCCTATCTCTTTTTTTATTTGCGTTAAGTTGTGGAGGACCTAAAAAAGATACTACAAAAAATGACGTGCAAAAAAATGATGTACAAAAAAGCAATGAAAAGGAGCAAACTAAAAAAGAAACTACAAAACAAATAGTACCTGAGAAAAAAGAAGTCAATACATATGAAAATGAATTAGTCGTTGTGTTAAACGATCCTAGCCGAGAGGAAAAAACTAAAGAATATCTTAAAAATAGCGGTTTACAATGGAAGAAAAAGGTATTTGATAACGGAGCTTCAAAAATAGCTATCATAGAAATACCTAACAATAAATCTGATTTTTGGTTAAAAGCATTAGGAAATTCAAGTGAATTTAGGACGGTAAAACTGAACGCTGAAAATGTTATTGACAATTTAATAAAAAAAGAAGAAAACACTTTATTTACTTTACGTAAAACTGGCTGTTTTGGTGATTGCCCAATATACTCAGCTAGAGTTGACAAAGAAGGAAACGTTACTTTTAATGGAAAAGAATACGTATCTGTAAAGGGCTTAAAAGAGTTTAAACTTACCGATAAAGAATTAAAAACTTTTACTGAAAAATTAAATAAAAAAGATTTCACATCTTACAAGGATATTTATGATAATCCTAAAATAATGGATTTACCTACTACGTATATTTTACATAAAGGTAAACAGGTGAAAATTAGATTATGGAATGATGATGTTCCTGAAGAGTTAATGGATTTACACGAATACTTTGAAGGAATTTTATTAGAGAAAAAACTTTTTGAATAAAAAACTATGAATAAAACTCATTTGTATTTCGTTCCAGGTTTAGCTGCAAATACAAAAATATTTGAGTACATTAATTTACCCGAAGATCAATTTGAAACCCATTTTTTGGAATGGATTTTGCCAAATTCTATTGAGGAAACTATTGAAAGTTACGCAAAGCGCATGTGTAGTTTTATTACTCATGAAAATCCTATTTTAATTGGAGTTTCTTTTGGTGGTGTAATGGTACAAGAAATGAGCAAACAATTATCATGTAAAAAAGTTATTATAATTTCTAGCATGAAAAGCAATAAAGAATTGCCCAAAAGATTGAAATTTGCTCAAAAAACTAAAGCTTATAAATTGTTCCCAACCAAATTGGTTGAAAATATAGAAGAATACGAATTTCTCTTTTTTGGTGATTATCTTAAAAAAAGAGCTGAATTGTATAAGATGTATTTATCAATTAGAAACTCTATTTATTTAGAGTGGGCTATTCACAATGTATTGCATTGGCAGCAAGATTTTGAACTGGATAACATCGTACACATTCATGGAAATAAAGATGAAGTATTCCCTATAAAACATATTAAAAATTCAATTGAAGTAGATAAAGGCACACATATTATGATTTTAGATAAAGCAAAAACGATATCAAAAATCTTAGCAAAAGAATGTGATTGCTAATATCTTTTTACAGTTGCAACACAAACACAATATATGAAAGTAAAATTATTACGTATTTTTTATGGTCTTTCTTTTTTAAGTATCGGTTTTTTACTATTAAACCTTGCTAATCCTAAAATAACGAAAAAACATCGTCTCATTTTAAAGGACACAAGCATTGTTAACACCAATAAAAATGTAAGTAATCTATATGAAGTAAAAGCTGTAAAGCTTCCAAACAACATTGAATTTGCAGGAGAAATTGTTCCTTTAGAACAACTCGATATCCAAGAACGATTAGATCGTGAATTGTTAGTAAATACATATTGGCAATCTAATGGTTTATTACTTCTTAAAAGAGCTAATAAATTCTTCCCTTTAATTGAACCGCTATTAGCACAATATGGGCTACCAGATGATTTTAAGTATTTATGTGTAGCTGAAAGTGCTTTAATTCAAGTACCTTCATACAAAGGTGCCGCTGGATATTGGCATTTTATGCCTAAAACAGGTAAAGAATATGGCTTAGAAATTAACAAAAATGTAGATGAACGTTATAATTTAAAACTATCCACTAAAGTTGCAGCTGAATATTTAAAAAAGGCGAAAAAGAAATTTGGAAGTTGGACGCTAGCTGCTGCTGCATATAATGCAGGAAATGGAAGAATAGCTCAACGTTTAAAAGAACAAAAAGTTACCAATTATTACGATTTGTTACTAAACCCTGAAACAGGAAGATATGTTTTTCGAATTTTAGCCTTAAAAGAAATCATGTCAAACCCGAAAAAATATGGTTTTATTTACGATCAAGAAGATTTATATACGTATCCTGAGGTTAAAGAAGTTTTAGTTGATTACCCTATTCCTGATTTAGCAGATTTTGCCAAACAATACAAAATCACGTACAAACAATTAAAATTGGTTAATCCGTGGTTACGAGAAACCAAATTAAACAACGCAAGTAAGAAAGAATACATTATTAAAATTCCAATGAATTAAACAATTCGGATTTAGGACTAGTTATGAATGTCTTTTTTAATATAAACTTCTAGTAATTAGACAGTTTTTTAGTCACTAAAAGCTGGTCACAGTAAAAACATCGTTTTAACTACTATCGAAACCAACAAAAATAGTTTTAGTTTTCTTTAAAAAACAATCAACTTATTGAATTCTTTGAATCAATAAGTTGATTGTTTTTTTATTGTTTCTATAGTATTTAAATTGTCCTTTTTTATTTATTTTTTTACTATCATTAGCAAAAAAATATAATTCACCATTTTTTACAACGTTATACAATCCTCTTTTACCTATAGAAAAGTGATTTTCTTCATTTCTATCTATAGTACCACATAATTTAAAACACTTACTTCCTGGCACTCTTTTATCTTTATTTCTAAGAAACCAGTTATTAAATCCATTGACATCAGAATTAATGAACCAATCTTTCCAACGCTCAGAATCTTCTACTGTAAACACATACTTCTCTTCTTTATTTACCAATAGATATTCTGAAGAATAGGGCTCTTTAGCTCTAATAGACAATACTTTCTTCTCATTAATATTTAAACGATACTCCATTGTTTCTATTTATTCAAAATAGTATTTGAAACATTAATCATATGTGATGCATTATTTTTAACCTTACTTATAAAGGTTTCTGGAAATTTTATGGTTCTAATTTTCTTTGAAGTTTTTAAAATTAATTCCTCATTTGGCAATGATTCTAAGCTTTGACTTCCTTTCCACAGATGAATTAATGATTTAATATTTTCGCTTTCATTTGTAATATTTATTGTTTCATCAAAAATATCCCTGATTTCCAACACTTCTCGTTTTAATTTATCTATTTTCAAATTTTCAGAAACATCGTGATGTATATAATAGTTTAATAAATCTAAACGAATAGAAGCTGCATTCATAATCAATTGATAGCGTTGAGTTGAAGTCAGTTTAATTTGTTTTACCCCTTTAATCAAATTAGTTTTACTTGATGTCAGTAATTCCCAAGGAAAATCTGCTTTTCCATTAACATTAAATGTACTTCTATCAAACTCGTAATCTGCAAGGGTTAAATCATATGCTTCTTGGATATTTTTAGCGATAAAAAATCGATTAAAAAACAATCGAGAAACTATGTTTGCTAAATGAGGCTGTACATCTTTAGTACTAACTATAACTGTTTTAATTTTTTTATGTATTAACTTTTGTCCAATCTCAATAGAATTACAACTTCCTAAAAACATTAATGCTAAAGCATCACGTACTCTACTATTTGAAAAAAAATTAACAAATGTATTAGTAGAGACATTTCCATCTGAAAAAGCGATATGATGCTCATCTGAATGCCCAGAATAATAACATAACCATGGAAGAATTTTCGCATTTCTAAACCTGCTCATAAACCTACTTTTAGTAACCCATTCATCTACTCGTAGGATAATTTCACCATTATTCTCATGAGTTTCCAATATTGATTTAATATTATTGATATCATCTCGAACATAATGACCTATTCTATGATCATTGGATAAACCAGCAACATATACTAATCGTTTATAATTCATTAAACTCTTACATTACGTTTAAAATACCCTGACGAATATGGCGACTTAGATACTTGATAACAAATCTCTCTAAATTGTTCTAAGGATAATTCATCATTTTCTGCCATTTCATGTAAATCAACTTCTTTATACATTTCTTGCAGTTTTGGATCTTGCTCCATTACCTGAAGGATTTCTTGAAAAATCATTTCTTTTTTAAGATCATCAGTACTTTCTTCAATATCATCTGTAGATTTTCTTAACAAAAGAAGCTGTATATATTTTAAAACTCCAAATAAAATCCTAGCTTTAGGTGACTTTTTAAGTCTTTCTAATTCTGGCACTTCAATATCTAATGCGTCTTTAGCTTGTAAAATACCATGACCATAGTACTTATTCCATTCAAAAATATTTCTCTTTCTCGCTGATTTAAATAATGCATATCTAACTGCTTCTACTTGTTTCCAAGTTCCATAATATCCTTTTTCTATCAATTCCTTTTTATTTTTTGTAATCCACATAGCAGCAGCAGCAGCAACTTGTGGAGTCGCAGATGAAGTTCCAGCTCCATTTCGTTCTATAATAGGTTTTCCTTCATTACTTTCTTTTTTATAGATAACACGACACCACGGTATATTAGGCGTATATGCCGCTATAGCTGTTTTCATTGCTGATCTTGGATAATAATTTCCTTGCATGATTTCTCCATTTTCTTCTGAATTGGAATTTCCATAGGCAGGATTTGCTTTTGCTACATATGGATAATGATTATAACAAACCCCAACAGCTGCAATAACTCTTCTAAAGCGAGCAGGATATAATAATTTTTTAGGCGCTAGTTGCCCCCAGCCTTTCACCCAACTATTTCCTCCTGCAGTTACTACAGTTATCCCTGCTTCATATGC
This sequence comes from uncultured Tenacibaculum sp., assembly GCA_947501615.1. Taxonomy (GTDB): domain Bacteria; phylum Bacteroidota; class Bacteroidia; order Flavobacteriales; family Flavobacteriaceae; genus Polaribacter. The sequence goes on along the minus strand of CANMWK010000005.1, from coordinate 140,488 downwards.
TTTATTAATAACTTTTGCCCAAGCCCTAGTTGGTAAGCCTCCCATAGACATTGTAACCACTTCACATTTTTCTTCAATAGCTTTTTTTATCGCTTTTACGAATGGAGTTGTATTTCCTAATAATGCACTTAATGCTACTGTTTCAGAAATTCGCATTGGATATACCGTTGCAAATGGAATAGCTCCTATTTGATTACTTCCTTCTCCATACGCTAATTCTTCTGGCACTTTTTTTCCTGCTAAAATACATGCAGTAGCTGTACCATGATCTTGTTGCTCTATTTTCTTATCTGTAAATTCATCATAAGCTGGCATACCTTCTTCTCCTTTAACAAAGCTCATTCCTTCTAAAATATTTTCAGGTATTGCAGGATGATTAGGACTATAACCAGTATCTATTTGTCCTATTTTTATATTTAATTCTTTTTCTGGCAATCGCTCTTTTAAATGTTTTAAGGCTGACCTTAATTGTGAATGACTATCACCTAAATGCCATGTAAATTCATTGTAAGTTCCTATTGGTGGATTTGGCCAGTTTTTTAAATATGGATTCGCTTCATTATCCGCTGTTTCATTTTCTAGATTTATATCTTCAGACTTCGCCTCATTTTCTTCAGTTAAAGGAATTAAATCTGGTTCTATGTATGCTGAAATCCCTTCTTTTTTTAGCTTTTCATAAAGTAAATAGGCTCTATCCCATGGATGCGAAGATGATTTTGTTATTTTATCATCGAATACTAAGAACATAGACTCACTTTTAGTTATAGTAGATATGTCACTTGGTGTTACAAATTTCACAAACTCATCTTCTGTTTTATTTAATATGTCTACAATAAGACCATTATCATTTAATCCTTTATTTACAACTGAATCACTGTTTAAAAATATATTTTGATAAAATGATAACAGCTCTTCTGGATAATTATCTTTGGGTTTCAAAAACGGTTTTGTATTCTTAAAAAAGTTAGTCGACTTTCCAAAATACTCTAAATTAGGCGTTATACTTTCTTCTTTTTTCGATATTTTTCTTAGAATTCCAAATAGGCTCTCATAGTTCTTAATTTTATCTGCCTCTTTTACTAATGTAGCTATTAATATTCTTGTAAAAAAGCTAAGATAAACTCCTGCTAATGCTTCTTGTTTATCTTGACATGCAGAAATTCCTAAAACACTACATTTAATCTCACTTTCATTTATTATAGGCTGTATCATTATCGGACGGTATAAATCTATATTTCTTTGAATAATATTTAAAGCTTTATTATCCGTTATAGATTTTACAACATTTGAATAATCATATGAATCTGTAAACTCTAATTCAAAATTTCTTGTATTTTTAAATACAGTTCCACTATAACAAGAATCTGCAATTAATAATACATTTACTCCTTCTTCAAACTCTTTCCACAGATACCTAAATTCATCATCTATAAATTGACGATCATATAAACAAAGGGTTTGATCTAAACCTATTTCTATTGATTCATCAAAATTTAGATCCGCAGCATTAGATCCATGACCTGAATAATATACAATTACTAAATCATCTTTTTTTGCAATTTTACTATATCGTATAATTTCTTTTTCAACATTAGATACCGTTGCATTTTCATTTAACAACAAAGTACTTTCCTTATAATTAAGAAAATGCCCTAATTTATGCATACTTTCAGCATCGTTAATACAACATGGTAATTGAATTAAATCATTACCATAATGATCTTCATCAGTATAGGCAACACCTATATTAAGTGAATAAATATTCATAGTAGTAGTATTTTATTTAGTTGATTTTTAGAGAAATTAACCTTAAATCTCAATTATTTGGCTATATAAATTTACAATACTATCTAAAACAAAAAAATACCTATTAATAGGTATTTTTTGGACACATTGGATATTTATATATTATGTTTTTAAATTACTTAATCAAAAGTTGTATTCAATTTAATGTAATCTAAAAACTCTCTTTTCGTATCTTTATTCTTAAACTGACCACCAAACTCTGCTGTAACCGTAGAACTTTCTATATCTTTAACTCCTCTTGAGTTAACACATAAATGTTTTGCATCTATAACACAAGCAACATCTTTAGTTCCTAAAGCTTCTTGCATAGCCTGTACAATTTGCATTGTTAAACGCTCTTGTACTTGAGGTCTTTTTGCAAAATAATCTACGATACGATTCATCTTAGATAGCCCTATAACCTTTCCATCAGAGATATAAGCAACATGTGCACGACCAACAATTGGTAATAAATGATGCTCACATGTAGAGTATACTATAATGTTCTTTTCAACCAACATTTCACCATACTTGTAATTGTTGTCAAATGTAGATGCCTTTGGTTTATTCTTAGGGTTCAACCCCATAAACAACTCATTTACAAAAGATTTAGCTACACGTTTAGGTGTACCTTGTAAACTATCGTCGGTTAAATCCATTCCTAAAGTGATTAAAATATCTTTTACACTTTCTTGAATTCTTTCTATCTTTTCTTCGTCCGAAATATCAAAAGCATCCGCACGCAATGGTGTTGTAGCAGATGTACCGATATGGTTTTCTCCTATTTCGTCTATTCTTTCGTCTGTCATATTATTGTGGATCTCGAACATAACTTTTTGTTTAATGATTTACAGTAAAGATAAAACAAAAAATTATTTTTATTGTACTTTTTTTATTATTTCCTTGATTGTAAGGTTATTTTCTTCTCTTGTTTGTGTGTTTTTGAACTTAAACTTACCATCTTCTATAGAGGTTACTACAAACTCTATGCCTCTTTTATCTACATACTTCCATTGTTTCTTTTGTTGATTGCCACTTAAAGCCACATCTGGATATAATTCTGTTTTTATTCCGTTGGATCTTAATGTTGTGATTGCTTTCATTTTAGCTAAACTTTCACTTTCATCAAAGTTTAAAAACAATACTTTAGGCTTAGGTAACGTTACTGCCTCAAAAAGGCCTAATTCTTCCATTACCAAATAAATACGATCTAAACCAAAAGAAATTCCAACACCACTTACACCTTTAAGTCCGAAAATCCCTGTTAAATCATCATATCTTCCTCCACCTCCTATAGAACCAATCTTTACTTCTTTTGGTGCCGCCACTTCAAAAATAGCTCCTGTATAATAATTTAAACCTCTTGCTAGTGTTACATCCAACTCTAAAGTAGATGTTTTTAATCCTAACGCTGCTATATTATTAATTACAAAGGTTAACTCTTCAACCCCTTTTAAACCTTCTTCAGAATCAGACAACATGTTCTTTAATGATGCCAATTTGTCTGTATTACTTCCTGTAAAATCAAATAACGGCTGAACTTTTTCGATAGCTGTAGCTGAAATTCCTTTTGATACCATTTCGTTTACAACACCTTCTTTACCTATTTTATCTAATTTATCTAAAGCTACAGTAAAATCTATCAGTTTATCTTTTGCACCTATAACTTCTGCTATACCTGATAGTATTTTTCGATTATTAATCTTTATTGTCGTACCGTTAATTTGTAACTTACTAAAAACAGCATCATATAATTGTACAAATTCTATTTCTTGCCATAAGGAGTCGCTCCCAACTACATCTGCATCACATTGATAAAACTCTCGAAAGCGTCCTTTTTGAGGACGATCTGCTCTCCAAACAGGTTGTATTTGATATCTTTTAAAAGGAAAAGTAATATCGTTTTGGTGTTGTACTACATAGCGAGCAAATGGCACAGTTAAATCGTAACGCAACGCTTTTTCAGAAATTTTACCTGTTAATTTACTACTATCTTTTGATGTTAATAAGGTTTCATCAACTTTACTTAAATAATCTCCAGAGTTTAAAATTTTAAAAATCAAACGATCCCCTTCTTCTCCATATTTTCCCATTAAGGTTGAAGAATTTTCAAAACTTGGTGTTTCGATAGGCTGGAAGCCATGTACTTCAAAAGCTTGCTTTATTATGTTAAAAATAAAGTTTCTTCTTGCTACTTGTGTTGACGAAAAATCTCTAGTTCCTTTTGGAATTCCTGGTTTCATTTCAATTATCAATTATCAGGTAACAATTATCAGTTAGTGATTATAAATTGATCATTGTTACCTGATAAGTGTTAATTGGTTTTATTAAGTTGGCAAATATCTGAATTTATTGGCGGATTATGAAGTTTTATTTCTACGTTTTAGCTGATAGATAGAGGCATTCAATTCAAAACCTAGTAGTAGTACTATAGCATTTAACCAAACAAATAACATTAATATTAATAATGTACCAATAGAACCGTATAATTGATTGTATTTTGCAAATTCAAGCACATATATTCCAAAAAGATAAAATGTGAACAACGACACTACTGTTGTTAACATAGCTCCAGCAGAAAAAAATTTTGTTCCTCTTCCTTGTTTTGTACCATACCTAAACAACAAGTAAACAATAGTATAAATCATCACTAAAAACAGAAAACCTCTTCCTAAGTAAAATAAGTTTAACTCACTAGTATCGAACCAACCAATTTTATCTATTCTTGCTAGTGCTATTTGATATAAAATAACCAATGAAACTACTATAATTAAGAAAAGAGACATCAATAAAGAAACCGTTAAAGAAACTAAATAGGTTTTAAACACGTTCCTAAACTCTTGCACATGATATGAATACTCAAAACCTCCAAAGATGGCATTTACTCCATTTGTCATCAGAAAGATCGAGGTTAAAAAACCAAAAGAAAGTAAACCTCCATATTGATTATTTAAAATATCTTTAATTACTCCATTTACGGCATCAAATGTTTTTGGAGGTAACCCTTCCCGAATCAAATCAAACAGTCCTTCTTGAAAACCATCGATTGGTATATATGGAATAAGTGTTAAAATGAATAGTAAAAAAGGAAATATTGCCATAAAAAAGCTAAATGCAATTCCACCTGCTCGTGTTGTTAAAGCTCCTTTTACAATTCCAATAAAATACATTTCTATAACATCGTATAGTGATAAGCCTTCTAAACCTGGAATCTTAATTTCTTTACCTGTTTTGACTAGCCAATTGACAATTGGAATTTTCTCTAAACTATCTTCTATTTCTTTTGACATTTTTAAAGCTCCAAATTTTTATAACATACTCAATTCTCCAAGGCAAAATTTAAATCACCTGATAGCACTATGAATAAAGTCTTCAAATTTAAGAATCTATTGAATATTTTTCATAAAAACACTAGTGTATTTTTATTTTGTATTTCTCTAAGAGGTTCACAACATTATCTTTTGAAAAAATGGCTTTTTCTACAGTATTTAGCTCGAGGTCAATAGAAAAGTTACGAGCAGTTTTAAAATTAGCATTTCTTAAATCTGTACTTTCAAAAATAGCACCTAATAAATCGCAATCATCAAAATAACTAAACTGAAGATCAGACTCCGTAAAATCAACCTCCTGAATACTACAATTTACAAATTGAAAGTTTTGCGCTTTTAATTGATAAAAAGAACTATAGTTTAACTGACAATTACTGAAATTGATTCGCAATAAAAACGGATCTACCTCATAAAACCTCACTCCTAATAATTTTGAATCTATAAAATGTACTTCTTTAAAACTACTATCTTTTAATCTAGCATTACTAAAATTACAATCTATAAAGTCACATTCCAAGAACTCAGAATTTACGATATGCATATCTGTAAAATCACAATTCTTGAAAGTACAAGAATCAAAATCAGTTTTACTTATTTCGGCATCTGTAAAAACTTTTTTAGTAAAAGTTTCATTATCGTAATATTCATTCATAATTCTATGATGTAAAGTCCCCTTACTTTTATCTTTTGTTTAGGTAAAAAATCTTCTTGATCTTCTGAAAAAAATGCATTTTTCACATATAAATCATATGTTTTATTTTTCAATTGAAATGAATTATTAAGCCATTCCTTTTTATCAAATAACACATCTTCAAACACTTTATTAGTTTTAGTTATGGTATAAACATCCCAAAATTCATCTAAAAACTCACAGTTTATTAATTCTCCTATAATTTGAGATTCATACTCAATATACCAACCAAAATGTCTTCCATAATTTGATTTTCGCAATATACTTTTCTCCCTATATTTTCTGAGCATTCTTTTTAAGAAATCCATTTTTAACTTACAGAAAACAACTGCTTTTCAACCTAACTTAGTTAATTTTTTTCTTTAACATCCAAGAAACTATCATTTCATCAGACATTAATTTACCTATGACTCTATATTTAGAATCGGCGATCGGACTAAAGGAATTTAACTTTTCAGAGACTACTCCTTTTTCGGGTTCATAATAATCAGCATGAACGAATCTTACTTCACCCTCATGTACATAAATAAATCCAGTATGTGAGTCAAGTCCAACCAAATATAAGCCATTTCCAGAATTCTTGAGATACTCTTCTACTTTTATAATTGAAGTATTCGTAAATCTTTTTATTTCTTTTTTTGCTAGTTTTTTTATAAATACTTCAGAAGCAGATTGTGCCCACTTTATCCTTGGAATATTAAAACCAACATCTGTTAAGGTATTTGTAACAAAGTAACCACATGCTATTCTACCTTTTTGTGGTGTTCTTGTAGTACCATTAAAATCCCATTTTGTTCCATACCAATACGGAAATAATTCCGTTGCCACGGTTTTAACTATATACAACCTTGCTTTTTTTACAATATCTTTTCTTTTTTTTGCAGTTGCGCTTTCATATTGCAATTGAAAAGTGTCTCGTTTAGCAATTACTTCTTTAATAAAAACAGTATATTCCTTAGCTTTTTCTTTTTGTTGTGGTGTAGATTGTTTTGATTGACCTAGACATGAGATAAACATCATAGCTATAAACAGTAGTACTATTTTTTTCATTTTTCTTTGCAATTTAAAGTTACACTATAAAACTTATTCCTTTATATAGTAACACGATTATTTAGTAATTGTTGTTATCTTTATTAAAATTCAAGAACAACAATGACACCTCTGTGATTTGACTATTTTAATTCTCCTATATTCTCGTAGCAATTTATTTTTTTCGCAAAAAACATTAATCTAATGCCTAGCATCACATTTTATCCATACACTATTATACGTTGGTTCCAAAAAATCTATATTACTACAATTGAACGAATAATTCATAAAACCAATAATTACTGGTGGCTTACTTTTGAATAACTTACCTGTCCATTGTTCATAATGTTGATTATCTTCTTTTTGTTGAAAGGCTAATGGTACAGGAGTCATGCTTTCACTACTATGAAAAAAACCGTTATAAACTATTTTTTCTTTCTGCTTAATTACTAAATGAAAAACTTGCTCATACATATCTTCTTTATCTTTAATTTTCAAGAAATAAGCATAGTCTTCATTTACAAAACTATAATATTGTAGTGTATCTAATTTTTTAAACAAATATGGTTTATTAAAATCAGTTACATTAACTTTTATTGAAGGGAATTGATCTTTTTTGATCTTCTTCCAAATAATTGGTTTCATCTTTCCTTTTTGAAACGGATGTTGCTTTCCAATAAACACATACGATTGTACATAAGTATCTATATCTCCCTTTGTAATTTTATTTTTTAAATCGAATGCGATGTAATCATACCCTCCATAAGGGTCTTCTCTAGTTATTAAAGGCAAGTCTTCTACTTTAAATTTAATTATTTTATTTAAAATAAAACTGTAAATGAATACACTATCAGATTCTTTAACTCCTATTCTTGTAAGAAACGTTTTTCTAGATTTTGAGGTTAATGTTTCTTTCAAATCCATTTTTTCAATTTCATCCCAACCTATCCCATCTGATAAAATTATAAAGCAATTTTCTTTATTATTTTCTGTATAGGTTTGAACATCATAAATGTTAAACTTTCCTTTTTCTTCTTGTGCTTTTAAAGAAAAGACAATTATTAAAAGTGATATTAAAATATTAATTTTCATTAGTATGATTTTCATTTTACTAACATTCTTTTTTAAATTAACTATAGCATTTAATGTCTATTATCACACAAAACATACATACTTTTTTCTTTTTCGTTTAAAAAATGTATACCCTCACAACCAAATGATTGAAACGACAACCCGAAAATCACAGGGTTTCTATTTTTTAATAAAATCCCTGTCCACTGCATCAAATATTGTTTTGAATCACCAAAAGTTAATGGTGTAGGAGAACTTCCTTCACCACCTCCCATCATTAACGTTTTAACTACTTTACCGTCAAAAACTATTGTTATTGATGGGTCTTGAAAATACCTTCGTTTATTTTTATCTACTCTTAAAAAATAGGTATATTTGTTGTAATGAAATTCAAAAACATCAGCAGTACCTTCTTTGTTTTTCTCAAGTGATGTGATAATCTCAACTGTTTCTTTTGAATATTTATTTTTGTCTACTCTTTTCCAAATTAAAGGTTTTAATCCTCCTTTTTGAAAAGGGTTTTGACTACCTATAGCTACTAAAGATCTGTAATAAGCACCTGTTTCTTTTGCTGCTATTTTACCTCGCAGACTAAACCCTATGATATACTCTCCTGCATCTATATCATCGCTAACTCCATATGGATTAGGGTCTGCTATTATAGCCAATTCTTTTACTTGAATTTTTAATATCTGATTATTAAAATAACGATAGATATAAATAAAATCTGTTTCTCTAATTCCTAACTGAAAAAGAAAAATCTTTCTGTAATTTCCAGTAATTGTATTTCGTTTTGCTTCGTTTTTTCCCAGAAATTCTTTTCGAATAATTTCTCCTGTTTTGTATTCATATAAAGAAGCATCGTCTGTCAAGGGAATAAAACCAAAATATTGCTCTGGTTTTTTAATATGATAACTTTGAAAATCATATATTTTAGATGCATCTCGTTTTTTTCGTTGAACTAAAAAGCCATCAAAAACATAAACTTTTTCAGATTTTTTTGTGGTTTTTATACCTACCCACTCCCCTTCTACAGGATTAGAGTTGACTTTTATCGTGCTAAAATTACCTGTTCGCTCTACTATTTTCACTTTAGTTAAAGGTTTAAACTTCCCTAAAACTTTCCCCCAAGGCTTATCTCTGTAATTTAACCCATTTGTTGCCAATACGTAATAAGTTGTAGTATCTTTTGAAACATGTACACTTGATGTTTTTTTTATTTGATGCGCATAGACAGAAAATGAAAAAAAAATTACCAAATAATTAAAAATTAAAACACTCCTCATAAAAACTCTTTATTTTCTATTTTTTACCGTATAGTACTTGTTTGCATAAAAATTAGTGTAAACTTTTGTTTTCACTAATTTATTTTTTCTGTAGAATTCTTCTCTTGTCGGAATTTGAGATGTAGCATCAATATATCTTATACTTTTTATTTCATTTTTCCCTTTGTAGTATACTGACTTTATCCCATCATGATTAATTACATCTAAGTATCCATTAGTCTTATAATAATACCTCTTTTTGTTTAAAAAATATTTCTTAAATACATTTCCTTTTTCATCTTTTTTGAATACGACTACACCTTCTTTTATGAGTTGTTTTTTAGGGTTATAAACAAAATAATAGACGTTCTCTTTTGGCGATTTCAATTCATAATAAACTGAAAGTTCTGGATTACTGCATGGGCGATGGATTATAACTTCTTTTTTATTAAAAACAAGTGTATCTGCCTGAAAAACGCTTAAGGTATCTACTTGAGAAAACAACAGATTAAAAGCTATTAAAAAAGCAACACTTACTATTTTATTCTTGCTATTTAATACCACAATTTATTGTTTAAAATCATGTTCAATAACTTTACCATTATCATACGTAATTGTACCTAATAATTTTTCAGCTATTAATTTTAATTTCAATTTTTCTAAATAGGTATACGCAACCTCTTCTGGTTTAGTGAAAATTACAACCTCTTGTCCTTTTAATTTCCATGAATATTCTAGTTTATACACTATAGTTTCTTTATTACAACTTGATATATTTTTCTCTATGACTTCTACCTTTTTCTCACTGAATTGTAATACTAAAAACACTTGTTGTCCAGCACATGGGTTATCATCTGGAGTTTCTTCATATATAGAACCTACTTTTGCTGAAAATGTTTTATTTAGTAAATTTTCTTTTGTTTGCTGCGCTTGAACATTTATAATCATTAAGATTAGAATTATATTTAACTTCATTATTCACTATTTAAAACTTTAATAAAACTACATCTATAAAAATTAAAAACGATTAGAAAATATAATTCTGATCGTTTTTAATTAATATCTGTAAAATAGTAGTCTTTTTTTGATCTTGTAAGTAATGAGAAATAAGAAATTTTTATAATTATTTTAAATCAATCCAATCTCCAATTCCTATTTTACCTCTAACAAACTCGTTATATTTTTTATTTATTACATAAAAGTGAAGATTATATTTTGTGTTTTCAAAAGAATATTCGTCAACATCAGAAATCATATTATAAACTAACTTTTCTCCAACCCATTGAAATGAAAATTTATTCTTTGCCATTGCTCTGATTTTTTTAACCTTCGGTTTCCCATACCTCTCACATAAATATTTATATAAACTTTTAAAGTCTTTAGGTTTAGGTTTTCTATAATGAGTTGTTGCACTTACTGCTATAAAACCACCTTTTAAATCTTGTAAAAAACTAACTTTTGGAAAATTTATACTTTTAAAATACGAAGTTCTGTTTATACTTGCGTAAGACATCATACCATAACTTACTGCCCATTTCTTTTTATTTTCATCACTCCATATTTTTTCTTCATCAATAACATGGTATAGAGAATCTACTTTAAACGAATTAATTTCTAGTAGTTCTGATTGTATTTTCTTATAAGCTAAAGTATCTTGTTTAGATGCATTTTTATCAGTAAAAATCTTTTTAAAAAACATTTTGGATTTCTTTTGAAGCGCACTTCTTTTATCTTCATAAGGTTTTATATAACCTTTTATATTGAAATCAACACCTATTTCTTCAAGGTTAATACTCTTTTGAGCATCTACTTGACAGCCTACCAGAATTAGTAGCAATAAAAATATAATAAGGTTCTTCATTTAATTTGTATTTGTTGGTTTTTGTTTTTTAACAAATTCGTAGCTAATTTTCATGGATGCTAAATTTTCTTTACCTAAGAAACCTCCAACTTCCTTCAGCAAACTCTTGTCTGATATCGTTTATATGCGCTTTATTAACAATAAAAAACCGAATCCTCCCCTTCATTTCTTTAGACACTACTAATACATAGACAAATTCATCACTATTCCATTCTATAAATTTATACTCGTCATAAAATGCAAAATCTTTTTCTTTTGGTTCACCACAACTTTTCGTAAGTGTTTTACTCATAGTAGCAAACCAATCTTTTATAGGTATATCACTATTTGAGATTACATTTAATGCAACAAATTCCCCATTTGGTTCCTCAAAAAAATTAATAACTGGAAATATAACCTCCTTAAAATACGCTGTAGAATCTACAGTTGAGTGAGAACTCATATCATATTCAACAAGCCAATCTTTTGAGTTCTCTTCTGTTTGTTCCTTAGTTTCATCTATAGCTACCGTCCAAACTGATCTCTCAATGAGATTAATCGCATATTTTTTATCAATAAGCTCTTTTAATTTCTTCTTATATTCTTTATTTTTTTGATCGCTTTCAATTTTAAGTGACAAGGCTTTAATATCTTTCGAAATTTGTTTCCTTAGGCTTTTATTATTTTCATAATATTTTTCAGCAGAAAAACCTAGATCTATAGTCTCTAAATTAATACTCTTTTGAGCATCTACTTGACAACTCACTATCATCACTAATGATAACAATATGATAAAATTCTTCATTTACTTATACTTCTTTTGATATAACCAACACATATTATTCGTGTTAAAACTAGCATTACCAATACTAAACTAGGAATACTTAACATCATTAATAAAAATTAATTGTATATATGTAGTAAGCCCCCCTGACAATTTCAATCAAAATTACATCTATAAAAATTAAAAACGATCAGAAAACACACTTCTGATCGTTTTTAATTAATATCTGTAAAATAGTAGTCTTTTTCTGCCTTATTTAGCATTATTCTATGTTGCTTACTCAGTATTTCACATAACTTTTAAGCACATACTAAAGCTTTAATTATAGATAAATAATCACTAAAACTGCTTACTAAAAACTCTAAACTACTTCAATCCTCTAGCTTGCAACATAGGTGCTGCTTTAGGATCACGTCCTGCAAAAACTTTATACATTTCAGCATAGTCCATCGTATTTCCTTTAGATAATACTTCTTTTCGGAATTTATCTCCATTTGCTCGCGTTAACAATCCGTTGTTTTTAAACCAATCGTATGCATCATGACTTAACATTTCTGTCCATAGATAAGAATAATACCCAGCTGCATATCCTCCACTGAAAATATGTGCAAAATACGTAGAACGATATCTTGGCGGAATTTCATCTATTTTTAAATTCATTTTAGCTAAAGCTTCTTCTTCAAACTTAGCTACATCCTCTACATTTGTATCTAAACTGATTGTATGCCATTGCATATCTAAATTAGAAGAACATAAGTTTTCTATAATCGAATACCCCTGATTAAACGTTCCCGCTTCTTTTATTTTATTTAATAATACATCTGGTATAACTTTACCTGTTTTATAATGCAATGCATAGTTGTTTAATACTTCAGGATGTGTTGCCCAGTTTTCGTTGAACTGTGATGGAAACTCAACAAAATCTCTAGCTGTGCTAGTTCCTGAAATTGAAGCATATTTTTGATCACCAAACAAACCATGTAGTGCGTGTCCAAATTCATGAAACATCGTTTCTACTTCATCAAAACTAATTAAAGCTGGTTCTCCTTCTGCTGGTTTTGGTGAGTTACATACATTATAAATTACAGGTTTTTGATTGCGTAATTTCGATTGTTTAACAAAAGGACTCATCCAAGCACCTCCTCTTTTACTATCTCTCGCAAAGAAATCTCCATAGAATAAACCTAGTTTGCTTCCATCTTCTTCAAAAACCTCATATACTACAACATCTGGATGATATACTGGGATGTCTGTACGTTTTTTAAATGTAATTCCGTACAATTTCGTTGCAGCAAAGAATACTCCTTTCTCTAAAACATTTGTAATTTCAAAGTATTGCTTAACTTCTTGTTCATCTAAATTATATTTAGACTTACGTACTTTCTCTGCATAAAGATTCCAATCATAGGGAGTTAATTTAAAATCTCCTCCATTTTTTGTAATCTCTGCTTGAATTTCTTTTATTTCGGAAGCTGCTTTATCTAAAGAACCCGGAATTAAATTTTTAAACATCTCAAAAACTTTATCTGGAGTAGAAGCCATAGTTCCTTGCAAACTCCAACCTGCATAGTTATCAAAACCTAAAATTTTAGCTTTTTTTGCACGTAATATAACCAACTGCTTTACTAAATCTGAAGTATCAAACTCACCTCCTTCTGTTCTACATACTGATTTTTTAAATAACTCTTCCCTAACTTTTCTATCTGTTAATGTTTGTAAAGATGGTTGTTGTGTTGTGTTAATTAATTGAATTTCATATTTCCCGTCTTTTTCAATTGACTTGATTTTATCTTCTGAAAAACCTTTTAATTTGTCTTTATCAGAAACAACTACTCCTCCCTTTTTACTTGCATCTAATAATTTTTTACCAAAATCATTAGATAAACTAGCTATTTTAGCATTAATCTCTTTCAATTCTTGCTTTTTTTCTTCAGATAAATTTGCCCCTGCCTTAACAAACTTCTTGTAATACTCTCTTACTAAATGTTTTGATTCTTCATCTATTCGTAACGATGGTAAAGCAGTATATACTGTTTTTATACGTTCAAATAGTTTTGTATTTAGTACAATTTCATCATTATGTTTAGAAAACTTGGGAGCTAATTCTTTTTTGTTTTCTGTTAAAATATCGTTTGTATGAGCACTAGCTAAAGCTGAAAAAACAGCATTTACATTATCTAATGTTTTGCTACTTTCTTCAAGTGCTAAAATTGTATTACCAAATGTAGGCCCTTCAGAATTTGCTACAATTTTTGCTATCGCTTCATTTTGAACTTCCATTCCTTTTAAAATAGCAGGCATAAAATGTTCGTCTTTAATTTTAGTAAAATCTGGCGCACCATAATCTAAAGTACTTTTCACTAATAAAGGATTTCCTGTTTCACTCATAGTATCTTGGATATTTTCTTTTTTTGTTTCTTTTGTATTACATCCAACTATTAAAGTTAGTATTACAATTATTATAATATGATTTTTCATTTTAAAACACTATTTATATAAGTTTATGAATTGAATTACTTGTTAGGTTTTGAATATTTGCAGTTATTTTTTCTACAGGCCAATTCCACCATTTAATTTCTAATAATGCTTCAATAGTATCCTTATCAAAACGTTTTTTAATTTCTCTTCCTGGATTTCCTCCAACAATAGTATACGGTGGAACATCTTTAACAATAGTTGAGTTTGTGGCTATGATTGCTCCATCTCCTATAGTTACACCTGCCATAATAGTTGCATTATGCCCTATCCAAACGTCATTACCTATCACTATATTACCTTTGTTTGGATATGATTTTCCTTCCATAGCTTTCTCCCAACCATTTCCAAAAATGGCAAAAGGATATGTAGAAATTGCTTCAGTAAGATGATTTGCTCCATTCATAATAAAACTAACTCCAGATGCTATCATACAAAACTTACCGATAATTAACTTATCCCCTGTAAAATCGAAATGATATTTTACATTTTTCTCGAAGTTTTCTACGTTTTCAAAATCGTCATAATAGGTATAATCGCCAATAATTATGTTAGGATTCTTAACGATGTTTTTTAAAAAGCAAAGTCTATTATAATTCTCTAAAGGAAACTGTGTGTCTTTATCTGGCCCGAACATTTGTTAATGTTTAATTAAATATACTTTTTCACCTAAAACCAAAGTAGATTTTCTATTACATCCACCAAACAAATTTGCCAACATATATATTTCCTTCTTTTTGGTTTTTATTTTTAACAAATGAACATAATACCCTGTTTCTATTGTTTTAAATGCTATTGAATTTCCTTTCATTTTATGTATAGAAATAGCTGCTTGATTTTTAAGTGACGGAATTCTATCAACCTCTAAAGGTTCAACTTTCAATGCATTGGCTTTATCTTGATTAATTATATAACCATGATAAAAATCTTTATACATTAAACTTTCAAACTCTTGCTGTATTTGTAGTATTTCATATGCTAAACTTTCATTTTTATCTAATTTTACTTCAAGTGTAAAAACACCTGAACCGCAAGCTTGAGCTATAGCAAAAACTTGACTCATTAAAAAAAATAAAAGCAAATATTTAACCTTCACTAATCAACCGCTTTTAAACTTAAATCTAAATTATACACCGAATGCGTTAAAGCTCCTGAAGAGATAAAATCCACACCACATTCCGCATATTTACGAATAGTTTTCTCATTAATCCCTCCAGAACTTTCTGTTAAACAAGTATCTCCAATAAGTTCTACAGCTTTTCTAGTATCTTCGTAATTAAAGTTATCTATTAAAATTCTATATACTCCTTCATTCGATAAAATCTCTTTAATTTCATCTAAGTCTCTAGCTTCAACAATAATTTTAATATCTAAATTTTTCTCTGCTAAATATGCTTTTGTTTTTGTGATGGCTTGGGTTATTCCTCCAGCAAAATCAATGTGATTATCTTTAATCATTACCATATCGTATAAAGCAAAACGATGGTTCTCACCTCCACCAATTTTTACAGCCCATTTTTCTAGAGCACGAATACCTGGAGTTGTTTTTCTTGTATCTAAAACTTTTGTTTTAGTACCTTCTAAAAGCCCCATAAAAAAAGCTGTTTTAGTAGCGATAGCACTCATACGTTGCATTGCATTTAAAACCAAACGCTCTGCTTGAAGAATAGATTGTGATTTTCCTGAAACATAAAAAACAATATCTCCGTATTTTACTTTTTCTCCATCATTAATTAGAGTTTCAACTTCTAAATCTTTATCAACATAAGCAAACACTTTTTTGGCAAATGCTACTCCTGCTATAATCCCTTCATCTTTAACTAATAGTTTTGCTTTACCTGTTGCACTTGCCGGAATGCACGAAAGTGAAGTATGATCTCCATCTCCTATATCTTCACGAATAGCATTTGAAATTATTAGCTCTAATTCTTTATTAAATTGTTCTTTTGATATCATTTTATTTGTATTCTAATTGTAAAAATAGCATTTTTACAATTATGAATTACAAACTAAGGGTTGCGAAGTAAACACTTGCAAATTACTTAAAAATATTATTTTAACATTTGTAATTTCATCACCGACACCTATTGTGTCTCCTCGAGCGGAGTCGAGAGGTTATTAAAATAGTTTCGACTCCGCTCGATCTACCATAAAATTTAAATTGAAAATCAAATTACTTGCTGTCGGAAAAACAGATGATAAAAACTTAATTCAGTTAATTGAGTTATATCAAAATAGATTAAAACACTATGTGAAATTTGAACTTGAAATTATTCCTGATATCAAGAATGCTAAAAATCTTTCTGAAGCACAGCAAAAAGAAAAAGAAGGTGAATTGATACTTTCAAAACTTCAAAATACAGATCAATTACTTCTGTTAGATGATAAAGGAAAACATTACACCTCTATTGAGTTTGCTAATTTTCTTCAAAAGAAAATGAATTCAGGTATTAAGCAATTAGTCTTAGCTATAGGTGGGCCTTATGGTTTTTCTGAAGCCGTTTACAAAAAAGCTAATGGAAAACTTTCGCTATCTAAAATGACTTTTTCGCATCAAATGATTCGTTTATTTATTGTTGAGCAAATTTATCGTGGGTTTACTATACTAAAAAACGAACCTTATCATCATGAGTAATACGTATGATTTTTGAGAATTTTTATTAATCCTTCAATGCTTTTTCTACAGTTTTTTCATTCACAAATAAAAATCCCAATTTAGATATTTCAATAATTCTTTTCTTTGTAAAACCTTCTTTATCTGCAATGCGAATCCATTCTTTAATTGAAGAATCCCAATAATACCAACCTACAATACTACCCACTAACCAAATCATAAGTGAATTTTTAAAATTAAATGCAAAAAAAAGCAAAAAACAACATAAAAAAATGATGCAAATTGTAGGTAAATAGACTATTTTCCAACCTCTATAAATAAGTTTTTTAACATTAATTTCTTTATACTCTTTTTCATTTTCTAAATTTTCAAACTCTGCTCCTAAAACTTGTAAAATACTTTTCAATGTATAACTTCTGGGAGTTACTTCTCCTGCTTCTATACGTTGAATTGTTCTTACATTGATATTACATTGAGCAACTAACTCTTCTTGTGTTAATCCTTGTTGTTTTCTTAAATTTAGTATTTTTCTACCTAGTTCTGGCTGTTTCATTGTAAATACATTTTTATTTTCCATACAATCTTACTTTAGGTTTTTAAAATATTGAAACATTTCTACTGAATTAAACCCGACTTTTACCCGACTTTCCTTTATTTACTTTGATTACAGACATTTTATCTCATTTTTAAATTAGCTGTAATTCTTAACAAAGATGATAAAAAATACTACATTTGTTTGATAATTTTTAGATATGAAACTTGTTTTTGCCACCAATAACTTAAATAAATTAAGAGAAGTACAAGAAATACTTCCTCAATCTATTGAATTATTATCTTTAAAAGATATTTGTTGTTTTGATGAAATAGAAGAAACAGCGGCAACACTTGAAGGTAATGCTAAAATTAAAGCAGATCACATTACAAATAACTATAATTATAATTGTTTTGCTGACGACACCGGATTAGAAGTTGAAGCTTTACAAGGTGAACCAGGTGTTTATTCTGCTAGATATGCAGGCGAACCAGCAAATGCAGAAAACAACATGGCTAAACTTCTACAAAACCTTGGTAATAATAGCAACAGAAAGGCACAATTTAGAACCTCTATTTGTTTAAATTTAGATGGAAAACAATTTCTTTTTGATGGGATTTGTAAAGGAGATATTTTGTCAGAAAAAAAAGGAGCACAAGGATTTGGCTACGATCCAATTTTTCAACCAGAAGGCCATTCTTTATCATTTGCTGAGATGAGTTCTACTGATAAAAATGCTATTAGTCACCGTGGTTTAGCTATTCAAAAACTTGTAGACTTCCTTAAAAACTTAACGTAATTGTCTTTTCCTAAAAATACATACTACGTACATTTTCTCATACTATCTTTAGGTTTAATAGTATTTAGTTTTTTAAATATAAATTGGGGTTCTGTTAGTATCCCTTTAAAAGAAATCTTTTTTACACTTTTAGGAAATACACCATCTAAAGCTAGTTGGGAAACCATCATAATTAACTATAGATTACCCAAAACAATCACAGCTATTTTAGTAGGTTCTGGATTAGCAGTTAGTGGTTTATTAATGCAAACTTTATTTCGAAATCCGCTTGCCGGGCCATTTGTATTAGGTATTTCTTCAGGTGCAAGTTTAGGTGTAGCACTATTTGTATTAGGATCTGGTGTATTAGGTAGCATATTTGGTTTCAGCATTCAGAGTTTAGGATTACCTCTTGCGGCTAGTCTAGGAGCTTTTCTTGTATTAACTGCTGTTATTATTGCAGCAAATAAAGTTAGAAATACCATGTCGATATTAATTATCGGACTAATGTTTAGTGCACTAACCTCTTCTATAATTAACGTTTTATCTTATTTTAGTGAAGCAGAACAAGTAAAACAATTTGTTTTTTGGGGCTTTGGAAGTTTAGGAAATCTAACTTGGAATGAAATTTCTATTTTTTCGGGAGTTTATTTTCTTGCGGCAATAGGAATTTTCTTTTCTATAAAACCTCTGAATAGTTTTTTACTTGGAGAAAATTATGCAAAAAGTCTAGGTATAAACACCAAAAAAAGTCGAAATGTAATTTTAGTAATCACAAGTTTATTAACTGGAATCATTACTGCTTTTTGCGGACCAATAGCTTTTATAGGGTTAGCTGTTCCTCATATCACTAAATTGATTTTTAAAACATCTAATCATAAAATATTAGTCCCAGCGGTTGCCATTACTGGTGCCATAATTCTATTAATTTGTGATACCATAGCACAATTACCACAATATCAATTTACACTTCCAATTAATGCTATAACTTCGTTATTTGGAGCTCCAGTTGTTATTTGGCTTTTAATACGAAAAAAGAAAATTTACATTTAAGATTGAGTACAGAGAATCAAAATATAATCCTAAACGTTGATAACCTTTCTGTTGGTTATAAAATCAAAAAGAAAACAAATACCATTTTATCAAGTATTAATTTCAGTCTTGAAAAGGGAAAACTAATTGCTCTACTAGGAAAAAATGGCGCAGGAAAATCTTCACTTTTAAGAACACTTAGTAAAGTCCAAAAACCTTTGACTGGCGATGTTTTTATCAATCATATTAACATTGAGAATTATACACAACAAGAGCTCGCTAAAATTTTAAGCATTGTACTTACAGAACGATTACCTAAAAGCCAATTAACCGTTTTTGAAATTGTAGCACTAGGGAGACAGCCTTATACCAATTGGTTAGATCGATTATTACCCAACGATATTGAAAAAATAGAAAGTGCTTTTGAACTAACACATACTAATCATTTAAAAGACAAACCTTTTTACCAATTAAGTGACGGACAGTTACAACGTGTATTAATTGCTAGAGCTTTAGCTCAAGACTCTGAAATTATAATTCTTGATGAACCTACTGCACATTTAGATATTCATCACACTTATAAAGTTTTTTCTCTTTTAGAAAACCTAGTTAAAACTACTCAAAAAACAATTCTTATTTCTACCCACGAAGTTAATTTAGCTATGCAATTAGCTGATGATTTCATTCTA
Organism: uncultured Tenacibaculum sp.; assembly: GCA_947501615.1. Classification (GTDB taxonomy): domain Bacteria; phylum Bacteroidota; class Bacteroidia; order Flavobacteriales; family Flavobacteriaceae; genus Polaribacter. The sequence goes on along the minus strand of CANMWK010000005.1, from coordinate 120,574 downwards.
CTTACAGAAAATCAAATCTTTCATGGCAATACAGAAACGTTAATAGAAAAAGATGCTTTCTCTAAATTATTCCCAAAAGACAGTATTAGTTTTAATAAGGAATTACAACAATTCGTCATCAATAAAAAGTGAATTTTCAATCGAAAACAGAAATCTAAAAAAACTGACTAACAATCACTTGATTTGATTTTTTTTTAAAATCCCAACTAGATACCTCGTATGCTAGTATAGAAATAATTCATATTAAACAAAACATCAAAAAAGAATTACTCAAATTATTATTTCCTCATTTTTCTAGAAAACAAAGCAAAATATACTAAAGTGCTTAGTTTTGCTTATTTTTGATACTGATAAAATGTTTATAATGAATAAATTTATTTTTACTACATGTTATTCTCTATTTCTAATTGGAAATACATGGAGTCAACAATCTATAAAACCTAAGTTTAGTAAGAAAAAAGATATAGCTACTAAATTTGCAGAGACTATTACTGCTAAAGATCTTGGGAAACACCTTTTTATTTATGCTTCTGATGAATTCGAGGGAAGAAACACAGGTGAACCTGGCCAGAAAAAAGCAATCAATTATTTAAAAGATTTTTACATTAAAGAAGGTATTGCTTCTCCATTAGGAGGAGATAATTACTTCCAAGAAGTACCTGCTTCTTACTTAAACAAAAGTATTCACATACAACTCAAAGATTCTGAAAATGTAGTGGCATACATTAAAGGAACAGAAAAACCTGATGAAATTGTAGTTATTTCTGCACATTTAGATCATGAAGGTGTAAAAAATGGAGAAATTTATAATGGTGCTGATGATGATGGCTCTGGTACTGTTGCTATATTGGAAATTGCACAAGCTTTTAAAAAGGCCGCAGATGAAGGTAAAGGTCCTAAACGATCTATTTTATTTTTACACGTTACCGCTGAAGAAAAAGGATTAATTGGATCTCGATACTATTCTGAAAACCCAATTTTTCCTTTAAAAAAAACTGTCACTGACTTAAACATTGACATGATTGGTAGAATCGATGCTAGACATAAAGGGAACCCAAACTACATCTATTTAATTGGTTCGGATAAGTTGAGTACTGAGCTACATAACATTTCTGAAGAGATGAATAACAAATACACAAACATAAATTTAGATTATAAATACAATGCTAAAAACGATCCTAATCGTTTTTACTATCGTTCAGATCATTATAATTTTGCAAAGCACGATATTCCTGTTATTTTTTACTTTAATGGTACTCATGCCGATTATCATCGCCCAACAGATACAGCTGATAAAATTAATTATGAGTTATTAGAAAGAAGAGCTCGTTTGATTTTTTATACTGCATGGGAAGTAGCCAATAGAGAAAAAAGGCTTGTTGTGGACAAAGCTGGAAAATAATAACAACTAAACTCGCTTTTATAGCGAGTTTTTATTTTCTTATATTTAGAAAAACTTTATTAATGGATATTATCATTACTATTTTAATCGGATTTATTGCTGTTTTTCATATGTACATCTTGTGGTTTGAAATGTTTGCTTGGGAAACTACTGGACGAAAAGTTTTTAAACAATTTCCTGCAGAATTATTTCCTAAAACTAAAACAATGGCAGCCAACCAAGGATTATATAATGGTTTTTTAGCTGCCGGTTTAATTTGGACTTTCTTTATTCAAAATATTGAATGGAAAGCTAATGTTTCTATATTCTTTTTAAGTTGTGTAGCTGTAGCAGGAATTTATGGTGCACTTTCCGCTAGCAAAAAAATATTTTTTGTTCAAGGACTTCCTGCAATTATAGCACTAATACTGATATTACTTCAATAACTTTATTTTTTATTAATAGTTCTTAGTCCACGTTTAATAATATAAGCTGTTTCTTTAGAATCTGATTCTTTTCCCCAATGTTTACAAAGATTTAAAACCCATTCTGGTTTGGATTTACTAGCATCGTTTAACCAGTTTGCAACGGCATCTCTCACATATTTTGAAATATCAGACTTTAGAGGCGTTAATACCTTAAGTCCGAGATCAGGGTTTTCTTGAAAAACAGCTATTTTTTTAGTCCAAACCCCAATTGGCCTTAACGCTTCAACTGCATAACGACGTATATTCTCATCGTCATTTGATGTCCATTCAGATAAAATATTAATTGCAGTATCTAAATTGTCTATCATTCTTTCTTTGGTAGCAAAAATGACTACCTCTCTAACTCCGAAGTGAGTATCCGCCGCATACTTTTGCATTGCTGGCAGTAAATCAATAATTAAATCATAATGCAAACTCTCTCCCCAACACGCCCAACATCTAACCACATCTGAATCATGAGTTTGTAAATAAGAAAACACATCTTTATCCTTTGTTAGAATTCCGAAAGTATATCCAATAACTTTTGTATTACTATTGGCTGTTGGCTTTTTTTGATCTTCTACAGCCTTTTGAAAATCTACATACCATTGTTCTTTTTGTAAAGCCTTTAAAACCACTTTAAGTAATACTAATTGATTTACCGCTAACCATTCTACCAAATTTTTAGTTTCAATGACTCCTAAATTCAAAAATTTTAGAACTTCGGGATTTAAATGTTTAGTGCTTCTTGCTCCTTTTCTTTGTAAAATATCATCTGGAATTTCCATTTCGTTTCTTTATATTATTGGCATACTTATATCCACTACAAGCTCTTCAGCAGGTGTTTTAGTAGGATCGTTTTTATAAATTTCTAAAGGAAATCCTTTTTTATTTTTCTTAAATTCTTTACTTCTTTCCATCATCATTATTGCACTCCATGCATTTCCTAGATGATCATATTTTCCAACATGTCTTACAGTATGCATGTTCAATTTTGGGAAACTTCCATAGAAAAATTCATTAGGTAAATTTCCTGACTTTTCTTTTACTGGAAAACCAGCTACATAAACCACTTTATCTTTAACTGCATTAAATTTCTGATATTCTGAAAAAGGCATTCCAACAGCTTCAATATTTTGAGCCGTCATATATTCGTGCAATTTTGTAAAGTCTTTTTCCATTGAGGTTCCAATATTTGAAAAAGTAGTTTCAGTTTTAATTCCTATAAAATTACACGCTTCGAAATTGTTTTTCCCTACAAATTCTAGTGTACTGTGCACTTTTCCTTCTTCAAGCTCTTCCTTTAACATTTTCAATCCTCTTTCATAATCCATTCCAACATAAGTTATCATTGATTTTTTCATCCAGAAAAGAAAAAAAGGTAAAGCACTATCCATTAACCAAGTTACTTTTGTTCCTTCCCCATCCTCATTAAATTCAAAATAAACTTTTGCTTTAGATTTAAATGGTTTTAAAAAAGTTAAATCATAATCTATTTTATCTTCCGACTCTTTAATCACCTTCATTTCTCCAACTCCAACTCTATTTCCTTCCCATTTATAATATTTACCATCTTCAGCATAATTTACAGTAGCTTCTGGCTCACAAATTAACCATGGCGACCAATTTTTCCAATTATGAAAATCGGCTAAAAATGTTTTTATTTTTTCTTTTGAAGTATTAATACGGATACTTTTTGAAATGTGAATTTTAGGCATGATGATAAAATTTGATTAGATACTAAAATTATGAAAATTGAATTATTTTCACTAAATTAATATGTAAATCATTATAAATAAATTGCTAAACTTATACTTATGGACGGATGGGGTGCATTAAAAATGCTACAAAATAGACAAGAAGGGAATAAACAGAGAAAGAAAACACTCAAAAACATAAGAGATCAAAAATTGAAATCCAATTTTGAAACAAAAAGGAAATTGAGGTTTCCAAAAGCTTCTCCTAACATCATTAAACAAATAAGAGAAAACAGGAAAAAAGAACAGCGAAAAGAGATAATCTTACAATATATTTTTATATGTATTTTCGTGATTATTTTACTTTACTATTCATATTATTTAGGTTTTTTTAAAAGATATAACAAACCACAAACTAAGCTTATATATGTTTATGATTACATATTGTGATAATCATATTATACTTGCCTCAAAAAACAAACTATGTCAACCAAAAGCATCCTATTTTTATTAATCTTAATTAGCGCCAGTAATTTATTTGCTCAAATTTCATTTGAGAAAGGGTACTTTATTAATAATTCTAATGATACTATTCATTGTTTAATTAAAAATTTTGATTGGAAAAGCAACCCTACAGCTATACAGTTCAAGATTAACAGTAATGACAACGAAAAAACTAAAACTATAAATGAAATTAAAGAATTTTCAATCGTAAATTCAAGTAAATATATTGTCGCTAATGTTGATATAGACAGGTCTACTGATGTATTACATTTATTAAGTAATGAACGAAATCCTAAATTCAAAAAAGAAACGATTTTTTTAAAAGTTCTGGAAGAAGGTAAGGCATCTTTGTATTCTTATAAAGACAATAGCTTAACTCGATTCTTTTTCAGTAAACCTGATGTTGCAATTACTCAATTGGTATATAAACGATATATAGTTAATGTAAATGATATTAAAACTAATAATTATTACAAACAACAACTTCTTGCAAACTTAGACTCAGAAAAAATAACCGAAAAGAAAGTTAAATGGACTAAATACAATACTAAAAGTTTAAGAAAGCTTTTTTCTACCTATAACGAATCTTCAAACACCTTTAGGATAAGTCATCAAAATAAAAAACGAAAAGGGTTCTTAAGTTTTTTTAATTTAAATATAAGACCTCGAATTAACAATAGCTCAGCATCAATAACAAGTGAATCTGTCTTACGAAATTCTAGAAATTCAATATTTGAGAGTATGACAAATTTTGGTTTAGGTGCAGAGGCTGAATTCATTTTACCTTTTAATAAAAATAAATGGAGTGTTATAGTAGAACCTACATATTTAAAATATGAAGCTAACGGTCAAGAATATATAAATCCAGTTTCTCTTTTAACTGAACAAGCTAAAATTTCATACACTGCTATTGAAATCCCCGTGGGAATTAGGCATTATATTTTTTTAACAAAAAAATTAAGCCTTTTTTTAAACATACAAGTAGTACTTAATAGTTCTCCAAATTCTGAAATTCAATTTTTGAATCAAAATAATAACATGCAGGCTACCACTCCTCTTAATATAGCTACAAATACCAATTATACATTTGGTGGAGGTGTAAAATACAGAAGGTTTATATTAGAGCTGAGACATTACACAAAAAGAAATTTACTAAATTTAGGAACGTGGGAATCAGAATTTAAATCTAATTCATTAGTCTTAGGGTACTCTCTTTTTTAATGCATTATTTTAAATAATAATTCTTTTAAGATATCTGCTTGAGATAGGTTAGCTCCTACTCCTTTGCTTTTTACATCTGCATCTCTTAACAAACCGATGATCTGAGATACTTTGCGCATTGGATAGTTCCTTGCAGCATTCACATAATCATCAACAAAATAAGGATTTACTCCCAAGGTTCTTGCTACAGAAGCTTTTGATTTATCTCTTAAACCGTGATATGACAATAACTGAGTAAAAAAACTATTTAATAATGAAATAGTCATTACCAATGGATTATTTTTAGGATTTTGACTAAAGTAATTAATTATTCTATTCGCTTTAACAACATCTTTATTACCAACAGCTTTACGCAATTCAAAATTATTAAAGTCTTTGGAAATACCAATATTTTCTTCTACATGAGTTGGATTAATTATCGTGCCTTCTGTTAAAACTGATGTTAATTTGTCTAGCTCATTACTAATCTTACTCAAATCAGTTCCTAAGAACTCCACTAACATCTGCGCAGCTTTAGGCTCAATCACAAACTTTTTCCCTTTTAAAACTTTAGCAATCCAATCTCCAACTTGATTTTCGTATAATTTTTTACTTTCAAAAATAAGTCCATTTTTAGCTATCGCTTTATATACTTTTTTTCGCTTGTCTAGTTTCTTATACTTATAATTAACAACCAATATTGTTGAGGGTTGTGGATTGGTAGCGTAAGTTTCTAACTTTTCAACCGTACGACTTAAATCTTGTGCTTCTTTTACAATAATCACTTGATGTTCTGCCATCATTGGAAACCGTTTAGCTGAAGAAACAATTTCATCTACACTAACATCTCTACCATACATAACAACTTGATTAAATCCTTTTTCAGAATCATCTAACACTGTATCTTCAATAAAACTTGAAATTTTATCAATATAATAAGGCTCCTCTCCCATTAAAAAGTAAATCGGTTTAAGGTTACCTTGTTTTATATCATCTACGATATGTTTTACCTCATTCATTATGTTATTATTTTATACCAGAATTTCAAATTACACCTCCTTAACAACAGAAATAATACAACTAATATCAATCCAAAAATCTATTAGATATTATTATTGTTTCTCACTATTTTTGATTGATGCAAAAATTGAATTTACCAACGTATAGTTTTAAGGTCAAAAATAGTGAAAAACACTATCTGATTTTTGATGATATAAGAAAAAAATATATTGTATTAACACCCGAAGAATGGGTACGACAACATTTTGTTCAATTTTTAATTCAGGAAAAAAAATATCCGATATCTTTGATTGCTATTGAGAAGCAACTCATAATTAATAAGCTTAAAAAAAGGAGCGACATCTTAATTTTTAATTCAGATGGCACTCCTAACATTATTGTTGAATGTAAAGCCCCTTCTGTTAAAATAACACAAGAAACTTTCGATCAAATCGCGCGGTATAACTTACAATTAAACGCAAAGTATTTAATTGTTACTAATGGGATTGAACATTACTTTTGCATGTTAAACAAAGAAGAAGAAAGCTACATATTCTTACCAGACATCCCTAATTACAGTAACAATTAATCTCAGGCACTTTGCACTGTATTGTCTAATAACTTGTAGCCTTCCCCTCTAACATTTACTATGGCTATATTCTCGTCTAACATTAGATATTTTCTAAGCTTAGTGATATAAACATCCATACTTCGAGATGTAAAATAATTTTCATCTCTCCAGATTTTAGTTAAAGCTATACCTTTGGGCATTATTGCGTTTTTGTATTCCGATAAATATTTTAACAATTTACTTTCTTTAGGAGTCAATTTTCTTGGCTCTTCTCCTTTGAATTTTAATTGTCTTGTTCTGTAATTGAATGTAAAGTCGCCTATATTATATTCTATAGTACTGAACATTTTTTTATGTTCTATTTCTTTCAATTTCAGAATTGTCTTTATTTTTCCTATCAACACCTCTGTAGAAAATGGTTTTTTAAAACAATAATCTACAAATGGAATTTTATTAATCTCAAACACATCTTCTAACAACACCTCCTCTGAGAGGAAAATAATAGGAAATTCACTATCCTGTTTTCTAACTGAACTAACAAATTCAGCATTACTTTTTGCGATTAGCTTAGAATCTATGATAGATAAATCGAATTTAGAATTGTTAATTAAAGATGAAACATCTCCTAAAGTACTTGTAAATGTTACATTGTACCCATTAAGAAGTAAGTAATTCTTTAATACCATTCCAAAATCTACATCCCCGTCTATCAATAAAATTTTTATCGACCTCATTCAATTATATTTTTTATGCTCCCTATACGTAGTACCAGTATTTCTTAAAGTGTCAATTGCGATATACAATTCGAAAACTTAAAAAACTTTACTTCTTCTCCCCAAAAGAAGTAACCCTACACTATATAATACAGTTAAGGTTTAAAAACTCCTACCCCAGAAATTTATTTTTTTGAAAATTGATTAAAAAATTAGCACATCTTTACATTTTTAAACAATATTATTGCTGTACTTTTGCACACTTGGAAACTGCAGTGGTCATATTAAACTGGAATGGAAGACAGTTATTGGAGCAATTTTTACCTTCTATTCTTAATTATACTCCTGAAAATGTAGCTATTTATGTAGCAGACAATGCCTCTACGGATGATTCTATTACTTTTATCAAAAAAAATCATCCTGTTGTAAAGATTATTACCAACGAAGAAAACGGTGGGTATGCCAAAGGCTATAACGATGCCTTAAAACATATAAATGCTGATATTTATTGTTTGATAAATTCTGATATAGAGGTAACTAAAAATTGGATTACTCCAGTTGTTGATCTTTTTGAAAAAGAAAAAGACACTGCTATTATACAACCTAAGATTTTAGATTTTAAAGACAAAACTAAGTTTGAATACGCAGGAGCTGGTGGAGGATTTATAGATTTTTTTGGTTATCCATATTGTAGAGGAAGAATTTTCAATAATCTAGAAACTGACGAAGGACAATTCAATTTAACTTCCGAAATTTTTTGGGCGTCTGGCGCTTGTTTTTTTATACGAAGTATAGTTTTTCATCAGCTCAATGGCTTTGATGAAGATTATTTTGCGCATCAAGAAGAAATTGATTTATGCTGGAGAGCTCAAAATGAAGGTTTTGCTGTAAAATATGTTGGCGCTTCAACTGTATATCATGTTGGAGGTGCAACACTAGAAGAATCTAACCCTAGAAAAACATTTTTAAACTTTAGAAATAGCTTACTAAACATTCTTAAAAATGTACCAGGTAAAAATCTATTTTTAGTAATTTTTGTTCGTTTAGTACTCGATGGCATTGCTGGATTAAAATTTGCGATAGAGCTTAGACCTATACATACGTGGTCTGTTTTAAGAGCTCATATTAGTTTCTATAAAAACTTATTCAAGTTTATAAAAAAGAGAAAACAAATTCAACGCAAATCAAATTATAGTATTCATACTTCGGTTGTTTGGCAACATTTTGTATTGCAACGACAAAAATTTAATAATTTAAAATAAGCTCAATTTCTTGAGCTTATTTTTTTCTTTTTAGTTTACGGATATTAAAATTTCTACTTCGGTATCTGCATCTTCTGTAGTATTCGCTTTATAGATTTCAAAATCTGCTCCATACCTTCTATCTATTTTAGTATTCCAAATTTCCATCCATTTATTATAGACAATATTATCTTTTAATTTTCCTACTGCTTTAAATAGTTCGTATGAGCTATTTGGAATTTGAATTCCTATCATATCAGATGGAATATTTTCTAAAGTTTTAACTTTACAACCAATAACAACATCGTAAGCACCAGTATAATCAGATTCATAATTTGTGTAAATCGCATAAATTGAATCTTCTAATTTATGTTCTATTTTATCTGAAATATTTTCACTCATAAACCTATTCCATAACGCAGGAATATCTTTCGCAGCTTGCATATCTGCATTAGTCGTCCTTAATGTAATCCCGATAATGTTAAAATTTGACATTTGTGTTTTTTCCATTGTTTTGTGATTTTTAAATTACATCACAAATCTAGAAACGGTCTATGTCAACGTTATGTCAGAGGTGTTATAAAACTTTGCTCTGCAAATTTCGAAATACTCCTGTAGCGTCATTTTATGTGGAGAAAACCTCTTATTAAGCTCAGTTATTTTTTGAATTTTATCTAGTCGAAAAACTCTAAAATCGTTTCGTAATCGACAATTTGCAATAAGTAACCAATTTTCGTTAGTACTATACAAAGCGAAAGGTTCAACTATTCGTTTTGTAAACTTTTCTTCAAGAGACATATACTCTATTTCTAATAAACTAAAATCTGTAATTGCAGTTTGTAGTTTAATTAAATTGGTACTTGTTATACTGTTTTCAGGATTATAACGAAAATCAATTCGTTGTTCTAATAGTTCTGATTTCTCTTGTTGATTCTTTCTAAAAACTGATTTTATCTTGGTAATTGCACTACCATAGTTTTCAACTAATGATTGATCTTTATTTTTAAAGATTAAATGTGCCGCAGTAATTAGTGCGTTTGCTTCTTCTTCAGTAAACATTACTGGTGGAAGATAATAACCTTCCATTAAAGAATATCCTTTTCCTTCTTCAGTAAACACTGGAACTCCGGAATCTTCTAAAGTTCTAATATCTCTATAGATTGTTCGTACGCTCACACCAAACTTCTCAGCTAAATATGTAGCCGTAACAATTTTTTTAGATTGTAATTGAGTGATGATTGCTGTTAATCTTGAAATACGAGGTTTATTACTCATTAGAAAGTTCTTCGCTGTCTTTGTAAATATAGTTTAGCAAAAAGAAAACTGCTATTCCTCCGAAGGTATGCCATAACCAATGCGTTCCCATTGGTAAAATTGGTGAAATTTCTCCTTTTACAACTAAATTATCTAGTGTTCTGAATGAAACTGCGATTCCGAAAATAAAAAAACCTAAGAAAATAAATTTTGCATTTTTCCATTTCGTCTTATAAGCATACCAAACAAAAGGAGTTACAACTGTAATTGCAGTAATTACATAACCAAAAGAAATTCTGTACTCCTCTGGTAAAGGAATTCTTCTCGGAAAAATTGAAAGCGCAAAAAAGCCCAAAAACAATAGTATTCTTTTCCACCAAACACCTTCGATTTTCCCTATGAAATAAATAATCCCTCCCAAGCAGACTATCATTATTGGCAACCAATCTAAAACCAACCAAAACTGATGACTTCTTGTTCCATGAAACATTGTTCCACCAATCCAACTGCTAAAAATTACGGGAATAGCAAATAAAAAAAACGGATGTTGTTTTGGTTTCTTATAAATTTTACTTCCGAAATAAATTAAAATAGCAATGAATATTAGATTACTAAATGTGTTGAAGGGTTCTACTGGCAATCTACCTTCAATAGTTTCCTGATAGATTGGTCCTGTATCATTCGGAAATTTCTGTAAAAAATTAAATAACATCTAAACTACCTTTACCCGCTCTTATTACTTTAGGTTCATCTTCAGTTAAATCAATAATAGTTGAAGCTAAATTATCTCCATAACCACCATCAATAACAATATCAACTAAGTTCTGCCATTTTTCAAATATCAACTCGGGATCTGTAGTGTATTCTATCACCTCGTCTTCATCATGAATTGATGTTGAAACAATAGGATTTCCTAATTGTTTAACAATAGTTCTGGCAATGGTGTTGTCTGGCACACGAATACCTACTGTTTTTCTTTTTTTAAAAGCCTTAGGAAGATTTGTACTACCAGGTAAAATAAAAGTATATGGACCTGGTAAAGCTCTTTTTAAAATCTTATATGTTGGAGTATCTATTTGCTTTACGTAATCGGATAAATGACTCAAATCATTACAAACAAAAGAAAAATTAGACTTCTCTAACTTCATACCTTTAATCCTAGCTACTTTTTCCATAGCTTTCATATTTGTAATATCACAGCCTAAACCATAAACTGTGTCTGTAGGATATATAATAATACCTCCTGACTGTAGTACTTTAACTACTTTATCTACTTCTCTTTGATTTGGATTATCGTTATATATTTTTATAAACTGAGCCATTATTCATATAAATCTATAGTAAAGATAAAAAGAAAGATCATCTGAAAAAGCATAATTTTTGTCAAAATTAATCTGACTAGAGAATGACTTTTTCAGACGATCTTTCTTAAGCTATTTTTATGTTATTATGATTCGTTATCTATTAATCTAAATCCTTCACCATGTATATTCAAAATCTCTACTTGATCATCTAATTTTAAATATTTTCTAAGCTTTGCTATATATACATCCATACTTCTAGATGTAAAATAATTATCGTCTCTCCATATTTTAGTTAATGCTAACTCTCTTGGCATTAAATCATTCTTATGCACAGCTAGCATACGTAATAACTTGCTTTCTTTTGGAGATAATTTTAAAGGATCATCACCGTTAAAAGACAAATGCCTTAATTTAGAATTAAAAGCGAATTTACCGATGGTGAATTCAAACTGATCATCATCTTTAGATTTCTCAGTATCTTTTCGCTGTAATATTGCTTTTATTTTATGCAATAATACTTCAGAATCAAATGGTTTATTTAAATAATCATCTGCTCCAACTTGATATCCTTTTAAAACATCTTCTTTCATGGTTTTAGCTGTCAAGAAAATAATTGGCACTTCTTTATTTGTTGCTCTTATATCTTGTGCTAACGAAAAACCATCTTTCCTTGGCATCATTACATCTAAAATACACAAATCGTATTCAGAATTTTTAAACATAATTAAACCTTCGATTCCATCTTTAGCATGCGTTACACTGTAATCATTTAATGCTAAATAATCTTTTAATACTGTTCCAAAGTTTGGATCATCTTCTACTAATAGAATTTTTCTAGTTCCCATTGTTTGCCCTTCAATTTATATTAATGGTAATTTTACTGTAAATGTACTTCCTTTGTCTTTTTCACTCACCACATGAACTGTGCCGTGATGGTTATCTATAATTTCTTTTACATACGCCAATCCTAAACCATGACCTTTCACATTGTGAATGTTTCCTTTATGTTCTCGATAAAACTTATCGAAAATATATTTTTGAGCATTTTTACTCATTCCTATTCCTTCATCTTTTATTTTAAAAATAAAGTACTTATTTGTATTTTCTGTATAGACATCTATTTTAGGTGCCTTCTCAGAATATTTAATTGCATTTTCTAACATATTTACAATCACATTTGTCAGATGAAATTGATTTCCTAAAACTTCTGACGATATGGCTTTAAAATGTGTACTTACTGTTCCTTCTCTATCTGATACTAACAAATTCACATGATCTATAGCTTCCTCTATAATTTCTGTAATATCTACAGCTTCTTTACTAATATCAATTTGGTTCTTTTCTAATTTTGATATTCTCAATACATTTTCTACCTGACCGTGCATTCTTTTATTCTCATCTCTAATCATTTTAACATAACGCTTAACCTTTTCTTCATCATTAATGATTTTTGGGTTTTTAATTGCATCTAATGCTAAATTAATCGTAGCAATAGGCGTTTTAAATTCATGCGTCATATTATTAATGAAATCTGTTTTGATTTCAGATATCTTCTTTTGCCTCACTAATTGATAAAGAGAAGTAGAAAAAGCAACAATTACTATTCCAATAAAAAATAAGGATAGTAACAAGGCATACATCATACTAGATAAAAGACTCTTTCTTTCATTTGGAAAAGTAACATACAATTTATAGTTACTATTCCCGTTATCATCTTCTAATAAGGGTACAAAATGACTGCTTTTTTCATCTATTTTAAAATAACCTGATTTTATTTTAGTGGCTAAACCTCCTTCATATACACCAAATTTAAACTCCTGATCTATATTTCTTTTGCGTAATTCATCTTTTATGGTGTTACTAAGTTCTCTATTACTTAGTCTTTTATGAATAGGCATATGTTTTTGATTTTGTCGAAACAAATACTCTAGTTGTTTTTTTTGCCAACTAGGATATTGTAAAAATCTTGAATACCTATTTTCATCGGTATAATCTTTAAAATCGTTATTATCTGAACTGTAGGTAATTGTTTGTGCAAAATCTTCTTTACCAGAAAACCTTTTTATGATTATTGTGTCACTATTCACAAAATCTACAGGGATTTTAAAGTTTTCTTCAAGAATTGTAGCTCCAAAAGTAAATTTCTTTTTTGCTACAGTATCTATTTGTTGAAATAAATAATTTTTAAGCTCAGCCGTACTTATAGATTCGCTATTTTCAAAGACCTTTTTATATTTATCAATAAACTCATTATATTCTCTTTCCTTTATTCTTTCTGATGTTTTAGACAATGCTATCTTAACATTATCTTCAAATTCAGAACGTTTGCTTTTTACAGCATCTTTAACCCAATACAACTGAACCGCTATTATTCCTGTTAAGGAAATACTCATTAGCGAGACAATTAGAATGAAAATTCTTTTTCCCATCAATCAAAAATAAACTAATAAGATAAAGCCTAATTGCTTTTAACTTAGATTAACAAAGATAATATGTTTTTAAGAGAAATTTAAGAAAAATGTTAAGATATCTATAATTAAATCAAATCTTTATGTTAATTTATTATGAATTTTAAGAACCTCTTCTTTAACAAGTTCCAGGTCCATATTAACAATAAGATAATGTGATTGTATTGTTTTCTTTATATCAAGCCATTGATTTTTTATCCTACTTAATACTGCTTTTTTACTTACTCCATCTCGCTTCATTACTCTTTCTACTCTAATATCCTGAGGAACAGAAACACTTATAATTTTATCACAAATTTTATGACTTCCATTTTCAAAAAGAATCGCATTTTCATATAAGATATATTCCTTATCATTATGAAAATTAACAAATTCATTTAGATGCTTATACACCTCAGGATGCACAATATTATTTAATATTTTCAACTTTTCCTTTTGTTCAAAAACAATTTTTGCTAGGAAAGGTCTATTTAATCCTTCTTCGAGATAAGCTTCATCAGAGAACTCTTCTATAATCCTTTCTCTAATTGTTTCAGAAGTATTCATCAACTTTTTAGCCTCATCATCCGCATGATATACTTCAATATTTTCAAATTGAGAGAATAAATTAGCTACTGTTGTTTTACCACTTCCTATACCTCCTGTTATTCCTACTAACATAAAAACTTATTTATGGATTAAAAAATCTATTCGTTGCGGCACAATTCTAACCGAAGAAATTAACTCTGGTCTTTTTTTAAGTTCTGGAATTAGATATGTCACTTGACTTTGCATTGTTTTATTATAATCACACACTATTTCGAATAAATCTTGTGTGATTTTTTGATAATTTTTCAATCCGACTTTATAAATAACTTTTACTTTTTTAGGAAAAGTACTCAACTTTAATTGATTTGGGACACCTATAATTTTTATAGGTATCTCAAAACTCCCCTCCGTAAATTTATCTATAAGAATTTTAACATCTACATAATCATGATTCATTTTAATCCCAGTTATATCTTTAGGTAGCTCTATTGCTAAATTCACATTAAGATCTTCACTAACATCTTGTAATTTAAGATTTTTGGTTTTCAATTGAGAAATCTTGCTTAATTGTAATTCTGGCCCAGATATTAAAATACTATCTTGACTTAACACTATTTCTTCCACTCCGTACCCTGGCTTGTAAGTTAAATTAGCATCTACAAAAACCGGTACTTTTTTAGCTGCTAACGTTCCTAATTTAAAATGTATGGAATCCTTTTCAATTGCCATAAGACGTAAACCAGAATTCATGTTTTTTGCTATTTTTTCTTTATGAGAAGATGTCAGTAAATAAAAATCATTTTTATTTTTTTTAATCAATTTATCTAATGAAAAAACTATTTTTTTAGAAGAAAAGCTAGCCCCAAGTAATTTAAAACCACTTCCACTCACTGTAACTTCAATTTGTTTTATGGGCTGTTCTTGTAAAATCTTTGTTTGTGGCAAGTTTATGTACTCTATCGTATAACTAATTGTAGTTGTATAGTTTTTAGATAGATTGATTAACATCCACATTAAAAATGAGACTGTTAGAAAACCAAAGAATATTTTAGGTATATGTAATGTCTTAGTCAAAAGTATTTTATTGCAATCTACTTAAAAACAAAAAGGTGAGCAAAAAGCTCACCTTAATTTTATATTTTGAAATGATGTTTTTACTTTTTCTCGGTATGCTTTTTAGTTAATTCCATAGAAATAGCAGCTCTTTCAAATCTAATTTTTCCAGCTCCAGTTTCTATTAAAACTGTATTATTAGTATCGTTAACTTCAACGATTTTTCCATGAATACCGCTAGTTGTTACAACTTTACTTCCCTTTCCTACAGATGCCTTAAACTTCTTTTCTTTTTTTTGTTTAGCCATCTGAGGACGAACCATAAAGAAATAAAACACAGCTATAAAAGCAACTAACATCACCATATTCATCATTTCTGGAGCAGGTGCTTGTAAAAAAATCATGCTATACATTTATGCCTTCTTTTTTGGTGTTACCATACCAGATATTTTTACTTCATCTCTACCTTTAGCAGTATTGGTATATAATGTTACTGTCTTAGATTGCTTGTTTGGTTTTCCAGAAGTGTTAAACTTCACTTGTAACTCCCCTGTTTCACCTGGTTTAATAGGTTCTTTAGGCCAAGTAGGAACAGTACAACCACATGATGCTTTTGCTTCTGTGATAATTAAATCTGTCTTACCAGTATTTGTTACTTTGAATGAAGTTTCAACAACAAAACCTTCTTCTACAATACCGAAATCATGTACTTCTCTGTCAAAAACAATTTGAGGAGCTCCTACACTAATTTCCTTATCTCTTTTTTGTGCTTGCTCTACATTAGTAGTATTCACTTTAGCTACTGCGTTTGCTTCTTTACAAGAAACTAATACGGTTGACAAAAGTACAGCTGTAAATGTGATGATTACTTTTTTCATTTTGTATAAATTTATTGATTAATAATAATTAATTATAATGACTATAACAAACCTCTACCAATTTTAACCATTTTATTACTTTCTAGATAATCTTTTGAAAGCTTATCTAAGACTCCATTAATAAAATATCCGCTCTTATTCGTAGAATAGTCTTTAGCTAGTTCTATATATTCATTTATTGTTACCCTGCTTGGAATTGATGAGAAGTGCAAAAACTCAGTTATCGCCATTTTAATTAAAATCATATCAATATCTGCAATTCTATCAGTCTCCCAATTTGGAGTTTTCTCTTTTATATCATCATCATATTTGTGTTGATTAAGCACAACTTTTCTAAATAATTCAGATGTAAACTTTTTATCTTCTTCATCTTTATACAATTTACTTAAAAAAAACGGACTTGATGCCTTTTGCTTATTTAATGTCTTTACAACCCAAGTATTTACAAATGGAATATCATCTACCCAAGAGATCATTTTATCTTCAAAATAATCTGCTAATTTTTCATTAGGAGCTATTATTTCTTTGAAAAATGCAATAACAAAATTCTTTTGAGTATTGTAAGAATTATCATCCGATTCCATATACGTTTTGTATATAGAACTTTCTTTAAGTTCTTCCCAAACTATTTTCACATATTCATCATCTAACTCCCAGTTATTTAGCTTATTCAATTCAGTATAACCTTCTAAACTTACACTTTCCCTGATTTGATTTAGTAATACATTATCTATAAATCTTGTATTAGGATTCAAATCTTCCTTCGTTGCTAAAATTTTCTTTTTAGATAATTCTATTTTTTTATGAGCTAACTTTTGTACTTCAATGAGTAACTGGAAATTTAAAACATAAAGATCAAACATTTTTTGAACACTAAAGTTTAAAAACTTCTCTTCTTTAACAAGATCAGTGTTATGTGATTGTTGCATTGCATATACAGATTGCATCACTTTTAAACGAATATGTCTTCTATTTATCATTTAGTATAAGTACTTTAAAAAAGGCGATAGAAAACTTTCTATCGCCTTGCAAAAATATAATTTTTATTGGTTTACTTTAGCTATTTTGTTCTTTTTTACGTGCATCAATTCTACCCTGAGCAATATTAAAGGCTGCTTGATGAGTCGTTATATTTTCTTTTTCTGCTAAATTGAAAATCTCTAACGTAGTATTGTAAATATTTTCTGTTCTCTTTAAACTTTCATCTTTACCATAACCAGCTACTTCTGCATATACATTTATAATACCTCCAGCATTAATTAAAAAGTCTGGCGCATAAGCTATTCCTTTTTCTTGTAACATTTTACCATGCTTCAATTCATTAGCTAACTGATTATTTGCTGCTCCTGCTATAACTTTCGCATTTAATTGCTGAATACTAGCATCATTAACAGTTGCTCCTAAAGCACATGGAGCATAGATATCAAGATCTAATCCATAAATATCATTACCTAAAACAACATTTGCATTATATTTTTTACTTAACTCTTCTAATCTAGTTTCGTTAATATCATTTAAGATTACTTGAGCTCCTTCGTTAGTAATATGTTTAACTAAAGTTTCTCCCACATGACCAACTCCTTGTACTAAAACTTTCTTACCTTCTAACTTGTCAGAGCCAAATTTATATTGAGCTGCTGCTTTCATTCCCATATATACACCATAAGCAGTAACTGGAGAAGGATTCCCTGAACCTCCAATAGCTTCAGAAACACCTGTAACATGTGGAGTTACTTCTCTAATAACATCCATATCTCTTGTTTCCATACCTACGTCTTCAGCAGTGATATATCTTCCACTTAAAGAGTTTACATACTCACCAAACTTACGCATTAATGCATCATTTTTCTGAGTCTTTGCATCACCTATAATAACAGCTTTACCTCCACCTAAATTTAGACCAGTAATTGCTGACTTATATGTCATCCCTCTAGATAAACGTAACACATCATTTAACGCTTCCCATTCTGTTTTATATTGCCACATTCTAGTACCTCCAAGTGCAGGTCCTAAAGTTGTATTGTGTATACCAATAATTGCTTTTAAACCTGTATCTTCGTCATTACAAAAAACGACTTGTTCATGACCATCAAAAGATAATTGTCCAAAAACAGGATCGTTTTTTAGGTCTTTTGTATCAATAATTTCAGACATCATAGTGTGTTAAGTTTTATGTTAAGAGAATTTAACGTTCTCTTAATGTTAGGGTTGCTAAAATACAGATTCTGCAATTACAAACCAAAAAAAGACCCTTAAATTGAGAATTACATAAAAAACGCTTGGTTTATTTAAGTAACGCGCAAAAAAACCATTAAAATATTACATTATACAAATTGAAAGCTTTACAATATTTAAATAAATATTTTATAAAATACAAATGGAGACTGTTAATTGGAATACTTATCACTGTATTATCCAAACTTTTAGCTCTAAAAATACCTGAGATCATTAAAAACTCGTTAAATAGTATTGAAGATTATTTAAATGGGAAGGTTACAGATTTATCAGTAGTTAAGGAACAACTTTTAATTAATATTCTAATTATTATCGGAATTACATTATTAGCAGGTTTTTTTACTTTTTTAATGCGTCAAACGATTATAGTAATGTCTAGATTAATCGAATTTGATCTTAAAAATGAAATATATGAACAGTACCAGAAATTATCTGTTAATTTCTATAAAAAAAATAGAACTGGTGATTTAATGAATCGTATTTCTGAAGATGTTTCGAAAGTACGCATGTATTTTGGTCCTGCAATTATGTATTCTTTGAATATGATTGTACTTTTCTCTATAGGATTCTCAAAAATGCTAAAAACAGATGTAGAGCTCACGCTGTACACTTTAATCCCTTTCCCTATTCTATCTATTTCTATTTTTATCTTAAGTAAACAAATTAATAAAAAAACAACTATTGTTCAGGAATATTTATCTAAACTAACAACATTTAACCAAGAATTTTTTTCAGGAATAAATGTTGTAAAATCGTACGTTATTGAAAAATCAGTGTTAGCTGATTTTAATGAATTAGCCGATAAAGCTAAAGAGAAAAACATTAGTCTATCTAAAATACAAGCACTATTCTTTCCTTTAATGATTTTACTGATTGGTATTAGTAACATATTAGTACTGTACATTGGAGGTAAACAGTATATAGCTGGTGAAATTCAAATTGGTGTTATTGCTGAGTTTATTCTATATGTCAATATCTTAACATGGCCTGTTGCCGTTGTTGGTTGGGTAACATCAATCGTTCAACAAGCTGAAGCTTCTCAACAAAGAATCAATGAATTTTTACAACAAGTACCAGAAATAACCAACAATAACAATAGTAAAACTACTATAAAAGGAAAAATTAACTTTAAAGACGTTTCTTTAGTTTACGATGACACCAACATAAAAGCTTTATCTAATGTTAGTTTTGATGTAAATCAGGGTGAAACCATAGCAATTATGGGAAAAACAGGTAGCGGAAAGTCTTCTATTGCTAACTTAATTTCTAGAATGTATGACACCTCTACAGGTACTGTTTTTATTGACGACACACCTATAAAGGAATTAAATTTAAATGAAATAAGAGACCAAATAGGTTTCGTTCCTCAAGACCCTTTCCTCTTTTCGGATACTATTGAAAATAACATTAAATTTGGTAAGAATAACGCTACGGAGGAAGAAATTATTGAAGCCGCTAAAAACGCAGTTATACACACTAATATTTCAAGTTTCACGAATGGATATCAAACTATTTTAGGAGAAAGAGGCGTAACACTTTCAGGAGGGCAAAAACAAAGAACATCGATAGCGAGAGCCATTATTAAGGAGCCTAAAATTTTAATTTTTGACGATTGTTTATCTGCCGTTGACACTGAAACAGAGGAAAAAATATTACGTAATTTACAACGTATTTCTAAAGATAAAACCACATTTATCATTAGTCACAGGGTATCTTCAGCTAAAAATGCAGATAAAATCATTGTACTAGACGAAGGAAAAATTACAGAACAAGGAACTCATAATCAATTATTAACAAAAAAAGGCATATACAATTCATTATACACGCAACAACTTTTAGAAAAAGAAATTTAGCGTTTTGTACGTACAAGTAAAATATTTTGTTAGATTTGTTAAGGAAAAAACAATTAACTAATATTTTAAGATTTGAATTATGGCTGAGAGAGTTGAACAAGAAGAAATCTTTTCACAAGTATTAAGAGCAGGAAGAAGAACATATTTTTTTGATGTAAGAGCTACTAAGGCTGATGATTACTACTTAACTGTAACTGAAAGTAAAAAATTCACTCACGACGATGGATCATTCCATTATCAAAAACATAAAATCTACCTTTACAAAGAAGATTTTAATGATTTTAAGGAGATGTTAAACAAAGCTACAGATTATATTGTTACCCAAAAAGGTAGCGAGGTAATAAGTGAAAGACACCAAAAAGATTTTAAGAAAACCACAGAGAGTTTTGTAGAGCAAACTGCAGAAAGTTTTACAGACCTTTCTTTTGATGATATTTAAACCAATTTAGTTCAAATTCAATTTACACAATGTAAGCTACTAATTAACTTTAATGTTTTTTTAGTAGCTTTTTTAGTTGAGAAATAAACCTTTATATGAGCTGAAAATCATTTTTTGACTTGATTTTTTGCAGTTAGTTTTTAGCTCCTTGCTATTAGCTAATGAACTACCTCGATGCAAGCATACGAGATATCTAATTGAAAATCTTATAACTTTCGACACAAGCATCAGGGAATTAAACCCTTGGCTATCGCTCTGCGATTAAAAAACATACAAAAAAACTAACAGCTAAAGCCTAATTGCAAAATAGCTCCTCTCGGTAATTATTTTTAGAAACTAAAAGTCAAATGTACTAAAGCATACTTTTTAACTATTCATGAGACCAATAAAAAAGAGTTACAAAACTTTCTTCATAGCTTCCGACTTTATCAATGTTTCTTCCCATTCTTTTTCAGGGTCACTATCTTTAGTTATTCCTCCTCCCACATAAACATAAACCTTGTTATTTACTACTTGCATACAACGCAAATTCACATACAAACTAGATTTATCGTGTTCTTCTTCACGAAGATTCAACTCTCCTAAGAAGCCCGTATAAAAACTCCTATCATACCCTTCATTTTCATGAATAAATAATTTAGAAGCATTCATTGGAAAACCACAAACAGCAGGTGTAGGATGTAATATTTTTATAATATTCGCTACAGTTGAACTTATCGTTCCAGAAATTCTTGTTCTGAGATGAAGTAATTTTCCTATTTTAAATGTTTCTTTTTCTTCAATAGTTAAATATTCACTCTCTTTTCTTAAGCTATCAATGATATAATCAGTAACTAGCTGTTGCTCTTCTATTTCTTTCCCTCCCCAAGTAATATTTCTTATACTTTCATCATACAATTGAGTTCCAGCTAAAGACATTGTTGTAAATTTCTTATCATCTATTTCTAATAATGTCTCAGGAGTAGCTCCCATCCATAAGCCTACTTTAGGATGATACCATATATAACAAAAAGCATTTGGGTAACTCAGTAATATCTTTTTAAACGCTACTAATGCGTCAAAGTCATTTATATCAAGTTTTTCTCTTCTTGACAACACCACTTTTTTAAATTGATGACCACATATAGCATTAACCCCCCTTTCTACTAACTGGACATGATTCTCTTTGGCAATACGATCATAATTTCGCATCGTTTGTTTAGCTAAAAAAGGCCTATCTGAAATAGCAACTAACTCATGAATGACTTTTGATTTTTTCTCAGGAATTAAAATTGAAGGTTTAGAATTATCAAAAGGAGCAAACACAAAACCTGATGCATTAAAATCTTTAGTAAGATGTAACATATCATCTTCCTGAAAAAAACTTTTCACCTTTTCAGCATTAGGCTTACGATACACTACAAATGGTAAGTCATCTTGTAAAGAAGAAATAATTTCTTTAAATATTTTCAATCCAAAATTTTTAATAGTTCTTTTTTTATCACTTCAAAATTAGTCCAAACCAATCCATGACTAGCTTTAGGTATGGTAATTAACTCAAACTGATGTTTTGGAAATTGATCTTCTAACATTTTTGAGTTTTCATAAGGTACTATCCAATCTCCGTTTCCATGAATACTTGTTACCTTATTAGGTGTTTGATCCCAATCAGATTCAAAAGATTTTAAATCCTCTTGATGTGATAATTTTTCTTTTGACGCTTCTTTCCAAATTCGCGGAACAAGCCATCGTGTTGCTTTCCATTTATAGAAATTAATCATCCAAGGCATTGGTTCAACTTTACTATGCACAGCTGGAGCTAAAAGAACAATATCTCTCACTTTTTTCTTCACTGATAACGCAATTGGACCTCCATATGAATAACCTACTAAAATTACTTTATCGGCTGGTATATCTTTAATCACACTCTTTAACATATCTCTTTCAAAAGCGATACTTTCTTGCACATGATTTTTGTCTTTATAATTATACCCCACTCTATCGTAAGCTACCATATTAGATTTTAATTGAAGTAAACTATCTGTCATGTACTTGGAAAAATCATGTAACGAACCTATAGTACCATGGACAAAAACCATTGTCGGTAACGAATCATTTGACTTCACAGTTAACTTTCTAAAATCAAAATCTTCATAAACCTCTTTAGTCAAAACAGGAGTGATCTTACTAGTACCATAAGCTTTTAAAACTTTTTCATCTGATTTAGGAGCTGTGAAAATTCGAAATGCTACATATACCCCAACAAGAATCAAGAAGAAAAGTATTACTATAATTTTTATCACCTTTTTTAACATTGAATTATTTTTTATCTAAAATAATATTTGTGAGTTTACAAATTGAGATCAATTGATCTTTCTCATCTGTAATTTTCACCTCCCATAAATGAGTGGTTTTCCCTTTATGAATTGGTAATGCTTTTGCATAAACCACTCCTTCTTTTTTACTTTTCAAATGATTTATACTTAATTCAATTCCCTTTACTATTTTTTTTTCGTCATTCAAAAAAAGTAACGAAGCTACACTCCCTACCGTTTCAGCAAGTGCAGCAGAAGCACCTCCATGCAAAATACCAAAAGGCTGATGTACAGTTGAGTTCACTGGCATTTTAGCCGTCAGAGATGTTTCATCAATAGCAACAAACTCAATACTTAGTGTTTCCATTAATGTATTTTTATTATAGGAATTAAGCCTTAGTAAAGTCTGTTCTTTATTCATTTTTCAATAAAATTTTCAACATGAAATTATGGAGGATAAAAATACGTATTTTTGTAGTGATTAAAAATGTAATAATGTACAAAGTTAGGGTAATATTAGATGTTGAAGAGGATGTTATTAGAACCATCGCTGTTAATGAATATGAAACTTTAGAAAAGTTACATATAGAAATAGCTAGTGCTTTTGGCTTCGATGGTCAAGAAATGGCTTCTTTCTATACTAGCGACAATGGATGGAATCAAGGAGAAGAAATACCACTATTTAACATGTCTGAATCTGACTTTGGACTATCTATGACTACATGTATCATTAATGAAATACTTCCGCATCAAAACGATAAATTGATTTATGTCTACGATTTTTTACAGATGTGGACATTTTACGTAGAAGTTGTCGAAAAATCTGATGAAAAAATCTCTGAAAACAAAATAATTTTAGCTGTTGGAAAAGTTCCTGATGAAGCTCCAAACAAAGTTTTTGAGTCTGATAAAATTTCAAGTGATTTTGATGAAGATTTCAACGATCCTTTCAATGATTTTGAAAATATCGATGATTTAGACCTAGACAACCTATAAACCCTCAAACAACTAAAAAACAACAAACTAGACATAGTTCAATTTCTTTTTTTTGGTAATTTAAGATTGTAAACAGTAACATTTTGGTATCTTGTTCGTCATACAAGAAACTAATTAAACTCTTTGCTATTGGATACGATTTTATCTATAAAAAATTTAGACAAAAAATTCGGACATGTACACGCAGTAAAAAACCTTTCTTTCGATATTGAAAAAGGAAATGTGTACGGAATTCTAGGACCTAACGGTAGTGGTAAATCAACAACCCTAGGTATTATTTTAAATGTTGTAAATAAAACTTCTGGGGAATTTACTTGGTTCAATGGAAGAACTTCTACCCATGAAGCGTTAAAAAAAGTAGGTGCTATTATAGAGCGCCCAAATTTTTACCCTTACATGACAGCCGTACAAAACCTTCAACTTATTTGTAAAATTAAAGGGGTATCACAAGACAACATAAATGAAAAATTAAAAACCGTTAATTTATTTGAACGTAGGCACAGTAAATTCAAAACCTATTCTTTAGGAATGAAACAAAGACTAGCTATAGCTTCTGCCTTACTTAACAATCCTGAAATTTTAATTTTAGACGAACCTACCAATGGATTAGACCCTCAAGGGATACATGAAATTAGACAAATTATTAAGCGAATAGCAAAAAATGGAACTACTATTTTATTAGCATCCCATCTTTTAGATGAAGTTGAAAAAGTTTGCTCTCATGTTGTTGTAATTCGACAAGGAGAAAAACTATACAGCGGTCGTGTTGAAAACATGGTTGCATCAAATGGTATTATAGAGGTTAAAACTGAAGGAAATCAAGATGCATTAATAAATGCATTGAAAAACTACTATGATGTAGCTACTGTAAACATTGAAAATGATTTAATCATTGCTAGACTAGAAAATGAAACTTCAGCTTCTGAAATCAACAGATATCTATTCGAAAAAGGAATTACTGTTTCTCATTTAGTAAAACGTAAACCTAGTTTAGAAGAACAGTTCCTTAATTTAACAAATTACTAAAAAACTTACTATGATCCGTCTTTTACAAATAGAATTCCACAAACTAATGCACAATCGTGCCAGTAAAGTTTTATCCATCATATATTTTGGGCTATTAACTTCTATCGCTTTAATTGCTGCTGTAAAGTTTAATATTGGTCCCATAAAATTTCATCTAGCAGACCAAGGGATATTTAACTTCCCTTATATCTGGCATTTTAACACATACATCGCAGCTATTTTTAAATTTTTCTTATTGCTAGTTATTGTATCCATGATGGCCAATGAATATAGCTACAAAACATTAAAACAAAACCTCATTGATGGTTTAAGTAAAAAAGAATTTATTTTATCTAAATTTTATACCGTAATTGCTTTTGCTTTAACCTCAACCTTATTTGTAACTATAGTTTCTTTTATTTTAGGATTAATTTACTCTGATTTTAATGAAATAAGTATCATTTTCTCTGATTTAGAATATCTTTTTGCCTTCTTTGTTAAATTGGTAGGGTTCTTTTCTTTTGGTTTGTTCTTAGGTATTTTAATTAAAAGATCTGCTTTTGCTGTGGCTGGTATGGTAGTATGGTTAGTGATTGAAAGTATATTTAAAGGATACTTATTTTGGAACTATAGACACTTAAAACAAGAAGCCTTTGGAGCAGTAAATGAAATTATGCAATTTTTCCCATTAGAAGCTATGTCTAATTTAATTAGGGAACCATTTACAAGACTTGGGGCAGTAAAATCTGTAGCACGTCAAATAGGAGAGAATATCTCTGTTGATCATTCTGTTCGTTTTTTAGATATTTTTGTTGTTCTATTCTGGACTGCTATTTTCATATTTCTTTCTTATAGATTGTTAAAAAAGCGTGATTTATAGGTAGTTTTCTTTATTTTAGTTCCTCATTTAATTTTTGGGGAATTAAAATGAAAAGACACTTCGTTTTCATAATTTTTACTTGTCTTACTTGGATTTGTGCTACAGCACAAAAAGAAGCTAACACATGGTATTTTGGTAGAAATGCTGGAATCACGTTTAACACCTCTCCTCCTTCTGCGTTAACAGATGGGGAATTAAATACACTAGAGGGGTGTTCTACATTTTCTGATCAAAATGGGAACTTACTTTTTTATTCTGATGGTATTACAGTTTGGGATAAGAATCACAATATCATGAAATATTCCGATGGAAGATTGGCAACAAATCTCTTAGGAAACCCTTCTAGTAGTCAGTCAGGCATGATTATTCCAAAACCAAAATCAACTACTATATTTTATCTTTTTACTGTGGATGAAAGTATCCGTGCTGCTGGAGCTCCTCCTGGTGAAGGATTAAATCTATACACTATTGATCTTTCAAAAAACTCTGGATTAGGAGAAATAGTAAACGGTCCTCAACTACTATCTGGCACTTTATCTAATATATGGACAGAAAAAGTTGCTGCTGTTCGTGGAAAAGAATGCGATACCTTTTGGGTAGTTTCTGCCGTAAATAATACATTTCAAGCCTTTAAAGTGGATAGCAACGGAGTTAACACTACCCCTGTAGTATCTGTAGTTCAAAGACCTAATACAAGAAGAGGGTATTTAAAATTATCTCCAGACGGAACCAAACTTGCAGTTGCTAATCAGTCTGGCACAGCCAACTTATATAATTTCAATGCTATGAATGGTACTGTGGATAATACCTCAGAAATCATTCTGACTAACGGTAATGATGGCGAACCTTATGGTGTTGAATTCTCTGTAGATTCTCGAAAACTATACATATCTACCGTTTCTGGTTTTAGATTTGATCTTACAGGACCTCCTACAACCTACAAACTTTTTCAGTTCGACCTTAACGAAACAGACATCCCTAATTCTAAAAGTTTAATTCACAGCGAAACAGGGTTCAGAGGTGGATTACAATTAGGTCCTGATAGTCGAATCTACACAACTATTCCTTTGGCCTTTGATGATATTGGAGGCGATGCTGCTAGTTTAGATGTTATTGAAAATCCTACTGCCAATGCTAGAGATATCATTTTCACCAAAAACGCAATTAATTTAGGGGGAAAATTAGCTACTCAAGGACTACCTCCATTTATAGCTTCGCTTTTACTCCCTATTGAAATTATTGATATTACTTCAAATGAAATCATCAATAATCAAGACAGAAAATATTGTATTGGCGACACTATTGAAATCGACTCTGGAACTGTAACAGGAACAGGAATTTCTTATGAATGGACCTTCAACGATGGAAGCACTTCAACTGTTATATCTAATCAACCTAAGTTAACATTACGTAATGTTGATATTACCGAAAACGGACAGTATTCCTTAACTGTAAACCTTACCAATGATTGTGGAGAAATCACCAAATTAGAAGGAACTTTTACTATTGAAGTTTTTCCACCAGCTATGGCAAGTCCTGTTCCAGACATTAATTTCTGTGATATTGATGATGATGGTTTCCATACTTTTGATTTTGATACGAATCAAAAAAACATAGCTTTAGGGAGTTTATCTGCTTCTGAATTTGATGTTTTATTTTACAATAACCGCATAGACGCTGAAAATAACAACACCACTAATGCAATAACTTCCTCTTACAGAAATAGTAATGCTTTTGGCACAGAAGACATTTTTATAAGAGTCCAAAATAAAAATGCACCAAATGCTTGTTTTGACATCACACAATTTACATTAACAATACATAAAATACCCACTCCAACACAACCTTCAGCTTTTGAAGTTTGTGATGATATTGTTAGTGGTGGTGATACTGATGGTTTTTTTAATAATTTTATTCTTGCCTCTAAAGACAATGAAATTTTAGGAAGCCTTTCTCCTACACAATATAGCGTAAGCTATCATACTACGCTAATAGGGGCGCAAACTAATGTTACTACAGATGCGATTGATAAAAATAACCCGTACAGAAATACTACTTCTAACGAGCAAACTATATATGTAAGAGTAGAAAACAATGCCAGTACTTCTTGCTTTGTAGCTTCTGAACCCACTACTAGTTTTACACCTTTTAAATTAATTGTCAATCCGCTTCCTGTAATTGCAGATCCTAATGTACGTATTGAACAATGTGAAAATGATGGAGACTTGGCAGCTATCATTAATTTAACTCAAGCTCAGGTTAATATTTCAAACAATCATACTAATGAAACTTTCAAATATTATCCTTCGCAAGCTGATGCCATAGCAGACACAGCTGAAATAACTGACCCCATAAATTTTTCAGCAAATAATGGAGATACTATCTGGGTCAGAACCTTTTCCGATAAGCAATGTTATAGAATTTCTCAGCTTACTATTACAATCAATTTTGCAGCCGATATTCTATATGATAAAGAATTTACGGCTTGTGATGACTTTTTAGATGCTGATGGTAATGACACGCTAAATAATGATGATACTGATGGAATTACTACTTTCAATATTGCTTCAGCTGTTGATGACATAAAAAATCTTTTTCCAGTAGCTATTAGAAATGATCTTGATGTTTTGTTTTTTGAGAAAGAAATTGATAGAGATGCCATTACCAACCAAATCACAAACACTAGCGCATATAGAAATACCGCAATTCCAGCTAATACTAGACAAACTATATTTATAAAAATCGTAAATAAATTCAATAATAACTGTACCGGATTAAGTAAACTATTTATTAGAACATTACCCTTACCTAACTTTGATGTTACTTCTCCGCAGATTTTATGTTTAAATAATCTTTCTGATATTGAAGTTGAAAATCCTGATGGAAACTATAATTATGAATGGACAAGGAATGCAAATCCTACCGTTATAGGAAACACACAAACTTTAAATTTAACTCAAGGAGGCACCTATACCGTTACCGCTATTAATACTTCAACTTTGTGTAGAAGATCTAAAAGTATTGTTGTTAACGAGTCTATTATTGCAACAATAACTCCCAATGATACTGTAATTGTAGATGATGCCTCAAATAATACAATTACCATTAACAATAACAGTGCTAATTTAGGTATCGGTAATTACGAATTTGCACTTCAAGACGAAAGAAATCAAATTGTAATCGACTTTCAAGACCAACCTATATTCGAAAACTTAAAAGGAGGTATTTACACTATTTTAATTAGAGATAAAAACAATTGTGGTATAGCTCAACTTGAAGTATCTGTACTGGAATTTCCTGACTTTTTCACCCCCAATAACGATGGTATTAATGATCTTTGGAATGTTAAGGGAACAAACTCTTTCTTTTATCCAAAAAGTAATATTACTATATTTGATCGATTCGGAAAATTAATTACCTCTTTACAAATTGATGGTCAAGGATGGGATGGTATATATAATGGAAAAAACCTTCCTTCTAATGATTATTGGTTCAACATACAGCTTACTGACCGAGATGGAAAAACAATAACTAGAAGAGGACATTTTTCCCTATTAAGAAAATAAATACTCTTTAATACTAGGGAATTAGTACTTTAAATTGTTGTATTACATATAATAAATTAAATTATAAAGCATTATTTATAATAGAGCCCCTTAGTTTATACTATGATTAAAAAATTACTTTTAATATTCGTTTTTACCATAACAAGTTTCTCTTTAAAAGCTCAAGACGGAGCTTCTACCTGTGATGCTTCTGAACCTATGTGCTCTGATGCTTCTGGAATTAAAATTTTTAATAATGTTACTAATGTCCCTGATGGAGGAACTGTTGGTTGTTTAATAGATACTCCTAACCCTTCTTGGTTTTTTATTAAAGTAGAAAATAGCGGAGACTTGAACTTTCAAATTATTCAATCTACTGATTTTGATGCAGCAGGAAATCCAACTGGCGCTAGAATCGATGTAGATTTTGTAGCTTGGGGACCTTTTACTCAACCTGACAGCAACTGTACTTCATTAGCTAGAGAATGTCTTGATGCTTCAGGCAACCCTATGCCATGTGTAAGTAATACTGTTATTACTGATTTTTACACCAGCAATACAGATGGAACAAATATGATTGATTGTAGCTTTGATGGTTCTCCTGTGGAAAGCTTCTCTATTAATAATGCACAAGCTGGTGAATTTTACCTTTTACTAATTACTAATTTTGACAATCTTCCTGGGAAAATAAAGTTAGAGCAAACAAATTTTGGGTCACCTAGTTCTGGAGTTACAGACTGTTCTATTGTTACTGGTGAACTAGGAAATGATCAAGATGTATGCAATGGCACACCTGTTACTTTAGATGGTACTCCAACCAGAGGAACAGCTATCGCACATGAATGGCAAATTGATACCGGATCTGGTTTTATGACCATCCCTGGAGAAACAAACCCAACATTAACTATTAACGACGATAGATCAGGAATATATAAAGTAATTATTACAGATAATAATGGTAAAAAGGTAGAAGATGAAGTTGAGATCACTTATTTTCCTGTTCCTGTTGCAAATACTGCAACAAACATCAATTTTTGTGATCCCGATAGTGATGGTTTTAATGATTTTGATCTTCAGAATACTATTACACCACAAATATTAGGAGCACAAAGTGCTACTCAATTTGAAGTCGTATATTACTTGAGTCAGGCAGATGCGGATGCTAACAACACTGCTAATGCTTTACCCAACCCATACCGCAACCCCACTGCTGAAAGTGATCAAATTATTTATGCGCGTATACATAATAGCAGTAATCCAGACGTATGCTTTGACACAACTGCTTTTCAGTTAAATATAAAATCTCTGCCCACACCAACACAACCTTCAGCTTTTGAAGTTTGTGATGATGTTGTTAGTGGTGGTGATACTGATGGTTTTTTTAATAATTTTATTCTTGCCTCTAAAGACAATGAAATTTTAGGAAGCCTTTCTCCTACACAATATAGCGTAAGCTATCATACCACACTAATTGGTGCGCAAACTAACGCTACTTCAGATGTGATTGATAAAAATAACCCGTACAGAAATACTACTTCTAACGAGCAAACTATATATGTAAGAGTAGAAAACAATGCCAACACTTCTTGCTTTGTAGCTTCTGAACCTACTACTAGTTTCACACCTTTTAAATTAATTGTTAATCCGCTTCCTGTAATTGCAGATCCTAATGTACGTATTGAACAATGTGAAAATGATGGAGACTTAGCAGCTATCATTAATTTAACTCAAGCTCAGGTTAATATTTCAAACAATCACACCAACGAAACTTTCAAATATTACCCTTCGCAAGCTGATGCCATAGCAGACACAGCTGAAATAACTGATCCCATCAATTTTTCAGCAAATAATGGAGATACAATCTGGGTCAGAACCTTTTCCGACAAGCAATGTTATAGAATTTCTCAGCTAAATATTACAATAAATTTTGCGGCAGACATCCTATATGATAAAGAATTTACGGCTTGTGATGACTTTTTAGATGCTGATGGTAATGACACGCTAAATAATGATGATACTGATGGAATTACTACTTTCAATATCACTTCAGCTGTTGATGACATAAAAAATCTTTTTCCAGTAGCTATTAGAAATGATCTTGATGTTTTGTTTTTTGAGAATGAAATCGACAGAGATGCTGTTACCAATCAAATTACAAATACTAGCACATATAGAAATACAGTTATTCCTGCAAATACAAGACAAACTATATTTGTGAAAATTGTAAATAAGTTCAATAATAATTGTACTGGATTAAGTAAACTATTTATTAGAACATTACCCTTGCCTAACTTTGATGTTACTTCTCCGCAGATTTTATGCTTAAATAATCTTTCTGATATTGAAGTTGAAAATCCTGATGGAAACTATAATTATGAATGGACAAGGAATGCAAATCCTACCGTTATAGGAAACACACAAACTTTAAATTTAACTCAAGGAGGCACCTATACCGTTACCGCTATTAATACTTCAACTTTGTGTAGAAGATCTAAAAGTATTGTTGTTAACGAGTCTATTATTGCAACAATAACTCCTAATGATGCAGTAATCGTAGATGATGCTGAAAACAATACAATTACCATTAACAATAACAGTGCTAATTTAGGTATCGGTAATTACGAATTTGCACTTCAAGACGAAAGAAATCAAATCGTAGTCGACTTTCAAGACCAACCTATATTTGAAAACTTAAAAGGAGGAATTTACACTATTTTAATTAGAGATAAGAACAACTGTGGAATAGCTCAACTTGAAGTATCTGTACTGGAATTCCCTGACTTTTTTACACCCAATAACGATGGTATTAATGATCTTTGGAATGTTAAGGGGACAAATTCTTTCTTTTACCCTAAAAGTAACATCACCATATTTGATCGATTCGGAAAATTAATTACCTCTTTACAAATTGATGGTCAAGGATGGGATGGAATATATAATGGAAAAAACCTTCCTTCTAATGATTATTGGTTCAATATACAACTTACCGACAGAGATGGAAAAACAATAACTAGAAGAGGGCATTTTTCGCTATTAAGAAAGTAATTATTATTTTTAGTGCCCCAAATAATTCATGAAAAATGAGAAAGGCACTACTTATTCTTTACTTTTTTACTTGTTTATCTTTAGTTTCACAAAATGATTGCTCAGATGCAATTATTGTATGTGGGAATAGTGGTTATTCTGATCTAGCTGTTGCTGGAATAGGTACTCAAGAACTATCTCCAGGATCAAACACTTGCTCTAGTCAAGAAAACAATAGTATTTGGTTTAAATTACTCATAAAAACAGGCGGTACTTTAGGTTTTACACTTACACCTAATAATAGTTCTATTAACGAAGATTTTGATTTTTTTATTTTCGGACCTAATGTGAATTGTGGTAATATAGGAACTGCTATAAGATGCTCTACTACAAACCCTGCTGCTGCTGGGCAAGGCAATAATTTAACTGGACTAAAAGATACTGAATCTGACACCTCTGAAGGACCTGGACCAAGTGGAAATAGCTTTGTGAGATCGCTTACCGTAAATGCAGGTGATTCTTATTTTTTGGTTATTGATAGACCTATAGGTAGTAGTAATTTTGATCTGACTTGGACAGGTACTGCTACTTTTGATGAGCCTCCAACTGTAAATACAACTATTCTTCCTGGTAATACTTTAGATATTGACGAATGTGATAATGATGGTGACGGTAAGGCTGTTTTTAATTTAAACATAAATGATGCAATTATAGGAAGTCAACCTAACATCGTAGCAACCTACCATGAATCTAGCAATGACGCCATATTAAACATAAACCCTATCAGTAACTCAGGAAACTATACCAATGTACGCAATCCGCAAACTATATATATTAGACTAACTAATACTATAACTGAATGTTTTGAAGTTAGAGATTTTTCATTAAATGCTACTGCTATCCCTGCATTCTCAACACCTACCAGCTATGAAGTTTGTGACGATATGTCCAGCGGTAGTGATATTGATGGTATTGCTTCTAGTTTTATATTAGCCTCTAAAGATGCTGAAATTTTAGGAAGTATCTCTTCTAGTCAGTACGCAGTTTCCTACCATAAATCATTAATAGGTGCTCAAACAAGTGCTAGTACCGATGTTATTGACAAAAACATACCGTATCAAAATACGACAGCAAATGAAGAAAAAATATACATTCGAGTTCAAAACCGGAACAACTCTAGTTGCTTTACTACTTCAGAAGATACATCAACAACGTTCAAACCTTTAAAACTTGTTGTAAATCCACTACCTAATATTATCAATAATCCTGCGATTATTAAGCAATGTGATGTAAATGCAGATCTCACGTCTTTAGTGAATCTAGTACAAGCTCAAGTAAAAATATCAAATAATTCTGACAACGAAACATTCAACTACTACCCTACTGAACTAGACGCTATAAATGGCACGAATATCATCACAAATCCTTTCACTTATAATGCCACTACTGGAGATACTGTTTGGGCAAGGACTATATCTGACAAAGGATGCTATAGAATATCCGAAATAGAAATCAATATTTCTTTTAGTGGAGTTCTCCCATACAATGAAGAATTTACTGCTTGTGATGATTTCTTAGACATTGATGGTAACGATACTGCAAACAATGACGATACAGATGGTATAACAAATTTTGATATATCTCGAGCAACCCCTAATATTAAAAACCTATTTCCAAGTGCAGTTCGAAATGATTTAGATGTTGTTTTTTTTGAAACATCAGATGATAGAGATGTAATTCGTAATCCTATAGGAGGTTTGTATACAAGCTATAGAAACAAAAACATTCCTGCGAATACCAGACAACCTATATATTATAAAGTAATCAATCGTCTTAATCAAGATTGTGCTGGTATTGGTGAATTTTACATATTTGTACAACCTGTACCTGAATTTACAATCACTTCCCCTCAAATTCTATGTTTAAACAATTCAAGCCTAATTATTGAAGCTGAGTTACCCAATGGAAATTTCAACTACGAATGGACTAGAGATAATGACCCCACAATTATTGGTAGAAATGCATCGTTAACTATTATTCGTGGTGGAAATTATACTGTAACAGCAATTAACCCAACTACTTTTTGCAAAAAATCAAAAACAATTATTGTTAATGAATCTATTATTGCTAGTGTAAACCAAAATGATGTAACCATTGTAGATGATGCCGAAAACAATAGTATCACCTTAAATAACTCTGGATCAAATTTAGGAATAGGAGATTATGAGTTTGCCCTTCAAGATGAAAGAAATCAAATTATAATTGACTTTCAAGATGCTCCAATATTTGAAAATTTAAAAGGAGGCATTTACACCATTTTAATTCGTGATAAAAACGATTGCGGTATTGCAAGGTTAGAAGTATCGGTTTTAGAGTTTCCTGATTTTTTCACTCCAAATAATGATGGTATAAATGATGTATGGAATGTAAAAGGAACCAACTCTTTTTACTATCCTAGTGGCTCTATTGCTATTTTTGATCGTTATGGAAAAATAATTACTTCCTTTAAAGTTAATGAACAAGGTTGGGATGGTTTATATAATGGTAAAAACGTACCATCAAACGATTATTGGTTTAATATAGAACTTACCAATAGAAACGGAAGAACGATTACAAGAAAAGGACATTTTTCATTATTAAGAAAATAAACTATCCGTATTTTTGCTATATGGATTTTAAACTTGTTTCAGAATTTCAACCTACTGGAGATCAACCACAAGCTATAAAACAATTAGCTGATGGAATTAATGCTGATGAAAAATACCAAACATTACTTGGTGTTACGGGATCTGGTAAAACATTTAGCGTTGCTAACGTAATTGCAACGGTTAATCGACCTACGTTAGTTTTAGCTCATAATAAAACCTTAGCTGCTCAATTATATTCCGAGTTTAAACAGTTCTTTCCAGAAAATGCTGTAGAATACTTTGTTTCGTATTATGATTATTACCAACCTGAAGCTTATATTCCAGTAACTGGAACCTATATTGAAAAAGATCTTTCTATAAATGATGAGATTGAACGATTACGAATTAGCACTTCCTCTTCCTTATTATCTGGAAGAAGAGATGTTATCGTAATTGCATCTGTATCTTGTTTATACGGTATTGGAAATCCTACCGAATTTAAAAAGAACGTCATCGAAATTGAAGTTGGTCAACAAATATCGAGGACAAAATTCTTACATCAACTTGTAACAAGTTTATATGCGCGTTCTGAAGTTGAGATCAAAAGCGGAACTTTTAAAGTAAAAGGAGATGTTGTAACGATCTACCCTTCTTATGGAGATAATGGATATCGTGTACATTTCTTTGGCGATGAAATCGAAGAAATTGAGGCTTTTGATATTGAAAATAATCAAATTGTAGAAGAATTTGAACATTTAAATATTTATCCGGCAAACTTATTTGTGACTTCTCCTGATGTTTTACAAAATGCAATTCATCAAATTCAAGATGATTTAGTAAAGCAATGTGATTATTTTTCTGAAATTGGAAAACATTTAGAGTCTAAACGTTTAAAAGAACGTACAGAATTTGACTTAGAAATGATTCGTGAACTTGGATATTGCTCTGGAATTGAAAACTATTCGAGATATTTAGATGGAAGAGAAGCTGGTACGCGTCCGTTCTGTCTATTAGATTATTTCCCTAACGATTATTTAATGGTTATTGACGAAAGTCACGTAACTGTTCCGCAGGTTCACGCAATGTACGGTGGTGATAGAAGTAGAAAAGAAAACTTGGTTGAATATGGTTTCCGTTTGCCCGCTGCAATGGATAATAGACCTTTAAAGTTTGAAGAGTTTGAAGTACTTCAAAACCAAGTGATTTATGTTTCTGCAACTCCTGCAGATTATGAATTACAAAAAACTGAAGGAGTTTTCGTTGAACAAGTGATTCGCCCAACAGGCTTATTAGATCCTGAAATTGAAATTCGCCCTAGTTTAAATCAGATTGATGATTTAATTGAAGAGATTCAAATTAGAGTAGAAAAAGATGAACGTACTTTAGTAACAACACTCACAAAACGAATGGCTGAAGAATTAGCCAAATACTTAACCAGAATACAAATTCGCTGTCGTTATATTCATTCTGATGTAGACACGCTCGAACGTGTTGAAATTATGCAAGACTTAAGAAAAGGGCTTTTTGATGTATTGATTGGTGTAAATTTATTAAGAGAAGGATTAGATTTACCTGAAGTATCATTAGTCGCCATTTTAGATGCTGATAAAGAAGGTTTTTTACGTTCAAACAGATCGTTAACTCAGACTGTTGGTAGAGCGGCTCGTAATGTAAATGGAAAAGCAATTATGTATGCTGATAAGATTACTAACAGTATGCAACAAACCATAGATGAAACAAATCGTAGAAGAGAAAAACAGATAAATTACAATACGAAATTTGGAATTACTCCAAAACAAATCAACAAGAAGATTGATAATACGTTATCAAAAAACTCGACTACTTCGTATCAATATGAATCAGCTACACAAAAAGCAGCTGAACAAGATTTAGAATATTTACCAAAACCAGAAATTGAAAAGCGCATTAGAGATAAGCGTAAACAGATGGAAACTGCCGCAAAAGCATTAGATTTTATGGAAGCTGCTAAACTTAGGGATGAAATTAAATTTTTAAAAGAACATTTAGTTGAATAAATGACTAATGAAATTTTAATTTTAAAGGGTAACATTCTAAAATAATAACAACTACTTACTGTAATACATTTTAATTATAGACGTACATCTATGAAACATATACTGCTTATAACTATTC
Source organism: uncultured Tenacibaculum sp. (assembly GCA_947501615.1). GTDB lineage: Bacteria > Bacteroidota > Bacteroidia > Flavobacteriales > Flavobacteriaceae > Polaribacter. The sequence continues at coordinate 83,264 of CANMWK010000005.1, read as the reverse complement.
TTTTACTTTCTTTTGTGAGTACTGCTCAAAAAAAGAGAAAAAAAACACATTATTACGATGCTAATCTAAATGAGATTTCTGCTTCTAAATTTAAAAGGAGGCAAAAATCTAATCTATTCAAAACTTTAGTCTTCGAAAATGATACAGCCAAAGTAAAAAAACTAGTATACTTAGAAGTATTTGGGAAATTGGATCAAAAAAAACATCATCAGTTAAAAAAACTATACAGCCTTAGACATAAAATTGATACTACGAAATCTTGGTTTATTCACTATGTAGATTCTATTCCTGATGAGAAAAAAATGCCAAAACATTCAGGTAATGCATATTATACTAAAAATGGAAAGTATTTAGGTTTTATAGCTGTAGGGCAAGATGAAAGTAAGTTCCGAGAAATGGATAAAAAGGCGTATTCGCATCGACATCTTAAAAACTACGACGATTACGTAAAAAAAATTATACGAGAAGAAAATGTATTCCAAAGAAGTGATAATGCAGAGTTACTTCATTTCTATGCCAAAAACTATGGTTTTTCAAAAGATTTTTTGATAAAACATAAATACATCAAAGATTATAATTTAATTGTAAAAAACTTTTTTAAAGAAGCCATAAAACAATATAAAGTAATTATTATCCACCCTAATGGAGAATTTCATTTATCATTTTACGAAACTTTTTACTACACCAAAGAAGATCCTGAACCCCCTAAACATAAATTACTAGAAAAAGAATACTTTAATAAAATTAGAAATTTGTGGAAACGAAAAATTAAAAAGTATAATTAGTGTTTATTATTTATCCCAACGGGCAATTCTATTTATCCTTCTACGGAAATAGAAATTACATTGCTTTTTTGGGAAGAAAAAATAACACTAAAAAACTTTTAAAGAAAAAATATTTTGATAGAAAAAGAAGGCAATGGGAACGAAAAGTAGCAAAAATTTTATAAAAAAACCTCACAAAATCTTGTGAGGTTTACGTTACTTCAAATTACTGATTTACACCAATTAGGTTACTGAAATCATTTTTACTGGCAAAATAAAAATTGCCTTAGACTTCACCTTTGTATTTAGTTTTTTGTAATTCAATCTTTCTTTGATAAAACTAGATATCTGTTTTACATTTGAATACGAATTTACAGATAACACTACAATTTCGTTATTATCGTTAACCGTAAACTTAACAATTACATTCATACTCCTTTGTACTTCAAATTCAGGATTCTTTAATAGGCCTTGAATTTGTTGGCTCACTTCTACATTTACTTTTTTGTTGTCTAATGTCGGATTTGTTGCAAAAGTCATCATACTTGATGCAAATGCAAATACTGCTAATAATAATTTAATTGATTTCATAGTGATCGTTTTTTATTGTCATTTAATGATTTTTCTGTTACTAAAACATTTAACATTCTGTTAATATTGATCCTATACTTCGATTTGCAAATCTGATGTAAAACTACAACAGGAAAACAACTCTTGTGTTAGCTGAACTTTAACAAAAAACACTATAAATCAAACGAAAACGGTTGCGAATCAATATAATAATAGCTAGACAATTACTGTAAAAATCAATTATTTATTAATCTTTAAAAAATGACAGTTATAAAATTACAATTTGACAAAATACTTTTTCCTATTTTATTAATACAATGAAATACTTCATTTATTTACATAACTTTTAATTAACTTTTAATTAACCTTTTTTTTACATTTAAAGTGTCAAAATAATACTACAACGTTTGCAATTTTTATAAAGTAAACACATCACACTAATAAAAATGATTTTAAGCAGGTTTTTTATTGAATTTTACCACTTTAAAAGGCTACTTCATAGAAAACAAGTAGAAATAATTCTATGTAAATTGATAAATAGATTAAAAAAAAATGAACTGTACAGAAATAAATATGAATAGCACCTAGTTGAATGCTTTTGCCTTTCGATAGAGGTTTTAGGGAATTGCACTTTGATATCTATTGATCTTGCGATTAAATTTCTTAGCGGTTATAGTTTTTGACTTTAAACGAACTACAATACAATATAGTTGGCATAATAAAAATTAAAAAAAACTGAGTAACACAAAACCTTCCAAATCGTCTTACATATCTAAAAACACTATTTATTATGAAATCAAGAATAATACTATTGCTTCTCTTCTATCTTATTTACAGTTGTAAAAACAAAGACAACAATCTTAACAAAAGTAGTAGCAACACTATTCAATCTTTAATGAAAAGAAATGCTGATACACTTCTTTTAGATTCTCTAATAAATTCAGTTTCTATTGGAATATTCAAAAACGGGAAAAAATATACCGCTCATTATGGTGAACTCGATAAAGGAAAGCATAATACTCCAACAGATAAAACTATTTATGAAATAGCATCCGTTAGTAAAACATTTACTGGAGTTTTAGTTGCAAATGCTGTATTAAATAATACAATAGGTTTAGAAGATGACATTAGAAAATATCTTAAAGAAGATTTTAAAAATTTTGAATTTCAAAATCAACCTATCAAAATCAAACATTTATTAACTCATACAAGTAGAATGTCTAAATTTTTACCTGAAAGTATTAATGTTTTATTTAATGATTTTAATGAAGAATTACCTTTTAAAGTATATGACATTCAAAAAAAATATGATAAAAAAACTTTCATTAATGACTTAAAACAAATACAACTAGATACATTTCCTGGAATTCAATACAAATATTCTAATGTTGATACAGAATTAATGGGACTCATTCTTGAAAATGTATATGGCAAAACGTTTAACGAAATAGTAAAAAGCTACTTTCAAAAAAATGCAAATATGTCTAACACTCAAGTACAACTTTCTAAAGAACAAGAAAAATATTTAGCTAATGGGTACGGAATGACAGGTAAACTTGTTCCTCACGAAACATTTATATATGGAGCAGATGGAGGTATAAAAACTACTATACCTGATTTGGTAAATTATATGGAGTTACACCTTAGTTTAGATAATACAACAATTACCGAAGCACATAGAAACCTTTTACATCACGGAAATAAAAAAATAGGATACTATATACCTATTAGAAAAAATAAAGAGTATGGTATTTATTATAGTATGCATGGTGGTGGTTTTGGTACTCAAAATTGGTTATTTATACTTCCAAAATATAACTTAGGAGTTTCTGTAGTAACTAATCAAAGCGGCTTGAATACTGCTGATAAGTTAATAAAAGTAGTTAAAGGATTAATCAAAGAACTAAAGTAAAAATTACATAAATAACAACCTTAAGCTTTAGAGATTTGCTATAAGTATCTGATATACAACAAACACTAGTGTTTTTTTAATTTCATCATAGCGTTAGTATTTGCAGTAGATCACAAACTAAATAGATTTTTTAATACTGAATTTGGGGTTTTAAATACAAAAAGCTCCATAGTTAATTTATGGAGCTTCTTTACTAATGACACAACTTAAAAATTAATTAATTGATGATAATAACTTTACTGGTAATGTATAAATTTTGTTTTCTATCTTTTCTGATAATTTTTTGTAGTTCAATCTACTTTTTATAAATCCTTCAACCTCGTAAAGATTAAGATTAGAATTAACAGATAAAACTACTATTTCATTTTTCTTATTTACTGTCAATCTTACTGTAACTTTTATATCTCTTTCTATTTGGAAATTTGGACTCTTTAAAAATTTTTGAATCTCTTGACTTATAAGAGTTTTCGATTTCTTCTTAGCTGGTTCGGTGTTTGTTGCATTACTATGTATACTAAATGCAAATGCAACAGCAATTAATACTAATTTGATTGATTTCATAATGATAGATTTTTTTGTTTCTTTTTTAATTAATAGTTTATTTTCAATTTACTTTAATCGGGGAACTAAAATAACTTAGTGGTTAACCGCTGTAAAATTACACGTAACCTCTTACTATACAGTTAACTAATAATTAATAAAATAATAGGAATGTGTTACTTTAGTTTATCCTTAATGTTAATTAGACACATACATATTAACATTATCTTAAAACGATAAGAGTCAACTCTTTAAACCCAAATTATGCATTAGAACTTTGTTATGAGTCTTTGATATACAATAAATACTAGTGTTTTCTTAATTTCAGCAAAGTATTGCTTTGGTTAAATTAAAAAATACAGTGTAGCCTTAGTATTTGCAGTAGATCACAGACGGAATAGATTTTCTAACGTATAATTTGGGTTAAAACAAATTAATTTTATTTAGCAATAAAAATTAGAACCAAAAATTTAGCAAAAAATATACTGCTTCATCTTTGAAACAATAGTATATACAAGATTTATGATGACAAGTAAAATGCGTTCGTTGATTTTTTCTTCTTTGAGAAGCCAGAAATAAAGTATACGATGATAAGTATTGCTTATTTAAAAAGAGATCGCAAGTAAAAAAGAAATTTGAAAGTGAAATGTAATACGATTTATGATTAAAAACTTCGTATAAATTAGTTGAGTTATTTTTTTTTCATACAAGGCAAAAAAATAAAGCATAGCTTTAGTTACGGTTTCTTTTTTAAACAAAGTAGGAAGGAAAAAGAAACGACTAATATGCGATTTTTTTAGTCGTTAATCGTATAATAAAGCACATCGTTTTAATTATTCCTGTGAATCAATAAAAAACCCCATTCAATTACGAATGAGGCTTTCACTATATTTAATTAAGAATTAGTTTACACACTAATGTCTTTAAGCTTTTAACACTTCACCTACTTTATCAGCAGCTTCTTGGAATTCAGTAGCAGAAATTATTTCCATTCCACTATTGTCAATTAAATCCTTAGCTTCCTTAGCATTTGTTCCTTGTAAACGACAAATGATAGGTACGTTAATTTTATCTCCCATATTCTTATAAGCATCTACAACACCTTGTGCTACACGATCACAACGTACGATACCTCCAAAAATATTTACTAATATTGCTTTTACATTTGGATCTTTTAATATAATTCCAAAAGCAGTTTCAACACGTTTAGCATCTGCAGTACCACCAACATCTAAGAAATTTGCTGGATCACCTCCTGCTTGTTTAATTAAATCCATAGTTCCCATTGCTAAACCAGCTCCGTTTACCATACATCCAACATTACCATCTAAATCTACATAGTTTAATCCAGCAGCTTTAGCTTCAACTTCAATAGGGTTCTCTTCACGCTCGTCTCTTAAAGCAGCATAATCTTTGTGACGGAATAAAGCATTTTCATCTAAAGTTACTTTAGCATCTACAGCTAAAATTTTATCATCAGAAGTCTTTAATACTGGGTTAATTTCAAATAACGCAGAGTCAGACTTTACATAAGCAGTATACAAAGCAGTAACAAACTTCACCATTTCCTTCATTGCTCCACCACTTAACCCTAAGTTAAATGCTATTTTACGAGCTTGGAAAGGTAATAATCCAGTACCAGGATCAACCTCTTCAGTAAAAATTAAATGTGGTGTTTCTTCAGCAACAGCTTCAATATCCATACCTCCTTCAGTAGAATACATAATCATATTTCTACCCGTAGCACGGTTTAATAAAACTGACATATAAAATTCATTTGGTTCGCTGTCACCAGGATAGTAAACATCTTCAGCAATTAAAACTTGGTTTACTAACTTTCCTTCTGCAGAAGTTTGAGGTGTAATTAACATCATTCCTAAGATATCATCAGAAATGCTCTTTACCTCATCTAAATTCTTAGCCAATTTAACTCCTCCACCTTTTCCACGACCACCTGCGTGAATTTGAGCTTTAATTACGTGCCAACCAGTTCCTGTCTCTTCAGTTAACTTCTTTGCTGCTTCTACAGCTTCTTCAGGAGTACTAGCAACTATACCGCGTTGTGTACGAACGCCGAAACTACTTAATATTTCTTTACCTTGATATTCGTGTAAGTTCATTCGTTATGAATTTTAAAAGTGAAACAAAAATACAAATTCAATCGAAACTTTTCTGTTTTTATCACATTAAATAATTGTAGTAATACCAATCAATAATGAAGCTATAAATGCACGCTTAATCTAACAAAGTTTCTGAAATAGGTGTCTAACATCCTTAATGCAACTATCCAGATTAACATCTATCAGTTTTCAAATTATCATTTTAGAATTCCACGTACTTATAAATGACTCTTTTCAAAATATTTTTTTTACTGTCAGATCTGTAAAGGTTAACTAATTCGTTGACAAAATTAATATCTTTTGTCATGCGAATAAACACAGGTAATTTAGCTCAAAAAGAAAACTGATTTTCAAAAACTTGAATTAGAATACGCTTTTTTATCATGTACTAAAAAATAACTATGAACTGCACCGATACAAGTATCAGGGAATTAAACCCTTGGCTATCGCCCTGCGATTAAAACGTAATTATGATACAACATGAATATTTATTTTTTTCAAAAAAACTTATAAAAATTGTAACGCAGTATTTTTTTTCAAGTCTTTAAGTTAATTGTGAGTTAATTCAAGAAAACCTTACTAAATTTTAACCATTCTTTTCTAATTATGCTTACAGAAACAATAAACAGATTATGAAAAAAATAATACTAGTTTTACTTTTTATCGTTTGCAATTTAAACGCTCAAGTAAATCTGAATAGAAAAAAAATAACTGCTACTAGAGTAAATTCTTCTCCTAAAATTGATGGAATTTTAAATGATGCTGTATGGAAAAAAGCACCGATTGCTAAAGATTTTTTTGAACTTAGCCCTGATAATGGCAAAAAAGAATTAACTGACTATAGAACAGAAGTAAAACTTATTTACGATAATAACGCTATTTATATTGCCGCAAAAATGTTTGACCCAAATCCTAAAAGTATTCCTGCTGAGTTTACGAATAGAGATAATTTTGGTAATTCTGACTTATTTATGGTTTCAATAAATCCTATTGATGATGGGCAAAATCCAGTTATGTTTTTCGTAACAGCTTCCGGAACACAAATAGATGCAAAAGTATCTAATGGAAATAATGATGATTTCAATTGGAGTGCTGTATGGGATAGTGATATTCAAATGACAGATTATGGATGGAATGTAGAGATGAAAATTCCTTATCGAGCGCTCCGTTTTGCGAATAAAAAAGAACAATCATGGGGTATGAATTTCAATAGAGAAATACAAAGTATTAATAAAAGATATGTATGGAACCCTATTGATAACCGAGTAGGTAGATGGACACAATACGATGGATTAATTGAGGGCTTTAAAAACATAACTCCTCCTACCCGATTAAATTTATATCCATACGCTTCTGCAACTGTGATTACTGAAAATCAAAATACTCAAACTGACTGGAGTGTTGGAATGGATATTAAATATGGTCTAACAGAAAACTTTACACTAGATGCTACATTAATCCCTGATTTTAGTCAAGTTGGGTTTGATAATGTACAATTAAACCTTGGTCCTTTTGAGCAACAATTCACAGAACAACGTCAATTCTTTACCGAAGGAACAGAATTATTTTCTAAAGGAGGACTGTTTTATTCTAGACGAATTGGAGATGCTCCTACTGATCAGTTTAATGTTGAAGGGAATTTACAAAATGATGATGACTTTATTGGTGGTAAAAAAGTAAACGAAGAAATTATTGATTATCCAGGAAAAGTTCAAATGTTAAATGCTATTAAAATTTCAGGTAGAACAAAAAATGGACTAGGAATTGGTTTTTTTAATGCGATTACAGAAAAAACAGAAGCTACAGTAGAACGAACAGAACAAACTCAAATTGGGACTGAAGTTGTGACTACAAAAAGTCAACGAAAAGAAGTTACAGAACCTTTTGCCAATTATAATATTATGGTATTGGATAAACAATTTAATCAGAATTCAGCGATCACTTTAATTAATACAAATGTGACACGAATTGGTGATTTTAGAGATGCTAATGCTACTGGTTTATTATGGCATGTTGAAGATAAGTCAAGTACTTACAATATTGATGGTAGCTTTAGAATGACAGCTATTAGTGATGATCCTGAAAACGCTACTACTGGGTATTCTTTTGATACTAGTATAGGAAAACAATCTGGAGCTTGGCGCTGGGAAGTTGGGTACAACTTTGAAAATAAAGACTTCAATCCTAATGATTTAGGAATTCTATTTAGCAATAACGAACAAACGTTATATGGTTTTGCAGGGTATCGTCAACTAAAACCTGTTGGTATTTTTAATAGCTTCGGAGCTAATTGGTGGTATAATGTTAATTTTCAACATAAATCAGGAATTTATACAGGAACAAGTACTGGACTTTCATTTTGGTCTGAAACTCGTAATCGATTTAACTTTGGTGGAAATTTAAATGTAAGGACTACTTCGAAAGATTTTTTTGAACCGAGACAAGGAAGTACTTCTGGTATTTTCTTTGAACGCCCAACACGTGTAAATTTTAATCATTGGGGAAACACTGATCAGAGAAAAAAACTAGCATTAAATTACTTTTTTTACCATTCATTTTTCGATAATATTGAGAAGAAATCCTATGGATTTGGCTTAACACCTAGATACCGATTTAACAATCAATTTTCTATGACATATTCTTTTGAATATAATCAGATAGATAATGATTTAGGGTATGTTGATCAATTAGATAATGGAACAATTATTTTCGGAGACCGTAACAGAAGTACTTACGAAAATTCTTTATCGGGTAAATATAGCTTTAACACAAACGCTTCTTTATCTCTAGCTTTTAGGCATAATTGGAGTAAAGTCCCATACCAAGAACAATTATTACAATTAAATACAACAAACGGACAATTAACTCCGAGTTCACATATAGGAAACTATGATCGTAACTTTAATAGCTGGAATTTAGACCTAAATTATGTATGGCAATTTGCTCCTGGAAGTCAGTTAATTGCTTTTTATAGAAACGCTATTAACCCTAATTCTAACTTTGCTCCAGCAAACATCGATTTTAGTGATAACATCAATCGACTTTTCGATGAAAACATGACACATACTTTTTCTTTACGCTTAGTATACTTTATCGATTACAATAGTATTAAAAATATTTTCTAACATCCCGTTAGTTTGTTTTTGTAAGAAATCGGATTAAATCTTTTAGTCTGATTTCTTTTTTTTACTTTCGTTGTATTGAATAGATTACATGATTTCAGGAAAAAACATATATAAAAGTTATGGTGATGTTCACATTTTAAAAGGTGTAAACATACATATTGAAAAAGGAGAAATAGTAGCTATTATTGGTCCTTCTGGCGCAGGAAAAACAACCCTTTTACAAATTTTAGGTACTTTAGATAAAGCTAACCAACATAAAAACTATGCGCTTTCTATAAATGGAACCTCTATAAAAGGACTTACAGACAATCAACTTTCTTCATTCAGAAATCAACATATCGGTTTTATTTTCCAATTTCATCAATTGCTTCCTGAATTCACAGCGTTAGAAAATGTATGCATTCCTGCATTTATTGCAAAAAAAAATAAGAAAGAAGTTGAACAAAGAGCTAAAGAACTGTTAGCTTTTCTTGGATTATCGCATAGAGAAAACCATAAACCAAGTGAGCTTTCTGGTGGAGAACAACAACGTGTAGCTGTTGCTAGAGCACTCATTAACAACCCTTCTGTTATTTTTGCAGATGAACCTTCTGGAAACTTAGATTCTAGTGCTGCAAAAAATCTACACGAATTATTCTTTGAACTTCGTGATAAATTCGGACAAACGTTTATTTTAGTTACACACAATAAAGAATTGGCTAATATGGCCGACCGAACTTTAGAAATGAAAGATGGTTTGGTAGTGGAATAAAACAATAACTCTTTAATAAATGTAAATATCTGCATTAATGCAAGTAGAAAACATACCTGAAAGTTATATTGAAAATAATAATGACGTAAATAAAGAATTATTTATTTACGATTTAAAAATGACTGAAGCAGCCATTAAAACTAAAGTCAATTTAAATATGCACATGTTTAGTTTTTTACAAGTGGGAAAAAAACAGGTGCATTTTCTAGACACTTCTGTCATTGTTGACAACAAACAATCATTATTAATACGCAAAGGGAATTGTTTATGGAGTGAATTATTAGATAAACAAAACACGTATTACTGTAAATTATTTTTCTTTTCAGAACAACAATTAGTCACTTTTTTAAATAAACATGTCCATAGAAAAGTAGCAACAAAAGAAACCTCTTCTTATTTTGCTATTGAAAATGATAACTATATCTCCACATACTTAAATTCGCTAACATCCATTAGTAATACTCCTTCAAAATTCATATCAAATTTACTTGCTGTAAAACTTGAAGAATTATTTTTATATCTACAAAATAAATACAAACATGAATTTGAAGATTATTTATTATCGTTAGTGAATAAAGAAACGACCTCTTTTAAAGATAATGTCGAACAAAACATATACTCTTCATTATCTTTAGAAGAAATAGCATTTTTATGTAATATGAGTTTATCTACTTTTAAACGTCATTTTATAAAGGAATATGATTTGTCGCCTGGTAAATGGTTTCGTGAAAAACGTTTATTGAAGGCCAAAACACTTTTAGAAGAAGGGAACTTAACAGCTTCAGACATTTATTTAGATTTAGGATACAGTAACCTACAAAACTTTAGTAGTGCTTTTAAAACTAGGTTTGGGGTTTCCCCTTCAGCTATTTAAAATTGACCTTTTTTCATAACAACATGAACTTTAATCGTTAGCTAGCTATTGTACTATCATTCTATTTTTGCCTCAGAAATTTTAAGACTAAAAATATAGAACATATGAATATTACTTTAGAACAAGCTGAGAAAATAATTGCTGCTGCTAAAACTAAATCAGTTGAATTAAATACTAAAATGAATATTGCTGTAGTAGATGCTGGAGCAAACTTAGTTGCTTTTGCTCGTATGGATGGTGCTTGGTTGGGGTCTTTAGACATCTCAATTAAAAAAGCAAAGACTGCTCGTTTCTTTGATATGAATACTGGAGTCATTGGTGAATTATCTCAACCTGGTGGTTCTCTTTATAATATTGAACATTCTAATGGTGGATTAATCACTTTTCCTGGAGGAGTTCCTGTGAAAGACACAAACGGAAATATTATTGGTGCTGTTGGAGTTAGTGGTAGTACTGTTGAAAATGATCATGCAGTTGCAGAAGCAGGAGCAACAACTATTTAAAAAGCTTTACCGTAAAGCATACATAAAATAAGTAAAGTCGACATGCATTGTCGGCTTTATCTATTTTATACGATTTATAATTAAAAAACTTCTCTATTCTTGTAGTATTCCTATCTTCAAATTAAATAAATACAAAAAGTGTTGATCACTTTACTATAAAAAGAATTACATATACTCTAAAACTTTTCTTTAATTTTATCGAAAATATTAGTTTTTATGGTTTGTATTTCTTGTGGTCATGAGCATAATGAAAAATTTTGCCCAAATTGCGGAGAAAAAAGTAATGTTCCTAAAATTACGTTTAGCTCTACAATACAAAGTTCTTTTACTACTATTACGGAAATGGATAAAGGTTTTTTATACAATTTAAAAAACTTAACGCTGAAACCTAAAGCTACTGTTGAAGAATATTTAAAAGGAAAAAGAAAACGAATATTTAATCCTATCTCTTTTTTAATTATAGCTGTTACTTGTTATTTAATTATAGAGTCTGTATTTAAAATTAAAAGTTTTATTTCAAATGAATTGGTAGCTACAGTAAAAAATGACTTATCGTATAAAATTGGGGCTAGTGGAGGTAAAATTATTACTCAATATTTTAAATACTTCTGGGTTTTTACCGTTATCCCACTTTCATTTCTTACCAAGTTGTTTTTTAGACGTTATAACTTTGCAGAACATATTACCATTAATTCTTTTATTTTAGGCCAAGTCACATTAATTGTAGGAAGCATCAGTTTTATTATTTTCAGGCTCCCTCTACTTTTCAACCCCTTTATTTACATATCTTTAATATGGTATTTATACAGAGTCTTTCATAATAAAAACAATAAAATGGAGAGTATTATAATGACATTTGCAATACTTCTATTTTTTGTTTTAATTTTATTCTCTATAATTACTACAATAGGAGTAATCAACCTTACTTAAATTCTAAACCAATGAAAAAATATACGCTACTTTGTGTATTCCTTAGTTTTATAACTATTAATGCACAAGACAATAGAATTCCTCTCGACACTACCGTTACAACAACTAATACGGTTACTATAAAAGGAAAACGTGTAAGTTATGAGGCAAAAACTGGAACACAACCTGTTTTTGACGTTAATGGGAATACAAAAGCAACTTTATTCTATACGTACTACCATAGAACCGATGTAACAAATAGTGAAAACCGACCTTTAATTATGTCTTTCAATGGCGGTCCTGGATCAGCTTCTGTATGGATGCATATTGCGTATACTGGTCCGAAAACCTTAAAAATTGATAATGAAGGTAACCCGATACAACCTTATGGCATTAAAGATAATCCGTACTCTGTTTTAGATGTTGCTGATATTGTTTTTGTGAATCCAGTAAATACTGGGTATTCAAGACCCGTTATTAAAAAAGGAGAAAAAGTTGACAAGAAATATTTTTTTGGAGTTAATGCTGATGCGAAATATTTAGCAGACTGGTTAAACACTTTTGTAACTCGAAACAATAAATGGAAAGCTCCAAAATATATTATTGGAGAAAGCTACGGTGGTACACGAGTTATGCAGTTAGCTTATGAGTTACAAAGTAGACAATGGATGTACTTAAACGGGGTTATTATGGTTTCTCCTGCTGATTATAAAGTAATACGTACTGCGAGTTCTGAAGATTATGCTGTTAATTTCCCTTATTTTACAGCGGCGGCATGGTATCACAAACAATTATCTCCTGCCCTACAACAAAAAGATTTATTAGAAATTCTTCCAGAATCTGAAAGCTTTGCGATTAACAAACTACTTCCTGCATTAGCTAAGGGAGGTTATATTGGAGAAACAGAGAAAAATGCTATTGCTGAACAAATGGCGTATTATTCTGGAATTAATAAAAAGGTAATTCTTCAACAAAATTTAGAAATACCTAATGCTTTTTTCTGGAAAGAATTATTACGAAACACTTCTGGAAAAACAGTCGGAAGATTAGATAGTAGGTATCTAGGTTTAGACAGAACAGAAACAGGAACACGACCAGATTATAGTCCTGAATTAGTTTCATGGCTACACTCTTTTACACCCGCTATAAATCACTACACACAAAATGTTTTACAATTTAAAACTGATGTGAAATATAATATGTTTGGTCCTGTACATCCTTGGGATTTCTCCAATAATAATTCAAGAGAAAACCTCAGAAAAGCTATGGCACAAAATCCTTATCTACAACTTTTAGTGCAATCAGGTTATTATGATGGTGCTACTACATATAGTGCTGCCAAATATACTATGGGAAAAATAGACCCTAGCGGAAAATTAAAAGATAGAATGTTTTTTAAAGGCTATAGAAGTGGTCATATGATGTATTTAAGAAAAGAGGATTTAGAAAAAGCTAATGATGATTTACGTGCTTTTATTTTGAAAAGTTCTAAAAATATAGGAGCAGCGAAATATTAATAACAGATTTAGCTTAAAGTATTAAGTAGTTAGTATTGAGTATTGTGTTCTATATCCATATTTAATTCTTAATACTGCCTACAAAAAACAAAGCATATGTTTGAAACATTTAAAAACCTATTGGCATATTTAAAAAATCCTGATAGTGTAAAAGACAGTAATGTTGATTTTAAATATCGTTTAAGAATATTTTTTCATTTCTTTTGTATTTGTATTATCACTAGTGTACTCATCACTCCTCTTTTTGGTCTGATTGAAGCTAGTGGATTAATTGATATGGAACAACACAAAGTAACCGAATTATTTAAAGAATATTCTAAGGGAGGTATATTTTTAATTGCAGCTGTTATCGCCCCTATACTTGAAGAATTAGTTTTTAGAGCACCATTAACGCTATTTAAAAACGTTAAGTCTTTTTCGATTTATTTTTACCTTTTTGCCATTGCCTTTGGTTTAGTTCACCTTTCAAATTATAAAATCTCAACAAATATTCTGTTAATAGCTCCTATTTTAGTATTACCTCAAATTATATTAGGTGGATATTTAGGATGTATTAGAATAAAATTCGGATTGGCTTGGAGTATTTTATTGCACGCATGTTACAATGCGTTCTTTATCTCTATTAGTTTTATTGGCCTTCCAAATTCATAACATATGACAACTAAAGAACTTAAAGAGTTTTTAGACGAAAAAGCTGATTTTTACGAAAACGATCAATTTATTGATAGCGATCCTATTCAAATCCCTCATCGATATACATTAAAAGAAGATATTGAAATTGCTGGTTTTTTATCTTCTATTATAGCTTGGGGAAACCGAACGATGATTATTAAAAATTCTAATAGAATGATGGAACTGATGGGAAATTCTCCTTACGATTTTGTTTTGAATCATTCTGAAGATCAACTTGAAAGTTTTGATGGATTTGTACATCGAACTTTTAATGCTGAAGATTTTAAATTCTTTATCCGTTCTTTAAAAAACATATACACAAATCATAAGGGACTTGAAGCCGTTTTACTTCCAAAGGAAACTGATAATTATCAATCAGCTATTCATAATTTTAAAAAGACCTTTTTTGAAATCCCGCATTTACCAAGAACTCAAAAACATATTTCTGACCCTATAAAAGGTTCTGCTGCAAAACGTATTAATATGTTTTTACGTTGGATGGTTAGAGACCAAAAAAAAGGAGTTGATTTTGGCATTTGGAAAACGCATTCCTCAAAACATTTACATTGTCCGTTAGATGTTCATACAGGAAATATTGCTCGAAAACTAGGCATTTTAACACGTAAACAAAACGATTGGAAAGCTATAAAAGAACTTGATGAAACCTTACGGAAGTTTGATAAAAACGATCCTGTTAAATATGACTTTGCGCTCTTTGGTTTAGGTGTATTTGAGAAGTTTTAATATAGTTTTATGAATATTAATCATGAAAAAACTTATACTTAACCTAGCTTAAAGTTAATAGTAAGCATGAAGAAATAATGAAAAAGAAAGAAAATTATAGCCGATTTTTTTCAATCAAAATATTCAACACTATAGCTAATCGTAACGCTCGATTCCATAGAGTTTCAACAATGGCATTAGATCATTTTTTAATGTGTCTTTTAATAATCCCCATGATAATTCTACTTATACTACTAGTGGAAAAATTTGATTTGGAATTGTTTAAAGGGATGAGTTTCTATATTTGGGTATTTATAATCTCCATCTATTATCATAAAGATTTTTTTAATGCGAAAAGCCCAGCAAAAAGAATAATGGGATACCAAATAATTGATCTAAAGACTGGAAATCCTGCTACTGAATTACAATGCTTTGTAAGAAACTTTACAGTTCTTATTTGGCCTGTAGAAATAGGTGTTGTTTTTTTCAATCCAGAAAGAAGAATTGGAGATTATTTAGCAAACACAAAAATTGTACTATCAAAGAAAGAGGAATTAAAAACCATTTGGTATGACTTCAAAAAGACAAAACTGAAAAGAAATTATATCGGAATTATAATAGTTGGAATTGTGTATTTTTATGTATTAAGCTATGTTATTCCTTAAAAGATTTATTAGCAGCACTATTTATATTTCATTATAAAAATTAAACTTATGAGCAGAAAACTTATCTTTCTAACATATTTAATATCAACTATTTGCTATGGACAAATAACCTTTATAATTAAAAACTCTGAAGATGTATATTCCAAATTAACTGACATTTTAAAAGAGCAGAAAGTATTTCCATCCGATATAGAAACAAAAGATATACATATAACAGATTTAATAAATAAAAATAATAAGGTTGATACAAATCTTAATTCAGGATTCTATAATATTTATTATCACTATCATTGGAATTCTATATTACTTTTTAAAAATAAAAATAGTTTTACTCTTTATAAAAATCCATTACGAAACTTTAAGTTAATATTCGAGCAAGCTATTGTCATGAATAAAACAAAAAAAGAATCAAAAAAATATATAAAACGCATATATGATCATTTATCAGACACATTGGAGAGAAAACATCATCCTAAACTTAATTTTATTGCTTTTTCTAATCTCGATGAATTAAAAAAAATTAAGACTCAGAAAAAAAAGAAAGAACGTAATGAACAAAAAGAATTAAAAAGATCATATAAATACTATTTAAACTCGTTGTGCATTTAGAAACTTAATTTTTTTTGACTGCCAGTTCGAGTGCTTTGAGATTACCAAAATCAAAATATATCTTGATTAAAGGTACCTAGCGAAGCTAAAAAAAGTGTATCGAGAACTATTTCCAAGTAAAAATTCTTATTCTCGATAGTTCTGCTGAACTTGATTCAGTACGATTTTTCTCCATTTTATTCCAAAAAATCACTCGAATTGACAGAATTTTGCTCCAAATGCACAACGGGTTATTTAAAAAATTGAAAACCTAATAGGAAAGTAAATTCGAAGATGTGTCATTAATTACTTTCGGGTATATATTTTTTCACAAAAGCAAAAAAACTAAATCACAGAAGTTACTACGAAATAAAACTGCAACGAGTTGAGTAAAAACTACTAAACGCAGTAGTATTAATTTTTCATGGTAATAGAATTATTTCCTTACATTTGATCATCAATCAAACATTAGGTTTCATGCGCTTTATAACTACTTTAATAGCAGTACTTGTTATTACATTTAATCTTTTTTCTCAGAATATTAAATCACCCTCTGAATTCTTTGAATATCCTTTAGGATCTCAATTCACAAGACATCATCAAGTTGTTGATTATTTTAAGCATTTAGCTCAAAATTCTCCAAATATAACTCTAGAGCAATATGGTAAAACCTATGAAAGAAGGCCTTTACAAGTTGCTTTTATCAGTAGTAAAAGTAATATTGAAAACTTAGAGCGTATCCGAAAACAACACTTAACGAATACTAAATTAGAAAACACTTCGCCTTTACAAGATAAGGCTATTGTTTGGTTAAGTTATAATGTTCATGGTAATGAAGCTTCTGCTACTGAAGCTGGGATTTTAACAGCCTACAAACTATTAACTGAAAAACAAGCTTGGTTAGAAAATGTTATTGTGATTTTAGATCCATGTATTAATCCAGATGGAAGAGATCGATATGTAAACTGGTTTACACAAGTTTCTAACAGAAATATAAACCCTAATCCTGTAGCCATTGAACATAATGAACCTTGGATCGCAGGGAGACCTAACCACTACTTATTCGATTTAAATAGAGATTGGGCTTGGGCTACACAAATAGAATCTCAACAACGTTTAAAAGTATACAATAAATGGTTACCTCATATCCATGTAGATTTTCACGAGCAATATATTAACAATCCGTACTACTTTGCTCCTGCTGCTGCTCCTTTTCATGAAATTATCACTGATTTTCAGAAAGATTTTCAAGGTGAATTTGGTAAAAATCATGCGAAATATTTTGATGAAAAAGGTTGGTTATACTTCACAAAAGAAAGTTTCGATCTATTATATCCTAGTTACGGAGATACATACCCTACTTTTAACGGAGCTATTGGTATGACTTACGAGCAAGCTGGACATGGAATGGCTGGTTTAGGTATAAAAACTGCTGAAGGTGATGTTTTAACTTTAAAAGATAGATTACTACATCATACCACAACTGGACTCTCTACAGTAGAAGTTGCTTCAAAAAATGCGAATACGTTAAATTCAGAGTTCAAAAAATATTACAACAATACAAACTATAAATATGCTTCTTATGTATTACAAGGAAACCCTGATAAAATTGAACAGCTGAAAACCTTATTAGATCGTCATGAAATTAGATATGGAAAAGCAACAAGCAAATCTGTATCTGGATATGTGTTTTCAAAAAATGGAAACGGTCAAATTAAGATAGATCAGAATAATATCACCATTAATACAGATCAACCTAAAGGAAAATTAGTAGAAGTTTTATTTGAACCTAAAGCTACTATTCAAGATACGCTAACTTACGATATCACAGCTTGGTCTTTACCTTATGCTTACGGATTAAATACAGTTGCTAGTAAAAATAAAGTAACTACAACCGCTTATAGTTCTTCTACACCAAAAGCTAGTTTAAAGAACAATGTATATGCTTATGTTTTCGATTGGAATCATATTTCTGATGCTGCTTTATTAACTGATTTATTAAAAAATAAACTACGTGTGAGAACTAATAAGAAATTGATGGTCAATAGCAATCATAATTTGGCACCAGGTTCTTTAATCGTTACGAAAAGAGACAATAAGCATATTAAAAATTTTGATGCTTTACTTTTAAAAATTAGTAAAAAACATAATAAAGTAAATCACCATATTACTACAGGGTTATCTACAAAAGGTGTAGACATGGGCTCTTCTAGTGTGAAAGAAATTAAGCAAAATAAAATTGCTGTTTTATCGGGAAGAGGAATTTCCACTTTAAGTTATGGTGAAGTACGTTACTTTTTAGAGCAAGATTTAAACTACGATTATAGTGCAATTCCTGCAAGAAATTTATCGGCGAAGTTACTTTCTAAATTCAACACTTTAATTTTACCTAATGGAAGCTACCGTAGTATTCTAAACTCAGAAAAATTAAAAGCGTTAAAATCTTGGGTTAGTCAAGGAGGGAAAGTAATTACTATCGGAAATGCTAATCAAGTATTTAGTTCTAGTAAACTATTCGGTTTAAGTGCTAAGCAACCAAAAAAGGATAAGAAAAAAGAAGATAGTAAAACTACTAAGTTAGTTTTACATAAAGACAAAGAAAGAAATTATATTAAGAAATTAATTACTGGTGCAATTTTTAAAACTAAGATAGACAATTCTCATCCCTTAGGATTTGGATATGATAATGAATATTTTACATTAAAATTAGGAAGTAGTACTTACGATTACTTAAAAAATGGATCGAATGTAGTTACTCTAGATAACAATACTGTAGTTTCTGGATTTGCAGGTGCTGAAACTTTAAAAAAGCAACAAAACTCATTAATTTTTGGAAATGAGAATATCGGAAGAGGAAATATTATTTACTTAACTGATAATCCATTATTTAGAGGTTTTTGGGATAATGGTAAACTTTTCTTTGCAAATGCAATATTTATGGTAAATTAACTTGCATATGAAGAATATTTAACTATTTTTAACTTTTTAAACTAAACTACAATGAAAAATGCTATAACAGAGATGAAGAGTTTAGATATTTATGTTAATTCTTTATCTGCAAAACAATACGAAGAAATTAAAGGATCTTTAGTTTCAGATCACAGTGCAAGAATTAATATGCTTAGTTTTGATATTCATTTACAAAACTTTAATTTTTTATGTGAAGAATCTTCTTTACAACAAGATATATTTTCACTTCAAAGCTTAGCTAAAAAATTTACTTGGAAAAACAATGTTGAACATATTCTTTCTAAGCACTCTTTCGAAGCTTTAATTCTGACAGATATTGACAGAAATATTCTGTGGGTAAACGATGGTTTTTCTAAAATGACTGGTTACCCTAAAAATTATGCGATGCGTAAGACACCAAATTTCTTACAGGGTAGTGCAACTTCTGAAACTGTTAGATCTAGAATTCGAAAGAAACTAGCTTTAGGTAATCCTTTTAAGGAAGTAATTACAAACCATAAAAAAGATAAAACTCAATATAAATGTGAGATTCATATTTTTCCTTTAAAAGATAAAAATGAAGTTACTCACTTTTTAGCTTTAGAAAGACAAATTGCTTAATTTTTTTTAAGTAATCATAACATATTAAAACCTTGGAATTTGTTATATAATTTCAAGGTTTTTGGTTTTAAAACTCATACCTCATTGGCAATGATTTTATTTTGTTCCTTTCCATTCGTCAAAAAATTCATTCAAATATAACATCATAAAGTCATGTCTTTTATTAGCCATTTTTCTGGCAGTTTTCGTATTCATATTATCTTTAAGTTTGATTAGTTTACTATGAAAATGATGAATAACAGATGGATCTTTTTTATCTTCATCATAAATTTTTCTATCAAAAGGGTATTCAGGTGTCCACATTTTAACTTTATAATATCCACCAAATAAGAAAGTACGAGCAACACCAATAGCTCCAATTGCATCTAAATTATCAGCATCTTGCAAAATCAATGTTTCTATATCATTTACTGTTTTTCCATTTTCTGAAAAACTATACTCTTCATGATATTCAATACAATGTAATATTCTTCTTTTTTGAAAATCAGTTATGTCAACTTTATTTAATATTTCACTTATTAATGGTAGAGATTCTTTAGGAGTGTAAAAGCTACCTGACTTACTTTGCATTATTCTATGTAAATCATGTAATAATGCTGATATAGCAATAACTAATTTATCACCACCTTCCTTTTCCTGAATAGTTAACGCTACATTCATTACTCTTTTTAAATGGTGTAAATCATGTCCTGTGGTATCCTCTTTAAATAAAGGTTTGATTTCGTTTTCAAGTTTAATTAATATACCTCTCATGTTATTTATTATTTTTGGGCAAAAAAAATGACTTTTAAGTTTTAATAAAAGGACACTTGTCCCAAACTGTATGTTAAGAACAAATCAGAATTTTTTAGACTATATTCAAAAACTTTATGATAAGCAAAATCATAAAGACAATATAATTTTGAATTCTTATAAAAAAGGAGAGAACTTGTTTTTACAAGGACAAAAAGCTATTAAAATAATGATTATTAAAAGTGGGATTTCAAAATGTTATTTTTTTGAAGAAAATGATAAAGAGTATATTCTTGAGTTTTTAGGCAAAGGTGAAATAATAGGAGAAATCGAAGCAGTTAAAAAAAGTAGAATGCCTATGTTCAGTTCAAGCTGTAATGGATGTACAAGTTTTTCAGCTTTCAGCACCATATTTTAATGAATTATTGAATACTGATATCCATTTTAATAGGTTATTAATAGAAACTTTTTCAGATAGAATAATAAATACTTCAAGCCGAGCATCATATCAACAACTTTTTAATTCAGAGAAAAGCCTTACTAAACTTTTAGCTTTGCTTTCTCAACAAAAGATGAAAGTTTCTAAAGAAGATATGTCAGCCTATTTAGGAATCTCTTTAAGAAGTTTAAATAGACTTTTAAAAAAATTGAATTGATTTTTTTAAAACTATTGCTAGCTCTAGTTTCTAACATTAAATTAAAAACTAAATCACAGAAAAAGGAAAAATATATTCGAAAATAGATTCTGTAGGAGCGAAAAAATAAGTAGTACTACAAATACGTATCACAATAGTTACTTTTGACGCAGAAAAAAACTAAATAGGGTTAATTTCAATTAAAATTTTAACCTAAAAACATCACAGTTTGGTAAAAGTAATTCACCTTAAACAAACCTGTTAATAATTAATGTCGTCAATGAAAAATATAATCCTAATTTCCTTAGTAATGTTCTTCTGTAATTATCTGCATGGACAGTTTACAATAAAATCTGTGAATACTGATGGTCCTGTTACATCTAGTTCTATGCTCTCAGAAGAAGACTGGTTTCATAATACATTAAACAAGAAAGTAACCTATGACAAAACAGTAAAAGATTTACTAATCATAAATAGAGGTGACGGACTTTTAGAATCTTATGATCTGAAGTTTAAAAAACAATGGACTTTTAAACCTTTTGATACTGTAAGGCTTAATAATGGTAGTAATCATTTTTTTTACAAGGATGGCACAATCTTCTCAGCTTACATGACAGGATCTATTTATGCTATAAATGTAAAAGACGGTTCTCTATTTTGGGTTAGTAAAGTAGGAGCAAAAAATGGTGCAGAAAATCATTTTACTTCTCAGTCTTTAGCAATAACTAAAGGTAAATTATTTCTTACCTCTAGAACTAGTAGAAACCTGTATGTCATAAATTCTTCAAATGGTACATTAGTATGGAATTATAAATTAGTATCTCCGCATAGCTATAGGCCTTATTTAGCTGTAAACGATAAAATTTTCATTAATAATGATCCTTTGATTAATTCTTTTGAAACTGAATCTGGCACACCTTTAATTCAGAAGAATTTTGAATCAAATCTTGGTAAAGCTGTAACCAATGGAAAACTCATCATTGTTCCTGTAACTAGAGGAGATAAAATTGTTAGTTTTTTGCCAGATACTTTTGAAGAAAAATGGGAATTCAAATTTAAAGATCCGTATTACAACGTTGGTGAGAAAATATTTGTAAATGATAATAACGTGTATTTTGCCACAGAAAGTAATAGTGACAATTCAGGCGTATATTGTTTAAACGCAAACGATGGTAGTTTACTTTGGGAAAAAACTATTAAAGGTGATATTGAAAAATTGGAAAAATCCAATGGAACCATATATGGCTATACAAGTGATAAAATGATATTTTCAATCACTATAAAAAATGGTGAGCTAAACAAAATTCAAACCAAATATCAACCTCTATCTAATATTGAATTCCATCATAAATTCATATTCTACTATGCAAAAGAAGGATTAATAAGATATCAACTTGAACATAAGAACGAAGAAATTGTTATACCACATCGTGGAAAAGAAAAAGGAGCTGACGATACACAAATACTATTTGTAAAATAATACAATTTATGATTAAAAACTTAAAGATGAACAGTAACATTTTTTTAGCTGCGTTGTTATTTTTCATAATAAACTCGTATGCTCAGGTAACATTAAAACAACATCATTTTTTTGCTGTTGGAGATAGCATTGTTGAATATTATAATCGACTTCCTCAAAATCCGATAGATTTAGGAGAACCTGGTGAAAATAAAGTGTGGGATTTCTCTAATTTAAATGCTATTGCTGTGAATAAACAAACTATAAAATTTCTTGACCCTAAAAAAACTCCGTTTCATACAGAGTATCCAAATTCCAATATTGTTTTGTACTCAAACAATGGGTATGAAACATGGTCTTTTATGAAAATTACTGAAAATAAAATAGCAAATTTAGGATATGGTTTATTTATTAATAAAGAAAAGCGTACAGGGAATTATGGAGGAATTGACATGAATTTACCACTTAAATATTTAGAGAAATCTTCTAATGAAATTACCAATGAAAGAGTGCTATTTAAAAATAAAAAAGGACAGGATTCTATAAAGGTGAGAACAGTTCATAATCATAGGTATGAAATAGATTCATGGGGAGATGTTATTTTGCCTAAAGGGAGGTTTTTATCTTTACGGTTAAAGTATACTCTACATGTAACCAATTATACCTACCAAAAACAAGCGGAAAAATGGGATTTACTTGGAAAACCAGAAACCTCAACAACAATATCATATAAATGGTGGACAGACGACAAGAACACAAAATACCCAGTTGTGCAAATAGTGATGGATAATGCACATAAAAAACCGATAGTTGTTCAGTATCTAGAAGCAACTCCTTTTTCAGAACTGCTTGATGAAGTTCAAGAAACTTCAATAAAAATATATCCAAATCCTGCAACAGAAAAACTGTTTGTTGAAATACCAACAACTGAAGAAACATACACCACTATATATTCAATTCAAGGAAAAATGGTAAAGAATTTAAAGTCAAATATTTCAAAAATCGAAATAGATGTAAATGACTTACCTGTTGGACTTTATTTAATAATCTCAAGAAGTAAAGCAGGTAAAATTATTGGTAAAAGTAAGTTTGTGAAAAAATTATAATCCATTATAGATTAAAAACACCACAGTTTTAACTATTCCTAAAACCACTAAACTCTTAATAAATCAAAGAATAAGAGTTCAATACTTATAAATCACTTTGAGAATGAACTACCTCGATACAAATTACTATTAATTAAACCCTTGGCTATCACCCTGGGATTAAATCACAATACCAAAAACTAGTATCATAGGTTTTTATATCTTCTGAAGTATCTGTATGACAACTTTGATCGTCATCATCTTCATTAAGTGTATATGATTTTAATACTTTCTCTCCAATTTCAAATTTTACAGGATTGTTAAAAATAGGACCATCAAAACAAAAAGTATGAAACTCTCCATTTTCACCACATGGATCTATATTCTCAGGTAACTCTTTAATGAAATCTTCATCTATAATACGTCCAACAAACTCTTTACCTAATAACTTAGCATTAACACAAACAGTAATCGTTTTAAATCCTAAATTTAAAAACTCTCTAAGTAACTCTTTAGTATCTCTTTTCCATAAGGGATATACTCCTTTCAATCCTACTTCGGCTAACTTTTGATCTCTATATTTTTTTAAATCCTCTAAAAAAATATCTCCAAACACAGCATAATCTAACCCCTCATTTTTAAAAGAAGTTAATGTTTCTCTCATCTTTTGATTGTAAGTCTCCATAGTAACTTGAGCCGGAAAGTATAATTTTTCCGAAGGTAGACCAATAGCTTCAACTTGTTTATTTAACAGCTCTTCTCTTAATCCATGCATAGAGATTCTTTGATACTCCTCATTAACATTAGTCAACAACTTGGTTATATCATACTCTTTATTTTCTAATATTCTATATAATGCAAAGGCAGAATCTTTACCTGAACTCCAATTAAAAAAAGCTTTTTTCATCTTACAAAGATGAAGAAAAAAACCTGCAAAATGCAGGTCGTTTATCATTTAATGAATTAGATTGTACAATCTAGAGAGTCGATATCATCTCTAACTTCTTCAATTTGTAAATCTGTAGTAGTTCCACAAGGATTTTCCTCAGCAAAATCTATCCAATCTTCTCCTGCTTGTCTAAAAGCATTACAATTCGTAAGATTAGGATTATTTGCATAAGCTTCTGACGCTTCTACATACTTGTTCGTTAACTCTAAAAGTTGATTACAATCTGATAAAGCCTTCTCTTCATCTCCACAAGATGAAAAACCTAACATCAGAACACATAATAGAACATACCCTAAAAAACTTCTTTTATTCATTTTAATTATTTAATTAGTTAAGAGATATTTATAACGAATAAAAACAAAATACATTGTTCTATATTTTATTTTAGAAAAACAGCAAAAATTCTGTATCAATTAGGTTTTTTAATGCGTAATTCGAGGTTTAAGGAAATGTAACGATGAATATGAAATTTTTTAGCCGTAAAGCGTATAATACACACAACAAGTTTATTTCTTATACATTATACCGTCTATGCTTTAAACTCTTTAAAACCTTTAACTAGCAACCAAAAAGGAAGTATCAATTGAATAACACCCATTGGTAACAATAAATTCATGCTTATACTTTTCCAAAAAATTGAAGATAACATTTCTATACACATTAAAAGAGAAGCAATAATTCCAATAATTGAAATTATTCTAGGAATTAATTTTGTTTTAAATAATGTATAATACAAAACAAAAACAGGTAAACAAGATACAAGTAAAGATATATAATGTGTCCACCAATGCTTTTCATACAGCATTGTCTTTAATGTATATAACGTTTCAGTACTTTCTGTACTAGAAACAATTTTACTAAACTCTAATAATGAAAATATACTACTATTATCTATAGCAATAGCGATAAAGTTTAGTATTGAAAATGAGAAATAAAGAATCGCTAAATTATAATTATAACGTTTAAATATAGGGAGTAATAGTATAGCTATAACAATTGAAATAATACCATTTAACATATTTAATACTGTTGATGCTATTATTTGATCTCTGTGTAAAGTAATCTCCTTTACAAAGTTTTCTGAAAATAATGGAGCTTGTAAGAATTGATAAATTGTTACTCCTGTAATAAAAATTATTAGAAATAATACACCTGCAATTCTTCCTGTAGTTTTATAAGTATACATAGTTCGTCTATTGGTTAATTAACCACTAGACGAACTAAAAATCAAATTGTTACTTAAAATTATTTAATTGCTTGTTAATAGTCAATAAAAACAAAGATTCGTAATGAGTTATGTTTTAAAAATAGGTCTATTTCTTTCGTTGATTCATTGGAACGAAAGGCTCTTGTTTTACTGTTGGTTTTCCGTATAAATCAAAATCTCCAGCATCATAAATTTCAACATCGATAAACTCTCCTAATTTAATATAATGTTCTGTTGCATCTACAATAACATCGTTATCAACATCTGGTGAATCAAACTCTGTTCTACCATAGTAATACTCTCCATCTTTTCTATCGAATAAACATCGGAAAGTTTTTCCTATTTTTTCTTGATTTAACTCCCAAGAAATCTGACTTTGAACTTCCATGATTTCATTTACTCTACGGAATTTTACATCAGCAGGAACATCGTCTTCTAAAACATAAGCTCCTGTATTTTCTTCATGAGAATATTCAAAAGCACCTAAACGCTCAAAACGCATTTCTTCAACCCAATCTTTTAGCTCTTGGAATTGCGCTTCTGTTTCTCCAGGGTATCCAACAATTAGTGTAGTACGAATCGCCATATCTGGAACAAACTCTCTAAACTTATGAATTAAACTTGTTGTTTTTTCATGAGTCGTTCCACGCTTCATCGATTTTAAAATCTCTGTATTGATGTGTTGTAATGGAATGTCTAAATAATTACAAACTTTAGGTTCAGTTTTCATTACTTCTAATACATCCATTGGGAATCCTGTTGGAAATGCATAATGCAAACGAATCCATTCTATTCCTTCAACTTTTACCAACGCTCTTAATAAATCTGCTAAAGCTCTTTTCTTATAGATATCTAATCCATAATATGTTAAATCTTGAGCAATTAACATGATTTCTTTAATTCCATTTGCTGCTAACTTTGTAGCTTCAATCACTAAATCTTCAATTGGTGTAGATTTATGTTTTCCTCGCATTAATGGAATGGCGCAGAATGAACATGGACGATCACAACCTTCTGCGATTTTTAAATATGCATAATGCTTTGGTGTTGTCGTTAAACGTTCACCAATTAGTTCATGTTTGTAATCTGCTTCTAATACTTTTAAAAGATTTGGTAAATCGTGAGTACCAAAATACTGATCTACATTAGTAATCTCTTTTTCTAAATCTGGCTTATAACGTTCACTTAAACAACCAGAAACAAAAACTTTATCTACTTCTCCTCTTTCCTTTTTTTGCGCGTAATGTAAAATGGTATCAACACTCTCTTCTTTGGCTTTACCTATAAAACCACAAGTGTTAATTACTACAATGTTTCCATCATCTTCAGGATCTTCATGTACAACATTTTTACCATTAGCTTTTAACTGTCCCATTAACACTTCACTATCGTAAATGTTTTTAGAACATCCTAAGGTTACAACGTTGATCTTATTTTGTTTTGTAGATTTTGTGCGCATCTATCTAAAAATTTAAGGTGTGCAAAATTATGATTTATTCGTCATAAATCACTCATAGTCTTTAGGTAATTTTCTCACTTTCGTTAATTTTTCAAAAGCCATACCTAATGATAATAGTTTAAACTCTGTTTTTGGTAAACCAATGAAAGTCAAACTAATTGGTTCTCCTGTTTCTTTATATCCCATTGGAATTGTTAAATTAGGATACTCTGCTACTGCTGAATATGCTGAATGGAAATTATTAATGGAAAGAATTGCATCTAGGTTTTCTTCTTTTAATGATTTTAAGTACATTCTACCTTCATTATTAAGAGGATCTGTAATTAAAGCTACAAGTTCTTTCAAACTTGTAGAGTCCTTAACAATCCCTTCAAATAATTGTTGCCCATAAGGCGCTCTCTTAACTGTATCTTTTTTATTAAATGCTATGACATCTTTAACATATCTTACACCTACATTTTTATCTTTTAAATATATTGGCAAATCATGTTTCATATCAATATTTAATAAGGTTAAGAAACCTTGTAAACTTGTTTGCTCAGGTGCTATTTCAACAACTGTAGCTCCAGCAGATTTTATCTTATCTATTGTTTTCTTGTAGATAGAATCATTTAATAATGCTGTAAAAACGCCTAATTTTTTCCCTTCTAAACTTTGTGTTTCAAACTGCTTTTCATGTTCTGTTAACTCAAAAGATTGTTGATCGGATGTATCTTTTCCCAATAAAGCTTTTAAAAGAATATAATTATCTATTACGCTTTTAGTCATTGGTCCAGGTGTGTCTAATGTACTAGAAATGGGAACGATTCCTGAACGACTTAATAA
This sequence comes from uncultured Tenacibaculum sp., assembly GCA_947501615.1. Lineage (GTDB taxonomy): Bacteria > Bacteroidota > Bacteroidia > Flavobacteriales > Flavobacteriaceae > Polaribacter. The sequence continues at coordinate 55,110 of CANMWK010000005.1, read as the reverse complement.
ACCAATTGTAGGCTTTAATCCAACTACCGAATTCTGACTTGATGGTGATGTTATTGATCCTGCTGTTTCTGTACCAATTGTAGCAACAGCATAATTTGCAGCAGTAGCAACTCCACTTCCAGCACTTGATCCTCCAGTTTCAAAAACTTTCCTTCCGTATGGATTTAAAGTTTGACCTCCAATGGCACTGTACCCTAATGGACAACCAGAACAGAAATAATATGCCCATTCACTCAAATTTACTTTTCCTAGAATTAGAGCTTTATTTGCTTTCAACTGTTTTGTAATAAAAGCATCATTAGTTTTATTATCTTTTAATGCTAACGCTCCAGCAGTAGTTGCCATATTAGCTGTATTGATATTATCTTTCAATAAAATTGGCATTCCAAATACCGAAGAAACATCTACATCTTTTTCTTTAGCTGCTTTATCTCTTTCTTTTGCTTCTTGAATTACATTCGGATTTAAACTAATAATAGCATTCAAGTATTTTGTAGAATCGCTTTCAAACTTTCTAATTCTATACAAATAAAATAAGGTTAGTTTTTCATAATTCAAATTTCCTTCTTTAATAGATTGCTGAATAACAGGAATCGATTTTTCAATAATTAAAGGTTTTAACTTCTTATATTCTTCTTCTGAAAATTGTTCTAAATCTTTTTGAAAAGGTTCGAACACTTCATTCATATTCAAAAATTTCGATTGAAGTAACTTAAACTTCATTCTAGAGTTTTCATGATTTTGCTGTTGTGCTATTTCAGCAGTTTCATCATACTTCTTAAAATATTGAATTGCTTCTTTTTTCTCTTGTTCTTTACAGCCAATTAAAATGAATATGACTAGTAGGGTTATTATATGTTTCACAAAGTTGTGTTTTTAGATGTATTGATAGGATAAAGATATGAATAATTTAAGTCCCTAAGAACTAAGCTAACTGAGGTTGTTTCGAATATCTTATATTTGAATTTGTAAATATTCTGTTATGATTAAGAACATATTTTTAATATTCATGATTTCCTTTTTGTTTTTGTCTTGCAAAGATGAAGGGGATAAAAAAACACCAATAACAACTACAACGAGTTCTACTTTTGAAAAGACTGAGGAAGTTAAAGAAGTTGTAAAACCTATTGAAAATGATACTTATTTAAAGGATACAATCGTTGAATCTAAAGATTTCCGTGTTTCAAAAATTGATAAAAGTAATATTGATTTTTCTGACAGTGAAAGAACTCTTAATTTGTATGATAAAACTAGAAAAGTAATTTATTCTTTAGAGATTGATGCTGAGTTTTATGATAATGACACTAAAGTTTTTGAAATTAGGCATCATAATCTCTATAATGTAAATAGAATTATCACTTTTGACGTAGATGAATGTCCTTGTGCTTGTACCATAACTAAAGTTTATATTTTAGAAACTCTTGATCGTAAATACATAAAACTACCTAATGTAGTTTTCGATGCTGAAGAATTCGGAGATCCAGAATCTTACTACACTTTTGGAAAGAAAAACACTATATATAACACATTAAAAACTTATAAATATTTAGATGGCAAACCGATAGTTGATCTTATTTTAAGACAAAAAAAACTTACTTGGGGAGGATTGGATATCATACAAGAAAAAGAATTATCGCAAGATTTATTAATTACTACAGCAAAAAAAGGACTTGTTGTTCGTGATAAACCAAGTCTTAAAGGAAATAAAATAGACAAACTTCCTTTTAGATCTCAAGTAATTGTTCAAAATAAGACTGATAATACTCTTGAGCTTTATGACGAAGGAAAATTAATTAAAGGAAATTGGGTAAAAGTTGAAAACTACAGGAATAATAACTGGACAACCGGTTATGTTTTTGACGGATTTATTGAAAAAATCTAAGAATGATAAAACTCAATCCCTCTATTAAACATCATACGTTTGTAGGTTTATTTATTTCTTCATGGATTTTCATTTTCACTTACTATATTCGTCCGTTTGATAGCGGTAATTATGGAAATTATCCTTGGTGGGAATTCTTAAGTTTTGGTTTTAGTATTATCGCTTTTTTAAGTTATTTCACCACAATTATCTTTCAAGATGCTATATATCGACAGTTCGAGATCTGGAATATCGTATTCGAAATAATAACAATAGTTACTTTTCATTTGCTGAATTTAATACTCAGTTTTATATACTATAAAAGTCCGTTTTTAAATGGAATATGGAATTTCAATGAATATTTCGATGGAATTTTAAAATCTGCTATCATTTTTACTCCAATCATTATTTTTGCTAGAATTTTGACTCTAAAGTTTCTTCCGAAAGAAAAAGAAATCACTACAACTTCACCCCCAAAAAAAATAGAAGAAAAGCTAATTATTAGAGGTGAATACAAACTAGATATTTTAAAAATTAGAGCTTCAGATTTAGTTTGTGTTTCAAAATCTCAAAATTATGTTGAAGTCTTTTTTATTGAAAACAGTTCAATACAATCAAAACTAATTAGATCTTCTTTAAAGAAAATTCAAACAGATATACCATTTTTAATTCAAGTACATCGTTCGCATTTAATAAATATTGATCATTTTAAATCTTGGAAAAATTCCAATACCATTTTACTTACCCAAACTGAAATACCTGTTTCAAAAAATTATAAAAACAATCTAAGTGTCATTTAATTTTCGCACCTAAAAACATAACTTTAGCAACTAAACCTAGTAAACACAAGGCCTTTCATTTACTGTTCTCATACTTTTATCCTGAAAATTAATCACCAGAATAAATTATTAATTGCACAATTACATGAGAACATTTTTATTTTTCAAAGTATTATTATTTATCTTTTCTTCCGTTGTAGCTCAAAACAACACAACACTTACTACTGAAACAGTAAATGAAATTACCAACTTTATAGAAAGTAAAAGAAAGTACTATAATTCACCTAGCATTGCTGTAGCAATTACTGATGAAAACAACACTGTATATCTAAATCATTTCGGTAATGCGAAGAAAGGTGACAAATATTTAATTGGATCTATGTCTAAATCTTTTACTGCATTATTAGTTCTAAAATTGCAAGAACAAGGAAAACTCAGATTAGAAGATCCTGTATCTAAATATTTAAAATGGTTTGCATACAAAGACAAAACTCTATCTGACAAAATTACCATTGAAAATTTATTACGACATACTTCTGGAATTTCAACTGAAATGGGAAGAACATTTAAAACAGACAACAACTTTGATTATGTAAATTATTATACAGAACTACTCAGAAAAATCGAATTGAAAAACCCCACTAAAATACCTTTTAAATATTCTAATGTTAACTACAGATTATTAGGATTAATTATTGAAAGTATTACTGGTGAAACTTACAGCAAATGTCTTGAAGAATTAATTACAAAGCCTATGGAGTTAACTAAAACTTCAGGAGAAATTAATACTGATATTATAGATAGTTATCAATACTTACTATACTATCCGATACTAAAATTCAATAAAAAACTTCATGAAAAAGAAGTTTCTTCTGGTTTAATTTCTAGCGCAGCAAGCGACATGGTAGTTTACCTACGTAACATAATGAATAGTTATAATAACAATCCTAATACTGTTTTAAAACCTAGCATTACACAACAATTAATGACGAAAGAAGAAAATAGTAATTCTTTTTATGGATTAGGTTGGTTTGTAAACAATGATGCTAGTGTACTTTATCATGGAGGAACAAATAAAAGTTTTGAATCTCAAATGTATATTATACCTAAACTGAAAAAAGCTATCGTGGTGTTAATTAATTCAAATCAAGCTCCTGATGTAGAAATTATAAACGGTATCTATGGAATTTTACTTGGTAAAGGTTACTACAAAAAATCTTCATTTCCTTATTACAGAAACCTTCCACTAATATTTCTAACTGTTTTACTTATATTTCTATTTCAATTTAGACGATGGAAGAAACTAAGCTATGCAAAACACATAAGTAAAAAAGTAATTACAAACCTATTTTTAATTTTCGGTATTTCCTTCTCTATTACAATACTTATTCTTATTCCGAAATTAAATGGTGTTTCTTTAAAAACTACATTACAATTTGATCCATCAAGTGGATATAGTTTAATTCTTATTTCACTTTTTCTATTATTAACTTTTCTTCTAAACTATCTTTCTGCAGCAGCAAAAACACAAAATATCTAAATAAAAAAAGCTACTTTCTTTAAGGGAAAGTAGCTTTTAAATTTTATTAACTGTGATGCTATTTAAAGAAACTATCTACGAACTCAAATTTATTGAACACCTGTAAATCGTCTATACCTTCACCTACTCCAATATATTTTACAGGAATTTGAAATTGATCAGAAATTCCAATTACAACTCCTCCTTTTGCTGTTCCGTCTAGTTTCGTTACAGCTAACGAAGTTACTTCCGTTGCTTTGGTAAATTGTTTTGCCTGTTCGAATGCATTTTGTCCAGTTGATCCATCTAAAACTAATAATACATCGTGTGGAGCATCTCCAACAACTTTTTGCATTACACGCTTAATTTTAGTTAATTCATTCATTAAGTTCACTTTGTTGTGTAAACGTCCAGCTGTATCAATAATAATTACATCAGCTCCTTGATTTACTCCTGATTGTAATGTATCAAAAGCAACTGAAGCAGGATCAGATCCCATTTCTTGACGTACAATAGGTACATCTACTCTATCTGCCCAAACTTGTAATTGATCGATTGCAGCAGCTCTAAATGTATCTGCAGCACCTAAAACAACTTTTAAACCTTTCTTTTTGAACTGAGAGGCTAATTTTCCAATAGTAGTTGTTTTACCTACACCATTAACACCTACAACCATAAGCACATATGGCTTTTTGTTTTCAGGAATAGTAAAATCAGTCTCGTCTCCAATATTTGTTTCAGAAAGTAAACCAGCAATTTCTTCTCGTAAAATAGAATTTAATTCTTCTGTTCCCAAATATTTATCTCTAGCAACTCTCTCTTCTATTCTTTCAATAATTTTTAATGTAGTATTTACTCCCACATCAGAAGAAACTAAAATTTCCTCTAAATTATCTAATACATCATCGTCTACTTTCGATTTTCCTGCAACAGCTTTAGATAGTTTAGAAAAAAAACTTTGTTTTGATTTTTCTAATCCCTTATCTAAAGTTTCTTTCTTTTCTTTCGAGAATATTTTTTTAAAAAAACTCATAGTTAACAATTATAATCTTATATAGTTTGGTGTAAAAAACCGTACCAGTATATTAATACAGCCAAAATGTCATTTTATTCTGCCTTATACTAGTAAAATTTTATCAAAAATACATCTTTTTAGCATATACAAAAAAAGCTACTTTCAATAATGAAAGCAGCTTTTTTGTAAACTGTATACAAGAATTACTTTTTTGCTAAAAAGTCGTTAACTCGTGTAGGATCCATAATAGACTCAACAAATGTATAAGCACCACTTTTTGGAGACTTAACCATTTTGATAGCCTTAGTTAATCTTTTAGAACCTGTTTGTAACGTTGCTACTGATTTCTTTGCCATGACCTATAGGGTATTTGACGTTTTATAAATAAAACTTCTAATTATTTAATTTCTTTGTGAACTGTCATCTTCTTTAAGATTGGATTAAATTTCTTTAATTCCATTCTATCAGGAGTATTCTTTTTATTCTTAGTTGTAATATAACGAGAAGTTCCTGGTTGACCAGAAGCTTTATGCTCAGTACACTCTAATATAACTTGAACTCTGTTTCCTTTTTTTGCCATCTCTCTATACTTTATCTAGAAGTTATTACTTTGTTAAGAAACCTTTTGCTCTAGCTTCTTTAATTACTGCAGTAATTCCTTTTTTGTTAATATTTTTTAATGCAGAAGCTGATACTTTTAATGTAATCCATTTATCTTCTTCTGGAATATAAAAACGCTTTGTCATTAAATTAGCGTTGAATTTTCTTTTTGTTCTATTCAAAGCGTGTGATACGTTATTACCTACCATCGCTTTTTTTCCTGTTAATTCACAAACTCTAGACATCTTCTTGACAGTTTTTGTTGTTATTTCTAAACGAGGTGCAAATATACGTATTTAAAACCATACAAAACAAACTATATAACATTAAATTTACATATTCTTTTTCAGAAAGAGCTCTAATGCCTTATTTACCGTTTTATTTATTACTTTTTCTCTAGGTTGCCCAAAATTAAATTCATGAACTTCAACTTGTTGTTTAGAGGCTATTCCTATATATACTACTCCTACATCTTTGTCATTATTATCTGTTGTAGGCCCTGCATTACCTGTTATTGAAATCGCATAGTCTGTGTCTAATTTTTCTAAGGCAGCTACTGCCATTTCTTTGGCAACTTCTTTACTTACTACAGAAAACTTTTCGATAAGCGCTTTAGGAATATCTAATAACTTTTGTTTTAGTTCTGAAGAATATACCACAAAACTTCCTTTAAAATATGCTGAAGACCCAGGGATTGAAATTAGAGATGAAGCTATCTTCCCTCCTGTCATACTTTCAGCTGTTCCAATCGTTTCATTTCTTTCTTTCAAAAAATCTCCTACTAATTTTTCAATAGTCAACCCTTCATCTAATCCGACAACAATATCTGAAATCAAACTTGATAACTTTTTTACTTCTTCATTTAAAGTTTTAGTGACAAAATCAACATCGTGCCCTTTTGCACTTAATCGTAACCTCACTTTCCCAAAAGAAGGTAAATAAGCGAGCTTTATATGCTTTGGTAGGTTATTTTCAAAATCTTCAATAGTTTCTGCAATAACACTTTCCCCTTGCCCATAGGTTTGAATAGTTTTGTGCAGTATGTAAGGTAATTCAAATGTCTTTTGTATTCGAGGTAACACTTCATGTTCTATCAATCCTTTCATTTCATAAGGGACTCCAGGTAATGAGACAAATACTGTATTATTCTCATAGAACCACATACCTGGTGCTGTACCATAGCGATTCGGCAAAAGCGTAGCCTTAGAAGGTAATTGCGCTTGATATTTTTGAACCTCATTAAAAGGATGATTTACCTTTTTAAATAGTTCTTTAATATTTTCTATAACTTCAGGATACTCTACTATTTCAGTATCATTAAAATATTCTGCTATAGTTTTCTTTGTGATATCGTCTTTAGTCGGACCTAAACCTCCTGTTATAATTACGATATCTACTCGTTCTTGCGCCTCTTTTAATGCATTTAAAATATGTTGTCTTTCATCTTGAATTGATGAAATTTGGTATACAGACACTCCTATTTTATTTAACTCCTTCCCTATCCATTGAGAATTTGTATCTATAATTTGCCCTATTAAAATTTCATCGCCAATCGTAATGATCTCTGCTTTCATATTTTCTGTCTTATTTTTGATCTTGAACAAATTATAGCTATTGAATGCTAATTATTTATTAAACTTAAATGTTTTCTTGTTTCGAAAACATTTCAAGGATATTTTTGCACATCAACCAAAGACAAAAATACTCACATATTTTCTAAACGTTTAGCAAAAAACGATTAAAAATTATTGCTTAAATGTAACTGAATGTAATGTTAGTAGTCTTTACTGAAAAACCAATAATGAAAAATAACTTTGCTTTAATTACAGGAGCTAGTCAGGGACTAGGTTTAGCCTTAGCTGAAGAACTTGCCCAACAAAAGTTCAACTTACTTTTAGCTGCACTGCCAAATGAAAATTTAAGTGATACTTCTAAAAGAATCGCTAAGGATTTTAATGTTACCGTTGATTATTTTGAGGCAGACATGACCGATAAAAGCAACGTTATAGCTCTTGGCGAATGGGCTTGTAAGTATAATGTATCTGTTCTTATTAATAATGCTGGTAGCGGTGGCTCTAAACATATTACAGACGTTTCATTAGAATATATTGAGAAAATTATTCAATTAAATATTACCTCAACTTCTATGTTAACAAAACTGTTGCTTCCTAATTTGATCGCAAGTAAAGAAGGATATATCATGAATATTTCTAGTATGGCTGCTTTTAGTCCGATGGGATATAAAACAGTGTATCCTGCATCAAAAAAATTTGTAGAGCACTTTTCTATGGGACTGCGAGAGGAATTAAAGGATAAGAATGTTTCGGTGACTGTTGTATATCCTGGCCCCATGAAAACAAATGATGAAGTTACTTCTAGAATTGAAAGTCAGAGTAAATTTGTTAACCTTGGAGTTATTGAGTTAGATGAGATTGCTAAAATGAGTATCTCTAGAATGTTTAAAGGTAAGCGAAGCGTTGTTCCTGGTCGATTAAATAGAATCAGTAAATTTATTTTAAGTGTTTTACCTGCTAACACTAAAGTAAAAATGTTAAGTAATGCTATGCGAAAAGAAATTCAAGCCTAATGAAAGTTTTAGTTACTGGGGCTAATGGTTTATTAGCTACAAATATTATTGTTGCTTTACTCGAAAAAAAGCATACTGTTATTGGTTTATTACGAAATAAAAAAAGCTTTGCGCTACCAGCTCATGAAAATTTAAAGTTACATATTGGTGATATTACCAAAAGTGAATCTTTTGAAGCTGTTTTACCCGAAATTGATTGTATTATTCATGCTGCTGCACTTACTGGACAAGACATTATAGATTACTCTATATACCAGAATGTAAACGCAATTTCTACTGAAACGCTATACAAAAAAGCAGTACAGTACAACATAAAAACCTTTATTTATATCAGCACCGCCAATTGTTTTGGGTTTGGAAGTTTAGAGGATTTAGGAAGTGAAGAAAAACCTATTCGTTTTCCTTTTTCTAATTCTTTATATGCTAAAAGTAAGTTAGAGGGACAAAAACGAGTTCTTGAATTAGCAAAACAAAATTCAACAACAAAACTAGTTACTTTGAATCCAACGTTTATGATTGGTTCTTACGACACAAAACCTAGCTCAGGAAGATTGGTATTAAGCGCCTACAATAAAAAAGTTATTTTTTATCCTCCGGGAGGAAAAAGTTTTATTAATGTTATTGATGCTGCAAATGCTGTAGTTAATGCTATTGATTTGGGAAAACATTGTGAGAGTTATATTTTATGCGGTGAAAACTTAAGTTATAAAGAGTTTTATAAAAAAGTAACTCATCAATTAGAACAAAAATCTTCTTATGTAAAGATTCCTAAATTCTTATTATATGGAATAGGTTACTTCGGAAACGTATTACGCTTTTTTAAAGTTAAAACTGATATTTCTTTAACTAATGTTCAAACTCTTTGTGTAAATAATTACTATTCAAATCAAAAAGCAAAAAACGAATTAAAACTAAAACAAAACCCTATTGAAAACGGAATTTCGAAAGCTATTACATGGTTTAAATTGAAATAAATCATCTTCAAATAACAACTAAAAAAGACTAAGAATACACATCCTTAGTCTTTTTAGTTAAATATGATAATAAGTCATTATTTCTTTACAAATCTTCTTACCCCTACTTTATTATCTGCTGTAATTATCTTTAAAATATACATCCCTTCAGGCAATCCTGATATGTCAATCTTTCTATTATTTGTTTTTAAAATGGTATTCCCTAGTATTGAATAAATTTCAAATTCAGCACTTTGGATAGTTTCTTTAAAATCAATTGTAATCGTATGAATAGCTGGATTTGGATACACTATTATGTTATTATTAAATTCCTCATCTACAACACCTGCTGTTGAAGTACAATTTTCACTATATGTCGCTGTATCATCTTTTGCAACAGTCCAATTCTGATCAAAATATATTTTATTATCTACTTGAATACATGTTAAATTAGGATTATTCAATAGTGAAAAATTATCTAAGTTCACACTATAACCGCTATCTATTATTAGACTTGTCAAATTATTATTTGAACAATCAAAATTTTGTATTGTAGTTGATGATAGATCTAGCTCTTCTATTAAATTATCATTACAATATAATGCTGATAATTTTTGATTTGAAGAAAGATCTAACACCTTTATTTGATTTTCAGCACAAGTAACATCTATTAAGTTACTATTTTTAGAAATATCTAAAACGCTTAATTTGTTAGAATAACAACTTAGTGTTGATAACATTATAGCATTAGATAAATCGATTTCTGTAATTTGATTACTATCAAAGTAAAGTGTCTTTAATTTAGTGTTATTTGTAACATTCAACTCCGTTAAAGAATTAGTACTACAATATAAGTTCTCCAAATTTACATTCTTAGACACATCTAAACTAGTCAACTCATTAAGCCCACAAAATAAGTCTATTAATTTTGTGTTTTCTGAAACATTTATAGTTTTCAAATTATTAAACGAACAATGTAAACCGGTGATATTGACAAAAGCTTCAATACCTGTTAAATCTTCAATTTTTTCACCTGCTCCATCAAAACCTACACGAATTGTACCTACGAAAGATGTTGCTTCTGTTACTTGAATTTCATCATCACCATTGGTGTTTATAGTAGCATTTGATAACAAACGTCTTTTAAAGTTAGGATCTGGTATAAAGACAATATCGCTTGATGATACACCACAGTCTTCACTATATGTTGCAGTTGCATCTTTAAACCAAAATTCTGCATTATCCGCACCTACTTTATCATCTACCTGAATACAAGTTAAATTAGGGTTACCCGTAAAGTGATAGCCATCACTATTGTAATCATTATTTCCATTTTTAATATTTAAACTTTCTAATTCGTTATTTTGACAGAAAATGGTATTCAGCTTTACATTTTTTGACAAATCTAAATGAGTCAGCCTATTAAAATCACAGAACAATCCTTCTAAGTCTAAATTATTACCTAAAAACAAATGTTCTATACTATTAGAATCACAATACAAATATTGTAAGTTTTTATGAGCAGAAACACTCAGGTTTGTTAAATTATTACCTGACATATTAATACTCCATACGTTAACAAAAGCTTCTAATCCTGTAGCATCTGATATATCTCTATTATTACAAGAAATTTCTCCAGTGAATGCCAATGCTTCAGAAACTTGGATTTCACCATCATTATTGGTATTTATAGCTGTATTAGCCAATAAACATTCTTTAAAATTAGCATCGGGTATGTACACAACTTCTTCTGGAAAATCACACACTTCATTATATGTAGCTGTTTCCTCTTTTCTCCACAATGTATTTCCAGACACAATAGTTACATCATCTACTTGAATACATGTTAAATCAGGATTTGATAAGGCATTAAACCTTTCAAAATCTATATTGTTTCCATTTTTAACATTTAAGACAACTAAATTATTTCCACTACAGGTTAAATCTACTAAGCTTGTGTTCTTAGAAACATCTAATTTTGATAATTCATTATCATTACATCCTAAACTTATTAATGATGTGTTGTTAGAAACATTTAATTTTGATAATTCATTATCATTACATCCTAAACTTATTAATGATGCGTTACCAGAAACATTTAAAGTTGTCAACTTATTTTCTTTAACATTTAATCGCTCTAAATTCTGATTACTAGATATATTTAAACTTGTTAAATTATTAGAACCGCAATACAATTCTTCTAAAAAGAAATTATCGAACAAAAATAATTGCTCTAAATTATTTGAAAAACAATTTAAATATTTCAACTGGCTATTTTCAGAAACATTTAAACTCTCTAATGTATTATAACTACACGTTAAATGTGTTAATGAAGTATTGTAAGAAACATCTAAACTTGACAATTCATTAGAACTACAATCTAGAGAAGTTAACACATCATCTCTTTCTACATTTCCTGCTGATGAAACCTTAAATACCGCCAAATAGGTTAACTCATTTAAGTGACAATCTAACTCTTGTAATACTTTGTTCTTAGTAACATCTAGTGTATTTATACTATTCTTACTACAATTTAAATATGTTAATACTATATTTTCTTCAACACTTAATTCCGTTAAATTATTTTCACTACAATTTAAACTTGTTATTTCAGTAAAAAATGAAATCCCTTCTAAACTATTAATATTAGCATCGGAAACATCTATTGCTCCTGAAAATGCTTTTGCTTCGGAAACTTGAATTTCATCATCACGGTTTGTATTGATATCAGCGTTTGATACTAAACGACTTTTAAAATTAGCATCAGGTATATAAACAATGGCATCAGGTAACGTTGAACAATCTTCACTATAATTTGCAGTAGCATCTTTTGCCGCAGACCAATTCTGATCAAAATATGTTTTATTATCTACTTGGATACATGTTAAATCTGGATTATTCGACAGGAGAAAGTTATCTAAAGTTGTGCTATAACCATTATCTATGATTAAGGTTGTCAAATTATTATTAGAGCAATCAAAATTAGTTAACTTCAAATTAGACACATCTAATCTTGTTAATTCATTTCCATTACAATACACATCAGTCAATTCATCATTTGAAGAAAAATCTAAAACCTCAATAAAATTATCAGCACACACTAAAAAAGATAAAGCAGTATTTGAAGAAACATCTAACGCTGTAAGCCTATTATTAAAACACGATAAAGAATTTAAAAGTGTGTTTTTAGAAACATCAATAGTCGTTATGTTATTATTATCAAAATTTAACGATACTAAGTTTATATTATTAGAAATATTCAAATTAGTTAAGCCGTTATCATTGCAATTTAATCCAGTAATTGCAGGAAAATATTCTATACCTTCTAAATTATCAATACTTAAATTAGAACAATTAATTGTACCAGAAAATGATTGCGCTTCTGTTACTTGAATCTCACTATCCCCATTTGTATTTATAGCTGTATTATTAACTAAATAACTTTTGAAATTAAAATCAGGTATAATTACAACGGCATCCGAAGAAATATTACAATCTTCTCTATATTCTGCTGTTGAATCTTTTAAGGTACTCCAATTATTATCTGAATACGTTTTACTATCTACTTGGATACAGGTAAGATCCAAATTACCTGTAACGTTTATATTCGTAAAATTAGCATTGTTGCCATTTTTAAGATTTAATGTTTCTAACTTATTCGATCTAGAAAGCAACTCTACTAATGCTGTATTTTGTGACACATCTAAATCTGTCAACTCATTTTTACTACAATAAAGAATTCTCAAATTCAAATTGTTACTTACATCTAATGTAGTTATATTATTTCCTTCACAGCTAAATCCTAATAAAGAGGTATTATTGGCTAGATTTAATTCATCTATTTCATTTGATGTACAACTAAAAATTAATAGTGAGGTATTGTTAGAAGTATCTATGATATTCAAATTATTACTATCAGCAAATAATTCTTCTAATTTTAAATTTCCAGTAATATTAATTGAAGTTAATTCATTTTTTGAACAATCTAAACTAGTTAATTCCGTATTACTGGATACATCTAAAGTTTGTAAATTGTTTTCTTGACAATCCAACTTAGTTATTCTGGTGAAATAAGCGATCCCTTCTAAACTACTGATTTCTAAATCTGGAACTTGAATTTCTCCTGAAAAAGATGTTGCCTCAAGAACTTGAATTTCATTGTCTCCATTAGTATTTATAGAAGTATTATTTAATAAGTATGTTTTGAAATTTGCATCAGGAATTACAACAATAGCATCTGTTGCATATCCGCAATCTTCACTATAGCTTGCTGTTGCATCTTTCCTCCATGATGAATTTTGAGCTTGAACTACATTATCAACTTGAATACAAGTTAAATTCGGATTAAGATGTGTAAAAAGTCTATCTAAATTTAAATTGTTACCATTTTTAATATTTAAAACTGATAAATTATTTATTGAACAAAAAACATCTTCAATATTTGTGTTTTTAGAAAGATCTAAAGCTGTTATTTGATTCTCTGTACATGATAAAAAAGTTAGCCCCGTGTTTTGAGACACATCTAAAGTTACCAATTCATTTTTGTCACAATACAACTCTTTTATAGTGGTGAAAGCTTCAATTCCTTTTAAATCTTTTATTCCTAGATTCACACATCGAATTACCCCCTCATAAGCTCTTGCTTCGCTAAACTGAATTTCATCATCCCCATTGATGTTAATGTAAATATCATTTACTAAATATGCTTTAAAAACAGTGTCTGGTATCTCTACCGCAGCACCACAATTCTCACTAAATTCTAAAAACTCACCATATTTTGCTTCACTCCAATTTGTATCTGCATACGCTTTACTATCCACCTCAACACAAAATAATTTTTCATTATTTAAAAAGCTTGGCCTAGCTACAAAATTTGAATTATTACCATTTTTAAGATTTAGTGTAATTAATCTATTATCATCACAACTTACAGATGTAAGTTGGTTATTATTTGACAGATCTAATGTTACGATTTCATTAGCATTACAATTTAATGTTTTTAAACTGCCGTTAGATGACACATCAAGTTCTTCTATCTCATTTGAAAAACAAGTTAAATTCTCTAACAAAACATTACTAGTAACATTTAAGTCTTCCAATTCATTTCCACTACAATTTAAATTCTTTAGAGCTGTATTGTTTGAAATATTGATTGATGATAATTCATTATTACTACAGTTTATATCCATTAGTTTTTCACCGTCAGATGCATTTCTATGTAAAAACAACGATTCTAATACATTGTAACTACAATCTAAATTTTCTAATGCTATATTATCTCTTAAACGAAGACTCTTTATATTATTTTGGCTACAGTTTAATGTTTTTAAAGCTGTATTATAATTCAAATCTAATTCCTCAATTGTATTATTGCTACAATCTAAACTTGTAATTTTTATGAAATTTTCAATTCCTTCTAAACTTTCGATTGCTAAATCAGGACAATTTATAACACCTTCATACATAGATGCTTCTTCAGTTTGAATTTGATCATCTCCATTCAAGTTGATTGCAGACTGACTTAGTAAATAATTTTTAAAATTAACATCTGGAATTACAATATATCCATTTTCTAAAGCATCGCAGTCTTCACTATACACTGCATCTAAACTACTTCTTAATGGATCATCTCCCCAATTTCTTTCTGAATAAAACACATCATCTACCTCTACACATGTTAAATCAGAATTATATCCAAAATTTATATCATCTGAAAAATTAGAATTATTTCCATTTTTAACATTCAATCGGGTCAATTCGTTGTTGGAACAGTCAATATCTTTTAGAAAGGGACTTTTAGAGACATCTAAAGTTGTTATTTTATTAAAACTACAATTTAAATTCCTTAAAGCTATATTAGCTTCTACATTCAAACTAGTCAAAAGGTTTGAGCTACAATTTATAACTCCTAATGATAAATTGTTTGATAAATCTACACTTTCTAAGTTATTACTAAAAAAACTTAAATTATATAAATCAGGATTACCAGAAATATCTATAGTTGTTAAACTATTTTCATCTAAAGACAAAGTTATTAGCTTTTGATTTTTAGATACATCTATACTAGTCAAACCAATTTTGTCTGCCGTAAGATTAACTAGCGCTATATTATTAGAAACATCTATATTTTTAAGCCCTTCATTATAACCACAATACAATTTTCTTAATTTTAGGTTATTTGAAACATCTAAATTACTCAAAGAATTAGCACTACATGCTAAATCCACTAACTCTAAATTATTCGTAACATCTAATTCAGATATTAAATTCCCTCCACAAGATAAAGTAGTTAAAGCAGTTTGATTGGTAACATCTAAATTGAAAATTCCATTACTTCCGCAGGTTAATTCTTTAATCAATAAATTATTAGAAACATCTAATCCGAATAAATTATTCTCTCTACAATTCAACTCTTCCAATAGTGTATTTTCTCGAAGATTTAAACTACCAATTTTATTTTCTTCACAATCTAAAATTTTAAGCTTCGTGTTTTTTGAAACATCTAAGCTCTCTATTCTATTATGATCGCAGTGTAACTCTTCAATATTTACAAATCTTTCTATACCTTTCATATCTCGTATCAACTTAAAACTACAATCTATCTTACCGGTAAAAGATTCAGCTTCAGCAAAAGAAATATGATTATCTCCATCTGTATTTATTGCTGTATTATTGACTAAAAATGATTTAAACTTTGCATCTGGTATATCTATAATATCTATACAATCTTCATTAAATTCAGCAGTACTATCCTTAAAAGATGACCAATTTGCATCCGCAAAGGCTTTATCGTCAACTTTTATACAGGTTAAATCTGGATTATTTTGAAAATATAATGTCTCATTAAAATTTGTATTATTCCCATTTTGGATATTTAAGTAGACTAACTTATTAGAATTACAAATGATATGTCTAAGCTGTAAATGTTGAGATACATCTATATTCTCAATATCATTTTCTCTACAATATAAATTTGTCAACCCCATATTATCTGACAAGTCAACACTTTTCAACTTATTAACACTACAATCTAAAGTTGCTAAGGCTACATTTCCACGAAGAACTAGTTTTTCTATTTCATTGTTATTGCAATATAACCTCGTCAAATTTGGAAGATGAGATACTCTGATATTTTCTATATCATTCCTACTACATTCTACAAACTCTAATGATTTATTTTTTAATAAATCTATACTTTTTAAATCATTCTTAGAAACATCAAGACCTTTTAAATTAATAAAATGCTCTATCCCTGTTAGACTTGAAATAGATTTTTCAGCACAATATATATAACCATCAAAAGCTTCCGCCTCCGATTTTTGAATATAGTTATCTCCATTCGTATTGATATCTGAATTATTTAATAAGTATAATCTAAATTTTGAATCTTGTATATTAATTATTTCCCCTGGATCAGTATCGTAGGCAAATCCATAAAATGTAGAAAAAATAATACACAGAAAAATAAAGTAGTTTTTCCTCATAGCTTCAATTCTTTTAAGTTGTTTTTTACATTACTGTATCAAAATTAACTGAATAAAAGATCGAGCCGTGAAAAAGTTATCAGTTATGGAATCATTTTATAAAAAGCATCATAAAACAAAAACAAAACACTGAACAACAATAAATTAAAAAAATAAAAAATCACACTATATTGTTAAAAAAACATGTTTCTGGACTATTTATTTGTTAAAAAAGACAAGTATTAATCCTTTCCTATTTTATCTATAGCCTCTTCTGCATCTACATTCTTATTTTTCTTCCATTTTTTTTCTAGGTAATAATGAAAAAAAACAGCCAAAGCAATACCTAGTGAGAAGGAAAGATACTCGTGAACATACCTATTTATACCAGATAAAACATCAACTAATAAAGCATAAGTAATAATATAAATAGTAACACCAATTATAAAAGATAACAATCCTAATATTGTGATACCAATCTTATTTTTCCCATACTTTTTAGATAAGCTAAAAAAAGCTTTCCCTACAGTTAGTAATATTAGTCCTAAAATTATTAAGATCAACACTATTACTTTACTTTAATTTGAAACGATTTTTTCCCTTCAATGATCCCAGTTAAAATATCATTCTCCTGAACTTTCCCTACACCTGCTGGTGTTCCTGTAAAAATAAGATCTCCTTTCTTTAAAGTAAAGTATTGAGAAACATACGCTATTAATTCATCTATTTTCCACAACATAGAAGCTGTATTTCCGTCTTGTACAATTTCTTCATTTTTATGCAATTGAAAAGATAAATTTTCTAAATCAAACTCTTCTTTAGGGTAAAATTCTCCAACAATTGCACTTCCATCAAATGCTTTGGCTTTCTCCCAAGGCAAGCCTTTTTCTTTACACTGTGCCTGTACATCTCTAGCTGTAAAGTCTATACCTAAACCTACAGTATCATAGTATTTATGAGCAAATTTTGAAGAAATATGCTTTCCTACTTTATTGATTTTTACTAAAACCTCTACTTCATAGTGAATATCATTAGAAAAAGGAGGAATAAAAAAAGGTATATTTTTAGGGAGTATTGCTGAATCTGGTTTTAAAAAGACAACGGGACTCTCTGGTTTTTCATTTGCTAACTCCTCTATATGTTTTGCATAATTACGCCCGATACAAATTATTTTCATACTTATTTTGGCTTTTGGCTTTTGGCTTTTGGCTTTTGGCTTAAAGATTATTTTTTACTATTAACTATATCTAATACTTTGAATAAACTATTCAAAACTTTTGAACTTTTGAACTTTTGAACTTTTGAACTTTTGAACTTTAACACTAATTTTTACTCCCCAGATTCCGGAAACACAATAGCTCTATTATCAGAAACAATGATTTGATGTTGTAAATGACATTTTACTGCTTTAGCTAACACTAATCGTTCTATATCTGCACCAATTCGTTTTAATGTTTTTGGAGTACTCTCATGCGTAATACGCTCAACATCTTGCTCGATAATAGGCCCTTCATCTAAATCTACAGTAGCATAATGCGCAGTGGCTCCTATTAATTTAACTCCTCTTTCGTAAGCTCTTTTGTAAGGATTTGCCCCTTGAAAAGCAGGAAGAAAAGAATGATGTATATTTATAATTCGCTGAGGATATTGATCTATAAAATTTTCAGAGAGAATTTGCATATAACGTGCCATTACAATTAAATCCACATCATACTTTTTCAATAGCGCTATTACCTGAGCTTCTTGCTCAACTTTGGTTTCTTTTGTTATTGGTAAATGATAGTAGGGGATCCCAAACATATCTGCTATAGGCTTTAGCTTATTATGATTGCTAATAATTAAGCTTATGTTACAATTAATAACACCTTCCCTTTGCCTTTGCAATAAATCGTATAAACAATGACTTGTATGAGAAACAAGTATAGCTACATTTTGCGTTTTACTTTCATAATGGACAGACCAAGTACATTGTAAAACCTCTGCCAGATTCGAAAACTTTTTTTCTAAACCTTCTTTAGAAATACCCGCATCTTCGGCATCTAACCGAATGCGCATGTAATAACGATCTGCGATCCCATTAACATATTGCTGACAACTTAAAATATTAAACCCTTCTTCATAAAAAAAAGAAGTGAATTTTGCTACAAGTCCTTTTTGATCTGGACATTTAATTAAGAAAGTTACTACTTGAGATTTCATAGGAAATAATTATTCCTCAAAATTATCAATTTCTATTTGCTTTTTTCTACAATTTTTAATTTCCTTTTCCAATATGCAATATAAAATGATCCTATTACGGTAGGTATTATCCATGAAATCACACTTCCTAACCCCATTCCAGCAACTATAAAAGCTGTTACAGAAGCAATAAAAGCCCCAACCATTTTACTTACATGATTAGATAGCCAACCTCTATTTCTTGATTGATTAAACTTCTTATAAAACATAAAATCACTTAGTGACAACATTACTCCAAAAAAACCAAAGAAAATAAATAATAGATATCCACCACCAATAGTTAACCATCCATAACCTCCAAACAACACCATTCCTAAAGATATTACGAACATGAAACCAGACACAATTTTATCTAAAACACCTGCTTTATGTTTTGCTTTATGTTTAAACGTTAGCATCTGATTACCAGAAACAACTAAATACACTGTAAACAATCCAATAAGAAAAAGAAATACGTTTTCATGATTAGGAAGCCAAGAAATTGGCATAGAAATCAAACAACTACTTATCATACTAATTGAAAAGATTTTACCTAACTTTTTATGTACTGAATTTCCTTTTTGTACAAGAACACTTCCTAAACCAGTTATCAAACCTAATCCACCAAAAAAAGCATGTATATAAATAAAAATCTTAATTGTTTCTTCCATTATTATATTTTTAATTTACATCAAAACTAAACGAGAAAGGAATACATAAAAAATCCTGTTTACCGAATTGTAGGGAAAACAGGATGAATTGTATTTTACTTAAAAACTTTTACTCTTTAAGGAATCCATTTTTTATCAAAATTAGGCTGTCTTTTCTCTAGAAAAGCATCTCTACCTTCCTTGGCTTCATCTGTCATATAAGCCAAACGCGTTGCTTCCCCAGCAAAAACCTGCTGTCCTACCATTCCATCATCAGTTAAATTCATTGCAAACTTTAACATTTTTATTGATGTAGGTGATTTTGCTAAAATTTCTTGAGCCCATTCATAAGCCGTAGTTTCTAATTCATCATGAGGAATAACTGCATTTACCATCCCCATTTCATAGGCTTCTTGAGCAGAATAATTTCTTCCTAAAAAGAAAATTTCTCTTGCTTTTTTTTGTCCCACCATTTTTGCTAAATACGCAGATCCATACCCTCCATCAAAAGAAGTTACATCAGCATCTGTTTGCTTAAAAATAGCATGTTCTTTACTCGCTAAAGTTAAATCACAAGTTACATGAAGGCTATGCCCTCCTCCTACTGCCCAACCTGGCACAACTGCGATTACTGCTTTTGGCATAAAACGAATTAATCGTTGTACTTCAAGAATATTTAAACGATGATATCCATCTTGCCCTACGTACCCTTGATGTCCTCTTGCTTTTTGATCTCCTCCAGAACAAAAACTCCAAATACCATCTTTTGTTGAAGGCCCTTCAGCAGACAAAAGAACAACACCTATTGAGGTATCTTCATGTGCATCTCTAAAAGCATCTAATAGTTCACTTGTAGTATGTGGTCGAAATGCATTTCTAACATTAGGCCTGTTAAAAGCTATTCTAGCCACACCATTATGTTTCTTATACGTTATATCTGTATATTCTTTTGCAGTTTTCCAGTCGATGTGCATCATAATTTGAAAAAAAATTCGTTATTTAGGAAAGCAAAAATACTATAATTATAGCTTAGTATTTCAGTACTAAATAAGAAACAGAAAATATGTCGATTAAAAATTTACTCTTATTAACCATCTTACTTATAAACTTAACCGTTTTTTCACAAGGAATTACTACCAAAAAAGTAAATTCTGTTGAGTTTAATAGAGACCGAAACATTAAACTATATGTTCCTAAAGAACATAATCTTGATACAATTCGAAAATACCCTATTGCTATCGTTTTAGATGATGACTATCTTTTTGATATTTACGTTGGTAATTCTAAAATTTATGCCAATGCAGATTTAACTCCAAAACAAATTGTTGTTGGTTTGGATGTTGATTCTAGGAAAAACAAAGATGTATCTGTAGTGACTAAGAGTGGTAATTTAACATCTACAGGGAAAAAGTTCTACAATTATATCAAAAAAGAATTGATCCCTTATCTTGAAGCAAATTATAGAACTTCTCCATACTTAACTATTGTTGGTGATAGGGATGCAGGTAATTTTCTATTGCATTTTTTAAAGGAAAAAGATCCAATTTTTAATGCTTATGTATCTATATCTCCTAAACTTTCAGATCAAACATTACGTTTAATCAGTACTTTTGATTTAAAACGTCTGGATGAAATTGACAATCAGTTTTACTTATATGTAAGTTCTAATCCTTATGAGAAAAAAGAACGAAAAGATTTACATGAAAAGTTAAAAACAGGATTAGAATCTTTGGAAACAGAAAAGCTACATATTGCTTTTAACGATTTTAAAGATGAAGCCAATAAACCTACAGCACTTGTAAAGGCCTTACCTGATGCTTTTAGTAATATTTTCGGACTCTACCCAAGAATATCAAAACAAGAATTTGAAGAAAAAGTTAAAGATTTAGAACCTTTAGAGGCTATAAAATATCTTGAAACAAAATACTTAGATATTGAATATTTATATGGAACAAATTTAAATGTTCGTTTTGAAGATATTTATGCTATTGAAGGTATTGTAATTGATAAATTGAATGGAGATTATCTTAGAGTACTTGGTGATTTTGTTATGATTAAGCATCCAGAATCGCATCTTGGTGAATATTATGTTGGAAAATTTCATGAGACAGGAAAAAACTATGAAGATGCTCTATTCTATTACAAAGAAGCTTATGGTAAAATGGAACTTTCAGACCCAAACGCTGAAGCATTCTACGAAAATATTATTCGTATAGAAAACGCAATGAAAAATGCACCTAAAGAAACTCCAATAGAGGAAGATCCTCTAGATAACGAGGAAGAGGAGGAAGAAAACAACGAAGAAGACAATGACGATAATTAATCGTTTATAAAATTAAAAAGGTGAGTAAAATACTCACCTTTTTAATTTTAATGCTTCTTTTTTAGCACTATTTTATCCTCAAGAATTTCAATTTTTCTTTGTTTATACAAGTTTCCTACAGCTTTTTTAAACGCCTTTTTACTCATCTGCATATGAAACTTAATAGATTCAGGAGAACTCTTATCTGTGAGTAACAACTCTCCTTTTTCTACTAATTTATTGTACACTTTTTCTACATCATTATCAATTACATTCCTAAAACCTTGAGGCCTTAGAGAGACATCTATTTTTTCATCTTCTCTAATCTTTTTAATGTAACCAAAGGTTTTCATTCCTTCTTCAATATCAGAAAAAACCTCGTTATTATATAATAATCCCTCATAGGCCTCATTAATCAATACACTATAACCAAGTGCTGTTCTAACACCAATAACTAATGCTACCTTATCTCCTTCTTGTAATTCCATTATAATTTGTTAAAATATTCTTTTAATACTATATCATTTTGATTTGAAGGTGTAAAAACCTCTAAAATTTTTGCCTGTTCACTTTCGTTATAAAAACTTTCCAACTTATCTTCTATAGTTGCTAACGATGAAGCTTTCTGATACTCTAAACCATACATTTTAGCCAAATGTTCAGCAGTTAAATTATGCGGCGTTTCAAAAAACTGTAATGCATTGGTAGATTTGGGGCCTGGTATAATTTTAAAAATTCCTCCTCCCGCATTATTAATTACAATAATCCTAAAACTCGGTGGTATGTAATTATTCCATAACGCATTGCTATCATAAAAAAAACTTAAGTCTCCAGTAATTAATACTGTATTCTTCTTTCCTCCTACAGCAGCTCCAATAGCTGTAGAAGTACTTCCATCGATACCACTTGTACCTCGGTTGCAGAATACTTCTAAAGTAGGATTTACATCATACAATTGCATATAACGTACAACTGCACTATTACTAACTTGAACTTGAGAAAAATCAGGTAATGTTTCTAAAATATTTCTAAAAACTCTAAAATCCGAATATTCAGCTTCTTTAATAAAAGCCTGATGTGCAATTTGTCGTTGCTTTTTCTCTTTAATCCATCTTTTTTGATAACTGCTAGATTGATGTATTGTTATTTTAGTTTTTAATACTTCAAAAAAATCAGCTGGACTTTCTTTTATATGTTTCGTTAAACAGAAATAAGTATCTAGTTTCACTAGTTTATCAACATGCCAGTGATGCTTGGGTTGGTATTTTCTTAAAAACTGTTTTACTCTTTTAGAAATAACCATACCTCCTAAAGTAATTAACAGATCTGGTTTTAATTGTTCAAATTCTTCTTCCTCTAACTTACTAATCAACTGATCTATTGAATTGATATAGTTTGGGTCATTTATATTTGAAGTAGTTTCTGTAAACACTAGAACTGAGGTATCTTCTGTAAAGTAACGTAATACATCTTGAAGTTTCTGATCTGGATAATGAACCCCTACTAAAATTAATTTCTTTTCTGAAGTATTCCAAATATCTGCTATATTAGTATCTAATTCATTTTGATTCTCTACATCATTTTCTAATTTCGAGTTGAAGTTAAAATCAGCTAATACATCAACAGTATTGTAAATTGGTTCATTAAAAGGAACGTTAATATGTACTGGTCCGCTATCACAAATAGCTGTAAAAATTGCGCACTCAACTTCATGTATATTGAACGTTAATTTCTTTTCATCTTCAATAAGATTTGCTGAATACAAGATATGATTCTTAAAAACATTTTCTTGACGAATCGTTTGTCCATCACCAATATCTATAAGATGTTTGGGTCTATCAGCAGAAATTACTAATAAAGGAACTCGGCTATAATAAGCTTCAGCAATTGCGGGATAATAATTTAATAATGCAGATCCAGATGTACAAACAATAGCTACAGGTTTACGTGTTTGCTGTGCAATTCCTAAAGCAAAAAAAGCTGCACAACGCTCGTCCACAATACTATAGGTTTCAATTTCGGTTACATTTGAAAACCCAATAGTTAATGGTGCGTTTCTTGAACCTGGTGAAATCACAACCTTATCAACATTATAAAATTGACAAGCTCTTATTACTAACTGTGCAAGTTGTTTTTCTGGATACATTCGTCTGCAAAAGTATTACTAAAAAAGAAAATCCACACAAATCGTGTGGACTTCTTACTAATTTATACTAATTATTATTTAGTTTCCTTTTTTATAATCTGCTAAGAACTTTTCTAAACCACTATCAGTTAAAGGATGTTTCAATAAACCTTCAATAGCTTTTAATGGTCCAGTCATAACATCAGCACCTATCTTAGCACAATCAATAATATGCATTGTGTGACGCACAGAAGCAGCTAAAATTTCCGTTTCAAACATGTAATTATCATATATATGACGAATTTCAGCGATTAAATTTAAACCATCGGTTGAAATATCATCTAAACGTCCGATAAAAGGAGACACATAAGTTGCACCTGCCTTAGCGGCTAATAAAGCTTGTCCTGCAGAGAACACTAATGTTACATTAGTTTTAATTCCTTTATCAGAGAAATACTTACACGCTTTAACCCCATCAGCAATCATAGGTAATTTTACAACAATTTGAGAATGTAAAGCAGCTAAAGCTTCTCCTTCCTTTACCATTCCTTCATAGTCTGTAGCAATTACTTCAGCAGAAACATCACCATCTACAATTTCACAGATTGCTTTGTAATGGTTTTTGATATTTTCTTCACCAGTAATTCCTTCTTTAGCCATTAATGAAGGATTTGTAGTAACTCCATCTAAGATACCTAAAGCCTGTGCTTCACGGATTTGATCTAAGTTTGCTGTATCTATAAAAAATTTCATTGTTCTTTTGTTTTTACAGTTGTGTTTTGTGCAAAACTACAATTTTAAACCTTTTTAAAAACCTTTATTTTAAATAAAGTTACCAGAGTATTTAAAATACTTAAAAAAAGAAAACGCAGTATATAAAAACAAAACAAACAACCTAAATACTTAGCTGTTTGTTTGTGGTATGGGGGAACATTAATTCAAATTACTTACCCTGCAAAATTATACTAATATTTTGCTCGTAATGTAAAATAAACGTTAGAAAATAATCGCTATCCGCTTTTATAAACATAGTATAACGAGTTTGCACTAATCAAAATCGAATATATCTTGATCATCATCGTTCTCAAACATATGACTATCAAAATCTACAGCATTTAATTTCTTCTTGTTAAAAACCATTAGTTCTACAACTATACTTATCAATCCTATAAATATTACATACTCATAAACCATAAAACTTGCTTAATTAAGTATATCAATTTACTATTTAAAACTATATGTTAGTAATTACTTAACATAAAAATTGACGTTCAACTTCTGTTAATATGTATTTTTAAAGCTTAATTTTTTTTATGGACTTATCTAATGTTAAATTAATTGTTACCGATTTAGACGGTACACTTTTAAATGCTAATCACGAAGTGAGTGAATTATTTTTTGATTTATTTGACAAAATAAAAAAGCTTAACATCATTTTTGTTGCTGCTAGCGGAAGGCCTCTTTATAGTATGAAAGATAAGTTGGCTAAAATTAAAGATGATATTATTATTGTTGCCGAAAACGGAGGCTTAGCTATTGAAAAAGGAAAAACATTACTATCTACGGCAATGAAAACTGATAATTTACTTATGATAAGCAAATTATTAAACGATCTTCCTGATGCTCACCCTGTATTTTGCACAAGAGATAAAGCCTACACTACAAGTACTAATCCCGTATTATTAGAACTACTTGAGGAATTTTATAAAAATTCTGGAACTATAAATTCTGTAAATGAAATTGACGAACCTGTATACAAAATTGCTATTTATCATGAAGTAAGTACTGAACAGTTTTTGTACCCACATTTAAAACATTTAGAAGAAAACTTTAAAGTAAAGTTATCTGCAAATCATTGGGTTGATATTTCTGAAATGGATGCGAATAAAGGGCACGCTATAGCGTTAATTCAAAAAGAATATAAAATCTCTTATGATGAAACTCTAGCTTTTGGTGATTACAATAATGATTTAGAGATGTTAAAAAAAGCTCATTTTAGTTATGCTATGGAAAATGCACATCCCCTAGTTAAGGAAACAGCTAATTTTTCTACAAAAAGCAATACAAATTTTGGAGTGGAAGTCATCTTAAAACAACTACTCGATTTAAAAGAAAATAAACAACTATAGTCTGAAAAATAGTTTTAACTATCCTTAAAACAAATACTATAATTTGTAGTGATTCATGATAAGTTTTTCATAAACTCTGTCTGGTAAAATTCTTTTTAAAACCACAGAGATACGTTCCATAAAAGCACCAACTTTATAATGAAGCTTTGGTTTTTTTGCTTCAATAATTTTATGAATTGCTTTAGCCATGACTAACGGATTTAAACCTTGATTTACATATTCGTCACTCACTTTTAAATTTTTACTATAAGCTTCTTTGTACGCCGAATTCTCTGACACTGGAGTGTAATATCTTCCTGATGCAATATTGGTAGCGAAACTTCCAGGTGCAACACTAACTACATCAATCCCGAAGTTTTTCACTTCCATACTTACAGATTCTGTTAATAATTCCAATGCTCCTTTGCTAGAAGAATAGACACTCCTAAAAGGCAAGCCAGAATACCCCGCTAAAGAAGTAACATTTATAATTAACCCTTTCTGTTCCTTTCTCATGTAAGGAAGAATAGCTTTCATTACTCGAATTGGCCCTAGAAAATTTGTATCAAAACCATTTTCTACTTCTTCGATAGTAATATCTTCCATAGCTCCCATAATACCTTTCCCTGCATTGTTAATTAAAACATCTACACGTCCTTCTTTAGCAATAACTTCCTCTATTGCAACAGAAATAGTACTCGAATTTAATACATCAAGAGCTACCAAAGGAAAAACCGAATCTTTAATTCGTTCTGGTGTTCTACTAGTTCCATAAACAATATATCCTTTGTTTTTCAAATATTCTCCTATAGATTTCCCTATTCCTGAAGATGCTCCTGTAATAAATACTACTTTATCCATTAATATATTTCTACTGCCAATTAAATTACTATGAATTAGCTTTACTTTATGTTTTGAAATTTACATGTTTCCAAAAAATTAATTTTCTTAAGCATGTAGTTAATCGTTTTAAACCTGAAATCCACAAACAGTTACTAATTTCAAATTACTTAAACAGCATTAAGCTCAAATCTCTTATTTCAAAATCGATGATTATCTTTTAGTAAATAAAAAAAATATTCATTAAAAGAGTCCAAAAAAAGAGATAAAAACCAAATAATAGTGGTCAAAAATCTATAAACAAAGGTTTTTTTCCAAATTTTTCACTCAAAGATTTTGAGGTTTTTTAAAAAAAAGGTACTTTCGATGTTGAAACACGTAATTTATTTATTCCCAATAACAGTAAAATTTATAATTATGAAAAAATTGTTGCTTATACTCTTAGCAATCTCATTAGTAGTTTCTTGTGAGAAAAAAGAAAAGCCTAAAGATTTTTTAGTGCTTTCTGGTGAAGTTGATAATTTTAGAAAACGAACTATTGAACTTATTGGTCACAATTTTGAAAAGAAAATACGTTTTGATAGAAAAAGTAAGACTTTTCTTGATACGTTAACTAATATTACTCCTGGTCATTATATTTTAAAAATTGGAAAAAGACCAGTTCAGGTGTACTTAAGTTCTATTGATGATTTAAAATTAATTGTTGATGCAAAAAAGAGAACTAAAGATCCAGTTTTCCAAGGTTCTACAGCAAACATCAACAATTACATTACTGAGAAAACTAAAAAACTTGGTGTCGTACTTGGTAATGCTAACAAACTTTTTCAAATGAATGAAGAAGAGTTTTTGAGTAAAATGGATGAATATAAATCTACTTTAGAAGATTTAGCCAATAGTGCTCAACTTCCTCCAGATTATTTAGAAAAAGAGAAAAGAAACATTCATTATGAATTTGCACTTGCATTAAAAAATTTCCAACCATATCACCGTATTCTTTATGGAGACGAAGAATTTGAAGTTTCTTCTCAGTTCCCTAAGGATATACCTATGGATATTGATTTAAATAACAGCGTTGATTATGTAAATTCTAAACCTTACAGAGATTTAATTAAAAATAGATTAGATGAAGTAACTAATAAGAAGAACAGGAAAGACGGTGATTTTGATTTATCATATTTAGAAACAGTTCATACAGAAATTAATGACACATTAGTTAAAAATGATTTACTACACAAGGCTGCCGAGAAACAAATAACTACTACTATAAATCTTAAAGAGTATTTTAAAAAATACAATAGTTATTCTACAAACAATAAGAACAAAGCTGAAATTGCAGATCTTTACAATAAATTAAAACTAACAGCTAAAGGACAACCTTCTCCTAAATTTAAAAACTTAGAGAATTATAATGGAGGTAAAACATCTTTAGATGATTTAATTGGTAAAGGGAAATACGTTTACATTGATGTATGGGCTACTTGGTGCGGTTTCTGTAAGAAAGAAATTCCATTACTTAAAAGATTTGAACAACAATTTCACGGAAAAAACATTGAATTTGTTAGTTTAAGTGTTGATAGACCTGCTAGTAAAGAAAGATGGAAACAAACCATCAAGGATAGAGAAATGAGTGGTATTCAACTTTTTGCTGGTAAAACTCAAGAAGAGCTACAGTTTACAAAAGATTATTTAATCAAGGGATTACCAAGATTTATCTTAATTGATCCTGATGGAAATATTGTAAATGCTAATGCTCCTAGACCTAGTCGTGGTGAAGAGTTAGTAGCACTTTTTGAAGAATTAGGCATCTAAAATAAAAACATATAAATTATTAAAAGAGTTATGATTATACTATACTTCATAACTCTTTTTTAAGTTTAAAAAATAGAGTATGAAAAATAACTACCTTATTGTATTTACATTGTCTTTATTTTTATTCAATTGTAAAAATGAAAAAGCAAAAGACTTTTTAGTTATATCAGGAAAAGTCGAAAATTTTAAGCAAAAGAAAATTAAAATTTCTGGATATAACTTTAATAAAAACATTAGATTTCACAAGAATACCAAAACTTTTTCCGACACCCTTAGAAATTTTAAAACAGGGCATTATGCGTTACAGATAGATAAAAGAGTAGTAAATATGTATTTATCAAGTTTTGATGATTTAAACTTAATTATCGATGCTAAAATGCGTATTAAGGATCCAATTTTTGAAGGTCAAAACGAAGCGATAAATAATTATTTACATAAAAAAAGAAAAAAGCACAGTTTTATTCTTGGAAATATTCAAAAATTATTTGCTTTAGATGAGCATGAATTTCTTAGTAAAATGGATAAATATAAATCTTCACTAGATGATCTGGCCGAGAACGGTCAACTGCCTGAAGATTATCTTAAAAAAGAAAGAAGAAATATCCATTACGAATTTGTTCGCAATATAAAAAACTACCAACCATATCATAGAATGCTTTATGGTAATAATAGGTTTATCGTTTCTAAGTATTTCCCTTCAGAATTAGTTAATGACATCGATATCAACCAAAGCAACGACTATATTAATTCTATATCATACAGACTTTTAGTCAAAGAACTTCTTGAAAAGAAAGCATCTGAAAGAAAATCGAAAAAAAGAGATTTTAATTTAGCTTATTTAGAAACCATTCACGTAGAAGTTTCTGACACATTGGTTAAAAATGATTTATTACACAATGCAGCTAAAGAAATTATCTATCGAGTTGATAACCTGAAGGAGTATTATAAAAAATACATGCTTTTTTCTTCAAACGAAAAAAACAAAAAAGAGATTACAAAAATTTACAATAAACTAAAATTAACAGCTAAAGGTGAAGCATCTCCAAAATTTAAAAACTTATATAACTATGATGGTACTAAAACATCTCTTGATGATTTAATTGGTAATGGAAAATATAAGTATATTGATCTTTGGGCTACTTGGTGTGGAATTTGCAAAAAAGAAACTCCCTTATTAAAAAGGCTGGAACAGAAATATCACAATAAAAATATTGAATTTATAAGTATTAGTGTTGATAAAAAGCAAGACAAGCAAAAATGGATCAATACTATTGAAGATAGAGAATTAAGTGGAATACAACTCTTCGCAGGTGAAACAAAAGAAGATTTTCAGTTTACCAAAGACTATTTAATAAAAGGGTTACCTAGATTTATCTTACTTGATCCTAATGGCAAAATCATTACTTCAAATGCACCTCGACCTAGTGAAAATAGAAAATTAACGACTCTATTTAAAGAACAAGGTATTCATATTGAATAAAAAACAAAAGACTGATTTGAGAATTTACAAATCAGTCTTTTATTTTTTGACTTATAGCGCTTAATAATCTAATTTACAAATCATTAGAAAACTGTCTGAAAAGATTATTTTTGTCAAACTGAACTTGTTTCAGAATGACGTTTTCAAATACTTTTTAGACAACCTCTTTTAATTCACAAAACACTAGCATTAAATAACGTCAGTACTAAGACTATTTTTGTCCACATTACTTTGTTGACATGCTTTCATCAATCCACAAAAAAAATTATTCAGATAAGTTCTAAAAATAATTCCACAATTTAAATAATTGTTTTATTTTTAAAAAAAATCACTGTGGATCATTGTAAAATTGCTATTCTTTTACAATTTATCGTAACAAAAACATCTTAACTAATAGAGGCATACATCCTGAGTGTCTTTAACTGTTCAGGATATAATCAATCAATATAAAATTTATATTATTATGAAAAAATCTATTTTAAACTTAGGGAAAGCTTTATCAAAATCTCAACTTACAAAAATTAATGGTGGTTGTGCAGGAAGACCTAGTAGACCTAGCGACAGATACGATGACCGTGTTTGCACTTGCGTAATAAGAACTTGGATATGCCTTGATTAATTTAATCAAAAAACCAAATTAATAGACATATAACTTGAGCGTCTTTAAATATTCAAGTTTTCTTATCAACCAAATAATAATTATTATGAAAAAATCTATTTTAAATTTAGGAAAAGCCTTATCAAAATCTCAACTTACAAAGATTAACGGTGGTTGCGGAGGGAGACCTACTAGACCTACCGACAAAGATGATGACCGTATTTGCACCTGCGTAGTAAGAACTTGGATATGTGTTGATTAATTTAATCAAAAAAATCTTATAAATGAAGAATAGAGGCTAGTTTATAAGTCCTCTATTCTTTTTTTCAATTTAATTCAATCAAAATCTATTATCGCCATCTAGTAAATCTCCAAGACCTCCTAGAATACTTCCCTCACCTTTACTTTTACCACCACTAGGAATTGAAGACAATACTCTCCCTGCTAATCTACTAAATGGTAACGATTGTATAAATACTGTACCTGGACCAGTAAGTGTTGCAAAAAATAAACCTTCTCCTCCGAAAATAGTATTCTTAATACCTCCAACAAACTCAATATCGTAATCTATATTTTTTGTAAACCCAACGATACAACCTGTATCTACTTTCAAAACTTCACCAGGTTGCAATTCTTTTTTAGCCATTGTTCCACCCACATGAATAAAACCTAGCCCATCTCCTTCCATCTTCTGCATAATAAAACCTTCTCCTCCAAACAATCCTCTACCCAATTTTTTAGAAAACTCAATACCTATAGAAACTCCTTTAGCTGCACATAGAAAAGCATCTTTCTGACAAATAAATTTCCCTTCAAACTCTGTTAAATCTATAGGAATAATTTTCCCAGGATATGGAGAAGCAAATGAAACCTGTTTTTTACCATGACCTTCATTAGTAAAAACAGTCATAAATAAACTTTCACCTGTTAAAATTCTTTTTCCTGCAGAAAATATTTTACCCAACAACCCTTTTTCCTGATTAGAACCATCTCCAAAAATTGTATTCATTTTTATCCCTGAGTCCATCATCATAAAGCTTCCACTTTCAGCTACAACACCTTCTTCAGGATCAAGTTCAATTTCAACAAATTGCATTTCCTCACCATAAATGCGATAATCAATTTCGTGAGCATTTTTTAAAAACATAAATTCTATTTTATTTGATTAGACTAAAAACATTTCTTTTTGTTACGATTTTATCTTAATACTCCATTCAAAATCAAATTTAGAAACAGAAACACCCTCTTCGTTAAATCCTTCAGCTGTTAATATCACTGTTTGTCCTTCTTTAGTTACAATAGCTTCTTGTATTTTTTCCTGAATTAAATTTCCTTGAACACATTTAAACACTATTCTTCCTGTTGCTTTTTTTGTAAAAGTCGCATTCATATTAGTAACCAACATCGAAATCTTCTCCCCAGACTCTTGAATACACTTCACCATTAATATTCCTGTAGAAAACTCTGCAGCCATACCTTGCACTGCCCAAAACATGGATTTAAATGGGTTTTGATTAATCCAACGATGCTTTACTTTTATTACTGCTTTTTCTTCTGAAATAGATTGCACTCGAATCCCAGTAATAAATGCTGATGGTAATTTAAAAAGTAAAAAAAGATTAATCTTACTTGGTGTAAATTTCATAAAAAAGTATTTAACCGCAATTTAAGCCTTTTTATTTCATAGTATTTCAATATAAAAACCCTGAAAAATGTTAAATTTTGTTAAATTTCAGTACTATGTATTGCATAATACCTTCTTTTAGATATATATTTGCATTGTAAAGTATTATATAAATCATATTAATTATGAAAGATCAAGACGAAAACACCAATGCTTTTTTAATACATATCTCATCCTTTGCAGGATATTTATTTCCTTTAGGGAGTATTATTACACCATTAATTTTATGGCAAACACAAAAAGACAGAAGCGTATATTTAGATGAACACGGCAAGGAAGCTGTAAATTTTAACATCAGTTACGGATTATATATTTTTATTTTGAGTGCTTCTTTTTTCACTTTTTTTATACGAAACTTCTTCAGGATACTAGACAATTTTAATGGTGTTGACTTTGGTCATCACTTTAATACACATGGTAATTTTTTCAATTTCTTTGGAATTTTTTCAATTGTAGGAATTATTACACTGATAAAGATTGCTTTAATAATCATCGCTTCTATGAAAGCCAAAAATGGAGAACATTATAGTTATCCATTCATCATAAAATTTATAAAATAACATCCCTTAATTAATGAAGATAGAAAACACAAAAGCACAGATGCGAAAGGGAGTTTTGGAGTACTGCATTTTATCCATATTACAAAAAGGGGATGCCTATACTTCAGAAATCTTAAAAACATTAAAAAGTGCAGAAATGATTGTAGTAGAAGGCACTATTTATCCACTACTTACAAGACTTAAGAACGCTGGACTTTTATCGTATAGATGGGAAGAATCTACTTCCGGACCGCCAAGAAAATACTATGTATTGACAGAAAACGGTAATATGTTCTTAAAAGAACTCGATAAAACGTGGAATAATTTAGTAAATGCAGTAAATCAAGTAACAAGTACAAAATCAACATCCGATGAATAAGACTATCAATATAAACTTAGGTGGTTTCTTCTTCCATATAGACGAAAATGCCTATCAGAAATTAAAACGATATTTAGACGCTATATCCAGATCGTTGAGCGATGATCCTCAAGGAAAAAATGAAATCATTGCAGACATAGAATCTAGAATCAGCGAGTTACTTTCTGAGAGAATTACAGATGCTAGACAAGTTGTTAACGAAGGTGATATTGATGAAATTATAGCCATAATGGGACAACCTGAAGACTATAGTGATCAAGAAGAGTCTTACAATGATGATTACACATATTCTCGAAGAAAAAATCCTAATAAAAAATTATTTAGAGATGGTAATAGTAAATTTTTAGGTGGTGTTGCTTCTGGAATTGCTCATTATACAAATGTAGATGCGATATGGATTCGTTTGGCTTTCATTTTATCTATCTCTGCATCTGGTATCGGAATTTTGGCTTATATCGCTTTATGGGTATTACTCCCTGAAGCTAAAACCACTACCGAAAAATTACAAATGGAAGGAGAACCTGTTAATATTGATAGCATTGAAAAAAAAATTCGTAACGAGTTTGAATTTCTTTCAACAAAACTAAAAGATGGTGCCAATGAATTAACTGACAAGATTTCTAGTGCTGATTACGATAAGTTACGTATTCAAACCAAATCTGGACTTCAAGATTTTCTTGATACTGTAGGAAAAATACTTTCCTCTCTTTTTAAGGTCTTCGGAAAATTTATTGGTGCGATTCTTATATTCGCTTCTGGTGTAATACTAGTCTCATTACTTTTTGCCCTATTTTCTATTAGTAGTCTTGAAATTTTGGGTTTTGAAGGCGATTTCGATATCCCTCCTTTTTTCTACGATTCAGTGTTTCCCAGATGGTTGCTATCAATATTTGGTTTAATAGCTGTTGCCATTCCATTTATAGCATTATTAATACTAGGGTTACGAATTTTGTCTCCTAATATTAAAAGAATTAATACAGCAACATCTTTAACTCTCTTTGGTATCTGGTTAGCATCAATTCTTGTCGTTGGATTTTCTGGAGTAGAATATGCTACATCTAGAGCTAGAACAGGTATTAAAGCTGATAAAATGGCGATTCAATACAATACTGCTTCTCCTTTAAAAATAGGCGTACAAAATGATAATAACATTTACTATTTAGAAAACTTAGAAAGAAGAAGAAATGCAAAAGAAGTATATGTTGATGATGTAAAAATGAAATACTCCAACAATGTAAAAATTGATATTGAAAAAAGTGAAACTAATGAAGCTTATATTGAAATAAAAAAAGAATCTGAAGGAAGAAAAAAAAGAATAGCGATTAAAAACGCTGAAAACATTAGTTATAATTTTAACACAACGCAGAATAAAATTACGTTTGATGCTTATTTCTTATCTGATTTTAAAAACAAATGGAAAACAGAAGAAGTATACTTAACTATTTATATCCCTGAAGGTACTACTATTTTCCTTGAAAAATCTTCTAAAAATTTTCTATATGATGTAGATAACACACAAGATATCTACAGTAGAAACATGACAGGACATCACTTTAAAATGACGACAAAAGGATTAGTATGCATTGACTGTGAATCTTTAGACTGGAAAGAAGACACCCAAAAAAACACTAAGGAATGGAGCAAAGACAATGTTGAAAACACAAATAATAAAAGTAATGACCATGAATTAACATTCTTGTTTGATAGTACGATAACTGATAGTAAAGCAGAATTCATTATCAGCAAACAAACTACTAAAAATGAATTAAATAGATTAATTAACTGGTTTGAAGAAAAGAGAAAAATAGAAATTGAAATATCTGATGCTAAATATAGTAAAGACAATACAATAGAAAGAATAACCTTAGCAATTGACTGTAATGATGGTCATAAAGGGATACTTAAAATAACCAACGGAACTTTATCTGATATCTCCAAAGGTTTTATGAGAGACTATAATGAAGATGAAGGAATATTAGCTTTTAAAATTTGGTAACCTATTACATTAACTAAAAACAATTAACTATGAAACAACTTTTTGACTTTTTCTTTAAAGGAGATTTTATCTGGAAAATCATTATATTACTATGGTCTATGTTTATGTCTATTTTTGCAAGTGCTCAAGTAGAAGAGATTCAAAAATATAAACCTAAAGACATTGAACTATATCATAAAATCATAAAAATGGATAGCATTCTATTCACAGCATACAATACATGTGATATGATTACACAAGAGAAATTGATAAATGAAGATCTTGAATTTTTTCACGATAGCGGTGGATTATCAACCTCAAAAAAAGAACTTTTAGAATCTCTTAAAAACAACATTTGTGGTAAAGTAACCAGAACACTTATTAAAGGTAGTGTAGAAGTACACCGAATTCCTGGTTATGGAGCCGTTGAAATGGGATATCATAAATTTTTCAATAAACTTGAACCAAATGCTAAATCTTACCCAAGTCGATTCATCACCATTTGGAAAGAAGAAAACAATACATGGACAGTTACTAGAGTAATTAGTCTTCATTAAAAAAATTAGTTTATCAGTTAGCTAACTTCTAAACTAATACTTGGTTTACTTTGCCAAAGCTCAAAAAAGAGCTTTGGCTTTTTTATGTTTGATCCTTAACATAATTTAAATTAAATTGAGCATGTAAAATTATATTATAAATCATGTATACTAAAAAAGTTTACAGAGCTCTTTCGATGGCTAGATGGACTAGATTTGAAACACTTTTCATTTTTTTATATATAACAATAATTGTTAGTATTTACTATTTCTCGGAAATCTATTGGTTCAAAATTCCTTGGACTCCTATTTCTTTGATTGGTACTGCGGTTGCTTTTGTCGTAGGTTTTCAAAACAATTCAGCTTACGGTCGTATGTGGGAAGCTCGAAAAATATGGGGTGGTATTGTAAATACTTCCAGAACATTTGGTATGTTTATTCAAGACATGGTTACCAATGAACATACTATAGACAAAGTTGCTGAAGAAGAATTACAAAAAAGCATGAAGATTTTAACCTATAGACACATTGCATGGATGACTGCGTTAAGACATGCTATGAGAGCCCATAAACCGTGGGAAACTGCAATGGAGGAAAAATCGAATAAAGAATGGGGGAAACATGTAAGCCCTCCCGAATGGCACTCAACTTTAGAAAATGACCTAAAACCTTATCTGTCGGACGATGATTTAAAGTACACGCTTAGTAAAAACAACAAACAGACCGCATTACTATATTTACAATCACACCATTTAAGAAGATTAAAAGAAGAAGGTAAAATTTGGGCATTTTCATTCCTAGAGTTAGAAAATGTATTAAAAGAACTTTTTACACTTCAAGGAAAATCCGAACGTATTAAAAACTTCCCTTACCCAAGACATTTTGCTTCTTTAAACTATTATTTTGTTCGATTATTTATCTTTGTCCTACCATTAGCTATAGTACCTCAATTTGTTGAAATAGGGAATGATATTAGTAAAACATTACCAACTATAGGGAACTTGTTCATTTGGTTGTCTATTCCTTTTTACGCTATTATAGCTTGGATTTTTCATACTATTGAACGTATTGGAAGAACTGGAGAAAACCCATTTGAAGGAACAGCTAATGATGTGCCCATATCTACTATTGCTAGAGGTATTGAAATAGATTTACGTCAAAATTTAGGAGAAAGCCAAGAGAAAATCCCTGAACAGTTTCCTGCTGTTCACGATTTCCAGATGTAAAGTATGAATTTTATATAACCTTTTAATGTATGAAACTACATTTTATTTTCATCATATATTTCATTTGCCTATATAGTTACAGTCAAAAACTACCTAAAGGCTTTTCTTATATTAAAGATGTATCTCCAACCATTCAACAAGAATTACGCTACTGTTATTCCAATAATTTTGTTGGCACTGCAGTGAGTGGCTATGAAGAACCTGTATTAATAACTTCCACTAAGGCTGCAAAAGCTTTAAAAAAAGTTCAGGATGAATTACTAAAAAAAGGATTAAGTTTAAAAATATTTGACGCATACAGACCACAATCTGCTGTCAATCATTTTGGTAGATGGGCAAGGGTTCCTGATGATACATTAACCAAAAAACAATTCTATCCTAAACTAAACAAACGAAATTTATTTAAACTTGGCTATATTTCTAGTAGATCAGGTCATTCCAGAGGAAGTTCTATAGATTTAACTATTATAAACATCAAAACTGGAAAAGAATTGGATATGGGAGCACCTTATGATTTCTTTGGAAGAATATCTCATGTATTTTATAAAAATATATCTCAACAACAAAAAAATAACCGAATGTTACTTCGTCAAGTAATGCTAAAACATGGATTTAAACCTTATTCTTATGAGTGGTGGCACTTTACATTACGTAACGAACCTTTTCCAAAAACATACTTTGATTTCCCTATTAAGTAAGAATTAACGTTTCTTTCCGACTCTTTTAAGGAAATCGGCACTATCTTTGTGTTAACTTGTTTATTATGCGATTACTATTAAATATTTTTATCTTTTCTATATTAACAAACTCCTTTTTTGTGGTTGCACAGGTTGATGGAAGTACAGGCGGAACAAAAAAAGGTGCATCTATAGGAATAGTTGCTGCTCCAGCAAAAAAAGTAACCAAACCAAAATCATTAGGATTTGGGAATAATAATGGCTTTAAAAAAGCGAATGATGAGTTACAAAAAAAGAAAAGAAGACAGCAAAAAGAAGATGATCTAAATAACAAAGGGATTTTAACTAAAGCTAAAATAGCTGAAGAACGATACCTTAAAAACTTCAAAAAAATAAATGGTCAGTTCAGCTACCCAGTAATTGATCAAGACCTTGGAAGTATTAGCACGGATTCAAAAAGTGTCACGATAATATGTAGAGATCATCAATATCCTGATGGTGACAGAGTAACTATATACGTAAATGATGTTCCTGTTATTACAAACTTAACATTAAAACAACGATTTCAATCTTTTAATGTTCCTTTAGACGAAGGGGTTAATCGCATTAAAATAGTTGCTCTAAATCAAGGCTCATCAGGACCTAACACTGCTGCTTTTAAAGTCTTTAATGATGCTGGTATGGTCTTATCTTCTAATGAATGGAATTTAGCTACCGGCGCAAAAGCTACCCTTATCGTTGCCAAGAGTAAATAAGCTGACGAAAACGTTTAAGATAAATCATAGTTATTGCGTTTTTTATTCTACAAAAAACAGTTATTTTTGTTCTTGCATTTTATAGTAAGCAACTAGAAACAAACAACATTCAGAATGAAAAAAATAACTAAAGAAACCTATCTTGATTGGTATAAAGACATGCTTTTTTGGAGAAAATTTGAAGACAAATTAGCTGCTGTATACATTCAACAAAAAGTTAGAGGTTTTTTACACCTATACAATGGGCAAGAAGCAGTTTTAGCTGGAGCTTTACATGCTATGGATTTAACTAAGGATAAGATGATTACAGCATATCGCAATCACGTTCAACCTATTGGTATGGGAGTAGATCCAAAGAGAGTAATGGCAGAGTTATATGGAAAAGCAACAGGTACTTCTCAAGGTTTAGGAGGTTCTATGCATATCTTTTCTAAGGAATTTAGATTTTATGGTGGACACGGAATTGTTGGTGGACAAATTCCATTAGGAGCAGGAATTGCATTTGGTGATAAATACCATAATAGTGATGCTGTAACTTTATGTTATTTCGGAGATGGAGCTGCTCGTCAAGGTTCATTACACGAAACTTTTAATATGGCAATGAACTGGAAATTACCAGTAATCTTTATTTGTGAAAACAACGGTTATGCCATGGGTACTTCAGTAGAAAGAACTGCAAACCACGAAGATATTTGGAAATTAGGTTTAGGTTATGAAATGCCTTGTGGACCAGTAGATGGAATGAATCCAGTAAAAGTAGCTGAAGCTGTTGATGAAGCAATTCAAAGAGCTAGAAAAGGTGAAGGACCAACCTTCTTAGAAATGAAAACATACCGATATAGAGGTCACTCTATGTCTGATGCGCAACACTATCGTACTAAAGACGAAGTTGAAGAGTACAAAAAAATAGATCCTATCACTCAAGTTTTAGATATCATTAAGGATAAAAAGTACGCTACAGACGAAGAAATCGACGCTGTAAATAAAGAAGTAAAAGAAATGGTGAAAGAATGTGAAAAATTCGCTGAAGAATCTCCATTCCCAGATCTTAATATTTTACACGACGTAGTATACGAACAAGAAGATTATCCTTTTATCAAATAATAGCAACCAACAAAACTTAGTACATATGGCAACAGTAGTAAATATGCCTCGCTTAAGCGACACAATGGAAGAAGGAGTAGTAGCTTCTTGGTTAAAAAAAGTTGGTGATAAAGTAGAAGAGGGTGATATCTTAGCTGAGATTGAAACTGATAAAGCTACAATGGAGTTTGAATCTTTTCATGAAGGAACTTTACTTCATATTGGAGTTCAAGAAGGTGAAGGTGCTCCTGTAGACTCTTTATTAGCTATTATAGGTGAAGAAGGTGAAGATTTTTCTGCGTTATTAAACGGAAATGCCGCACCTAAAGAAGAAATAAAAGAAGCTCCTGTACAAGAGGAAACTTCAAATTCAAATAACGGAAGCGTTAGTATACCAGAAGGGGTTCAAGTTGTAACTATGCCTAGATTAAGTGATACTATGGTAGAAGGTACTGTAGCCTCTTGGTTAAAAAGCGTAGGTGATAAAGTTGAAGAAGGTGATATTTTAGCAGAGATCGAAACTGATAAAGCTACAATGGAATTTGAATCTTTCTATGAAGGAACTTTACTACACATAGGAATTGAAGAAGGTAACAGCGCACCTGTTGATAGTCTTTTAGCTATTATAGGTAATGAAGGTACAGATGTAGCTGCAGTTATCGAAGCTCATAAAAATGGCGGAGTTGCTACAGCCACTCCCAGTACAGAAGACAAAAAAGAAGAAACAAAGCCTGTTTCAGAAACTACTTCAAATGCTCCAAAAGCTGTAGAAAACATAAACACGAATACTGGAGGAAGAATTTTTGCTTCTCCTTTAGCTAAAAAAATAGCTAAGGATAAAGGAATTAATTTAGCAGCTATAAAAGGTTCTGGTGAAAATGGTAGAATTGTAAAGAAAGATGTAGAAAATTACACTCCTTCTGCAGCACCTCAACCAACTGCTAAAGCTTCTACTCCATCAGCAGCACCTCAAGTTACGAGTTTTGCTATCGCTGGTGAAGAAAGAACTGAAGATGTTAAGAATTCTCAAATGCGTAAAGCTATTGCTAGAAGTTTAGGTAATTCTAAATTCTCCGCCCCTCATTTCTACTTAAATATTGAAGTAGATATGGACAATGCAATTGCTTCTCGTAAAACTATAAATGCAATTCCAGATGTAAAAGTATCATTCAACGATATGGTAGTTAAAGCATCTTCAATGGCATTAAGAAAGCACCCTCAAGTAAATACTTCTTGGGAAGAAAATGTGACTAAATACCATAGTCATATTCATGTTGGTGTTGCAGTTGCTGTAGATGAAGGTTTAGTTGTACCTGTAGTGAAACATACAGATGCTTTAACATTAACTCAGATTGGAGCGAGCGTTAAAGATTTAGCAGGAAAAGCTAGAAGTAAAAAAATTAAGCCAAACGAAATGCAAGGTAGTACGTTTACCGTATCTAACCTAGGTATGTTTGGTATTGAAAGTTTTACTTCAATCATTAATCAACCAAACTCTGCGATTTTATCTGTTGGAGCTATTGTTCAAAAACCAGTAGTTAAAGATGGACAAATTGTTGTTGGTAACACAATGATGCTAACATTAGCTTGTGATCACAGAACTGTTGATGGTGCTGTTGGAGCTCAATTCCTACAGACCTTAAAAACATATATTGAAAATCCAGTGACTATGTTAGTGTAATCAAATTTAACATATATAAATATAAACTCGGAGAAAAACTC
Source organism: uncultured Tenacibaculum sp. (assembly GCA_947501615.1). GTDB lineage: Bacteria > Bacteroidota > Bacteroidia > Flavobacteriales > Flavobacteriaceae > Polaribacter. Next base: position 13,628 of record CANMWK010000005.1, on the reverse strand, counting down.
TCCGAGTTTTTTGTTTTAAAAATGTAGCTTTTTAAACAATACTATTTAATATTGATACGAATTTTATCTTGTTCTCATAATCAGTTCAAATGAAATTCTGGAAGTAACTACATGACTAAGGTTTAACTATTTTTTGTAAAAACACAATTTAGATTCGATAAATTCTTTTTTATTTATCTTTTAGTATCAAAAAAAATATTTTTAAACTATTTTTCAGTGGAAAACACAAAATCATAAAAACACTGGTTCTCAGAGCTTTTTTTTTATAATTTTGCAACTCATTAAACTAAAAAAAAAAAAACTATGAAAAAAAAGCTACTTTTTTTCTCTTTTCTGTATGCTTTTATTTACAGTAATTATTCACAACAAATCTGGCACAAACAAACAAATAAAAAACTTTCCAGTAAGAAAGTTAGTGATCATCCTAATGATTACAAATCACTTAAACTTAATAGAAACTACTTTTTATCAATAGTTAAAACTGCTCCAGAAAGAAAAAGAACAAATAGGTCTTCAAGAACAATTTCTTTACCTGTTAATAATCGTCAATTTGAGGTCTTCGAAGTTTTTGAAGCTTCGAACTTTAGTACCAAACTACATCAGAAATTTCCTTTAATTACATCTTATATAGCAAAAAGTACCACCTCTGATAAAACAGCACGATTAAGTTATTCAAAGTATAACGGTTTACATGCTTATATAACTACAAATGAAGGAACTTTAATTGTAAAACCAATCAATGATAAAACAGATGACTATGGCTTTTTTTACAAAAAAAATGCAGTAGTTAAATCTAAATTTGAATGTTCTACAATAGAGCAAGCTAAAAAAAACTTTCAGAACAAAAGCTATCAACTAAATTCTTTAAATGATGGTTATTTAAGAAAATACAGAGTAGCTATAGCTGCTAGTGCAGAATATACTAACTTTTTCCTAACAGGTTCTGAAACTACAGTTGAAGAGAAAAAAGCAACTGTTTTGGCTGCTATTAATAATTCTTTAACTAGAATTAACGGAATTTTTGAAAGAGATTTTGGCGTCACTATGGAATTAGTAGATAATAATGACCAATTGATCTTTTTCAATGCTAATACAGACCCTTTCAGTACTGGAAATTATAATAATCAATTACAAGTTACCTTAGATAATACTATAGGTACTGATAATTATGATGTTGGACATCTTTATGTTCGTGATACAGCAATATATGGTAATGCGGGGTGTATTGGTTGTGTTTGTACAGAAGGGGCAAAAGGTAGCGCTTTTACAGCTCATACCGATCCAAGTTCTGATCATTTTTACATGATTGCTTCTCATGAATTCGGGCATCAATTTGGTGGATATCACGTTCAGAGTAGTTCAAGTTGTCGTAGCGGACTTAATAGTGAAGTAGAACCTGGTAGCGGAAGTACCATTATGGGATATGCTGGAATATGCTCTCCAAATGTACAAGAAAACCCAGATGATTATTTTAATTATGTAGATATTAGAGATGTCATAGAATGGACACGTAATGGTAGTTCTTGTACTGAACTCATACCTACTGGTAATAACGATCCTACAGTAGATGCTGGACAAGATTTTATAATCCCTATATCTACTGCTTTTATTTTAACGGGTAACGCAGATGACATTGACGATAATACATCTCTTACCTACTGCTGGGAACAAAACAACCCAGAAAACCCAACTTCATCTAATTTCCCTCAATCTAATTGGGTATTAGGTCCTTTATTTAGATCTAAAGCACCAACAAATTCTCCTATTCGTTATATACCACAGTTAGAAGATGTACTTAATGGTAATTTAACTCCAACATGGGAAGTACTACCTTCAGTGGCTAGAACATTAGATTTTGCTCTAACTGTTAGAGATAACGCTACTTCAGGACCAAAAACAGCTTCTGATTTAATGACGGTTACCGTAGTAGATAATGGAGGTGCATTTACAGTTACATCCCAAAAAAATAAAACAAATTGGAATGTAGGTCAAATTAAAACAATTACTTGGGATGTAGCTGGTACAAACCAGGCACCAATTAATGCTGAAAATGTTGATGTTTTATTATCTCTTGATGGTGGCTTTACATTTCCTCATACTTTAGTATCCAATGCTCCAAACAATGGTTTGGCTAATATTATAGTTCCATCATTACCTGAAGGAACAGATCAGGGTAGGATTATGATAAGACCTACGAACAATATTTTTTATGCTGTTAATGCTGCTAATATAGCCATTAGAACCTCTGAATTTGTAATGAATTTTCCTGAAACGTTTAAAGAAGTATGTAAACCAAATGCTATTGAATATAATTTTACTTACAAAACTTTTTTAGGGTTTAATGGAAATACCACATTTAGCGTAGAAAATTTACCTGATAACCTACAAGCTACGTTTACACCTGCTGAAGCTAGAGAAAATAACACCTCTGTTAAATTAACAATAACAAACACTAGCAATAGTGCTATTGGTGAAGTAGCTTTTAATGTAATAGGAAGATCCGATATTATAGAAAGACAATCTGCTTTATCATTTAATATTTATGAAACCGAACTAACTAAACCTATACTTTCTTTTCCAGAAAACAATAGTTTAGAAATAACTCATTATAGTACAAAACTTGAATGGAATACCGACGAAAATTCGGAAAGCTATAGTATCGAAATAGCATCAGATTTAGAATTTAATAATATTCTTGAATCTGTAAAAACTAATTTAAGCGAGTATATTATTGACAATCCTTTAGATTTCAATACTACATATTATTGGAGAGTAAAAGGAGAGAATTTATGTAGACAAAGTGAGTTTTCAGATACTTTTTCTTTCACAACTTCATGTGCACCTATCTATAATGTCTCAGTTATTAATACTACAACAAATACAACAGATATTTCATGGTCAGATTCATTTAATACAAATTGGGAAATTGAAGTAGTAACTTCAGGAACTATACCTACAGGTACTGGTGTTACTACTGCTACAAATCAATATACAATTGATAATCTAACTCCAAACACGAACTATGATGTATATATAAGAGCTCAATGTTCTTCTACAAATTATAGTGATTGGACAGGCCCATATCGTTTTAATACATTAGAAGATTTTTGTGATTTAGGTAAATTTTTCGACTCTGGAGGAGAGAATGGGAATTATCCAAATAATGAGTTTAAAGAAACTGTAATTGCTCCTGTAAATGGTGGCTTTGTAGAAATTAATTTTGAAAGTTTTCAATTAGAAAATAATCAAGATTTTTTAAGTATTTATGATGGAAATAATAGATTTGCACCTTTTATAGGTTCTTACACAGGGACGAATTCTCCAGGTATTATTCGCTCTAAGATAGGACAAGGAATTACTTTTGCTTTCTATTCAAACAGTGAAAACAATGATATAGGCTGGGAAGCCTCTGTTAATTGTATTATTCCTACTTGTCCCGCTCCACAAAATCTGACCTCTGATAATTTATTAGGTAATTCTGTGGATTTATCTTGGACAGCAGGTGGATCGGAAAGCCAATGGGAAATTGAATATGGCCTTACAGGGTTCAACAAAGGTAGTGGAACTAAAATACTTACATCTTCAAACCCAACAACAATCAACACATTAAACACATCTACTACATATGATTTTTATGTTACTGCAGTTTGTGGTGCTACTCCTAATGAAGATGATAGTTTTGCAACAAGCCCACTAACTATTACAACTCCTATTTGTGGTATTTTTACAGCACCTTATACATTTAATGTAGAAGATCAAAATACAAATTCTATAATTCAAAACTGTTGGAGTGGTGAACCTGAATTCTTTGACGGAACCTACTTTTGGAATGCTCAAAGTTCAATGTTAAATGAAAACAATATCACTGGTCCTTATAAAGCAAATACAGGGAATAATTATTTTAGCACCAAAAATTATTATAATAACCCTAACGACGAAGCAATATTAATATCTCCTATAATTGATATTTCTACACTTACAAGTCCTACTCTTAATTTCCACTCGTTTATGTATGGAACAACTATTGGTAGTTTACATATAGATATTTTTAATAACGGTGTATGGAATGAAGATATTTTTGTTTTAAATGGTCAGCAACAAGAAACGATTACTGATTTATGGGAAGAACACTTTATTGATTTATCTGCCTTTTCTAATCAAATTCAAATACGCTTCAGAGCCGATACAAATGGCTTTTATGATAATGAAATAGCTATTGATGATATTAATGTATATAATTTACCTAATTGTATTAAGCCATCAAACATTGAAATTTCTAATATAACAGCTACAACTGTTGATTTATCTTGGACTGCAAATGGTAATGGTACTTCGTGGATTATTGAATATGGAAACCCTAATTTTAGTACTGGTACAGGAACGTCTATAATAGTTAATACTAACAATTTTACATTAGATAATTTACCTGCGAACTCTGAAGTAGAAATTTATATAAAATCTATCTGTGGTAATAATCCTGGAGATGATGACAGTGATAATGTTGGCCCTATAAAAATTACAACTCCTTGCGATGCTTTTACTGCTCCGTATAGTTTTGATGTAGAAAACCAAAATATAGATTCTGTAATAGAAAATTGTTGGACTGGACAACCTGAAGTTTACCAAGCAGGATATTATTGGGAAGCTAAATCGTCTAAATTATATGAAACATCTACCGGGCCTTATAAAGCAAATAAAGGAAATCGTTATTTTAGTACTGGAGATTCTGGATTTTCTGGTAGTAATGTAGCTAATTTATTAACTCCAGTAATTGATATCTCATCATTAACCACTCCCACACTAAATTTTCATTCATTTTTATATGGTGAATTTATTGGTGGTTTACATGTAGATATTTTTAATAATGGAATATGGGATGAAGATGTTTTTGTTTTAAATGGGCAACAACAAGAGTCTAGCACAGATTTCTGGAAAGAACATTTTATCGATTTATCCTCATATACTGGAGAAATTCAAATACGTTTTAGAGCCAATACTAATGGTAATTATAATAATGAAATTGCAATAGACGACATTAATGTATACAATTTACCGAATTGTATAACACCTTCAGATGTAGCTTTTACTAATGTAACTGATACTACTGTAGATTTATCTTGGACTGCGAATGGTAATGGTACTTCTTGGATTGTAGAATATGGTGATACAGGTTTTACTGTAGGAAACGGAACCTCTATTACTGTAAACTCTAATAATTACACATTAGAAAATTTACCTTCGAATACTGAAATAGATATTTATATTAAATCTACCTGCGGAAACAATCCAGGTGAAGACGACAGTGATTTTATTGGCCCTTTAAAGATAAAAACACTTTGTGGTACATTTATCGCTCCTTACAATTTTGATGTAGAGGAACAAAACACAGGGACTTTGAGCGAAAATTGTTGGACTGGGGAACCTGAAGTATACCAAGATGGCTATTATTGGCAAGCAAATAGTTCATCTTTTTATCAAGGAAGTACAGGGCCTTATAAAGCAAATAAGGGAAACAAATACTTTAGAACTGTAGATAATGGTAGCACAACCAATGATGAAGCTAGTTTATTAACCCCTGTAATAGATATTTCTTCACTAACCACACCAACCTTAAATTTCCATTCGTTTATGTATGGTGAGTTTGTTGGAAGTTTACATATTGACATTTTTAATAACGGAACATGGAATGACGATATTTTTGTAATTAACGGACAGCAGCAACAATCAAGCAGAGATTTTTGGGAGGAACATTTTATCAATTTATCAGCATATACTGGAGAGATTCAAGTACGCTTTCGAGCAATCGCTAATGGAGACTATAATAACGAAATTGCTTTAGATGATGTTAATATTTATAACTTACCTAGTTGTATTAAACCATCAGATGTAACATATAACAATGTAACAGCAACTACCGTAGATTTATCTTGGACTGCAAATGGTAATGACACTTCTTGGATTGTAGAATATGGAACTTCTAATTTCACACCAGGTACAGGCACTTCTGTTATTGCTAATAGTAATCATTTTACATTAACAAATATACCTTCTAATTCAGATATAGATATTTATATTTCATCTACTTGTGGTAGCAACCCTGGAGATAATGACAGTGATGCTATAGGACCAATACAAATAACTACACCTTGTGATGTATTTATAGCTCCTTACAGCTTTGATGTAGAAAATCATGCTTCTAATTTTATAACTGATTATTGTTGGAGTGCATTTCCTGAAACTTATGTTGGTGATTATTACTGGGAATCCAAAAGTTCTAAACGATACACAGCTAATACAGGACCTTTTAAGGCTTATGAAGGTAATCGTTATTTTAGTACTATAGACGCTTACAGAAATACAGATAATGAAGCAAATTTAACATCTCCTACTATTGATATTTCTTCTTTAACAACACCTACTCTTAATTTTCATTCTTTTATGCATGGAGATAATGTTGGAAACTTGCATGTAGATATTTTTAATAATGGAACTTGGAATGAAGATATATTTGTCATTAATGGTCAACAACAAACATCTAGTAACGACTTCTGGGATGAACATTTTATCGATTTATCAGGATTTTCTGGAGAAATACAAATACGTTTTAGAGCATCATCTAGTGGTAATTACAATAATGAAATTGCCATAGATGCTATTAATGTGTTTAACCTACCAAACTGCATCAAACCATCAGATATAACTTATAGTAACGTAACTGCTACTACCGTAGATTTATCTTGGACAGCAAATGGTAGCGGTACTACTTGGATTGTAGAGTATGGTACAACTAATTTTACACCTGGCACAGGAACTTCTGTAATTGCAGATAATCCCAATTTCACATTAGAGAATTTACCATCTAATTCCGAAATAGACATCTATATTAAATCTTCATGTGGTAATAACCTTAATGAAGATGATAGTGAGTTCATTGGCCCCATAAAAATTAAAACACCTTGTCAAAATTTCGTTGCCCCTTGGCATTATGGTGTTGAAACTCAAATTACCAATTCTGATATTGGAGATTGCTGGACAAGTAGTCCTGAAATTCTTTATAATAATTATTTTTGGACGTCTTCTAGTTTTGCTAGCAGTAGTGTAACTGGCCCCTCTACAGCTAATTCTGGAAATAACTATTTTGTTACTCGTGCAAATACAAGTACTGTTTCTAATGATGCTAATTTGTTATCTCCTACTATAGATATTTCTTCGTTAGCCACTCCTGCACTAAACTTTTTCACCTTTATGTATGGTCAAGACATAGGTAGTTTACATGTTGATATTTTACATGAAGGGACTTGGACTGAAGATATTTTTGTATTAAATGGACAACAACAAGCATCAAATAACGATCCTTGGGAAGAGCATTTTGTCGATTTATCAGGCTACACAAATCAAATACAAATACGATTTAGAGCCTCTTCAAATGGTAATTATAACGATCATATTGCCATTGACGATATTAGTGTAATTGAAAAACCTGATTGTATTAAACCTACAAATATTAATTTTAGTACAGCTACAACTAACTCGGTTGATATTAATTGGAATAACCTCAATACAGATACTTCTCAATACACTATTGAATATGGTTTACAAGGTTTTTCTTTAGGTTCAGGAACACAAGAATCCTTAAATACAACACATAATACGCTTACTGGTTTAGCATCAAATACTTCTTATGATGTATATATAAGGACAGAATGTACAAACGGAAACAATTCAGATTGGATTGGTCCATTTGCCTTTACAACAACTCCCGACTATTGTAATGGAGATCATTTTTATGACAGTGGAGGACCTAACAATCCTTATTTTAATAGAGAAAATTATACCGAAACTATTTTCCCTAGTACTGAAAATGGTATAGTTACTGTAGAATTTAACAGTTTCGAATTAGAAGGTTGTTGTGATTCCCTATCTGTTTATGACGGTATAGATACCAACGCAACTTTGATTGGGACATATAGTGGGACTAATAGCCCTGGTACAATTACTGCTACAAATACTTCTGGAGCATTAACTTTTAGGTTTACTTCAGATACTTCTGTAGTTCGTTCTGGTTGGGATGCCACAGTGATTTGTGATAGTAGTACATGTCCTAAACCTACAAATTTAATGGTAAATGAAACATTAATAGATAGTGCTACTTTAAGTTGGGATAATGTAGGAACAGAGTCTAATTGGATTATAGAATATGGTGAAACTGGGTTTACTCCAGAAGCTGGTACAGAAGTAACAGTTGAAGAACGTAACTATATCTTAACCAATTTAAATTCTCAAACTACATACGATATATATGTAAAAGCAAGCTGTACTGATGAAATTAGTAATGCTATTAAAACTAGCTTCACAACTACTCCAGATTATTGTAACGGAGATCGTTTTTACGATTCTGGAGGTGTGAATAATAATTATACTAATGGCGAAAATTATACGAAAACTATTTTTCCTTCAGCAGACGCTGACAGAGTTAGTGTAACTTTTACAACTTTCGACTTAGAAAGTTGTTGTGATTTTTTATCTGTTTATGACGGATCAGATACTAGTGCTCCGTTAATTGGGACATATAGCGGAACTGACAATCCTGGAACATTTACTGCAACCAATTCAGAGGGAAGCTTAACCTTTGCTTTTATATCTAATGATTTAGGTACCTCAATAGGTTGGGAAGCAACTGTAAATTGCCTATATGACTGTCCTATCCCTTTAAATCCTATTGTAGAAAATATAACAACTAATGAAGCCACTATTACCTGGGATACTGTCGATAGCGAGCAATCATGGGATATCATATTTGCTTATGATGACATTATTAGAGATTACTATACTGTAAATTCTAATAGTTTTACTTTTACTAATTTAGACCCTTCTAAAACCTATCAATATGGTATTAGAGCTAATTGCGGAAACACTTCTTCATTTAATAATAGTAGTGATTGGATTGGTACTTTTTCGTTTACAACTAGTTGTGATAATACAACATCGGCTCCTTTTTCTGAAAACTTTTCTTCGTTAGCTACTCCTAATTGTTGGATAGAGTCTGGAGCTGGAAAATGGAATTACAACACCAATGCTGTATATAATGATAATTTAGTGTCCGATAATACTAATGATACTAATTATGCATGGGTTGATCTTAATAATAACAATGCAACACTTAACCATAACTTAAAAACAATTCCGATAGACATTTCTAATTTAGATGCACCCACTGTAAAATTTTCGGTCTTCAGTTTAAATGATATTGATACGAATTTTAATAAGCTAACAGTTACTTTACATGATGACTCGGATAATGTTGTCGAATTAATAGAGTTAGATCAAGAGACTCAAGGTACATGGGAAACATTTATTTTTAATTTAAATGATTATAAATTATCTAGCGATATAATTCAAATAAGTTTTAATATATCTGGAACATCACCAAACAACTATGTGCTTCTTGATGATATTCAGGTTAATGAAGCAGAAGTACTAAGTAATGAAGATCTATTTTCTCTAGAAAACTTTAGTTATTATCCTAACCCTACTCATAACAAAGTATTCTTGAAATCTGATGACATCTTAACTAAAATAGAAGTTTATAATTTAGTGGGGCAAAAGGTAATTAATCAGAAAATCATTGAAACTAGGAAAATTAATGAAGTTGATTTAGGAAATCTTCCAGTAGGAACATATATTATAAAATTTTATGCGAGCAAAAAAGTAAAAACTTTTAAAGTTATAAAAAAATAAGATCTTATTTCTCTTAAAATAAAGCTCAAAACAAATGTTTTGAGCTTTATTTTTTTCACCTTGTTTACAAAAAATAATCTGACTAATTTATACAGTGTTTTTAATTAGGGCTTGCTCAAACCATAAAAAAACTTAATATTTATAGAAGCTATCTCTTGTTTATTACTATTTTTTGCATTGACTTATATACATAAAACCTACATAAACTTGCATTTACGATTTCTTACTCTAGCCAATATCAGACAAAAATAACAGAATTCTGTAATTTATATCAATTAGGACTAGATCCTCAAAATAGATGGATTCAATTAGGGTCTATCATCCCGTGAGATTCTTTAATTTCCATTTGTTCAAAAAAATATAATATCTCACAAGGAGCATTAGGTATTGATTTGAGGGGTGTCATAGGAAGTTTAATCGTAAAACACTTCGTTGTTTGTTAAACTGTGTAAAAAGAAATTTAGGACATATTGATAAGATTTTAAATTTAAATGGAGAAAACACACCTTTTCCTTTAGATATAAAATATTTAAAAATGCTATGGGTTATTGATTGGGTTTATAAACAACAATGGGAAATGTTTATAGAGCATAAAAAAAGTTGTAGTGATAGAATCGTAAGTATTAATCAACCACATGTACGCCCTATTGTTAGAGGGAAACAAAGAAACTATGTGGAATTTGGCTCTAAGCTTGGCTTAGGGCTATTTGAAGGTTATTTAATAACAAGATACTCTGAGTTGGGATGCTTATAATGAGTCGAGTGATTTAATAAAACAAGCTGAGAATTATAAAAATTTGTTAGGTTATTATCCTGAAACTTTATTTTCAGATAAAATTTATTGGACTAAGAAAAATAGAGCATGGTGTAAAGAAAAAGGGATAAAACTTGTGGCAACTCCAAAAGGTAGACCTATTAAAAAAACTGCTAAACAGAAAAGAGAAGAAAAAAGGAATTTGCTAAAAGAAATCATGATAGGAAACGCAAAACAAGCTTGTAATCTAAATCAAATTAAAGCTAAATTGAAAAAAACTTCCGAATCGTGGATTGGTACAATATAATTTGTGATGAACCTCACTAATTTTGCTCTAATTATGAATGCTAATTTTTGAGCAAACCCTAAGTATAAAGAAAATACTATTTCGTTCTTACAACAATTAAAAAATCTCAATGCATTTAAATGTATTGAGATTTCTTTTTAAAAAAGTTAATGTAAATACTACTTTTATTCACATTGGTTATTTAACTTTTGAAAATCCTTTTTTCTAAAATCTCTAAACGCTAATAATCCAGAATGTTTTACCAAACCAACAAACTTTTTAGTTTTAGCATTCATTAAAACCTTATTATCCATAGGTCTAACCGTTACAGAACCTACTGGTCCAAAACTTCCTTTCATTTTTACTAATCTTTTTATAATTGGAAAACCTATAATAACATCTTCATTATTATTCAAAGCTTCAGAAATTCTTTCTGAAGAAACAAGTTCTATTTCTCCTAAACTATAAAATTCCTTTAATTGATCTAGTATTTTACCGTGTACTATTGCTGATTGAAACAATACTTTTTTTCCTTTTAACTCCGAACAGTTATTTTGCACTTGTTCTAAAGCAAAATCTTCAAAAGACATTTTCTTATTTAATTCTATAGCTCTATTAATATGGTTCTGAATTAAAGTAAGCGTACAAACTATATTCTCTTTACTTAAAATTTTCTCTTTACCCTCTTTATCTTTCTTTAACGCTTCCACATACTTTTCTTGCTGTCCTTTATATTTCTCTGGAAGATTATAATTAGTATTTATAAAATAGTTATTGTAAACAGATTTTCTTCTCTTTTTTTCAGAAAAACCATAAGTAACGGCATTAACGTTCAAGTCAAAAAATCTCCCAAAAGCATCTGTAGTAACGACTTCATCTTCCCTTAAATCTAATATCGCATAATCAGTATTTTTCTCTTTTCTTAGTTCTTCGATTTCTTTACCTGTAAGATATTTAACATCCTCTATTGAATTCAACTTCCAATATTCTGGAATAACCTCTTCAATTGTTTTATTAAAATAATTGATATGATCTATATATCCATTCAACTCTCTTTGTAATTTTTCTTTCTTTTTTTCTTTTCTTGCTTTTGATATTTTTTTCTTTAGTTTTTCAGTATAATCTTTATCTTCTTTAAAAATAGCAACTACTAAAGCCCTTGACTTTAATTCTTTTAATTCCTCTAATTTACCCTTTATGTTTTTTTGCGCTACAACATTCATTACTGTTGTTAACAGTATTAAAAAAATACATCTTTTCATTGATTTCTTGTTTGTTATTAAATTTTCCTCGTTTTATTCATCAGGTAAAAATCTGCCAATACTAAGGCTGTTAGTGCTTCCACTACAGGAACAGCTCTAGGAACTACACAAGGATCATGTCTCCCTTTTCCTTTAATCTCTGTGGCTTCTCCTTCTGAATTTATTGTAGACTGATTTTGCATTATTGTAGCTACTGGTTTAAATGCTACTCTAAAATAAATATCCATTCCATTTGAAATCCCTCCTTGGATTCCTCCAGATAAGTTCGACTGTGTTGTTCCATCTGGATTAAAAATATCGTTATGCTCAGATCCCTTCATTTTAGCTCCGCAAAAACCGCTACCAAATTCGAATCCTTTTACCGCATTTATAGATAACATTGCCTTTCCTAATTCAGCATGAAGTTTATGAAAAATTGGTTCTCCTAAGCCTACTGGTACATTTTGAGCTACACAAGTAATTGTTCCACCAATGGTGTCTCCTGCTTTTCTAATTTCCTTAATCTTTTCTATCATTATTTCCGCAGAATTTTCATCAGGACAACGAACAATGTTAGATTCTATTTTTGAAAAATCTAAATCTTGATATGGCTTATTAATAAAAATATCACCTACAGAAGAAGTAAAAGCATTAATAGATATGTAGGCTAATAATTGTTTCGCTAAAGCACCCGCAACTACCCAATTTGCTGTTTCTCTAGCAGAAGTTCTTCCTCCTCCCCTATAATCTCGTATTCCATATTTTTTATCATAGGTATAATCTGCATGAGAAGGTCTATATACATTCGTGTTGTGATTATAGTCTTTACTTTTTTGATTGGTATTTTTAATTACAAAACCAATAGGCATTCCAGTACTTTTTCCTTCAAAAATTCCAGATAAAAACTCAACGGTATCTGGTTCTTTACGTTGTGTAACTATTTTTGATTGTCCTGGCTTTCGACGATCTAATTCTTTCTGAACAGCATCAAAATCAATAGTCACTCCCGCAGGAAAACCATCAATAACACCACCTATTCCCACTCCATGAGATTCTCCAAAAGTAGATACTCGTAATATATTTCCAAAAGAATTAAACATACTTTCTAATTTTATAACGAAGGTAACTATTTCACTTAAATCGAGAAATAGTGTACTTAGAAAAATACCAATAATTATAAATAAATTTATCTTCTACAGAACCTTCTTCAATTATACGCTTCAAAAACATAAAAAAACATTAGAATTAAAAAACTGATACGAAACATTTTATCTTTTTGACATAAAATACTTTTCAAAAAAAACCTTTTTTGTTTTCTCTAATTAAAAAAGGTTCTTATATTTGCATCCGCAAAACGAGCAGTCGTTTACGGCCTGGTGAAATGGCAGAGTGGTCGAATGCGGTGGTCTTGAAAACCATTGACTGTAACAGGTCCGGGGGTTCGAATCCCTCTTTCACCGCAAAAGCTTCAAGGAAACTTGAAGCTTTTTTGTTTTTATAAACTTTCTTATATGTGACTTTCTACTTTTTTTGGATCATACCTAATTGTTGTGGTTAAGCAAAAATCTGGGTTAATCTGTACAAGAAGAATTCTACATTTCTCACGCCT
>CANMWK010000004.1 GCA_947501615.1 uncultured Tenacibaculum sp. | reverse complement strand
ATAATTCCAAGTAATCTGTTTTTTAAACAAAAATCGACAATCTTTATTAATTCACCCACAACTTTTGGGATTGATCCTAAAAAACAAAAAAAATCAGACTGCTCTTAAAATGTTTTTATTCCTTTTTTTAAAAAAATTGGAACAGCAACAAACGCAAGTAACTCACATCAAAATCAATACCAAAATACTGTAATACAGACATTTATGTGTGTTGTTTTTTAAACAAGTCTTATACCTGAATTACTAGTTTGTTAAAAACTTCAAGGAGTTTGTGGATAAGTATAATTTTATTTTTTTCATAAATTTTTGGATCTTTGCCCCCTACCTCTAGAACAATTTTTAACACGATAATTGAACATATAAAATGGCTGTATTAGAACCAATTTTACAAGAAAATAAAGACCGATTTGTTATTTTTCCAATCCAACATAACGACTTATGGGAGTGGTATAAGAAACAACAAGCCTGTTTTTGGACTGCGGAGGAAATAGACCTACACCAAGATCTTGATGATTGGAACAATAAATTATCTGATGACGAACGCTATTTTATCAAACACATATTAGCATTTTTCGCTGCTTCTGATGGAATTGTAAATGAAAATTTAGCAGAAAACTTCGTAAATGAAGTTCAATACTCTGAGGCGAAATTTTTCTACGGTTTCCAAATTATGATGGAAAACATCCATTCTGAAACGTATTCTTTATTAATAGATACCTACATTAAGAATGATGATGAAAAAAATAGTTTATTTAAAGCTATTGAAGTTTTTCCTGCAATTAAAAAGAAAGCAGATTGGGCTTTAAAATGGATAGAATCGGACTCTTTTGCTGAACGATTAATTGCTTTCGCAGCTGTTGAAGGAATTTTCTTTTCTGGATCTTTCTGCTCAATTTTCTGGCTAAAGAAAAGAGGATTATTACCAGGATTAACGTTTTCTAACGAATTAATTTCGAGAGATGAGGGAATGCACTGTGATTTTGCAGTACACTTACACAATAATCATCTATTAAATAAAGTTTCTAAAGATAGAATCAAAGAAATTATCATTTCTGCTTTAAACATCGAACGTGAATTTATCACAGAATCACTACCTGTTAGTTTAATAGGAATGAATGCTAAATTAATGACTCAATATTTAGAGTTTGTAACAGACCGTTTATTATTAGAGTTTGGTTGTGAGAAAGAATATAATGCAACAAATCCTTTCGATTTTATGGAAATGATTTCGCTTGAAGGGAAAACCAACTTTTTTGAAAAAAGAGTGTCTGAATATCAAAAGGCGGGAGTAAAATCTGGGGGAACAGGCTCTATCAGTTTTGATGCTGATTTTTAAGAGCTTACATCATAAAAAAACATCTGAAAACAATTAAATCTTAGGGAAGTATTCTCCCTAGGACTAACCTATATAAAACCAAAAATTATCATATGTATGTAGTAAAAAGAGACGGAAGAAAAGAACCTGTGATGTTCGACAAAATCACAGAAAGAGTAAAAAAGATGTGTTACGGATTAAACAATATTGTTGATCCAGTTAAGGTAGCCATGAGAGTAATCGAAGGGCTTTACGATGGGGTTACAACCTCTGAATTAGATAATTTAGCTGCTGAAGTTTCAGCAACTATGACAACTGCTCATCCAGATTACGCTAAACTAGCCGCAAGGATTGCCGTTTCAAACTTACATAAAAACACAAAAAAGTCATTTACTGAAACAATGACTGATTTGTATAATTACGTTAATCCAAGAACGAACAAAAAAGCTCCTTTATTAGCAGATGATGTGTATGAAATCATCATGAAAAATGCTGATAAATTAGACTCTACTATTATTTACAGTCGTGATTTTAATTACGATTACTTTGGTTTTAAAACATTAGAGCGTTCTTATTTACTAAAATTAAACGGACAGATTGCCGAGCGTCCTCAGCAAATGTTAATGCGTGTTTCTATTGGTATTCATAAAAATGATATTGATGAAGCTATCGCTACATACGAGTTAATGAGTAAGAAATATTTTACTCATGCTACACCAACGTTATTTAACTCTGGTACACCAAAACCACAAATGTCTTCTTGTTTCTTATTACAAATGCAAGACGATAGTATTGATGGTATCTACAATACATTAAAACAAACTGCAAAGATTTCTCAATCTGCAGGAGGTATAGGTTTATCTATCCATAACATTCGTGCTACTGGTAGTTATATCGCAGGTACTAATGGAACATCGAATGGAGTCGTGCCAATGTTACGTGTATTTAACGACACTGCTCGTTATGTAGATCAAGGTGGAGGAAAACGTAAAGGTTCTTTCGCAATGTATTTAGAACCTTGGCATGCTGATATTTTTGATTTTCTTGACTTAAAGAAAAATCATGGTAAAGAAGAAATGAGAGCTAGAGATTTATTCTATGCTATGTGGATTTCTGATTTGTTTATGAAACGTGTTCAAGAAGATGCTGATTGGACTTTAATGTGCCCACATGAATGCCCACATTTATATGATACTTACGGAGAAGAGTTTGAACGTTTATATACAAGCTACGAACAAGCTGGAAAAGGTAGAAAAACCATAAAAGCTCGTGAATTATGGGAAAAAATTCTTGAATCTCAAATTGAGACTGGAACTCCATACATGTTATATAAAGATGCAGCTAACCGTAAATCGAACCAAAAGAATTTAGGAACAATTCGTTCTTCTAATCTTTGTACAGAGATTATGGAATATACAGCTGAAGACGAAGTTGCTGTTTGTAACTTAGCTTCTATAGCAATTCCTATGTTTGTTGGTGAAGACGAAAACGGAAACAAATTCTTTGATCACGATAAATTATTTGATGTTACTAAAAAAGTAATCAGAAATTTAGATACTGTAATTGATGAGAATTTCTACCCTGTTGTAGAAGCTGAAAACTCAAACACGCGTCACCGTCCTGTTGGATTAGGTATTCAAGGTTTAGCTGATGCATTTATTATGCTTCGCTTACCATTTACAAGTGAAGAAGCGAAGAAATTAAATCAAGAAATTTTTGAAACGTTATATTTCGCAGCTGTAACTTCTTCAAAAGATATCGCTAAGAATAAAGGAGCATATTCTACATTCAAAGGATCTCCAATGTCTGAGGGTGAATTCCAATACAATATGTGGGGAATTAAAGATGAAGATTTAAGTGGAAGATGGGATTGGAAATCATTACGTAATGAAGTAATTGAGCATGGTGTTCGTAACTCTTTATTATTAGCTCCGATGCCTACAGCATCTACATCTCAAATTTTAGGTAACAACGAAGCTTTTGAGCCATATACATCTAACATTTATACTCGTAGAGTGTTGTCTGGTGAGTTTATTGTAGTGAACAAACACTTATTAGAAGATTTAGTTGAACTAGGCTTATGGAATAATGATATGAAAGAAGATATCATGAGAGCTAATGGTTCTATTCAACATATAGATATAATTCCACAAGAACTTAAAGATTTATATAAAACAGTTTGGGAAATGAGTATGAAAGATATTATCGATATGGCTCGCCATAGAGGATATTTCATCGATCAATCTCAATCGTTAAACTTATTTATGAAAGATCCAGATTTTGCTAAACTTACCTCTATGCATTTTTATGCATGGAAGAGTGGATTAAAAACAGGAATGTACTATTTACGTACAAAATCTGCTGTAAACGCTATTCAGTTTACATTGTCAAAAGAAAAGAACACAGAGAAAGATAAACCAATGAGTCCTGCCGAGTTTAAAGCAATGGTAGAAGCATCTAAAAATGCTGAAGGACCAGAAGATTGTTTAATGTGTGGTTCTTAAAATTTTGAATTTAATTAAAAGGGAGTAAAAGAGGAGTCAAAAGGCTTCTCTTTTTTTATCTAAATAAATAACGCATTACTAAAATAAAGATACCTACAATACTTGCTAAAGAAGATGTAATTAAAGCAATTAAAACAGTATCTTTTAAATTAAAATTTAACACTTCAGAAAAACCTGCCGCAATTATAATTAACAAAATAAAAGAAGTAAAAACACTTAAGAAAATAAATGTACGGTACGCATATTTTTTTCGCTCATTTCTATCCTGAATTCTATCAGAAATTTCCTGTCTTGTTAGATTAAGATTAATATCAAAATCTAATTCTTTACCCTCAACACCTAAATCTCCAGCACCTTTAACTAAATCATCTAATTCAGAATTATGCACTCCTAAGATATTTTCTTAAGTTAACTACGAATTCATCGTAATATTTTTTTATTAACCGATCTCCAATAATTCTATTTTCACCATACCTGTATGTTAAACTCCAAGGAGTTCCTGGCCTATGCGTAGAAGTTACTAGTTCCTTAGATGAAGTATCTTTATAAAGATTCCAAGTTAACCTAACAATTTTCTTATCTTCTTCATCTGTTAAAGTTGGCTCATAAGAACTATCCCACTCATTTTCCAAAGCCATTGATTTTGAAGTGATTGGGTTAGATTTAAAATGCTTAAACTCATGATAAATACTAGGAACCACTGGACCGTACTTCCATGCTTCAATAGTATCATCTTTAAAAATAGGACGATCCAATATTGACAAAGAAAGTCCTTGAGCTATATACATCAGCTTAACTAATTTCATATTAGTTATGGCGATGTTGTTATCTTTTGAAAGACTTATAAATTCATTAGCTACAGAGCTAGCTGTTCCCATATCTTTAACGATCTGTTGTTTATGTAAATATACCGACAATTTTTTAATTTTTTTCTATTTCAATGTTACAAAAATACAATTTTTAAATCTAAAAATCAAATAGTTAAAGTTTTAATGTAAAAAGCTAATACTAAAAGAGAAAAGATTAAATAAATTTGCTTCAAATTTATGTACACCAATGAACTGGGAGCAATTACTTTCTTTAAAACGTTTTGGAGACACACAAAAACGTAAACGTATTCAACAAGATGAAACTCGACTAGGCTTTGAAGTCGATTTTGATAGAATTATTTTTTCAACTCCTTTTAGAAGTTTGCAGGATAAAACCCAAGTAATCCCATTATCTAAGACAGACTTTGTACACACAAGACTTACACATAGTTTGGAAGTTTCTGTTGTTGGAAGGACATTAGGACGAAGAGTAGGAAAAGAATTATTAGAGCGACATCCTGATTTAAAAAAATTAGGCTATACTTTCAATGATTTTGGAGCAATAGTTGCTGCTGCATCTATAATGCACGATATAGGAAACCCTCCCTTTGGACATTCTGGAGAAAAGGCTATCGGCGAGTATTTTAAAACAGGAAACGGGCAACATTATAAAAACCTATTAACAGACAAGCAATATCAAG
The DNA here is from genome assembly GCA_947501615.1 of uncultured Tenacibaculum sp. Classification (GTDB taxonomy): domain Bacteria; phylum Bacteroidota; class Bacteroidia; order Flavobacteriales; family Flavobacteriaceae; genus Polaribacter. The sequence goes on along the minus strand of CANMWK010000004.1, from coordinate 325,658 downwards.
ATTTAGTAGATTTTGAAGGAAATGCGAATGGTTTTAAAATTGTAACCGAAAATCGAACAGGTACTCCTGGTGGGTTACGTTTGTCATACGCTACGTTAGGTGCATTTATTAAATACCCTAAAGAAAGCCTTCCTAAAAAACCTTCGAACGACATTTCAGACAAAAAATACGGTGTTTTTCAATCGGAAAAAGAAGCTTTTATTGATGTTGTTTCTGACTTAGGTATGCTAAAAAAAGATCGTGATGAAATTGCATATTATCGTCATCCTTTAGCCTATTTAGTGGAAGCTGCAGATGATATTTGCTATACAATTATCGATTTTGAAGATGGGATTAACCTCGGGTTAATTGATGAAAGTTATGCCTTAGAATACATGTCTAAACTTGTAGCTAATATCAATAGAGAAAAATACTATTCTTTACAATATAAAAAAGATAGAACAGCTTACCTAAGAGCAATTGCTATTAATACACTAGTTGGAGAAGCAGTATCTATATTTTTAGAAAATGAAAGTGCTATTTTGAATGGTAAATTCAATAAATCATTGCTTGATAAATGTGCATTTGAAGCTCAAATACGAGATATCATCAACATTAGTGTGGATAAGATTTACAAAAGCAAAGAGGTTGTAGAAAAAGAAGTATCAGGCTATAAAATTATTGCCGACTTACTTCATGTTTTTGTAACAGCTTTAAATAATAAATATGAGCAACAACAATCTAATTACGACAATTTAATCCTGAATTTACTTCCTGAAGAATATCAAACTCCAAAGGAAAATTTATACGATAGACTAATGCAAGTTTGTAGCTATATCGCCAGTATGTCTGATAGTTATGCGATACAGGTCTATAAAAAAATAAGCGGAAGCATCATCTAATTGAGTGTTAAAAATTTAAAAAAATGATTTAATTAGCTGTAAATTAGCAAAAAAATAATATTTTGTTTAAATGAAGTTAAAAATACTATATCTAATTCCTGTTGTTTGTGTTTTGTTGGCTGCTGCATTTTTCGTGAATAAGCCTATTGAAAATGAGACAGAAAAAATCAGTAAAATAGAAAAACTAAGAAAGAGCCATGCTAAGTTTTTAAAAGAGCATCCATATCAAGAAACAGGTAGCTTATCTAAGCAAGAACGAAAAAATCTTGGGTTACCTCCAAATGTATATTTCGAACAAAAATACCTAAGCGAAATTAACCCAAGTACAGGCAGAGTTCATAAGGAAAATGTATATGATTTGCAGGAACGTTTAAACTCAGTAAAAGGAAGAGTTCCTGGTGATGCAACTGATAATCCTTGGATAGAAAGAGGACCTAACAATGTTGGAGGAAGAACAAGGGCTGTAATTTTTGACCCTAATGATCCTACGACAGAAACAGTTATTGTAGGTGGTGTAAGTGGTGGATTATGGAAGAATACTAATATTAGTAATCGAAATTCAAGATGGGAACGATTAAATGTTCCTGAAAATTTATCTGTTTCATCTATTGTAGTTGACCCAAACGATCCTAAAGTTTTTTACGTTGGTACTGGAGAATCTTATGTCAGTGGAGATGTAAATGGTAATGGTTTATGGAAATCTTCAGATGGAGGAAACAGCTGGATTAAAATTTTTGGAGGTATTACTGGAGAATCATTTTTAGATACTGACTCTCAAGTTATCGTTAATAGCCCAAGCTCTGTATCGGGTAACTATAGCGCTATATTGGCTAGTTTTGGTGATGAGCTAGACACAGATATAACAGGTAATCTTGTTCTTGTTGATGACGGAACAGACACAACAGATGATGCTTGTGAAAATCTTGTAAACACTGCTCAAATTAATGGTAATATTGCAGTAATACGAAGAGGTGGATGTACTTTTGTTGATAAGGTTTTAAAAGCCCAAAATGCAGGTGCCATAGGTGTAATCATAGTTAATAATGTCGTTGGTAATCCAAATGGTCAAAGTGGTGATGACCCGAATATAACAATTCCTTCTGTGATGATTTCTCAAACCGATGGAAATGTATTAATTAATACTTTAAGTACAGAATCAGTAAATGTAACTTTAAACAAAGTCAATGATAATGCTATTGGCGCTTTATTAGTACCTGGTATTGCACATATTAATGATATTGCTATTCGAAACAATTCCGGAAACTCTGAAATTTATGTCGCAGTTGCTGATGCTTTATATACAAGCTCTTCTCCTTCATCATCAATAATTGGTGGCGATAGTTATGGTGTATATAAATCTATAGATGGGATTAACTTTACCAAATTAAACTTACCTAAAACTACTATTGGAAATGACTATGAACCTAACAATATAGAAATTGCAGCAGATAATTCTATTTTTGTAAGTACAATAGATAGTGATTCTCATGGAGATGGTGGAGGAACCATTTTAAAATCAACGGATGGAAATAGTTTTACTGTAGTAAATACAATTCCTGATGGGGACAGAACAGAAATTACATTATCTTCCAGTAATGCAAATGTAGGATATATATTAACTCAAATAAATAGTCGTACAACACCTGTTAAGATGTATAAAACAATAGACGGTTTTACTAATATAACTGAAATAGCTTTACCAGATGATGCTGATACAGGAATATCTTCTAATGATTTTACTAGAGGTCAATCTGGTTATGACTTATTAATCCGTGTCGACCCTAACAATGACAATGTTTTGTATGCTGGTGGAATCGATTTATTTAAATCCACTGACGGAGGAACAAACTGGAGTCAAATATCTAAATGGTCAAACAACAATAATTTAGCAGGTTTGAGAACCTCATTAGTCCATGCAGACCAACATGGTTTTGCATTTAATGGATTTGACAAGTTAATTTTTACTAATGACGGAGGAGTTTATTATAGTAGTAATGGAGGTACCACGATTAGCTCTAGAAACAACGACTATAACACATTACAATTTTACACTATTGGTGTTGCCCCGACAACAGCATTATCAGGTGACTACTTTTTAGCTGGTGCGCAAGATAATGGTACACAATTATTTTCAAATGCTCCACAAGGCACAACCAGATCTAGAGAAGTTTCTGATGGTGATGGTGCTGCAAGTTTTTTTGATCAAGATGGAACAGACACGTATTATATCGCAAATTTTGTCTATAACAGAAGTATAGATTACACCAATATTGTAACACTTAATACAGTGTCAATTAATGATGAAAGTGAAAGTAATGGAGATTTTATTAACCAACAAGATTTAGACTCAAGTTTGGATATCCTTTACAGCAATTATTCCTCTGGAAATAATTATAGAATAAGAAGATATTCTAATTTTAAATCTGGTAATAAAGATGATGTTAGAAAAGTAGAATTAAGAAATGGATTAATGAATGCTAGTCCTTCTTCAATTAAAGTATCACCTATAACAACTTCTTCAACTAAACTTTTGGTTGGTCTTGAAAATGGAAAACTTTTAGTAATTGATAGGGCAAATATCAGTCCAACATGGACAGATATTACAGGGGATCAATTTGTTGGTTCTATTTCTGATATTGAGTTTGGAGCTACAGAAAATGATATTTTTGTGACTTTCCATAACTACGGTGTTAAAAATATTTGGTATACAAATGATGGTGGTACTACTTGGTTAGATAAAGAAGGAAATTTCCCTGATATCCCTGTAAAATCAATCTTACAAAATCCTCTTAATAGGGAAGAAGCTATTATAGGTACTGATTTGGGGGTTTGGAAAACTTCTAACTTTAGCGCTAACTCTCCTACTTGGACAAGATCTGATAATGGTATGAGTAATGTTCCTGTTTTAGATTTAGATCTAAGAGATGATAATGTTGTTTTTGCTGCAACTTATGGTAGAGGTGTATTCTCTGGTGCTTTTACAGCCGCTACAGCTTCTGTTGAAGAAGTTGTTAATGGAGACAAAACATTTACTGTTTTCCCTACAGTTTCTAACGGAGAATTTACTGTTTTTGCAAAAAGAGAAAACGGAACGACTAATATAAACATCTATAATTTATCTGGTAGTCAAGTACTATCTAAAAAAGTAGATTTTAATACTAACGAAAAGCAATTAATTTCTACTAATCTTAGTAGTGGAGTTTATTTAGTTCAGGTGGCAAATGCTCAAAACAAGATTGCTACTAGAAAAATTGTAATAAAATAATATAACTACCTTCATAAACAAAAAAACAGTTATCGCTTGATAACTGTTTTTTTTGTTTGTACTATTTACTTTGCATTTTTTATTCTAAGTTACTCAAAATTTAAATAATGATTAGCTCAGTTTTTACAAATAGCACAAAAAGTATTCTTCTTTGAATTTTCAAACATTAAATCGTTTTATTTCGTTCCTCTGCATACTTTTCAAGTTCAGTATACCAATTCTTTCCGAATTTTCGAATTAGAGCTTCTTTTACGAATTTGTAAACAGGAACTCCTAACTCTTTACCTAAGGAACAGGCGTCATCACAAATATCCCATTGATGATAATTAACTGCAGAAAATTCAGAATAATCTTTAACCCTAACAGGATAAAGATGACAAGAAACAGGTTTTTTCCAATCTACTATACCTTTATTATAAGCCTCTTCAATGGCACACAAAGCTGTATTTTTTTCATCAAAAATCACATAAGCACATTCTGCATGATTAACTAATGGTGTTTCTAATTCTCCAAAATCACTAGTTACCCAAGTTCCTTGTGCTTCAATTGCCTCTACTCCTTCTTTTCGAAGAAATGGCTTTACTTTAGGATAAATTTCCTCTAAAATTTTGGTTTCTTCTAAATCTAAAGGAGCTCCTGCCTCTCCTTCTACACAACAAATTCCTTTGCATGCAGATAAATTACAGACAAACTCTTTCTCTATAATATCTTCTGAAACTATCGTTTTTCCTAACTGAAACATAGTGCAAAAATAAACTTATTTTTACTACATTTAATTCCATTAATACATACTTTTGCCGATTGTTTTAAAAAAGTATAACTAAAAACATCAGTTATGAATTTTAATATAAATGAAATATTCACTGCATTCATGGTACTTTTTGCTGTAATTGATATTGTTGGTAATATTCCGATCATTATCGATTTACGAAAAAAAGTTGGCCATATTCAATCTGAAAAAGCTTCTTTGATTGCTGGTTTGATTATGATTTTATTCTTATTTGTTGGGCAACGATTACTTGGTTTTATTGGAATTGATGTCAACTCTTTCGCGGTTGCAGGTTCATTTATTTTATTCTTTATAGCCCTAGAAATGATTCTTGGCATTACTTTATATAAAGAAGAAGAAGATCAAGCATTAAATGCTACCGTATTTCCTTTAGCCTTTCCTTTAATTGCTGGTCCTGGTAGTTTAACTACATTATTATCATTGAGGGCGGAATTTCAGCTGATGAATATTATTATAGCCGTTTTACTAAATGTAATTGTAATTTATCTTGTACTTAAAACTTCTGCAAGAATAGAACGTTTGATTGGTAAAAATGGTATCGCTATAATTAGGAAGGTTTTTGGAGTGATATTATTAGCTATTGCTGTAAAGCTTTTTGCTGCAAATATTAAAATGCTTCTTGCTTAATATGATTTTTGACGTTTTAATTGTTGGGGGTGGTGTTGCTGGAATGCAATGTGCCTTAGTATTGGGGTCGGCAAAAGAGAAATGGTTCGCTAAGGATAAAAATATTGGGATTATTATGCACCAAAGGGGGTCGCAGCTACAAAATGCCTTATTTAATAATGTTATAGGTTTAAGTCCTGGAACGTTAGGTAAAGATATTCTTCAAACAGGAAAAGATCAACTTTATGAGCTTTATCCTCACGTGAATCAAATTAATGGAGAAAAAGTTGAGGCTGTTCTTGATGACCAAAATGGTTATAAAGTAATAACTAACAAGAAAGTATATTTCACTAAAAATGTTGTTATCGCTTTAAATTATGCTAAACCTTTTTCAATAGTTGGGTTAGAACAATATGTTGAAAAACACTCTCGAGCTAATCCAATGAAAGATAGAATTCAGCTACGAAACTTTAATCATCTTATAAAAGACGGATTGTATGTTTGTGGAACAATTGCAGGTTGGAGAAGCCAATTTGCTATTGCAGCTGGTAGTGGTGCTTCTGTTGCCACAGATATTCTAACATTATGGAATGACAATATCGCAACTAAAGTTCATGACAAAATATAACAATCGTGTTTCTATTAAACAGATTCTAAAAATTAATTAGTACTCTTCATTGAAAATATAATCGATCTTTTTTAAACCTTTTAGGTTTCTTGTAGTATTATTTATGTTTGACTAGAAAAAAGAGGTGTTTATCGAAAAAAGTTTTAATTCTTTACCTGTTGGTCTTCTTTTGACTCAAAATACTTTTAAATTTAAACATTATGAAAACTAAACATGTAATTTTAATTTTAGGACTACTTATTTTTAATTCTTGTATTGTAAAATCTTTAAACCCTTTTTATACAAAAGAAAACATAGAGTTTACAGAAGATTTAATTGGTGAGTGGACAGATAAGAATAATGATACTTGGACAATTAAGTCTGTAAAAGAAGTATCTGGCAAACAAAAAAGTAGTACTAATAAAATTTCTGAAGAAGAAAAAAACGTATTGGAAGAATATAAAAACTCTTACCTTGTTGAATATAAAACAAAGAAACAGGAGAAATCTTTCTTTATTGCTACACCTTTTAAAATAGGAAATCAATTCTTTCTAGATTTTATTCCTGTTGATGCAGAGAAAATTGATCTAACGCTATTAAAATATCACGTCATTTACACGCATTCTTTGGTTAAACTAGATATTTTGAACGACGATAGTATAAGTATAAAATGGTTTGATGAAAAAAGACTAAAAAAATTATTTAAAGAAAAAAAGATAAAGATAAAGCATAAGAAAGTGGGTATTATGAAAGACAATGTTTTATTAACTGCTACTTCTGAAGAATTAGAACAATTCTTAAAAAAATATATGGTTTCTTCTTCAACAAAAAAGTGGGAAACTGAAACTAAATTTACTTTAACTAAAAGTTAATGAGTTTTAAACCTAAACATACTATTGGGAACAAACACAATATGATTACTTTTAATATCATATTGTGGTTGTTCTTTTTTTGTGCCTTACTATTTGTTTTTTCAGATTATCCGATTGAAAAAATTGATTTAATTTATACAGTAAGCTATTTAATTACTCTTGTACCACCAGTTCTTTTAGGACTTTATTTTTTTATCCCTAAATTTTTAAAAAAAGGAAAAAACATACTTTTCTTAATAATAATGGTAACCTCAACACTGTTATTTGCTTTACTAAATATTTATTTTCACGATAAATTTATAGATTTTCTATTTCCAGATTATTATTTTATCTCTTATTTAAGAAGCTCTCAAACCGTTTTACTCTTTATTACCATTGTTTTTCTTTCGCTGTTTATTAGACTAGCTGAAGATTGGGTATATTTTAATCAAAAAGAAAAAGCTACATTACAATTGGAGTTGTCAGTATTAAAAAATCAGATTAATCCTCATTTTTTATTTAACGCTTTAAATGTATTATACTCATTGTCAATAAAAAACAAAGAAGAAACCACACAAGCTATTTTACAACTCTCAGATATTTTAAGATACGGTATTTATGATACAGATAATGAAAAAATCCTTTTAAGTAAAGAAATTGATTTAGTTAAAAGTTTTATTGCATTTGAGAAAAATAGAAGTGCAAAAAATGCTGATATAACATTCGAATATCTTTTTGAAAAAGATCAAGAAATCCCACCTATGCTATTATTACCACTAATTGAAAATGCATTTAAGCATGGAATAAAAAGTGGTGTTCAAAAACCTTATGTGCACATTAATCTTGAAGAAAAAAATAATGTTTTATTTTTTCAAATCACAAATAATTTTTTGAGAAAAAATGATAACAATGACTATTCAGGAATTGGACTTGAAAATGTAAAAAAACGTTTAGATATTTTATTTTTCAAGAAACATGATTTTAAAATGACTACACAAAACACTAAGTTTAACATTTCGCTAAACATTGAATTATGATGAAGAAAATAAATTGTATAATTATTGATGACGAACCCTCTTCTCAAGATGTTTTAGAACAATTTGTTAGCAACATAGATTTTTTAGTATTAAAGGGTATTTGTAATCATGCTGTTGAAGCAAAAGAAGTCATTGAAAATGAAAAAATCGATTTGCTTTTTTTAGATATTAATATGCCTATTATATCTGGTTTAGAATTTTACAAATCATTAAATAATCCTCCGTTAGTAATATTTACTACAGCATATGCAACATACGCTGTAGAAGGTTTTGAAATAAATGCTACAGATTATTTATTAAAACCTTTTTCATTTGAACGTTTTTTAAAAGCAGTTACTAAAGCTAAAGATATTTTAAAACAAGATGAAGATAAAATTATTCTAAAAGCAGACAAACGACTACATGTTGTAAAATTTAACGATATTTTGTTCATCAAATCATTAGGAGATTATATTAAAGTATATACTAGTAATAATACATTAATAACATATAGCAAACTAAGTAACATTTTAGAAAAGCTTCCAATAAAAGATTTTATTCAAGTTCATAAGTCTTACATAATTAATACCAATAAAATTAGTTTTATTGAAGGAAATCAAATTATAATAGAAGAAAATAAAATTCCTATCGGGAAAACCCATAAGAAAAACCTAATCAACCACTTAAATAATTACTAATTTTTTATTTAAATACGGAAAATCACATTTTTTTGTGCGGATATCCCTTTTAAAAAAACAAAAACCAACATTACTTTTGTAGTGTAACAAATTATTACATAACATTTTAGGGATTATTAAAAAATTAACAACATGGGAAAATTATTACTTTTAACACTTAATAAAATAGCAAAGTCATTTATCGCAACTATAACAGAGTGTGCTAAAGGAGCAAGCTACGCTTTACAACATTAAAATACAGTACCCCCCGAATACTTTAACTATTGTTTATAAAACCACCTAAATTTAGGTGGTTTTTAAGTTTTTTAAGCTTCCTAAATTAAATATTGATATCATTTTATAATAAATAATCTTAACTCACAATATATAAATGCTAAAAATCAAACCCCTTAAAAACATATGTAAATCAGATGTTTACACACAAAAAACATTAAAGCGTTAAAAAAACAGCAGCTTTATGACTCTAAGTGTTAAAATTTTCAAAAAAATTTAATAAATTCACAATCAGTAACCTAAATCAAAAACTATGGGTAAACGTTTAATGTATCTCCTAGGTATTTTACTTACCATTTTAATCGGAACTTACTTTAGCTACATTTTATGTTGCAATGCAGAAAATCACGATAGCAGTGATACTTCTAATACAATTGTAACACCAAAAAAAGTCTACAAAGAACCAACTTTGTATCCTTTTTCAGTTAAAGATGTAAATGGAAATTTCTCCTCGAATGTAAATGACAATTTCAATTTTGAAGCCTCGAACCTTAACTTCTTAAAACCAATTTCATCTAATTTAGACTTAGAAGTTGGAAAGTTAAAAGATTATCTTACATCCAATGATAATAAAGCCTTATCTATTACAGGATATTATACTAAAGATGAAGAAAATAAATCTGGTTATACCAATTTAGGGTTGGCGAGAGCAAATGCTATTAAGAATTTTTTAAACTCTAAAGGCGTTCCAACCAAAATCATGAACACATATGGTGAACTGAAACAAAGCATGATACCTGATTCTTTAGATGTATATCATGGTCCGTTAGCATTTAATATTTCTGAGTTACAAGACACCTCAGAGGAAATGGATAAACTAGCAACTTACATAAAAGCTCACGCTATTGAGTTACATTTTGAAACTGGTGAATCTCAAATTAATTTAGACGCCGAAGAGAGACAAGAAATAGTAGATATTGCTAAGTACTTAGATAAAGTAGATGGCGCTACTTGTTTAGTTATTGGACATACTGATAATACGGGTGATGCTGCTAATAATTTAGTTCTTGGTCAAAATAGAGCAAATTCTGTAAAAGAGTATCTTGTAAATAAGGCTGCAATACCAGAACATAAAATCATTGCAAGCTCAAAAGGTGAAACTCAACCTATAGCAGACAATAGTACTCCAGAAGGCAGAAAGAAAAACAGAAGAACAATAATAACAATTAAATAAAAAAGAAAATTATGAGTCCATGTATATACATTCCTATTATTGTAGGTCTTTTATGTGCTTTATTAGGATATTTATTAGGTAGACTTTTTAGAGGATCTAATGATACTAACAATGACGATTCAATTATAATTGAATTGAAAAACAAAATTTCTCAACTAGAAACCAATTTAGAAGCTTGTAATAAGGCGAAATTAACATTACAAAATGATTTAGACGCTTGTCAGCAAAGTAAGTTAGGATTAGCTTCTGATCTAAAATTAGCTAGAGAAGCATCTTCTAAATCTAGCGTATCCGATTTAGGTATTGCATCTAATTTAACCGATACCTCTTCAGTTACTTTATTACCATTTGATAGTGATGCTGCAAAAGCTGTATTTGGCAAAAAAATAAAACAAGATGATTTAAAAATTGTAGAAGGAATTGGCCCAAAAATTGAGGGACTATTTCACAGTTTTGATATTAAAACTTGGAAAGCTCTAAGTGAAACTTCTATAGAAAAATGTCAAGAAGTATTAAATAGTGGTGGAGAAAGATATCGCATTCATAAACCAGATACTTGGCCACAACAAGCCAAGCTTGCTTATGAAGGGAAGTGGAAAGAATTATTGAAATGGCAAGATGAACTTGATGGTGGAAAAGCATAAAAAAAAGCTCGGCAAGAATATTGCCGAGCTTTTTTAATTAACGATTTATCTATTCTACAATCAATGTATATTGAGGAGTTGGATTTAACGGACAGAAATATACATACTCTCCTTTTTTAAGTGTTACTTTTTTAGAAGTAGACTTCGCATTATTTTTTGCTAAAGAAGTTACATATGCCTCTTTGATGTGATTTGCTTGATCTGTTTTTCCTTTCGGAGCCAAAACAAACCCAACATCTTTACCAACATTACTATTAGCGATTTCGAAAATATAAGTTCCTTCAGATAATGTTACAGACTTCTGAGTAAATTCTCCTTTCGTTTGTTCTAAAGATACTGTCTTTACTTCTTGTGCGTTAACATTTATTACTGCACTCAATACTACTACTAAAATTGCTATTACTTTTTTCATGTTTAATTAATTTATTGTTTTAAGATTTAAAATTTACTTTTGTTATTTATATAATTTGAAAATTATTATGAATTTATGGTGAATTTTCCTGCTTCTACTGCTGGGAAATCAATCTCGGTTTCTGCGATGTGGTTTACGTAGTTTGTTAATGTATTAGACACCACGTTTAATACAATTTCTAAAATATCTCCATCATTATATCCTGCTGCTTTAACTGTTGCTAATTCTTCAGAACTTACATTTCCTCTATTTCTTGTTACACTTTGTGCAAATTGTAAACCTGCTGCTACTTTAGCATCAGAAGCACGTCCTTGTCTGTTTGCTTCAGTTTGCTCATCTGTTAAACCATTCATTTTTCCAATTGCTGTGTGTGCAGATAAACAGTAGTTACAGTTATTTTCTTCTGCTATAGCTAAAGCTAATTGCTCTCTAAATTTGTTTGAAAAGTTTCCACTAGCTGTTAATTCTCCTAATGATAAATAACTTTGTAATGTTGCTGGTGAATTACCAAAAACTTTAATTAAGTTTGGAATAAATCCTAATTTACTTTGAACAGCATCAAATAATTCTTTTGATTTTCCTGTTGTTGTTTCCGGGTTTAATGTTTCTATTCTTGTACTCATTTTTTTAAGTTTTTTATTTATTAATTTCTTGTTTGTTATTAAATTCGTTTTGCTCTTCGTATTCTTGGTAACCCCAACAATTCGGGCATTGATATGTATTTATTTCCATGTGTGTTTTTGTTTTAATAAAGATTAACAAATAATTCTGGTACAAAGATGCGACGAGAATAGACCTTAAAAAATGGACAAAAGTTCCTAAGCCTTGTACATTTGGGTTTTTATCAAATAAATAGGGAGAAAAACAAAAAAATCCGTTCTGAAACAACTTCAATAACGGATTTAGAATAGTAATTTAAAGTATACTTATACTTTTTGTATTTTTTTGAATTGTGCTGGAGAATTCCCTGTCGCTTTCGTAAAGAATCGTGAAAAATAAGCTGGATCGTTAAACCCTAAATCGAAAGCTATATGTTTTATAGCTTCAGAAGAATATAATAATTGTCGTTTCGCTTCAGTAACTATTCTACTCTTAATAAAATCACTTGGTGTCTCTACTCCTATTTTTTGAAAATGTTTAGTTAACGATTTTGGAGAAATACCCAAACGATTTGCATACTCAGTTACAGTATGAAGCTTTTTAAAATTTTGCTCAACTAATAAACTAAAATCTTTAAATAACTTTGTCTCTGCATCATCTTTAATACTAGAATGTTCTTTTTTAATACGAACAGAATAAATAATAAACTGTTTTAAAAAAGACTGTAACATATCGTACTGTGCAGTTTCAGCTAACTCAAACTCTTCGACTAAATTTTCTAAAATAAAATTTAACTTTAGAATATCCTTTGATGTAGGAATCACAAAAGGGGTTTCATAAACATTATTAAACAAAACACCATTACAAGCAATCTCTGTATCATGAGTTTGAATACAATAAAAATCTCTTGTAAAACTTAATTGATAAGCTTCTTTTATTTTTTCGGAATCTACGGTGAATACTTGACCTGGAGATAGAAAAAACAATACTGTCCCATCGAAAGAATAACTTTTAAAATCGATATTGTAAGTTCCCTTTCCTTCTTTTATCCAAAAAATTTTATACTCATTAATTTGTGTCGGCTTGTTTACAACACATGCTTTTTCAAAATCTACCAATTGTAATGAAAAAACATCTTTAAAGGTATAGGTTTTTATATCTTGAATCGCCATAAGTCAAATTTACAAATTGGTCGTGAAAATGGAAATTACTAACAGAAAAGAATATCTCTTCATTGACATTTTATGATTTTTATGTCATCATAAATTACTTGTTTTTATAAAAAACCAAGTATAGAAACACATAATTAAAAAACTCATTTTGATCTCTATTTTTTAATTCAAAATTATTTAATGTATTAAAGTTAAATTAGAGCTAAAAAAAATCAAAATGAGTTCTTAAAAGTTATATTATATGAGTATAAATGCTTTCTTTTTTTTGAATTGCTCTAGTATCAGTGTAATCTGAATTTAACGCATTATGAAATATTTTACCATAATTAATAACTGCATCAGGAAATAAGGAATGATTTTCTCCAGACTCCGATCTATCTAACAGATAATTAGCCTCGTTTACATCAAATAAATTTTCTCCATGAAATAAAATTGCAGGACTCTCTATTCTACCTGTATTTCCTGTAGTGTCTGCTACTACTCCTAAAAAACCATTTACCTTTATTATACAATCTTTAAAAACTATTTTTGGATTAACTCTTGGTGGACTAGTTGTATTTCCATCGTCATATAAAAGTGTAGAGAATATCTTTCCTGATCCTGTGTTTGTTAATTTTAAATTTTCTAGTAGAACTTCTACAGTATCTATATCTTGTTTTTCTACTGATTGTCTTAAATTTAACAAGTTTACAGATGAATTCATTTGCACCTTTCCTAATAATTTTATTTTAGAATTATAACTAGTTTTAGTATTTCTAAGTAAATAACTATTCCCTTCAATAGTTGAGTTATCAAAACATAAATTAATATTAGCGTTGTTTGTGTTTGAGAGTATTCCTATAGATATTTGGTTGGGATTAATTACAGAACCTAATGTAAAATCAAAATTTCCGTATGAATGGAAATTATTTAATTTAACTTCGGAAGAAAGAGTACCTATACCATTAAAAATTTGTAGCGTTCCATTTTTGCATTCTGACAAATCAATTTCACCAATATAAATTTTACATTTTAAATTTCTTTCAGAACCTCTTCTCAGATTGGTGAAACAATCTAAATAAGTTCTACTACGATCATGTTTATAAATAATTTTATCCACTCTTAAATCAATACTATGATATCCTTTCGATTGTATGTCAAAAGCGCTTGATGATTGCCCAATAGTCGTATCTACATAAAAGTTACTTATGTAACATTTTATGTTTGCAAAACCTGATGAATTAGCAAAACGAATTGGGGTTAAACCAACTCCTGTTTGAATATTTTCTCCTTCATCTAAAACTTTTGCTGTTTTTAATGTAACATCTGCATTTTCGCGTACTACAAGAGAAGCATATCTTGTTGCATGTATTTCTCCTTCGGGCATATATATAGTACTGTTTGTAAGATTAAGTGTTTGATTTTGAAGTTTTATTATTGATTTCTTCAACGAATAAAAACTTAATCCGTTTATATTGGGTAATGCCTTGGCAATAGGAAAAACACCATCAGTTGCAATAATTATTTTAAAATCAACATCTTTATAAGCAACTTCTTTAAGAATAGAAAGTACATCATCTAAGTTGTTAAAAAACTTATTAAAACTTCCTATTTCTGGAGCATGAGATATGGTACCTCTTTTAACAATAGCAAAATTGTTTTGTAAATTAAAAGATGGTTTATTCTTAATAAAATCAGGTTGAGTATTGTCAGTTTGATTCCAGTCTGATAGTATTTGATTACTTCCAATTAAGGAGCTAAAATCCACTGTAAAAGTAGAATCATCATCACGTTTAAACGTAGCTATACCATCAGTATCAACAGTTCCAGAAACTAATCGAGCCAGGTTTGTATCATCAATATATGAGGTTAAGTCAATTTCCTTTACAACCTTACCATCTTTTAGTAATGAAAGTTTATTCGCTGAAATATCTGATAATGTGTATTCAGGCATCTCATCTGCTGAAGTTACTGAAACATCTCCCTTTTCATCAATGACAAATCTTCGATTAGGTTCTCCTGCTTCTTGTTTACTATCTATATAGCTATCTATTAAATCTTCAAATTGTTGTTGTGTAGGTTTATCTCCTGTTTCAAAATATTTTTTTATTTCTTCTTTGCTTTTTTTCATTTCTTTTTAATTTATTTAATTTTTTAAATATTAACTTTTTTTTACTCGTAAAGTAGGTTATCGATTTCCTTTTTCTGTAGTTTCATCATTTTACCATAATTCTGTTCGAGTTTATTTTTAAAACACTACTGCTTCATTCAAAAAATAACCGCTAAAATGAATCTTAGCGGCTACTCTTTATTTTTTCTTTCTCTTTAATTTAGGTTTTCTTTTTTTAAGCTATTTATTGTATTACTTATAGTGCTTTATTTAAAACTCTATAATCTAATATTCTCTTTTTAGGATAAGCTTTTATACTTACACTATTTCCTTGATTTCCTCCTAACAAATACACATATCGTTTCGATTCTTTGACCAAAAACCCTACATGACCTTTCCAACTATTAGGATTATCTCTCCATAATACAACGATATCTCCTTGTTTGGGGGTATCTGTAGATTTCCCAACAGACAACCAACTCCTTGCATTTAACCGATTCGATTTTTCATAACCTGCTTGCTTGGCTACCCAATTTACAAAAGCACTACACCATGATGTTTCATCATTATATTTTGTTTTATCTAAATCCATAGAAGTAAAATAGTTGAGTATTTGTGGATGATCTTTAGCTCCTTTTACTTCTTTAACTCCAAATTGCGATAACGCTATTGATATTAATTTACTCATATACATTTTTTTAATAAAAGTGCTAGCAGACAGAACATAAAAGTTAAATCAATTCTAGTTATTTATTCTCTACCTGAATGGGGTTAAATCTAACTTTTATGTTTCTGCTCAACACGTAAGGTTAATTCATTGAACTTTAACAGTGATTCAAAAATACAACATATTACAATTATAAACAAACATTTTACAATAATTATTTTGTTTTTTGTTTCTCTTTAAAACTTATGTTTTAAATAATTCTGCATGTCTGTGAGGAAAATTTTACTACTTTCTCTATAAACAGGGATTAACACTTTGACTTTTTCTATACAATTCTTATCGTTGTAAATGATTTATTTTTCATAGCTAGTTAGGCAGTTAAACGCTATAAATCGACATACAAACGCTATATGAAAGTGTAAAATTTCCTCTTGGTTCAGACATTACAAATTCTCTATTTCTATTTCTTCAGCAAGCAATAACAAAACATCTGTTTTGGTAAGCAACGATTGAATTTGTGCACTCAATCCTCTTAATTGCTCGTGCATGGTACAAAATTGCCATACTTCTTGTATAAACTGTGTAAAATCTGTTTTTGAATCGTATTTAAATTGTTTCGTTTGATAAATTACACCTAACAATTGTTTGATAGACACTTTTGCTTTTTCTATAGTATCTGACAGTCTTGCATACACAGCCCATAATTCTTTTTGTGCCTCTGTTAAAAGACTAGAACAAAAATGTAATTGCTCTTTTCTTTTGTATTGCTTATTTTTTGGATAATAGGTTAATAACTCTCCTCTTTTTACCGAAAACGTAGATGCTTCCGCTAAATGATGCTGCTGTAATAACTCTTCAGTTTCTGCCAACCAAACTCTTAATTCATTTGAACTTCTACTGCTCTTTCTTTCAAATAAATCTACAATTGGATGTATTTTTGAGAGTTGTGTTTCTATACTTTTTAATGTATTAAGAATTGATTTTCTCATAATTATTCTGGTAGTAGTTTCGTTGTTACTTTTCCATCTTCATTTTCCGAAGCATGCCACTCTAAACCTTCTTCACTTAAATTCATTTTAATTTGAATAATATTTTCTGGTGGTAATTCTCTAAGTTTATGCGCTTCAACAATAACATTCGGTACAGGACTTGTAGTACCTTGGGCTGGTTTAGCCTGTACATATACTTTTAATTCTTCACTTACCTTATTTACAACTTGTGGAATATTAATTCTGATATTCGTAGCTGGGTAAATCAATAAAAAACTTTGAACAGCCTTTTCAGAATAAGCTTGTACCTCTTTAGATACATCAGCATCTGATTTTAGATTTTTTTCTAAAACTGTAATATGTTTGTTTACCTCACTTTGTAATTTTAAATCACCTTGCGGACTTGGTTTTACTGAAGTAGGCACTATTTTCTTTAAAATTGAAATTGTTTTTTCCGAAAATTTATTTTTGTCTTCAATTGGGGTATATGGTTCTGTATCACCATTGCTTACTGCCGCAATTGCTACAGGTATCGTAAGCTCTATATTTGCTGTTTTAAATCGAGGTACAGAAAAATGTTTTAACAAATCGTGTTTAGCAAATTGCTCTGCTACTTCAAGTGACTTTAAATCAGATGCTAATCGTGCCTCTGCAATACTTGAAGCAATACTCCCTAAATATTCATTAAGTTTTACCATTTCTATTTTGTTTTTTAAGAAGGTCATTCATTTTGAATGACCTTCATTGATTAATTCAAAAAAATATTAAGCTACAGTAGCTATACTATCTTCTAACATGTTTAAAACTCTGCTTAAACCTTCTGGTAACTCTTCATTTACAGCTCTTACTCTTACGCCTAAGTTGTATGTTTTTTCAACTCTAGACCCTTGGGTAGTGTTTCTTCTGTATGAAGCTGAAGCTTTAAAATTGATAAACTTGAATTTTAAGCCTAGTTTAGCATCTAAAGCGAACTTTGTAGAAACACTTCTTGTTTCAACAGAACTCAAACGAGCATTAAAGTCAATGTTTACCTCATCTACACGTAACGATGGGATTGTTAACATGGTTAGGAAAGGAACTTTAATAGCTACTTCACTTTCTAAAAATTGATTATCGGTATCAGTATCTGCAGGCAAACCTTCATCGGCAAGCTCGATAGGTGTTTTACCAAAGTGTGGATTGGCAGCAGATTTTTTATATTTAAAATCTACATAACGTAAATTATCTACACTTGTTGGATCTCCATCGTCTTCAAATCCTACTTTTTGAATAAAATCTACAGTAGCCATAGAAGCCGCTGTTTGTGCTTGAATTGCCGCTTGTAATGGCCCTCCAACATACACGTTAAAATCTAAACTGTTTAATTCTGGTACTAAATTTGGCATAATAAATAGGTGGTTTTAAAATATACATACTCTGTTTTTTTAAATGGTTTTTCTGCTTCCTCCATTTAATAAAATTTTATGTAAGACTTCAACTTGTCTTCTTCACATAAGGGTTTTTGCCCTCTTCTATTAATTCGCAAACAAATACATCCCCCTAAGAATTATTAATTACAGCATTATGGTATGATTCAATTTAAAAGCGCTTTACCGTATTGCTTGATTAAAATATGTTGGAATTAATGTTGAAGAGATTTTAAAAAAGTGAAGAAATTCAAGTTAAAGTCTCAAAAAAGTACCGTTTGGAATTCATACATAAAGTTTGGTTAGTGTTGTATGCCAATCAACGATTACGAGTACAAAAATATAACCTTTTTTTAGTTTACACAAACTTTTTGCTGTTTTTTTTGTAAAATGTTTCATTTTAATGTATTAAAAATCCCAAAACATAGTTTCAGGACTTTATTTTCTGTGATATTACTGATTATTTACTATCGTATCGATCTTCATCTGGATATCAATAATGATTTAAACTTTTTACCAGAGTTCCATTTTCATAATGGATTAAATAATCTTCAAGTGTTAGAGCTGTACCAAAATTAACAACCCGACCTGTTTCCTTTTCAACCATAAAAGGAAAACTACTTCCTAAAGATTTTCCTGGGTCACCAGTTATAATGTATTCTTTAGATTCAAAATGATAAACATTTCCATAAGGTTTTACACTTAATTCATTGGATAGTTACATTTCTATATTACTTTCTCTTCCCAACTTTTCTATGTAGCGTTCAGCTACTTCTTCCATTTCTTTATCTGTTAACATACATAATTTTTTAATTTCTTACTAGCACATACTCAAACCAACCTCCCCCATTTTTACTGTATCTATTTTCAATAAAAGGTACTGCTTTATTAGTTCCTAAAACCCCTCCGCTCCCGCTAGTTTCTAACTAGTGGCAAATCCGAATAAGAAATACAACTATCATTGTATAAACTCAGCTTTATCTATTAATAAAACTGTATTATCACCTTGAAAATTCCTTGCACTAGAATACTTCCAATCTTCTGCATTGATTACTAAGCCACTTAATACTGGATTATTGTGAATATAGTCTATCTTTTGTTTAATCACATTTTCACTCCATAATTCTATTGGTTTATTGTGATGTTGCCAAAATTGATATTTTGTAGTTGTAGCATTTTTCGTACCTGCTCTTCCAAACATCCATAACAACCATTCTTTTCTACTTTCTTGTGGATTATTCTCTATAGCTTCTATCAATTTCTTAGAAGTATGTCGTTTAAAGTCTCTTAATAACCCTGACGGCTCGTTATTTGATGATCTAAACATTAAGTGTACATGACTAGGCATGAAACAATAACAATACAACTCCATCCCTTTATATTCTCTACAATATGTTATGCTATCTGCTAACACATCATAATACACTTGTCTTGTAAATACATCTATCCAATTAACTGTAGCAAAACTTACAAAATACAATCCTGATTTGTTATGAAATTTATAGTTTCTACTCATAGCAATACTAAAATAAAAAAACTACCTCAATTATCTAAAATTAAGGCAGCTTCTTTTTAATATTAAACTGTCTTGCTTACTCTTACTCGCCACTAGTTATAAACTAGCGGGAGCGGGGATTTATTTTTTTTTGACATTGCTAGTTTCTTAAAAAAATACTAATAAACAATTTTATCTTGATGGATATAAATAGTAATAATATCTTTAGTTACTTCTATGAAGTTTATTGGACTATCTGATACAGTATAGATTATCATACCATCTTGTTCTTTTGTTGTAATTGTTTTATCACTTAACTCAGATGTTACCCAAGAAAAAATTTCAGGTTGCAGATCTTTAAAACTAATTGAAACACTTTGTATACCACCAAATTCATCTCCCTCTACTTTCATTGGCTCAATATCTTGTAATTTTCGTGTATTAATATTTTCATAAAAAGGTATTCCTTCTTCGTTTAAACCATACATAGAGGTTTTTAATTTTGAAAATTCAATAGGGTATTGATTTTTAAAAACCCAAATTAAAGTTTTTATGAAATCACTAAGATCACTCTCTAGAATTTGATTGCAAAAGGTTTCTTTATTAGGAAAATATAATAGTCTCCATTTAGGATCATCAATTTTATCTCTTCCAATTGCTCTATGGTATATACTTTTATAAAAAAGCCACGCTGTTATATTTCTATCTATCATAATTATTTTTTATATAAAAACCCTATAATCTAGTTTACTTCCAAATGTATTAAGTAAAAATTCTTCTTCAAAATCCTGCAACAACAATCTATCCGTTTCTGAATCTAAATTTAAATCAAACTGTCTTATCCAAAGCTCTCTCTTATTTTCTAAAGTCTCTAAACTTGTTAGTACTTCTTTCCTTGTCAAGTTAGTTCCATTTTTAAGTTTAAGGCTATAAATAATACCATCTGTATTAATGGCTCTAATCTCTTTCAATTGATATTGTAAAAATGTTTTGATATCTGCATTACTAAACCTTGTGAAGTTTGGATGATTATGAGTATATGTTGCTCCTCTAAGACTCTTAAGCCTATCAATTGTAAGTTCACCAACATCAAAAGCATCATCAATATTTATATATGTTTTAGCATTAGATGTAAAGGGTTTTAAAGTTCTAAAACCTTTGGATTCATTATAAATAAATGCGTACTCTAATTGGTTTTCAGGTATAGTTTTACCATTAGGTCCTTTTGCTAATTTCAATATATCTTCTTCTGCTTTCTTAATAATTTTAGAAACATCATCTGATTTCACACTTATAAATCGAACAAGTTTTTGTGCTGCTCCATCAATATCAATACGTTTTTTAACACCTTTTTTGGAAATTAAACGCATTTCTGTAGTAATTTTGAGCTTATCTACGTCGTTTAAATCTCCTTTCTTAACCAAATCATCAACAGATTTCTCAAACTTAGGATTCTCCAACAATTCTTTCGCTGTTGTTTGCAACTTACTACGCAATGCAACAGAAATTTCCCCTGCTAGAGTAGCCATTTCTAAGTAGAAAAGGTATTTTGCAACAGTTTTTCCTAGCTCTGTATCTTCGGCTCCTGTAAGTTTTAATAAAGCATTTACAGTACCAGAGGAAATTTCTACAGTTCCCGCTATAGCTTTTGCTGTGGCAATAGCTTTAGTACTTTGTACAGTTGTTTTTAATAAAAGTGCTTTGCCTCCTTTTAAAACTTGTACTAAACGACCTGCTTTTATAATATTTCCGATACCCGATACTGTAGTAATAATATCTATTAAGTATTCTCCACCTGTAATTATGTTCTGCCAAAAAGCGGTTTCCTGGTTGGCAAACAAAACAAAAGCAGGTAACTTTGTTTTAGAAATATCAGTATCATTTGCATCTTGTAATAAGAACTTTGGGTTTTCACTGTCTTCTAAGATAATTGGTGCAAAAGGATGGTACGTGTATTTTGTTATATCATATGGACTTTCTTTTGGCACTTCTATCAATCTAGGCTTTATTCCATCACCAATATCAATGGTTTCAGTTTCAACTTTTTTTCCTTTTTTTACTTTAACTTTAATAGGAATTTCAGGTGTTTTTCCATCCCAATTTATTTCGGCATTATCCGTATAAAAACCTAATATTTTATCAGATCGATAATCTGCAAAAACAGGGCTTTCGCTTGTAATTTTCACCTTCTTGTTTTTCTTAGGATCTACTATAGCATAAGAACTATTTTTCCATATTTTCCAAATAAAACTGATATATGCTCTAAATTGGGCTCCATCTAAACCCGTAATTAATTTATATAAGAGTAGCTTATCATTTACTTTTCTGGTGATAAGATTTTCAATAAATACAGTATTCTTCGCTATATTTTCACGAGTTACTTCCTCAAACCGTTCTTCATTATTTATGGTAAATGCAGTACGTTTATGTGTGGATCTATGATAAATAATTCGCAATAACTTTAATATTAAATCTTCTTCGTTTATACTTAAATTATTTCGAATATATCCTTTTGCAAGATCAGCTAATATGTTCCATAACGACTGTGTACTATTAAAAATATAGTACATAGGTTGCGGTAAATGAAATATAACGCCCACCTTTTGTTTACTTGAATTACTGTTCATTACATTCAACGTACGATAGGTAAGTTCGGTTAAAAAACGACTACGCCATGCCGACCTGTAGTGGTTATATTCATTTAAAAAATTAAATATTGTACTATTTAAAAAGCTTAACACTGTTGTGATCTCTTTAAAAAAGATACTAATCGCTATAAACTGTTCATCTTCTGCTGCTGGTGGAACTGATCTTACTTCATTACTGTTTTTTTTATAGTAATATGAAAGTCGGTAATGATATCCGCCTGTTGCAAATGTCTTTGTAAGTATCGGAAATCTATGTACTGGTGCTTTTATTTTGAAAGAGTCAATCCATGGCTCTTCTTTCGTCGTCGCTCCATATACATTTTCGTATTTGTACGCTAACCTCGGATATTGTTTTAGGTATGAAAAAGCTTCTGGTGTATAAGCAATAAAATTTGCGTTATTTGTCACCGTTACTACCTCAACAGAAGCTACAATTTTATGATTTTCATCTATAAAAAATTGATATCCTCCGTTATATATTTCTTCAGGAATAATTACCTCTCTTATAGGTTCTGAAAAGTCAATATCTTTAAGAATACTATCATTTTTTGTATACGTTAACGGTTTATAATAAATCGCTTCATCACTAAAACGATATCTAATATATGCGATATCATTGGTATCTATATACAAATTTTGAGGAATACTTACTTCTTTATATTTGCGTTGAAAAGCACTCAACGGCATAAACTCTTCTACAAAAGTTGCTGTTCTTGTGATTTTTCTCACAACAACTTCAGGATCTTCTTTACTATCAAAATCTGGTATTTTTAAATAATCGATAAGATTTTGAATGGTGGTTATTGTTTTTTCCATTTTCTTTTTCTTGATCACAAACCCAAACCACTGTTTTTTCAGTAGTTTGGGTAAATTTTTAACAACTCTAAATCATATTAGCTATAATAAGCAACTGGTAAATAAATAACATCATTGGTAAAATCACCATTCGATAATGTGATTTGAATATCAAATTGGTTTGAAACTGCACTTTCTTCAAAATAAATTCCATCAAATGCTTCAAATCCAATTACTATTTTAGATGTTCTTGGAATTGGTTCTGTTATTTGAACACTAGAATGATCTATAACAGTAGATGGAATTGTATTTCTTTGTTGATCTCTTACATATAATGCACTAGCAAACGAAAATGATTCTCGCAACTTATAATCATTTATATCATGAATTGCTGGATCAAAACCATAACTTACAAACTGTATTTTTGGTGTAAATTTTTCTGATGGCAGCATAAATTCTACATACAATAGTCTCTGATTTAAATTTACATCTGATGAAGGTGTAAGCTTAATATTCACCGTATTCGCATCGAATACTAAAACATCGTTATCCGCATCTTTTAAAAGTTCCTTAACTTCTATTCTCGATGGAACATTGTTAGAACTCGGTTGTATAGGAGATGCTAAACCATTTTCCCATAACTCTATTTTTAAGTATGTTTCTATACCAAGACTATGATTAAAAACATACTCACCATCACTATTCTTTTCAGGAATAGGCAATAAAACACCATAAACATGTTCTCCAAAGTAGGTGAAGTCTAATTGTGCTGGTGTAAAATTTAAATCGTAGTTTTTTAGACTTCCGGACGCTAAAGAAACCTCCCCTGTTTCGTCAATTACAAATCTTCGGTTGGGTTCTCCTTCAGGTTGTTTTGCATCGATATAACTATCGATTAAATCGGAATACTGTTCTTGTGTGGGTTTATCGCCTGTTTCAAAATATGTCTTTAATTCCTCTTTACTTTTTTTCATTTTTCTTAATTTTTTAAATTTCTGTTTTTGAATAGAATACAATTACTTTTGCTATTAACGTTCCATTTATTCCTGTTAATTTTGGAATCATACGTATTGGTTTATTAAGTATCGATGTTGTAAACTCTCCTCCAGAGGGTCTTCTTATCGCAATTTTTCTACCCAGTTCATTTATATTTAAAAACGCACTTGTTCCGATAAAATACTCACCGTTACTATCTATTTCAAAAATGGGACTTGTTGTTACGCCTTCATACGGAGTATTAATTTCTACGTCTATAATTGCCTTATGCACTGTTAGCAATGTATTTTCTCCTTGTGCTGGCAAAATTTCATATACCGCTTCTTTTTGTAAATCCTCGATAAAAAACTCTTTTTCTATTTTTAATATCGAGGTTTCGTATTCAGGACTCAATAACACCTCCCCTGTTTCATCAATTACAAATCTTCGGTTGGGTTCCCCTTCGGATTGTTTTGCATCGATATAACTATCGATTAAATCGGAATACTGTTCTTGTGTGGGTTTGTCTCCTGTTTCAAAATAGCTTTTTAATTCTTGTTTATTTTTTTTCATTTCAAATAAAATTTCTTTTTTAATTACCAATTTTCTAAGGCAGTTCTTTTCCATGTATTGGTATCTACACACACATAGATATAGTCTTCGGTAAATCGAATTTCTCCTTTAGTTCCTTTATCTGTTGAAGAAGCAGGTACAGAATTAGTCTCAGAAGTGTTCTTTAAATATGTTGTATCTGCAAATTCTTTTGTCACAAATTCATTCGGTTGTTTGGGGGCTTTACCCGCTACTCTTCCATAAAATTCTGCTACTTTTATAATTGAATCTTCATCTGAAGATCTATTGTCTCCAAAAAACAACTTGAATTTATTTGTACCACCAATAGTTGTTGAATTAATTGGTGTTTTAAAAACTATTTCTGTAGTATAGGCTTGTATCTCTAGACCATCTGAAGCATTATTATCTTTAATTTTTAATAATTTACCTAAAAAACTACTGGTTCCGCCGTTTAAAACAACTTGAATTCCTCCCTCATTTAATAGGATAGATTGATTTGCAAACCTCCCTGCATCCAAAACTTCTTGAAGTGTTGGTATAGCAGTACTTCCGCCTGACAAACTACCAAAATCAACTGTAAATTCAGAATCATCATCACGTTTAAACGTAGCAATACCATTAGTATCTACTGTGCCTGAAATTAAACGAGCTAAATTGGTATCGTCTATATAAGTCGTTAAATCGATTTCTTTAACTGCAACTCCGTCTTTTAATAAGGATAACTTATTGTTTACAACATCTGAAAGTGTATATTCTGGAACATTTTCTTTTGTTGCTATGGTAACCTCCCCTGTTTCATCAATCACAAATCTTCGGTTGGGTTCCCCTTCGGATTGTTTTGCATCGATGTAGCTATCGATTAAATCGGAATACTGTTCTTGTGTGGGTTTGTCTCCTGTTTCAAAATAGCTTTTTAATTCTTCTTTATTTTTTTTCATTTTTTTCTTATTGTAATTATTATCAAAAAATTAGTAAACACCTAAATATCAAGAAATAAATAATGAAATTTATACAATCTTAATTTTGATATTTCTTATTTTTTGGCACAAAATAAACAGTCAACTCATGATACTCTTTCTTAAAAAGAGATCATAAATTATACATGTTATGTAAACATTTCTTTACAGAAATATTTTACCCTACAATACACATAAGTGATTGTTTCATAGTCAAATTTTTACTGATTTTTTCTTAATCTTCTGTAGTCTAACAATTTGGTTTTCGGATATGCTTTAATATGTACACCATCTACTTGATGACCACTTAATAAGTACACATACCTATTGGTTTGGTTTACAAAAAAACCAACATGGCCTGTAGTACTCGTTGGTGTTTCATCCCAAAGTACTGCGATATCTCCTTGAAGAGGTTCATGAATAGACTCTCCGACAGACAACCAGCTTCTCGCTGATATATCTGAAGAATATTCATACCCCGCTTCTTTAGCTACCCAATTCACAAAGGCACTTGCCCATACTTTACCGATTTTATATGTGGTTTTAGGAAAACCTAATTCGGTAAAATAATTTACGATTTGCGGATGTGCTCTTTTTCCTTTGAGTTGCTTAATACCAAATTGCGATAACGCCACAGATAATAAACTATTCATACAAATGTTTTTTTAGCGTTAGCAGAGACAATAAGTTTATGATTGATTCGTGTTTCTTTTCCGTTTTTTCTTAACTAGATTGTAGTTTAATCAATTTTTCTTTTCCCTGTAACAATAGTTGAACTATTAAATAAGCACTACAAATATACAAACATATTGCAGAAAAAACAACATTATACAGTTAAAATACTATTAATTTATTGTGAATTTTTACACAAAAAACACCTGTTTCTTAATTGCAAGGTAGTTTAATCTCACTGGTGCGGAAATACTTTTCCTACTTTACTTAAAAAATTATAGCCTGGAAATTTCCAAGCTATAATTATAAATGTTATTGTTTTTCGTGGATTGTAAATCCGCATTATCTGGTTTTTAATAATACTTACTTAGCACTCGACAGGAGTCGAGCGTTAGCGGGGTTATTTGATTCCAATTTATCTATATTTAAATCTAGATTCAGCACTATCAATTAAAGAGTTGATTACTTCTGATAATCTACCTTGTCTATATGGCTGTATAAGAGGATATCCATCTTCAACATAAGGAGGCATACAATTATAAATAATAGGGTCTTCATCTTCTTCATCTAAATAAAAAAAACCAAACTGTTCACATGTATCTAATTGATCAATAACAAAGAAAGGACGTTCTATTTTTTGATTATTTTCTTTTAATACTTCTTTTGATTTTGTTTGTAACCAATCTAAACCAAAAGCTTCATCTAAATTTACACCTGAATATCTCCCTCCAATAAAAAGATATTCTCTGTACGATAGAGGAAAAGGTTCACTATTATTATATTTTGTTTCTAAAGTCACTATTTCACCGATAGTATAACCTTTATTTTCTTTACCTCTAACTTTTTTAATGCTTTGTAATTTTTTTAAATATTTTATTTCCAAATCACCTATTATTTTCTTTTAAAAACTCTTTAAAAGAGTTCAAAAAAGTTGAAAATTTTTCGGTTGACCATCTAAAATCTTCATCAGTATTATCTGTTCTCCAGTCAAAGAATAAAACATATTCATTGTCTATTGAAATTCGCAGTTCACTTCCTTCAACGATGTAATCAAAAAAATCTTCACCTTTTAATTCTTTAGTTTTTTGTATTATATTCTCAACCTCTAATACAGTCCAACCATCCCAAGCAATTTCTAATAATGACTTCTCATTATCTTCTAACGAATCGTATTCTACTCCATAAAGGTTGTTTATATCTTTTTGATTGTACGGATTTTTTGTAAAAATATATTTCATATTTAATTTAATTTTGGGTACCCCTGCTAGCGCTCGACTCTGTCGAGTGATCTTTAATCTTAATTTATAAAACCAATATTATCTATCTCTAATTCTGTTTGATCTCCTTGAAAGTTTCTTGCACTTGAGTATTTCCAATCTTCTGGATGCACTACAAAACCACTTTTTACTGGATTATTATGAATATAGGCTATTTTTTGTTGAAGAACTTTGGTACTCCATAATTCTATAGGTCTATTATGATGTTGCCAAAATTGATATGTTTTAACATTTCTCTGTTTACTACCTGCTCTCTTAAACATCCATAATAACCATTCTTTTCTACTTTCTTGTGAGTTACTTTGGATTGTTTCAATCATTTTTCTTGACGTATACCTTTTAAAATCTCTTAACAACTCCATGGGTTGTTCTTTACCTGAACGAAAAATAAAATGAATGTGATTAGGCATAAAACAATAGCAGTACAACTGCATTGCTTTTTCTTTTCTACAATAGTTGACACTATCTACTAAAACATTAAAATAAGACTGTCTTGTAAAGACATCAATCCAGTATACGGTTGCAAAACTCACAAAGTACACTCCTGATGTATTATGGAATTTATATTTTCTACTAATAGCAGGGTTAAAATATAAAAACCACAACACTTATTAAAAATGTTGTGGTAATATGTTTTTTGAAATTCTGGTTTTAATATTCTTAACTTATTTTTCACTCGACAGGGGTCGAGCGCTAGCGGGGGTAAATCTTCCACTATATTAAACTCCTAAGCATTGGGTTACAACTTTTACATGCTTCTTTAAATTCCCGCTCACGCAGAAAATACTTTTCCCGCTTTACTTAAAAAATTATAGCCTGGAAATTTCCAAGCTATAATTTGTAAAGTGTTCTTTGTTACTGATTATTCTATCTTGTAATATTTACCTTCTTTATCTTTTTCTACTTCATAAACCATCATATTAAAATTATGATAATAAACAGGTTCACCTGTTTCATCTGAAATAAATAAATGATCAGAGTTATCAAAAATAGTTTTTACAAAAACTGTCCAACAGGGTATTTTTTTTCCTTTTAAACTCCCATGAAGAATTTCTTCATCTTCTTTGAAGAATGTACCATCTGTACAATCTTCAAAATAATATTCTCCATCTAAATCTTTTATAATTTGTTTTGCTTTTTTTATGATTTGTTCTTCTGTATGTTTCATAATCTAATATTTAAAACCGGTATACCTGCTTTTCTTCTCTCTCTATTAACATAGTTTAAGCTACGTTCCAATTCTTCTTTTGTCCAATTTCTTTTTCTTGAGAAAATTTGTTCCCAAACGTATGTCTCTTTATCCCATGTTGGTAATGTATGATATGTTTCTCCTAATTCTTCAAAATGTTGTAAATGTGCTTTTTCATGAAAAGCTACTAATTCTGTTGATTTTTCTGCAAGAATCATTTGTTTTGTTCTAGAGTCAAATGCTCCTGCATAACCTTTTTTCTTCATAAAGAAAAACAAATCTCTTGGATTGTCAAAAATTAAACCATTTAATCGTATCGGTTTAAATTGATTTACTATTCTTTTAATATTTAAATCTTCTTGTAAAATTAGAAAAACACCTCTGTTTTTTAACTCTCCTCTTAACTTTCTTATTTGGGTTTTCTTTAGTATTTTACCTCCTCCGAACTCGCTTATTTTTCTTGGTTTTGCTAGTAAATCAGCATTTATAATCTCATCTAACTCCTTTAAAACAGTATCATCTTTTTTTCCATAGGTAAACAAGCGTTTGGTTACAAATTGCTTTACCTCTTTAATCGTACCTTCAGCTACTTTTCTCCCTTTATATACGAGCCCAGCTGGCGCGGAAATGCTTTCCGTGCTTTCCTCTAAAAAATTATAGCCTGAAAATTTTCAGGCTATAATTATAAATGTTATTGTTTTTCACGGATTACAAATCCGCGCTATCTGGTTTTTATGGACTCTAAAATATTAATGTTATTTAAGACCATTTATAAATTCCTCAAACGAGTCACAAACATACTCTAACCACTTCCATCCCAATAATATTTATAAATTTTACCTAAAGAATTTTTATCCATAGAAATACAAAAAAACGTTCCCGCTCCACCATCTCCAAATGGATAAAGCTCTACAGGTAAATCTTTATCTTTCAAATTATTTTCTAAAATTTTTTTTACATTGACTAATCTACCTAAATTACTTGCAAAATCGCCTAAATCTGGACGTATTGAATAAAACGAATCAATAATAAATCCATCCTCAGTAGATGATCCAAATAGAGTTTCAGAAGAGTAACCTCCATTATTTTCTAAAATAAATTCAATATAGGAATCAGGAAGCACTAAATTGTATGAATCTATAAACAATTTTAATTCACTTACTGATATATTAATTTCACTTTTTCTAATACTTAGTTTTTTCATGATAATAGTTTTATTTTATTCTTTTAATATCAATTAATCAGCTGATTATGAAAATACTTTCCATGCTTTCCTTTAAAAAATATAGCCTGGAAATTTCCATGCTATAATTATAAATATTATTATTTTTCACAAATTACAAATCCGCGCTATCTGGTTGTAAATGTTATTGTTTTTCGTGAACTGCAAATCCTAGATCTGGTTTAATTTTTGTATCAGACCTAAGGATTTAAGTTACAAATCTATTCTATCCGTCTTTATCTTTCCCATGGAAGATTAGTTGGTCTATTATCAATTAATAAAGAAAATTCTGTGTTTTCCATAAAAGATTTGAAATTCATTAGATGTAAATAAATCTCTTTATTTGTAAATTTTATTTTTCTAACGCTTGGAGCATTATCCATTAAATTTATAAAACTATAATTAGGATTGTCCTCAGCCCATTCTAATACTTCATAAAGTTCTTTTCTTTTTGTTAAATTATATCCTCTTTTAATGTAATCAGACAAATTAATATCAAAGTTGATATCCTCTAAATCCTTCATATTATAAAGAGTCCACATAGGAATAATTAATAAATTTTTATTTTCCATATTTTAATTTGTTTATCTTATTATTTCAACATCTAAAACATTTATATCTACACCTTGATTTTTTATATAGTTTAAAAATTGTTTCATATGCCTTTCCTTAGTTCTATAGTGCCTTGTAGAATTATTAACTCCAATAAGAATACCATTGAAGACTTCTATTTCACCAGCCATTGCTACAGGATTTCCTCCTAAAAAACTTGAATGATGAAACTCACCAACCCAAGAATCTGTGGAAGCAAATATTTTACCTGAATCATCCATGACAAAGATTGCTTTTCCATTATTAAATTTATTTGATAGATCAAGAGAATCAAATAACTTACCATTAGAATCAATAATTTTGCCATCTTTAATCTGTATCTCCAATAGATTTCTTTGCTTTGAATTTAAATATCTTACAGAATTAAACTCAGCAGGTCGTCCAGTGTAAGGATGAATACCTTTATTTTCACCTAAATATTTTCTAAGCATCGGTTTTAATTTAAAACCACTTATTCTAGATTTTCTTACAACTTCAATTAATTCATCTAAATAATCTTCTATATTTCTTATAGAATATTTTTTAAAGTCAGAGAATAGTTCTTCTAAAAACTCTAGTGCTTCATCTTTTGAAAGCGCCTCAGTTATACTTTCTCCATTTCTAGAAAACACAAAGAAACCTTCTTCATTTTTCAGCATAGAAACACCTAGTTTCTTTAATTTATTCCAAGCGTTTGTTCTTACTATATTAAAAAATAATTTCCCTAAGATAGAAATTGGATCACCAGCTGGCGCGGATTTGTACCTTAAATCCGTGCTTTCCTTTAAAAAATTATAGCCTGGAAATTTCCAAGCTATAATTATAAATGTTATTGTTTTTCACGGATTACAAATCCGCGCTATCTGGTTTCGTGGATTGTAAAACCACGTTATCTAGTTTTCATAATAAAGTACAAAGATTTTAAGCTTCTTTTAATCCTTCTAAAAATTCTGTGAAAGAATCTGCTATCTTATGTATTTCCCCGTCCGAATAATAAACGTAAATGCTACCATAGTTATTTTTGCTTACTGACATAGAAAAGTGACCTGTTCTTGATCTCCCTATAGAAACATGACCTTCAGGATAATCATTTAATTCTCCTGTTGTGTTATATTTTTCAAAAGTACTTGAACCATATTTAATTGAAAAAACATAAAAAAACTCTATTTCATCATCCCATATTTCTGATTTAAAATATAGATCTGTCATAGCCGAAAGGCCATTCATTTCTATCATTTTTTCTTTATAATCAGAAGGTAAGGAAATTTTATACTCCAGTTCTAAATTTGTAATATCTAAATTAGAGATTAATTTTTCTTCTTTTTTTTTGAATTTCATAATGTGTTAATCTATTAAATTTAAAAGTACTTGTATTTGTTTATTACTCCCAATATGTTTGTAGGTTTGCAAGTGGATTTCAGATCTAACAAGTTGGAAAGAACTTTTTATATCTGAATCGAGATCATCTAAATGATGCCAAGTTAAATCCATTTTTTCAATTTGTTTTCCTAATTTTTCATTAATACCTAATTCTTTCCAACAGTTTGAAAAATCTGCATTTCTATCACTAGTTACATTAGCTTTAATAATTCCATTGTTTTCATTAAGAATTTTAAATGCTTTTTCAATATCAGCATTACTAAACCCTTCTATTTCGTCATAAAGACCATTGCCTAACTTACCATCAATTAAAAACATGTCTTTCCCCATAACAGAGAAATCTGGTGCTACACCGTTTCCTTTACCTATGCCTATATTTGTTTCTGGTATATCTATATCATACCCTTTATTTTCTAGCTTTTTTTGAGCCTTAGATCTTCTATATCTATTAGAATTTGTTGATATTGAATTATACATCTTCTCAAGAAGATCAAATTTCTTTTCTTCAGGTAATTTAGAATATTTAATATATTTTTCAATACCTATTTCCTTTTTACTTCTATAAAGAACAATATCCTTATTTTCGTCGATTAATTCTATTTTATTTCCTCCAGGTGTTCTTCGTACTTTCCATTTTCTTTCTCTTAAGAAATCTTTAAAAATAGCATTAAATCTTTCCGCTTCAAAATCAATGTCTTTTTTCATTGTTTTTAGAAAACGGTTCAATTCTTTTTCATTATTAAACTTTTTAATAGAAATTCCTTTAAAAACAACTTCGAATTCTTTATTTCTGATTTCTAATTTAGGTACTCCAAGCCCTGGTGTAGCTGAACTTAAAGGAGCACTTGTGTTAAAACTTACTTTTACAGAAATCCCTTCTTTTTTTAATTCTTTTAAGATCTTATTATCTATGTTAAAGAGTAAACTATTTCGTATTTCTTTAAACCGTTTAACTAAAACCTTACGAACTTCGTTTATTCTTTTTACAGTTAATACTATTGTTTTGGCACCGAGTACAATGCTAAAACCAATTTCTATTAATTTAGGAAAAAATTGACCTAGCTCGTATGATTTTTTATATGGATCGCCTTCGAAGATAAAAGCAAATAACTTTTGAAGTTCGTCCTTTATAAATTTTTGAATAATTGACCAATCGAAGTTTTTGATAAGTTGTTGAACAGCAACTATAAACTCTTTTAAATTACGATAATTAAACAATCCTATAATAAAACCTAAACCTTCAAAAAAAGTAGCAACAGCGTCAATACAACCATTTATAAAACCTACTATAAATGCATTATTCTTTCTTATGTACTCGTTTAAAGCTTTTAAAGGATTAAGGATAATATCTTTAAATGCTTCAAAAAATTGTACAGCTATGTTTTTAAGCCTAGCAATTATGTTATTTACTTGTTCGTTTTCTGTAGACTGAACATTAAAAGCAACTAATTGATCAAAAATGGCATTAATACCCTCTTCAACATTAGAAAAATCTTTAAGAATTGGATCATAATTAGATTTCCCTTCTTTGTCTTCACTTGCAGGATTCCATTTATTTTCTTCAAGTTTTAATTTTCGTATTTGCTGAGCTAAAGCATTAAAAACTTCTTCTGATAGGTATTTGGCTATGTCATTTATTCCGATGACTCCTAATGAGATACAATCTTGTATTAACTTGAAAAATTCTTCATAAACTTTCTCTGGTTGAAATACTTCAGAAGGATAATCTATTGCAAAATCTTGAATATACTTATAAAGAAGGTTGTAAGTCTCTTCTTCTCTAGATTCCCGAATGTTTAACCAGTTAAAAAAGTCACTTATTATAATTTCTGTGTTTTCCTTTTTATTTTCACTTTCTATTGCTTTTACTAAATTTTGACCTAATGTAATTCCGTGAATTTTTTTAAAATTACTAAATGATATTCCAGAATCTTTTAGTTTTTTGTATTCTCCTTGCTGTTTTTTTACTCCCTTTTTAAGCTCTATAAAAACTCTGAATTTATTAGGATCGTTTTTAAGTAAACCAAACTTATTCTTAAAATCGGCTTCACTATTCACCCAAATTATTCCTGTTTTTACTGTTTTTTGATTTAAAATTACTTTTCCTTTATGTACATCAAACGCTTCTTCTTCAAAATTTTTAAAATCAAATGGTGGAGTAAAATCAAATTTATCAGCAAATTTAAATGTAGTACTCATACATTCTATTTTTATGATTTTTATTATGTGCTATTCAATCTTAGTAAAAAAAACTAGGATTGAATAGCACTAATTTATATAAGACCTAATTCAATTATTGGACGGTATTTGTTTCTCCAACAATATCAAAATCTACTCCTTCAGGACCAGCAGGAACTGAAGGTGCTCCGCCTAACCTGTATGTACTTGATTTAAATCGGCTATGCTCACCACAATCCGGATTACAAGGCAAACCTCCCTCATCTAATACTACAGAATCTGCTTGTAAAATAGTTAAAGCCGTAGGTACACGAGTTTCCCAAGTACCTTCTACCTCACCTTCTGGTTCCAGCATTTCTTCAGCTATAGAAACATACAAATCTTCTTCAGTATCGGTTACTATTCCTTGTCCGTTCCACAATTCACCAGTATTCATAAACCAATTGACCGCGGTTTCAAAACCAGGAGTAACTGGCACAACAGTTCTTGCCATTCCACTTTGTAAAAAGGCTTTAAAAATAGGATCGTTAGCGTCTAAATATTCAAAATTATCTGCCCATTTTGATTCTTCCTTATAGAAATACGGATAGAAAGTATAAGCCATAATTTCCCAATCAAAGGCTTGTTCAAAGAACTTTACTACTGAAGCATGATCGTTAAGACTCTCAGATTTTATAACTTTTGTATTGCTACTACCGTAATGACCTCTGCTTATAGCAAGATCTTTAAAAGGAGCAGTCATTAAATCGATAGCAATACGTTTTAGTTCTCGTTTTTCAATACCACGGTTTATTTGAGAACTAAACTCTTGTTGTTTTTCTTTTTCCTCTGGCGAAACCTCTTGCGCTTGTTGGAATTCATTGTATTCTTGAACACGTTCGTAATATGCATTCATAATGGCATTAAATGTTTCGTTTTGCCATTGTTGGTAATATTCGTCTGTTCTTGTACAATTAACACCTATGTTTAAAGCTCCTTCAAAGTAATTGAATAAAACAGCAGAAACCGGAACTTCATTAACATAATTATCTATACTTGTAGTAACTCCTTCTTTATGAATAGGCAAACTACTACCAGCACCTCCCATTTTTTTATTTCCTACATGAATATAAAAACCTTTTCGAGATGTATCTCCATTATCGGCAGCACTATAACCAACAGTTGCTTGAATCGACTTATAACCTTCAGGTAACTCAATTTTTCCATTCAAGTTTGCAGATTCATTTGTATCTGTCGCTTTACTATAACTTAAACTAAAAGATTTACCAACCGTAATAAGTTGCTTAGGAAATGGGTTAACTTCAGCATTATAAATCGATGTTATTCGTTGATAATTTCCTTCATCTATTTGTGATGCGTTTTTTAACCCTGCCGTTAGCCCTGGTAATACTAAATCTTTAGGATTTATAGGTTTTACAGATGAAATTAAATTATTTCTACTGTTGTTTTGATCGTTGTTTTCATTATTTTTAAAATTACTACTAATGTAAAACTTAGCTGGCTCTGGTATTGCAAATTCATACATTAATCGTTTACCATAATTCACCATTTTATTTTTATAGATAACATCTACCCAACGATATACCCCTGTTACATGTTCGTCTCCTTTTCTATTATCAAAACCATGTGTGGTATTTTCTTCATGTTCCTTTAAAATTCTGGTTGTTCGCTTTCTACTAACTTTTTCTACTACACGTTCTAAAGCGCGTTCTGTTACTTCCTGAGCATAACTTTGCGCTTGTAAATTTGAATCAGAAATTGAATTACTTGATGAACTATTATAATTTGATCCGGCAGAAAAACTACTTCCAAATATTTTTGCTGATACACTTGCATTAGCCCCAAAACTAGAAGTCGTATCTTCATTTACAATTGATGATGTTTCTCGTTGCAATTCATTACGTTCTGTAGAAGTAGTATCTGTTAATACTTCTGCTTCTTTTTCAGAAGTTACTTCGTTAGTACTTTCATGAGAAGTTAGGTTTCGAACACTACGCTCTTTATACTCACGAGCCATAATATTCTCAATATGTGAAACCTCTCCTGGTACGTAACAACACACTTCTTGTTCTACACGTCTAAAATCTGCTATACCTAATTGAGTAACACCATAAATTTCCTCACTGTCTGGACTTTCAGAATCAGCACCAGCATCTCCTGAGTTTACTACTGTAGCAAAGCCAATATCTTTTCCGTCTAAAACTGAATTTTGGAACATTAATGTCATCCTTGAATCAAACGCTACTACTGTACCATCAGATAGAGAAACTTCACCTTTAAAAGTATAATCTCCTTCACCAATAGTAACTCCTTTCGGGAAAATTTTGATCTTTTCGGCTTCTTCAAAAGTAGGTGTTAGCACCCTAAATTCAGTACCAGAAAGATTAAAAACCCCTTTTTCATCGATTATTTCATAAGACACCGCAGTAATCTTTTTTGACACATCTTTTACATTTAAATATAAATCAAATGTGGTAAATGTTTGAGAAAACACATTTTGTGTAACAATCGAATAACCATATTGTGGCAGTTCATTATCATTTGACATTACGTTTCCTCCTGCCATTCTCCCTTGTGTCGATTGAGGTGCATTCTCTAAAATTATTTGATTCTCCCTCTTAATTTTGGACTGTAATAAAGTTTTAACCTCTGCAAACGTATCGTAAACTTCAAACTCTTTAGTATTCATCAGTGCTTGTGTTTCCGCAGATAATTGCGCAACTACTTTAGCCTCCGATTCACTAAGTGTTGTTCCTTCAGGATAGCGAACAATTTCTGGAGATTTCACATAAGTAAAGGGTATGATTTTTACAGGATCAAGCGCTGGATTATCTTCTGTTGAAATTTCATCAGCAGGTGAAATTACAGCATCTGTTGGAGATACAATTGTTGTTGAACTTTGATGCTCAGCAAGCCTTTGTTGATAATCGTTAACTGCTGCCTGATATTTTTTTTCTTCCTCTTTATTATATAATAACTCCGCTCTTTCTGTTTCCTGTAGCGCTGTCTCATACATTTTGAGTTTAGACTTCGCTTGATCTACAAGAACCATTTTTTCTAAAACCTCAGATTGATTCGCAGTTAATCCTTCATTTTTTGGTTTTTTTACCTTAGACTTAGGCGCGTATAACACTTCCTTAGGAATAATAACACTAGCATTGGCTCTCCATGTAAACTCCTTTTGTTGTTCTTCTGTAAATTGAATGGATTCATCACCTGTTTGCCCTTCCGATTCCGATTGTTGTTCGTTAGCATACTGACTAAACGCTTGTAAAAAACGATTCGTAATTAAAAGTTGAATTAGTATTTCACGAACTGAAGTTGAGGTTTTATGTATGGTTTGATAAAATAAATTATTCCATAATAGAATTTCTTCGTCTTCCTGTAAAATCATACTATTTTCAACTGTCGGAACAGCCTCGGCAATTGCATTTCCATCTGCAAGAATAACAGCTAAATTCTCAGTGATACTTTTAGCAGTTAAATAATGTTTGTTACGCGATAACCAACTTGAAAAATCATATAATTTTCCAAAGTTTTTTCGTAATTCTTGTCTACTTTTTATAGCATCGAAATTTTCTGAAACATAGGCTTTTTCTAAAGCTTCTGCTTTTTCTTCTTCCTGACCTGGTGCTAATCTTGCCACCGATTGATGCGCAATACTCTCTAATTCTTTTTCTTCAGGATACGATACAAATAATAAGTCCTTTTTTCTTTCATCTGCCAATTGTGGCGAACGCAACGTTACAAACCTAAAAAGGTTTGAAGTAATTGATTTTTTTTCCATATGAGTACATTTTTTTAATGACTATCTGTAATACACATTACAATGATATTGTACAACAGATATCCTACTTCTTTTAATAATTTCTAAATTTTAAAAAGCGTATGTTACTTTTCTTTTTGCTTATCTAAATAGTACAACAACAGCCGTATAAAATTTTTGAATCAATAAAAAAGTGTGAAAGTTAAAAACAGAGATGATAAGAAAATGAAGTATAACAGATTAACATCTCTAAAGAATTCGCAATTTTTCACATATGTTTAAATTTTATTATATTTGCATTTAAACACAGAACAAAAATACAAACATTTTACACAAAAAACAAATGTTTCAAGTTTAATTTTATGTTAAAAATACGAGGATGGATATTTCAAAAAGAATAGCGGAAATTAGAGATTTTCATAAATTAAATAATTTATCTTTTTCTAAAAGAATTGGTGTTACAGGAACCACTGTAGACAGTATTGTAAATGGTCGTCCTCAACCCGATGGTAGTCGTAAAAAAACAAAACCTGGGTACGATGTTCTTACCTCTATAATTAATGAATTTAGTATTAATCCCGATTATTTATTTGGAAAAAGTAACATCATGCTTCGTCAAGAAGTACCCTACAGTCATTATAGTGGAACACCGCAAGTAGTTTCTACAAATTCTTTAGGAGATGAGAATATTATATTCGTTCCCACTCAAGCCAGAGCTGGATATTTAAATGGTTATGGAGATTCAGAGTATATTCAAAATTTACCTTCTTTTCATATGCCGCATTTGCGTCATGGTTCTTTTCGCTGTTTTGAAGTTCAAGGAAATTCTATGGTACGTACTTTTTTTGATGGTGATTTGGTATTTGGCCAATATGTAGAAGATTTACATGATATTAAAGATGGACGAGTATATGTAATTGTAACTAAAAACGATGGAATTGTTTTAAAACGTGTAATTAACAGGATACAAGAAAGAGGTAAATTAATTTTAAAGAGTGATAATAAAAACGGAAACTATCCAACCTATACTATAAATGTAGATGAGGTTATGGAAGTTTGGTATGTTACCATGTATGCTTCAAAACAAATGCCAGAACCAGTAGATATTTATGATCGCTTGCACGATTTAGAAACTCAAATTGCTTTATTACAAGAGCAAGCAAATCAAAAAAACTAAGAGACTCCGCTCGAGGTTACATGATAAACCTATGTCTAAATAACTCGAGTTTGATTTAAGAATACATTTTTAAATCTATAAATCAAATAATTACGTCATTACGATGAACGAAACATAGTGAAGTGAAGAAGTAATCTGTTAATTTAACAACGAAAACCTCGTTTTTAAGGCAAAGATTGCTTCATCCGTTTCACTCCTTCGCAATGACATTACTATTTGTAATAGATTCAAGATTAAATTATGCCGAACCCTAAACAAAATATTGATTTTTAGCTATATACACTAAAAATATGCTTTTTGTCATATACAGCGAAAAGACTATCTAAAAAGTATTTGAAAACGTCATTCTTAATTTATTTCAGCATCTCATTTTTCTGATTCTCAGTTATGATGAGAAACTGAAACCAGTTCCATTTGACGAAAAATAATCTTTTTAGACCTTCTTTATTGTTCTAAATCTCTTTTCAACATCTTATGAAAATGATGAACTCCTGTTTCTCTAGTCGCGGAAAATCGTCCGTCTGAGTAGAAGCGTGAACGTAATCCTTTTTGTACACCTTCAACCACCCACTCATCTTCTTGTTGTGTTTTTTCTCCTAATTGTTCACCACTCATACGTTCCCAAACTTCCCTATCTTTTATGTAGTATAAGAATTCAACTTTGGTGAAATTTTCAGTATAAGGACGCACAATATTTAATTGCACTCCCCAAGGATAAAAATTCAACATAAAATTCGGATAAAACCAATAGTAGTATGCCGAAATATTTTTACCATAATCTGG
Organism: uncultured Tenacibaculum sp.; assembly: GCA_947501615.1. Lineage (GTDB taxonomy): Bacteria > Bacteroidota > Bacteroidia > Flavobacteriales > Flavobacteriaceae > Polaribacter. The sequence goes on along the minus strand of CANMWK010000004.1, from coordinate 285,841 downwards.
ATGATCTTCTGGAAAATTAAACGTTTCAGCTCCATTTTCTCCATAACCAATTTGCAATACCATATCTCCATCGCAAATGGTATCATAACTTCCATAATCTAAAATACTATTCAAAGCAGGATGTACAAACGGAATATGAAAGCCTTCTAAATAATTATCGATATATAATGCCCAATGCGATTGCACGTTGTAGGTTTTAGAATATTCTGGCGCAAACTCAAAATCATCAACATTTAAAAAACCTATCCTACTTTCTAACTCATTTAAAATTTTAGAAAAATCTTGTTCTGGTGCTAAACTTGTGAATAAAAATTTAGACCATTTTTGTAATGGTAGTTGATGTAAATGTTCACATGGTCTTGGAAAATCTTCAACTTCTTTAAACTCTGGCATAAACTCGAATTTTCCTTCTAAATTGAATCGTCTACCATGATAAGAACACACTAATTTTCTGTTTTTCCCAGGATGATGCGAAAGAATAAAACCTCTGTGTGTGCATACATTTGACAAACATCGCACTTCTTCCTTATGTTTTGTCAACACTAAAGGTTCTTCAATATATTTTTCTAAAAGATAAAATGGATACGTATTTACAGCTACATTAAAAATCTGTTCTTCATCACCAATATATTGCCAACTTTTAGCAAATACATTTTCCTTCATTGCTTCCCAAATTTTAGCATCAAAATAAAAACTTGAAGGTAATGTAGCCGATTTAGAAATATTCGTTGTTACTTTTTTCATGATCAAAAACTCAAAAAAACATTCTTATTTATACGATATTAGTAACAAAAAAAAATGTTTTTTAAAGAAAAAACAACAACATAGTTTTAGGATTGCTTTACAATCTTCTATTTAAACCCATTCTAAATATAAAACAAAAGAAACTTTAATCCTTGTAAAAACAGTACTTAGGTGTTAACTTTGCTAGCAATTATTTCATTCAACAATTAAAAATAATGAGCGGATTATTAAAATCTTCTATAGGAAGAAAGTTTGCCATGGCACTTTCGGCACTCTTTCTAATGGTTTTCTTACTACAACACTTTGCAATTAATATTTTATCGGTTTTTAGCCCCAAAGCTTTTAATGAAGCTTCATATTTTATGGGTAATTTCTGGGCGGTTCAATATTTACTGCAACCTGTATTAATGTTTGGTGTCATCTTCCACTTTGTAATGGGATTTGTACTAGAAATTAAAAATAAAAGTGCTCGTACAGTAAAATATGCTAAGAACAACGGAAATGCAAATTCTACTTGGATGAGTAGAAACATGATTTGGAGTGGTTTGGCAATATTAGGTTTTGTAATATTCCATTTAAATGATTTTTGGGTTCCAGAAATGGTTGAAAAATATGTAGAAGGTAAAAGTCAGGTTGGTAAAGATTTTTACTCTCACGTAGTTCACATGTTTGAAAATCCTATCAGAGTAGGTGTTTATGTGCTTTCATTTGTGTTTTTAGCATTACACTTATTACATGGGTTTAATTCTGCATTTCAATCAGTAGGAGCAAATAATAAATACACTAAAGGATTGAAAACATTTAGTAAAGTTTATGCAATTGGTCTTCCGTTAGGATTCATCATCATTGCTTTAGTTCACCACTTCAATCACCACTAAGACATTTTAAGTATGGCAACTTTAGATTCAAAAACACCAAAAGGTCCTATTGCTGATAAATGGACTAATCATAAAAATAAAATCAACTTAGTTAACCCAGCGAACAAACGTTTAATTGACGTGATTGTAGTTGGTACAGGTTTAGCAGGAGGTTCAGCTGCTGCAACTTTAGCTGAGTTAGGATATAACGTAAAAGCGTTTTGTTTTCAAGATTCTCCGCGTCGTGCACACTCTATTGCTGCACAGGGAGGAATTAACGCTGCAAAAAATTACCAAGGAGATGGAGATTCTACCTACAGATTATTTTACGATACTGTAAAAGGTGGTGACTACCGTTCTCGTGAAGCAAACGTTTATCGTTTAGCTGAAGTATCTGCAAATATTATCGACCAGTGTGTGGCTCAAGGTGTACCTTTTGCTCGTGACTATGGTGGATTATTAGATAACCGTTCTTTTGGAGGGGTACTTGTATCAAGAACTTTCTACGCAAAAGGACAAACAGGACAACAATTATTATTAGGTGCATATTCTGCAATGAACCGTCAAATCGGTCGTGGAAAAATTAAAATGTACAACCGTCATGAAATGATGGATATTGTAATTGTAGATGGAAAAGCACGTGGAATTATTACTCGTAACTTAGTTACTGGAGAAATTGAGCGTCATTCAGCACATGCTGTTGTATTAGGAACTGGAGGTTACGGAAATGTATTCTTCTTATCTACTAATGCAATGGGAAGTAATGTAAGTGCAGGATGGAAAGCTCATAAAAAGGGAGCGTATTTTGCAAACCCTTGTTACACACAAATTCACCCAACTTGTATTCCTGTATCTGGAGATCATCAATCGAAATTAACGTTAATGTCTGAATCATTACGTAATGATGGTCGTATTTGGGTGCCAAAGAAAATGGAAGATGTAAAAGCAATTCGTGAAGGAAGTTTAAAACCTACACAAATCGCTGAAGAAAATAGAGATTATTACTTAGAGCGTCGTTATCCTGCATTTGGTAACTTAGTTCCTCGTGATGTTGCATCTCGTGCTGCTAAGGAACGTTGTGATGCTGGTTTCGGAGTAAACTCAACAGGAGAAGCTGTTTATTTAGATTTTGCTTCTGCTATTGAACGTTACGGAAAAGAGCAAGCAAAAATTAAGCACTTAAATGAAAATGATGCTGCTTTAGTTAAAAAGTTAGGTCAGGAAGTTGTAAAGAATAAGTACGGAAACTTATTCCAAATGTATGAGAAGATTGTTGATGAGAATCCATATGAAACTCCAATGATGATTTATCCAGCGGTTCACTATACAATGGGTGGAATTTGGGTAGACTATAACTTAATGACAACTGTTCCTGGTTTATATGCAATTGGAGAAGCAAACTTCTCTGATCACGGAGCAAACCGTTTAGGAGCTTCTGCATTAATGCAAGGTTTAGCTGATGGATATTTCGTATTACCATACACTATTGGTGATTATTTAGCTGATGATATTCGTACAGGGGCAATTTCTACCGAAACTCCTGAATTCGATGAAGCTGAAAAGAATGTTCGTGCTACAATCGATAAGTTAGTAAACAACAACGGAACAAAATCTGTTGACTATTTCCACAAACGTTTAGGTAAAATTATGTGGAATAAAGTAGGAATGTCTCGTAATGAGCAAGGTTTAAAAGAAGCTATCGAAGAGATTTCAGCTTTAAGAGCTGAATTCTATAGTGATGTTAGAATTCCTGGTGAAGCTAATGAATTTAATGAAGAATTAGCAAAAGCAGGACGTGTAGCAGATTTCTTAGAGTTAGGAGAATTATTTGCTAAAGATGCTTTAAACAGAACGGAATCTTGTGGAGGTCACTTCCGTGAAGAATCTGTTGAATTAGATGGACCTCAGAAAGGTGAAGCTTTACGTAACGATAAAGAATTTGCTTATGTAGCTGCTTGGGAATACAAAGGTGAACCTAAAGATGCTGTTTTACACAAAGAAGAGTTAGAGTTTAACGATATTGAATTAAAACAACGTTCATACAAATAAGGAAAGAATTATGAAGTTAACGTTAAAAATTTGGCGTCAGAAGAACGCAAGCGATAAAGGAAAAATGGTTGATTATAATATCAACGACGTATCGCCAGATATGTCTTTCCTTGAAATGTTAGATGTTTTAAACACACAATTAATCGAAAGTGGTGATGAGCCAGTTGCTTTTGATCATGATTGTCGTGAAGGAATTTGTGGTATGTGTTCTTTATATATTAACGGTGAAGCACACGGACCAGATAGAGCTGTAACTACATGTCAGTTACACATGCGTAAGTTTAAAGATGGAGACACAATTTATATTGAGCCATTTAGAGCTAAAGCATTTCCTGTAATTAAGGATTTAGTAGTAGATAGATCTGCTTTTGATAGAATTCAACATGCAGGAGGATTTATCTCTGTAAATACTTCAGGTAACACACAAGATGCAAATGCAATTCCTGTAAATAAGGAAAATGCTGATAAAGCTTTCGATGCTGCTACTTGTATTGGATGTGGTGCTTGTGTTGCAACTTGTAAGAACTCATCTGCAATGTTATACGTTTCTGCTAAAGTTTCTCAATTTGCTTTGTTACCACAAGGACAAGTTGAAGCTACAGATCGTGTATTAAACATGGTGAAGCAAATGGATGAAGAAGGATTTGGTAACTGTACAAACACAGGAGCTTGTGAAGTAGAATGTCCGAAAGGAATTTCTTTAGAGAACATTGCTCGTATGAATACTGAATTCTTAAAAGCTAGTTTAAAAGGATAGAAAGTTAATTGTTAACTATGGGGAGGAAATTATTACTAATCTGTTGTGTTTTTATAGGTTTGATATGTAATAATTGTGCATCTATTATGCATGGTTCTAAACAAATGGTTGACATTACGAGCGAGCCTAGCAATGCTACTATTACTATTAATGGCATAAATTATGGAAAGACTCCTTTGTATAATGTTCCTTTAAGCAGAAAGGGAAAACTTAAAGGACAATCAAAAAATAAAAAATCGTATACTATTGAACTATCTCATGACGATTTTTTACCATATCAATTTAAGCTGAAAAGAGAATTAGATCAATGGTATATGGGGAATTTGGTTGGAGGAGTTGGTCTTTTAGTTGATGCAGCTAATGGAAGTATGTATAACTTAACTCCTGAAAACACAAATGATGGTATTGTTAGTTATAAAAAAATTGGAAAATCTCATGTAAACATACATGTGAAACTTCCTTAAGTAAATAATAAAAGCATTATTTTTATAAAAAGCGCTTAAACAATCTTGTTTAAGCGTTTTTAATTTTACATTTAATGTAAAAATTATAATAATGGACAATTTTTTATTTGAAAAAAATAGGATAATTAGTTTTAGTGATGCTATCTTTTCTATTGCTATAACTTTATTAGTTCTTGAAATTGCTATACCTAATTATAAACTTGTTGAAGATAGTGGTACTTGGAATGTACTTGAAAGTAAAATTCCTAGTTTCATTGGGCTAATTGTCAGCTTTTTTGTTACTGCACTATATTGGGTCGCACATATGAGAATTACAAAATATATTAGTACCGTAGATAATAAGTTATTATGGTTTAATATATTCTTATTATTCTTTATTGTTTTACTACCTTTTTCTACCGCTTTTTATGTAGGGAGTTTTGCATTAATAGGGCCATTTGTGTTTTATTGCTTCAATTTATCTGCAATAGGTTTTTTTAACTATTTAATGGTGTGCTACGTTATAAAAAAGGAAAAAGGTAAGACAAGGTTGACAGATATAAGAGGAAAATGGGAGAAAGCAAGAACATTAAACGCCTTATCAATTTGGGTTTTTAGCGGATTAATGGCTTTTATTTTACCATCCTTGTCTAGATATTTTTTTATATTAATTTTTGTTTTCAATTATTTTATTAACAAATATTACGCAAAACGTACTGAGTAAGTATAGATACTTTTTGTTTCTTTACAGCCAGAACTTAAATGTATATGAAGCAACCTACAGCATTCTATAAAGAACAATTAGATAATTACAAAAAAGAACTTAGTAAAACGAATGCCCAAATTTCTAAATTAAGCGTACTTAGACTATTGGTGTTTCTATCAACTGCTTTTGGTATTTATTTTTTCTTTAACCTTTGGAAAATAGCCATTGTTATAGCTGTAGTAGGAATTGTTTTGTTTTTGGTTTTATTAACCAAATACACAGATATAAAAAGAAAACAAAAGTTAATTAAAGCACTAATAATTGTAAATGAAGATGAACTTGCTATACATGAGGGTAATTTTGAGAATAGAAATGGCGGTGTAGAATTTCAAGATCCAAAACATTATTATAGTTTAGATATTGACTTGTTTGGTATTGGTTCCTTCTTTCAATTTATCAACAGAACTTCCATAAAAGAAAGTACTTTAAAGCTTGCAAATACCTTAAAAGCAAATAAAACAACAGCTATTAAACTTCGTCAAGACGCTATACAAGAACTGAGCACAAAACCTAAATGGCGTCAAAAGTACCAGGCAATAGCTAGCTTAATAACAATAGAAACTTCTGCTGAGCAAATTATTAACTGGTTAAATACTTATAACGTGTTTGTCCCTAAAAAAATGAAATGGGTCTCTATTGTCTTTTCGTCTATCTCTATAGCTGTATTCATAGCTGTATATTTTAATGTTATATATCCTTCTTTTATTTTTATATGGATGTCTGTAGGGCTAACGATTACTGGAAGGTATTTAAAAAAGGTTAATGATTTATCTCAAAGTTCAGATCAGATAAAAGATACATTTAGACAGTATGCACTCTTGTTAAACGAAATAGAGAATGAATCTTTTGAGTCAGTATTATTGAAGGTAAAGCAGCAAAAAATTCAATCAGATACAGAAAAAGCTTCAGTTATTTTTTCTAATTTTTCTAAAGCTTTGGATGCCTTAGATAATAGAAACAATATTCTTTTAGCTGTTTTGGGTAATGGTTTTTTTCTTTTGGATATTAGGAACTCTCATACTATTGAAAACTGGATAATGAGTTATAGAAGTATCGTTGAACATTGGTTTGATGTCGTTACTTTTTTTGATGCATACAATAGTTTAGGAAATTTTACCTATAATCATCCGGACTATGTGTTTCCAGAGATAAAAAATGATATACATCTTTTGAACACAAAAAACTTAGGTCATCCATTATTGAAAAAAGAAAAACGAGTAGATAATAATATTGTAATTGATAAAGAACAGTTCTTTATTGTAACAGGTGCTAATATGGCTGGTAAAAGTACTTTTTTACGCACAGTATCATTTAACATTGTCATGGCAAATATTGGGTTACCTGTATGTGCTACTTCTTGTAGCTATTCACCTATTAAGTTAATTACAAGTATGCGTACCAGCGACTCTTTAACAGATGATAGTTCGTATTTCTTTTCTGAGTTGACCCGATTGAAGTTTATTGTCGATCAAATTGAAACTACTCCTTATTTTATCATTCTAGATGAAATTTTAAAAGGGACAAATAGTACTGATAAAGCTATTGGATCTAAAAAGTTTGTTGAAAAATTAGTCGCATCTAATGCTACAGGAATTATTGCAACACATGATTTAAGCTTGTGCGAAATAGAAAATGAATTAAGTGCTATTAAAAATTATTATTTCGATGCTGAAATTATAAATGATGAACTTCATTTTGATTATACCTTTAAAAAAGGAATTTGCGAGAACATGAATGCTAGTTTTTTATTAAAGAAAATGGAAATTATCTAACCACTGGCACAACTTCTTATGTCTGTTTGTTTTTCAATTCTATAAAATAAGTACAACGCCTTCGCGTTCAGATTAACACAATGTAATTGGTTGTAGATTTCCAATCAACACAAAAAAATTCCTTCTCTTATTTAAAAAAGAAGGAAAACAACAAATTATAACCTCAAAAAATTATTAATCAGCTATTAATTTTACAATTGTTTTATGAAAATTATGCTTGTTTACTCCTAAAGTAGTATTCAAAATCTCAAAAAAGCGCTCTCCATCTTTACCTGAATACACCAATTTTAAAGCTTCATCAAAACCCTTTTTTTCTAATATTTCTTTAAATAAAAAAGCACTCATTACATAATGTGAAAATCTTCTATTTATAGTGGATTTTCTTCCTTTTTGGAATTCTTCAAGAAAATTGATGTTGGGTTTTCTTTTCAATTCGTCCGAGAATTGACTTTTTAATGTAGCAATATCATCATGACTTAAACCATAGCCTCCGTAGTATGCAGAAATTCCTTGAACAAATGTCCAATATATTTCTTCTTTATCTGGTAAATTATAATAGAAGAAATCACTGATATAACCAAAAACATAGTTTTCATTATCAGTACCTGTAATGTATGTTTTTCCTTCATTATCCATAAAACCTAAATCATAACACAAAAAATTGCACTGTCTGGCACTATATAAGAATCCGTATGATTTTAATAACTCATCTAAACTAGAAAACGAATAATAATCTAGTTTTGGAATTGGTGCGCTTGTCAACTTTGCTAATTTCTTAGTAAACTCAACAAATTCTTTAGCTTTCATTTCATTAATAACGCTACTATAGTAGTATTTTATGTTCTCAATTGTTTTTGTTTTAAAATGCTTAGTGTTTTCAATAAAAGGGCAGTAAAACCTATAAGAATCGTTATATGGCACGGCTTTTAATTCTGTAATCTGGTAAATAAAGGGAATACCTTCTTTATTTCCAGTAAATCCTATTGTTAATCGATACGCTCCATTAGCTATAGGATAGGATTTTAATACTGTTGGTTTATGAAATATTTCAGAACCTTTACCTATTCCACCTAATTTATTAAAAAAGAACTCATACTTTTTAAGATGTTTAGTATCCACATATTTTTCTGAATATGTCCTTTCTTTTGCTTCAGTTAGAAAACCATTTAAAGCATTTTCAATTCTTCCTGCAGTTATACTATCTCGTTCTACAAGTTGTAAATTCAAGTTCTTATAAACTGATACTTGAGCCTGTATGCTGTGAATAATTAAAAAAATATAGAAGATGAGGTATATACGTTTTATCATTGTTTTTTTTTCTGAAGTATTTGCTAGTGAAACTCTTTGATGTCAACTTAAACTACCATCGGCTGAATCCGAAGGGTTTGATTTCACCTGAAGGCGACTAAAGATATTACCAAACGAGGGAAGCTAAGGAGTTAGAGGAGTCAAAAGAAGTTTTCAAAATATTGAGAATAACTTCTTAACTCCGAAATTCTTTAACTTCTAAAGAAAAAACTAAAGTCTTCGCCTAAAGGCGAGGGATTCCCCCCCTGATTGATACATTAATTCGTATAAATTCCTCGAGAATAACTCATATAAAAGTTACTCACGAGGAAATAATCAATTGTTTAATTACCTAATACTTGTGAATACGAATTGTCTAGTGTTTTGAATACATTTCCTTTTATTTTCAAAACCTTTCTTTCTATTGATGCATTAGAAAAAACAGTAATTGTTTTTGAAAACCCACCAATTCTTTTAGTATTGTAAGCAACCGATATCTGCCCTTTTTCTCCTGGCATAATTGGCTTTTCAGGTTTTTCTGGTATTGTACAACCACAAGACGATTTAATATCGCTTATAATTAATGGTGCATCACCTATGTTGGTAAATTCAAATGTTTTAACACCATTGGATCCTTGAGCAATTTTTCCATAATTAATCGTTTCTTTTTCAAATTTAAATTCTTGACTGTGTGTTGCTATTCCAATAAAGAATAATAGAACAACTGTGATTTTTAAGTTCATAATCTTTCTGTTTTATTTATGTTTTTTACAACTAACATATTGTTATTCACAAACATAAAACACAAAATAAGGCTACAAAAAAGAAATCAGCATACAACAATAAAACAAGGATCAACAACATAAAATGTTACTTAGTATGCATTTCATACCTTCATTTATGCTTTTGATACCGTAATCGTAGTTTGTATCGTTTTTATCTGTATTTTTCGATGTTATAAATGGATGTGATTAAAAAACATATAACTGAAGCAATAGTGCACTTGCTATTTTGGGTATTATTTTGCTTTATTTCTCTTTTTGTTTTCTCTAAATATTATTGGTCTGAAAACCCATTTTTACAATTCGCCTTTATATTAATTAGTATAGTGTATGCTAATCATTTCTTTATACTTCCATTTTTTGTGAAACGAAAATGGTATTTTACTTATGCTGTAATTTTTATATCAATTTCATTTTTTGCTACTCAGTTTTATTGTAATGTGTTTACTTCTTGTGGTTGTACGGTAATGAAATGCTTAAGTAATTACTTATGGCAAACTATTGTACCGCTCATATTTTTCTCATTCATATGGTTGTTATTTAAATACCTAGGAAAAGAAGAGGAAATTCGTAAAGCTAGAGAAGAAAAAACAGCAATGGAATTAAAATTTTTAAAAGCCCAAATTAATCCGCATGTACTGTTTAACAACCTAAATACAATATATTCGTATGCTATTGAAAAGCCAGATGAGACCCCTGATTTAATTTTAAAGCTTTCAGAAAACTTAAAACACATTATTTATGAAAGTAATTCCGATTATATTCCGTTAGAAAAAGAGTTGAATTACATCGATAATTATATTGCCTTTCAAAGAATAAGAACAGAAGGAATTAAACGTATTAATTATACCAAAACTATACGTGGGTTCTATTATAAAATTGCTCCTTTATTACTCATTACCATAATAGAGAATGCTTTTAAGCATAGTAAAGCAAACAGTGTTATTCGTATTGACCTTACAATAAAAGATGATTTTTTAATCTGTACTTGTGAAAATGAATATAAAAATGGTGCTGTAGTAAGGAACTCGCATATTGGTATAGATAATATGAAAAAAAGGTTGCAATTACTTTATCCTAATGCTCATGAATTAAATATTATAGAGGGAGCAACTTATTTGGTAACGTTAAAATTAAAATTGCAATGATAACTTGTATTATTATTGAAGATGAAATTCCTGCTCAAAAAATTTTACAACGTTTTTTGAGTAAAACATTTAATATAGAGCTATTAGCTAGTTTTCAAACTGCTAAAGAAGCACATAACTTTTTACAAGAACATACTGTTGATTTTGTTTTTTTAGATATCAATTTACCTGACATTATGGGAATTGATTTCATGAAAACACTTATAAACCCTCCGTATGTTGTTATTACTACTGCTTACCCAGATTATGCTTTAGATAGTTTTGATTTAGATACAATTGTAGATTATGTAGTAAAACCTTTCTCTTTCGATCGTTTCTTAAAAGCTATACGTAAAATAGAACAACGGGTAAAACATACAGCAACTGAAGCTAGTGAAACTATATTTTTAAATATCGACAAAACTTTACATAAGGTTTTATTGCAAAACATATTATATATAGAGTCAGATAGAAACTATTTAACTTTTGTTACCAGCGAAAAAAAATATGTTTTTATCGATTCATTAAAAAATTGGACTACCAAACTCCCTGAATATTTCATTCAAGTTCATAAATCGTATATCATCAACTTAAATCATATTGATAAAATCTCCGGAAATGAAATTCATATCGATAAAATTCGTATTCCAATAGGTAGAACTTTTAAGTCTAACTTCATGATGAAATTTAATTCTAAAAAATGACACTTTTTTTAAACTCAAAGCACAAATCTGACGTCCATTTTTTAGGCTAAAATCACCTTAAATTAACAGTGTTTTTTAAATTATTTATTTTTTTGTATTGAATATTCAATATTAAAAACAGCTTTTTAGTGATTTTTAATAATTATTCATTAATAAAAACCTTGTTTTAATGATAATATTTCAATGTTTTGTAAACGTTAATTTTTAGAGAACTTTAACAAAAACGACCTCAAAATAGACGTTTTATTAACATTTATGATAGTCAAAAATCAAGAAGACTGAACTACTTTTGGAGTATCAAAATTTAATAAAAAAAATATTTTAAACCCGAAAAAAACCAGAACAATGAAAAAGCTAGTAACATTAATCGTAGTAACATTAATTAATTTTTCTGCATTTGCTAACGCTGATAGACCAGTAAGTGCTATTAAAACTGAATTGAGAACAGAAATCATCAAACTTTTAGGAAAAGCTGATTTCGCTTACAACAAAGATATTTCTACTACAATAGAATTTACAATAAACAACAAAGGTGAAATTATTGTATTAACTGTTGCGTCTGAAAATAATACTGTTGATGCATACGTAAAAAGTAAATTAAACTATAAAGTAATTACAAACCAAACAAATATTGTTGGTAAAACGTATAAAATGCCTTTAACTTTTGTTAGAAGTTAATTATATAGGTAATATTATTATAACTATAATAGACTAGCTTTTAGGAGTTAGTCTATTTTTTTGTTCCTCTTTTTTTTAATCCCAGGGTGATATTTAGGTATTTAATTCCCAGAACTTACATCGAAAGTTATAAATTTCCACTAGACACCTCTTATACTTGCACTGAAGCAGTTCATTAAAGTTTCAACTTTTAAAACAAATAGGTATAAAAAAAGAGGTTGACCTGTGATCAACCTCTCATATAATCCCCTAAAATGTTTTCATCCTCTGTATTACATTGCGGATGATCACATGACAAAGGTATACTAAGGTCACAATTTGGGAAAGGGGATTTCCGCAGTTCTACATGTGGATTTGTGCATTTTAATTTATAGTGTCACTTCGAAGCTCCAGATTTATCTTGAGCGATAGTCGAAAGGCTCGATCTAAGGGCGGAAAAATTAATCAAAAATCATACGATTTATGATTAAAATAATTGATTTGTTTTTTCATTAAACAAGACGGAAAAATAGAATATACTCTTAATTAACGTGAGTTCGATATAATTTTATCTTGAATCCATTGCAAATAGTAATTTCATTGCGAAGGAGTGAAACGGATGAAGCAATCTTTACCTTAAAAACGAGGTTTTAGTTATTAAATTAACAGATTACTTCTTCACTTCACTATGTTTCGTTCATCGTAATGACGTAATTATTTGATTTAAAGATTTAAAAATGTATTCTTAAATCGAACTCGCGTTAATTAAGGTTTCTTTTGTTAACGAAGCAGAAAGGAAAAAGAAACGATTCATATGCGAAGTTTTTGTTATAAATCGTGTTATATCATTAGAAAAAAGCATAAAAAAAACCCTCTAAGTACTACCTAAAGGATTAATTCTTCTTTCTAATCTTTCTCAGGAAATTCTTCCCTATTGATGAATTAATTGATTAATTCAGTTTCAAAAGTACATAAGAACAAGAAATCTGAAAAAGGGATATCTGTAGTAAAAAATGTGGATTTCCGCAGTGTTTTAAAAAACAATATGATTATTCTATAATGGGGAATAACAACCAAAAGTCAATCTGAACTCGCATGTACTGAACTCGTTTCAGTATTTCGGAATCTCATCATAAATTACTGGTTATACGATTTAATTTTATCTTGAATCCATTGCAAATAGTAATGTCATTGCGAAGGAGTGAAACGGATGAAGCAATCTTAACCTTAAAAACGAGGTTTTCGTTAGTAAATTAACAGATTACTTCTTCACTTCACTATGTTTCGTTCATCGTAATGACGTAATTATTTGATTTATAGATTTAAAAATGTATTCTTAAATCGAAATCTCGATAAATATCACTCCGAGTAAAATTATTCGTAATATAATAGAGAATAATTTTGTATCGAGAAGTCTTCGTTATACAAATAGTTCTAGATACGATTTATACGCATTATACTAATTTTCAAATAGTATTAATCTAAAATACCTAACTCCTTTGCCTTTAATACCAAATCTGTATTATTATTCGCCTGTAAATCTGTTCTTAGCTTCGCTAATTTATTTTCTATTGACCTAATTTTCAGGAAATTTCCATCGTCTTTGGTAATAATACCTTCTAAATTACTAATCTTAGGATGTTTTGGTAACTCTTTTAAAATCTGAATAGCCACATCATCCATTTGAATTTCTATTAATGCTCTTTTTAATAATTTCTGATGGATTTCATGCGTGTAATAAATTTCATCTGCTAACATTTTTTGAATGGCAAAATTCAATTCATTGGTATTACACTTTCCTTTTAATAAATATGCAGAAGGATTTAAATTCTGAATCACATTAAAAACGCGATTAGTTTCCGAATGCCCTGTAATTACTCCTATTTTAATTTGAACCTCTTCTCTACGTAATGTTTTAATTAAATTTTCACCACTATCAATCTTAGACATATTATTTACATTATCGAAACTTAAATCAGTAAATAAAATTTGAAACGGTTCATCTACCAAGGCAACTTTTATTTTGGCATAGGCATCGTCACAAGAGTTTGTTGTAACAATTTCTAAATTTTCTATTCCTTGTAAGTAAGAAAGTATTCCTTCTATAATAAGCTGATGGTCATCAGCTATAAGTATTTTGGTTGTTTTAGACATTTAAGGGTACCTGAATTTCTATATTGGTTCCCTTGTTTACCACACTAGAAATTAAAAGTTTACCTTGTAGTTCTTCCACGCGCTCTTGCATGTTTTGTAAACCAATTCCCTTTTTAGCAGTTGTTGTATCGAAACCAATACCATTATCTTGTATTGCCAAATGTAGTGATTTTTTATGGAGTTTAAAACTGATGTCCATTCGAGAGGCTTGCGCATACTTCTCACAATTCTGAATACTCTCCCGAATACTTAAATACAATACTCGTTTAATAGAGTTATTAATGTCTGACCAATTGATGTCTTTAAGTTGATGTGCTCGTATAATAAAATTCGGAGCAAAATAGTCGCTAATTAAGTTGATAATCTGGTCACTAAAATTTACTTTCTCGAAACTTACACTACTTAATTGATGCGATAAATTACGAACATTCTCTTTTACCAAATCTAGCTTTTCTGCTTCTACCAATAAATTCGTTTGCGCTAATTTTTGATGTAACATACGCAAATCACCTGCCACCTCATCGTGTAAGGATTTTGCAATTTGTCGTCGCTCTTTTTCTCGTGCTTCTATTTTTTGCAATTGTGCCTGAAATAGTAATTTTTTTCTACGAAAAGAAAAGAACGACATACTCGATGCTAACACAAGAATACTTAATGCAGCTGCTAACCAACCAATAACTTTTTGTTGGCGTTGTTGCGCTACTTCTATCTCTTGTCTTTCGTTTTCTGCTTTTAAAAAGGTATTCTCTTTTTCTTTTTTATCCGTTTCGTAACGAATTTTAGCAAACTGATTTTTTAGCTGTCGTTCTTGAGTAATTAAACTATCATTTAAGGTAATGTATTCTTCTAAATATGCTTTAGCTTCGTTACCTGTGCTTAACTCAGAAAGGGTTTGTAATGCTTCTAGCCAACGCTGATTGTAATGGGTTTCTTTTGCGTATTTTAACCCTTCAAGCGCATGAATCTTTGCTTGGGTATAATTTTTTGTGTTTTGGTAATAATCTGCTAAGTTTAAATGAGTGGTAGCTAATTCGTTATTTACCTTATGTTTTTTTCTTAATTCTAGAACCTCTGTATATCGATTAACAATATTTTTTTGCTCTCCAAGTTGAGCTTCACTATAAGTAAGATTTTCTAGTAAAAGTGCATATTGATCAGGATGCTTGTTTCTTATATCTTTATTTGCTAAAGCTTTATTAAAATAATCTATTGCTCTTTTATGTTCCTTATCTTTTTGATGAAGTAACCCTAAATTATTTGTAATAAAAATAAAACTCCTTTGATCTTTTGTTTTTTTATTAATTAGTAAAGCTTTTTTATAAAGCTCTATCGCTTCTTCTTTTCTATTTAATTCTTCGGATATTAATCCTAAATTATTATAAATTCTTTCTAAATAAATTCTTCCATCTTCATTATCTTCTAAATAATGTAAAGCTTCTATAGCACTGATTTCACTTCCTAAAAAATCCTTTACATTACGTTGTAAAATTACAATACTCAATAATCTTCTTCCTATTTGAAGTGAATCATTTAAGTATTTTGATATACCTTTAGATTCATGATAGTAATAAAAAGCGCTATCATTTTTATACAATAATTTATTTTGTAATGCTTTAAAATGATAATATTTAGCAAACAAGATAGAATCTTTATTTTTATTATAAATTCCTAAAACCTCATTCGTAATATTTTTTAGTTTTTTTAAATCCTTATCAAAATATGCTTGTCTTCCATTTTGAATTATAATCTCTCGTATAGAATCATAATTATCAGGATGTAAATTTTGAGTGTAAATTAAATAAGGAAAGAAAAGAAAGAATAGTAATCGTTTTAACATACGCACAAAAATAAAAAACCATTATCATCAAAAATAATGGTTTTTATATCATATCTACAAATAAGCATTTTTTTACTTATCACCTCCATCACTTCCGCCACTTCCGCCTCCGCCGTCCATATCATTGTCATCACCACCTGGAAATTTAATCGTTTTTAAAATCTGAGTTTGCGTAAAAATATTCATACACTGTGTTTTTATAAATTAATAAATATATGTTAGCGTTCTAAATTTAAGCCTTTTATAACAATAAAGCAAAAATTACATAGCACTAACATCTGCCCAGGCTAAATATAGTAATTATTTGGTTCTTTTTGCCCTGTACGTACAAAGTTTATTGGGTTTTTATAAAAATAGTACAGTAAACAATTCTTAATATTCTTTCTGAGTGCGCTTTGGGTATTCCCTGAATGTTCTTTGGGTGTTCCCTGAGGTCCTCGAAGGGAAAGTGTGGAAAAGTTTGCCTTCGAGAGCCTCAGGGAACCTCAGGGAACGCTCGTGATGATGTATAAAAAAACCGCTACTAAAAAGTAACGGTTATCATAAAGACAAATTTAATTCTTAACAAATTTGAACTGTTTCATCGCAGTAAAAGTCTCCATCTCCATTACTTCCTGTACCACCACCGCCATCGAATAGGTCTCCATCACCAGTTCCAGTTGACCCACCACCGCCATCGATGCCTCCGAATACAGTTACTAATTGTTCTTTTGCAATTTCAAATTGTTTTAAATTTTCTAACATAATTTTTTAGATTTTAGAAAGATTAATAAAACATGAAAATACTTTTACAATACTTTAAAAACAAATTTTTCCTGTTAAAAAAAGAAAAAAAGGTGTTTATTTTTATTGTACAACTCTGTTATACAACAATATCTATTATTATAATTCTGGCTTCGACTGTGCTCAGCCACCGAATTATTCAAACTATAACTTTTGTGAGATTCTGAAATACTGAAACAAGTTCAGCACAGGTAAATTCAGAATGACGCTTCCTGTTTTTTTCGTCATGCTGAACTTGTTTCAGCATCTCATCATCGTTCCTTGAACGTTCCCTGAGGCTCTCGAAGGGATCGAAGGGAAAGTGAAGCAATCTGTTTATCTAGTAACTCAAAATAATATGCAAAACTAACAACTAAAAGATCACTTCGTCATTCCTCCTCGTGATGACGAGGAAAGAGAAACAAGAAGCAAGAGACAAGATTAAAAATCGTCATTGCGAACGAAGCCTAGCGAAGTGAAGCAATCTGTTTATCGGGTAACTCAAAATAACATGCAAAACTAACAACTAAAAGATCACTTCGTCATTCTTCCTCGTGATGACGAGGAAAGAGAAACAAGAGACAAGATGCAAGATTGAAAATCGTCATTGCGAACGCAGCCTAGCGAAGTGAAGCAATCTGTTTATCATGTAACTCGAAATAATAATTCTAACTCATAATTAAAAGATCACTTCGTCATTCTTCCTCGTGATGACGAGGAAAGAGAAACAAGAGGCAAGATGCAAGAAGTAAGAAGTAAGAAGTAAGAAGTAAGAAGTAAGAAGTAAGAAGTAAGAAGTAAACACTATCAAACTTTTAATCCTTTTCCAACTTTCAAAACTTTTCAACTTTGAACTTTTCAACTTGGGAGGGACTATCTAACTTTCAAAACCTTATAACTTTTATAACTTTGAACTTTACAACAAACTACTAATGCTTCATTTTACTAAACAAATCCCATAAAACGACACCACAACTTACGGATATATTTAATGAGTGCTTGGTTCCTAATTGCGGAATTTCTATACATTTATCTGAAGCAGAAACAACTTCTTGTTGTACACCTTTTACTTCATTACCAAAAACAACCGCATATTTCTGATTCGTTTCAGGTGTAAACTCGTCTAACATAGTACTATTTTCTGCCTGCTCAATAGATAAAATACGCACACCTTCAACCTTCAACCTTTCTACCAATTCCAAAGTATCTTCAACATATTCCCAAGTCACAGATTCCGTAGCTCCTAAAGCTGTTTTGTGGATTTCTTTACTTGGTGGAGTTGCTGTAATTCCACATAAATATACTTTCTCAATAAGAAAAGCATCCGAAGTTCTAAATACAGATCCGATATTATTTAAACTTCTAATATTATCTAACACCACAATAATTGGTGTTTTTGTCGCTGTTTTAAATTCTTCAACAGAAATTCTTCCTAACTCGCTATTTCTTAATTTTCTCAAAAGACTTTGTTTTAATTTGTATTGTTGTAAAGTGTAAAAGTTTTGGACGTTTCTTTAACCCAAATTACTTGGAGTCCTTACCGATTGTAATGTAACTTTTATTCAAAAATTTCACCAATACTGGCTCTCCAGCATCTTTAATAGTTTCTTCACTAACTCGTTTTCCTGTTCCATAATTAATTTCCCAGTATTTTGATTTATTTACTCCTATCACTACCAAGATTTTACTGCCTTTATTTATTTTTTTGGCTGTCATAAATGTTCTCTTTACAGGAAAAGTATAAGGTTTAAAGGGTTCTAAAAGCTCTCTTTTTTCGTTATTTTTTGCATAACTAACCCTAAAAAAATTACTTTCTGTTAAATAAAAATACGAACCGTCTGGTCTAACTTCATAAAACCTCATAAAAAGATCAACATCTTTTTTGTTTGATGCTATTGTTATTTCCCCACTAAATGAACCATTAATAATTGTTTCTTTTTCAAAAGGTTTAGAAACAAAACGAAGTGCATTTTTTGCAGTTGCTTTTGAATTTATGATATTGCTAGAGAAAAAATCATAATCATTTTTATTGGTTCTTTCGCTCAAATCAATTTCATAAGATATGTGTCCGCTATAATTCGGCTTTTTAGTAGTTAATTTATAAGCATTTCCATCTGTAATATCTGATAAATATAATTTCAATTGCGTTGCATTCATGGTATCAAAAGATGAAACATGTTTCCATGTATTTGTACCCATTACTTGATAATTAATTTTATCTTTTAGTAATGCTGGTTTTTGTTTTCCTTTCAGAATAAAATCAAACCATTGGTATGCCAATTCATGCATGCTTATTAATGCCGTTTCATCTAACGTATATTTTCTTAAGACTTTTGTAGGATAGTGCTGCCCACCTCCATGAGAGTAGGGACCAATCACTAAATAATGATTTGCGTTTTTATTAAATAAATTATGTTTATTAAAATAATCTAACGCTCCAACTTGATCATCATCATAATATCCAGTTGTTGTTAGTACAGGAATAGTAATGTTTTTAAATTCATCTTTATATGGAATCATACTTTGCCAATACGAATCGTAACTAGGATGACTTAACCATCTTTGAAAAATCGGATTCTTTTTCCCATTATGTAAACTATCTAATGTATTAAATGCTAAACCTTTGTTGTAATAAGTACTATATATCTTTTCCCATTTCTCATAATCCTTAAAAGAAGCATCATTTGTAAATTTATTGCTATCTACATATTTTATCCACTGTAGCATGTAACTCATAAAAACATTATTCTGCATCGGATAATCTATACCTATACCAACAGCAACTTGTGGTACAATAGTTTTTAAAGCAGGATGTAATTTTTTAGCAGCGGCCCATTGGCTAAATCCTAAATAACTTCCACCCATCATTCCAATAGATCCGTTACACCATTTTTGTTTGCTAATCCAATCTATAATATAATGTGCATCTTCACCGTCAAATTCAAAAGGATTAATTTCGTTTTTACTTAAACGCTTACCTCTAGTATTTACTGCAACACCAACATAACCATTTACAGCAGCTCTTTTAGCAACTTCATAATCGTACGAACCTGCATAAATGTTATAAATAAAGATTGCAGGAAGTTTTTTCTTTATTCCCTTTTTTCTAATTATTAATGCGGTTACTTCTGCCCCATCTTTTGTTTTAATTACTACATCTTTTGTAATAGTAAATACTTCTTTATCTGCTTTTTCAAGCAACTTTTTTGCTTGTTTACCTACTTCTTTTTTAATTTTATAGGTATTATATGTTGTACATAGCTTTTTTGCCTGCGCTACAGATAAACTATCTTTCTTTTCGTATTCTTTTAAAAGCTTAACAACATCTTCTTTAAATTGAGCTAAGCTTATTCTATCATTTATACTTCTAGTTACTTCTGGCTTTAATATGTCTTTTAATTCTTTATAAGATGTAAAGAAAACTTTTTCATAAGCTTTATTAAAATCAATAGTTTCTTTCTTCGACAATTTTTTAGCTTTTGCATACGTAGTATGCATAAAAAAAGCACCTTCTTTTAATCTTTTAATTGAATAGGTCTCAATATAATTGTCGATGTTTTTTAAAGCATCATCAAATTTATCGTCCAATAATTGAACTTGATAAATGGAACGATAATACGATGTGGTGGTGTCTGGTTTAGTATTACTTAAGACAAATTGAGAAATCCTTTTCATTTCTTTATCAAGCATATTTAAATCTGTTGATAAATTTTTAGGAAAGTACACTTTTTGAGACAGTACAGTAGTGGCATACAAAACCGTTACAAAAAGGAATACAAGTTTTTTTCTAGTTATCATAAATATTTGATGGTTGATTGAATAAGTTCCTCTTATGAACATAAACAAATTGAACAATTTTCTATCTTCGCAAAACTAACTTAAAATAGATAAACTTGGCAAAAACGAAGGCAAAAAAGGTAACGCCATTAATGCA
Organism: uncultured Tenacibaculum sp.; assembly: GCA_947501615.1. Lineage (GTDB taxonomy): Bacteria > Bacteroidota > Bacteroidia > Flavobacteriales > Flavobacteriaceae > Polaribacter. Next base: position 265,209 of record CANMWK010000004.1, on the reverse strand, counting down.
ACAGTACAACGGAATTAAAGCGAAATATCCGGATGCCATGTTATTATTTCGCGTAGGTGATTTCTACGAAACCTTTGGTGAAGATGCTATTAAAGCCTCGGAAGTTTTAGGTATTGTATTAACCAAACGTGGAAATGGAAGTGAAAGTGAAACGGCCTTGGCTGGTTTTCCGCACCATTCCTTAAATACCTACTTACCTAAGTTAGTAAAATCTGGACTTCGTGTTGCGATTTGCGATCAGCTAGAAGATCCGAAAATGACTAAAAAGATTGTAAAACGTGGTGTAACAGAATTAGTAACTCCTGGAGTTTCTTTAAATGATGAAGTATTACAATCGAAAACCAATAATTTCTTAGCTGCAATTCACTTCGGAAAAAAACGATTAGGCGTTTCTTTTTTAGATGTTTCTACAGGTGAATTTTTAGTAGCTCATGGAGATGAAGCTTACATCGATAAATTATTACAAAACTTTTCGCCAAGTGAAATCTTGGTGCAAAAACAAAATAAACAACGTTTTTTAGAAGCGTTTACCAACGATTTTCACACCTTTTATTTAGAGGATTGGGTTTTTCAAAAAGATTATGGTTATGAAACATTAATCAATCATTTTAAAGTTCAGAATTTAAAAGGTTTTGGTGTTGAAGAAATTACGGATGGTATTATTGCTGCTGGTGCAGTGATGTACTATTTATCGGAAACACAACTGAATAAAATAGAACACATTCAATCTGTTGGTCGAATTGCTGAGGATTTATATGTTTGGATGGATCGCTTTACGGTTAAAAATTTAGAATTATATGGCGGTAATTCTGTAAACTCAGTTTGTTTATTAGATATTATCGACAAAACGATTTCTCCTATGGGAGGACGTTTATTAAAACGTTGGTTGGCTTTACCGTTGAAAGATTTAAAACCAATTCAGCAACGACAAGAACAGGTTCAGTTTTTAATCGATAACGAGTCATTTTTTAATACGGTTACCTATCAACTAAAACAGATTTCCGATTTAGAACGTTTAATTTCTAAAGTTGCTACAGGTAAAGTTTCTCCTAGAGAAGTTGTTTTATTAAAGAACTCATTAAAAGCTATTCATCCAATAAAATCTGCTGCTGAAAGCACTAAAAATGCTACAGTAAAAATGATTGGTTCTTTACTGAAAGATTGTAATGATTTAATTGAAAAAATAAGCACAACTTTATTTGAAGATGCTCCTGTAAATATTAATAAAGGAAATGCAATTGCTGATGGTGTTTCTGAAGAGTTAGATGAATTAAGAAGTATTGCAAATTCTGGAAAAGAGTATTTAGATAATATGTTGGCTCGTGAAACTGAACGCACAGGAATTCCGAGTTTAAAAATAGCTTTTAATAATGTTTTCGGATATTATATTGAAGTTCGAAATACACATAAAGATAAAGTTCCTGAAGATTGGATTCGTAAACAAACTTTAGTAAATGCTGAACGTTATATTACTGAAGAACTTAAAGAATACGAAGCAAAAATTTTAGGTGCCGAAGATAAAATTCAGTCGTTAGAAGCTGATTTATTTATCGAACTGATTCAATACATCGTAAAAGACGTTCAAGATGTACAAAGCAACGCGCAATTAATTGCACAACTCGATTGTTTACTGTCTTTTGCAAACTTGGCAAAAGAAAACGATTATGTGCGTCCTGTTGTTGATAACTCCACAATACTAGAAATTAAAAATGGTCGTCATCCTGTAATTGAAAAGCAATTACCAATTGGTGAAGAATATGTGGCTAACGATGTGGTTTTAAATCGTGAAAACCAACAAATCATTATGATTACTGGTCCGAATATGTCGGGTAAATCTGCGATTTTACGTCAAACTGCATTAATCGTTTTATTAGCACAAATGGGAAGTTATGTTCCAGCAACTGAAGCGAAAATTGGAATTGTAGATAAAATTTTTACTCGTGTTGGTGCTAGCGACAACATTTCAATGGGAGAATCTACATTTATGGTAGAAATGAATGAAACCGCTTCAATCTTGAATAACATCTCAGAACGTAGTTTAGTTTTATTAGATGAAATTGGAAGAGGTACTTCTACTTACGATGGAATTTCTATTGCTTGGGCAATTACCGAATATTTACATGAACATCCTTCAAAAGCGAAAACATTGTTTGCTACGCATTATCATGAATTAAATGAAATGACAACGACGTTTGAGCGAATTAAAAACTTTAATGTTTCTGTAAAAGAATTAGAAGACAGCATTATCTTTTTACGTAAACTCGTTTCTGGTGGAAGTAATCATAGTTTTGGAATTCATGTAGCTAAATTAGCTGGAATGCCAAATGTAGTGATTAGAAAAGCAAATAAGATCTTAAAACAATTAGAAGAAAGTCATGCTAACAAAAATGTAGAAGACACCTTAAAAGATGTTCAAAACAACGACATGCAAATGAGTTTCTTCCAATTAGATGATCCTTTGTTAGAAGATTTAAGAGAAGAAATTTTAGCTACTGATATTGATACATTAACACCTATTGAAGCCTTAATGAAATTGAACGAAATTAAGCGAATGCTGGTGAAAAAATAATTTCAGTTTTCAGTTATCATTAATCAATTATCAGTTACTAGTAATTTGTATATTAATGTTATAATTTATTTCATCATTATAATCACATCTTATGTGGAAAATTATATTAAAGCTAAATATTGGAATTCTACTATTAACTTTTACTGGAATAAAATACGATCGTGAGTGGAATGAACCTAGTTTTTTTATAAAACATAGGCCAACATTTACTTTTGAATATTATAGTATAACTGGTGAAAGCGATGTAACTATTGAAGATTTAAAAGATGATGAAACCAAAAAAATAGAACAACAGTATATAGAATTTGTAGATAAGCAAAAGGATAATTTTCTAGATCAATTTGCCTTTTTAATTATTCCTTTATTTTTGGTATTAATAATCTCTAGTTGTCTTCAATTATTAACTGTAATTCCTAGGAAAAAACATATAAAAGCATTTGTTTTTAGCTATTGTAGTTCTTTATTCTTACTTTTTTTTACCTACTGGAATTTTTTTAATGTTGGTGGTAACATACTAAACCTTTGCTTCTTCATTTTAACTACAGCTTCAATTTTTTATATGTATAGAAATGTAACATTGTAATTTTAATCGCAGGTTGATAGCCAAGGGTTTAATTCCTAAATAATTGTGTCGAAAATTATAAAATTTTCAATTAGATACCTGGTATGCTTGCATCGAGGTAGTTCATTGTTTTTATAAATTTACCTTTGCTAAACTTGTTTCTGTATTTCAGTATCTTATAATCATGTCAACTAAAAACCTAAACATATACCAAATATTAGATCATCTTGAAAAAAGAAAAGCCTTATATTTAGGTAATCATTATTCTTTTAACTCTCTTGATGCTTTTATTAACGGGTATAGTTGTACCGCAGATGATAGTCATTGGTATAGCGAGGAGTTTAACGATTTTTCCTTTTTTAATGTTTGGTTACTCGGCCATTTACCAAAACATTTTGGTGAAGCTGGAGGTTGGTATTGGCAAATTCATAACAGAAATTTAAATGATAATGAAAATGCTTTTAAAGAATTTTTCTTCTTTTTAAACCTATTCAAAACTTCTAAAAAGTTCACTAACAAAATAACAGGTATTTTTTATTCTATTGAAAACAAAACAACTGCAACTTCTCATAAAATAGATACTATAGAAAAAGTAACTTTTGAAAATTCTACATCAATATGGATTTTTAGTTATTCAAATAACGAGTTAGTAGATGAAAATTGGTTTGTTACAGAAGCTAATTTTTTAAAATGGATACAACAGGTTAATAATACAGTTATTACCAAAGAAATTTTTTGAAAAAAGCTTGATTACAAATATTCGGAGTATCAGATTTGCCTTCGACTATGCTCAGGCAACTAATAAAAATGATGAAATAATCTATAAATGAATCAAATACTTTTTCAATTCCTTCAAATCTTTTATAACATTCAAATTATTGGAATTTGCTTTTCTACCAATTTGAATACTTTCCCAACCCATTTTTTTTGCTCCTTTAATATCCGATTTTAAAGAATCACCAATAATAAGAACTTCTTCTGGTTGTACTTTTGTTCTTTTTTCAATTTCTAGAAATATCTTTTCATCAGGCTTTATGTGTCCGAAATCACAAGAAAATATCATTGCTTCAAAATAGGAGTTTAATCCTAAATTATAAACAGGTTTCTTATAGGGAAAAGCTAAATTAGATATTAAAAAGAGACGATACTTCTTTTGCAATCCTTGGAGAGAATTTAGGACTTCATTATAAACAAATATTGAATTTAGTTCATCATTCAATATATGTTCATATTTCCGAAAAAGCTCAGAAAATTCATCTGGTAAAACCTCTAATAATTCCCTTTCATTTTTAGTCATTACTAACTCTAAATAAAGTGAAATATCAATATTAAATCCGTTTAATGATTCTTTATAAAGTTGTAGAAAAAATTTGTTGTTATTTCTTATTTCAACTAGTGTGTTGTACAAGTCAAAAACAATAACTTTTATATTTTTCATGAATTCAGATTTTTACTCTGCATTCTTAAAATCGCAAATCTTATAAAATTCATTTCGAATACTTGCTTCGTTATAACGACCTCCGTATTCTACAGTAGTAGTAAAGCTTTCTTTATCTTTAATTCCTCTTGAGGAAACACATAAATGTTTAGCATTAACCACCACAATTACATCTTCTGTTCCCAAAGTTTCTTGAAGATCTTTCAAAATTTGAATACATAATCGCTCTTGTACTTGCGGACGATGCGAATAATAGTCTACCAAACGATTTATTTTAGATAAGCCCACAACTTTATCCTTCGGAATATAACCTACATGTGCGTATCCTGTAATAGGTAAAAAATGATGTTCACAAGAAGAATCAATAGTAATATTTTGCTCAACTAACATCTTTTGATATCCGTACTTATTTTCGAAAGTAGAAATCTTTGGTTTGTTCGCTGGATTTAATCCATAGAATAACTCTTTCACATACATTTTTGCAAAACGATATGGAGTACCAGATAAACTATCATCTGTTAAATCTAAGCCTAACTCTTCCATGATCTTTTTAAAATGAACCTGAATCTTAGCTATTTTTTCATCATCAGACTTATCAAAAGCATTAGGAACCATTGGGGTTTTAATGTTTGTAAGTATATGATTGTCTCCTATGTGATCGTGTTTTTCCATAAATATTAGATTTTTAGCTTACTGTACAACATGTTTCATTTGAGCACTGGCAATATTTACTATTATATAAATGTAATCCTACTAAGCTTAAAGAAACAACATATATGGCTGCTTCTGGTATAGCTAATAACGCAATTTTTTCATTTATGATAATAAATGCTAATACTACCCAACTTGAATATAAAGCATATTTCATCCATTCTTTTGATGTTTGGCTTGCTGACTTAAAAATAGCAAAAAAAGAAATCACTAAAAAAATATAATCAATACTCTTCCACCAAAATGGTGCAGTTGTCCCTTCACAACACGCTCTATGAGATTGAATAACAAATAAAAAAGGTGTAAAAACACAGTGGATTAAACATAAACCGCTTGATAATGCGCCTAAAGCATCTGATTTTTGGTTTAATAACATCTATTTTTTTAATTTTGTAATTGACTGACAAAAATACGTTAATTTATTCTTTCGCAACGCCGTTGCATTAATTTTGTATTATGGGAATCATTAGAAAAACAAAAGCAGTAAAAATTTTACTTGATTTATTCGAGAATGAATTCTCAGCAATTTTAGCTGTTGATTTAGTTGAAAGATTAAAAAATGAAATGAATAAAACTACAGTATATAGAGCTTTAGATCGTTTAGAAGATGAAGGAATTATTCATTCTTTTGTAGGAAAAAATGGATTGAAATGGTATGCTAAGTGTAAAAACAATTGCACATCTGGTCATCATAATGATGTGCATCCGCATTTTGAATGTAAAAAATGTAAAAAAGTAATGTGTTTACCTGTAGAAGTTACGATTCCTAATATTCCTAATCATACAATCGATAATACAGCTGTTTTTATAACAGGTATTTGTGATAATTGTAACGATTAATTATAAATTAAATCATCTTCAGTATTTATCTTTTTATCACTTCCAGCGGATACTAAAATGTATGAGTTTTCAACAACTTTATAAGAAAAAGTAGTTCCCCAACCATCGACTAGTAAATCGTTGCGAAGCGGATTGTTTCTTTTAATTGTTTTTAAAGCTTCAGGGTATTTACCAAATACTTCTCGTTCTTTTTCTAATAGCGCTTTTATCTCAATTATTTTTTCTTCTGTTTTAGCCAACTTTATATCACCTCCTGATCTAAAAATATATGTTACTAACCTAATTATCAGTAAAATAAAAACAAACACACCAGCTAAAATATAAAATCTTTCATAAGGTGATCTCATTTTCTTTGGCGGCAAATTATTTTCCCTTTCGTAGGCTCTTCTTTTTTCTCTTTTTCTTCTAAAGAAAAACTCTTGTATATCTAAAGCTATTTCAGCAAAAACCTCTATGATACTTCCTATAAATTCTAACATAAAAACAATTTATTAAAATTTCGTTTTCAACATTCAATAATAGCTATTTTTGTTGACTATTATGCAACACGATATTAGTTTTAAATACATAAATAAATTAGCTATTCCTGCTCTAATTACTGGTGTTGCAGAACCATTGCTATCTACAACAGATTTAGCTATTGTTGGAAACATTAAAGAAAATGCTACCGAAAGTATTGCTGCTATTGGAATTGTTGGTGCTTTTTTATCTATGCTAATTTGGGTATTCGGACAAACTCGTAGCGGAATTTCGTCTATTGTTTCTCAATATGTTGGTGCACAGCGTATCGATGAAATTAAAAACTTACCTGCTCAAGCTACAGTAATAATTGTTGGTGTTAGTTTACTAATTTTAGGATTGAGTTATCCGTTTGCTAAAGAAATTTTTCAGTTTTATAATGCATCCGGACAAGTTTTAGAGTATTCTGTTGACTATTATAAAATCAGAGCTTTTGGTTTTCCTTTTACATTATTTACAATAGCTGTTTACGGAACGTTTAGAGGTTTACAAAACACGTTTTATCCTATGATTATTGCAATTATAGGAACTGTGGTAAATGTTGTTTTAGATGTAGCTTTTGTTTACGGGATTGAAGGATATATTCCTGCAATGCATATAAAAGGAGCTGCTTATGCAAGTGTTATTGCACAAATTGTAATGGCCGTAATTGCTTTGGTTTTATTGTATAAAAAGACTTCTATTTCTCTACGTTTTAAACTACCATTTAATCAAGAAATTCCGAGATTTATTTCTATGGTACTTAATCTATTTGTTAGAACTATAGCTCTAAATTTAGCGTTGTATTTCGGAACTTCTTATGCTACAGCTTACGGTAACGAATATATCGCTGCCTACACCATTGGACTCAACTTATGGTTAATGGGTGCATTTATAATGGATGGATATTCTTCTGCGGGAAATATTTTATCAGGAAAATTATTAGGTGCAAAAGCGTATAAAACTTTAGTAAAATTAGGAAATCGATTAATTCTTTATGGATTTTTACTAGGAATAGCTTTAGCAATTATTGGTTTTGTTTTATACCAACCTATCGGAAGGTTATTTACACAAGAAACTGAAGTTTTAACGAGTTTCTACGAAGTCTTCTGGGTAATCTTACTAATGCAACCTTTTTGCTCTTTGGCGTTTATTTATGACGGAATGTTTAAAGGTATGGGTGAAATGAAATACTTACGAAATTTATTATTGTTATCTACAGGGTTAGTGTTTATTCCAACATTACTTTTTTTCGATTATTTAGACTATAAATTATACGCTATTTGGATTGCTTTTTTCATCTGGATTATTGCTCGTGGATTGCCACTAATTCTTAAGTTTAGAAGTAAGTTTTTAAGATTGGCTAAGGAAGAAGCATAGATTATTATAAAATCTCATATCCAAAAACAACAAAGTTCCTTTAAAATAGTATATTTAAGTACTCCTTAAATTATTATCTTTTTTGTTTTTCATGACACCTCTTTCAGAAAAATAAAATTAAGCCTATTTTTGGATAAATTATTATACCCCTTAATTTACCTATGCAGAATTTATTTTTGTTTTGCTTCTTATACACTGTATGATGCTATAAATACAAAAACAAATTCAGTATTATAAAAAACAGAAACAAATGACAGTTACAACAAGACCTAATGGAAGTTTATATACTAAGATTGATCATAAAATAGCTACCATTGAATTTGGACATCCAGCGAGTAATTCTTTTCCTAGTGAATTATTAGAACGTTTAACTAAAGAATTAAATACATTATCTGAAAATGATGATGTACATATTATTGTGTTAAAATCTGAAGGAGAACGTGCTTTCTGTGCAGGTGCTTCTTTTGATGAACTTGTTGCTATTGATAACTTAGAGGACGGAAAAACCTTCTTTTCTGGGTTTGCCAACGTCATTAATGCAATTCGTACGTGTTCTAAATTAGTTATCTGTAGAGTTCAAGGAAAAGTTGTAGGTGGAGGTGTTGGTTTAGCTGCTGCATGTGATTATGTATTAGCAACTGAAGCTGCTAGCATAAAACTATCTGAATTTACAATCGGAATAGGTCCTTTTGTTATTGCTCCTGCCGTAGAACGAAAAATTGGTGTTAGCGGACTGGCAGAATTAACTTTAGATGCTACAAGCTGGAAAAATGCATACTGGGCAAAAAACAAAGGATTATACGCTAAGGTTTTTGATTCTCTTTCTGAATTAGATAAAGAAGTAGGTTTATTAGCTGAAAAATTGGCGTCTTATAATCCTGAAGCTTTATTTGAAATGAAAAAAACGCTTTGGGAAGGAACAGCACATTGGAATGAATTATTAACAGAACGAGCAAAAATTACAGGTAAATTAGTCCTTTCTGAATTTACGAAATCAGCATTAGCAAAGTTTAAAAAATAAATAATGGAAACATCAGATTCTGGATCACCTATATATAGATATAATGAAGAGGATAAAAATAAATTTGAAGCCGCTTCTGAAGATTCATCTATGGAAGAAATTTCAGATCATATAGAAAAACATATTGGAGAAATTGATATGGTTTTTCATGAAATCGTATCTGATCAAGTACATATTGATGTGCACTGGGTTAAGCCTACTGCAGCAAAACCTTTTCACACTTTAGTTACTTCTGGAATGAGTGATAAACCTATGAATACTCCAGAAGGTGTTGAAAATTGTGAGTATGCTGAATTAAGTATTTGTTTACCTGAAGACTGGAAAATTTCTGAAGAAGACTTTAAAGATGAAAGTAATTATTGGCCTGTTCGATGGTTAAAGTTTTTAGCTCGTTTTCCTCATGAATATAACACTTGGCTAGGTTACGGACATACAATCCCAAACGGAGATCCAGCTCAGCCATTTGACACTAAAACGAAACTAAGCTCAGTTGTTTTATTGCCATCTATTATTTTTAATGAACAATTTCACACGTTAGAATTACCCAATAAATCTATTGATTTTTATACGTTAATTCCTTTGTATAAAGAAGAGTTAGACCTTAAAATGAAAAAAGGTGTAGAGTTTCTTTTTGATGGTTTCGATACACATCATGTTTCTGATGTTTTAGATTTAAATAGACCTAATGTCGCTAAACGTAAAAAGTTATTTGGATTATTTTAAATTGTAATTGCGAGTTAGAATGATATCTCTAGTTAGAACCGATTCAGAAAACAAAGATTTTAGAGCTTTAGTAAAACAGCTTGATACTTTTTTAGCTGTTACAGATGGTGATGACCATGATTTTTACAATCAGTATAACAAACTCGATCTTATTAAACATGTTGTTCTTATTTATGTTGATAACGAACCTTTAGCTTGTGGAGCCATTAAACAGTACGATACAACTACTATGGAAATTAAAAGAATGTTTACTTCTGAAAAAGCAAGAGGTAAAGGTTTGGCTTCACAAATACTAAAAGCATTAGAAATTTGGGCAAAAGAACTTTCTTTTAATCGCTGTATTTTAGAAACTGGAATTCGACAAGTTGAAGCGGTTCATCTTTACAAGAAAAACAAGTATAAGATCATAGAAAATTACGGACAGTATACTGGTTTAGAAGAAAGTATTTGCTTCGAAAAACATTTAGATTAACGCTTGTTTTTATCAAAATATTCTGGCTTCCAAATAAGGTTTCCAAAAACTATTCTCAACTTATCTTTTAGAGTTTTGCATTGCCTAACTTCTTTCCAAATATGGACATATTCAATAAAGTTAATAGTAATTGGATTATTCGTTTTTATGTTCTTTGTTAATCCATAAACTACCTTTTCTTGTTCTCTTTTAAAAGTTCCAAACAACTTATCCCAAACAATTAAAATTCCTCCATAGTTTTTATCCAAATACTTTTGATTCGATCCGTGATGAACTCTATGTGTCGATGGAGTATTAAAAACCTCATCTAACCAACCTAGCTTTTTAATATGCTCTGTATGTATCCAGGTTTGATATTGTGCTACTAAAACTAAAGCTACAATAGTTTGAAAAGGACTAAAACCAATTAATACCATTGGAATTAAAAAAATCCACTCAAATAATCCTTCTACAAAGCTCAAACGCATCGATACAGTTAAATTATAATCTTCTGAAGAATGATGTACACTATGATGTGCCCATAAAATTCGATGTTCGTGTTCTAAACGATGCATCCAGTAATATGTAAAATCTGCTGCTAGAATGACAAAAAACCAAGATCCTAAATCCATCTGGATTTCAAAAAAAGCAATCCATTGAAATGGAATTAAAAACAAAATTCCAATACTACCTAATATTGTTTTTTCTAATAATTGGTTGATTATAAAGATGAGTAAATTCGCTCCAGTATCTTTCCATCTTCGTTGTTTAGAAATGAAAAAATCAACAGCAATTTCAAATAAAATCAAAGAAAGATTAAACACAAAAAAGATAGCCACATAATTTATAATAGGAGCTTTTTCAAATAAAAGAATAATTGTTTTTAAATCCATGTTCGATAATTTTTTGTTTCAAAATTATCTCAGAAATTCAAATGCTGTTTGTCCATTCAAGACAATTACACAATTGGAATGTAAATTTCTGTAATTAGTTCTTCTTTTGGTGTTGTATTTTCATCATTTACATAAAACTCCAAGGTAGCTTGGTCTGCAAATTCTAATTGTACATCTTGCATCCATCTTGCATAAATGTTAGTGTAGGTTTCGTAACAGGATTCATGACTTCCTTTGTGTATAAATTTTACATATTTCTGAGCTGGTATTTCCTTTATTCCAAAGAAACCTTTAGTGTCAAAATCTTGATGATCTTCTAAAATAATTCCTGCATTGTATCTGCATTGCAAAGTATCTGTTATGTCATCATCATCTAAAATTTCACCTAAAAGTATGGTCTCGTCAGACAATAACTTCTTTTTAAAAGCATATTTTATCAAACTATTCCATGTAGTTTCTATTCCATGAATATCTTCGTAAGAACCTTTATATTGTAGATATAGAATTTTTAACCTCGGTAAATATTCAATAGCAAATGATAGCGTTTTAGTAGTATTCTCTTTTTGCTCTTGTAAAATTATGGTCGTAATCTCTTGCTGAATATGTTGCGAATTTCTGTACTTAGAAGGTGAACAATTAAAGTGCTTTTTAAATGCTTTACTAAAAGCAGCTAAATCTTTGTAGCCAATATCTAAAGCAATATCAGAGATTTCTTCTTCTGAATATTTTAAAAACTCAGCGGCTTTTTCTAATCTTTTCCTTTTGATGAATTGACCAATAGTTTCGTGTTGTAATGCTGCAAATATTCTATTGATATTTCGATACGAATAGAAAGAAACATCTTCTATATCTTCTGAAGTAATATCGGTTTTAAACTTACTTTCTAGATATTCGATGAGTTTCTGATATCTTTCTATTTGTGTGTTATTCTTATTCATCTTTTCTATTCATAAAATTATATATTTTTAATCGTAACCTGTTTGTTCTTTTCAGACATTATATGATTACTATTCCTGTTTTCTGAAAAAAAGAACGTTAAAATCTACCTAAAGCTAGCTATAGCTACAAACTTTTAAATTAACGTATGCAACGCGAGTGAATTAAAATTGTATTTTTGCAAAATATTTTAACTGAGATTATGGGCGATAATATTATATTTCTTGGACTAGCATTAGCTGTTGGAATCATATATTTTATTAATAAATATAGAAATAACAAAAAATTTAAGAGGTAGTGAATCGTATTAGAATAACAAAGAAGTTCACTTTCGAAACAGCTCATGCTTTATATGGGTACAATGGAAAGTGTAAAAATATTCACGGTCATAGTTACAAATTATATGTAACTGTCATTGGTGAGCCAATCGCTGATACCAACAATCCAAAATATGGAATGGTTATAGATTTTGGTGATTTAAAAACTATTGTAAATAATGAGATCGTTGATGAGTTTGATCATGCTACCTTGTTTAATAAAAATACGCCACATTTAGAATTGGCTGAACATTTAAAAGAATTAGGGCATCATATTATTTTAGTGGATTATCAACCATCTAGTGAAATGATGGTCATAGATTTTGCTAAAAAGATAACAGCAAAATTACCTGAAGGTATCTATTTACATTCTTTAAAATTACAAGAAACTGAAAGTTGTTATGCCGAATGGTTTGCTTCAGACAATAATTAATGTTTTTTTTCTTTACATATATAAAATTCATTCTTTAAAAACTTAAAAAATACATACGCCATGAAATTATTAAAATCTATTATTCTATTTCTTACTGTTACTGCCTTAGTTAATTGTAGTGGTACCGATGATGTTCCTGTATTCGAATTAACTTCTGGAAATTTAAATGGTACTTATGAAGTAACTCAGCTAAGAGGTGAAAATAAAACCTCTACTATGGCGTCTGGCCAAACAGTAGATATTGCTACAGAATCTTTTGATGGTGATACTTTTCAAGTAGCTTTAGTACTTTCTTCTAATGGATCTTTTACTTATTCTGGAGCATACAGAAAGGTTACTGTAACTACCTTAAATAACGGATCTGCTCCTGTTCAAGAAACAAGTATTATAACTGAGGATAGTTCTGGAACCTATTCTTTAGATGCATTAAATAAAAGAATTACTTTTACAGATACTAATACTGGTGTAATTAACGGTATTTTTGATATTACTTCGTTCAATGAAAACCAATTAGTACTTTCTAAAGAATCTGAATCAACAGACAATCAAATTACAACCACAGAAAAAATTACTATTACTTTAGAGAGACAATAATTTTTCATATTTCTTAGGGGGAAAAAGGTATTTCGTTTGTTTTATGTACATAAAATAATTATAAATAGTATGATTAAAGCAAATAAAATAGTTCTCTTACTCCTAACTTTATTAGGATTACTAGTATTCAATTCATGTGAATCGTCTGATGAAGAAGTTGTAAACAATTCATCTTGTCCTAGTTTAACATCTGAAATTAAATTTGATTTCAATGGAGAAAAAATAACGTCTCTTGATTTTACTGAAAAAGCTACAGCATATTTTCCAATTGTTGAAAATGCTACTTCGTACGAATGGAGAGTTAATGGTGAGGTTATTGAACATCGACTTACATCTGAAATTATAGAAAATCTTCCTGAGGATGTTTTAGAATTACTGCCTGAAGATTTTAAAAATAGTATTCAAATACAGTTTGATCGATTTAAAGATGCTGAGGTTACGCTAAAAGTAAAAACTAACGATTGTACAGATGGAGTAATAACAACTAAAATGTATAAGAAAACTCCAGAATTTAATGCTTGTGATGCTGCAAATTTTCATGTTGATATAACCAAAGATTTACAAAATATCATCTTAAATATACAAGGGGTTTTAGGGAATATAACTACAAATTGGACAGTGAAAAATGAAGATGGTACCACTGTTACTAGTACTACTTTTAGTAACTATACAACCGCATTACAAAAAGGTGTTGTAGAAATTAGCTTAGCAGCTTCTTGGAGCGGATTAGAAGGAAACAAAAATTGTTCTGGCACAACAATAACTAAAAAAATAGTTTTCTCTGAAGAAAACTTAAAACAAATACAAGAAGATTATGATAATAATCCTGTAGCTAATCATATTTCTTTACGATTAAAAAGAAATGATGATGGGACTTATACTCCTTATTACACTTTTAAAAATTAAATGTGTTATAAGCTAAGGACAAGTCATTTTTTCAATGAATTACCTAGGTCAAGTGTTTGACAATTAAATTTTAAAAATAGGTCTAAAAAGTATCTGAAAACGTCATTCTGAATTTACCTGTGCTGAACTTGTTTCAGTATTTCAGAATCCCATTCTTTTGATTATCAGCTGTGATGAGAAACTGAAACAAGTTCAGTTTGACGAAAAACAATCTTTTTAGACCTCATTTTAAAATATCATGAGAACAATTTTTCTAATAAATCAGAAAAACCAAATCATATTCACTTACTTTCCATTAAATTCGTTCATAGTATTAGAAATACCTGCGTTAATAAAAGACACTATTGCATTAACACTCGTTGGTATTCTTTCGATCATTTCACTTTCTTCTTCAGCACTCCATGTTCCTAGAACAAAATCTACTTGTCTTCCTTTTCTATAATCAGATCCTACGCCAAAACGAAATCTAGGATAAGAACCTGTATTCAATTTATCTTGAATGTCCTTTAACCCATTATGACCTCCAGCACTACCTCTACCCTTAATTCTAATTTTACCAAAGTCAATATTTAAATCGTCTGTAATAATTAATGTGTTTTCTATTTGAATGTTTTCTTTTTTCATCCAATATAAAACAGCCTTACCACTTAAATTCATATAGGTGTTCGGTTTTAAAACTAATACCGTTTTTCCTTTAATTTTTAATTTTGAAATATCGCCAAGTTTGTCTGTGTCAAAGGAAGCTTCATGCTCTTTTACAAATGCATCAACTATTTTAAAACCTATATTATGTCGAGTATTATCATACTTTTCACCAATATTACCTAAACCAACAATTAAAAATTTTTTCATAAGATCTTCTTCAGATATTTGCTGCTGTTTAAAAATTCTACCTAGTAAAGAAAGAAAATTCATAATAAACTTGTATTAACAGGTACAAATCTATAAAACAACCCGTTGTTTTTACCTTTTTTTGACATTTATCTTACTTCTAATCTTTATCAACTTATCAAAATACCCATTCATCGACATTTCAGCTTAAAATTTGAAAGTAAATGTTAAATTTATGTATGCAAGTTTCTGAATAACAAGTTTTAAGGTTTACAGTTCGGGGGGACTAGCCGTTATTTAGACAATAAAGCCGTCATGATCAGACGGCTTTATTTGTGATTATAAGAATCTTACAACTTATAAATCGAATTTTATTCCTTGCGCTAAAGGCAATTCTGTAGTATAATTTATCGTATTTGTTTGACGACGCATATAAATTTTCCAAGCATCAGAACCAGACTCTCTTCCACCACCGGTTTCTTTTTCACCACCAAAAGCTCCACCAATCTCAGCACCAGAAGTTCCAATATTTACATTTGCAATTCCACAGTCTGAACCAGCATGAGATAAGAAACGCTCTGCCTCACGAAGATTATTTGTCATAATTGCAGAAGATAATCCTTGAGCAACACCATTTTGTAATGCTATAGCATTTTCAATAGCACCTGAATATTTTAATAAGTATAATACCGGAGCAAATGTTTCGTGTTGAACAATTTCAAAAGTATTTTCAGCTTCAGCAATTGCTGGCTTAACATAACAACCACTTTCATAACCTTCTCCTTCTAATACTCCACCTTCTACAATAATGTTTCCACCTTCAGCAACAACCTTCTCTAAAGCCTTATTATACATGGCAACTGCATCAGTATCGATTAAAGGACCAACGTGGTTATTTTCATCTAACGGATTTCCAATTCTTAATTGTTTGTATGCATCAACTAAAGCATTTTTAACTTTATCGTACATATCTTCGTGAACAATTAATCTACGAGTTGAAGTACAACGTTGTCCGGCAGTTCCTACAGCTCCAAAAACAGCTCCAATAACTGTCATTTTAATATCTGCATCTGGAGTAACAATAATTGCATTGTTTCCTCCTAATTCTAATAAACTCTTCCCTAAACGACCTGCTACTTCTTTAGCGACAATTTTACCCATACGAGTAGATCCTGTAGCAGAAACTAAAGGTATTCTTGTGTCTTTAGAAATAAATTCTCCGACAGTGTAATCTCCGTTTACTAAACCAGAAATTCCTTCTGGTAAGTTATTTTCTTGTAAAACTTCAGCAATAATATTCTGACAAGCAACACCACATAAAGGTGCTTTTTCAGACGGTTTCCAAACACAAACATCACCACAAATCCAAGCTAAAGCAGTATTCCAAGACCAAACTGCAACAGGGAAGTTAAAAGCAGAAATAATTCCTACTACGCCTAATGGATGATATTGTTCATACATTCTGTGCCCTGGTCTTTCAGAATGCATCGTTAAACCGTGTAACTGACGCGATAAACCAACTGCAAAATCACAGATATCTATCATTTCTTGAACCTCTCCTAAACCTTCCTGATAACTTTTTCCCATTTCATAAGAAACTAGTTTTCCTAAAGCTTCTTTCTTTTCTCTTAATTTATCACCAAACTGACGTACAATTTCTCCACGTTGAGGTGCCGGCATCACTCTCCAAGTTTTAAAAGCTTCAGTGGCAGCAGTCATTACTTTCTCATAATCGTCTTTTGTAGAAGATTTTACCTTAGCAATTAATTGACCGTCTACAGGCGAATAACTCTCAATAAGTTCTCCGTTAGAAAACCATTTAGAACCTGTAGAAGTTCCTTCATTTATATCATTAACCCCAAGGGTTTGTAATGCTTCTTTAATACCAAAATCTGTCATTTTGTAGTTACGTTTTAGTTGTTTAAATTGAAGTCAAATTTACAAATAAATCGTCATTTTAAAAATTAAACAAAATCTATTGATTTTGTTTAAAATAAAACTTCATATGAAAACCTTTTTAACCAATTTATCTATAGTTATCTTTTTAGTTAGTTGTACAACTGCACCTGAAAAAAAAGAAATCAAAAATGAAAAAATCAACGAATTTGCCATTGTAATTCATGGAGGAGCAGGAACAATTTTGAAAAAGAACATGACTCCTGAAAAAGAAAAAGCCTATCAAGATAAATTAAAAGAGGCTATCACGGTTGGATATACTATTCTTAAAAACGGAGGAAAAAGTATTGATGCTGTCGAGAAAACCATTCATGTACTAGAAAATTCTCCACTTTTTAACGCAGGAAAAGGAGCTGTTTTTACGCATGAAGAAACCAATGAATTAGATGCCTCTATTATGACTGGAAACGATTTAAACGCTGGTGCCATAGCGGGTGTTACAGATATTAAAAACCCTATTTCTTTGGCTAGAAAAGTAATGGAAAACTCAGAGCATGTAATGCTTTCTGGTAAAGGAGCATCTATTTTTGCTAAAGAACAAGGTATTGAAATTGTAGATCCTAAATATTTTTATACAGAAAGTAGATTTAAGTCGTTACAGCGTGTTAAAGAAAAAATGAAGGCTGAACTAGATCATGACGGTAAAACCGCTTTTTATGATCCTATTATTAAGGATTCTAAATTCGGAACTGTAGGTTGTGTTGCTTTAGATAAAAATGGAAATATTACTGCCGGAACTTCTACTGGTGGAATGACAAATAAACGTTGGAATAGAATTGGTGATGCACCAATTATTGGTTCTGGTACATATGCGAATAATGCTACTTGCGGTGTTTCTTCTACAGGTTGGGGTGAATATTTTATAAGGGCTCAAGTGGCTCATGATATTTCTGCAATAATGGATTATAAAGGAGTATCACTTAAAGAAGCTGCTAGAGAAGTTATTCAAAATAAACTTACTAAACTTGGTGGTACAGGTGGTATTATTGCTGTTGATAAAAATGGAAATATGGTTTTTGAATTTAATACTGCTGGCATGTATAGAGCTTCTATGAATGCTAAAGGTGAAGCTGAAGTTAAGATTTATAAGGAGTAATTTTTAATTACAAAATTGATACAAAGAAACATTATTTAATTAGATGTTTTAATTGAGGTAACTCGTTCTATAAATTTACTTCCTTATTAATTTTACATATTAATAGTAATGATTGATACTTCTTTAAACTCTTCGAATTTCTATTTTTTAACAACTGTTTTTCAGGGGTTTATTTTATCATTTATCATTATATTTAGAAACGTTTTTCGAAAAACAAACTTGTTTTTTGGGTTGCTTGTTTTTCTATTTTCACTTTCACTTTTACACCTTATTTTAGAAGAATCTATTAGTGCTTTTAATGCAAAATTTCCTATACCTATGAATTTTAGTTTATCATATGGTCCTTTAACTTATTTTCATATCTTATATATAAAAAATCCTAAAAGAACTTTTTTAAAAAAAGATCTATTACATTTTTTACCCTCCCTTTTATTAGACGTTTTTTTATTTACTGCCCTATTTCTATACATTAGAGCTCATATAGAATGGGCATATGAGCATATTCTTTTTATACAATCCTTATCATTATATCTTACATGTTTAGGTATAGTTCAGCTCGCCATTTACACCTTTTTAATTTATAAAGCTTCTGTAAGCATAAAAAGAGTATTTAGAGAATTTCAAGAAGTAAAAAAATGGCTTAACTATATTATCTATTTGTGGAGTATACTTATTGGTTTCTTATTATTAGCCATTACTTTTGGGCTCATCTTTATTGAAAATTTAGATAAAAACTCAGCTTTATTATATAAACCTCTAGGAGTTTTTATGGGTTTATGTATATACCTGTTAGGCTATTTGTACATTTTAAAATATGCAGAAGTTATTAAAAATTACGCCAAAAGAATTTCCAACTTTAATATTTCTGAAGAAGAGTTAGAACATTTAAAAAACAAAATACTGTTTACACTTAAAGAAGAAAAACTGTATAAAGATTCTAGTATAACCATTGCTAAGTTTGCCAATCATATAAGTTGGCCTATTAACAAATTATCAACTGTAATTAATGAATCATTTCAAACAAATTTTAATGATCTTATAAATCATTACCGAATTACAGCTTTTAAAGAAAAAATTATACATCCTGATAGTAATAAATATTCAATTATGGGGCTTGCTTTAGAAGTTGGTTTTAGTTCTAAAGCTTCTTTTTACAGAGCTTTTAAAAAAGAAACAGGTACAACCCCTACAAAATATTTGAATACTAAAACGTAGCTTTTTTCATGTAGAAAACCTTCTTTGTCTTGTTTTTTTAAGAATACAAGATTGTTTCAAATGGTAATTTGAAACCCCTATTCTTTTATTTATTGTTTTTCTATATAGATTTTTGGAAAAATATTTATAAAAATGAGGAAAGTATTTATACTATTATTTAGTACATTAATTATAAACTTTTATGCCTTTAGTCAAGGGAATTTAATAAAGCAAAAAAATAAAAAATTTAAAACCTCTACTGGTATTAAAATAGACGGGGAAATTGGTTTTTTGGAAGTTCCTGAAAACCGGAAAAACCCTTCAAGTAGAAAAATCAGATTAAAATATGTACATCTAAAAAGTTTGTCTAAAAAGACTAATTCTCCTATTGTTTATTTAGAAGGAGGTAACGGAATAAGTACTTGGGAAGCTGATAGCCCTAAAGACTTAGAAGATCGAGTGCCACTTTTAAAGGTTGCTGATCTTATTTTTCTAGATCGTCGTGGATCTAATGATAAAGTACTTACATATATATCTAAAGAAGCTTATCCTAAAGATTTTTTTGTTTCAGAAATAATAGCAAATCAACATTATCAGAATATCGCAAAATCGGCATTAAAAGTATTTCATAAAAACAATGTTGATATTTCTGGATATACTGTTGAAGAACATGCCAATGATGTTAATGATTTAATGACCGCATTGGGTTATAATTACTTTACATTATTCGGATTTAGCTACGGATCACATATAGGAATGTCTGTTATAAAAATGTTTTCTAACAAGGTAGAAAAGGCAATTTTTGTTGGTGCAGACGCTCCTAATCAAGCATTTAATTTCCCTAGGTATTTAGATCATCAGATTCGTAAAATAGGAACATTAATTTCACAAGACGATACCTTAAACATGACTGCTGCATCTTTTAATAACTTGGTTCAAGAAACAATATTGAAACTAAGAAAAAAACCAATTGTTGTAACTGTAAAACATCCATTAACAAGAAAAAGAATAAACCTTCTTATAGGAGATTTTGGTCTTTCTTTAATACTACGATTAGATATTGATGATGCTAATGATATCCCCATAATTCCTAGATTACTTCATACAATTAATAATGAAGATTATAGTATTTTAACTTGGTTTATTCAAAAAAGAATGATTTTTGCTCTTGGAATTTCAGGACAAAGTATACAGCAACAACTATCTTCAGGAGCTAGTATTAAACGATGGGCATCGATTCAAAAAGAAGCTAAAGAAAGTTTATTTGGTAATGTTGTAAATTTTCCTTTTGCTGCAGTAAAAGATTATTGGCCTACAAAGAAGCTTTCATTCGATACTACTTTAAGTTTAAAAACTAACATTCCTACACTTTTTATCACTGGTACATTAGATTGTAGAACTCCTGTTGAACAAGTTGAATTAATTATGCAAGGGTTTTTAAATGCATCTCATATTCAGGTAAAAAATGCTGGGCACGAGCAAGCGCAATGGAATGCTGAAGTAATAGACGAGATCATTCCTTCATTTTTAAAAGGTAAGTCTATTCCGTCTGGTTTTGTTGAGCGTAAAAAAATAAAATTTATACAACTTACAGGTAAGGTTTCTGGACACCCTTCTTTAAAATGAACCAAAGTAGACTGAAAGTAATCTTTTTAATAGCCTTTTTATCTTCAGTTTCAACACTTATTTATTCTTTAATATTTTAAAGAAATAATTACAAATAACTCGTTATCATATTTATAAGAATAATTT
Organism: uncultured Tenacibaculum sp.; assembly: GCA_947501615.1. Taxonomy (GTDB): domain Bacteria; phylum Bacteroidota; class Bacteroidia; order Flavobacteriales; family Flavobacteriaceae; genus Polaribacter. Next base: position 244,108 of record CANMWK010000004.1, on the reverse strand, counting down.
TATTTAAAACTCTTCCAAATCACTTTTTTATTTGTTGCATTATTTAAAAAATCTGGGCAATTATTAGAATTGGCTACCATACCACCAAAAACACATAGTTGCTCTTTTTTTTTGTTGTATAAAATTCCTGGAGAATCTGGACATTGGTAACAACCTTCAACTAAAAAAACAGTTTCTCCTTTGTATACATATTGAGTAATTATTGCCTTTGTAGGGAAAGGACTTTCTTGTGTTTTTTCTATATATTCTTTAATCCAATGTATTGTTTCTGTGTAGTTTTCTTTTTTTGATGTTCCACATGAAACGAATAGTAACAGAAAAATAATTGTAAGAGGTTTCATTAATTAAATTTTTGTTGAATTTACAATTTAAAAACCAAATGTTACACCAGAATACATTCCGAAAATGAAAGGAGTAAAATCTTCTGAATTTTTAGAATAGGTGTTCAATTGTGCTTTTAACATTGGATTTAAACTAAAATGAATGCTTTTTGATAATTGGATATCTAAATTAACTCCAATATTTCCACTAAAATTTAATGTATTCAAGTTATTGGCTTCTCCAATAGGTTGATTTAATAGGCTAGAGCTAAAATCTACTGAATTATCACTTAAAAACAAGGTGCTAAACCCTGTTACCAACTGTGTTTTTAATGTTTTTGTCTCGTAAAATTGATATTGAATTTCTAAAGGAATCTCAATATAACTATACGTTTGTGCAAGACTTCCTTCAGTAGTATTTCTTGCATCTGGATTGCCTAAAGATGGAGATCCTACTGGATTTTCAGAGTTTTGCAAATCGGAAGGTTCTAAACTAACAAAAGTGAACGAATCTTGAATTGAAAAATTAACAGCTTGTAAATTATTATCTGATGTTGCACTAGAAAACAACCCTACATTTTCTGTATTTATTACATTTTTTTGAAACTGTACTCCTGTTCTTATCGACCAATTTTTATTCAATTGATATCCTACTTTTACGCCATAAGCTAAAGTACCATCAGTGGAAATTGTGTTTAAATTTAATCTTTCATCTATCGGAGAACCTCCAGAAAAAGCACTTGAAGCTAGTATACCTAAAACAGGTGTTACACTCCATTTTTTATTTGCTTTTTCTTGGTTATTCTCCTTTTCTTTATCCTCTTCTACTAATGCAGCAATAGCATTAATATCTTCTTTTTTCTTTCTATTTGTTGTTTTATTTGTTGAATTTAGTGTCGTGTTATTTTTTGCAATTAACGTTTTATCATTTCTTTCTAAAACATCTTTTTTAAGCTCTTTTTTATCGTTTTTAATATTGTTGTTATTACTTGCAATCTCAGTCTTTATAGTGCTCTTTTTATCCTTTTGCTTTGCTTTAACTATTCTAATTATTTCTTCTTTCACTACCGAATTTTTCTTTACGGATTCTTTTTTTACAACATCTGAAACTATTAACTCCTCTACTCCATTAGTTTTCGTATTCGTACCTGTAGTATCGATTTGAATAGTTTTGGTTTCAACTGTATTTCTATTAGAATTTTTTTCTATAATAGGAACTATAAGATTTGGATCTGTACCCTCTTTAAAAGGATTCGTGATTAATAATGTTACTAATAAAACTGCAGCTGCACCAGATGAAAACCACCAAAAAGGTACAATTCGTTTCTTTTTTTTCTTTGAAAGTTTATTTTCAATGTTTTGCCATAATTCAGGGTTAGGCATTACCTCTAAATCTTTTAGCCTTTCTTGAAATAATCGGTCTATGTTTTTATCTTCCATCATTATGCCTTTTCTAATTTTAACTGATATGCTTCTAACTTATGTTTCAAAATTTTCTTAGCTCTAGATAAATTAGACTTAGAAGTTCCTTCAGAAATATTTAATAATGTTGCTATTTCTTTATGTGAAAAATTATCTAGAACATATAAATTAAAAACCAGACGATAACGGTCTGGAAGTTCTTGAATTACTTTTAGTAATACATCTACATCAATAGTACTTTCATCTAAACTTACTTCTTCTTCTCTTATATCTATATCTTCTTTTACTAAATACAGTTGTGTTTTGTCTTTATATCTTTGAAGTGCAGTAGTAATTACAACTCTTCGTAGCCATCCTTCAAAAGACCCTTTGTTTTTGTATTGATGTATTTTATCAAAAGCTTTTAAAAAACTGTCTTGTAATACATCTTCAGCATCTTGATAATTTCTACAGTATTTTAAACTCAACGCAAAGAGTTTCCCCGCAAAAATTTGATAAACCTGCGACTGGGCTTGTAAACTATTCTGCTTACATTCTTCTATGAGTTGTTCTATTTTGATAATTGATTTAATTTTAATCGCAGGGCGATAGCCAAGGGTTTAATTCCCCGATACTTGTATCGAAAGTTATAAAATTTTCAATTAGATACCTCGTATACTTGCATCGGGATAATTCTTTATAGATCTAGTACTGTAATGTTGGTTGTCCGTTTAAGCAAATTACTTTTTGAGGTTTAGCTATCAAATCACAAGTTGAATAAATTCCCCATTTTCTATTATACTCATCTTCTAACTGCGTATACTTTTCTACCTTTTGTAAAAAAGTTGTTACATTTATTAATGTTGAGTAAGCTATATAACCTTGAAAACCTCCACATGCTTTAGATCCATAGCCTACAAAAGACCAATTTGCATCATCATTACAATCATTATTTTTTGCCATTTCATAAAAATCATTATAAAGATCCATTAGCTCTTGGTGATCTTTTTCTTGTTCTGTTAGTTCTCTTTTTAAAGTTAAATATTCTTCTGTTAAAGAAACTATTTTAAAATTATGTAAAAGCTCTGGAGTAGCTCCAATATGATTAGTAATTTTTGAATTGTATATTTTTAATATGTCATTTTCTTCAACTTCCCATATGCCTTCTACATTAAAAAAACTAAGCGGTGGTGTACCACAAAAACCTGATGTTCGCTCTATAAAAGTTGGGAATTCTTCTTTAAAAGAAAAGCTGTATGCTTCTTTTGGTAATTCTTTTACTCTTCTAAAAGTTAATAATTCATTTTCATAAATCGCTTCCGACCAATTTCCTAATAATAAATTACTTTCCACTATCTCAATTTCTTTGTTCTCACTACAAGAAATACATACTAAAAATAGTACTACTATAAATTTCAAATTTTTCATGTTTCTGTTTTTTTATCTTACTAAGGTATATGCTATATCATCGAAAGCAATTCCATAATCTATGGTAATTTTATCTCCTTCTTTTACTAAAATTCCTCTTCTATTTTCAACAATTAAAATAGTATTGTCATTTTCTGTTGTCATAGAAAAATTATAAACTCCTGTGTGGTTTTGACTAAAAAGTGGCTGTATACCTACTTGATTATCTACCGTGTTTTTTATTGTTAGTGTATTATTTTTAAAATTGAACAACCATGTTATTTCTCCTTTATTATAGGTTACTGGTTGAGCTAAACTCCCTTGTAAACCTATAACATTCCATATGCCTTCTAGAGAATTATCAGATTCATTGTCATCTTTATTACAACTTAACATTAGTATTAATGTTACTACAAACACTAATTTTAAATATCTTCTTTTTTTCATTTTTTTAATACTTATAATTTATTTCTTGATTCCAATTTTCTAATTGAAGTAAAATTTGATTTGCATTTGAAATTTGCAACTTCGAAATATCAATTTGTACTTCTTTTGTTACAATTGCCAAACAAACCTCATTGTTAATTAACTCAATTTTTAAATTTCTTTGTACTGGCATTGTTTCCACTATTTCTTCTGAATCAACTAAATTCACAATCCAACTATCTCCACTACAACCAGAAGATGTAATTTCAAGAGTTAATATATTATTTTGAATAGAAGCAGAAGTAATTGTATAATTATCTGTATTTGTTGTATCGTATTTTTCTTTGTTTATAATTAATCGCTCGTAGTTTCTCCATAATACACCCACTAGCTGTGCATTATCTTTAAAATCTGGACAAGTATTTAGCCCTGTAATTCCTCCAAATTCACAAATTACTTCACCATCACAATTGTATACTTTTGTTAATGCATCAGCACAGTTTACACAATCATTAATTAAAAACACATCATGATTATCATATCTAAATTGAATAATATCAACTTTTACAGAATTCATTAGTCCCTCAAAATTTTCCTTCTTTTCTTTTAACCATTTCAAATTCTCTAACGGATTTGTAACATTTATACTCGTGTTTTCTTCTTCAGAAGAACAAGCAAAAAATAAAAAACTAATGAATACACTGTAAAAGACCCTTCTCATAATTATATATTTTATTGTTCATATTTTGGTACACTAATTCTTCCTGCAAAACAGATCGAATTGGTTTCTTTTTCTGTGATAAAAAACAAAAAAGGTTTGTTGGAATTAAACATAATAGTATTGCCAATAGAGGTAGTTTCAATTCCAACAACGGTAACTGCAGCAGCTTCTGTTCCTTCTTCATTCACATCTATAAATGTTTTTTGTTTTACTAATGTAATTTTTGAATCTACATCTGTCATTCCAGAAAAATCAGCTTCATCAGTAAAAGCATTAGTTAATCCTAAGTTTTGTAAGGTTTGGTTTAATTTTTTTTCAAATGAAAACTTAAATTTAGGTACTGAAATATCAACTACTTCCTCTTTATAACTTGTAAGATATTCTGTGAGCTTTTCAGTTTTAAAGTAACTTAAAACATCATCAACAGTTTTATTTTCTTCAGGTAAAAAAACAGTCATCATATATTTTTCTTCCTTGTAAGGCAATTGAATGGAAGAAAACACTGAATTTTTAGCATAAAGAACCTTATCTGTTTTCTTCATCATTTTCACTTGTTTTTCTCCTTCAGCACTGAAAAAAACCGCATCTTTTGTGTTTTCCTTATTAAAACTTGTTTTCCAATCTGCGTTAAAGTATAGTGTATTAATTAAATAAAGTAGCGCATTTGGTTTTACATCGTTTAAAATTATTGGAATTTTTCCATATGTTTTTTGTGAAACCCAATTATTAATTACATTAACAGAAGCAGGATTAGTAAAATCTAAATTATTAACTTCTGCTCTATAAAAATCTTTATTAAGTGCTATAAAATCCTCTTCAAATATATATTTAGTATTACCCCAAATAGAATTAGCTACTTCAAGTAATGATCCTTGGGTACTACTAGAAATATAATCGATGATATTCTTATTTACAGTATTAATTTGTGATCTTGTTAACCCTTCGTAAAATAAGGTTTTTTCAAAAGCTTCCTTAGTACTGGTTTCAGCTCCATTATAAGTCATTCCTAAAGCAAGAGATAAGCTTACTGGAGATAACATTATGTTTTTATTACTCTCTTCTGTTTTAAAAGCTTCTTCAATAAACTGTAGTGCGAACTTATTATTAGCTTCAACCATTTCTTTTCCTTTAGGAATATCATTAAACTGCTTTTTTAGATTCTCATTAATATCTGTGTTTTCAGAGCAAGAGATAAAAACACAAATTGCCATTAATATTAATACCCTAATTATTTTTTTCATTTTTATAAAATTTATTTGTCTTTACTATTAAGATACATTTTTAGTAAAAGGTTGCGTTTGTAACTCGTATTTTTGTTTTTTTTTATGAAAAATTGTTTTACACATATTAGTTCAGAAAGTGAATTTGAGGAAAAAACATTTCAAATTTTTGCATATCAATTTGAAAATAATCCCGTATATCGATCATTTTGCGACTTGTTATACATTCATCCTAGTGATGTAAAAGAAATACAAGACATCCCTTTTTTACCAATCCAATTTTTTAAATCGCACCAAATTTTAAGTAGTTCCTCGGCTATTACCGAAATCTTTACAAGCTCTGGAACCACAGGAAGTAGTACCAGTAAACATTATGTTACTGATATTTCTTTATATGAAAAGAGTTATTTAGCAGGCTTTAAGCATTTTTATGGAAACATAGAAGATTATGTTGTTTTAGCACTTTTACCAAATTATTTAGAAAGAAAAGGTTCGTCATTAATATACATGGTTAACGATCTTATAAAAAGGTCTAAAAATGCTGATAGTGGATTTTATTTAAACAATTTAAATGAACTTGCTGATAAATTAATCTCCTTAGATAATCAAAATAAAAAAGTACTTTTAATAGGGGTTTCTTTTGCTCTTTTAGATATAGTTGAAATACATCAATTCAGCTTAAAGAACACAATAGTTATGGAAACAGGTGGAATGAAAGGAAGGAGAAAAGAATTAATTAGAACGGAACTTCATACTATTTTAAAACAAGGATTTGGTGTTGAAAAGATTCATTCAGAATATGGAATGACAGAATTATTGAGTCAGGGATACTCTAAAGGACATGGGATTTTTCAGTGTCCACCATGGATGAAAGTTTTTTCTAGAGACACTGAAGACCCTTTAACTATACAAAACAACAATAAAACCGGAGGAATTAATGTTATAGATTTAGCAAATTATAATTCTTGTTCATTTATTGCTACGCAGGATTTAGGAAAAATATATGATGATAATTCTTTTGAAATTATTGGTCGTTTTGATAATTCTGATATTCGTGGTTGTAATTTGATGGTTTTTTAAAGACAAATAAATATATTTATAAACCGATTTAAATCTTATTCCGATGAAAAAAACAATCTTCTATCTAATTGTAATTTTTATAGCTACTCTTAGTTATCAATGTTCTAATACAAATGATACAGTAGCTGTTGGAGGATACGACGTAGTTTCTTATTTCAGCAATAAAACTCCTATTAAGGGTAAAGAAACGTTCACTACAGATCTTAATGGTAAAACCTATTATTTTTCTAGTGAAAAAAGCTTAAAAGAATTTACTAGTGATCCTGATAAATACATACCTCAATATGGTGGATATTGTGCCTATGCAGTTGCTGAAAAGAAAATTAAAATGGGCGTAGATCCTGAAGTTTACGAAATAAGAGATGGAAAATTATATCTTTTCTATAATTCTTTTTTTGCAAATAAATTAGAAGATTGGCAAGAAGGGGATACAAAAGCACTACAAGCTAAAGGAGATAAGAATTGGGAGGAAATAAAAAATAAAAAAGATTAATTTTTTATCGTTATTTATAGCATATACAATATGTTAACCTAAAATTTATTGTCCTGTATTTATTCCAATATTTTAGGTTGTCATCAAATTTAGCACAGGTTAATTCGGAATGAACTGTGCTTAGAAACAAGCATTATAATTTAAAACTGACACCAAATTTAATTTTTAAACACTTGTAATTTATACACGTGTTTTTCGACTTTAATATCAAATTAGAGTCATATGAAATTACAATTAATCAGTTTATTATCAATATTTTTAACCATTTCTGTTTTTTCACAGAATAAAGTTTATAATGTTAAAAAAGGTGCTGTAGCAAATGGGTATGATGTAGTGGCTTACTTTTCTAATATGGCTGTTAAAGGAACTCCAAAATTTTCTACAACATACGATGGTGTTTCATTTCGCTTTTACAGTGAACAAAATTTGCAAACATTTAAGAAAAACCCTAAAAAATATATTCCTCAGTATGGGGGTTATTGTGCTTATGCCATTGGAAAAATGAATGGTAAAAAAGTAGGAATTAATCCTAAAACTTATGAAATTAGAGATGGTAAATTATATCTTTTCTATAATTCATGGGGTACTAATACTTTAAAATCTTGGTTAAAAGACAACCCTGAAGAGTTGCGAAAAAAAGCCGATGAAAACTGGTCGAAAATAGTTAGATAAACTGCCTCGATGCAAGCATACGAGGTATCTATTTGAAATTTTCAAACATTTCGATACAAGTGTATTCATGAATTAAATCCTTGGTTATCGCCCTGCGATTAACTATTTTCTTCCTGTTCTTCCATATCTTTAGTTAAATCCAATCTTCTTAAGGTTGGATTTTTTATTGCGGTAGTTATTACTGTTAACAACGTCATTGTTCCTCCAAAAACTACAGCAGTGACAGTTCCCATTAGTTTAGCCGTCAATCCACTTTCAAAAGCTCCCAATTCATTAGATGAACCAACAAATATTGAATTTACAGATGCTACTCTACCTCGCATATGATCTGGTGTTTTCAGTTGTAAAATCGTTTGTCTAATTACCATAGATATTCCATCTGTAACACCACTAAAGAATAGAGCTATAAGAGATAACCAAAAACTAGTTGATAAACCAAAAACTAGTATACAAATACCAAAACCAAAAATGGCTACTAGAAGCTTCTTTCCAGCATTTTTACTAACTGGAATATATGCTGTTATTAACATGGTTAAAAAAGCTCCTACAGCTGGTGCTGCACTTAAAAAGCCAAAACCTTCAGGACCTACTTTTAAAATATCCTTAGCAAAGACAGGAAGTAGAGCTACTGCTCCTCCAAAAAGAACAGAAATCATATCTAGAGTTAAAGCACCTAAAATTACTTTAGAATTTTTAACAAATTGAATTCCTTCTTTTAAACTTTCAAAAATAGGTTCTCCTATATTTTTATTTAAAATTGGTTTTTTCTTAATGAATAATAATAAAATAAAAGATAATGCTACAAGTGAAAATACTAGTAATAAAGAGGAATCAACTCCAAATAAACTTATTGAAAAACCACCGAATGATACTCCTAAAATTTTGGCTAATTGCCAAGTTGAGCTATTCCAAGTAGCAGCATTTGTATATAATTTTTTTGGAACAATTAAAGCTACCAAAGAAAAAATAGTGGGTCCGAAAAAAGAACGTAATAAACCACCAAAAAACACTAAAGCGTAAATTGAATATAAAACTGCATTATAACTCCAACCTTTAGTATAATAATCAGATGTGAGAAAATATAAACCTAAACTTATTAGTGAAAAAAGTGCAATACATATGGCTAATAAATTTCTTTTTTCTTTTTGATCTACTACATGTCCAGCAAATAAAGCCATTGAAACAGCAGGAATAACTTCCATTAATCCTATAATTCCTATAGCTAATTTAGAATTTGTTATTTCATAAATTTCATATTCTAGAATAAGAAATTGCATTGACCATCCAAAGACTAATACAAACCTTACTAATAAAAAAATATTAAACTCTTTTATTCGTAAAGATGCAAACGGATCTTGTTTTTGCATAGAAGATTTAGCTTAATTTTAAATCCATTAGAATTGAAAATGTTTCATTAACATCTTGTTCTTTTACCACTATAGTCATTTCGTGCGTAGTCGAAATTACTTCTTGTACAGCGATATTTGCCCAAGCAAATTGTTTTAAAATGAAATAATAGATTCCCGATTGTTCTAAATTTTCTTTTGGTAATTTTATAGTTATAGAAGCTAAATTATCAACATTATTAATTAACACTTCTTTTTCAAATGTTTTTTGAATTAATGGTTGTAAAGTTTTACTTGCTACAATATTAGTTTCAAATATCCCTTGGGATATCGTTAAAAAAATGTCGTTATTTTCTGAAGATTTATCTAAAATAACGGCTATTTGTTTAAATAATTTAGGGGAGTTTTTAAATGTAAAATCACATAAATCCGAACGCACAATTACATCGCCTAAATCTAATGCTAACTTTTTTATATTCTTTCGAATACGTAACTCATTAGCAGGAGATAATCTGTTAATAGCCATCATAACAGCTCCAACTTTTACTTCTTTTTTAAGTTGTTGGGCTACTTCTGGGAGTATTAACCTAGCTAATGATGATACATTTATTAACTTTTCATTAAGGGCTTCTTCTATAAAAGGGGTTTTTCTTATAGTAATTTCAACAGCTTCTTGAATTGTTTTCATCGTTGTTTAAAAATATACTAGTTGTTGTAAAAATATTAATTTTTGTTAATTTTTAATTAACTTTATCGAAATTATTTATTAACTTAATTTAGTTCTTAAAAAAAAATTTTAATTTACATTTGTGGCGTTAAAGATTTAGGCGTTAGATGATGTTTGATTTCATTTTGTAGGTATTATTTGAAGGGTTTTTATACTTTTAATTTGAAAAATTAATCTAACATATTTGTTAGTTTCTCAAACACTTCTTTCGCCTCTTTTTTTCCATATAAAATGCTATATATGGCATTTATAATAGGCGTTTTAGCACCATTTTTTTCATTGATTTTATAAGCGCTTTTTGTTGCATAATACCCTTCGGCAACCATACTCATTTCTAACATGGCAGATTTTACTGTGTATCCTTTGCCAATCATATTTCCAAACATTCTATTTCGACTAAATACAGAATATCCTGTTACTAATAAATCTCCTAAATATGCAGAGTTATTAATATTTCGCTTCATTCGATGCACTTTTTTTATGTATCGTTTCATTTCGCGAATGGCATTACTCATTAATACCGATTGAAAATTATCTCCATATCCTAATCCGTGTGCTATTCCTGCCGCTATTGCATAAATATTTTTAAGCATCGCTGAATATTCTGTTCCAAAGATATCATCTGATACTTTTGTTTTAATATACCTTCCTTTAATGTAGGTACTTAATTCTTCTGCTTTTTGTTGATCTTGTGAAGCTATAGTCAAATAAGAAAGGCGTTCCATTGCTACTTCTTCAGCATGACATGGTCCTGCGATAACTCCTATATTTTCATACGAAATATTATAATGCTTATGAAAGTGCTCTCCTACTATTAAACCTGTTTCTGGTACAATTCCTTTAATTGCTGAAAAAATGATTTTATTCTCTAGAGATACCGTTAGTTTTTCTAGTTCTGCATTTAAAAAAGCTGAAGGTATAGCAAAAATTAAAACATCATAGTTTTTAACTAATTTGTTAATATCATTTGTTAAATCTAATTGCTCTGGATGTAACTCTGCTGAACTTAAGTAGTTAGGGTTATGTTTATTTCTTTTTATATGCTCTATAGCATAAATACTTCTCATATACCACCCTATATTGGTCATATTTTCAGATAACATTTTCACAATAGCAGTAGCCCAACTTCCCCCGCCGACAACAGCTATTTTTTCAAATTCAATCATCTTTGTTGTTTGTTTTGAAATGCTAAATTAATAAATCTATAATCTAGTGAGTAATAGTAAGTATTATTTATCTTTGATCGCCTAAAAAAAATAAAATGAACGTCGAAATAATTAATACATCTAAACATCAAATTCCTGCTTATGAAACAGAAGGTTCTGCTGGAATGGATTTACGTGCTAATTTAAATGAACCTATAACTTTAAAACCCTTAGAGCGAGCTATTGTAAAAACAGGTTTATTTATTGCGCTGCCTTTAGGTTATGAAGCTCAAGTTCGTCCACGAAGTGGACTTGCTGCTAAGAAAGGAATTACTGTATTAAATTCTCCTGGAACTGTTGATGCTGATTATAGAGGTGAAATAGGTGTAATTTTGGTTAACCTTTCTAATGAAGATTTCGTTGTTAATGATGGAGAACGTATTGCTCAATTAGTCATTGCAAAGCATGAACGTATAACTTGGCAAGAAGTTACTGTGTTAGACGAAACCGATAGAGGTGCTGGTGGTTTTGGTAGTACTGGAGTATAACGCTAACATATTTGTGTAAAAAAGTATAAAATAAATTTCTCGCATGCTTACTTCCATAGCGATAATCCATTTTATAGCATTTTATATACCTGACTCATTTTTCTATACTTGTCATGTAATAATTCAAAAGGTAAAAAACAATGTGAATGGTATTGGTAACCTAATTTTTTATAAAACTGAAAAGCTTGTGGCTTTTCATCCATAGCATCAAGCCAAATCATTTCATATTGTTTTTTCTTAGCTTCTTGCTCTAACCATTGTAATAATTGCTTACCAATACCTTTACCTTGTGTTTTTTTATGTAGATATATTCGATGTAATTTCACTGTTTTTCTTTCAGAAAAGTCTGCTAATTTGTGATTCCAAATAATTCTAAAATTACCTACTTTTTCTCCCTTATAAATGATAAAATAGTAATCAGTATCCTCTTCCAACAATTCTTTAGTTATATTTTCTTTAGAATATTGAGAGGCAACATACCAATTTCCTTTATCTTCCCAAAAATGATCGTAAGCTTGTGGATATATTTCTTTCATTAAATTAAAAAGAGCATTGCAATCAGAAACTGTAATTCTTTTTAATTCAATATTAGCATTTATTTTCATCAATAGTTTTTTACTAAACTAAGATTTTATTTGGCACTAAAAAAAGCTATCTAAAAAATAGACAGCTTTAATTTTTTTGTCAGATTTTTATTATCTAGTAGTATAAAGATTTTGCTTATTTGTATCTTTAAAAATAGATGCTATTTTGTCTAGTTTTACTTCACAAAATTTTGAAGTATCACGTATAATACCTATAAAATTTTCAATTGCTTTTTTAGTAGTTGGAAAACCTAAATCTTCTCCTTCTTGAAAAGAAACAGCTACTAAATCACCTTCATTATTTAAAATATTCCAAAATGGAAATTTAATCTGTTTGCATTCTATTTTATTAAAAGACTTCATAGGATTAGAGCAATGAACATATTCCTTTGTTTCTTTTCTAGGAATCATAATATTTACGACAACGTAATTTGTATTGAATAAATATTTAAAACTTTTAACATTCATTTTATTTTTTAACTGTTTGCTTTTCTTACAGGAAGTTGACAAATAGTTTATAAATACACTTTTATTGGTTTGTTTTGCTTCTAGTAAAGCTTCTTGAATTAGATTATCAATATTTTCACTTTGTGAAAATGAAAAATGAAGCACAGCAAAAAATAGTAGTAGAAAAACTGATTTACACATGTTATTGGGGGTTTGGATTTATAATTACCTAATTTACAGATAATTATTTTTAAAACAAAATAATTATTTAGCATTTAAATTATCGATAGTAAAAATTTAATATATCATAACTACTCAAATTTACCTTATGTATAAATAGTATATTACAAAAAAGAGGCTGTCTAAAAATTTTTAGACAGCCTCTTTTTTTAGTTCATAATATATATAACTACTCTTGATTATCGATAGCTTCTTTAATCTTAGTTTCTAACTCTTCCATTAATTCTGGATTATCTTTAATTAAGTTTTTAACGGCATCTCTACCTTGACCTAATTTAGTATCTCCATAGCTAAACCAAGAACCACTCTTTTTAACAATACCCAATTCTACACCGATATCTAAAATTTCACCAACTTTAGAAATACCTAATCCATACATAATATCAAACTCTGCAGTTTGGAAAGGTGGTGCTACTTTGTTTTTAACAATTTTCACTTTAGTACTGTTACCAATAACACGATCTCCATCTTTAATTTGGGTTCTTCTACGAATATCTAAACGAACAGAAGCATAGAATTTTAATGCATTACCACCCGTTGTAGTTTCTGGATTTCCAAACATAACACCAATCTTTTCACGTAATTGGTTAATAAAGATAACTGTACAGTTAGTTTTACTAATCGTAGCTGTTAATTTACGTAATGCTTGAGACATTAAACGTGCATGTAATCCCATTTTAGAATCACCCATTTCACCTTCAATCTCAGATTTTGGTGTTAACGCTGCTACAGAATCGACAACAACAATATCAATAGCACCAGAACGAATTAAGTTATCAGCAATTTCTAATGCTTGTTCTCCATGATCTGGTTGCGATATAATTAAGTTATCAACATCTACCCCTAAACTTTCAGCATAAAAACGATCGAAAGCATGTTCTGCATCAATAAATGCTGCAATTCCACCCGCTTTTTGAGCTTCTGCAATGGCATGTATAGTTAAGGTTGTTTTACCAGAAGATTCTGGTCCATAAATTTCAATAATTCTTCCTCTAGGATATCCACCAACACCTAACGCTAAATCTAACCCTAAAGAACCAGAAGATATGGCATCTACATCATCGATTACCTTATCACCCAATTTCATTACAGTTCCTTTTCCGTAAGACTTATCTAATTTATCTAGAGTTAATTGAAGCGCTTTTAGTTTCGCTTCTTTTTCTTTATCTGTTGCCATAAAATGCTAAAAAATTATTATAAAATAAGATGTGCTAAGTTATGAAAAAAGTAGTGTAATTTTGAGTCCTTTTTCAGATTAACTATTTATTATGAAACATCGTCATTTTATTATTCATAAACCCTTCGGATTTCTTTCTCAGTTTATCAACAATCAAACTAAAAGAAAGAAAAAAATGTTAGGAGAATTATACGATTTTCCTCAAGGAACTATGGCTATTGGACGTTTAGATGTAAAATCTGAAGGGTTATTGTTATTAACAACTGATGGAAAGGTAAGCGATTTTATTACGACACGTGGTAAAGTAGAGAAAGAATACTATGTACAGGTTGATGGTGCTATTACTAACAAAGAAATTGAACTGTTAAAAACTGGTGTTAAAATTGGTATTAAAGGTGAAAAATATTTGACTAAACCTTGTAAAGTAAAAGTTATTGATACTCCTGATTTTCCGGAACGTTCTATGAAAATTAGAGATGATAGACACGGACCGACATCTTGGATTTCTATTATATTACAAGAAGGAAAATATCGTCAGGTTCGAAAAATGACTTCTGCAGTTGGTTTTCCAACACTACGATTAGTTCGTGTTCGAATAGGAAATATATGGTTAAATGATTTACCTTCTGGTAGTGTTCTTAAAATAGAAAATCTAATTGATTTAGTTAAAGGCTAAATTACTCTTACATAAGTATACAATTAAATTTTTTTATTAATTATTACACAAATTGTAGTAATATTAATTTTTCTACTTAATTGAATATAAAAGTTTGAAATAAGTTTATTAATTTTATAGATGGTTATCATTGATTGTTTGTATACTTATAAATTAGTAAGTCTATTTTTCTTGTATTAAAATCAATGTCTTAAACAAAAAAATGCTAGTTCAATTATATTTAGTGCTTATTCTTATATTATATAATTAATAAGATATAAAAACATTTTCGCGAAGATAGACACAAATCTTGAGTGTCTTTAAATGTTCAAGGGTTTAATCAATTTTAAATTTTTAATAATGAAAAAATCAATTTTAAAATTAGGAAGAGCTTTAATTAAAGCTGATCAAAAATTAATCAGTGGGGGTAGTAATCAAGATAAAAATTGTACTCGAAGATTTGGAGTAGGTGCTTTTTATGTTGATAATTGTAGTGAATGCAGACAAAGTAATGGATCTACTATTTTAACAGGATGTATTTCAAACTGTTGTTTTTTTGCTTATTAAAATTATAATTTATAAAAGAAATAATTTAAAATTTAGATATCACTTTAGAAAAAAATATGACAAAAACAGATTAATAGAAATTATAGCTTTAACTTTTTCAATTTTGTTATATTCTTAATTTGTTTTTACAACAAAGTTAGTTACTTAGAGAACTTACATATAATTGTATGGACTTTGAAATCTGTGATAACAAATTACTACTTAGAGTATATTTAATAATAAAAATTTGACTTTTCTTATATAGCGGGTAATTACCCGCTTTTATATTTTATAAAATCCTTTATTAAGGAACATATCTATTTTTGTTAAATTATTTACTTTAAAAGGCTGTACTTGAAGTTTCGGAATTAATTTAATAAATTTAGTACTTATTAATTTTTAACCTTTTATTATTATGTTTTCAAAAATTTCTGAATTAGGAGCTGTATTAAACAAAACTGAATTAAAAAATACCAATGGTGCTATCTCTAATATAAGATGTAAAATTGAAATTCAATGTCCTGGTGGTTTTTACTTTGATAATTACTCATGCAGTTGTAAAAGAATTATACACTAAAAAAAAGAGGCTGTGTAAACAAGTTTATATAGCCTCTTTTAATATTTTACGTTTTGTTTATCCACTAATTCCTTTGATAGTCCAAGTATTATTTTCTTTTCTTACCATAAAAATAAACATATCATCCCATATAAAATTATCAGAAGAGTTTATACCTTCTTTTAATTTATAGCCTAGAAAAAAGAAATCGTGATTTGTTGTTGTATAATACTCAGGTAAATCTTTTTTAAATTTTTTTACTAATTCATCACGGGTTAAAATTTCAATTTCATATGATCGTAAATAATCTTGAAATGTCTTTTCTTTTTTATAATAAACAGCACTTTTCATCGATTTACATAACTTTTCTTCTATACTTACTTTAGATAGAATTCCATCTCCATCCATAACTAGTAAAGAATCATTCATTAAATTATATAATTTATCACAATTATCAGTAAAATATATTTCAACTACAGATAAGGTAAAAGCTTTTGCTTCCTTTCTAAGAGTTTCAGTTTCTTTAATTACTTTCTTTGTAGCTGAGCATGATACCATTAATAAAAATAGCAATAAGCTCTTTAAAAAATTATTATATTTCATTCTTCAAGTTTTACTATCTAATCATATAAATATGAGGAATACCATCTTCGATATAACTTTCACCAACTTGTTGAAAACCGTGAGATTCGTAAAATTGTTGTAAATAAGTTTGCGCACCTATTTTAATAGTATCTGTAGAAAACTTGTTAATAACAGTATTAATAGAGAATTTCATTAAATCGTGACCGTAACCATATTTACGTTCCGATTGTTTTACAATAACTCTACCTATACTGGCTTCATCAAAATAATCTGATGGTTTAAATAAACGCGTATACGCTACAATTTCATTATTCTTTACACCTAAAACATGTAAAGCTTTATCATCTTTACCATCAATATCTTGATATACACAATCTTGTTCCACAACAAATATTTCTGAACGTAATTGTAATAAACTATAAAGCTCTCTTAAAGAGAGCTCATTAAAAGATTTTACTAAAAATTCCATTTGCAAATTCGTTATAAACTACAAGCGATTTTAGATACTCTATTTTCATGGCGACCACCTTCAAATTCAGTAGTAAGAAAAATTTGTACAAAACCTAATGCTTGTTGTAATGAAACAAAACGAGCCGGAATTGTTAATATGTTCGCATTATTATGCTGTCTGGTTAAAGCAACCAATTCATTATTCCAACATAACGCCGCTCTAATTCCTTGATGTTTGTTTGCAGTCATTTGTGCTCCATTACCACTTCCGCATAAAATAATACCAAAATCTGCTTCTTTACTTTCTACAGCATTAGCAGTTGGATGAATAGCATCTGGATAATCCATACTGTTGGTATCATCTGTTCCAAAATTAACTACAGTATGACCTAATTCTTCTAATAATTTGATGATTTCAAACTTATATGCTGTTCCTGCGTGATCATTACCAATAGCAATAGTCATAATTTATTGATTTTAATTGTGTTGTTAACCACAAAAATAGTGTTATTAACGGTTATCAACAGTAATTAACAATGCTTTTTTTGAAAAGGGTAATAATTAACTTAAAATAAACGATTTACCAATATTTCTAAATTGTTAAGAACTACTAAGAAGTTTATCAAAAGATTTTTTGGCTTTCTAAGTTTTTTTTACAATACAGCGGACTATATGAATTATGCAACTTTTTTTTTAGTTTTTTAATTCGAATTTATCAACATAAAATTTACAATTTATTTACAGTGAACAAGAAATTAACTATTCATAAAAAGAAGTGTATTTTTAATCAAACAGATTGTTAATAACTATGTTTTTTACTTGATTTTCAATATACTTTTATACTCATAAATTGTTCATTTCATTTAATAACTCAGATAAACAAATTTAAATTCAGAAAACAATTCCACAAATTAACACACTATTATAATCAGTATTCTTTTTTTAAAATTTTTAAATAAAACATATATTAATAATATAAGTTGTTAATAAGGAAAATTTAAAAGACAGTTTTTAAAATTCAATAGTGCTTCCTTTTTCTAAAACTTAAATAAAGATCTACTGATTAGAATTTTTAAAAGTTGTGCTAGTAGACTATTTTTAAAACTTAAGATAAAAGTTAGCTGTAGCTATATTTTTCTTGTTAGGAAATTTTAATAAGGTAAGTAATGTCTTTCTTTGAAGTAATGACCTTTGAAGACTCTTTTTCATTTAGTGTTGTATTAATACTTATCACAGTAACTATAATTCCTGTAATAAAAATTACAAGAAAAAGGATAATTATTTTGCGTAAGTTTTTCACTTTGTAAGAGTTAGTTTATTATAAAGACGAGAAAATTTAAGAAATGTTACATTTTTATTAAGATTTTTTTAAGAAATAGTTTTAAAAATAATTCTTTGTACTTTGGTTGTATAAAAATTTTAAATAATTATATGCCTAAAAAAAAGAAGATTTATAAGAAGAAGGGTAAGGTAATCAAAGACTTAACAAGAAAGATATTCAGAATATTGAATGAGGATAGCAATAAGACTTTTAATTATAAGCAAATTGCTAGTAAGATTGCTGTTAGTGATACAGATGGAAAAAATCAGATTATTAAGAAGTTAGGTGAACTAGCAAGTACAAAAAAAATTATTGAAGTAGAAAGAGGAAAATATAAAATTAATGAAGATCGTAAATACCATATTGGTACTATGGATCTGACTAGTAATGGTAATGGTTATTTTATATGTGACGATTTTGAAGATGATATTTTTGTTCCCTCCGTGAATTTAAATAAAGCGTTACAAGACGATATTGTTAGAGTTTATGTCTATAACAAAAGAAAAACATCAAAACTAGAAGCAGATGTTGTAGAAGTTATAGAGAGAGCACGTCAGGAGTTTGTTGGAACATTACAAATGAGTAAAAATTTTGGTTTTGTTTTACCAGACAATTCTAAAATGTATGCAGATATCTTTGTTTCTAAAGGAAAATTAAATGGAGCTGACAACGGAGATAAAGTTGTAGCGAAAATTACAGATTGGCCGGAGAATTCTAAAAATCCGTTTGGAAAAATTACTCAAATTTTAGGTAAACCTGGTGATCATGATACTGAAATTCATTCTATATTATTAGAATACGGTTTACCTTATGAGTTTCCTAAAGAAGTTGAAGAAGATGCTGAAAAATTATCAATAGAAATTACTGCTGAAGAAATTGCTAAACGTAGAGATATGAGATCTGATCTTACGTTTACTATTGATCCGAAAGATGCAAAAGATTTTGATGACGCTTTATCGTTCACTGTATTAGAAAATGGTAATTACGAAATTGGAATTCATATTGCAGATGTTTCACATTATGTACAACCGAAAACTATTTTAGATGATGAAGCTTACGACAGAGCAACATCTGTATATTTAGTTGATCGTGTGGTGCCTATGTTACCAGAAATGCTTTCGAACGGAGTTTGTTCATTACGTCCGAATGAAGAAAAATTGACTTTTTCTGCTGTGTTTGAGATGAATGAAAAAGCTCAAATTATTAACCAGTGGTTCGGAAGAACTGTTACGTATTCTGATAAACGTTTTGCATATGAAGAAGCGCAAGCAATTATAGAAAGTAAAACGAACGTAGTTCCAGAAACTGTTTCTTTAACAGGTTCTGAATATACTGTTGATGAAAACATTTCAAACGCTATTTTAAAATTAGACGAGTTAGCTAAGAAGATGCGTGGTAGAAGAATGAAAGCTGGGGCGATATCTTTTGATAAAGTGGAAGTTAAGTTTCATTTAGACGAAAATGCTAATCCTATCGGAGTATTTTTCAAAGAAGGGAAAGATGCTAATAAATTGATTGAAGAATTTATGTTACTAGCAAACAGAAAAGTAGCAGAATTTATAGGGAAAGCTAAAGGTGGGAAACCAACTAATAAAACATTTGTATACCGTGTTCACGACGAACCAGATGTTGAAAAGTTAGCTTCTTTACAGAATATTATATCTAAGTTCGGTTATAAAATTGATACACAAACTAGAGAAACTACTTCTCAGTCTTTAAACACTCTTTTAAAAGAAGTACAAGGAAAAGGAGAAGCCAATATGGTAGAAACTTTAGCTATTCGTTCGATGAGTAAAGCTGTGTATACGACACAGAATATTGGTCATTATGGTTTAGCATTTGAGTATTACAGTCATTTTACTTCACCAATACGAAGATATCCTGATGTAATGACACACAGATTATTACAACATTATTTAGATGGCGGAGCTACACCAAAAGTAGAGACGTATGAAGAACGTTGTAAACACTCTTCTAAAATGGAAGAACTAGCTGCAAAAGCAGAACGTGATTCTATTAAATACATGCAAGTTAAGTATATGCAAGATCATAAAGATGAAGAATTTGAAGGTGTAGTTTCTGGTGTTACAGAATGGGGAATTTATGTTGAAATCTTAGCTAACAAATGTGAAGGAATGGTTCGTATTCGAGATATTAAAGACGATTACTACATTTTTGATGAAAAACAATATGCTGTAGTAGGGCAAGCTACACAAGCCATTATTCAATTGGGAGATCAAGTAGTTGTAAAAGTTAAACATACCGATCTTGAACGCAAACATTTAGATTTTGATCTGATATCTCACTAAACTTTAAAAATAAAACTATTATAACTATGAAAAACTGGAATATTGAAACTAATGAAAAACAAAATTCGTACTTAATAGCAAACCCTAAATCAATTTGGATAGCAAAAATTGATAAAGAGTCTGATATTGAAGAAATAATAGAGCAAAAACAATTAAAAGATCATACAAGTATATTATTTAGTGATATAAAAGAAATTATTTTTATAGATTCAGATAACACATTACATATTAATTTTAAAGAAGATGATAATGATGATATAGATTTAGAATTAGAAAGTTCTGTTTTTAAAGAAATGAAAGCGTATTTTATTTCGAATTTAAGAGATGTAACTATAAAAAATTATTCACTTTTTAAACAAATTCAACCTTCTGGTTTTATGACATTATTGTTTGGAGGTATTACAGCGATACTATACAATATAGCTATAAGTATTCAAAATGGTGAGACTGTAAGAACTTCAGGAAGAAGAGGTTTAATTAAAAAAATATTTGTTTTCGTAGCAGATTTTTTAGGGCCGATAGGAAGTCTAATTGTTGGAGGATTAATAACACTATTCTTCTTATACATATTAATTACTACCATTCGTAAACCAAAAGAAGGTAAAGTAATAAAAATTAAAGATGCTTCAGAGATAAAACTTTAACTTTTTAAATATACTATTTTATTGAATTTTTAGTTTTATTTACAAATCCATAATCGCCTAATAATGAAACAAATATTTTTTTTAAAGCTTTGTTTTTTATCCTTAATAACTTATGCTCAAACTACAATTACGAAACAGTTAGAAGATTTTGAAATCTTAAAAGTTTATAACGGTATTGATATTGAATTGATTAAATCTGACAAGCAAGAAATATATATTACAGGAGAGAAAGCCGAAAAAGTAAAAATAAAACAGCAAGGAAATAAATTAAAAATAGTGTTACGATTTCCTGAAACAACAGCAGATGGTAAGGTAAAAGCTAAACTCTATTTTAATAAAGATATTCATGTTATTGACGCAAATGAAGGTGTTACATTAACATGTAAAGAGATCAATCAAAATCACGTTGAAATTAAAGCGCAAGAAGGTGCATTTATGAATTTAGTAGTAAATGCTAAACACTTAACTGTAAAATCTTCTTCTGGTGGTGTTATTAAACTTTCTGGTGAAGCTAAAAATCAAACAGTTAAGTTAGATTTAGGTGCTACCTATCATGGGTATAATTTAAAAGTGACCAATGTTTCAAAAGTTACAGCAGGTTCTGGTGCTAAAGCTGAAGTACATTCAGGAGAAACTTTAGAAGCAAAAGTAAGTTTTGGTGGTACAATTATTTATAAAGGAAAGCCAGAAGTTATTGAAGAAAAGAAAGTAATTGGTGGAACTATTGAAAGAAGTAACTAAAGTTTTTTATATCTTTGCAATATAAAATTTTGGATGATGAATACACAAACAATTTTTTTAGGTTTAGTTGGTCCTTGGCAAATTGCTATAATAGTAGCCTTAGTATTATTATTATTCGGTGGAAAAAAAATACCTGAATTAATGAGAGGTTTAGGAACTGGTATCAAAGAATTTAAAGATGCTACTAAAAATGAAGAAGAAGAGAGAATAGAAGAAAAGTAATTTTATCAAATTATATATGTAAAAGCTCACAAAAACTGTGAGCTTTTTTATTGCAGTAAAATCTGCATAACTTCTTTTTTTAAGCGTACGCTTATTGGTATTTGATACTCCTTTATTCTAATTTGATTTCCAATAATTTCGTTGATTTTACTTTTTGAAATTACATAAGATTTATGCGTTTGTATAAACTCTTCTTTAGGTAACTGTTTATATAGTTCTTTTAAAGTAATATGTGAAATAATCGTTTCTGTATCCGTTGTAACTTTTACATAATTTTGCATCGATTCAATAAATAAAATATCACTCACACTAATTTTTTTTAAGGTGTTAGTAGTTTTAAGAAATATCATATTATTTACTTGTGTTGTAGTAAGTAAACGTTCTGCTTTATTCACAGCTTGTAAAAATCGATCAAATGAAATAGGTTTTACTAAATAATCAATTACTTCAAAATTATAACTCTCCAAAGCATGTTCAGAATAGGCACTTGTAATGATTACCAAAGGGGAATTTTTAAGTGTTTTTAACCATTCTAATCCTGTCAACAAAGGCATATTTATATCTAAAAAAATTAAATCTATCTCATTCAATTGTAAATATTCATTAGCTATAATTGCATTTTTACACACAGCAACAACATGTAGTAAAGAAATTTGATCGCAGTATTCTTTAATTCCTTCTCTAGCTAAAGGTTCATCATCAACAATTAAACAACGTATTTTTTTCAATGTAAACGAATTTTAAGTTCAACATTATACGTATTTTTTGTAGCATCTATAGCTAACGAAAAGTTATTTTTATATAATAACTCTAATCTCTTTTTTACATTTTTTAGACCAATGCCCCCACTCCTATTTTCGGGTAAAGAAGCATCTTTGGTATTATAAACACTTAATTTTAGAATATTATCTTTTTCTGAAATTGAAATTGAAATAATATTTTTTTCAGTTTCATTATGATTACTAACATATTTAAAAGCATTTTCAATAAACGGAATTAATAGTAATGGCATAATTAAATTATCTTTCCTTTCAATAGTTATATCGAGTTTTAAAACAATATCTGACCCTTTACGTATTTGTTCTATACTGATGTATTCTTCAATATAATTTAATTCTTTATACAGTTGAATTTTGTTTGTATTACTTTCATACAATTGATATCGAAGTAAATTAGAAAACTTTAAAAGTGTATTTTTTGCGTTTGCATCATTCTTTCCAATTAAATGATAAATACTATTAATGCCATTAAATAAAAAATGCGGATTTAATTGTGCTTTTAAGTACTTTAATTCTGCATTATGATTCTCAACCAACAATTCTTGTTTTGTTCGCTCAGATTTAATGTATTCTTGTTGAAAGCGGTAGTAAAATCCAACAATAAAATAGATAAAGTGAAAAATAGAATTATGATAAAACCATATAATTCCTGCTGCAATTGGACCAAAATTATATACATTATGCTTTACTGCTAAAGCAACATCAACATATGTTTCTATGTATGTAATTAAAAAAAATAGAATTATAGTATACCCCCAGAAATAGCCTTTTTTATTTTTTACATAATACTTAGGAACCAACCATACTACTTGAATATAAAATAATAAAGCATTAAAAAACATACCATACAGATATGCTTTTTTTAACAGTCCATCCTCTTCTCCAAATCCATTCCAGTTTAAATTTCCAGAAGTAATATATAGATAATTTAACCCCCAAAAAACGAAGTGTAGAAAAATTATAAAAACCTTCTTTTTTATCATTTCATTAATTTCTTAAATAAAGAAAAGCATAAATTGTCTAAACTAGATGATTTTGTATGAAAAGCTGAAATATTTGACAATACCAACACTGCTTTTTCCGATTCTTTATTTAAAACTAAACAAGAACGATAACCACCAGTACCACCATTATGCCAATAGAATCTTTTATCTTTATTATCTATAATTTGCCATCCTAAACCAATTTTAGCTACTTTATTTTTACGATATGTTTCTTGTAATGGTAAACTATACAAAGGATCATTAGAGAAGCTCCTACGTATGAATTTTTCCATATCTTTAGTTGTAGATTTAATTCCACCTGCACCAACCATAGCATCTGTAAAATCCCAATTACTAGCTACACTCCCATTTTCATTCAACCCTTTTACCAATTTCTCTTTATGAATACTATTTACTGAAGAATAGTTCATTGATAAAGGATTAAAAATAACTGCTTTTAATAGTTCTTCATAGGTTTTATTTTCTTTTTTTGTGAGAATATACCCAAGTAATCCCATACCTAAGTTTGAATAGGAACTTTGTGTACCAGTTTTATAATCATACTGAATATCCTTCTTTAAATAGGTTACTAAATCATGTTCAGTATAGTGTTGATAAGGATTATCTGGAGTTTTCTCTAGCTGATTATAGATATTGGATGGTAAAGCAGGAAGTCCAGAACTATGGTTTGCTAAATGTCGTAAAGTAATGCTATCTCCCCTATGTATTTTAAAATTGAAGTTACTTTGTAAAGTTTCATTTAAACTACTTTCTCCTTTTTGTATTGAATTTGATAATAGAATATTTGTAAACACTTTTGTAATAGACCCTATTTCAAAAATACGCTCATTATTATCAATTACATCTACAGTATCTTTTAGTTTCTTAACTCCAATAAATTTTGAATTATCTCCATCTATTACCAATACTGATAACTCTGTATTAATTGGAAAATTTTTTACAAAAGTTTTAATAGCTGCAGCATAATCTTTGTTCTTCTCCTGGGCTTTTAGATTTAATAAGCTTATCAAACTTAAGATAATACAAGTGTTTTTAAAGTATTTCATTTCCATTGTTTTATTATTTGATAACAAAGAAACGTAAGCGTTATATACTACACTATTTTGTTTGATGAACGTATATATTTGATTGATAAACGTAAAAAGCCAGTAGTTTTAACTACTGGCCTTTGAATAATCGTTATTTAACACGATTGTAAACTTCGTATGATATATTATATTTTTTCCATATTACGTTCATCATCAGGTATGTTTAATGATGTTTTAAAATTTGGTATTATCATATTAATTTGAGCGTTATTTTTTAATTTATTAGCTTCAATGAATTGCCAAATTTTATTGTTAGTATCAAAAATACCAAACAAGTAACTTTTACTTTTAATTCTAGTATCTGCAACTTTCATTTGATTTTTTGTTTCTACATAACATCTATATTGTCCCTGTTCTTTAATAACATCAGAAACACTAATAACCTCGTATTTTTCAATTTTAAAGTCACTATCTTTCTTCATTTGATTCATCATATTCGTCAATGCCTTAACAGCATTTTCTTTACCACCCATCATTTCTACAACTTTTGGCAGAGTATATGTTAACACAGTACTGTAATCGTTTTTTAATGTTGCTTCACCAGTAATGTTAGCATCTCGTAATGCTTCTTCCTTAGTTTGAGAAAAAAGAGAAGATTTTAGGAGCACTATAGCAAGTAAAACAATTATTTTTTTATGCATTACCATCTTCTTTCTTTTTGTTTTTAGCTCTTTTCATTGCTTCTCCAATTTGATTACTTGCAGTAAATGAAGCTACCATGTTATTTAACATATCGCTACCTGCTTGTGGTGAATTAGGTAAAAGAATTAAGTTACTATTCGTTTCTTCACCTATCGATTGTAACGTATCGTAATGTTGTGTTACAACTATTAATGCAGAAGCTTCTTGGCTATTTATACCTACTTTATTTAAAACTTCTACAGACTCTTCTAAACCACGAGCAATCTCTCTTCTTTGGTCAGCAATACCTTGTCCTTGTAAACGTTTACTTTCTGCTTCAGCTTTTGCTTTTTCAACAATTAAAATACGTTGCGCATCTCCTTCATATTGAGCAGCAATTTTTTCTCTTTCAGAAGCATTAATTCGGTTCATTGCAGCTTTAACTTGTGCATCTGGATCAATATCTGTTACTAATGTTTTAATAATGTCGTAACCATACTCCATCATTGCGTCATTTAATTCAGATTTTACTGCAATAGCAATATCATCTTTTTTAACAAATACATCATCTAATTTCATTTTAGGAACTTCTGCACGAACAACATCGAATACATAACTTGTAATTTGATCGTGCGGATAATCTAGTTTATAGAAAGCATCGTATACTTTATCTTTTATAACTTTATATTGAACAGAAACTTTTAAACGAACAAATACATCATCTAAAGTTTTAGTCTCTACAATTACATCTAATTGTTGAATTTTTAAGCTTAATTTCCCTGCAATACGATCTACTAAAGGTATCTTTAAGTGTAAACCTGATTGGCGGATACTATGAAACTTACCAAAACGCTCTATTACTGCAGCAGTTTGTTGCTTCACAATAAAGAAAGCAGATATTAATAAAATAACACCTAAGAAAATTAGAATTGGGACAAATGGATTTGTAAATATAGACATAGTTTAATTTTTTGAGTTGATATATTGATAAATATAATTAATTAAGTTACTTATATGACGTATTTTTTTTGAATTGTTACAATATGTAGTAATTTTATCCAAAACAAACTTTATTTATGGAACTTATTCAAAAACATATTACTGAAATATTATTGTTACTATTTCTTATTGTTACTTTCTTGCAATCTGGTATTGATAAGGTGACTGATTGGAAGGGTAACTTATCTTTTATTAAAGATCATTTTAAAAACTCACCTTTAAAAAATTCAGTACCTTTTTTATTAGCAATTATTTTAATCTTAGAAATTTTAGCAGGTGCGTTAATGTTTGTTGGAATTTTTCATTTAATTACTAATGGATCAAAAGAAATTGCTTTAACTGGTGCTATACTTTCTGCTCTAAGTTTAATTTTCCTTTTGGTTGGACAACGATTAGCAAAAGATTATGCAGGTGCAATGACATTGGCAGTTTACTTTATGATTGCCATTTTTGGAGTATATTTACTTAGTAAGTAAAATCTATGTAATATAAAATAAATATAAATTTTAATTATAATAAACGCTTTAAATAATCAGATTTAAAGCGTTTTTATTTTTAATTAATATGATTTTATAGATTATATATAAAACCTCTTTAAAAGTATATATAAATAATTATTTACTGTTTTTTAAGATGTAAATGTGAGATGAATATTCTTTTGTGAATAGCCCTTTACAATTTGAATATAAACCTATACTAAAAGCGATAATAAAATTGTTTTTACCCCTTTTATATTTTTCTGATAACATAGAAACATAAAAAGAATCAAATAGCATTGGTTTTATTTTTATCACCTCCATTTTAAATTTTTTAAAAATTTTTTTGATACTATTTTTTGAAAAATGCCAAACATGTCTAGGTACATCATAAGCGGCCCAAAACGACTTATAATATGAAGCATCATAACTTTTATAATTTGGAACAGCAATAATTAAAGTTCCATTTTCTGTTAACATGTTTTTAATTTTATTAATTGTGTCATCCAAATCTGTCACATGTTCTAAAACATGCCACATTGTTATGATATCAAATTTCTGTTCAATTATATCATCAATTGAACTAAATATAACTAAATCTTTAGTTAGTCCTATTTCTTTTGCTTTAGAATTTGGTTCAATACCTACAACTTCCCAATCGTTGTTTTTGCATTCTTTTATAAAATCTCCAGTGCCACATCCAATGTCTAATATTGTCTTACTTTTATTACTGTAATTATTTATAAGTTTTATTTTTTTGGATATAGTATACTTTCTTACTCGCTGATATATCTTATTAATTATTCCCTCACTGCTATCTGTGTGTGAAATATATTCTTCGCTTTCGTAATATGAACTTAAATTATCAGGTATAGGGTTTGTGATTAATAAATCGTATTCGTCGTTTCTTACTAATTTAAATTCTTCTTTACTTACAGAATGATCTTTACAATCTATAAAAAGGGAAGTGTTCTTATTGTAGTTCAAGTTATTTTTTATTTTAAGTTCCACGTGAAACTTTTTAGGTTTAAAAAAGGTAAATTTAAAAAATGTTCCACAAGGAACATTCGCTTTTTTGGATTTAATTTTAGAGAATAAAAAAAACGTTCCACATGGAACGTTTTAAAATTATCTACCCATATAAACTAATAATACGGAGACATCACTTGGAGAAACTCCACTAATTCGACTCGCTTGTGAAATACTCGTCGGTTTTATTTTTAGAAGTTTTTCTCTTGCTTCATAGGATAACGACTTTACTTTTGTGTAATCGAAATTAGAAGGTATAGGAACATTTTCTAATCTGTTTAATTTATCAGCATTACTTTTTTCTTTTTCTATATAACCAGAATATTTTAAATGAATTTCAACTTGCTCTATAATTTCTTTATCAATTGATTTTTCTTCAATATAATTATTCAGTTTTTCTATTGCTAAAAGATCGTTAAATGAAAGTTGAGGTCTAGCTGCAATTTTATATAGTTTCATTGATTGATTAATTGAAGCTAGATTTTTGCTTTCTAAGATCGGGTTTATTTCTTCTTTTTTAACGCTAAGATTTTTTAAGAAGTTGATAGTGTCTTCAGTTTTTTGTTTCTTCTCTTCTACTCTATCTAAACGTTCTTGTGATGCTAAACCTAATTCATATGCTTTAGGAGTTAATCTTAAATCAGCATTATCCTGACGTAGTAATGTTCTGTATTCTGCTCTAGAAGTAAACATTCGATATGGTTCTTCGGTTCCTTTTGTGATTAAATCATCAATTAAAACTCCTATATATGCCTCACTTCTTTTTAAAATAAAAGGTGCTTTATTTTGTGTTTTTAAAGCTGCATTTACACCAGCCATTAATCCTTGTGCAGCTGCTTCTTCATATCCAGTTGTACCATTAATCTGTCCAGCAAAAAATAAGTTTTCTATTGTTTTTGTTTCTAAAGAATGTGTTAGTTGAGTTGGTGGAAAATAATCATATTCTATAGCGTAACCATATCTAAAAAACTTTACGTTTTCGAATCCTGGTATAGATCGTATAGCTTTGTCTTGAATATCCTCTGGAAGCGATGTAGAAAATCCATTTACATATATTTCAACTGTATTCCATCCTTCAGGTTCTACAAAAATTTGATGTCTCTCCTTGTCTGCAAATCTATTTATTTTATCTTCTACAGAAGGACAGTATCTAGGTCCTGTTGATTTAATTCTACCATTAAACATAGGAGATCTATCAAAGCCTTCTCTAAGTAAATCGTGAGTAGTTTGATTTGTGTATGTAAGGTAACAAGAACGTTGTTCTTTTAATACAGATGTTATAGGTAGATAGGAGAATTTTTCAGGATTATCATCTCCTGGTTGTTCTGTCATTTGAGAATAATCTAATGATCTTCCATCAACTCTTGGAGGAGTTCCTGTCTTCATTCTTCCAGACTCAAAACCTTTTTCTATTAAGTCTTCAGTGATTCCTGTTGAAGCACCCTCTCCTGCTCTACCACCACCAAAAGTTTTCTCTCCAATATGTATTAAACCATTTAAAAAAGTTCCTGCTGTAACGATTACAGTTTTAGCTTTTATCTCTAAACCTAGGTTTGTTTTGACTCCAATTATTTTGTCTCCGTCGAAAATTAAACCATTAACAGAATCTTGATAGAAGTCTAAATTTTCTGTTTGTTCTAACATGGTTCTCCAACATTCAGCGAACTGCATTCTATCTGATTGAGCTCTCGGACTCCACATTGCAGGTCCTTTCGATTTGTTTAGCATTTTAAACTGTATAGCTGTTTTATCTGTTACGATACCACTATACCCACCAAGAGCATCAATCTCTCTTACAATTTGTCCTTTTGCTATTCCTCCCATAGCAGGGTTACAACTCATTTGTGCAATGTTCTGTAAGTTCATTGTGATAAGAAGTGTATGTGCGCCCATATTAGCACTTGCTGCTGCAGCTTCACTTCCTGCATGTCCTCCTCCTACTACAATAACATCATATGTTGTGGTGAATAAACTCATTTTATATGTAATCTTTTATTGGAAATTCTATGATATAAAAAAATCCGTTCCACGTGGAACGGATTACAAATTTAAGACTTTTAAACAAGTATTTTCTTTGTCTCTCATGATTTGTTTTTCATCATCTGTTTTGTCTTTATATCCCATATAATGTAATACACCATGAATAATAACTCTATGGAGTTCTTCTTTAAATGGAACTTTAAATTGTAAAGCATTTTCTTTTACTCGATCAATAGATATAAAAATATCTCCGCTAATCATTTTACCTAAAGAGTAATCAAAACTTATAATATCTGTAAAAGTATCATGTTGTAAAAACTCTACATTTATTTTATGTAAGTAAGCATCATCACAAAAAATATAGTTTATTTCACCTAATTCATGTTCCTCTTTTTCTATACACTCTATAATCCATTGAGAAGTTTTTTTTTTATTTTCCAGATTAAAACTAGTCTCGTAATTAAAAGCTATCATTTTTTTGAAGTGTTTTTCTGTTTAAAATATTCTTGAACTTTCTTCTTGTAATTCTGCTGTAAAGGTAATGATTGTCTGTTTAAAATTTCTGTTTGATTATAGTATTGTTTTTTAAATTCAAGCTCTTTTATTCTGTTTTTTTCGTATTCAACCTGATTGGTGTTTGATTTTCTTTTCTTTTCTTTTCCTTGCTCAAATGTTGCTTTGTCTAATTTTAAAAGTTGATAATTTAAGCGTTGCATACGTTGTAATGTGCTTTGATTAAACCCTTTTTCTAAAATCTCATTTTCTAATTGCTCCATTTCCTTTAAAGCTTTTTTTCCTTGACCATTACCATCTTTCCCTTCCTTAATTGCATCTTTTAATTGCTGTCTTAATTCGCTTTGTTGTTTGTATATTTCATACAATTCACCATTCATATCATCATTCTCGCCAGGTTCTCCTTCTCCTTTTTGTTGTCCTTTTTTGTTTCCTTTCCCTTTTTGTTTGCCTTTTTCACCATCTTTAGGCTCATCTTTATTTCCATCTTTTGGTTTACCATCCTTTCCTTTGTCTTTCATACCCTTCTTCATTTTTTCCATTAAAGTCTCTTGCTTTTGAATAATATCTGGTAAACTAAATGATTTTCCACTCTTACCTTTACCACTACCACTTCCTGGTTTTGGGTTCTGCATAGCATCTAAAGTATCACTTAACATATCTGCAAGTTCATTAGCAGCAGTCATTACATATCTTTGATTTGATATACCATTTCTAAATCTGCTGTCAGTAAAGTTTTCTAAAGATTGATCTAAGTTATAATGTGCGTTAGCCAAATGATCTTGTATTGTAGAACTTAATTCAGGTACACGTAATGATAATACAAATAAACTATCATCAATATGTTCAAAATATGTTTTTAGTTGATTTTGTTTCTTTAAGTTCTTGCCGAAATTAGGATGACCAGATGATATTTTAGAGAAATTATCCATTAAACCTTCTTGATCAAAAGAAAATGTAACCAGATTTTCAACAATACTTCGTAGGTCTTCCATGTTTTCTTCTGCCATTTCATTACTCATCATTTCCATAGATTGCTGCATTTTTTGACTCATTTGTTTCATTTTTTGAGCAGCCTTCTTCTGATTTTCTTTTGCTTCTTTGTTTTGATTGTTTTTTTGGTTTTCTTCTGCTTTGTCTAATTGCTTTTGTGTTTCCTTTTTTAAATCATCAACAGAAGGTAAATCCATTGGACGCTTTAATTTGCTGTTTTCTTTTTTAAGCTCATCTAATTCCTTTTTTTGTTCTTCAAATTCTTCTTTTAGTTTCTTTTGTTCTTCTTGTGTGTTTTCCTTCTTGCTTAATTCTTCTTGTTTTTTTGCTAATTCGTCCAATTTATTAGCAATCTGATTCATTTTTTGTTCAACATAATATTGTTTTGCTAACTCCAAAACACGTTCTAAACTTTTTTCTTGTTGTTTGTTTTGCTGTGCTAATTGTTTAGATTTCTTAATTAAGTCTTCTTTGTTTAGCTTTTCAGCCATCTTTTTTAATTCATCTAAAAGCTTTTTCTGCTGTTGCATTTTCTTAAGCTCCTCTATTCTTTTTTGTAGATTTTCTTTTTTCTTTTGTAGACTCTCGTTCTTTTCTTCTTTTTCTGAAAAGTTCTCTTGTAACTTTTTTGTTTGTCTTTGCATCATTTTTTGATACTGTTCTTGACGCTTAATAATGTTTTGCATCTTTTTCTGATCATTCCAATTCATGTTTTTCTTGTTTTGGAGATCAAATTGTACTTTTTCTAACTCTTGTTTACTGTCTTGTTGCTTTTCTAATGAATTTTGAATGTTTTGTAAGTAGTTTTGTTGTTCTTCAAGGAGTTCTTTATCTAATTCATCACTTGTTTTCTTACGATATGAAAACTTTTTACTCACTGCTTTTTTATTTCCATTGATAGCATCATTGTCATATACTCTAAAAAACAACTCATAATCTACCCCATCGATCAATTTTAAATCATCTGGGAATTTTGAAAAGAAACTTTGAATGTTTTCTTTAGAAATTTTTATAGTTTTTATATTTTCTTTTTGTGGGTTTTTACTGTCATAATACACCATCTCGAGTTTTTTAAACCCATAATCATCTGAAATTTCCCCAGCAAAGTAAACAGGGCCTCTTGTAATGCTATCAATATTTGACTTTACACGAATACTAGGGTTTTCATCACGAATACTGTTTATCGAAAAATTTAATTTCTCATAATCTTTTAATCTTTCATTAGAAGTGCTTATTGAGTAATTTGTGTCTTCCGTAATCCTTTTTTGATATGTAAATTTGTTTTCAGTTTCTTTTTTAAATGCTGTAGTTTTTTTATTTGAATTATAGTTAACATTATCTGTATTAGATGTTAGTACATCCCATTTTACAAATGTTCCTTGTGGAACAGTGATGTTTGTAGCATTAGTAATCACTTCATTTTTTTTACCCACATAGTTAGGATAATTAATAAAAAGGCCTATGTTTTTTATAGAAGGAGTATTAATTATAGCTATCTGATACATAGTAGAGTTAATACCATTAGCTTCAATAAAAAATTGAATGTTCTTGTTTACAGATTCAAAAGTGTAAGAAAATAAGCCACCACCATTATTATCTAGATAATAAGATTCATTATTAAAGTTGATTTTTGCTTCCTCAGGAATGATATTTCCTTTTGTTTGAATATAAACAGTTAAAGGATCTCCTTTGATTACTTCTAAGTTTTTTGATGTTAATTCAAAATAAAAAGGTGCAGGCGGATTATAAGCTACACTATGATTAACTACTCTATTTAAACTATCATTCAACTTACTACCAAAACCTGTTAGATATATTGCTATCCAAATAATAATAGGTATTCCTAAATATTTTAAATATTTAACATTCACAGAAAAATTAATAGCCTTAGAAAAAGGTACTGGATTCAATTCTTTTGCTTTTTGATCTATACTTGCTAATAGTAGTTCAGAATTGTTCTGAGTATTTTTTAATTGTAAAAAGTTTAATAATTTATCTTTTACTTCTGGAAAATGTTCTCCAATTAAACGAGAAGACTCTTCTTTACTCAAACCTTTTTTAAGTCCGAATAATTTGAACAGAGGAAAACAAATAAAACGAATCAATAAAAAGAGTTGTACTCCAATAAATAACCAAAACAATAGGGTTCTAGCATTGGGTTTTAACCAAAAAAAGTATTCAATGAAAAGCGTAAAAAACAAATAAATTAAACTCAACGTAAAGAATAATATACTTCCCTTTATTAACTCATTAGTATAAAACTTCCTGCTAAATTGTTGAAGTTTTTGCTCAATACTACTTAAATTACTCATAAATCAAAAAATGTTAACTCGTAAATTTAATTAATTTAAAATTGTAATAACAGTCTAAGTTTTTAATTATTACTTAAAATTAGGATCTACAAGGGAAAATTGAATTTTATATCTAGTTATTTGAAGTTAAAAATGAAAAAGACTAATGTGTTTTATATAATTAAATATCATTATCTGTCATGTAAAATACTATCTGTTGTTAATCAAAGACAAGTTCAAATTTCCATTACAAACAATGGATTAATAAAACTATGAGATTCCTAAATACTGAAACAAGTACAGCATAGGTAAAATCTGAACGACATAAAAAACAAGCATTATGACTAAAAATGGATATTCAAAATTAAATTACTTTAGAATTTAATTCTTCTAAGGTTTTTCGAATAAAAAAGTCCTTCCAAATTAATTATATTAGCATAACAAATTAAATTACACATGACTAAATTTTACAAATCAGTTTTATTTATTACACTATTTTCTGTGTTTTTCGTTAGTTGCTCTGATGAAGAAGAAAATACTGTAAAACCTTTAGCCGCAGAATTAAGACTTAATGTGTCTTATGGAACAAACGAAAGGCAAGTATATGATCTTTATTTACCAGAAGGTAGAGATGAGAATACTAAAGTAATTATTTTAATTCATGGAGGTAGTTGGGTGCAAGGTAGTAAAGAGGACGTTAATTTTATGCGAGACATAATTATTGATGAAATAGGAACTTATGCAATAGTAAATATGAACTACCGTTTGGCTGGCGCAGGAGTTTCACCTTTTCCAACCCAAATAGATGACATAACTTCTGTAGTCAATCACTTAAAAACTAATAGATCACAATATAAAATTTCAAATGAAATAGCATTTATAGGTGCTAGTGCAGGAGCTCAATTAGCAATGCTATGGAGTTATGCTTTCGATTCGGAAAATCAGGTGAATGCTGTTGCTAGTATTGTAGGTCCTACTGATTTATCTAATAATGATGCTACAACATTTTTGGGTCAGATAGTTGGTTCAGCAGGAATCAACCCTACTCGCGAATTTTTTGAAGCTAACAGTCCATTATTTCAAGCTACAGCAGATTCACCACCAACAATTCAATTTCATGCAGGAATGGATGAGTTGGTAGAAGCAAATCAAGGACCAAGTTTGCGTGACCGTTTAAATGAATTAGGAGTAGAAAATGAATTTACCTTATATCCATTTGCATCACATAACTATAGTTCAGAACAACTTTTAATTTTAGATACTTGGGTAAAAACAAGAGATTTTTTCTTAAAACATCATTAAAACTAAATAATTATACAAAAATGCTTAGGAAATAATTTTCTAGGCATTTTTTGTAAGGTATCCTATTAAATACAAACTAAGCACTTAAATATTTTAAAACATGAAAAAACTAACGTTTTATTTACTTTTATGCATTACAATTACTTCATATGCACAAAGTCCTTGGACACAAAAAAAAGGTGAAGCTTATTTACAATTAAATTTCACTACAATACCAACGTATTCTGATATTTTCGGTAATCCAGATTATCAAACAGAACGAGAAATTAGTGATAACACTTTGCAATTGTATGCAGAGTACGGAATTTCAGACAAAACAACTTTAATTGCTAATTTACCATTCAAATTCGTTGCTACAAATGATTTAGTAAACCCTACTCCATTTCCTGTAACTGCTGAAGGATCAGAAAGTACTTTAGGTAATATTCAAGTAGGAGTTCGTCATAACTTTTATAATAAAAAATGGTTAGTTTCTGGTCAATTGATGATTGAAGCTAATACTGGAAGTTTTGATGCAGCAACTGGTTTAAGAACAGGTTATGATGCTTGGACAATTACACCTTTGATTACTGTAGGTAGAGGATTTAACAAATGGTACATCCAAGGTTTTACAGGTGTTGATATTAGAACAAATGATTACAGTTCTGCATTTAAATTAGGTGGAGAAGCTGGATATAAAGTAGATTCTTGGTTATGGGTAGCTGGATTTTTAGATGGAGTTGCTTCATTTCAAAATGGCGAAGTTGTGCAACCTCTTACTAATTTAGCTACTAGCTTATATGTTAATGATCAGAGTTATGCTGCTTTTGGTCTTAAAGTTATTGGAGAAATCAATAAAAACTTTGGTGCTAATGTAGGTTTTGGAGGTGCATTAGGAGGAAGACGTGTAGCAAAGTCTCCAGCACTATCATTCGGTTTATACTACAAGTTATAATATAACTTCACATAAATAATACAGAAGAGAGTTTCATACGAAACTCTCTTTTTTTGTCTTTTTTGCTTTGTCTTTTACAACTATCTTTGCCACGTTAAAAAATTAAAAAAATGTCTGATAACGTTCGTGTGCGTTTTGCACCAAGTCCAACAGGACCATTACATATGGGAGGTGTAAGAACCGCATTATTCAATTATTTATTTGCAAAAAAACATAATGGAACATTCGTTTTACGTATCGAAGATACCGATCAAACGCGTTATGTAGCTAATGCAGAACAGTATATTGTTGATGCTTTAGAATGGTGTGCCATTCCTTTTGATGAAGGACCTGGTAGGAATGAAAAATTTGGACCCTACAGACAGTCAGAACGTAAAGATGTATACAAACAATACGCAGAAGAATTATTAGCTAACGGATGGGCGTATTATGCCTTTGATACTGCAGAACAGTTAGATGCGCATCGTAAAGATCACGAAGCAAATGGTAAAACGTTTATTTACAATTGGCATAATCGTGAAAAAGGAAGATTGGTAAATTCTTTAGTACTTTCTGAAGAAGAAGTACAACAAAAAATAGCAGCTGGAGAAAAATATGTAGTACGTTTTAAAACACCTCAAGATCAAACTTTAATCTTAGAAGATGAAGTTAGAGGAACTATTAAAATTGATACGAATACATTGGATGATAAGATTTTATTTAAATCTGATGGTATGCCAACATACCATTTAGCAAATATTGTAGACGATCATTTAATGGAAATTTCTCATGTAATTCGTGGAGAAGAATGGTTACCTTCTCTCCCACTACACTCGCTATTATATACTGCATTTGGTTGGGAATCACCAAAGTTTGCACATTTACCATTGATTTTAAAACCAGTTGGTAAAGGAAAATTAAGTAAACGTGATGGAGATAAATTAGGTTTTCCTGTTTTCCCTTTAGAATATACAAATGAAAAAACTGGTGATATTTCACGTGGATACAAGGAAGACGGATATTTCTCTGATGCTTTTATAAACATGTTGGCTTTATTAGGTTGGAATCCAGGAACTGAACAAGAATTATTTTCTCTAGAAGCTTTAGTTGAAGCGTTTGATTTAGCAAGAGTTAGTAAATCTGGAGCAAAATTCAGTCCAGATAAAACCAAGTGGTTTAATCAACAATATTTACAACAAAAAACTGATAATGAGTTAGTTGAGTTGTATTTACCAATACTTAAAGAAAACGTCATTGCGAGTGAAACAAAGCAATCTTTTGAAGATAAAACGTATGTTCAAAAAGTAGTTGCTTTAATTAAAGAGCGTGCGGTATTCGTTCAAGATTTCTGGGATTTGTCAAGTTTTTTCTTCCAAGATCCTACAGAATACGACCCAAAAGCTGCTAAAAAGCAATGGAAAGAAACTACAGGTGAGTTAATGAAAGAGTTAGTCACTGTAATCGAAGGAATTGAAGAGTTTTCAATAGAAAATGCGCAAACAGAAATTAAAGGTTGGATAACTTCAAAAGAAATTGGTTTTGGTAAAGTAATGCAACCATTACGATTAAGTTTAGTAGGAAAACTAGCAGGCCCAGATTTATTTGAAATCATGACTATGGTTGGTAAAGAAACTACAATAAAAAGAATTCAAAATGCGATAACTAATTTAGGTTAATCCATTTTACAACATATAAAAAGCGTTATTAAACTTACTTAATAGCGCTTTTTTCTTTTCATAGTATTAGTTTTTTGTTTCTTTGTAACCAAATAAAGAAAAAGAAATAATGTTTACAGCTACAGTTAAAAGTACTTCAGAAGAAGATATTTCTATCTTCATACAAAAAGACAACCACTCTTGGAATTATTTATGTGATTGTGGAGAAGCTAGTGGATTGACAGTGAAAGAAATACAGAATATTAAAGCTGTGTTTATTAGTCACACACATATCGATCATTTTATAAATTTTGATGCAATTATTAGGCATCAAATTGGTACTGAGGAACATGTGATTATTTGTGGCCCAAAAGGAATTGCAACCCAAGTACAATCTAAATTGCAAGGTTACACGTGGAACCTTATTAATGAAGGTGCAATTAGCTATGAAGTAAGAGAATTAATATCAGAGAATTACTATGAGGTTTATGAGTTAAAACCTGCAAAATGGGAGTTAAAAAAAGTGAAAAAAGTAACGAATAACTTCATTTTTGAGGATAAAGTTTTTCATGTTTCTTGTGTAATGTTAGATCATAAAATTCCGACAGTTGCTTATAGATTTCAGGAAAGAGAGAAAATAAAAATTGATATCAAAGACACTAATCTTAAACCCGGTAAATGGATTAAAGAATTGAAAGAAGCTTTTGAAAATGATATAAAGGAAAAAGAAATTAGAATTGAGGATAAAAATTATAAAGCAGAAGAACTATTTTATCTACTCAAAATTGAAAAAGGAGACAGTTTGGGAATTATTATGGATCATGCAGCGAGTGAAGAAAATCATACTAAAATAAAAACACACTTTTCAGGGTGTAAACATGTGTATATAGAATCTTTTTATTTGAATGAAGATAAAGATTTGGCTGAAAAGAATTTTCATAGCTATGCTGCTAAATCAGGAGAAATTATGAAACGTTCCGAAATTGTAAACCCAGTCCCTATTCATTTTTCAAGAAAGTACAAAGAAGAACAACGAACTCAACTTCAAAAAGAATTTTACACCGCATTTCAAGAAACACAGATTAGTTAGTAAGTCAAGTCAATGAAAAAATACATTTACATCGCTATTTTATTATTTCCATTAACCCTATCATCACAAATTATTAATGTAGAAAATTTAAGAAGAGTAACTGATACTACAGGTTGGTCTGGTTTTGCACGGTTAGATTTACATTTGATAAAAAATAGAAATAAAATCTTTGGAGTTTCGAATAGGATTCGTGTACAATACAAAAGAGAAAAGCATTTGTGGTTATTTATAAACGATTTAGACTTTCGAGAAGCAAATTCTAGGAAGCTTGTAAGTAAAAACGCCCAACATTTAAGGTACAACTACAAGTTTCATAAAAAAATGGCTCTAGAGGCATTTTTACAGTCTCAGGAGAACGAAATAGCTGCAATACGATTCAGAGGCTTAGTTGGAGCCGGTTTGCGCTTTAAATTGTCTAAATCGGAGAAATACAAGCTATATTTAGGCAATTTAATCATGTATGAGCATGAAAAAGTAATAGAGTCAGATGAGAAGATTTTCAATAAAGATTGGAGAAACAGCTCGTATTTTTCAATGAGTTTATTTCCTGTAAAAAACATCTCGATTGCTAGTACTACATATTTTCAACCAAGATATGATAAGTTTTCAGATTTTAGAGTTTCTAGTCAAACTACAATGAGTTTTAGAATTATAAAGAATTTGAGATTTGCAACTACGTTTACGTATCAATACGATGAATTTCCTGTATTGGGTATTCCAAAAGAACAATATCGACTAACAAACGGAGTCATGTATTCATTTTAATCGCTGGGCGATAGCGAAGGGTTTAATTTCTAGATTCTTGCATCGAAAGTTATAAAATTTTCAATTGGATACTTCGTATACTTGCTTAGGGTTAGTTCATCTGCCTATTTGATAGCATTATAGGAACAAGATTACTTTACTTCATTATATTTCGTTGGTAATGACGAGTTTTTATAGATATGAAAAAAGATAATGAGGCTGAAAAGTATCTTAAAACGTCATTCTGAATTTACTTGTGCTGAACTTGTTTCAGTATTTCAGAATCTCATTTATCTAATTATCAGTAGTGATGAGAAACTGAAACAAGTTTGACGAAAAATAATCTTTTTAGCCTCGTTATCTTACAATGTTGTGTTTTGTATATCAATTTGTTAACCCAGGAAAAGAATTCACAGGTCTAATTTTTAAATCGGCAAAATTTTCAGTGATAAATACTCGTAAATCTTCACCATTTTCTACAATTTGCCATTCTCCACAATCATCTGCAAAATTTTCAACAAACTTTACTTTTAAGTCTGGAAAAGAGTTTACAATTTTTACTTTAACATCAGCTTGTGAAGCATATTCTACTAACCTGATTTTACCATATAGTTTTTTACCTTCAAAGGTACAATCAGCAGCAATAGGGTTTAATTCGCTTTTAGTTATAGTTTTTTCTTTATTAACAGTAAAAAAAATAGAGCTAACCATTAGCATATAAGTAAATAAGCTTTTCATAACATAAAAAATTTATAAGTAAATATAATACCTTTAAAATTATACAAGGTATATAAACCAGTTGTTTTTTAATCTATAAAAATCAATTTATCAATTGTTATAACTGAAGTTACGATTTAAATTTACTAATGTTGGTTAAAATAACATGCACCTCCTACTCCTGATGATGGTTTTCCTGAAAATAAATTTCCAATATCAAAAGCATAAATTAAACTTCCTGTAATTTGTATATGAGAACGCATACTCTCAAACGATTCCAAAGAATATTTATAATATAGTTGTGTATTTAATCCTAAGGATTTACTGAACCAATAGGTAACACCAGCTCCAATATTAAAAGTAGGCGTCATTTTTCGCTCAGAATCTACTAAACTGGTACCAGCAAAAACATAAGGAACAATATCTTCAGATAGATTATTGAAATTGTATCGAACAGAACCATCTAAAGAAAAATACTTCACAGCATTATCAATAAAACCAACACCAAAAGAATTAAAAGACATTGCCCCATCTAAAGACAGATTGTCTCCAATAGGAATGGTAAGGTTTAGTCTAGGAATCTGTATCATATTTTTATCTCCAATAAAACTTGCGTTTTCATCAGAAAATTTAACGATACCCGTTCCAATACCAATTTGCCATTTTTTGTTTTTGTTAGATTTATTTTGGGTAAAACATGTAGCAAAAACAAAACACGAAATAACGAATAGTAATTTCTTTACAATCATAATTTTGGGGATAAGTTGTTGTTACTAAACTACTAAAAATTTTTTTTAGTGAAAAAATTATATAGAATTCACCTTTTTTATTGCTTCAATAAACGTATCTAAATCATTATCATTTAATACCAGATGAACAGCTTCATCACAAACTTTTTCAATATTATCTAAAGGAAAACTTAAAGCTGTAGTTATTTTTCTCATCAATACAACTTCATCTTTAGCAACATCACCATCAGCGAAAATCATTTTAGTTAAACGATACAAACGTTCAATACTTTCATCATAACCAATAGGAGGATTTATAGGATAAGCATCAGGGTTTTTTAATATTTTTTGATATTCTTCTTCACTGATATTTAATTTCTTAGCAGCTCTATCTAATTGCTTTTGTTCTCCTTCAGAAATTGAATTATCTACTAAAGCTATTTTTACAATGCTTGCAAAGTGACCCATTTCTTGTTTATGCTTTCCACTTGCATATAAATCTGATATAGACATATTTTTAATTTTTTGTTGTTATAAATTTAAATAATCTTCTACGTTTTTAGATCAAAAAAAAGGGGAAAAGTCACTCTTTGCAGTGTGATAAATTTTATATCTTGAAGGAAAATGATTTAAAATTAAACCATTAGCGATAATTTTTGTCATAGAAATATATATACCCTAATCATGAAGTACACCATTTATACCCTAATGTTTTCTGTTTTATTGATGTCTTGTAGTGAGGAAAATAATGTAGATATACCTAATGAAACA
Organism: uncultured Tenacibaculum sp.; assembly: GCA_947501615.1. GTDB lineage: Bacteria > Bacteroidota > Bacteroidia > Flavobacteriales > Flavobacteriaceae > Polaribacter. Next base: position 202,432 of record CANMWK010000004.1, on the reverse strand, counting down.
CAAAAAATACCAATAGTAAAAACAGCAGCAGTATATGAAGTTTCAGTAACAAAAGATATTACATATGCAGAAGGATTAAGCCACGAATCCATTAATAGCACAAACGCTACTGTAAAACAACTAAAGTTAGATGCTTATGTACCTAATAACTCAGATACTAACAGACCAGCAATTTTGTTAATTCATGGTGGCGGATTTGTATCTGGATCAAAAGATGTAGAATCAATGACGTATTTAGCGAATTACTTTGCAGCTAGAGGTTGGGTTACTTTTTCAATAAATTACAGATTGCAAGGAGATTTAGGAACTGTTCCAGCGGCTTGGGTTCCTTTTGCGCAAAATAATCTCGATCCAAGTGCTGTAAATCAGTTTTTCGCATTGTATCCAGCAAGTAGAGATGCTAAAGCAGCATTACGTTGGTTACACGCCAATGCCAGTACGTATAATATCAATACAGATTATATTACTGTTGGAGGCGGTTCAGCAGGTGCAGTTACAGCAACAATGTTGGGCGTTACTAGTCCTGAAGATTACACTGAAGAAATTTCAATGACAGTAGATCCAACTTTAACAACAACAAATTTAAATCAATCTACAAAAGTACATACGGTTTTAGATTTCTGGGGAAGCGGAATTACTGTAGAAATTTTAAATGATTTATACAACAAACAACGTTTCGATACTTCAGATGCGCCGATACTTATTATGCATGGAACAGAAGATCCAACAGTTTTATTTAGTGAAGCTGAAAAACTAAGAGATAATTATATTGCTACAGGAGTTGACTATGAGTTTTTTCCTTTAGCAGGAAAAGGACATGGTCCTTGGAATGCAACAGTTAATGGTAAAAGATTAGAAGCTTTATGTTTTGATTTTATTATTGAACAACAACAATTGAAAGTAGAATAGTAATTTGTAAACGGTTTAAAACCAATAAAAATACCACTCAATTTTTAAAGACAGATTAAAATTTTAGCAATAAAAGTTTAGTAATCTGTTAAGTTAGTTTTAAGAATATTATAGTTCTATTACCATTCAGAAAATAAGTTTTTTCAATATCGATTTTAGGTAAATTCATGCTCAAATTAACCTTTAATCTTCATTAAAAATGAAAACTTTTAAATTACTTATTGTAGCAGTAGTAGTTATTGCTTTTAACAGCTGTCAAAAAGATGATACTGTAACTACCGAAGTAGTACCAACAACAAATCAAAATCAACAATTTATTAGTGTAATTGATGTTTCAAATACTCCAGAAGTACAGCAATTAGCTAAAGAACTTAAAGAAGGGAAAAAGATACAAGCAAATGCAATCTCTCAAAGAATTGTAAACTGTACTTTAGATAGCGATATCGGATGTGGAAGAGATGCTGCTTTAGAAATAGAAGCCTATGTAAATACATCAAACTGTATTAATTTTTCACAAGGAACATTAATTTTTCCTCCACAAGCACAGCAATTTACTTTCGATTATTCATATTATATCGATGGTGATTCAGATATTAATTTAGATAGATATCAATTTCAATTTGATGCGCATATTGCTGAGATCGAGCGTCAAGTAAGTCCATTAAAAATCGCTTTTGTTCAAGCAGATGCACAAAACGGATGTTTTAACGAAAGAGGTTGGAATGTAGATCAAGTTGTGTACACTGTAATCTTAGGAAACTAAGCTACCGAATTTAAGAATTAAATATACAAAAATGCCGATGGTGAAAACTGTCGGTATTTTTAGTTGTTGTAATTTTTTTTGAATATTGCAACCATGAAAAATAAGAATTTACAAGGAAAATGGTTGATAAGAGATATTAGTCATAATAATGGAAAAAAGGGCTTTCCAGGTTTTCAACTCATTGAAATAGAAGAAGAAAAAGTGATTTTTCATAGGGATTTTTCACTAAAAAATCCAGAATTACAACTTAAATTAGGTAATTTATCTTTTTTGAACTCAAAAGATGAAATTGCTCACGAGTTTACAGTAGTAAATGAAAATCAAATCATAATATATTTTGAAGGCACAAGTAATGATATAGAAGTTACTTTTGAGTGTAATTTCGATCGGCTAGTACCTACAATAACACCCCTAAAAATTGAAGAAATAGAATCTTTTGTTTACAAAATAAAAGTTGAAAATAGTGAAGAAGAATTCATTTTCAATAAAGAACTAAGTAATCAAGAAACCTTAGAATTACAAAAGATAAAAGAAGGTAAAAAGTACAGAATAGAGCAAATAGATCAAACTTTATTTATTTCATCATATTATAATAGCAAACGGGAAGTTTCATATCCTATCAAAGAAGTAACAGAAAAATTAATAAAACTGTATCCTTTTCCAATGCTAGGAAAAGAGTTTGTAGGTTATAGAAAACACTAAAAAGTTGTATTTTTAAGTAAAATATAAACAATTTGAGTACTACAAAAGAATACTGGTCGCAACGTTACATTCAGGGCAACACGGGTTGGGATTTAGGCGCAGCTTCCCTCCCACTACAAACGTATTTCGATCAATTAACTAATAAAGACTTACGCATTTTAATTCCAGGAGCAGGAAATGCTTACGAAGCAGAATATTTACATAAAAAAGGATTTTTAAATGTTGAGGTTTTAGACATTGCTAACCAGCCTTTACAAGCATTTGCAGAACGAAATCCTGATTTTCCTAAAAACCAGCTTTTAGAAGCCGATTTTTTTGAGTTTGAAGGTCAATATGACTTAATTATTGAACAAACATTTTTTTGTTCTTTTCCTCCACTTCCAGAAACTCGAAAGGCTTATGCAAAAAAGATGCACGAGTTGTTAAAACCAAACGGAAAATTAATTGGTTTATGGTTTGATATTCCATTAACTGGAGATTTAGAAAAACGTCCGTTTGGCGGAGATAAAGAAGAATATTTGAGTTATTTTTCTCCGTATTTTGAAGTTATTTCTTTTGAAAAAAGCAATAATTCAATTCCAGCTCGGAAAGACATCGAACTATTTGGGGTTTTTCAGGCTAAAAAGTAATTATAACGTGCCTTCGAGGGCCTCAGGCACCGATGTTCATTTTTTGCAAGTGTTCCCTGAGCGTATTCTGAGTTATATCGAAGGAAATCGAAGGGAATCCGAAGTAATCTATTTCATTTTTTCAGCTTCTCATATGGTTTTGATAATATTTCGAGTATTGCATTAAAATTGTGCGTGCCTTCGAGAGCCTCAGGCACCGATGTTTATTTTTATAGAGGGTGTTTCGAGTTTTATCGTGTAACATTTTGTTCATTTTTTGCGAGTGTTCCCTGAGGTCCTCGAAGGGAATCCGAAGTAATCTATTTCAGTATTTCAGCTTCTCATATGGTTTTGATAATATTTCGAGTATTGCATAAAAATTGTACGTGCCTTCGAGGGCCTCAGGCACCGATGTTTATTTTTATCGAGAGATATTTTTGAGTGAGTTACGAGTTTTATTGTAGAACATTTCTCTCGTCAAGCTGAATTTATTTCAGCTTCTCACTCATAAAACTCACATCCTCGAAACGAAATGAAAAGAACTCGCTATCGCTCAAACAGCTTTTCATTTTGTTCGTTTCTTGCGGTGGATTTTATGGTTTAATCTCTGTATGACGTTTAAAAATAGAAGAGTTTACCGTGGAACAATTTCGTTCGTTAAGCTGAATTTATTTCAGCTTCTCACTATATATGAATTATAATAGTTTGATTATCAATAATAAAAAACAAAACTATACCTATAAAACATTGATCATTGTTTACTGATAACAGATCACTGACCAAAAAAAGGGTGTTTTTCCCCTATGCTACAGGTAAACAACCCTAAATAATTTTATTTTCTTTAGCAACCGAAAAAAGATAAAGAAATAGCACAACCCTCCTATTCCTTCATTTTTTAACAATAATAAACTGTAAATTTAGTAATGTTCTTAAGGAGAGCCGTAAAAGAGCATGCCATGCTATTACTAATTTTGTTTGCTTAAAATATTTTATATGAACATAGATTGGGAGAAGAAGATAAATATTGATACTCAATGGGTAGAAAGACAATTAATTGAACATTTTACTTTAAAAGACTTTAAGATTACTATTAGAGGATATACCCCAAAAACTTCGGGAACTCGTTTTAATTGTAATTCATTAATAGAAGAGTTAGGGTATTTTCTTACTGATTACGTCCATTCAGAAAGATCTAAACAAAATAAATTTACTGCTTTAGAATCTAAGTTTGGAGAAGAATTAGCTAATAAAAGATTAGAATCAGCATTATATAATGAGGCTGTTTCTTTTTTTGGAAAAAAGAATCCAGAAACTGATGGAAAGTATGGCGAACTTTTATTATTTGCTTTGACTGAGAGCATTTTAAAAAGTAAGATGGTGGCTCATAAAATAGAAGGATTATCAAACTTTAAAGATCAAGTAAAAGGAGGTGACGGAATTTTCTTAGGTAATTATGAAATTGAAGAAGGTGTATTTGAACCATCAATTTTAATTGGTGAATCAAAAATCATGCAAGGATTTAGTGATTGTGTTGATGAAGCTTTTGATTCTATCAATAGATTTCACCTACCCAAAACCCAGAAAGAATTTGAAGAAATAGAATTTATTGTTGCTAACAAAACAATCTTTATGGGTGATAACGATGTAGATTATGATAAAATTTACGATTTATTAACTCCAGGGACAGATGCATTTAGAAGTCAGGTTATAGTACATCCCATTTTATTAATGTTTAACACTAATAGGATAGTATCTTCTGAGAAAAAAGCAAAAAACAAAGCAGAATTAGAGTTAATGATTAAGAAATTTATGGAAAAAGAAAAATCAAAGTTTTTAAACAAGATAAAGAAAAAGTTGAAGAGTTTCCCTCTCATCCAAAGGGTATATATTGATTTTTTCTGTTTTCCATTTAATAATATAAGTGAATTTAGAGAAGGAATGTATTTCAATATTCATAAAGTTCCTTATAAATGATTACTTTCATGGAACGATTTGAAAATATATATAATAATGAAACTTTAAATGATGTAATAGAAAAAGAAGTTATTAATCTTTTAAGTAGAAAAATTGCTTCACTTTCTTTTAAAGAAAACGATAAAAAAAAGATAAGAAAAGCAATTTGGTTAGCATCTATTTTATCAAATAGTGGGGATGAAAAGCATTTAAAAAAAGTACAAGACTTAGCTATTCTACTTTTTTTGAATAATAATCAAAATCAAGAAATTCTTAAGATAGTTTATATTCTATTTTCTAGAATAGGAAATTTAGCAGCAACAAAACATTTAAAAGCTCAAGAAAAATTTAATTTCAATGAGGATTTGCTATTAATTCAAGAACTAGTCAAGAAAAGGATAGATAATTCTATTTTAATAGAAGAAAAACCATATTTACTTACTGACTTTCAGAAAGAACTTTATGAAAATTTACATGATAAAAAGCATATATCTATATCAGCTCCAACATCTTCAGGAAAATCATTCATTTTAAAAAAATTTATTGAAAATGAATTTAAAAGTAACAAAAGTTATACTGTATTCTATATAGTTCCATCTCGAGCATTAATTAATCAAGTAAGTGAAGAACTCAGAAGTGAAATACCAGAAATTGTTATTAAAAATGCTTTTATAGAAGATGAAGAAGTATTTGCAGAAAAACTAATTTATGTTATTACACCAGAAAGAGCTCTGAAAATAATTAATTCACAAACTATTAAAATCATACCTAATTTAATTTTTGTAGATGAAATTCAAAATGTAGAAAACGAAGATGGGAGAGGAAATTTATTTGAACACGTTTATGAAGAATTCTCTAGAAATTATATTAATACAAAAATAATTACTGCAGGTCCTTTTATTTCGAATTCTAATAAAATTTTCAAGGAATTATTTAATAAAGAAAGTAAAACTATTAACACTGATTTGTCACCTGTTTTTCAGTTGAGAACAGTAATTAAATTACATTCAGATTCTTTATCATTAACATTATTTGCAAATGATAGAGTGTTTTATGAAATCAAAGACGTAGTAAAGATAGATAAAATTGAAAGGAACTTTAATTTAAATATAGGAAGTGGTCTTGCAGATATAATTAATGTACTAAGTAAAAAAAATGAAAGTAATTTAATCTATAGTCCTAGAGGGAATAATGCACAAAAATGGGCATTAAAATTTAGTGAAAAATCTAAAGTTACTGAAGATTTACCTCAAGAGTTAAAAGATTTAATAAATTTTATAAAAACTGAGATTCATCCAAAATATTATTTGGTTAAATGTTTAGAGAACAGAGTGGCATTTCATTACAGCGTATTGTCCGAATTTGTTAGAAAAGAAATAGAATCACTTTTCGAATCAGGTATTATTACTACACTATTTTGCACATCTACCTTATTGGAAGGTGTTAACTTACCTGCAGATAATCTTTTTGTAACAAAGCCAGAGAAAAATAACGTTCCATTATCTAATTTTGAGTTTGGTAATTTAATTGGGAGAGCTGGTAGATTAAAAAACACATTATTTGGAACTATATATTGTGTAAGTAAAAAGAATAATATTGAGTGGGTAGAAGATTATTATCAAACCAGTTACACAAAAGAAGTAAAGACATCAAGTTCTAAAGCTCTTTCTGAAATTGATGTCATGGATATTGAAAAACCAAGCACTGATTTAAAAAAACCAAAAATTAAAAACCTTATAATTTCTTTACGAAATAAGGCTTTAAGAAAGGGAAATGAGCTTGAATCTTTTTTAAATAAATATGACATTAAAAATGACAAGTTTAATGAAATTATAAAAAAAGTAAATAATTCTATTAATGAGATTAAAATCCCTTATGATATAATTAAAGAAAACCCAACAATTGACCCGGTTTTACAAGACCAAGTTTATAAAAAAGTGATAAGTGATGGATTAGAAAAATGGGTTATACATCCTAATTCAAATTTTTTAAAGATACATAGGAGAGAACAGTCAGACTTACTAGAATATGAGAAAAAAAATTTCTTTTGGCAACTTGATTCAATAATAGTTAGATTAGATGAAATATTTAATATTACATATGAAATCTGGAAGAAAGATAGTTTATCAATAACACCAACAGGTATTTGTATTAATGCTGTTAATTGGATTGAAGGGAATAGTATTGGAGAATTAATTTCTAGTAGAATAAAATATTATTCTGAAGATGAAAGAGTTAAGCCAGATAAAAGAATCGATCCAAAAAATATCGAACATATAAATAGAATGATAAATGATGTAATAAGAATCAATCTAAAAGTTACAACTTTTTCATTCCTCAAGTATTTAAAAGTTTTGGTTTCCATTCTTGATAAACTCTTAAATGAAGATCAAAAAGAGAAGTATAAAATGACTTTGGCTTTACCAATACATATAGAATTAGGTACTCAAGAGCCTGTAGTAATACTTTTAATATCTAGTGGAATACCTCGAACAATCGCATTGAAAATTTTTAATATATTCAGAAAAACTAACGAATTTAAAAATGAAATTAGTGTTTTAGATTGGATGAAAGAATTAGAAGAAATAAGAAAGTTGGCTCCGATTTATAATAAATTTCTTGTCAAGAATAATTTCCTGAAGTTGAAAATAAAAGAAGATTAAGTTTTCCCGTATCTTTGCTCAAAATTTTTACCGTTGAGTAAGCAAACCATTGTAAACTACTACCAAAATGCTACAAAGGTAGGTTTGGTACAACAAGCATTACAACAAGAAAAACACCATTTTCAAATTTCGAATTTGGTTGGTTCTTCGTTGTCTTTTGTCATATCCGAAAGTTTTAAAACTGCCGATAAACCTTTTCTGTTTATCTGTGATGATAAAGAAGAAGCCGCATATTATTTAAACGATTTGGAGCAATTGCTAGGAGAAAAAAACGTGCTGTTTTATCCCGGTTCGTATCGTCGTCCATATCAAATAGAAGAAACCGACAACGCTAATGTATTGCTGCGATCGGAAGTGCTGAATCGTATCAATTCACGTAAAAAACCAGCGATAATTGTTACCTACCCTACTGCGCTATTCGAAAAAGTAGTAACGAAGAAAGAGTTAGAAAAAAACACACTCAAGGTAAATCAAGGCGAAAATCTATCACTTGATTTTATCAACGAAGTCTTGTTCGAGTACAATTTCAATCGGGTTGATTTTGTTACTGAACCAGGTGAGTTTTCAGTACGTGGAGGAATTGTAGATGTGTTTTCATTCTCAAACGATGAACCGTATCGAATCGAATTTTTTGGAGATGAAGTAGACAGCATCCGAACATTTGATGTAGAAACGCAACTGTCGAAAGAAAAACTCACCAAGGTGAGTATTATGCCAAATGTAGAAAACAAGGCATTACAAGAATCACGAGAAAGCTTTTTAAAATATATTTCAGCAAAAACGGTATTGCTGATTAAAAATCAGGATTTACTTACCGGAAATCTCGATAAATTTTTCCGCAAAGCGGAAGTAGAATTTGAAAAACTGTCGGAAGACATTAAACATTCAAAACCATCAGAATTATTCTGCGATGGAACATTGATTAAAAATCAATTGCAAGATTTTACAGTGGCTTATTTGGATAAACAGAGTAGGATCACTGAGTCCAATCGAAGCAAGGTCATTGAGTCTAATCGAAATGAACCCTTCGACGGAGCTCAGGGTACGAGTATAAAATTCTCAGTCCGTTCACAACCTTCATTCAATAAGCAGTTCGATTTACTAATCGAAGATTTAAACGTTCATCATTCCAAAGGATACACCAACTATATTTTCTGTGCTAATGAAAAACAAGCACAGCGTTTTCACGATATTTTTGAAGATGCCGATGTTGCCGTACATTACGAAACGGTAGTTTTTCCGATTTATCAAGGATTTATCGATGAAGATCAGAAAATAGTTTGCTATACCGATCATCAAATTTTTGAACGTTACCATAAGTTCCGACTGAAAAATGGCTACGCCAAAAAACAATCGATTACGCTAAAAGAACTCACCAATTTAGAAAAAGGTGATTATGTAACCCATATCGATCATGGAGTTGGAAAATTCGCAGGGTTACAAAAAATCGATGTTGAAGGAAAGAAACAAGAAGCGATTAAATTAATTTATGGCGATCGCGATATTTTGTATGTGAGCATTCACTCGCTACACAAGATTTCTAAATTCAATGGAAAAGATGGAAAACCGCCAAAGATCTTTAAACTAGGATCGAATGCGTGGAAGAAAATCAAGCAAAAAACTAAAACTCGCGTTAAAGAGATCGCCTTTAACCTAATAAAACTTTATGCAAAACGTAAATTAGAAAAAGGACACGCTTTTGGTCCAGATACGCATATGCAACATGAGTTAGAAGCAAGTTTCTTATATGAAGATACACCAGATCAGTTTACAGCAACACAAGATGTAAAAGCCGATATGGAAAAAGACCAACCAATGGATCGCTTAGTTTGTGGTGATGTTGGTTTCGGAAAAACAGAAGTTGCCATTCGTGCTGCTTTTAAAGCTGTAGATAACGGAAAACAAGTTGCGGTGTTAGTGCCTACTACAATTTTAGCGTTTCAGCACTTTAAAACGTTTTCTGAGCGTTTAAAACAATTTCCTGTACAAATAGATTATTTAAACCGTTTTCGTACCGCAAAACAGAAAAAAGGCGTTTTAGAAGGGTTAACCGATGGTTCCGTAGACATTGTGATTGGAACACATCAATTAACGAACAAAAATGTACAGTTTAAAGATTTAGGTTTATTAATTATTGATGAAGAACAAAAGTTCGGAGTTGCAGCAAAAGATAAATTGAAAACGATTAAGGAAAATGTAGATACATTAACCTTAACAGCAACGCCAATTCCACGTACGTTACAATTTAGTTTAATGGCTGCACGTGATTTATCAGTCATAAAAACACCACCACCCAACCGTCATCCGGTAGAAACCAATGTGGTTCGTTTATCCGAAGAAACGATGCGTGATGCGATTTCTTATGAAATTTCACGTGGAGGTCAAGTATTTTTTATTCATAACAGAATCGAGAATATTAAAGAAGTTGCCGGAATGTTGCAACGTTTGGTTCCTTCAGCAAAAATTGGAATCGGACACGGACAAATGGAAGGGAAAAAGCTAGAGGAATTAATGCTGGCTTTTATGAACGGAGAGTTCGATGTTTTAGTGTCTACCACAATTATTGAAAGTGGATTAGATGTACCGAATGCCAACACGATTTTTATCAATAATGCCAATAACTTCGGATTGTCAGATTTACATCAAATGCGTGGTCGTGTAGGGCGTTCGAACAAAAAAGCATTCTGTTATTTCATTACGCCACCGTATCATATGATGACGGAAGAAGCGCGTAAACGTATTCAGGCTTTAGAAATGTTTTCTGAATTAGGAAGCGGATTGAATATTGCCATGAAAGATTTAGAAATCCGTGGAGCCGGAGATTTATTAGGAGGAGAACAAAGTGGATTTATCAACGATATTGGTTTCGATACTTATCAGAAAATTCTAAAGGAAGCGATTGAAGAATTGAAGGAAAATGAATTTAAAGAACTGTATCCTGTTGATGAAAATGCTGGTCCGAAAGAATATGTGAAAGAAGTTCAAATTGACACTGATTTTGAGATTTTATTCCCAGATGATTACGTGAATTCTATCACAGAACGTCTGAATTTATACAAACAATTAGGTGAATTAGAATCTGAAGAAGCATTGCAAGTTTTTGAAACCAACTTAATTGACCGATTTGGTGAGTATCCGACTCAAGTTCAAGATTTACTAGATTCTGTTCGTATCAAATGGTTTGCAAAATCATTAGGATTAGAGAAAATCATCTTAAAACAAAAACGCATGATCGGATATTTCGTATCCGATCAGCAAAGTGATTTCTATCAAACAGAAGCATTTACTAAGATGCTAAAATACGTACAGCACAATTCTAAAAGCTGTGTGATGAAAGAAAAGCAAACGAAAAATGGTTTACGATTATTAATCACATTCATTAAGATTGATACAGTTAAAAAAGCGTTGGAAATATTAAAATCAATATAAAAACTAAGAATGAGAAAAATTACAAAGGTTTTACTTTTAGCCACCATTGTGGTGTTAGCGTCTTGTGGAAGCTCAAAAGTGTACAGAACAGCATTATCTAAAATTGGAGTTGAGCATGGAACTATTCCTCCAAAATTCATAAAAAAAGATGAAGTGCTTTTGATAAAGAATTTAGATGAAGAACTAAAACAGGAATTTATAAAATATTATAAAGGAAAACACGTTTTTGTTAGTTTTAAAGCGATAGAAACAATTAAAAAATATCAAGATTTAAATACATATCCTTATATTTTTGATTTTGATTTCGCAGACACGGGAGAGTATGGAAAGTTTCATGATTTTTTTCTACTAGATAGAAAAGAAAATAAAAAATACAGAACAGGTTTTTCTTCCAGTGATAATAAAATGGTTGTTAAAGCATATGCTAAGAAAATGGAAGAGATTAGGTTGAATAACGTGAATTTTCCTGAAACAAGTTCGCAAGGAATTTAAAACCTAGTTTTAGGCATATTTCTTGCTTTAGAGAAAAATAAATGAGTTAATTTGTAGCCGTGTAAAGTAATGATTATGAAAAAAATAGTTACTAGTTTATTACTATTAAGTATGACAAGTATTTTTGGTCAAAAGATATTTTTTGATATAGAAAATGATACAATTGGAAGTACTTTTTCAATACGAAAAGTAACAGATGAAGTAGTGCGTAATGTTACACTTAAAACACTAAACTTTGAACTAGATGGAATAAGTTTAGAAGAAGGATATTATATTTTACAAAAAGAAGAAGAAAAAGCAGTATTATATGTAAAGCCAGAACATGAGCTTACGATTTCCTTTGATGCTGAAGACTTTCACAATTCGTTACAGTTTTCCGGTAAAGGAGCACCTATCAATGAGTTTTTAGCGAAAAAAAAGGCAATACGCTTAGGAGAAAATGGTGCAGAAAGAACGTACTTTGATCGTGAGTTTTATGAAGGAGATGAAAATAACTATCTCAAAAAAATAGATGGATATTACAAAGGACTCTACGGTATTTTATTTTCAGGGAACTTAGATAAAGATTTTGTTGATGAAGAAATGAAAAATTTGCAATACGGATATTCTCTAGATTTGTTAAAGTATGAAGACGCAAAAGTATATTATGAGTATAAAGACAGTATTTATCCTTCAAAGGCTTTTTTAGAGCCTCTTTCGCATATTCATTTTGATACTGATCATCTTTTTGAAAAATACGATTCTTATGCAGCGCTAAGTGTTTTAAAATGGAGAAAAGATTTAGAGAAAGCAACAGATTTAGCAATGATGAGAGATATTCTCTCTTCTATTCGTACTGCTCCTTTAAAACAAGGTGTTTTAAAGAGTTTATTTGAATTAATGAGTACTGATACACCACAAAGAACACGAGATTATTTTAGCCTTATTAAATCGAATTCTGCAACGTTAGAGTTAATTTCTCAAGCTAAGGTTGAATACGACAAAGTACGTTTGGTAGAAGCAGAGAAAAACCTGTCTAAATTTAGTTTTTTAACTACGAATGATGAAAAGGTAAAACTCTCTCAATACAAAGGAAATTATATCTTAATGAATATTTGGGCGTCTTGGTGCGAGACTTGTGTAGAAAACTTTAATACTATCGAGAAATTGAAAGAGGACTACCACGATTATAATATCGTTTTTGTGAATATTTCTGTAGATAAGCAAGAAGATATTGAGAAATGGAGAGCAATTGCTCAAAATAGTAAAAACAAAGGAGCACATTTATTATACAACGGTTCTAAAGCTAAGTTTGTGAAAACCTATAATATTTCTTCTTTTCCAACAGTGGTGTTATTATCTGATAAAGGAAAGGTTTTACAAGATAAATTGAAGCTTACTAGTAAGAAAACAAGAAGAACGCTTGATAAAATTTTTGTAAAGTAGATTATCATTTGAAAAGTAATTACTAAATAATTTCATTTACATTTCCTAATTTTGCAGGGAATGCACATAGATTATATACTTCAAATAGGTGAATTTCACACCAATCATTGCGAAGACTTTTTACTGATAGAAAACACAGCAGATCATGAAAAATTAGTTGCTGTTTTTGATGGTTGCTCATCTGGAAATGAGTCGGTTTTTGCCTCAATTTTATTCGGAAAATTATTAAGAAATATCAGCAAAAAAGAATTTCATAAAGATTTTATCACAAAAGAAAACACACAATTATCGGATAAGCTACATACAATTTCAGAACAATTTTTTAGTGAATTAAAAAAGATTAAAAATCTACTAGATTTAGATGTTTACGAATTACTTTCCACTATAGTTTTAGCTATTGTAGATACAGAAACAGCAGCAGCAGAAATTTTAATTGCTGGTGATGGTTTGGTCACTGTAAATCAAAAACATTATGACTTCGAAAGTAATGATAAACCGAACTATTTGGCATACCATTTAAAAGATTCTTTTAAAAATTGGTATGATAATCAAACACAAAAAATTACGGTTCCTAATTTTAAAACGCTTAGTTTAGCCACAGATGGAATTTTTGCATTTAAAAACTTAAAGAATAGCAAAACGCTTACGTCTGAAGAAGAAATCATTAATTTTCTTGTACATGAAGAAAAGTCAATGACATTAACATCGAAAATTAATGTCTTAGAAAAAAACTTTGATTATGTTCCTACAGATGATATTGCGATTATTAAAATAGAAAGTTACACAAATGAATAACTCACATTTTAAACGAATCTTAGGATTATTGTTAGCTACTTTTTTTATCAGTACTTCTGGAGTTTTAGGACGATACATCGCCATGTTACCAGAAGTTTCTATTTTTTTTAGAGCAGCTTTCGCTATGGTAATTTTATATGTCTTTTTAAAACTAAAGAAAGAATCGTTATCCTTAAAGTCGAAAAAGCACATTTCACCATTCGTTATTGCTGGTATTTTTATGGGAATACATTGGATTACCTATTTTTATGCCCTTAAACTTTCTAATGTTGCTATAGGAATGTTATCCTTGTATACATTTCCTGTATTTATTGCATTTTTAGAACCCGTATTTTTAAAAGTAAAGTTCAATCCGATTTATATTGTGCTTGGTGTTTTAGTGTTGTTAGGGCTGTACATTTTATCGCCAGAATTTTCTTTTGGAAATACTACTGTTCAAGGAATGGTTTTCGGTATTGTATCTGCATTGTGTTATGCTTTTAGAATTCTTATTTTAAAGCGATATGTAAGTCAGTATAACGGAGTCGTATTAATGTTATATCAAACAGTTATTATTACCATATGCCTTTCTCCAGTATTGTTTTTAAGAGATATTTCTGGGGTAGTAGAGCAATTACCTTATTTATTGCTTTTAGCGTTTTTAACAACAGCTATAGGGCATAGTTTAATGGTGTATTCATTACAGTTTTTTTCGGCTTCTACTACAAGTATTATTAGTAGCGTACAGCCAATTTTCGGAATTATTTTAGCACTTATTTTTCTTAATGAAATTCCAAAAATTAATACCTTATTAGGTGGAGGTTTAATTTTAGCAACTGTTGTTATAGAAAGTATACGGAGTAAGCGTTAGTGTATATTAATGTATCAATCAGGGGGGAAATCCCTCGCCTTTAGGCAAAGACTTTAGTTTTTTCTTTAGAAGTTAAAGAATTTAGGAGTTAAGAAGTTATTCTCAATATTTTGAAAACTTCTTTTGACTCCTCTAACTCCTTAACTTCCTTCGTTTGGTAATATCTTTAGTCGCCTTTAGGCGATATCAAACCCTTCGGCTTCAGCCGATGGTAGTTTAGTTTAGCTTATCCACAGTAATTACTCTAAAAGTGTTTATGTTTATGGTAATTTTTATATTATGTTCTTCATTAGATATATAGATGTTCTTTCCTTTTTTTCTGAAATTAACCAGATTAGTTTTTTTTATGATAGAAGGTAAAAGTTCTTCAATTTCAGCCTTTGAATAACTAGAATTCAATTTTTTATTAATTCTATTATAGACAAGTTCTGTATAGCAAATATTATGTAAAATAATCTCTTTGTTGTTCATTGATTTTTTCAATCGTTAATTGCAACTATATAATTTTTCGTTGTTAGGTCGAGCCTTTCGACTATCGCCCAAAATAAACTAAAGACAAGACCTTGTTCTTGTTAGAAATTTTAATCGTAGGGCGATAGCCAAGGGTTTAATTACCCGATACTTGTATCGAAATATAAAAAGCTTTTTAACTAGATACCCTGCATGCTTGCATCGGGGAAGTTCATTGAAAACCTCTCGACTTACTTCGTAAGCTATCTTCATTTAAAAGCTTTTTTAAGTTCAATAATGCTCGAGGTTGACATGACAATCCAATTTCGATACAATTTTTCCTCCTTTTAGTCTGAAAAATCACTCAATTTCCGAGCTCTCATTTTATGTTAAACAAAAAATATAATTAGAATTTCAAATATACTTCTCCCCTACACATTTTTAAACTAATTCATTAACAAGAAATTCATATAAATCTTGTTCAGTTATTTGCTGAATATTTGGGAATAAGAACGATTGATCTTTGGTAGATTTAATAATATCTCTTTCATAAAACTTTGTGATCAAATCAGATGGACCAGGATTAAAAATAAACATAAAATCCGACATTTTTTCTAGTTCAGCTAATTGACTAACAGTTCCTAAAATAGCATCGTATCGTTGATTTTCGTTAATTAATAATGCAGTTCCTTTTTGAACTAATCCACCAGGTAGGGAATATTCAATAGTAAAACTATCTAAAGAAGTCCACGAACATTTTTCACCAATATTATAACCTAACTTTTCTAAATAATTTAAAAATAGAATTCCTTTATCTACAAAGGATAACGCATCTAATTCCGTTTTTACTATCTCATTTCCATTGTTGGTAGTAAAACTTTTATTAGCTGAAATTTTTTGAATAACTGAAGTACATAAATCAGGAATTTCTCCATCTAAAGAAAATACATTTGATGAAGGTATTTCATATGCTTTAACAGCAGTGATTAATTGTGCTTTTATATCCTCAGAAAATTCATCAGAAATTACATGAATTACTCGTTCTAATACTTCTTTAATGGTGCCACTAGCATCTACAATCTGAATTTTTTCGTTTTTAACTTCTTGCAAATACTGAATAGCATTCAAGTATTTTTCACGTGTTTCAGTCAATCCTTCCTCGAATAATTCTTTGGGTTTGTTACGAATATCCATTCGTTCATAACAAACTTCATTGCTAGCATTCATAAAAAGCGTAACATCTGGTTTTGTAGCATGTTCATTGATTTTCATAACAGCATCAAAAGGATGCTGTTCGCTAGATTGATATACCAAAGAAGACAAATAATAACGATCACAAATAACCATGCTATTATCCTTAGAAAGCCATGTGTTGATTTCTCTGTTACAATGATCTAATCTATTCGCTGCAAAAGCAGTCATTAAAGTTTCATTCGAAAAATTATGAATTTTCTTTTCTAAAATTTGCCTGATAAACAAACCGGCACAAGATGGATCGTGAGGTTCAAAAGTAAGTTTTACGTTTTTACCTAAGGCACTTTGAATAAAATAAGAAGCCAGTTTAGCAATAGTACTTTTACCCGTTCCGTCAAGACCTTCAATGGCCACAAAAAGTGATTTCTTATTCATAATTTGATTAAAAATTGTAATTGTTTTATAAAAATGAGTGTCACTTCGAGTGAAATTATTTGAAATAAAATGGAAAATAATTTAGTATCGAGAAGTCTTTAAATTGTTCTCGATACATTTTTATTACGTTATCACTTCATAAAAATACTCGAACTGACATACATCAAATTCTCGCCAAAGATAGTATTTAAATACTTTTGAATATTTACAACCTTAAAAGTTTAAAAGGTTTTATCTCATCGTTACATCCTCATAATTACGTCGCACAAAATCTAAAGCATTCTCTAAAACTTCCCCCATATTTTTACTTCGTTTAAAAGAAATATCTTTAGTAAATTCATAAATCTGCATTTTTAACTGTTCAATATTTTCATTGTACGAAATTTCATCATTTTTCATACAAAAAATCAGTTCATTAATACGATCTTCAGAAGATAAAATACGTTTAGCAACAATAGAACGCTCTTCCAATTTATATTGCTCAATAGAATTTTCTTGAAGCTTATCCCCTACCAATTTAACCATTGGGTAATTTTCTTTAAAAAACTGAGGATAGTATACCTTAAATTTCCCTTCAAAACACTGCTGATCGAAATCGATCGCTCTAATTTTATATACCACACTATCAAAATCGTGTGTAGGAACAATAACGTAATTATAGGAACGCATATCGCCTAATAAACGAAGCATGCAACGTTCATTAAACTTTACAAACTCCTTAGCAATTTGTGCTTTTTGAGGTTCGGTACAATTAGGTAAAATTTCTTTGATAAAAGTATCTCCAGGAATACCAGCAATATGCTCTTCAATTAAAGTGTCTTTATACAGCAAAAAGTTGAGGTTGTATGGCGACAAAATATGCTCTAATTCTAAACCATAAACCCGTGAAGCATCTGTTTTTTTTACATAGAAATACGTGTAATTGTCGTTTAATATGTTTCTAACTTTTACACGAAAAGGTTTTGAGTTTCCGAATGTACAATAATCTACAGCATCGATGTTTAAATACTGAATATTATCTTCGTTACCATTTGAGTGTAAAATGTTATAGACTTTCTTTAAGCTTAAATCGATTTCTTGTCTGTCGAATTCAGAAAAATATACACGAACCCAAAGTGTGTCTTCATCGTTTTTATCGTACACAACCACAGCCCCTTGAAAGCGAAGCAAATCTTCATAAAAAATAGGAATCTTCATATTTCTACTATGTTCTATCAAGTAATCATTTAAAAAATGATTGATAGGAAAAGCAGGTTTTTTCTTCGACATTAATTTTTCTTCTGAATGCTCCATTTGGGGTGTTTTTTCAGCTGTCAATTATCTGGGATTCATTATCAATGAAAGCTGGCAGTTCATAGCCTTCAAAGTGTTCGTCGTTAAATAATGTTGACTGTTTTTTATAAATTCTTTTTTTAACTTCTAAAGTTTACTATTGGTAAATCTACCATTTTTGGAATGGAAATTGTGAATGTAAATCAAATTATTTTGACTATGAAAAACTACAAGATTACTATTCCAGAACCTTGTCATGAAAACTGGCAAAAAATGACGCCGAATGAAAAAGGAAGATTTTGTGCTTCTTGCTCTAAAACTGTTGTTGATTTTACTAAAAAATCAACGGAAGAAATTCAAGAGTATCTTATTAGAAACAAAGAAAAAAGAGTTTGTGGTCATTTCTATAAAAAACAATTAGATGCTATAGTAATTCAATTGCCAGATACTGTTTTCAAGAGTAATTTATCGTTTCAAAAATTATTTGTTCTAACATTACTTATTACTATGGGAACCACATTATTCAGTTGTTCAACAGAACAAAAAACTCAAAAAATAGAGAAAGTAATGTTGATTGATAGCATTACTAAAGTTGAAAAATCAATAGATTCATTAACTATTTTCAACCCGAAAAAATCTGAGATAAAAACTTCTTGTGAAACCAAAACCGTTACTAATGAAGAAGTATTTGTTGTTGGAGGCTTACCTAAACCTGAAGAAATAGAAGTTGCAGAAGATGGAGAAGTAATTTTAGAAGTTACTGGAGAAGTTGATGAAACTAACTATATTGACAACATAGACGAAGTTTCTAAGTTACTTGAAAACTTAAAGGAGGATGATGAAATAGAACCAGTAATGGGAGTTATTACACCCCCAGAAAAGAAGATGAAAGAATTTCACTCTTTTCATTTTGTAGACAAACAACCAAGATTTAAAGGTGTTGTTAAAAGAGCCAATGAAACTTGGCTAGAGAATTTTAATCGAAAAATGAATGAATTTGTAACAAAGAATTTTGATTTTTCAACTACTGAAAACTTAGGGTTATCTGAAGGAAAAAAGAGAATGTTCATCAGAATTACTATTGATAGTTTAGGGAATGTCACTACTATTGAAACAAGAGCTCCACATCCTTTTCTTAAAGAAGAACTTAAGAAACTATTTGAAAAACTACCTCGATTTATTCCAGGAAAACACAAAGGAAAAAATGTAAGTGTACGCTATACAATTCCAATAACTTTTATGGTCGAGTAACACATTATAAGTACATTTGTAAATAAACTTTTGAAATAGAAATTAAACAGATGAAAATTTTAATTATTACTGGCCCTCCGTATTCTGGTAAAGGAACACAATGTGAAATTTTAAAAAACCTGTTACACTACAAACATATTTCTACAGGGGATCGTTGTAGGTTAGAAAAAGAAAATGGAACTGAAATCGGTAAAGAATTATCTAAGTATGAAAAGAAAGGAGATTTAGTTCCAGATCAAATAATGAAGACATTATTCAGTCAGATTTTAGATGAAAACAGATCGGAAGCAGGAATTATTTTAGACGGATATCCAAGAACAACTCCTCAAATAGATGATTTATTAGCTTTAGTTGCTGATAAAGGTTTAGGTATTGATAAGGTAATTAATATTGAAGTTCCGAAGGAAGAACTATTACTTCGAGCTAAAAAACGAGCAACAACATCTAATAGAGAAGATGATAAAAATTCTGAAACACATGTAAAACGTATTCGAATTTTTGAAGAAACAACAAAACCAGCAATTACTTACATGAAAACAAAATTGAAAGTAATTACTTTCGATGGTATGGGTTCTATAGAAGAAATTACAACACGAATTAAAGAAAGCCTATAAATTTCGTAAAAGAGTATTGTTGTAAAATGTTAAAAATGAAAAATAAAACAAGCCTTATTGTTATCATTTCATCTATTATTTTAAATCTAATTCTGTCTTATTTTTTATTTTTTAATACTGAAAAAGTTAATAGAATACCTCCTTGGCACCCATTTAAGTTAAACTCAAACCTAACTTTAAAATCAATAGTAAAAGATGGGTACAGATTTGATAGTTCACCGTGTGGTCAAGTACAATATATAAAACAAATAGCTGATACTGTTATACAATACCAAGTAGGTATTGATTGTTTTGATTATAAAGGGGTTTATGAACATTCAATGATATTAGGCATCGAAGAAGATGAAGATTTGGAAAGTTCTAAAACGAAAATTATTTCTCAAGAAAAACCAAAGACTAGAGAAGAAATGATAGCCGAAAACAAATATTACCCATGGAATATTGAAACAACCAAAAATTGTTATCAAAAAATTGACTGGAGAGTATTCTACTTTTCCTTAGGGGCTAAAATAGATAGTTTGTTTATAAAAAAATATATAGAAAATAAAGGAGGAAATATTGTGAGGTCAACAGAAAGATGGAATTCAAAAGAAGGAGGATCTTTTATGGTTTATAACCCTGAAAATAATTTATATTTTTTGTGTGATTTGACCAATAACAAAACAGATTCTTTGGATTCTTATGACTTTAGCATTACAAGGTACATTCCTAATTTAGATCAAAAATTGACTGCTAAGGATAAAGAACAACAAATTAAACGAGATACTTATTATGGTAAATAAAAACGTTTTACAAGAATGGATGCTATAATTAATACGAGTTTTGATGTTTTATCACAAATCGTCGTGTTAGTAATATGATTGTAGCTTTGAAATTAAGGCTGTTAAAACTCTAAAATTAACAACGGGAATAGCGCAAGAAATCATAAAAATAATAGCAACAATCATTTTTGTGTAATTTCCGTTTTTTAATTGTTTTAAAGCATTATAACCAAAAAAAAGCAAGAAAACTATGCATATGGTCAACCAATAAAAAATGACATGAAATCCATCAACAAGTAGTAACTTATCTAGATAAGAAAGCAATCCAAATAAAAAGAGGACTAGGAATACTTGCTTTAAGAAGTAAATAATAACATTCATACTATTTTTAATCGCAGGGCGATAGCCAAGGGTATAATTTCCAGATAGTTGTATCGAAATATAAAAAGCTTTTTAACTAGATACCCCGCATGCTTGCATCGGGGCAATTCATTACTTTTTATCCTTAACTTTTTTACCGTTTTTATAGCTAATTTCTCGAGTTACTTTTTGTTCTTTATTATAATATTTCCAAGGCCCATGTTTTATATTATTTGCATAAGTTCCTTCAGAAAATAGAGTATCATCATTAGTATAAATTTTTTCTACACCATGCTTTTTTCCATTTTTATACGAGGTAATTCTTTTTATATCGGTATTAAATTTCCAAATTCCATTACGTTTCCCTTCACGATAATTTCCTTGCATAATTATGATATTATTAGCATCGTAATGTGAATGTTTTCCATGAGATTTTCCGTCTTTGTAATGCCCTATAAATTTAGGTTTTCCCTCTTCATTATTATCTAATCTATAGGTCTGCTTTCCGTCATTATACACCCATTTAGATTTTAAAATTCCATTTTTATAATAGGTTTTCCAAACCCCAGAAATTTTACCGTCTTTATGTGTTATTTCTTTTTTTAATTGTCCATTATCGTAGTATTCCCTTTTTCTGTAATGATCAACATTAAAGTATTTTTTACTCCAAATAAGTTTTTTATGCTCCCCTACTTCACTCCAAGTTCCAGAAGGTTTTCCTTCTGTATAAAATTTTGTAATCGTTACATAGGTAGAGGTGCCTATTTTTTTAGTTTTTGCTACCCATTTACCAACTTTTAAGCCATTTTTATAGTGTTCTGTACTTATTTCCTTTCCTTTAGTATCAAACCCCGTATTAGTTCCGTGTAAAATCCCTTGTACGTAATGTGTTTCTTTTCTTATAGTTCCATTCAAGTAATAATCACGTGTTTTTCCATGTAAAAAACCATTTTCATACTCCTCAGTTTTCACCAATTTTCCATCACGATTAAAATCTTTACGTTCCCCTTCTAGTTTTCCGTTTTTTACGTTAATTTCTGAATATCGGCCATCATAGCTAGTTGCCATTTTAAAATGTCCGTTTAATGCAGTATTGTTACTATCTCTGTACAGTATTTGTTTTCCAAATTTTGTGGTAAAAACATCTACCCATTCTTGAGCATGATTGCTAGTATGTAGAAAACAAAAAAATGAAAAAAGTATTATTTTTCTAATGATCATAAGAATTATCTTTTGAGTTAGATGATACAAACAAAATAGTTTGATTTTGTTAATTTAAATGAACTATTGCAATAGAAATAGTATGAAATTAACCCCTTAACTACTGCTCTGAGATTAAAAGTAATGGATTTCATCAGTTTAGAAAGCACACAATCTATATTTGCTTTTTGTAAATCTATTTTTGTGAAATCATATTAATTTAGTAGTGTATTGCTCTTTAGTTTTTTATTTTTGATCAAACAAATATTTTAAAATCCAAATACTGATGAAATACTTACCTATAACGAACAGTTTATTCATTAAGAATCGAAAAAACTTTATGGCACAAATGAAGCCTAATAGTTTAGCTGTTTTCAATTCTAATGATATTTATCCTGTAAGTGCCGATTCTACATTACCTTTCGAACAGCACAGAGATATTTTCTTTTTAAGTGGTGTAGATCAGGAAGAAAGTATTTTAATTGTATATCCAGATTGTCCTAAAGAAAATTTACGTGAAGTATTATTTTTAAAGGAAACAAATGAGCATATAGCTGTCTGGGAAGGAGAGAAATTGACAAAAGAATCTGCTTTTAAAACAAGTGGAGTAACAACAGTTTTTTGGCTTCAAGATTTAGAAAAAGTGTTGGCTGAAATGATGGCGTATGCAGACACAGTTTATATCAATACTAACGAACATTATAGAGCTAAGATAGAAACAGAGACACGTGAAGCACGTTTTACAAAATGGTTATTGGCTAAATACCCAGCGCATAGTGTTGCTAAGAGTAATCCGATTTTACAGCGTCTACGTTCTGTAAAAGATCAGATAGAAATAGATCTGATTCAGAAAGCTTGTGATATTACTGAAAAAGGTTTCCGTAGGATTTTAGGTTTTGTAAAACCTGATGTTTGGGAGTACGAAATTGAAGCTGAATTTGCTCATGAATTTTTAAGAAATCGTTCTAAAGGATTTGCATACACACCAATTATTGCCAGTGGAAACAATGCAAATGTTTTGCATTATATTGAGAATAACCAGCAATGTAAAGATGGCGATTTAATTCTTTTTGATGTCGCTGCTGAATATGCAAATTATTCGAGTGATATGAGTAGAACAATTCCTGTTTCTGGTCGTTATACCGATCGTCAAAAAGATGTATATAATGCTGTAAATAGGGTTAAGAATGAAGCTACAAAACTATTAGTGCCGGGAACTATTTGGGCAGATTATCATATTGAAGTTGGTAAATTAATGACCTCTGAATTGTTAGGTTTAGGTTTATTAGATAAAGCAGATGTTCAGAATGAAAATCCTGATTGGCCAGCGTATAAAAAGTATTTTATGCACGGAACATCTCATCATATAGGATTAGATACGCATGATTATGGTTTATTATACGAGCCTATGCAAGCAAATATGGTATTTACTGTTGAACCGGGAATTTATCTTCCAGATGAAGGCTTCGGGATTCGTTTAGAAGATGATGTTGTTGTGCAAGAATCAGGAGAGCCATTGAACTTAATGAAAAATATTCCTATTGAAGCTGAGGAAATCGAAGAGTTGATGCATCAATAAAGCATACAATACATAGCACGTAATTTGAGAGTAGAACTTTTTTATTATAAATGTTAAAAATATAGCTATCGTATATTGTAAAACTATAATTTACAAACGATAGCTATTTTTTTATGAGTTCAATATATAACGATAACCAAGAGTTTAGAATTTAAATGTTTGTATTAAACTAGCTTTTTTAAGTAGATAAAAATATAAGCATTTTGTTAAAAAACCTTAAAATAGTTGTTTAGCTAACTATTTTTTGTATACTTGCATCATGATTAATAAAAATACTTACTTCCAAATTGAGCTTACGGCAAGAAAAATTAGACAATATGGTCAAAGTATACTTAAGTCTCTTGGAATTGACATTACAATAGAGCAATGGCTTGTATTGAATGTAATAAATGAAAATGAATCGATTAATCAAATTGATGTTGGAGAAATATTAGTAAAAGATAAACCAACCATTTCAAGAATGGTAAATCATTTAGAAAAAAAAGGACTTATTACAAAAATACCTTCTTCCAAAGATTCTAGAAAAGTTGAATTAAATATATCAAAAAAAGGGAAGACAATGATTAATGATATATATCCAACCATTGAGAAAATTCGGTTTAAGGGCTTAAACGAGTTGTCTCAAGAAGAAATAAAAAATATAGAAAATATCTTAGAAAAAATTCAAAAAAATTTAGATAGCTAATTTTTCTTTTTTAGTTGTCTAGCTAACTTTAATAAATAAAATTTAAAATCATGAAAAAACGAATTTTTGCTTTTTTAACAATCTTTACATTGTTGTACTGCCAATCTAATGCACAGGATAATGCTGTCAATGATGTGAAATCAACAATACAGTCGTATATAGATGCGGGAGACACAAATGATGTCGTAAAATTAAAGCCGCATTTGCATAATGACTTTAGAGTAGTTTTATATGATAATAAAAAAAGTAATACCTCTATTCTTGACAAGTCAACCTATGTTTCTTTTATAGAAACTAAAAAATTTGGAGGATATAAAAGAACTGCTAATTATGAAGATTTTCAGTTTATCGAAAAAAATATGGCAACTGTAAAAGTAACCCTTACAAGTCCAGGAAAACCAACATTAAAAAATTTTTATTCTCTAGTGAAAGTTAACAATAAATGGTTGGTAATTCAAGATTATGTTATTTTAATTCCATAAACTGTCGATCAACTAAATTTAACAAGTTTGAAGACCTTGATTTAAGCTTGTTAAATATAACAATCAATACTTTATAAAAGACTTAGGATATTTGATTAAACACCAAATGCTCTAAGTTTTTTGTTTGGTCACCAATTTTTAATTAGATACTTCGTATGCTTGTATAGAGATAGTTCATTAATTGTTTTCAACATTGCTATGATAGAAGAAACATTTCGAAAGTGTAGGTAAAAAATAATAGAGATTAGGCTTAGTAACCTTCATACAAATTCAAGAATTTAAAGAAAAAAAGCCCTTTATAGAATAGATATGATTTTCATATCGAAATTTTTCGATATATTTGAACTGTGAATTTAAAGTTAGCAACTGAAATAGGAAAGTGTTTATCTAATACTATTAGATTGGAAATTTTAGAATGGTTAAAAGAACCTGAAAAAAATTTTCCGCCTCACGAAACTCTTAAACATTTTAATGATGGGGTTTGCGTATCTTATATTCATGAAAAATCGGGTTTATCACAATCCACAATATCATTTTATTTAACTAATATGGAGAAGTGTGGACTTCTTATTTCTACAAGACACGGTAAATGGTCTTATTTAAAAAGGAATGAAAAAATTATAAATGAATACACCCAGTTTTTAACTAAATAGTTTTTTAAAATTTAAACAAATCGATAATTATAGATATATAGAAATGAAAAAGATTAATTCGAAAATTATAGACCCTGTAGACTATCAAAATAGATGTTTAGCATTACTTAAACAATTGAATCCAGAAAAAGAAATTTCGATTATTGAAAATAGATTTCATGAAATGATTGAACAACCTAATTACAAATGTTTTGGACTTTTTCTTGATGAAGAATTAATTGGAATTTCAAGTGTTTGGACAAGTGTTAGAATACATTGTGGAAAAAGATTAGAATTAGATAATGTAATAATAGACACAAAAATTCAGTCTAAAGGTTATGGAAAGTTCTTTATTGATTCTATAAAAAACTGGTCTCAAGAAAATAATTATCAATCTATTGGATTAAATACATATACTCAAAATCATAGATCTCATAAGTTTTATTATAATCAAGGTTATCAAATTTTAGGCTATAATTTTGAACTGTATTTATAATTTTAATGCATTCTAAAAGTAAAAAATTATTTACAACAAAAATAACTGTAATACGTACCCATAGTTTTAATCACTTACACAAGTAGAAAATTAATTATAATTTGTATAGTTGAGCTATTGAATAAAAGTATAAAGCGATTTAAGTTTATTAGAGATGTTATTTTTTATCCATTATAAAATTTGATTTTTCAATACTGAGGATAAACACAAAGCATTATATTTGGATTAGTTATAAATGTAAAGTAAGCGTTAAGTATTTTTTAATGATTTGTTAATTAGTATTTTATAACTTCAACAAACAAAAATTAATGACATTAAATGATATTATCTGAGTTTATAAATCAGTATAAAATATTAACTGAAGATGAAAAAAGATTGTTGGACAAACATACAGAACAAGCCAACTTTAAAGCCAAAGATTATTTTTTGCAAAGTGGAAAAAGAAGTAACCAAGTAGGATTGATCACTTCGGGGGTATTTAGATATTTTTTTTACAATCCTGAAGGTGAGGAAATTACCGCTCATTTTATGGCTGAAAACGAATTTGTAGGAAATGCAACTAGTTTTTTTGAATTTTCCCTAAGTGCTGGTAGTATTCAGGCAGAAACAGATTGTACAATTTTATTGATAAATAGGGAATCTTGGGATTTATTTTCTGTGCAAATTCCACATTGGGAAAATACAATTCAAAAAATATTAAACGAAGTTTTAATCAAAAAGACCAGCTTTCAACGTAGTTTAATTAACATCGATTCAAAAAGTGCCTATTTAAAATTCATCAACTCTTACCCCAATATAGCACAACGAGTTGCACTAAACCATATTGCTTCGTATTTAGGTATGACCCCATTTTCATTAAGCAGAATCAGAAAAGCTATTGCCTCTCTCTAAAAAATGATCTTTTTTGTATTTATTGCCATTTGGCAAGTGAAAAAAAACACACTTGTCAGACTTTTGTACTATTAATTTCAAACGATTATGAAATGTATAAATCAGTAGTACTAATTGGAGGATTGTTTTTAAGCTTAAACTTATATGTGCAAAACTCTACTAAAACAATAAACAAAATGAATACAGAACAGGTAAGAAAAAAGACAGAAAACGAAATTAAATCATTTGTATATGCTTGGTACAGTCGTTTTGATAAGGGTACAAATATGAAAGAACTTAAACCTTTTTTACCGGATAACACGGTAGAATTTGTGTACCCTACTACAACTTTGAATAGTGTAGATGAGTTAGTCAAATATGCAGAAGAAACTTTTTCTTATATCAAAGAATCTACACATATGATCAATGAAATATCTGTGTATAAAATTGATGAAAACAATTATGAAATCATTTGCCCACATACCTATCATGCTTTACAAGCAAATGGAAATATTGTTCAGATGAACTTTATCGGTAGAATGCGTTTAGCCACTAATTTAAAAACCAAACTTGATCCTAGTGGAGATTTGAAGAAAGTTGTTGCGTATAAAGTAGCTCTTCAAGGAACACCGAAAATGAGCACAAAGGAAAATATTAGAAGTACCAAAAAAGGCGATTTTTCCTTTACAGATGCCAAAGCGTTTGTACATAATTGGTTTGCAAATATTGATGCAGGTGACGCAGATGAATTGATGAGACTTACTAGCGATCATGCATTAAACGTAAATATTTTAGGTAATATGATAAAGGACAAAGCTGGGTTAAAATCATTTTTGATAGCCCAAAAAGAAAGCCAAAATTATTCAATACATAGTCCATCGAATATTTCTGTATCTAAATCCGATAAAGGATTTAAAGTAACTTTTGTTTTAAACTTTGAAGGAGAAATAAAAGAAATGGGAAAAATGACACTGAGTAATATCACAAATTGGACACTAATTGAAGAAGATGGACAATTAAAATTGAGTGAATATACACTAGAAATATTATAAAGTAACGTGCTCTAGTAAAATAAATCATTATACAGGTTTGTAATTTTACGAAAAACAAAAAATAACTGTAATACGTACCCATAGTTTTTTTATTAAAATAATACGAAATAAGCCTTTTTAAGAAAGGTTTATTCGTTTTATACATAAATGTTAATCATTATTGATAACTTGTACAACAGATATAACATAAAAAACATAAGATGATGTTTTTTATCCAAAAGGCTTATTTTTATTTTCAAAGTCATCAAATATAAAATTTGGTGTTTACAATTGAAAAGGCAAATAAATATAAAAATTTAGGCTAGCTATAAATGTGAAGTTAGAATTAATATTCTTCTATACGTTTCTTATAATCAACATTTTAATTAATTTCTAATGAACAAAATGCAAAACATATATTATGGAATAAAACAAAAGAATATTGGTACTGAAAACTTTAATGTTTCAATAACACAACACACTAATGAAGAATTAATTCCAAATCACAGCCATGATATGCCATATTTATGCTTACTGTTATTAGGTAATTATACAGAGAAAAGCTTTAAAAAAAGAATCGTTAATTCGGGTACCATACTCTACCGAAGCGCTAACTATGAGCACTCAAATGAATTCAATGCGAATAAGAGTGTTTGCTTGAATTTAGAGTTCAGTAATTCAGAATTATTTGCTACAACGAACAATTTCAAATTTCCTTCTATTGAATTTGAAAAACAAATTTCAATTAATATCTCTAGACTTCTTGTTGAGATCAATAAAGGAACGGATAACGACATTATCAATGTGATATGTTTTGAAACGGTCTTAGATTATTTTGAATGCAATGATGTAAAGGGAAAATTAAAGTGGATTAACGATGTTAAAAATTATATTCATGACAACCCAACTAAAAATATTTCACTAGATAATCTCACTAAGGAATTTCAATTACACCCAAACTATATTATTCGAAAGTTTAAAGAAAGAACAGGATACAAACTATCAGAATATCTTGAAAAAATGAGATTAGAAAACACGATTCAAGAAATGATTAATTCTAATCAAAAAATAGGAAATATTGCTTTAGATAATGGTTACTTTGACCAAAGTCATTTTAATAGAGTATTCAAAAAACATTTAACCATATCCCCCACTAAATTTAAAAACATATTGAAAGGTTAGTTTCATACTATTTTATTTTAATTAGATGAAATACTTTTGTTAAATGACAAAACTAATTCAAAAAAGACATTTCAAATGTCTGTTTTTTAAAATATTAATAGTGTTTTTTGTTACCTTCCTTTCTGTTGCCATTATGTTACCGTTAGTAAAGCTTGCAGCTCTATTAGGAATAAATATTAAAGAGAATACGGGTCTAAACTTTAAACCAAGTTTGGGTGTCGTGTTCTTCTTCTTTTTGTTTGGGTTCTGTTCGATTGCAATAGTTTGGTTAGCACAAAAATACATTCATAAAAAACCATTAAGACAACTTGGGTTTAGTGCTAAAGTTAGACGAGATTTATTCTTTGGTTTTCTATTAGGAATATTCATAATAGGTATTAAGAATATTATTTATGGTTTAAATGCAGAAACAATAGAAATAACTCGTATAGCCATTCCTAACAATATTTCACCTCTTACTTATATTGGATATTATGCATATTTTATTCTTGGTTTTATTCTGTGGAACTCTTTTATAGAAGAGTTGAGCACGCGTGTATATCCCATTGAAAAATTAAAAAACTACATAAATCCGCATATTATATTCATAATAATGGGGTTAATATTTACACTTGGACATTTTATAACACGGGAATTTAACACGCATTATTTTATAAGTCTTTTCGGTTTTTCCTATGTTTTTTCTCTCTTATATTTTTATTCTCGATCTATTTGGCTAGTGGTTGGAGTCCACAGTGGTGTGAATTGGGTTAATTTTACATTCTTTGGAACAAACTGGAAAGTAGGAGGCGTATACAATATTAAAATTTCAAACTTCCCTTCTTGGATTTACGATTACACAGGAATTTTTATTTACATATTAATTTTAATATTATTGATGTTCTTAAATAAGAAAGGTTTTTTTAAGAAATATTTTACTGAAACAATCAAAATAAGAGAATAAAGATTAAATCCAATAAACACAAAGTTTGTAATTAATTGCTTACAGATGTAATCTTTCGGACTAAATTGCTCAACATAAAAAAATCATGAAGCAAAAACATTTTTTATTAATGGTTATTTTAGTCCTGTTAGGACTAACTAAATCCTATGCAGGCTGGTATACATGTTATAATTATAAAGGAACATTAGGGAAATATCCAATAACACTATCAATTCAAGTTACAGAAGGCTTTTTTGGAGAAAAAGGAAAAAAAGAGTTTAATCTTAATGGAGTTTACAAATACGACAAATACAATAACCCAATCAAATTAGAAGGTATTTTAAAAGATAATAGGATACGACTTTATGAAAGTCATAATGGTAAAGTATCGGCAATTTTAGAGTTCGATTTCTCTAAAGAAATATCTAATGGGTATTGGACTGATGTAGCAACTAAAAAAGTGTTATCGCTGAATTTAAAATATCATTCAGAATTAATTGATACTCATGAAGAGTACTTTTTTGAACATATTGATATTTTACAATTACAGGCTCTTAAAGATTTTTATTTTATAGGAAGTTACTCAAAAGATAAAGGTGAAATGAGAGCTAGATTGGAAAAATTTAAAATTATAAATAAAAAAGATAATACTGTATTTCAAATTATTGATTTCTCTGATTTAGATTATACTGTTGGGAATGTTATTACCATAATTTATCAGAATATAGAAATTAATGACTTTAAAAAGAATAAACTAGATGTTTGGTGTAATGTTGGTAGAATGGGAGGTTGGCTAACGCTTAATTTTGATAAACGAAAAAATAAATTTACCACGAATTATGTGTTAAATATAGATGGACAAGAATAAAAAGGTAAAAGAATATGTAGTGCAAAAGCTAGTTTTTTCACAACTTAAAAACGTAATAATATCATACAAAATATGATTGAGAAAGCTAAAAAAACATTAAATAAAAAACACCTTTTGATTATTGGGAAATCAGAAATTGACAGACACAAGTTTATTAATGATTTAATTGTAGGTGTGAATTTTGAGGTATTTCGCTTTCCTTCAAATATGAAACTATTTGATGAATATTATAATTTTGTAAAAAAGGAAAAACTATATGAACCTTGGTATGATGCAAAAAGCTATAATGGGAATCAAATTTTAGATTTTCATTGGGATTGGATATCTGAAAATAATTCACTCATTATTATGGAGGAATTTGGAGAGATGGAAGAAATGTGGCGGATTGAATTATTAAGAATTTATTTAAATGAAATTGAGAATCGTAAAAAAGGAGAAAAGAAAATTCATTTGATTATATCACAAGAAAGTGAAGACGGATTAACTGAAAGAACTTCTAAAGTTATTCAGAGTAGAATAAATGAAAGAAGAACCAAAAAACAAATTGTTGAACAGAATTTAGAAATAATTGATATTTCGGAATAAAAAACGAACACACAACAAAGTGAATAATTAAAAGCGTAATAAAAATGATTAACAAACACAGTATAAAAATATAGCGCTTAAGAGTGAAACAAAAAGGTTTAAGATTGCCTTTAACAGTTATCAAATTAGATGTAAATTTGAATAAGTATTAGTTTGAAATACATCATTTATGTAACATGATTTTAAGATTTTTGTTATGTGCTAAGCGAAATATTAATAAATAAATCACGCAACCTTTTATTAATTTATCCATCTAACTAAATAATAAAAACATAAAAAATGAAACTTAAATTAATATTATTAACGTTATCAATGTTAAGTGTTTTCTCTTGTTCAAATAACGATGATTTAATAAATGAAACTAATCAAGTTAAAATTAGATTAGCGAATATTAGTGAAGTAAGGTTTGAAAATGTGACGTACAATGATGTGAATTTTGGAAGTCTTGAACCTGGAGAGAAAACAGAATACAAAACATTTGAAAATCAATATTCTTATGGAAAAGTTGATATAACAATTAACGATAAACAATTTGGTTGGATTCCGATTGATTTTGTTGGAGAAAAATTACTGGAGAATGGAAATTATACTTTCGAATATAACTTTGATGTTGATGGACAGGTTTTGACAGATAAACTGATAAGAGATTGAAATAATTTGAATTATGACTTAAGTTTAGTGTTGATCGATCAGTTAAATATATGACGTTTGAGATAATTTCTCTTAGTGTTTAATCCAAAATTCAGTATGTATTTAGAAAGTTGGTCGAATTTTAATTTGACTATTAAAATTATAGTTTATTTAGTTAAAAACATCTTGAATGTTCTTAAAGTGATGTTTTCAATTTTTTCATACTTTTACCAAAATTGCGAACTGAAAATTAAATTGCTATACATTCATGTTACAACACATACACCTGAACAATATCTTGTTTTTAGATATTGAAACGGTTCCTCAGTACGAACACTGGAAAGACGTTCCTGAAGAAACACAAGAATTATATGGGTTAAAAACTCGTTATCAGAGAAAAGAAGAAATTACTGCTGAAGCATTCTATCATAAAGCAGGAATTTGGGCAGAATTTGGCAAAATAATCTGTATTTCTGTCGGTTATTTTGTCGATAAGAATAAAAAATTACAACTTCGTATTACTTCTTTTAACAATGAAAGTGAGTATGCATTACTCAAAAACTTTAAAAATTTACTCGACAATCATTTTAAGGAAGAAAAACATATCCTTTGTGCGCATAATGGAAAAGAATTCGACTTTCCATACATTGCCAGAAGAATGATTATTAACAATATTAAACTTCCTAAAAAGCTAAACCTAGTTGGTAAAAAACCTTGGGAAGTTCCGCATTTAGACACTTTAGAGTTATGGAAATTTGGCGATTATAAACACTATACATCGTTAAAACTTTTAACCCATATTCTTGGTGTTCCATCACCTAAAGAAGATATCGATGGTTCTGAAGTATATCAGGTATATTATCAAGAAAAAGATGTAAACCGAATTGTTCGTTATTGTGAAAACGATACTATTGCAGTAGCGCAATTAATACTGCGTTTTTTGAATTTACCTATTTTAGAACATCAAAATATTATTAGTGTATAAATGGAAACTAAAGAACCTATACTTTTAATTTTAGATGTAGATGAAACCTTAATTCATGCTACAGAAAAGAAATTGACCATTCCACATGATTTTGAATATGCTGATTATTTCGTGTATAAACGTCCGTTTTTAAATGAATTTTTAGAGCTCGCAAATCAACATTTCAAACTAGCCATTTGGTCTTCTGCAGACGATACATATGTGAATGCTATTGTTGAAACTATTCGCCCTGAACATATAAACTTCGAGTTTGTTTGGGCAAGATCTCGCTGTACAGTTCGAAGAGATTACGATTTAGATCGATATGTTCGTGAAAAAAGATTAAAGAAAATTAAAAAACAAGATTTTACTTTAGAACGCGCTTTAATTGTTGATGATTCTCCTGAAAAAACCAAAGACAACTTTGGAAATGCGATTTATATCAATCCGTTTGAAGGAAATTTAGCGGATAACGAACTAAAAAAACTAACTAAATTTTTGATAAAAATAAAAGATGTAGACAATGTAAGAACATTTGAAAAAAGAGGTTGGAGGAATACAATTGACACGCAATAATTCTACGTTTTTTTATTCTTTAAAAGTACTTTTTTCTATGGCTTTTCTGAAAATTGTTAAAATACATATTCAATCTTGTTAAATTAAAAACAACCAAGTTGCGTTAAGTGTTTTTATCTGTACATTTGTGCTTGTCTAACAGACACAAATTTTCAACCATTTAATTATAAACTTAACTCAACTATTTTGGAATATAATAGAAGAAAATTTATTTCATTTTTAGGTAAAGCTGGAATAGGATTAGCAATAGTTCCTCCATTTTTAACAAGCTGTGGAAATACCACAACACCTTCTAAAAATAAAGGTGTAACAGATGCAGGATATTTAGACAAACTAAAAAACTTTGAATTAAAAGATTTATTAGCTTCAGACAAAGATGACTTACTACTTACAGAAGGATTAAATTATCATCCTGTGGTTAAATGGGGAGATGCTATTAGTGATAATGATACTTTTGGTTTTAATAACGATTTTACGTGTTTTATTCCGTTAGATGAAAATAACCCAAAAGACGGATTGTTGTGGGTAAATCACGAATATATTAATCCATTATTTGTATCTGATTTTAATCATAGAGATTACGATAATCCAGCAGAACATAGAACTATTGAGCAAGTTGATAAAGAAATGTATAATGTTGGTGGTACTATTGTTAGAGTTAGAGAAGAAAACGGACAATGGAAAGTTGTTAAAAACGATCCTTTAAACAGACGAATTACGGCTCAGACTGATATAAAATTAAACTGGGACACACCTATAAAAGGAACTTCTACGGTAAAAGGTACTTTAGCAAATTGTTCGGGAGGAATTACACCTTGGAAAACATTTATTACCTGTGAAGAAAATTATGATGGTTTCTTTGGAGAAACTAAATATGACAAGAATAATGAAGTTACGCATAGACCAAGTAGATATGGATGGGAAAAGTTTTATGAATATCCGCCAGAACATTATGGTTGGGTTATAGAAATTGATCCTAAAACAGGAGCTGCGCAAAAACACATAGCTTTAGGAAGGTTTGCTCACGAATGTTGTACGTTATATGAACTAGAAGATAAACGTGTTGTTGCCTACACTGGAGACGATAAAAACAGTGAACATTTATATAAATTCATTTCATCGAAACCTGGTTCTTTAAAAGAAGGAACATTATACGTAGCAGATACTGAAAATGGTAAATGGCTTGCTTTAGATTGGGAAAACCAACCTGTATTGAAAGAAAAATTTAAAGATCAAACAGAAGTTTTAATCCGAGCAAGAGAGGCTGCAAAATTATTAGGAGCTACAGCATTAAATCGTCCTGAAGATATTGAGATAGATCCAGTAACAGGACATATTTTTCTTACGTTAACTAACAATAAAGACAAAGGTGATTTTCATGGTTCAATCATGAAAATTGAAGAAACCAATAGTGCTTTTGACGCGCTTACATTTAAAGCTTCTACTTATATTGCAGGAGGTGAAGAAAACGGTTTTTCTTGTCCAGATAACCTTGCTTTTGATATGGCAGGAAATTTATGGATGACTACCGATATGAGCGGAAGCTCAATGAATAGAGAAGACAAACCTTATATGCCATTTAAAAACAATAGTCTTTTTGTAATTCCACGTTATGGAAAAGATGCCGGAAAAGTAATTCGAGTAGCATCGGCTCCAAAAGATGCAGAACTTACCGGACCTTGGTTTTCTCCTGACGGAAAAACATTATTTTTAAGTGTTCAACATCCTGGAGAACAAACAAGAGACATTAAAAACCCAACAAGTACTTGGCCTTTTGATGAAGATAATATTCCAAAATCTGCTGTTGTTGCGATACAAGGTGAAGTAATTGAAAAAATGAATAAACTAAGAGCATTAGAAGCATAAAACGAAACCAATGAAAAAATTACCAGTAACCGTTTTAAGTGGTTTTCTTGGGGCAGGAAAAACTACATTATTAAATCATATTTTACATAACAAAGAAGGATTAAAAGTGGCTGTTATCGTTAACGACATGAGTGAAGTTAATGTTGATGCTCAATTTATAGAAAACGAAAACACACTTTCTAGAACGGAAGAAAAACTCGTTGAGATGTCTAACGGTTGTATCTGTTGTACATTACGAGAAGATTTAATGGTTGAAGTAGAAAAGCTTGCCGCTCAAAAGAAATTCGATTACTTAATTATTGAAAGTACCGGTATTAGTGAGCCAATTCCAGTTGCTCAAACTTTTTCTTTTGAAAGTGAAGATGGTACAATTGACTTAAGCCGATTTAGTTACATTGATACTATGGTAACTGTAGTAGATGCTTTTAACTTTTTGAAAGATTTTTCTAGCTCTGATTATTTAGTAACTAGAGAACTTACCAATATTGATGGAGATGACAGGACTATTGTAAACCTTTTAACAGATCAAATAGAGTTTGCTAATATTATTTTGATCAATAAAACTGATTTAGTTTCAAAAGAAAGTTTAGAAGAACTAAAAGCTATTATTCATAGTTTAAATCCAGAAGCAAAAATCATAACAACTAGTCAATCAAAAGTAGACTTAAACGAAGTTATTAATACAAACTTGTTTGATTATGATAAAGCTGAAGCTTCTGCTGGTTGGATTAAAGAATTAGAAAACGAACATGTTCCTGAAACGGAAGAATATGGAATAGGTTCTTTTGTATTTAGAAGTACAAAACCATTTCACCCACAGCGTTTTCTAGAATATTTGAATTTGAAATTCCCACAGAATGTTATCCGAAGTAAAGGATTGTTTTGGTTAGCTTCGCGAAGAAATCAAGCTTTAATTTGGAGTTCTGCTGGAGGTTCTTGTAAAGCAGATAGCGCAGGTGTTTGGTGGGCAAGTATGCCATTTGCTGAACGAATTAATTATGCTGCTTTTACTGAAAATAGAGCGCAAATAGAAGAAAATTGGGATGCCGATTTTGGTGATAGGAAAACTGAACTTGTTTTTATAGGACAGCAACTACAAAAAGAAGTGATGACTGCTGATTTACAAGATTGTTTACTTACAGATCAAGAGATCGAATTATGGAAAAATCAGTTATTTAATCAAGAAGATCAATGGCCAATACAATACTTACAATAATTAGAGTTATGTATGGTATATGATAGAAACTAAAAATCTAACTTTTCAATATAAAAAAGATACAACTGTATTTCATTTTCCTGATATTCATGTAAAACAAAAAGAGGATTTATTAATTCTTGGTAAATCTGGTATCGGGAAAACTACTTTTCTTCATCTCTTAGCAGGTTTGTTAAAACCAACAGCAGGAAAGGTAAGTATAGCAGATACTGATATAAGTCTTTTATCTAACAATAAACTAGATCAATTTAGAGGTAAAAACATTGGTCTAGTTTTTCAACAAAAGCATGCTATAAGCTCGTTAAGTGTTTTGCAAAATATGCAAGCACGAGTGTTTTTTAGTCAATCTGAGGTAAAAAAACAAGTCATTGAGGGTCTATTACACCAACTAGAAATCGCAGACCTTAAAAACAAAAATGTGAAGGAATTGAGCGAAGGTCAATTACAGCGACTAAGTATTGCGATGTCTGTAATTCATAAACCTAAAATTTTACTAGCAGACGAACCTACATCTAGCTTAGATGATGCTACTTGTAAAATAGTGATCAACCTACTAAAAGAACAAGCTAAACAAACCGGAGCTAGTTTAATTGTAATTACACACGACCAAAGAATTAAACCGTATTTCCAAAATCAAATTACTTTATAATGAATATTTGGAAAATCACGTTACAACATATAAAATCTAAACCACTTTATACGTTTCTAAGTATTTTTACACTGGCTTTAAGTGTTGGCTTGTTATTAGGTATACAGCAATTAAAGTCATCGTTTACTTATCAAATTGAAAAGAATTTAGCGGGTATAGATTTAGTTGTTGGTGCTAAAGGAAGTCCTTTACAATTGGTGTTGGCTTCTGTCTTACACCTTGATAATCCTACAGGGAATATCTCTTACAAAGACGCAAAGAAAATTGGTAAAGCCCCTTTAATAAAAACAGCAGTTCCTATTTCTTATGGAGACAATTACAAAGGATACAGAATTGTTGGCACAACTGATGATTTTTTAAAGTTATATAAAGCCGAATTAGAAAAAGGTACTACTACAAAAAAAAGTTTAGAGATAGTTATTGGTGCTACAGTTGCTGAACAATTAAAACTTTCAATTGGTGATAATTTCTTGAGTTCGCATGGTTTAATAGAAAATGAAATTGATGTTCATGATGATGTATTTACTGTTGTTGGAATTTTAAAACCAACGTATCAAGTTATTGATCGATTAATTATTACCCAATTAGAAAGTATTTGGGATGTGCATGACCATCATGATCACGAAAAAGGCAAACATAATGAACATAAAGATCATGAAGTAGATGATTATCACAACGAACACGATCATGAC
This sequence comes from uncultured Tenacibaculum sp., assembly GCA_947501615.1. Classification (GTDB taxonomy): domain Bacteria; phylum Bacteroidota; class Bacteroidia; order Flavobacteriales; family Flavobacteriaceae; genus Polaribacter. The sequence continues at coordinate 164,381 of CANMWK010000004.1, read as the reverse complement.
GAACATCATGAAACTGAACACGAAAACCATGAACAAGAATCTTCAGATGAAGACAAAGAAATTACATCGTTACTCATCTCCTTTAAAAACCCGTTAGCTTTATTAAGCTTGCCAAGAAAAATAAATGAGAGCACAAACATGCAAGCTGCTTTACCCAAGTATGAACTTGATAAGCTGTATAGCTATACAGGAATAGGGTTTAAAACGATAAATGGGATTGCTTATCTTATTTTGGTGATTTCAGGAATGATTATTTTTATTAGTCTATATAAAATGGTAAAAGAAAGAGCTTTCGATTTGGCACTTTTACGAACTTTTGGTGCTAGTAATTTTCAGTTGATTAAAATGATGATTTACGAAGGGGTTTTTATTGTATGCATTGCATTTGTTCTCGGAATTTTACTTGTAAATGTACTTTTAGAATTCGTTTTTGCAGAACTTGGGCATCAACACGGTGTTATAAAAACACTTTCTTTTCATGATATTTTCTCTATCGGTATAGTAATTATTAGTTTTGTATTCGTAGCAATAGCATTAGCAATTTACCCTATTGTTACTATGAATGTATCTAAAATTCTATCTAATGAGAAATAGTATTGTTTTTCTGACCTTTTTTTTAATTAGTTTGTTTTCTTTCGGACAACAGAAAGTAACATGGAAAGATTTATCCAAAGTTACATTCAAAGAAAAATATTTTCCAAAGTATGATGATAATTTTTTGCATCCCACTTTTTCCGATTCAGTAAAAAAATTAGAAGGGAAGGTAATAACCATAACAGGATATTTTTTAAATTTAGATCCTAACGGAAAACTTTATATTTTATCTAAAGGTCCAATGTCTTCTTGTTATTTTTGTGGCGTAGGTGGGCCAGAAACTGCTGTAGAATTACAATTTGATACGAAACAGAAATATAAAACCGATACGATTGTAATTGTTACTGGAAAATTAAGCTTGAATGATACCGATGTAGAGCATTTTAATTACATTCTGAGCGATTGTACAGTAAAAATTGAAGAATAAATTGAATCAACTAAATAAACGATATATCAGAATGAGATTTTTATATGTGTTTTGTTTTTTAATTGCATGTATTTCATGCAAACAAAAAAAGCAACATCTTACGAGAATAACGGCTAAAAACATTGTGTTAGATAGCACTTTTGCTGAAAATAATGAAATTGAAAATGCTGTTGCACCTTATAAGGCAAAACTGGTAAATGAAATGCAACAGGTATTAAGTTATACCCCTAAGGATTTAGTGAAAAATGATGGTGAAATGCAAAGTTCTTTAGGTAACGTAATGGCTGATTTAACATTAGAGCTTAGTAACCCTATTTATAAAAAGCAAACTGGAGGTACAATTGATTTTGCGCTTTTAAATCATGGTGGTATTCGAACAAGTATTTCTAAAGGAAATATTACAAAAGAAGATGCTTTTAAATTAATGCCTTTTGAAAATGAAATTGTTGTTGTAGAGTTAACAGCAGACAAAATGCAAGCTCTTATTAGCTATTTTTTGAATAGCAAGAGAGCACACCCTTTGTCAAAAAATATAGCAATGACAATTAAAGAAAATGGTTATGATTTAAAAATTAATGGAGAACAGTTTGATCAAAATAAAACATACACTGTTGTTACTACAGATTACTTACAGAATGGAGGTAGTAGAATGAATTTTTTCAAAAATCCAAAGAAGTTAACAAAGTTAAACTATAAGCTGAGATCGGCAATTATTGATTATTTTGCAAAAGTAGATACCATTCGTACCACAATTGATAACCGAGTAATGATTAAGTAATGAAAAGAAGAAATTTTATAAAACAAGTAGGTGGAGTTTCTGCATTAGCAATGGTAGGCGGATTAACATTACCAGCGTTTACAGGTAAAAATAAACGTCACATTACCATTTTGCATACCAATGATACGCATAGCCATATTGAACCTTTTAAAGCAAATCATAGAAGAAACCCAAACAGGGGTGGAGTCGCAAGAAGAGCTACTTTGGTAGAAAAAATACGTAAAGAAAACCCGAATACCTTGCTCTTAGATGCTGGAGATATTTTTCAAGGCACACCTTATTTCAATTATTTTGGAGGTGAACTTGAGTTTAAACTAATGAGCATGTTAAAATATGATGTTGCTACTATAGGAAATCATGATTTCGATAATTCTATTGATGGTTTTTACAAGCAATTACCAAATGCGAAATTTGATTTTGTTTCTGCTAATTACGATTTTAAAAATACAGTTTTAGATACTCATGTTAAACCGTATAGAATTATTATAAAAGATGGGATTAAGATAGGGATCTTTGGTTTAGGTATTGAGTTAGACGGATTGGTAGATAAACGATTATATAAAGAAACAGGATATTTAGATCCTGTAGAAATTGCGCAAGACATCACTAATGAATTGAAGAATGAAAAAAAATGTGATTTAATTATATGTTTATCTCATTTAGGATATTATTACAAGAGCAATCCTGATAAAATTTCTGATTTAAACTTAGCAAAGGCAACTAAAAATATAGACCTTATTATAGGAGGGCATACACATACTTTCCTTAAAAAACCGACCATTGTTAAGAATATTGATGATAAGAATACGTTAATCAATCAAGTAGGAGCTTATGGAATTAATGTGGGTAGAATAGATTTTTATTTTGATGAAGATTTAAATAAAACATCTTCAGGAACTACTATTTTGGTGTAATTATCGCCACAATGTTGCTTTATTGATGTTTTTATATCTTTGAGTTTATTAATTCAAGGTTTGTAACTTTAACATCTAATGTATTTGATACGCTAAACTATCATGAAAAAAATAATAATTTTACTAGGAATAATTGCAATGACTTCATGTCATAAAATAGCACCTGAAACAAGAGTTTTAGCAAAGACAGCTAACGATTCTGTGTTAGTAGTAGCTATTCCCAAAGCAGGTTGTCATAATTGTCAAAAAGTAGTAGAAGGTGGATTGGCTAATTTTAAAGGAGTAAAACAAACCATACTTAATTTACACACTAAAGAAGTTTCTGTTCTTTATAATCCTAACGATATCAATTCAAATACATTAACAAAGAAAGTTCATAGCTTAGCAGATAATATACCTTGTAAATAATCATAAAATGAAAAGAAGACTACACATTGTTTTGTTACTATTAGGAGTAATTTCTTGCTTCTCTTCGTTTACGCATCCATTAAAGGTAACTGCATCACTCATAGAATATAATGAAGACGCTAAAAATATTAGAGTAGAGTGCAAAGTTTTTGTCGATGATTTTTCGCAAAGTATTGGTAGACCGATGAACGTAAATAATTTAAGCGAACGAGATATTAAAGACATAGAACGTTATTTTAGAGAATTTTATGTAGTAATGGTTAACGGAAAAAAATACCCTTTTGAATACGATAGTTCTTACTATGAAAAATCATTTAATGTATTAACTATTAAGTTTTATGAAAGTGACTTTACTGTGAAAAAAGGAGATAAATTGGAAGTAAAAAATGCGTTACTTTTTGATGTTTTTGGATTTTTACAATCGAATAGAATGGAACTTCGTTTTCCTCCATTTTTTCAATCGTCATATTTTGAAAGTACAAAAGTTAAAGACGCTATAGAACACACATTTTAAGATCATATTGCATGAATAATTTTACCACTTTTTTTACTAGCGGTTGGCATCATATTGTAGATATCAATGCTTACGACCATTTATTATTTGTAATGACGCTTTGTGCGGCTTTTAAGCTTAAACAATGGAAGCAAATTTTAGTTATTATTACTGCGTTCACCATTGGGCATAGTATTACTTTAATAATTAGTGCTTTAGGTTACATTCCAGACAATCCGAAAGTTATTGATTTATTAATTCCGTTTACTATAATGATTACGGCTATTAGTAACATTAGCAATTATGAAAAAGAAGGTGTGTTTTCGAATAAAAATGTGAAATACATTATCGCTTTAGTTTTCGGTTTAATCCACGGATTAGCTTTTGCTTCAAACTTTAAAGTAATGATGTTTGAAAGTAATATTATTAAACCGTTGTTTGCTTTTAATTTAGGTATTGAAGTTGGTCAGCTGTTTATTGTAGCTATTTTTATGGTAATGTTGTTTATTTATTCTAAAATTTTAAAAGGAGAGCACCTAAAGTGGAATGTTTTTGTATCAGGAGCTGGTTTTGGTATTGCAGCAACTATATTTATAGGTGCGCTTTCATAGGTAATAAAGTTAAATCAACTGATATCTAAAACAGTGTATTAAATCATTTATTTTTATGTTATGAAAAAGCTATATTATATCCTTTTATTTTCATTTTGTGTATACAACTGCCAAAAGAAAGAGGTTCCCTTTAAAATTAATAGTTATGTAAAACTAAACATTGAAAATTATGAATATGAAGGAAGGTTACAAACATCTGTAAATGCTATATTAAACTTCATTAAAGATGATAGTATTAGTCAAAAAATAAATAAAAATACTAGGAGGTATGAATATTTACTAACGAATAGAATTGATCTAGACTCTGTTTATAACCTTTTACCAGATAGCTTAAAAGCGCATCAACTTTTTAATTCTTTATTGAAAGACAAAAAGTTTGCATCCTATTTTCACACAACATTTTATAATAATTACAAAAATAAAGAGATTTATACAAAAGAAGAGTTAATGCTTATCGCTTCTAAATTTTTCCTGTCAGAAAAATTTGGCAACAAATTCGGAACAAGAATATGTATAGGGATAAATGGTTTAGATGATGATTTTAAACACAAGGATTTTACTTTACTAGAGGCCTTTGCTTATGAGGCCATTTTTGAACGAATGATGAATGTGAAATTACCTCCACCTCAATTTATTAAAAATTTGGATCAATATCTTAACAAAGCAACTGCTTCACTTAACGAGAATGTAAAAGATTCTTTATTTTATGTTAGAAAAGAAGTTTTTAGTGCTATGGAAAATGATCAGGAATTAGAAAACCATCTTTTAAACTATTTCAAAAAAAACAAAGAAAATTTAGCCATAGACATTATAGTGTCTCAATAAAAATGAGTGTTTAGCAAAAATAGGAAATCATAGAAACTTTCATTTTTCAACAATTCAAAGTATACCAATGTTCTGTTTTAATTTAATAATTTCCTTAGCATATATACATATGTCATTTCAATAACATTTACTTTCATGGTGATTTTTCAACCCTTTATGCTTAAAAAATAATTACTTAAAGCTTTTATTTGAGTTCAAAACGTATTCTCAAGTATTTTGGAGTATCATTTAATAACCAATCTTAAAGAGTATACGTATGGAAACACAAGTTCACGCTCACATTATCGTTGTAGAAAAACTAAAGGCAATTTTATCGGAAGATTCTAAAATGACTAAAGCGTTAAATGCTTCGTTAGAAATAGCCGTTAAAAAGGCTAAACAGGAATTAAATTCAGATTTATATCATGCTATAGACAAAGAATTAAAAGGTTGCGGTTGGCCTACAAACGTAGAAGAATACTTTGATTATATTGATGTTTATAATAGGATGGTTCCTAATGAAAGTAATGATCCTGATTATCCAAATGCGTGGAAAAGTAATCACGAAAAGAACGGCTACAATAAAAAAGTGTACGATTTATTATGCCAGTATTACTGGTTAATCAATCAAAAAATTCCAGGAACAGAGGAGACCATGCAAAGCTTTGAAAAGTTTGCAGATTGGTTAGTCGATTCGGCTAATTCTTGGGGTATATTCTTAGATACTGAGGCTTCATTAACTAAAGAAAGCTTAGCTTCGTTTAAAGCAAATACCATGTATAATTTTGATTGGTATGCTGATAATGAAAATACTTGGAAAACATTCAATCAATTTTTCTACAGAGAATTCAATGCATCTAATTCTGACACAGGTATTAGTCCGCTAAGACCAATTACTGCTCCTAAAGATAATACAGTAGTGGTTTCTCCTGCCGATTGTACCTACAAAAAACACTATCCGATTGATGAAAAGGGTAATGTTATAGGAGATGATAACAAAGCAACAAAAATATGTTTAAAACATACGCACACCATAGGTACTGTTGACGAATTGTTACAGTATAGTAAGTATGCAGAAAACTTTTATGGAGGTACATTTATCCATTATTTTTTGAGTCCGTTTGATTATCACCGTTTTCACACACCAGTAAGTGGTGAAGTATTAGAAATCATTCCTGTGGAAGGTAATGTTTATTTAAATGTAGAACTAAAAGATGGAGGATGGGATGCACCCGATGGTGCCGATAACGGTTATGAGTTTAAGCAGGCAAGAGGTTTAGTTGTAATGGATGCAGGACCAGAAGTAGGTAAAGTTGCTATTTTACCTATTGGAATGTGTCAGGTTTCTGGAGTAGATATGTACACAGAATTACAAGGAAAAAAAGTAGTTAAAGGTCAGGAATTTGGAAAGTTTAAGTTCGGAGGTTCAGATATCATTATGCTATTTGAAAAAGCACCTAAAGACTTATATATGTTTACTAAAGACCCTGGTCATGTACCTATTCATTTTCAATACGGACAAGCTTCAGTATTATTTAATAAGTAACTATTAAACATAAAGAAAGAAGTAATCATTTTAGGATGATTACTTCTTCTTATTTTTAAAATTTGTATGATAAATATATTCAATTACAAACGAAGTTTAATTTTTTACTAAAGGAATAATATCTTTAGGAATATTTAATTTCTGATCGTCTGTACCACTAGCAAAATTACTAAGCGAATAAGTATTTGCTTTAGACCAATCACATTCTACTCTACCATCTCCTAAGACAATATTTCCTAGCTTTTTTCTATACCAAATAGCTAAATCTTTATATTTTTCATCATAAGCTACATTATTACGTTCAAGCGGATCTACTCTTAAATCATATAACGCTAACTCAGCTTCCTCTAAAGTACATTCAAGTCCCCATTTTATATTTTCATTACTTGTAAGAGAATTATTAGCAGGTCGAGTTCGCATCGAAAAAGAAAAATCATTCGAACGTAAGTAAGCTCTAGGTCCAACTACAACCTTTGTTTCGCCCAAGATATAAGCTTTTTGTTCTTTTTCAGTAAAGAATAAATTAGATAAGCTCATACCATCTAAATAATCATATTTCTCAGTTTTGATATTAATTCCTGAAGCAGAAAGAATAGTCGGTGCTATATCTACATATTCTACCAATTGATTTTTTACGACTCCTGCAGGAACTTTTGTTGTATTAGATGAAGCAATAATAATAGCACCATTAGTCGATTGTTCCCAAGGACCAAATTTTGCCTCAATGCCTTGCTCTCCCAAATGCCAACCATGATCTCCAACAGTAAATACAATTAAATATTCCTGATTATTTTTTTTGCAATACTGTTTGAATGTTTTAATAGCCTCACCAATAAGTTCGTCTCCATGCGCACAGAAAGCATAATAATCTTGAATTGCTTGTTGAATTTCCTGATCAGTCATGTTAGTCATATTCATATCATCGTGCATTTTTTTCAATTGAGGAGGTAATTTATCGTACTCTTTTTTATCGAAATTAGGCACAGCATATTTTTTTTTCTTAAAAATATCACGTTGTTTCTTTGGAGGTAAAACAGGTGTGTGAGGTAAATGAAATGCTAAATTAATTAATTGTGGCTGTTTCGAATTTGCTCCTTTTTCTTTCTTTCCCCAAGAAGTAGTGAATTCAGTATCTTGATTATTCAAATACAGTTGAAATTCATCAACTATTTTTGCATCTACAGTTTGGTTAGCAGGCATAGGGTTTTCTCCACCAATAATTAAATTAGGATTAGAACGAGTATAGGATCTTAAAATTTCAAATTCCTTTTCAATCTCTTTTTTCTTTTTGATGTCTTCAGGACTAATTTCCCCAGAACGTTTATGAACATAATAACGCTCTATAGTACCATCTGGTCGTTTTAAATTTTCTTGAGTTCCCTGATATACTACTTTATCATTGACAATTTTATAGGGATTATGTCCCCATAAATCACCAACACTATTTTTTTGTAGATTATGCTTAAAGTGCACAATATATTCGTAGTGTTCTGCATTATGAAAACCTTGTCCTGGTCCCCATTTGTAGATATATTCCCCAGTTTTACCAAATTGAGCTGTTTGATATCCTGTGTTTTTCAAAATTTGTGGAAAAGAAGGACGAACAAAATCAGGATTCTGGTGTGTTAAATCAAAAGCAAAATGTCCAGTTCTAAAAGGATAGCGTCCACTAATCATTGATCCTCTAGAAGGACCACAAACAGGTGCGTTACAATATGCATTTGTAAATAATACTCCCTCTTCAGCTAGTTTATTAATATTAGGAGAGGATACAAAGCCTAAAGGACTTTCTTTTTTATTAGATACAGCTTCATTATAACATTCCAGAGCATCGGGTCTATGATCGTCAGTAATAATCCATAATATATTCGGCTGCTTTATCTCTTGTTGTGTTTCTTTTTTAAGAATAAAATTTGTAGTAACAAGAAGTAATGTTACTAATAGCAACAATACTAAATATCGTTTCTGTCGCTTCGTTTTTTTTGTTTTCATTGGTTTGTATTTGGTTTTTGTTTGTTGTTATTTCATATCTATTACTGAAAACCCTATATGGATATTCCCAGTTTCTCGATCGACATATAATTCTCTTTCTTTCACAGTACCATGACAAGTGTTTTTTGAACAAAAAAGAGAACCTCCAGCAAGTCTTACACCTTTATGAGAGTTAAATTCAGTAATATCCCAAACATTACCTACAATATTAACTTTATCTATTTCTGATATAGGTAACGTGTTTTCTGAAACAATTAAACGAGTATCGCTTTTAACTAACTCCCAATATTCATTATAATTAGGAAGTCTTTTTTTTGCCCATTTGCAATAGGCCAAAGCATCATTATAACTCACTTGAGTAACAGGTAGTTTTTTTGAAGAAACAGGACGAATTCCATCTGGTGTTTTCCAAGTAGCATTATATACCTTTCTAAAAGTGTATACATCATTTTGGACTATAGACCATCCATATCTTTCAGCATCAGTAACGTATCCAGTTTGATGAACAAACAATTCAAAGTCATCATAGGAAACAGGGGTTAGTACTTTTTCTTTTCCTTGGCAGGAAACAAAAAAGACAAATAGTATTATGATATAAAAAGAAGTAGTACACTTTATTTTAAAATCTAAAGTCGAATGCATCAAGATTTTACTATTTATGATATTAATTTAACACAACACCTTGCGCTAAAAGATATTCAACAATTGAATACTAGCGTATAAAATACAATTTAAAAAAGGAGTAGGGTATTAAAAATATCTTGACAAAAACTGTACATTGAATTTATTTGTCTGAATACATGGGTTTTGCATATGCTATTGAATGCATAAGTTTACTAAATATAGAAAGCAACATTTCTGCCACAATTCAATAACATCTTTATAGAATTAGTTTCATAAAAAGTAATATTATGAATTTATATGATGTTGATACCAATAAATTTAAGAGAATAATTATCCTTCCATTTTCATAGATAATTCAAACCAACGTTCTTCTTTGGTTTCTAAATCTTCTATGATTTGTTGTAGTTCTACAGATTTGTCGTTAATATCTTCTGGTGTTATTTCACCATTTGCAAATTGAGTTTCAATTCGATCTTTCTTCTTTTGTAGTTTTTCGATATCAATTTCTAAAACACCAAACTCGCGTTTTTCATTATAGCTCAACTTTCCTTTTTGAGGTGTTTTTTCGCGCTTTACAGCTGTTGTTTTCTCTGTTTTGGGTTCTGGTGTCTTAGAGTCTTCATAAGCTCTAAAATCAGAGTAATTCCCAGGGAAATTTTCTACAACTCCATTTCCTCGAAAAACAAATAGAGAATCTACAATCTTATCCATAAAATAACGATCGTGAGAAACTACCATTAAGTTTCCAGGATAATCTAATAAGAAGTTTTCTAATACGTTTAGGGTAACTACGTCTAAATCGTTAGTAGGCTCATCGAGAATTAAGAAATTCGGATTCTGAATTAACACCGCACACAAATACAAGCGCTTTTGTTCTCCACCACTTAACTTTTCTACAAAATCGTACTGTTTTTTTCTATCGAATAAAAATCGCTCCAATAATTGAGCCGCGGAAATTCTTCTTCCTTTAGTTAACGGAATTTCTTCTCCGAATTCTTTAATGACTTCAATTACTTTCTGACCTTCTTTTATTATGATTCCTTTTTGGGTGTAATACCCAAATTTTACAGTTTCGCCAACTACAATTTTCCCTCCATCAAGAGGTAATTGTTTTGTTAAAATATTTAAGAAGGATGATTTCCCTGTTCCGTTTTTCCCAATAATTCCTATGCGTTCTCCTTTTTTAAACACATAATCGAATCCGTTTAAAATTACTTTTTCATCAAACGCTTTTTTCAGCTTATGCAATTCTACAATCTTGCTTCCTAAGCGTTCCATGTTAATTTCTAACTGAACTTCATGTTCTTTTCTACGCTGGTGTGCTTTCTGTTTGATTTCGAAGAAATCATCGATTCGAGATTTCGATTTTGTCGTTCTTGCTTTCGGTTGACGACGCATCCAATCTAATTCTTTCTTATATAAACTTTTCGCTTTACTAAGGTTCGTAGCTTCTAAAGCTTTTCGTTCTTCTTTATTCTGAAGGTAATACGAATAGTTCCCTTTGTATTTGTAGAGTTGTCCGTTATCTAATTCTATAATTTCATTGCACACACGTTCTAAGAAATAACGGTCATGCGTAACCATAAACAAGGTGATCTTTTCTTTTGCAAAAAATGCTTCTAACCACTCAATCATTTCTAAATCTAAGTGGTTGGTTGGCTCATCAAGAATTAATAAATCTGGTTTATTAATTAAGATAATTGCTAAAGCTAAACGTTTACGTTGTCCTCCGGAAAGTGAGCCTACTTTTTGCTGTAGATTATCTAATTTTAATTTTGATAAAATTTGCTTGTATTGTGTTTCAAAATCCCAAGCATTGTGTTGATCCATTAAATCAAATGCTTTTTGATATGTTTCGGCGTCATCTGGATTTTGTAACGCAGCTTCATATTGCTGAATAATAGGAAGAATTTTATTTTCAGTGGCGAAAATTGTTTCCTCTATTGTTTGATGTACATCAAAATTATGTTCTTGAGATAAATATGCAATATGAATTCCTTTTCTACTGATAACTTGCCCCGTATCTGGAGTATCTTTTCCAGCAATAATATTTAAAATAGATGTTTTACCACTTCCGTTTTTAGCAACAAAAGCTATTTTCTGATCTTTATTAATTCCAAAAGATAAATCTTCAAACAAAACGCGCTCTCCATAAGCTTTGGAAATATTTTCTACAGTAAGGTAATTCATGAATTTCTAAATAAAAGACAAATGTAGTGATTTCGTCAACTATACAAATAAAGAAGGTAATTTAAACCCAAATTTTTAGTGTTCTCTATAAATTAACTAAGCCCAAGCTAATGCTCGGGCTTAGTTAACAAATTGGGGATCATTTACGTTTTATTTATAAAATTAAAACATAAAATTTTTTATTAAAAACTATTTATGTTGAGTTTGTTTTTAATGTTTAACTCACACATAGAATAGCTATTTGTTTTTTGTTTCAGTATAGCATTGTGTAAAAGAACACAAATGAAATTCAAATCGAAGGTATATTTTCAACGTATAAAAACCAAAGAAAACTTTAAAAACATAGTATTTCATCAACACTTATTAATCTATGTTAATAGATAGTGCTTATTCAATATAAAATTTGGGAATTGTATTTAGTAAATATTATAAAAAGAAAAAGCCCGAACTCTCGTTCGGGCTTCACTATTGGTTGTTAAATAATTGAAGGGTTTTATCTTTTAACCAACTTAGTCTTAAATGATTTTTGACCATCATTAACTTCTAAAATATACATACCAGCATTTAAAGTTGAAATGTTAACTCTAGAGTTATTTAAAATTCCTCCTTGAACAGTTTGTCCAATTGTATTAATAATTTTGTATGAATTTATTGTTGCATTTTTACTAGTTAAGTTAATTTGAACAAAACCAGTAGCAGGATTAGGATAAGCTATAACACTAATCGCTTTTTCATTTCCTAAAGGATCACTGTCATTACTAGCAAACGTAGTGAATAAGCTTGTACTTGAAGTGCTAGAAGTTATATTAATTGTGTAGTCTTCTACTTCACCATCAGCAAAATTCTCACAAGCAGTTTGAGCTGCATTATACTTCATAGAAACACGCATTCTTGTTTGACCTAAAGTTGCTCCAGAAGGAACATCTACTGTAGCAGATAAGTTGTCAGCACTATCTGAAGATCCAGAAACTACCTTTTCACTATCTGCAAAGGTACCATCTTGGTTAAAATCAATCCAAACAGCCCAGTGTTCAGTATATGATTGTCCACTAAATCCTGCACTAACAATCATTGTATTAGAGCTTCCTCTAGCTAATGTTCCTACTTGAGAAGTAAAATCAGAATATCCAGTTGCTCCAGCACCAGTAGCATTTGCAATACCACCTAATTCAACATTATCAATCCATTCAAATGAATTTCTGTTACCACTAGATGCACAATATGTAGGAGTAGGATTTGGATTACTAGTACCTCCTGTAATTTCAATATTATCTACAGCAATATCACTAGACCATCCGTTACCAGTCGTACCAACAATTCTAAATGAAACAGAACCTCCAACATAAGCACTTAAATTTACAGAAACATCGTTCCATTGATTTCCTTGATTTCCAGAATCACTCCAAATATTTGTCCATGTACTACCATTAGTAGAAGCTTGAACAGCTAAAGAACCAACATTAGTACCGTACATGTGGTTGCTAAATGAGAAACTAGCTGAAGAAACACTAGAAAGGTCAAAACAAGTACTTTCTAAAATAGCAGTAGCATTTGCACCTACTTCGCCTGCACTTCCATTAGAAGATGCTTCTAAGAACATATAGAAGTTTCCATTAGCACCTGAACTAGGTCCTGTGTTATTAGAAGGTGTTCCTCCACTATCTCTAACCCAGTCTCCATCATCTCCAGAAACTTGAGTCCAACCAGCATTAGCTTCAAAACTTTCGCTATATGGTATAGATTGACATGCTGCTGGTGCACTTGTAGTGAACGTAGTTGTAGCACTGTATGAAGAATTTGTTCCATTTGGACATTTACTACGTACTTGTACTTGATATTGAGTTCCAGCAGTTAATCCATTTAAATTAGCACTAGTAGAAGAAACAGCTCCTGTTGTCCAAGAAGAAGTTCCAGCAACTCTGTATCTAACATCATAAGTAGTTCCAGCAACAGAAGACCAGCTAACAGTAGCACCGCTTTGAGAAACTCCAGTTACGTTTACTCCTGTTGGAGTAGTAGCATTACAAACTGCAGGTGTACCTGTTACACCAGTAACAATTAAAGTAAATGCTTGACTACCTCCTACTAAACTTCCTTTGTTAGTAACAGTAATAGTATAAGATCCTGAAGCGTTATTTACATCAACTCTTTCAAAAGGATCAACATTATTATCTCTTTTAGCACTAGTAGTCGGTCCAGTTAATTCATAAGGTAAAAAAGTAGTTCCTCCTTTAGTTACTCTAATATCTAAATCGTTAACCAATACTGGAGTAGTTGAATTTACAGTTGTTACAGCTGTTCCTGGTCTATCAGTCCAAGATATAGAAGCTAATAAAGGATTAGTTCCATCAGCATCTACAGTAATCGTATATGTTTGTCCACTATTTAGTGTTAATTCTTCAATTCTAGAACCATTTCCATTAGCAGTAATAGCTTCAGCAGCTCTTTTAGCATTTAAAAGTCCCCAACCAAAAACAGCATCTGGTCCAGAAGCACCTGCATCATCAGCAGTATGAAGTGCTAAACCTTTTAAAGTAGCAGATCTCATTAAATCTCCACTATTTAAATTACCATAATGTTGTTGTAATAATAATAATGATCCAGCAACATTTGGAGAAGCCATTGATGTACCTGTGATAGAACTATAATCACTATCACTCTTATCGAAAGTAGAATATACGCCTGTACCATTTCCAGTAATATCTGGTTTGATACGCATGTCATCTGTAGGACCTTCACTACTTGAGCTATTAATTGATACAGAAATTAAATTACCATTAGCATCTACATTAGCATCTTGCGCATTAGCAACAACTAAATTGTTTTTAGAAGTAGAATGACCTGTTAATTTATCCCATCCAGAACCTCCAGTTGGGTTTTGGTTAGCAGTATTATCATTTCCATCATTACCAGCAGCCACAACCATTAAGTAGTTTGGAGCATTAAATAAGATTTCATCCCAATCACGAGATTCATCGATATAACCACCAAAATAACTTTGAGGTAATTGTACTCGTCCGAATTGATCTCTAAAAGCAAAACCATAAGAGTGATTAGAAATAATCATTCCGTTTGCAGCTTCAGTTGTAGCTTCAGACTTATCATTATTCCAATCTGCTGTTCTTGCTTGAGCGTGAGGAGCCATACCTTTTGCATCTGCATCAACACCAGAAGCTACAATAGTTCCTGTTACGTGTTGTGCATGGAAACTATTTCCATTTAATGTAGAACCATCAATTGTTGTAACACGATTATTTCCTCCAGCACCATCAAATTCTCTGTGAGTGTTACGTGTTCCACCGCCATCCCAAACATTGGCAGTCATTCCTTGTCCCATTAGGTTTAAACCTAAAGAACCTCCGTTATTTAAGTGATTTGTTCTAGTAGATCTAGCAGCATCCACATTAAACATAGTGTAGTAAATAGGATTACCATTTACCACTCTTTGAAGTTCCATAATACTTCCATCTGCCTTAGTAATTCTTGTTTTCCAACCTTTTTGTTTTGCTAGAGTAAAGGCCTCTTTCTTTTGAGAATTCTCTTTTTTTAAGATGGACTTTTCAATTTTTTGAAGTTTCGACAAATCGTATTTACCACGAATTTGTTCAATTTGTTTCTTACTTTGTGCATTAGTTTGTAATCCGAAAGATAACAATACAGCAAAAAGCAATAACTTAGAGAAGTAATTGTTTTTCATTTGAAGGGTTTTAAAGTATAAGGAAAATAGCTTAAAACAAGTTTAACTAAATCCTTAAAATTTTGTTAATAGTGCGCCAAATATAATTTTTTTTTATTTTAATCCAAAGAAAAAGGGTTATAATTATTTAGAATATACATGGTTAGGCGCTTTTTTTTAAGAATTTGTTATTTTTATATGTTTTTTTATGGTAATAATTAATGATTTTTCAATTTCGTTTGAAGGAATTCAAGTAATTGATAAAGTTAGTTTTGAAATTGCATCCAACACTATTTTAGGAATGGTTGGAGAAAGTGGTAGTGGAAAATCGTTAACATCACTTGCGTTAATGGGGTTGCTTCCTAAAAATGCTACTATTTATGGTCAAGTCCTTTTTAACGGTGAAGAACTATTAACAAAGTCTGAAAAAGAATTTCAACGATTTAGAGGGAATAAAATTTCTATGATTTTTCAAGAGCCAATGAGTTGTTTAAACCCAACAATGACTTGTGGTAAACAGGTGCTAGAAATATTACAGATACACACTACATTATCTAAAAAAGAAATGAAGAATGAAGTCATTTCTTTATTCGAAAAAGTAAAATTGCCAAGAGCAGAACAAATTTTTAATGCTTATCCTTATGAAATTAGTGGTGGACAGAAACAAAGGGTAATGATTGCTATGGCGATCGCCTGTAAACCTCAATTACTTATTGCAGATGAACCTACTACAGCATTAGATGTAACAATTCAGAAAGAAATAATAACATTATTAAAAGAGCTACAAAAGGAAACTAAAATGAGTATTTTATTTATTTCGCACGATTTAAATCTAGTTTCAGAAATAGCCGATGAAGTCATAGTAATGTATAAAGGACAATTTGTTGAGCAAGGAGAAGCTAAAGCTATTTTTAAAAATCCAAAAGAAAAATATACAAAGGCGTTAATTAATTCAAAGCCAAAAGAGGGTGTTCGATTAAAAAAGCTTCCAACGGTTCATGATTTTATTAATGAAACTGTTGAAAATATTGTTTTTTCTGAAGAAGAAAGAAAGATATATCATGAAAAGATATATAACACAAAACCTTTTTTAGAAGTAAAAAACTTGGAGAAGAGCTATATTTCGAAAACTTTTTTATTTACTAAACCTACAATAGTAAAAGCAGTACATAATGTTTCTTTTTCTTTATATAAAGGTGAAACTTTAGGCTTAGTAGGAGAGTCAGGTTGTGGAAAAACGACATTGGTAAGAACTATTTTACAATTAGAAGAGGTATCTTCAGGTCAGATTTTTTTTGAAGGAAAAGATATTACTCAAATTAATGCCAAAGAATTGAAAAAAATGAGAAAGGAAATTCAAATAATTTTTCAAGACCCTTTTTCATCTTTAAATCCAAGAAAAACTATTGGCGAAGCAATTTTAGAACCGATGACTGTTCATCGTATTTTTTCTAATAAAAAGGAAAGAAAAGCATATGTATTAGAACTTCTTAAAAATGTGGGTTTAGCAACTGAACATTTTAATAGATACCCTCATGAATTTTCTGGAGGACAGCGGCAAAGAATAGGTATTGCAAGAGCAATTGCAGTTCAACCAAAACTGTTAATTTGTGATGAGTCAGTTTCTGCATTAGATGTTTCCGTACAAGCACAGATTTTGAACTTGTTAAATGATTTAAAACTCAAATACAACTTTACATATATTTTTATTTCTCACGACCTTTCTGTGGTTAAATATATGTCAGATCAGCTCCTTGTAATGTATCAAGGCAAAATCGAAGAAATTGGAGATGCCGATGAGATTTATAAAAGACCTCAAAAAGAGTATACACAAAAACTTATTAATGCAATTCCGAAAGGAATTTAGTCGAAAAAAGATGGTAAAAGGGTTGAATTCCCTATTATCTAGACCTAAAAATGTATTAAATTTCAATCAGATATCTCTTATGTTTAGATCGAAGTAGTTCATTATCGTAATCACAAAATTAATATAGTATATTGCGGTAACAAATAAACTAGAGAAATTAGATGAAGATTATTGTTCCTATGGCAGGTGTTGGTTCTCGATTAAGGCCACATACATTAACTATTCCTAAACCATTAACTGTTATTGCAGGTAAAACTATTGTACAGCGTTTAGTAGAGGATATTAGTAAAGTTATTGAACAACAAATAGAGGAAATAGCGTTTGTTATAGGCCCTGCTAAAAAGGGATTTCCAGCAGATACTGAGCAAAAGCTAATTCAAATAGCTAATGATTTAGGAGCAAAAGGTTCTGTGTATGTTCAGGAAGAAGCTTTAGGAACTGCACATGCAATTTACTGTGCTAAAGAGTCATTAAGCGGACCTTGTGTTGTTGCTTATGCAGACACTTTATTTAAAGCAGATTTTACTTTAGATACTAATGCAGATGGAGCTATTTGGGTAAAACAGGTGGCTGATCCAAGTGCTTTTGGAGTTGTAAAATTAGATAATGGCTTTATTACTGATTTTGTTGAAAAGCCTAAAGACTTTGTTTCTGATTTAGCAATTATTGGTATTTATTATTTTAAAGATGGGAATAAGGTTAAAGAAGAAATTCAACATTTAATTGATAATGATTTAAAAGAAAATAATGAATATCAATTAACGAATGTTTTAGAATCTTTAAAACAACAAGGAAATAAATTTATTCCAGGTAAAGTAGATGCTTGGATGGATTGTGGGAAAAAAGACCCTACAGTAGATACGAATAAACAGGTTTTAGATTTTGAACTAGCAGATGGTAATAATTTAGTTTCTGAAGATGTCGTATTAGAAAACTCAAAAATTATTGAACCTTGTTACATTGGGAAAAATGTAATGTTAAAAAACACGACTATAGGTCCTTATGTTTCATTAGGAGAAAATAGTGTCGTAGAGAATTCTACGATAACAAATTCTCTTATTCAAACGAATGTAAAAATTAGTAATGCTAATTTTGATAATGCAATGATTGGTAATTTTGCTAAATTTAATGGAAATTTCACATCAATAAGTATAGGTGATTATACAGAACTTACATAAAAGAAGCGTAAAGACTAAAAGTCTACAACAATTAAGAAGTACTATTTTCCTAAGCTTTTTTATGCTGTTATGCATACAAATAAAAGCACAAGATAGTTTGGTACTTGATGCCTCTATTTTAGAAAAAAAAATGATAGCTTTTGAAAGACACTTTTTTGATGCTGTTACATTGAAAGCCATTTATAAGCATCAACAAGCTATAGATAAATTAGAAGAGTGTAATGTACTTGTGCCTGATGATAAAGCGGTGTTGTTTGAGCTTTCTAAAAACTATTTTTCATTAAATAAAATTCCTGAAGCAACAGAATATGCCAATCAATCGTTAGCTAAAGATCCAGAAAATTTATGGATACAAGAACATTTGGTTAAGATCTATAGAAAATCTGGACGTTTTGAAAAAGCAATCGAAATTCAAGAAAAAATAGGAGCAAAGTTTCCTAAGAAAAAAAGAGCTTTAGTTTTTCTTCATTTAATGAATAACGATAGACCAAAAGCTCAACAACTTTTAAATGAATTAACGAAAGCTAAATTGTTAAATAACAGGTTAAGAGCAATTAAAGAACAGCTTAATAAAACAAATAAAAAGAAAACTAAAGTAACTTCTGAAGCAAAGGGGAATAATTTAAAAACAACCTTTGAAAAGGAGAAAACGTTTAAGAATCTTAGGTCTTTGTTAGAAAAATTAGAAAAAGAAAATAGCAAAGATTTATTGTCTTACAGCGAACAAGGGCTTTCTCTTTTTCCTGCTCAGCCTCTAGTGTATCTTATGAATGGTATCGCACTTAATAATAATAAAGAATATAAAAAAGCTATAGGAACACTTAAAAATGGTATTGATTTTGTTGTTGATGATAGAACAATGGAAAAACGATTTTATGCACAATTGTTAAAAGCCTATAAAGCAACAGGAGACATAAAAAACAGTAACAAATACCAGAAAAAAATTAAGTAGTCAATGAAAAAAATACATTTTACAATTCTTACTTTAATTATAATACTATTAAGTTCTTGTAAATCTACCAAAGCAGTAACCGCTGCATCTGCCATAAAAAGTTTATCTGCAAAAAAAGTAGTAAAAAAGCATTTGTCTTCTAATTTTGAAGGTGAAACTATAGATGCAAAATTAAAAGTACGCTACAAGGATAAAAAAGAAGATATAGGGTTTTCTGTAAAAATGAAAATCAAAAAAGATGAAGTTATTTGGCTGAAAGGAACTAAGATTATTACCATTTTTAAAGCTAAGATTACCCCAGAGAAAGTGAGTTTTTATTCTCCGTACAAGAAAAATTATTTTGAAGGAGACTTTACAATGCTAAAAAAACTTTTAGGTTTTGATGTTAATTTCCAACAACTTCAAAATATGTTATTGGGTCAGGCCGTTTTAGATATATCAGAGAAAAAACAGAAAGTTGATATTGTTAACAGCTCTTATCAACTTCACCCTAAGAAACAACCATTATTATTTGATATATTTTATCAAGTACATCCAGAGCACTATAAATTAAAAAAACAATATTTAGTGAATCAATTGAAGGCACAACAATTAGATATTGAGTATACAGATTATCTTAAAAAAGATGATTTATTATTTCCAAAACAAACTGTAATTACAGCGAAAGAGAAAAGTAAATTTACCAATATTACTATGGAAGTAAGGTCAATTAATTTTAATACGAATTTAGAAATGCCATTCAGAATTCCTTCTGGATATAAAGAAATTAAATTATAGTGAAATATTTTTTTTACATATCTATTTTGAGCTTTTTCTGTTTAACCTTGTCATCGCATGCACAAGGAAGAAAAGAGCTAGAAAAACGACGTAAAAAGATAAATAAAGACATAAAAAAGATAAACTCTCTCCTTTTTGAGACCAAAAAGGAGAAAACGAATGCCTTAGACGATTTAAAAGATTTAAGTCAGAAAATTACAGTACGTGAACAACTTATAGAAACTATTCGGTTAGAAACAGAAGAGTTAAACAAAGAGATTAAACAAAACGAAAAAAAGATTGCTGTTAATAATACAGAACTTTCGAATTTAAAAGCCGATTACGGTGATATGGTTTTTAAATCCTATAAAAGCAAATCACAACAAAGTAAAACCATGTTTTTACTTTCTTCAGAAAATTTCTTGCAAGCTTACAAGAGAATAAAATACATAGAGCAATATAAAAGCTTTAGAAAAAAGCAAGCTAAAAAAATAGTTTTTAAAACAAGTGAAATACAACGTTTAAATGACTCTTTGACCAAGAAAAAAAATCAGAAAAAAGTATTAATTAATACAGAAACAAATCAGAAAAATAGAATAGAAAACGAAAAAGATGAACAAGAAGAACTGGTTTCAAAAATTAAAAAACAAGAAAGTAAATACAAGCGTCAGCTAAATAAGAAAATTAGAGAAGAAAAAGCCGTTGCTAAACGTATAGATCGAATTATTAGAGCTGCCATAGCTAAAGCCAATAAAGGAAAAAAAGGAAAGGCTAAAAAAGGAGAGTTTTTATTAACTAAAGCAGAGAAAACCCTAAAAGTCAAATTTGAACAAAATAAGGGAAGCTTGCCTTGGCCTATAGATGGCATTATAACAAGACGATTTGGAATACAGCCACACCCTACTTTTAAGTCGATTACAATTAATGGTACAGGCTTACACATTAGAGGTAAAACTGGTGATGATGCTAAAAGTGTTTTTAATGGTAAAGTGTTAAGTATTACCAAAACTGAAAAAGGAACAAAAAGTGTTATGGTTCAGCATGGAGATTATATTACAACATACTCTAATCTTAGAAGTGTTTTTGTAAAGAACGATCAAAATGTAACTACAGGTACACCAATAGGGAAAGTTTTTACCAACAGAGTTACTGGAAAAACAGAATTACTTTTTGTATTATCTAAAAACACTAAAAAACTAGATCCTGCAAAATGGATTAAAACAAACTAATGAATAAAGCATCTAATTTTATTATTGTTACTGCTGCTGTTATCGCGGTTTTAGTCATTGGAAAAAGTATTTTAATACCTTTCATTTTTGCTGTCATTTTTTGGTTTTTTACCAGAGAAATCAGAAAATTTATTTATAAAATACCTTTTGCAGAGAAGTTTATTCCGAAGTGGATTAGTAATATTTTAGTATTCTCTATTATTTTTCTAGCATTTAGTTTTGTTTCAGAAATTGTGACAAACAGTGTTACAGATGTTACTGAATCGTATACAAAGTATGAGCCTAATATAGAGAAAGTTATTACCGATTTAGGGAACTATTTAAATGTAGACATTTTAACCTCTATAAAATCTGCTGTTGGTGATTTCAATTACGGTTCTGTACTAGGAGATATTGCCAATGGTGTTAGCGGTTTATTAGGAGATACTTTTATGATTATAATATATGCAATGTTTCTATTTCTTGAAGAAAGAAGTTTTGTAAAGAAATTGTATATGATATTAAGTAAAGGTGATAATTACGATAGTATTCAAATTATGATTGATAAGATTGAAGATTCAATCTCTAATTATTTACGTTTAAAAACTTATGTAAGCCTCTTAACAGGTGTTTTAAGCTACTTTGTGCTGCTTTTTGTTGGAGTAGATAGCGCGCCTTTTTGGGCTTTTCTAATCTTCTTATTAAATTATATTCCAACAATTGGTTCTTTAATAGGAACACTTTTCCCAGCAATTTTCAGTTTACTACAGTTTGGCGAGTTTACTCCCTTTTTGATTATTGCTGTTGCTGTAGGGGTAATTCAAGTTGTTGTAGGGAATGTTATTGAGCCAAGATTATTTGGTAAATCGCTAAATTTAAGTCCGCTAGTTACCATTTTATCCTTATCACTCTGGGGGCAAATTTGGGGAATTACAGGAATGGTACTTTCAGTACCAATCACAGTAATTATGATTATTGTATTCTCTCAATTTGAGAAAACAAGATCCATAGCCATTATGCTTTCGGAAAACGGAGAAATAGATAAAATTAATAAGAAGCCTTTAGTCAAAAAATAAAGCCTTAAGTGCTGTAGCTTCTTTTGGTTGCATTTTTCCTGCTAAAATTAAGCTTAACTGCTTTCTACGTAAAGCACCATCAAAACGTTGTTTTTCGAGTTCAGTTTCAGGCTCTATTTTAGGAATTGGCACAGGTTTTCCTGTTTCATCAACAGCAACAAATGTATAAATCCCCTCGTTTACCTTAGTTTTTTCTCCAGATTGACGGTCTTCTATCCAAACATCAACAAAAACTTCCATAGAAGATGTAAATGCTCTAGAAACCTTCGCTTCTAAAGTAACAACACTTCCTACAGGAACTGATTTGCTAAATGCTACATGATTTACTGAAGCTGTAACAACAATTCTACGGGAATGACGACGCGCAGCAATACTACAAGCTCTATCCATTCGTGCCAACAGTTCACCTCCAAAAAGATTATCTAAATAATTAGTTTCTCCAGGTAAAACTAAATCGGTAAGTACTGTTCGTGATTGTTGTGGGGTTTTGGCTTCCATCTTTAAAATTTGCCGCAAAGATAACGAAAGCCATAGAAGGATTTAAAAATTACGTCAAAAATTATAGTACTAAAGATATGGTAATAACATAAAATTGCTAGATATTTTCCTTAGATTTAAAAAACTATAATGAAAAACGCCTGCTTTTTTGAGTTTGTTTTGAAGAGGTTTTACTTCACTAGAATCCAAGCATCTTTTGATGCTTCTTCTCTTATCGTTTCAATAGCCTCTTGAGCCATTTCTTTAGAGGCATAGCTACCAACAGAAACTTGAGTAAGACCCCATTTGTTTTTTCCTATAACTTTGGCATTAGTATAGCCTTTTTGCTTTAACTCAGCTATTTTCTTTTGAGCATTAACTTCTAATTGAAAAGCCCCAGCTATAATGAAAACAGTCTCTTTAGTTTCTTTAGCGATGTCTAAATTAATTGTTGGTAATTGATCGTCAATAACAAATGTCGCTTTTTGAATTTTTTCTTCTACTAAATTCTGTTCTGCTAATTCGTTAGTATGAGTATTTTTACTAAACTGTTGTACTGTAAATGCGCCTGCTAAAAGAATTGCTGCTGCCGCTGCGTATTTAGTAATGCTGAACGATTTTTTCTTCGTCTCTTCGTTACTGTAATCTTCATCAAAAGAAGTAACTGTTGGTATAGGTATTACCTTTTGCTCTTCTCTTTCAATTAGTGGAGAACTCACAGGTGAAAAACCAAATGAACTGGTAAGGAAGTTCGTTGTATTATGAGGCTTAAACACAAATTGATTTTCTTCATTTAGAGTTAAGAGCCCAATCTCATCAATTTCTAAAGCTCCTTTTTCTAAAGTAGCTTTCCATTCAGAAACAGTTTCCGATATTTTAGATACAGCTTCTTCAAATGAGATATTTAAAACTGAAGCTATTTCGTTGGCTAATAAACCATCATTATGTTGTAATTGACCATTAAAAGAAATCTTTTTAGTAGGAGGGTAAAACACACCATCAACAAATTGGGTTGTAGTTGTATTTGTAATAAATCCACCAAAATTCGGAACGATTACACAATCGTAACGATATAATAATTCTTTTATGTAGCTTCTCATCATAAATACAAAGTTAGCTTTTTTGTTGCTTTAAAAAAAGTATATTTGTCTTTAGAAGGTGATATTTATTAAAATTTCAGCTTCAAAAAAAGAAAAAGAAAATGCTAGAAAAAGAACTTTTGGCTGTATTGCGTTTACAGTCAACACCAAAAGTAGGTGACATTATTTCAAAAAAATTGATACGCACTCTTGGGACTGCATCACAAATTTTTGAAGAAAAAAAATCTTCATTACTTAAGATTGACGGAATTGGGGAGTTTATAGTTCATCAGTTATTAAATGAAAAAACTCTAAAACACGCAGAAAAAGAACTTGAGTATATTAAAAAACATCGAATTTCATACGCTTATTTTTTCGATTCGAATTATCCTAAAAATTTACAGAATTGTGTAGATGCTCCGTTGCTTTTCTTTTATGATGGAAAATTAAATTGGGAACAAGACAGAATCATTTCAATTGTAGGAACTCGAAACATGACAAATTATGGTAGAGATTTTTGCAAACAATTTATAGAAGACATTGCGGTTTACAATCCTTTAATTGTAAGTGGTCTTGCGTATGGTGTAGACATTTGTGCACATCAAGCAGCTATTGAAAATAAGTTGCAAAATATTGCTGTTTTAGCTCATGGACTAAATGAAATTTATCCCAAAAAACACAAACAATTTTTACCTGAAATTATGAATAACGGTGGTATTATTTCTGAGTTTTGGCATGATACACAACCAATGCGTGAAAATTTTTTAAAGCGAAACAGAATAGTTGCCGGTATTTCTAAATGTACGATTATTATAGAATCGGCTGCACGAGGAGGTGCTTTAGTAACTGCAGATATTGCTAATTCTTATCATAGAGATGTTTTTGCTGTTCCAGGAAAAGTGACAGATTATTATAGCAGAGGATGTAATAATTTAATACAATCTAATCAAGCCCATTTATTAAGTTCAGCAAACGATATTGCTACGATGTTAAATTGGGATATAGGACAAAAACCTATTGTGAAACAAACTGAACTATTTGTTAGTTTAGATAATGTAGAACAAAAAATTTATGATTATTTACGAGAAAAAGGAAAACAATTATTAGATGTTATTGCTTTAGATTGTGAAATTCCTGTTTACAAGCTATCATCTATACTCATTCAAATGGAATTAAAAGGGGTAGTGAAACCACTACCAGGAAAGCTATTTGTTGTGAATTAATATAACGTAAATTCGGGATAATTAAAAGATGTTAGAATTGACAATTTTGATAACTTCATATTCTTACCCCGAATTCACATTATTTATATTATTTCGATTAATATTTCAATTACCTTTATATTATTTACGGTACTCAAGGACAATGAAATTTTCACGAAAATTTTATCTGCAAGAGGTGTTACTTAGCTAATGCGTTCTTAATAACACCAATAATAGCCATTAGCGCACCACCACCAGCAGTACCGCCAGCAATACTTCCTAAAACACCGCCTAGGTCTATTCCTAACATACTTAATAGTTGTCCTCCAAGGCCACCACCTAAAATTCCAACTACAGAATTCCATAATGTACCCATCGAGAATTTTTTTAACAAGGCTCCAGCAATATTTCCACCTACGGCACCTGTTAGAAGGCTCACAATAATTTCAGTCATTTTTTGATTTTTTATTAGTTAAATTGATTTAAATTAACGAAAAAAACAATTGAAATGCAAGAGGTTAAAAAATTCTTTACAGTGAAATGTGATTGAAAATCAATTTTGATTTAACAAAAATAAATTAACTGACAGCAGATATAGGTTTTGTAATGCATACGCAAAGAAGTTAATCTAATTTTGTAAATGAGTTATGGAAATCATACAAAGAGACAATCAAAAGAGGTTTTTGTAACTAAAATTAGTTCTATTATTAGAATGATTGTTCATAATATGAAACTGACGTCAACTTGAATTCATTTCAGACTTCTAATATAAAATGATGCTTAATAGGGTTTTAAGATTCTGAAACAAATTTGAAATAAACTGTGGTAAAAGAGCATTATGATTCAAAAACAGACATTTAACAACTATATAAAAGATGAAAAATTTAATATTAATAGGAATCTTAGTTTTTTTAGGAATTAATATAAACGGACAAAGAGGTTATTCTTCTGGTTCTGTAAGTATGAATAGAGCAAATGGAGTAATGTCACCAGATGAAGTGATCATAGAAGAATATCTTAATTATCACACGCATAAGATCGATTTACCTAAAAATGGAAAAAAAATTGCGTTAAGTATGGATTACAGCAGGGTGTCTGAAAAATCATATATAGTTCAAGTTGGAATTGCGTCAAGTCAATTACTCGACTACTCAGAAATGCCACCAATTAATGTAAGTCTTGTTATTGATGTAAGTGGCTCAATGCAATCAGATTCTAGGCTCGAAAAAGTAAAAAAAGCAACATTGAAGTTTGTAAAAGGACTTAGACCCAATGACTATTTATCGATTGTCACTTATAATTCTGAAGCAAGAGTAATCCTTGAATCACAAAAGTTAAGTGAAATAAATAACCTAGAAAATATTTTAAATAACTTAGTCCCTAGTGGTTCTACTAATTTATATGACGGATTAATCTTAGGTTATGAAGAGGTAAAAAAGAATTTTAAACCAACTCAAACAAGTAGCGTAGTTTTGCTTACTGACGGAATTGCTAATACAGGAATTACAGATACAGAAAAAATTACAGAAAGGTCATATTCTTACAATAAAAAGGGAATTAATATATCTACTATCGGAGTTGGAAATAATTTGAATCATATGCTTCTTCAGCAAATAGCCCGTAGAGGTAAAGGAGCAAATCATTTTGTTGGTGATGCAGAGGAAGACATTATTAAAGTATTCGATGAAGAGTTAGAAAGTCTATTATCTCCAATAGGGAAGGAGGTTTATTTAGAAATTGAACTTCCTAATCAGTTAAAGGTTGAAAAAGTTTTTGGATACGCTCCGGAATATAACAAGAATACTATCAAAATTCCTTTAAATAATATAAATAGTGGTCTTACTCAAGTTGTTTTACTAAAGCTTTCTAAGGTTAGAAAAAAGAAATCACCTTTTATAAAAGCAAAATTAAATTATGTATCATCTTTAAAAAATCAAAAAGAAGAAATAAATAATAAAATAACTATTGAGACTGAAAGAACTAATATATCGGATAAAAATGAAGTGGTGAAAAACTATTATATAGGTAAAATGGCTGAAGCCTTGAAAGAGATGGCGACAAACATAAAAGATGAGAATTTTAATTCAGGTCTTAAAACCTTAACAGCTTCACTTGAAGAGGTGAATAAAAAATTTCCTTATGTAAAAGATAAAGATATTATAAGGGTAAAAGAAATTCTTTTAAAGAATAAAAGCAAAATAGAAGGTGTTTACCTAAAAGATAGAAATATCGAAAAGTTATATATTCCAAAATAGTTTAAACTACAATTTACATTGAACTTAGATAGATAGTAATGAACTACCTCGGTGCAAGCATACGAGCTATTTAATTGAAAATTTTACAACTTTCGATACAAGTGTCTGTAAATTAAACCCTTGATTATCGCTTTGTGATTAAAACAATCTAAGTTCAATGTAACTATAACTACTGTTTTTTGATTTGTGTTAATATCCTATATTGAAAAGAGGGTCTCCAAGATTCACTACAGGGAAGTTATTTTTAGCAATTATATATCCATTTTTAGTTGATTTTACAGGGAATTTAGTTTCCCCATACGTATCCATAATATACCCTAAAACATCGCCTTTTTTAACCTTAGCTCCGTTTTTAACATTAGGATTAAAAATACCCGCTACACGCGCTCGTAACCAACTTTTCTTAACGATTTCTATGGCTTCACGCTTCAAAGGAATTGGAATATCTTCACTAATCATATTAAAATGACGTAAAATTCGTAATGTTCCGTAAATGCCTTGGTTAATGGCAAATTCACTTAATCGTAACGATTCTCCTCCTTCGTAAACAATAACAGGAATATCATGTTTAAAACATTCATTTCTGAATGATTTAGGAATAAGTTTAGAGCCAAACTTAAAAGGTGCATTAAAAATATTAGCTAAGGCTTTACCTATTTCATCCTGAGGTGTATATCGTATTTGAGCATAATTACTTCGTTGTGCCCCGCCAGTATGATAATCTATAGCAAAATCGACATTTTTAGTAATCTCTTTCATTAAATAATACGCTAATCTACTTGCTAAAGACCCACGAGTTGATCCTGGAAAACTTCGATTAACATCTTTACCATGCAACTCTCTTGAAAAATCTAAAAAACCAAAAATATTTAATAACGGAACAACAATGACACACCCACTATGAATTTTATAAGACTTGTCTATTAACATACGTCTTACTAACTCTATACTATTAGTTTCATCACCGTGCAAACCACCCTGTAATAATATTGTTGGCCCTGGTGTTTCGCCATTAAAAATATAAACGGGTATTTCTATTAAAGTACCGGTAGGTAATCGATCTACTGGAATTTTTATCAATTTAGATTCTCCTAAGGTAATTCGTTCTCCTCGAATTAATACCTCTTCATTCTTAAACCCTTTGTCGAACATTTTTTCTCTAAAAATTTTAAAATAGCTCCTGCAACATTAACCTTAGTGTAGGCTTCTATACCTTGTAAGCCAGGAGTTGAGTTTACTTCAATTAATAAAGGTCCGCGCTTCGATCTAATTAAGTCTACACCTGCAATAGGTAAGCCTAAATATCCTGCTGCCTTTATCGCCATTTGTTTTTCTTTACTAGTTAAATCTACTTTAGACCCTGTACCACCTCTATGGATATTAGACCTAAAATCATCATCTAAACCTTTTCTTTTCATTGAGGAAATAATTTTATCTCCAACAACAAAAGCTCTAATATCTTCACTATTACTTTCTTTGATGAATTCTTGTAATAAAATGCTCATATTCATTTTATAACAGGTGTCAATAATAGATTTTGCTGATTTTTCACTTTCTGCCAACATTACTCCCATGCCTTGTGTACCTTCTTGCATCTTAATAATTACGGGAGCACCACCAAGTAACTCAATCTGTTCTTTAATATTATCAGGGTTAAGGGAAAAAAGCGTATCAGGAATTGGTATTCCTTTTCTATTCATAATTTGTAGCGTTCTTACCTTATTTTGAGCTCTTAAAATCCCTAACGATCTAGCTGTACTGTATACACCATTCATTTCAAATTCTTTAACAATGGCAGCACCATGTCTGGTAACAGAGGCTCCTATTCTGGGAATGATAATATCAGGTTCATCAATTATATTGTCGCCTTCATAAATAATCTCTCTTTTTCCTCCACTAAGTTTTATAGAACATTTGTTATGATTAATTACACTAACATCATGACCATTTTTTAAAGCTTCGTTATAGATACGCTTGGTGGAATATATATTTTCTCCAACAGATAAAATGAAAATATTCATGTAGATGCTTTTTACACAAATCTAATCAAAATTAAAATGGAAAGTATTTTTTATTTTTGATACTACTTTTAAAGTCAAACCAAATGAGACAAATCTTTTTTACATTCCTATTTGTAGGAATAGTAACCTTCGCACAACAAAATCCGACAAAAGCTACAATTGTTCAAAATGCGCTTCAGCAAAAAGCAACAATGGCTAAAAACTCATTAGTAAAGAATATTCCTTTTGAAAATATTGGTCCAACTGTAATGAGTGGTAGAGTTGTAGATATAGATGTAAATCCAAACAATACCGTTGAATTTTATGTAGGTTATGCTTCAGGAGGTTTATGGTACACAAACAATAACGGGAATACATTTACGCCAGTTTTAGATAATGCGCCAACTCAGAATATTGGTGATATCGCTGTTGATTGGAAAAACGGAACCATTTGGGTGGGAACAGGTGAAAATAATTCGTCACGTTCTTCTTATGCTGGAATTGGAGTTCTAAAGTCTACGGATAAAGGTGAAACGTGGAAAAATGTAGGTTTACACGATTCACATCACATTGGTAGAATACTAATCAATCCAAATAATCCAGATGAAGTTGTTATCGGAGCTTTAGGTCATTTGTATTCTTCAAATAATGAAAGAGGGATTTATAAAACTACCGACGGAGGAAAAACTTGGAATAGAACATTATTTGTGAATGATGATACAGGAATTATTGACATACAACAGGTTCCGAATAATTTCAATACACTATACGCTGCTTCTTGGGAAAGAGAGCGTAAAGCATGGAATTTTGATGGTGATGGAAAGAGCTCTGCGATATATAAATCTACTGATGGAGGTACTACTTGGCGTAAAATTTCTGAAAATAATGGATTTCCAAATGGAGATGGCGTTGGAAGAATAGGTTTGGCGGTTTATGATGAAAATACAGTGTATGCTTTTCATGATAATCAATTTAGAAGAAAGAAGGATGAAAAACAAAAAAGTGACTCAAAAATCTTAACAAAAGAAGATTTTAAGAAAATGTCTACAGACGAATTTTTAAAATTATCAGATAAAAAGCTAAACAGTTATTTAAAAACAAACGGATTTCAAGAGAAATATAGAGCAGACAATGTAAAGCAAATGGTTCGTTCTGGATCTGTAAAACCAATTGACTTAGCAAAGTACTTAGAAGATGCAAATTCATTGTTATTTGATACACCTGTAGTTGGAGCAGAAGTTTTTAAAACAACAAATGGAGGGAAATCTTGGAAGAAAACCCACGATGGATATTTAGATGATATTTATTATTCTTATGGATATTATTTCGGAGAGATTCGAGTAGATCCGCAAGATAAAAACGGAATTTATGTTTTAGGAGTTCCAATTTTAAAATCAAAAGACGGCGGAAAAACGTTTACATCTATCAGTAGAGAAAATGTACATTCAGATCATCAAGCACTTTGGGTGAATTCAAAAGTTCAAGGTCATTTAATTGACGGAAACGATGGCGGATTAA
Organism: uncultured Tenacibaculum sp.; assembly: GCA_947501615.1. Lineage (GTDB taxonomy): Bacteria > Bacteroidota > Bacteroidia > Flavobacteriales > Flavobacteriaceae > Polaribacter. Next base: position 133,756 of record CANMWK010000004.1, on the reverse strand, counting down.
ATATTTCCTACGACGATGGTAAGAGTTGGTTAAAGTTAAATACACCACCAGTTGGTCAGTTTTATGCGATTTATGCAGATAACCAAAAGTCATATAATGTATATGGCGGATTACAAGATAACGGTGTTTGGGTAGCCAATCATAATGCTCAAACCAATAAAGCTTGGCATCAATCAGGTAAAAATCCATATGAATCAATTATGGGAGGAGATGGAATGCAAGTGCAAGTAGATGATAGAAATCCAAATATTGTATACACAGGATTTCAATTTGGAAACTATTTCCGATTAAACAGAGCCAACGGAGATCAAAAATATATTCAACCAAAACATACTTTAGGAGAAAACCCATATCGTTTTAATTGGCAAACGCCAATACTATTATCTAAACATAATCAAGATATTTTATATCTAGGAGGTAACAAATTACACCGTTCTTTAAATCAAGGAGACGATTGGGAAACGATTTCAGGTGATTTAACTCAAGGAGGGAAAAAAGGAAATGTAGCTTACGGAACATTAACTACAATTAGTGAAAGTCCATTCCAATTCGGCATATTATATGTAGGTTCAGATGATGGATTGGTACACATCACTAAAAATGGAGGAGGAAGTTGGGAAAATATTTCTAGTACGCTTCCAAAAGATTTATGGGTAAGTAGAGTGATTGCTTCTAAACATAAAAAAGAGCGTGTATATGTAACATTAAATGGATATCGTTGGGACGATTTTACAACTTATGTTTATGTTTCTGATAACTATGGGAAATCTTGGAAAAATATTGCAAATACTATCCCAGCATCACCAGTAAATGTAATTAAAGAAGATCCAGATTACGAGAATTTAGTATACTTAGGAACAGATAATGGTGTGTATGTTTCTTTTGATTCAGGTTCATCATGGGAAATTTTCAATAAAAATTTACCTAATGTTGCCGTACATGATTTGGTAATTCAACCAGAAGCAAAACATTTAATAGTGGGTACACACGGTAGAAGTTTATATAAGGCGAATATCAAACCATTGCAAGAGTATTCTGAATCGATTTCAGATACAAATGATAAAATTTTTAGTATTAATAACATTAGAAAGAGCGGAAGATGGGGAAGTTCTTGGAGTAAGTGGTTACAACCTTATACACCGAGTATTAAGATTCCGTACTTTTCAAATACAAATAAAGATGCGACTTTCACGATTTATAATGGAGATGTTGTAGTAAATTCGTTTAAAGTTGAAACGTCTAAAGGATTTAACGAAGCGAAATTTGATCTAAGCTTTAGTAAAGCAGGATTAAAAAATTATAAGAAAGCTAATACTGAAGCTGTATTAAGTGCAGCGAAAAACGGAAAAACATATTTGCCTAAAGGAAAATATAAGGTAAAAATGGGTGAAGTAATAAATACATTTGAAATTAAATAAATGGGAGTAATAAAAGTAACGAATATTAAGATTTTTACGAATCACGGATGTTTGGAAGAAGAAGCAAAAATAGGTTCAGAATATCGAGTTGACATAGAAGTGAAAGGAAATTTAGCACTTTCTGCACAAACAGATGAATTAGATGATACAATCGATTATGTACATTTAAACAAAATAGCCAAAGAAGAAATGAACAAGCGTTCTAAATTACTAGAACAGGTGGCTCAGAGGATGTTAGATCGAATTTTTAGTGAAATACCTTTGGTTGAAGAAGCAGAAATTAGTGTGTCAAAAATAAATCCACCAATAGGCGGAAACGTAGGAGAAGTAACAATTGTAATGTCTGATACACGTAAAAGTTAAAAAATCCTTGCGACTAAACAGAAAAAGTTTAAATTTGCATTCTCATTAAAGGTGTCGTGGCCGAGTGGCTAGGCAGTGGTCTGCAACACCATCTACAGCGGTTCGAATCCGCTCGACACCTCAAAAGTCTTAATAGTTAAACTATTGAGACTTTTTTTTGTTCAAAAATGTTACATTGTTTTCTTCTTATAACACAAAAATTACCGAAAACACTTTTTTTTAACCCATTTATAATAGATGTAACATATTTGAAGATTTCATATCAAGGTTTGCTATATATTTGTTTTATAGTCAAATCAATAGTTATTTAAAAAGCCAAGTTGGGGGACAATGTTTTTCACTTAACTATATGATTTAACAGGTAAGATGACACAGTCTAAATATTTAGGCTGTGTTATTGTTTTTAATAAGGTTTAGTTTTAATCGTAGGAGGATAGTCCAGTCTTTAATTCCTCCTGATGCTTGTATCAAAGTAATATAGTACTTGTTAAAAACTTCATGTGTGAATACATTCAATTATGCAAGTTTTATTGATTTTTAGCATTCCTTTCAACGTTTCTTTTTCCCTCTTAACCTATTTTATTTCCCTCTAACTCTATTTAATGGTTTTGTTAGCAGTGTCTTAAAATACTTTTGTGGTGTAAACCAGTAAAAAGTATTTAACATGAAAACATTTAATTATTTCATACTAACAATGTTGTTGTTAGTTGTATCATGTAGCGACGATGAAGACGTTACAGTACCAGATAATGGTAATCCTCCTGTAGTAGCAAAGAAAGATGTTGTATTTAATGAAATAAAATATCAAGGAAGTAGAGATCTTATTGAAATTTATAACAGAGGTGCCGAATCAGCAGATATAAGTGATTATTGGTTATGCTTAGGACCAGGAGCATATCAAAAAATTGGAGATTTAACTCCAGAATCAGGAAATACAACTATTCAAGCAGGTGGATATTTAGTAGTGAGTTATAATTTACCAGATGATAAAGGTGGATTAGGATTATATTCTACTAATGAATTTACGAATCCAGATGCAATTATCGATTTTGTTCAATATGGAGATTCAGGATCAGCTAGAGAAAATGTTGCTGCATCTGCAGGAATTTGGACAGCAGGAGATTTTGTACCTACTGTAAAAAGTGAAGATAATAGTATTATTTACGATGGTGAAGGTAATGGGGTAATGAATTGGGCGGAAACTACTCAAGTTACTTTTGGAAACGAAAATGTATTAATGGCGCCAGCTGATGATGTTCGTTCGGTGGTAATTAATGAGGTGAATTACGGACAAGATAAGTTAATTGAGTTATGGAACAACGGAGATGTTGCTGTAGATGTAAGTGACTATTGGTTATGTTTAGGACCAGGACAGTATTTACAAATCAGAAATGCTTCTGTAGTAAGCGGATCTGCACAATTAAACCCTGGTGAGTTTTTCGTAGTAAACTGGGATCAATTAAGTGAAAGTGCTGGATTAGGTTTCTATTCAACAAATGCATTTACGAATCCAGATGCAATTTTAGATTTCGTACAATGGGGAGCTTCAGGAAGTGCTAGAGAAAATGTAGCTGTTGCTGCAGGAATTTGGACATCAGGAGATTTTGTTCCACAAGTAAGATTAGAAAGTTATAGTTTAGCTTATGACGGTGAAGGTGATGCTATTTCTGATTGGAAAGAAGCTGTAAACCCAACTTTTGGTAGAGGAAATGCTGCTGAAGCTGCAAAAACAAGATTCACAGTAACTATTACAAATAAGATTAACTATTTAGGAACTCAAGTTTTTAACACACCAACAGGGGCTGCAAATCCAGGTCCAGTTACAGATGTTAACGGAAGTTATTCAGTAAAATTTAAAGCAATACCAGGAACTAAATTAAGTTTTGCTTCTATGTCTGCTGCAACTAACGACTGGTTCTTTGCTCCAAAAATGAGCGGAATTGATCTTTTCGATGCAAGCGGAAGTGCAGTAACAGGAGATATTAGTAATCAAATTTATTTATGGGATGCTGGAACAGAGGAAGAAGATCCTGCTACAATAGCAACTGAGCCAAATGGAGGAACAGCTGGTAGTCCAGATGACGATAATACAGTTCGTGTAGTAAATGATGATGTTACTGCTTATTTAAAAACAGAGTTAGCTTACGATAGTTCAACAAGATATTTCACATTAACATTAACAAATTTAATGGGAGCTGTAGGAAGTACTCCAGTCGTACTTACTCCAGGTTTGGCTGTGTTGCACGCTCAAAACGCACCTTTATTCACAGTTGGACAGCCAGATAGAGGATATGGATTAAAAGAAATAGCTGAAGCTGGTAACCCAATGCCATTATACCAGTGGTTTAACGCAACAGGATCTCAAGGAGCTCCATTACGTTTATCATCTTCATATACAGTATTTTCTCCTGCAGTATTATATGCATTCAGTACAGCAAAAGATCCATGGTTTGTACAAGGAGAACAAGCAAAAGTATCTAGTGGTTTAGAAGAGATCGCAGAAGATGGGAACAACCAAGTAGCTTATGAATATTTAAAAGGCTTAGGTCTTCCAGTGGCTAAGAGTAACGAAACTGCTCCAGTAAAACCAGGAGAATCATTAACATTCACTATTGAAGTTCCACAAGGTTTAGATTATAAACTAGGATTCGGAACAATGTTAGTAGATACTAACGACTGGTTCATCAGTTACAATAATAATGGAGTTGCATTATTTGATGAAAACGGGACAGCGTTCTCAGGAACTTCTGAAAGTGATGAAACCTACCTTTTTGATGCAGGAACTGAGGCTGACGAAGAAGTTGGATTCGGAGCTAATCAAGCGCCAAGACAATCAGGACCAAATACAGGTACAACTGATGGAGACAATTTAATTAGAAGAGTAGCAACATTAAACGATGTACAATTTGGAAAAGGAGCTATTGATAGTTCTCCAGGTGTAACATGGTTTGGTGATCCAAGAGGAGGTTACAATTTAATAGAGGTGAATATCCAACCTCAATAAAAATTACAAGTTGCATTAGTAGTTTGTAAAATAGGATTAATTTATTTGATGTATTAATTTGAGATTATGTCTCCAGTCAATTCAATTGACTGGAGTTTTTTTTATCAATTTTTTGAGTTTTGAAATTAAGCTACTGAAGTAACATATTTAAAAAAAGATAAATTAAATGGTTATAAAACAATGATTCATATCTTATTTTTAATGTAACATTATTACAAGGTTTTTTCTGAATAGAAATTTACTTTTGTAGTAAAGGAAGGGGAATAATATTTTAAGATTTTTGTCATCTACTAAGCTATAAGTGAATTACCAACGAATGATTCATGATTATAGCTTATTCAGTAAAAAATCAACTCAAGCTTTATTGGATTTTAAAAACTATGCAAACAATGAAAAGAATAGTATTTTTTATGCTATCAGTATTGTTTTTATATTCTTGTAAATTAGAAGATAAAAACACAAAAATTACCAAAGAAACTACAAAAAGGATACCAGAGCAAACACATCAAGACACTGTATTAAAACAACAATTTTTATACAAACCTTCAAAGCCAATACAAGGGAAGTTAAAAGCCGTTGTAGAACTTGGAGCATCTGGTTTTAATTCGTTTATAATTAATGTAGATAAAGACAAAAATTGGGAGATTAAAAACAAAGCATATGGAAGTAGCTTAATTTTAGATGGAAAAACAACTACTAAAGAGATTCAATTAAAATTACAAGCATACATTCAAAAAATAGTTGACTTTGGTGTAGCCTCCGAGCATATTCACTTTGTAATAAGTTCTGGGGCTGATAAAAAAGACATGACACAACTAGTAAAAAAAGAACTAATAAAATTAGGGTATAAAATTAATGTTGTTACTGCAGAGGAAGAAGGCCAATACGCTTTAAAGTCTGTAATGCCTAAGGAGCTAGAAAATACTGCTTTTGTTGTAGATATAGGTTCAGGAAATACTAAAATTTCTTACGTTCAAGGAGATACAATTGTTTGTAAAGAAACATTTGGATCTAAATATTTTCAGAAAAACATAGATGATAATTATGTTTATAACGAAGTAGTTAAAATAGCAAAGAATGTACCTGAGAAAAAAAGGGCTCAATATTTTATTATTGGAGGAGTTCCTTATCAAATGGCAAAAGGGATAAGATTTCAGAAGGAAAGATTTACAGCACTTCATCAAGATTCAATTCAATATAAGAGCCTTATAGAGAAAAAAGGGTTAAAAGTTAAAAGTGGTGTCAATATTTTTAATGCCATAAATAAAGCTACGAATCCAAAGACTATTGTTTTTGACTGGGATTCAAATTTTACGATCGGATTTTTATTAGATTTAGCATACTAGTTAACATTAAATTCTTTAATTTTCCAATTCATTTTGTATTAAAGTAATTAGTATACTTATGAAGTATGTGCAATATATATGTGTGTTAGCAGTAGTTTTTTGTGTTGAATGTAAACCTAAAAGTACTCAAAACAAAGAAGAACAAATCGAGTTTACATATACACCAAGCCCTCCTGTTAATGGAGTTTTAAAAGGCGTTGTTGAACTTGGGACTACCGGTTTTAATTACTTTGTAATCGAAATAGATAGTAGCAAGAATTGGAGTGTAAAGCATCATGCATATGGAAAAAGTTTGATTGCTGAAGGAATGACCAATACTGATGAAATTGACAGTAAACTAAACATGTTTCTTAAAGAAGTAGCAGATTTAGGTGTGCAACAAGAACATATTAATTTCGTGGTTAGTTCAGGAGCTATAAAAGAAGAAGGAACGCAGTTAATAGTTGAAGAGTTAAAGAAAAAAAGCCATAAAGTTAAGGTAGTTAACTCTAGAGAAGAAGCTGTTTATATTTTGAAATCGGTTTTACCGAAGAAATATAGTAAAGAGTCTTTTGTTGTAGATATAGGTTCAGGAAATACCAAAATATCGTATTTCAAAGACGAAAATATTAGTGCTCTAGAGACTCATGGAAGTAAATATCATCAGAAAGGAGTTGAAGATGAAATCGTGTATAAAGATGTTAAAGAAATGGTATCGAAAGTTCCAGTTCAAAACAGAAAATATTGTTTCCTTCTAGGAGGAATACCTGCGGTTTTAGCAAAAAGTATGCGGAAAGCAGATGAAAGATACACTAAACTTCATACGGATGGTGATAAATTTGATGATCTGGTTGCCGCAAAAGGTAGAAAGGTAAAATCAGGTGTAAACATATACAAAGCAATCTTAGCGGGAACCAATTGTAAAACAGTGATTTTTGACTGGGAAAGCAATTTTACAATAGGATATTTATTAGAAAAAGAAGATAAATAACATATAAAATAATTCATACATACAATTAAGAAATACTTATCTTTTCGTATTACAATATTATTAACGAGTTAACTCGTTAATTTTTCGCATCTTTGTTACATGCGTATTTACCCAATCGAAACAGGAAACTTTAAATTAGATGGCGGAGCTATGTTTGGTGTAGTTCCAAGGTCTTTATGGCAACGAACAAATCCTGCAGATCATAATAATATGATAGATATGTCTATGCGATGTTTGCTTATTGAAGATGGAGATCGTTTGACATTAATAGATACAGGTATAGGAAACAAACAATCAGATAAGTTTTTCGGATATTACCATTTATTTGGTGATTTTTCTTTAGACACGTCACTCGCAAAGATAGGTTTTCATCGAGATGATATAACCGATGTGTTTTTAACACATCTACACTTCGACCATTGTGGAGGAGCCATTCAATTTAATAAAGATCGAACAGGTTATGAACCTGCATTTAAAAATGCTAGATTTTGGAGTAATAGTCGTCATTGGGATTGGGCTATACACCCGAACCCTAGGGAGAAAGCATCATTTTTAACAGAAAATATACTTCCGATAGAAGAAAGCGGTCAGCTAAATTTTTTACACTTAAATGCAAAAGACGATGTAGGGTTTGATGTGCTTTTTAAAGATGGACATACAGAGAAACAAATGCTGCCAAAAATAGAATACAAAGGAAAAACCATAGTGTTTATGGCTGATTTATTGCCAACAGCGGGACATATTCCCTTACCATACATTATGGGTTACGACACTCGTCCTTTAGTAACTTTAAAAGAAAAAGAAGCTTTTTTAACAGAAGCAGCAGATAAAGAATACATCCTTTTTTTAGAACATGATGCACATCATGAATTAATTACTGTTCAACATACAGAAAAAGGAGTTCGATTAAACGAAACATACAAATTTAGAGAGATATTTAATTAAGAGAGAAATGAAAATGAGAGTATACAAACCGGTTTTATCTTCAATCGTTTTAGTTAGCTTAGCAAGTTGTTCATCAACAGCTAACGTAAAAAAAATAATAATTCCTTCAGGAACAGATAATGAAGTTTCAATTCCTGCAAAAAAAGCAGCATTAACTGAAGCAGAAAAACAAAATTGGCAACATTTAGATTTAGCAACGGATACTATTCCTGGTATGAGTTTGAGTAAAGCATACGATTTTTTAAAAGGAAAAAAAGGAGTTCCAGTTATTGTAGGGGTAGTAGATAGTGGTACAGACCTAACTCATGAAGATTTAAAAGATGTAGCTTGGGTAAATACTAAAGAAATAGCTGGAAATGGTAAAGATGATGATAACAATGGTTATGTTGATGATATTAACGGATGGAACTTCTTAGGAGATTCTTATACAGAGCATTTGGAGTACGAGCGTATTTTAATGAACCCTTCCATAGCGGATGCTGAAACTTTAGCTGAAGTAAAAGCATATCAAGATGGTAAAGTAAAAGAAGCTAAAGAAATAAAGTTTAGATACCAAAACTATCTTTCCAATTTACTTTTTGCAGATAAGGCATTAAAAGATCACTTAAAGAAAGATGAGTACACTTTTGATGAGGTAAAAGCTATAAAAACAGATAATACCGAAGTACAGAAAGCCGCACAATTTGCAGTAGGTTTTGTTCAAGCGAATGGTATGACTGTAAAAGGCATGGAAAAAGCTTTACGAGGTGAGATTAAAAAGTCTGATAAAACAATAAATGGGGAAAATTTAAAGACAGATTATCGTAAAGTAGTTGGTGACAATGCGTATGATATTAACGATAAACCAGGTTCTGGAAATGGTAATACAGGGCATTCTGAAAAAAATGAAGCACATGGTTCTCACGTATCTGGTATTATAGGTGCAACTCGTAATAATGGCAAAGGAATGGACGGTGTAGCGACAAACGTAAAGATAATGGCTGTACGTTCTGTTTCTGACGGAGATGAGTATGATAAAGATGTTGCTTTAGGTATTCGATATGCTGTAGATAACGGAGCTAAAGTAATCAACACAAGTTTCGGTAAAGCATTTTCACCAAATAAAGAATGGGTTTACGATGCAATTAGATATGCAGCAGACAAAGATGTGTTAATTGTAAATGCAGCTGGAAACGATGGTAAAAATATCGATGTTGAAAAAACATTCCCGAATGATGCCCCAGATTTAATAAATGAAATTTCAGATAACTTTTTAACTGTTGGTGCTATGAGTGCGAACTATAATGAAAAATTACCAGCAGGATTTTCTAATTACGGTAAACGTAATGTAGACGTATTTGCTCCTGGTGTAGAAGTATACTCTACTACTCCAGAAAATGAATATAAGCATTTTAGTGGTACATCTATGGCATCTCCATCTACAGCTGGTGTTGCGGCGTTAATTCGTTCGTATTACCCACAACTATCTGCAAGTCAAGTAAAGCGAATTATCATGAATTCTGGAACAAAAATTAACATGCAAGTTAATAAGCCTGGAACAGGAGGAAGATATGGTAACGAAGTAGTATTAGTACCTTTCTCAGAATTATCTGTTTCTGGTAGAGTTGTTAATGCATACAATGCTTTAAAAATGGCAGAATTAGTAACAAAAGGAAAATAATTTAATAGAAAAGATTATTTAAGAAGTGATGTTGCTATTAAGCTTTAAAAGTTTATCAATTGGCATCATACAGATTAAATAATCTTTTTTTATGACCAATATGTTTGTAATGAGAAAAACACTTTATGTAATTGTATGTATGATTTGTGTGTCTTTTGCTAGTTTAGCACAAAGTACACCACATTCAGCTAAGCAGTACTATTGGCAACAACAAGCTGATTATACTATGGATATTGATATGGATGTTAAAACATATCAGTATAAAGGAAAACAAAAATTAGTATACACAAATAATTCACCAGATGAATTAAAGAAAGTATTTTATCATTTGTATTTCAATGCTTTTCAACCTAACTCTCAAATGGATGCAAGATTACACACCATAATGGATCCTGATGGAAGAATGGTTGAAACTGTGGGAACTTCTGAAGCTCCTCAAAAAGTAAGTAGAATTGCAAAGTTACAACCTAATGAGATCGGGTTTATAAAGGTAAACTCTTTACTACAAAATGGAAAAAAAGTAACTTATGAAACTGTGGGTACTATTTTAGAGGTTACATTAAATTCACCAATTAAATCAGGTGAGAAAGTTACTTTTGAAATGGAATTCGACGCACAAGTACCATTACAGATTCGTAGATCAGGAAGAAATAGCAAAGAAGGAGTAGCTTTATCAATGACGCAATGGTATCCTAAAATGGCTGAATATGATTTTGAAGGTTGGCATACACCTCCATACATTGCTAGAGAGTTTCACGGCGTTTGGGGTAATTTTGATGTAACACTTCATATTGATAAAAACTATGTTGTTGGAGGAACAGGAGATTTATTAAACCCACAAGAAGTTGGTCATGGTTATGAAGATAAAAGTAAATCGTTAAACTTACCTAGAGGAAAAAAACTGTCATGGAAGTTTTCAGGAAAAAACATACATGATTTTACTTGGGCAGCAGATCCTGAATACCAACACGATATTCTTACTATGGATAATGGAATAGCGTTACACTTTTTATATAAGAAGACATTAGAAGCAAAGTTTATTGAAAACTGGAAGAAATTACAGCCTAAAACTGCTGAGTTGATGAAGTATTTCAGCGAAAATATAGGAGCATATCCTTATAAACAATATTCTGTAATTCAAGGTGGTGATGGTGGTATGGAATATGCACAGTGTACTTTAATTACAGGTCAAAGACCATGGGGTAGCTTATTAGGAGTTACAGCACACGAATTGGCGCATACATGGTTTCAGTTTTTACTAGCGACGAATGAAAGTAAACATCCGTGGGTAGATGAAGGTTTTACAACGTATATATCAAACAAAGCAATGAGTGCGGTTACAGGAAAAGAAACTGTAAATCCAAATAGTGGTTCGTATAAAGGTTATGCTTTCTTGGTGAAATCTGGTACAGAAGAGCCATTATCTACACATGCTGATAGGTACGAAACAAATAGAGCATATGGAATAGGAAGTTATAGCAAAGGAAGTATTTTTTTAAGCCAATTAGAATATATCATTGGTTCAGAAAATGTAGCGAAAACATTAAAAGAGTATTTCAAAGAATTCGCATTTAAACATCCAACACCTAATGATTTTAAACGTGTAGCAGAAAAAGTTTCAGGAATCCATTTAGATTGGTATTTAAATGAATGGTCTCAAACAACGCATTTTATCGATTATGGTATTAAAACAGTAAAAGGTAAAGAAATTACATTAGAAAGAATTGGAGCAATGCCAATGCCAATAGATGTAGATGTTGAGTATACAGATGGAACTAAGGAATCGTTTAATATTCCAATAGAAATGATGAGAGGTAACAAACCAACTACAGCAACGCTTTTAAAAGATTGGGGTTGGGCATATCCTACATACACTTTCGAAGTTTCAAAAGCTGTTAAACGTATTGAGATTAATAAAAATGGGTTTATGGCAGATATAAATCCACTTAATAATACTTTTAAAACAGAGTAGAAAATAATTGAAGATTCAATATAAAGCGGTAAAAACGAATAGTTTTTTACCGCTTATTTTTTTATAAATAATTACTTTTGTTGCTTAATAAGTATTGAAAATGTCAGAAGAAAAAAAACCACTCAATTTTATTGAGCAAATTATAGAGGAAGATATAGCAAGCGGAATGAAAAGAGAAGATTTACGTTTTCGTTTTCCTCCTGAGCCTAATGGTTATCTTCACATCGGTCATACTAAAGCTATAGGGATTAGCTTTGGTTTAGGAGAAAAATATAACGCTCCTGTAAATTTACGTTTCGATGATACTAACCCTGCAAAAGAAGAACAAGAATATGTTGATGCCATTAAGAAAGATGTATCTTGGTTAGGATATCAATGGGAAAATGAATGTTACTCTTCAGATTATTTTCAAGAATTATACGATTGGGCAGTTCGACTAATCAAAGAGGGTAAAGCTTATGTAGATAGTCAAACCTCTGAAGCTATGGCAGAACAAAAAGGAACGCCAACTGAGTCGGGTGTAGCTAGTCCATACAGAGATAGAACCGTAGAAGAAAACTTAGAACTTTTCACAAAGATGAAGAATGGAGAGTTCGAAGAAGGTGAACATGTACTTCGTGCAAAAATAGATATGGCTTCTCCTAACATGTTGTTAAGAGATCCGTTAATGTATAGAATTTTAAAGAAAGCGCATCATAGAACAGGAAACGATTGGGTTATATATCCTATGTACGATTGGACACATGGTGAAAGTGATTATTTAGAGCAAATTTCACATTCGCTATGTTCTTTAGAATTTAAACCGCATCGTGATTTATACAATTGGTTTAGAGATCATGTTTATGAATACAGCAAGACAGATTACCCTTTGCTACCAAAACAACGTGAGTTTTCTAGGCTTAATTTAAGCTATACTATTATGAGTAAGCGTAAATTATTGAAGTTAGTTGAACAAGGTGTTGTTTCTGGTTGGGATGATCCAAGAATGCCAACGATTTCTGGTTTACGTAGACGAGGTTATACACCTGCATCAATTCGTAATTTTATTGAAACTGTGGGAGTATCGAAAAGAGAAAACATTATTGATGTTGCCTTATTAGAATTTAAGATTAGAGAAGACTTAAATAAAAACGCAAATAGAGTAATGGCTGTTTTAAATCCTGTTAAATTAGTTATTACAAACTATCCAGAAGATAAAGAAGAGATTCTTATTGCAGAAAACAATCCTGAATTAGATGCTGGATCTAGAGAAGTTCCGTTTTCTCGTGAATTATATATAGAAAGGGAAGATTTTAAAGAAGAAGCTAATCGAAAGTACTTTAGACTAACCCTAGGGAAAGAAGTGCGCTTAAAAAACGCATATATCATTAAAGGCGAAACTTGTATAAAAGATGAGGAAGGCACTATTACTGAGATTCATTGTACATACGATCCATTAAGTAAATCTGGTAGCGGCACAGAAGAAAGCAAGCGTAAAGTGAAAGGTACACTACATTGGGTATCTAAAAAGCATGCTGTGCCTGCTGAAGTTAGAGTCTATGATCGATTATTTTCTGATGAAGCTCCTGATGCTCATAAAGATAAAGATTTTATGGAGTTTTTAAATCCAGATTCTTTACAAACAATAAATGCTTTAGTAGAACCTAGTTTAGTGAATTCAAAAGTTGGTGAGCGTTTCCAATTTCAACGTTTAGGGTATTTTAATGTTGATGATGATGCTACTTCTGAACATCTAGTTTTTAATAAAATAGTTGGATTAAGAGATACTTGGGCAAAAGTGAATAAATAATATGATTTTCAATTGTAGGAAATTAACCTTTAGTAGATAGTTTTTTATAATCGTATCGAAAATAAAAGTTTTAAAAGCTGCTTTTTATGTTTGCATAAAGAGTAGCTTTTTTTAATTTTTAATATAAAGTAAGTGTATTAACCTATGGTAATGCAAATGTTATAATTAGGTAGTTATTGCTTTTTCATTGTGAACTTTATAAGGATAGCGGGGTCTTATTGTTAAAAAAAAGTACAGAATGTAATTTTTTTTGATTTTTAACAAATTTTATGTAATTTAGTAATCCCAATATTATTAATTACCAAAGTAAAAATCCCCCCTAAAATGAAACATTTACATTGGTTACTTTTATGCTTGCTCTATGTGCAAATAGTAACATCTCAATCAAATCAAACTTGCGATAAAAAAGATCAAGTTATCGTAGAAGACCTTAACAATATTAATAAATGTAAGGTAGAAAACAAATCAAATAAACCTCCAACAGCTAGGCAAATTATTTTACGTTTGAATAATTCTAAAGGTCGGTTTTTTCGAAAAAGGCGTAAGGAATTAGTGAAATATATGAACACAATTTCTGAGAAAGGAATTCTTAACAAAGCAACCAAAACTGAACTAGAAGGAGAAGTTGAAATTGATAATACACGAGGTAAGGTGTTCACTTTTCAAAATGTCGATCAGCTTCCTACATTTAGTAACTGTAAAAATGCTGAAGATAATCTGAAATGTTTTAATATAGGTATAGGAACCTTTATACAAGAAAACTTCGAGTATCCTGAAGAAGCTATAGAAAATGATGTAGTCGGTAAGGTTACTGTGAATTTTGTTATAGATAGAGAGGGTAAAGTGGTAGATATTAAAACAAAAAACGAAGAAAACAAAAGTGATATTTTAACACAATATAGTAAGAAGTTAATATCTAAATTGTCTAAAGTAACACCGGCTATGAAGAATGGTAAGCCAGTAGCGGTTTCTTATGAGCTATCGTTAGATTTTTCTCTTTAGAACACATAAATATAGCTTTAAAAGCTCATTTTAGGGCTTTTTTTGATCCTAGTGGTAGTTAACTATTTGCTTTGTATGTTTACCTTTTTATAACACTATTGTAGTGTACCTTTAGTAATTAGTTTCTGTTATTTGCGGTTTTGGATATGATTAGTACGAGAAAAGGGGTGTTGAGGCTTTTCTCTTTTAAAAGTCCAAAAAATATTTATTGCGAACACAATAATCGAAATTATGTTAATTAATAAACTGCTAATCCAAATAAGTCACTTACAATACCAATTATTAAAGTCAGAATGAAAATTCCTAAATGGGCAATTGATAAATATAAATCAGTTTTTTTTGATGTTAATGCTACAACTCCGTAACCGATAAAAAAAACAACCAAGATCCAAAAACTATTGTCCCGTTTATTATCCATTGATTTGATAAATTAACAGTCCAACCTACAGTTTCGTTGATTCTAGGGATTTTGAGTTCGCTTAAATAATTTCCAATGAAAAATGTCAGTATGAAAATCCAAAACATTCCTTTTTCAAAAATCCATTTCCAATTCATATCGTTTTTCTCAATTTACGCACAACCAATAACTATAAACAAAAATGACTTTTAGTCTACAGTGATTTTATTTTATAGTAAAATTTAAATTAGATATCCAATTCGCTCTCAATTCTGGTAATTCATCAGGATAATAAACAATACGTTCAGGTAGTTTTTTTTCTAAATATTTTCCAGTATCCCAAATACCATTATCGTTTTCATCAATAATAGCTCTAATAGTATATAATTCAGGAATTAAATAGTTGAATTCTACTTTTCCAGACGTTTTTAATACTTGTTTTTTATATACTTTATCTTTTTTAAGTAATTCTATTATAACAGGATGTTTTACCTCTTTGTTTATCGTTACGATTATACTACCATAATCTTCAATATCTCTGGTGGTAAATTGATAATTAAGAGTGTCTTTAGATGTTACTTTAAAAATATCTTCAATAGCCTTAGGTAGTGCTGTAAATTTATATGGGGTTTTTGTTTTCTGTTCGAAAAACACACCCAACTTGTTGTTGGTTATAGTTTTTAATGTGTAGGGAACATTGGTTGTATCGCTTGTATTTATTAAAGAAAACTTAGAAGTATCAAAATTTCGAATAGGATTATTTGTGATTAAAAACAGTGTGTCTTTTATATGTAAAGTATTACTGACATTTGAAGATATTGAAAGAGAATCTATTTTTTTCTTTCGCAAGAAAACAGTCGCTGTATCTATTGATGTTTTTTCAGAAATAATGAAATTCAAAGAATCTATTTTTTGTTCGGAAAAATACCAATAATTAAGTGTGTCTTTATCCTCTTCAAAAGCAGTTTTAAACATAAAATCATCTGGTACTTTAGAAAGCAACTTAATCTCCATGTTTTCTTGCTTTCCTGTGTAAGGAAACTGAATTCTTCCTTTTGTAATTTCTCTTCCTTTTTTTAAAGCATAGGGTTGAATCTCTTTAAAAAGAACTATTGGAGACGGAATCAAACTATCTTTAGGTAGTGTTAACGTATCTTTATAAAAGCCAATTTTATCGGTTTTTGAGTTGAATTTATAGTCTGAAGTAGCTTCGTCTATGGCGGCTAAAAAATAGTTACCTTCAGCAATGTTTGTAAATTTATAGTGTATAGAATCGTAGGTTCGTGTTACATAATCTGGTTTACTTTTATATACGATAGAATCATTAAAAGTAGAATCTATTTTATATAACAAAACACTATAGTTTTTCTTAGGTTTTTTTATAGTGATATCTTGAATAGCACCCTCTATACTCATGGAATCAATAAAATTACCAGTAGAAAATATGTATTTAAAATTTTCCAGAGGATTATTTTCATTGTTATCTTGAACAGCATTTCCAAAATTAAAAGTATAGGTAGTGTTTTCTTTTAACGTATCTAACAACTTTATGTTTATATATTTACTAGGTGTTCCTTGAGGTGTAATTAAAGGCTCTGTTTTAAATGGGGGAGAAACAATTAATTGTTTCGTTAAATCTTTAAGAACTATATACTCATCAAAGTAAATACGAATATTTTTATCATTAAAGTTTAAACTTTCATAAGCTGGTTTTGCAGAAACTAATATAGGAGCATCTTCATCTTTAGGTCCACCTTCAGGTCTTCCTTTTCTTGCACAACTAGCAAGAACAAAACTAAAAATTAAAAGAAAAAAAACAGAATTATAAAGCTTCACAAAAGTAGTTTTAAATGTAATCAAAAGTAGTAAAAAAAACCTTTAAACTTTAAGTGTGTAAGCCATCGTTGCAATACTTATCTTTATATTTTTAGTTTTTAATAAAGCATTAACACAAGATGCTAAGGTAGCACCAGTGGTAATTACATCATCGACGAGTAAGATATGTTTATTTTCATAACAAGAAATATCATTTAAAGTAAACTTAGATGAATTCTTATCATATCTATCAAATCTGGATTTTTTGGTTTGAGAGCTATTGTTGGAAATACGAATAAGATGAGTATCGCTATACGCTGCATTTAATGTTTTAGCTATAGATGAAGCAAATGAAGTAACTTGATTATATCCTCTATCTTTTAACTTTTTTTTATGTAATGGTACTGGTACAACATAGTCAATATCTGAAAATAAATTTCTTTTTTTAATGCTATAAGAAAACCATTCTCCTAAGAAAACACCTATATCTTCCCTGTCATTATACTTTAATTCATGAATCAATTTTTGAGTACAATTATTTTTGTCATAGTATAAAAAACTTGCAATATCTCTTATATCAGAATTGATAAACATTTTTTTGTTTAAAAATTGATTGCCATCTACAATAGGCAAATCATTTTTACAGTTACTACAAAGTATTTTTTCATTAAAAAACAGTGTGTTTTCACAATTTAAACACAAATTAGGGTAAAAAAGACCCAATAAATCCTTTAAAAAGCGCATATTTGCTCAACAATTTTTCTATAAATTTAAAAAATAAAACGAACTTGGGGAAGAAACTTAATTTTTTTAAAGAAGCAGTTTTAGCAGCAAAAACATCTGGGACTATAGCGCCAAGCTCAAGGTTTTTAGCAGAGAAAATGCTAAAAGGTATAGACTTTGAACAAACTAAATTAATAGTAGAATTAGGATCGGGAAATGGTGTGATTACAAAGCATATTTTAAAAAAAATGAAACCCAACAACCATCTTATATGTTTTGAAATTAATGAAATATTTTATCAAGAATTATTAAAAATCGATCATCCCCAACTTACTATTCTTAATACTTCCGCTGAGTTTTTAATTGACGAAATTCAGAAAAAGGGATTTACAAATGTTGATTGTATCGTGTCGAGTTTGCCTTTATCAATACTTCCAAAAGAAGTTTCTAAAAGTATTTTGAATGAATCGTATAATGCGCTAAGCGAACAAGGTAAATTTATTCAGTTTCAATATAGTTTAGATTATTATAAGAGGTTTAAAAAGTTATTTAAAAAGCAAAATGTAAGTCTTCATTTCGAACCGTTAAACATTCCACCAGCATTTATTTACAAATGCACAAAGAATTAGATAGTACAATTCGTACTTTTGCAAGCTATGATAGAAACTAGAGAAGTCATATCTGAAAAAGTGGTTTTAATTGGTGTAATTACGCAACACCAAGATATAGATAAAGCCAATGAATACCTCGATGAATTAGAGTTTTTAACGAGTACTGCAGGAGGAGTGCCCGTAAAACGTTTTTTACAGAAATTAGAAAAACCGAATCCAAAAACATTCATCGGGACAGGGAAATTAGACGAAGTAAAAACATTTATAGATGCGAATACTATAGGTACTGCTGTGTTTGATGATGAATTATCTCCAGCCCAGTTACGTAATATAGAGCGTGTTTTAGATTGTAAAATTTTAGACAGAACCAATTTAATCTTAGATATTTTCGCCGGAAGAGCACAAACTAGTTCGGCAAAAACGCAAGTAGAGCTTGCGCAATATGAATATTTGCTTCCTAGGTTAACACGAATGTGGACTCACCTTGATAAGCAAAAAGGTGGTATTGGAATGAGAGGGCCTGGAGAAACAGAAATTGAAACAGACCGTCGTATCATTAGAGATAAAATTACGTTATTAAAAAAGAAGCTACAAACCATTGATAAACAAATGGCTGTTCAAAGAAAGAATCGCGGTAAAATGGTTCGAGTAGCTCTTGTAGGATATACCAATGTAGGGAAGTCTACCTTAATGAACTTAATTAGTAAAAGTGAGGTTTTTGCAGAAAACAAGCTATTTGCAACCCTAGATACTACTGTAAGAAAGGTTGTTGTAAAAAACGTTCCTTTTTTATTAACAGATACAGTAGGTTTTATACGAAAACTACCTACACAGTTAGTAGAATCTTTTAAGTCTACCTTAGATGAGGTTAGGGAAGCAGATTTATTGATTCATGTTGTTGATATTTCCCATCCAAATTTTGAAGACCACATTGAGTCAGTAAATAAAATATTGAATGAGATCGAAAGTGCAAATAAGCCAACAATAATGGTGTTTAATAAGATAGATGCTTATACGCATGAAACCATTGACGAAGACGATTTGATAACCATAAAAAGTAAGGTGCATTATACTTTAGAGGATTGGAAAAATACCTGGATGAATGATTTAGAAAAGAAAGCATGCTTTATTTCTGCGGTAAAAAAGCAAAATATTGAAAACTTTAAAGATATGGTGTACGATGACGTCATTAAGATTCATTCTAAAATTTTCCCTTATAACAACTTTCTATATTAAACCAACTTAAGATATGAAATTTGCAAATTTCATTGAAAAAAGTATCAAAAAATGACAAAATATCAATTTAGTGCAGCTAGGTAAGGTTTTTTTTCTACATTTGCAAATGGAACGTTAAACAAATATGGCAATTTATTAAATAGCTGTTTATAACAATTTTTTTATTCCCCGTAACATGAAAAAATTAGTATACTTAGCATTTTTTGCATTTGCAATTAATGCATACACTCAAGGAAGTAATGAAACTTGTGATACACCTGAAAATCCTATAGAGGATTTAAATAGTATTACAAAATGTACAATTAAACCTACTAAAAAAGGAAAAGGTAAAGCATCGCGACAGATATCTGTTCGTGTTTCTGCGCCTAAAAGAAGGTTTTTAAAGAAAAGAAAAAAACAAGAAGCTTCTGAAGCAAATAGTCTTAATAGCTCAGGAGTATCTGCAATAAATCAAACTACAGATATTTCTAAAACTGTAAAATTAAAAACGAATTTAACAGCTTTAACAAAAACACTTTCTAAAGAAGAAGTTCGTAAAGCAGCGAAGTTTAGTACAGTGGATAATATTCCTGCATTCCCAAAATGTAATTCTACACAAGGTTCAGATCAGTTAGATTGTTTTAATACTGAAATGATAAATCATATACAGGAACATTTTAGTTATCCTAATGAAGCAATGTTAGAAAAATTACAAGGTGAAGTTTGGGTACGTTTTATCATAGACAAAGATGGAAATGTAACTAATATCAAAGCTTTAGGGCCTAAAGGAGGAAAAGTCTTGAAAGATGAAGCAATTAGAGTAGTGTCTAACTTGCCAAAATTTAAACCAGGAACTAAAGCTGGAAAGCCAATTTCAGTGAAATATGGATTTCCTATCAACTTTTCTTTAGAAGATAACTAATATTTTAGTAAATTCCACCTGTAAAGTCAATTAATCAAAAATTTATAAGCAATGGTCAAAAAATTACTATTGCTGCTTATGTATTTAAGCAGTTATTTTTTGTTAGCGCAAACTGAAGTAACAGGTTTAGTATTTGATGAATACTTAGAACCTTTCCCCGGAGCCACAATAAAAACTAGTGAAGGAAAAACTACAACATCTAATTTTGATGGAGAATTTGTAGTAAAAGTCAAGAAGTTCCCTGTAACATTAACAGTATCATCAATAGGTTATCAAACAGAAGTTTTACAAGTTGCTTCTAAAGATGACGATATTAACATCATTTTAAAAGAAACTCAGGTCTTAGACCAAGTTGTAATTTCAGCTTCAAGAACCCCTGAAAGAGTAGCAGAATCTCCAGTAACCATTGAAAGAATTGGTGAAAATGAAATTAAGAACACACCTTCGGTGAATTTTTATGAAAGCTTAGGGAATCTTAAAGGAGTAGATGTATTAGCCGATAGTTATAATGTAAAAACAATAAATTCTAATAGAGGTTTTGCAAATACATTAAATGTTCGTTTCATACAATTGATTGATGGAGCGGAAACAACAGTACCAATTTTAGATTACTCGTTTGGTAATACTTTTGGACTAAATGAATTAGATGTAAAGAATGTCGAGATACTTCCAGGAGCTGCTTCTGCATTATATGGAGCAAATGCCTTTAACGGTATCTTATTAATGACAAGTAAAAATCCATTTGAATACACAGGTGCAAGTTCTTACTTTAAAACAGGTGTTACTATCCAAGAAGATAGAGGACAGGCACAATTTTATGATGTAGGTGTTCGTTTTGCTCATAAATTTTCAGATGTGTTTGCAGCAAAAGTAAACTTTAACTACAGTGCAGGAGAAGAGTGGTTAGCGAATGACAAAAGAAACTCAACAGGTCAAGGAGGAGATATTATAGAAGGTACACCTGATACAAATGGGTTAGATTATGATGGAGTTAATGTTTATGGTGATGAAATTAGTTTACCATTAACTAGAATCGCTAGAATTGCTGGTGTTAATGATCCTGCTTTACTAAGTGCTTTTGATGGTATTAATATAGCGAGAAAAGGTTATGCTGAATCGGATTTATTATTGGGTGATACAGATGCAAAATCATTACTTCTTGATGCTGGATTATATTTCAGACCATGGAAAGATGATACTGAAATAGTTTTATCGTCAAAATTTAATTTGTTAGATAATTATCTGCATGCTAGTAATAGATACATTCAAAAAGATGCATTTATTAAACAATATAAACTAGAAGTTAGAGGTGATAATTATTTTGTGAGAGGTTATTTATCTAGAAATGATGCAGGACAGACATGGGATTCAAGATTAGCAGGTATAGCCTTAAATGATCGATGGTTAGGTAATCAAAATTATTATGGTCAGTTTGCTACTGAGTTTTTCCAATTGATAAGTCCATTAAACCCTAATGCATTACCTATTGAGCAAGCAGCACTAGAAGCTAGAACTAGAGTAGAAGCTAATAGGTTACAACCAGGGACTAATGCGTTCAGAGCTGCAGTAAATGATATTACAAACACTCCTGTAAGTCAAGGAGGAGCTAAACTGGTAGATAATTCTGGGTTCTTAAATATTGATGCAAATTATAATTTTGGAGATAAAGTAGATTTTGCTGAAATTCAAGTAGGAGGAAGTTACAGAAAATATTTCTTAGATTCAGGAGGTGAGATCTACACAGATGATAATGGTGAAATTGCTTACAGATCATTTGGTTTTTATACACAACTTCAAAAGAAATTATACGATAATCGTTTAAAGTTAACAGGAACGATACGTTATGATAAATCTGATAATTTTGATGGTAATTTTTCACCACGTTTCTCAGTTTCGTATGCAGCGGGTGAAAAAAGAGATCATAACTTTAGATTTGCATTCCAGACAGGATTTAGAAACCCAACGACACAAGATCAATATATTGGATTGCAGTTAGGGGCAGATAGGGTGTTTTTAGGGTCTGTAGAAGAGAATTTAGGTAGAGAAATTACTCCTGTAACTTCAAGAGCATTTACAAACTTTTCAACAACATTATCTGGAGTAGATGCTTTTAATAATTCTTATACAGCTACCTCTATTAATAGATTTTCACAAACAGGTAATCCTGCAGATTTAGAAAAAGCTGAGTTGAATTTTGTTACACCTGAAATTGTTCGTTCTTTTGAATTAGGATATCGAGGTGCATTAAATATAGTAGATAATCTTTTCGAATTTGATATCGTTGGTTTTTATAATTTACATACAGATTTCATCACAACAAAAGATGTATTTGTGCCTTTCTATGGAACAGTTAATTCTACAACTGTAAATCCTGGAGAACCTGCTAGTGGTATAGACGCAATTAGCAATCAAGATATTTTAAGATATGTAATTAGAACAAATACAGACTCAGAAATTGATACTTACGGTTTCTCTGCTGGTTTTAATACAAAGGTTTTTAATGGTTTTGATCTTGGAGCTAGCTATGCTTTTGCTGATTTTAAATCGGATGGGAAAGATCCTGAATTTAAAGAATCGTTCAATACACCAAAGCACAAAGTAAAAGTTCAGTTTGGTCATAGCCGATTATTTAAAAATTTCGGTTTTAATATTAATGCTCGCTGGCAAGATGCTTTCTTATACGAATCGTTCTTTATTGATGGTATTGTTGAAGAAAGAACAGTTTTAGATGCACAAATTAGCTATGGAGTACCAGTATTAAAATCCGTATTTAAAGTTGGTGGAACAAACTTAGGAGGTAAAGATTATATAAGTGTTCCTGGTACAGGAACTATAGGTTCTCAATTCTATTTTTCTTGGGTTCTTAATAATTAATCTGATAAAATAATCATAAAAAAAGAGGGGAAAACCCCCTCTTTTTTTATGATTATTTAGTGAAAATTCACTTCTTTTTTATTTTTAACAAATAAATAGTATATTTGCTGTCTGATGTAACCAGTCAGAAACTACTACAGTAAATAAGTAAATGTTAAAAGTATGAGAAAAGTATTTTTACTAGTAGTATTATTATTATCCCTTAATAGTTTCAGTCAGGACACTTGTGATACGCCTGAAGAGACTACAATAGAAGATTTAAATAGTATTACAAAGTGTTCAATTAAACCGGCTAAGAACAAGAAGGACAAAAGAAGTAGGCAAATAACTGTTCGAGTTTCTGCTTCAAAGAGAAGATTCTTGAAAAAAAGAGAGTCTAGAAAAAAGTTGTCAACTTCTGGAGCAAGTGATTTAAATTCTTCAGGTATTTCTACAATCGCCGGTAATTCAGGTATTTCTAGTAAATTATCTTTAAAAAAGAAATCAGCAACCAACAATATTGCTGCATTAACGAATAGCTTATCTGAAGAAGAAGTTAGAAAAGCTGATCGATTTAATACAGTTGATAAGGTCCCTTCATTTTCTAATTGTCAAAGTGCTAAGAAAGGTGATATGATTGATTGTTTCAACACTGAAATGATGTTGCATATTCAAAAACACTTCAGGTACCCTGGAGAAGCAGTTAGAAATATGGTAGAAGGTGAGGTATGGGTTCGCTTTATCATTGATAAAAATGGTGAAGTTAAAAACATCAAAACTTTAGGCCCTGAAAATGCTGAAATTCTTAATGATGAAGCTAGGAGAGTAGTAACTAAATTGCCAAAGTTTAAGCCAGCTAAGAAAGGTGGAAAACGAGTGGCTGTTAAGTATGGTTTTCCTATTAACTTTTCATTAGAAGACTAAGAATAAAATTCCCAATTAATATATTTTAAACATGTTTAAGAAACAATTAGCTATAGTTGTTTTCACTTTATGTGCGTTATCTGCTTTTGCACAAGTGAAAATTAGCGGTGTAGTTTACAACGAGTACTTAGAGCCATTTTATAATGCAAAGATCACCAGTGGTGGTGGTACTGCATTATCTGATGTTAGTGGAAACTTTACAATAACATTAAATGGAAAATTACCACAACGACTTGAAATTTCTGCATTCGGACATCAAACAGAATTTATTGATGTTGAGAAAGCAAGTCAAAAGATTAATGTAATTCTTAAAGAGAATTTAATTTTAGATCAAGTTGTTATCTCTGCTTCGAGAGTTCCTGAAAGAATTATTGAATCTCCAGTAACTATTGAAAGATTTGGTTTAAATGAAATTAAAAGAACAACTTCAAATTCTTTTTATGATGGTTTAGCTAATCTTAAGAGTATTCAATCTAGAGAAGGAAGTTACGGGTACAAATCAATAAACACAAGAGGTTTTTCTGATTTTAGTAATTCGAGATTTGTACAACTTGTAGATGGTATGGATACAGCAGCTCCTGCATTGAACTTTAGTGCTGGGAACTTATCTGGTGTAACTGAATTAGATATTCATAATGTAGAGATTTTACCAGGTGCATCTTCTGCATTATATGGAGCCAATTCATATAATGGTATTCTATTAATGAATACTAAAAATCCATTTGATTTTACTGGAGTTAGTGCACAGTTCAAAACGGGTATCATGTCACAAGACTTAGCTGGAAATAACGAGTTTTATGATGCTTCTATAAGAATGGCCCATAAATTTAGTGAATCTTTTGCTGCAAAAGTTGACGTATCTTATTTTGATGCTCCTGAGTGGCAAGCAAATGATCTTAGAAATAGACAAATTGATACTGGGGAAATCATCGATGGTAGTCAAAATTCAGTGTTAAGCTATGATGGAATTAATCTATACGGTGATGAAGTTACACAGAATTTAACAGGTATTGCAAGGTTTTTAGGATTCAATTTACCTGAGGCATATACCGTAAACCTAACAGGATACAGAGAGAGAGAGTTATTGAGATCTTACAGAACAAACAATTTAAAATTCTCTACTTCATTACATTATAGACCATTAGAAGATGAATCTTTAGAGTTTATTTTCTCGTCAAGATTAGCTAGAGGAAATGGTCTTTTTCAAGGAACAAGTAGATTTGCGCAAAGAAATTATTTTATTGGTCAAGTAAAGTTAGAAGCTAAAGGAGATAACTTTTTTGTAAGAGCCTATCGTGTATTTAATGATGCAGGACAAACTTATGATTTGACAAGAACAGGTATAGCGTTAAACACCATTGCTGCACAAAGCAATAGGTTGGGTTCATGGGGAGTTGATTACTTTTTGGGTTTGGCTAATAATGGTGGTTTTAATCCAGACAATTCAATTATTATTGATCCTACTATTCTAGCAGCGGCAAGAGCAGAAGCTGATCGAACAAGATTAATACCAGGAAGTTCTGAATTTAACGAGCAATTTAATAATATTACGTCTACTTTTATTACCGAAGGAGGTAGTAGAATTTATGATAGTAGTTATTATTCTCACCTAGATGCGAACTACAATTTTACAAGTTTGTTAAACGATTGGGCAGACGTTCAAGTAGGTGGGTCGTTCAGAGGATACAATGCGGATTCTAAAGGAACAATTTTTAATGATGCTGATCAAGTTATTAGTATTGATGAATATGGTATTTATACTCAAATTCAGAAAAAATTATTAGATGATAGATTAAAATTAACAGGATCTATACGTTATGATAAGTCTGAAAATTTTGATGGTAATTATTCACCACGTTTTGCAATTAATTATGCACTAGGAGAAGATAAAAACCATATCCTTAGAACATCATACCAAACAGGTTTTAGAAACCCTACAATTCAAGAACAGTATTTATTAATTCCTGCGGGAAGGAAAATAAATGTAGGTACATCTTTGCCTAATTTAGCAACTGTCGATGTAAACGGAATTACAGGTGATGATATTATTAATAATTCATTATTAACAAGAACTGTTTTCCCTGAAGATACCGGTTACCAAGGGCCTAGAAATGTACGATCTACTTATAAACCTATAACACCAGAAGAAGTACAAACAATAGAGTTCGGATATAGAAGTATGTTTGGTATTACAGACTCTAATAATTTGATTATTGATTTCAATACATTCTATAGTTTTCATAATGATTTTGTTTTCTTCCAAGATGTTATCGTACCAACGACTGGTACAATATATCCATTTGGAGATACTCCTCTAACAGCTACTCAATTGGCAGATCCAAATTTAGCTAACGGAATTAGAAATGATGATGGTGTATTAGTATTAGATGCGGCTTCTATTAATTCTGGATTAGTTGAGTTTAATATGATAACTAATAGTAAGTCTTTAGTAAATTCATATGGTGCTAGTATTGCTGTTAGTACTAAAATAGCAAGTCGTTTTGATCTAGGTTTGAGCTATGATTACATTGATTTTACTTTTGATGATGAAGATTTTGGTTTATTCGAGCCTAACTTTAATACACCAAAGCATACATTTAGAGCGCAATTAGGAAACGAAAACCTTTTTGATAATTTTGGTTTTAATGTTAATTTGAGATGGTTAGATAAATATAGATGGGTATCACCATTTATTAAAGGAGATGTAGATGCACGAACTGTGTTAGATGCTCAATTAAACTATAGAATTCCATCAATTAAGTCGGTATTCAAAGTTGGAGGTACTAACTTACTTGGAAAAGAATATTTAGTTGCTCCAGGAAATGGTAGTATAGGAAGTTTATACTATATTTCATTGACAATTAATAACTAAGAATAGTTAACAATATTATTTTAAATCCTGTGCATATCTATTGCACAGGATTTTTTTGTAATTAGTTAATGCTAGTATTTAACGTGAATTCAGGATAAGAATATAAAGTTATCAAAATTGTCAATTCTGTTGACGTGTTACTTTGTTCTATTTACTGAATATTATATATCATAAATTGTATTTCTAACTAGCTATTTAAGATGTTTTAGAATCAGTTTTTAAGTACTAGTAAAGTAACTTTAATCGCAGGGCAATAGCGAAGGGTTTAATTCCCCAATACTTGTATCGAAAGTTATAAAATTTTCAATTAGACATCTCGTATGCTTGTATCAGAGCAGTTCATTAGCTCAAAGATTTAAATCTCAAAAGCTAGAGCCTCCTACTTGAAAATAAGTAATTTTTAATTTCCGTAAAATGCTAATGATCTAAAAAGAACCCATAAAAAAACGCTATCAAGATTGATAACGTTTTTATTTTTATGTCGATCTGACGATTAATTATTCTATAATGCCTAATCTTTTTGCTCTTTGTTCCCAGCTTTTTCTAGCTAAGTTTTGAAGGTCGGCAACATTATCACTTTCATCCATAATTTCTAAACCAAGCAAAGTTTCAATAACATCTTCTTGAGTCACCAAACCACTTACAGACCCATATTCATCAACAACTAAAGCAATATGTTCTCTTTGTTCAATTAAGTTTTCAAAAAGTTGAGGAATTGGCAGATCTCTTTTAGTAACTATAATGTTTCTTTTAATAGTTTCTAGTTTTTCCTCTCCTTTACCTCTTATTATCGCTTCTAACAGCTGATCTTTTAAAAAATACCCTACTATATTATCACTACTCTCAGCGTACAAAGGAATGCGTGAAAAACGTAAATTAGCGTTTTCGTCAAAGAAAGACTTTATAGTTTGAGAAGCATTAGCCGTTTTTAATACTGTACGAGGTGTCATAATATGCTTTGCTGATACTTCTTTAAAATTCAACATATTTTTAATTACTTTACTTTCACTTTCTTGAAAAACTCCTTCTTTCTCAGCAATTTCTGTCATAGCAGAAAAATCTTCTCTACTTAGCACACTTTCTCCATGTCCTCCTTTACCAAACATTTTAGTAAATAATTGTAACACCCAAATAATACCTAGATACTTGAAGATAAAAATTAAAATATTAAGAGATTTAGTCGTGAATCCAGCTAAAGATTTCCAATACGTAGCTCCAATAGTTTTAGGAATAATTTCAGAAGCGACTAAAATTAAAATCGTCATAATTGCGGAAACGATAAACACTCCACTAAATAAACCACTTCCTTCATCACCTTTAAAAACATTTTCTGCCTCTGAACCTACTAAAATAGCGCCTACAGTATGTGCTATGGTATTAAGTGTTAAAATTGCAATTAGAGGCTTGTCTACATCTTTTTTGAGTGCTTCTAATCCTGCTGCAAAAGATTTTCCTTCTTTCTTTTTTACATTAATAAAAGTTGGTGTAACACTTAGTAATACTGCTTCTAGTATAGAACATAGAAAAGAAAAAAATATTGATAATACACCATAAATTATAAGTAGTCCCATTTTTTGATTTTTTTGTAAAAATAAAAAAACCCCAAGAACTTGTGATCTTGGGGTCTATTATTTTGTTTAATTTCTAATTTTTAGAATCCATAACTTAAACCAACTAACCAGTACGATTGTAGTACAGAAGGCGTGCTCTCTAAGCTAGAAAAGCTAACAGGATCAGAATTAAACGTTTCTTGTTTGTTGTTTCTTAAACCAGTTTCAAGACCTACTCCAATTCCTTTCCAGATGTTAAACCCTAAAGAGTTTATCCAAGTCCAGTTTGATAAATCTGAAGACTTATAACTTTGGAATGTAGAGAAGTTCGATCTAAACTTAAACTTTCCAAAAGTTCTGTTATAGTCTGCTACTAATTTAGCACCTAAAGAAGAGTCAAAAGTAGTTCCTCCACTACTAAATACAAAATTGTAGTTTAATGGATGAACAACAACAACTAATTCTGGAATAGGAGTCCATGTAGCACCAACCCCAACATCTAAGTACCCTGGGTCATTAAAATTGCTAATAAAAGAAGTTCTGTATTCTGCTAATGTAGAAACTGCAATAGTTTTAGTTAATTTATAACCAAAAAGAGAAGTAATTGTAAATACATCTGTAGTCCCTCTAAAGTCAGTATCATCAGTAGGATCATTTTTATCATCTAACTTTACCCAACCTAAATTTAAATTTCCAGAGTTTCTCCAGAAATATTTCTCACGATCTAAATTCGCAATACCATTTACCGTAATACCAATGTTACCAGCAGAAGAATTTGGTACTGCATTTGAAAACCAATCACTGAAGCCAGAAAAGTTAGCTCCTATAGTTCCGAATGTACTAAATTTCCAACCTGGAAAAGCATCTATTTGCGATTGTAATGCATCTACCTCACCTTGCAATTTTGCAACCTCAGCGGCTTTTTTCGATTTTTCAGCCTTTAATTCTTCAATAGTTTGAGCAAAAGAAATACTACTCACTAATAAAGCTACGGCTATAACTAATTTCTTCATGTTTTTTAATTATTTTGTTATATGATATTAGTCTCTAAAGAACTTAAGACAAAGATATATCTAAAAAGTCACTTAATTAAATAATATAATTTAATCCAAGCCCAAATAATTGTTTAAACTGAATCCTAGTTGAAGCATTATCGTCTAAAATAGTATGGAAGCCTAAATTCGTAGATAAATACTTGTTTATTTTCATTAAAAGATTGATCTGGTAGTCGATATCTATATTTTGAGGTTTGTCTAAGTAATCTGAATAGAGTGCAAAAATATTCTCCATAGAAATATTTTTAGCCAAATTAAATTTATAATAAGAAGATAAATTAAAACCTAAACTAAAACTTGAATTTTTACCTTCTTCTACACCAAAATTTCCTGAAAACTCATCAGAAACAAATGTAAAACGAGATGTAGAAGGAGCAATATTAATATATTTTGTCTTAGACTTCTTCCATAACATACCAGGACCAAAACTTAAATATGCAGGAGAAAAAGCATCAGAAATTACGACTTTAGGTTCTTTCTTGTAATCGAAACCTTTTGTAAATTGAGTTCTTAGATTCGTTACAAAAGAGAAAAACCAATTTTTTTTAGATTTATAACCAACAAGGGTGTTGTATTCTAATCTGTCGTCAGTTTTGCGAGTACCTTTATCGTCTACATGACTTAAGCCATAATTAGAAATAATTTTATTATCCCAATTCCAATTATCTTTTTTATAGTTTAAATCTTGGACAACATTTAGATTACCAGCTACAGTATTTGCTCCACCAGCTGTCCAATTAGAAAATGAAGATTGATTTAATAGAAAGGTAATTTTAGTATTTATTTTCCAAGTTTTAGGAATACTGTCCTCTTTTTTTTCTGTTTGAGAAAAAAGACTAATGCTAAGACCAAGGCATAAAAACCATAAAAACCGTTTCATATCTAAAACAAATTAATTACTTCTTTTTAAATAACGGGACTGTAGAACAAGCTTCTCCATACATGATAGACTTTGCCACAGGTTGTATTTTTGATATTAATAGTGGGTATGCGCTTTCAGGAATTGGTTTAGTACTGCAACCTTTTATAATTACAGGTTTATCCTGAAAACTGTCTAAAGATAAGGTATTTATAATTTCTGCAAAAAGAACTGTTTCTAATAATTCTAAATTACCAATCACCACCTTATTTACATAAGGCTGTAATGCTGTTGAAACTAATAAATATGCCCAAGAAGGAATAATAGCATCTGTTGCACAATGCAATGCTACATAAGCACCTTCATATTGAGACCAATCGTGATTTTTTACATGTGCTCTAAAATCTTTTTCTTTAAGTAATAAACCTTCAAATAGCCAATCAGAAATATCGAAAAGCACACGCTTTCCTTCAACATAATACTCTTCAAGATCAAAAGTTACTAGTTTACTGTTGGCTACTCTATTTACAATTTCGTCTGCCATACTATAACATTCCTAATTCTAATTTGGCTTCTTCACTCATCATTTCACGTGTCCAAGTAGGATCAAAAGTAATTTCAACTTCGCAATCGTTAATTTCTTTTAACGTTTTTACCTTATCTTCTACTTCTACAGGTAACGTTTCTGCAACAGGACAGTTAGGCGATGTTAATGTCATTAAAATTTTCGCATCATTTTCTTCAGATACAAAAACATCATAAATTAATCCTAACTCGTATATGTCTACAGGAATTTCTGGATCGTAAATAGTTTTTAAAACTCTCACGATTTTATCTCCTAAATCTTCTAATTGTTCGTCTGTCATAATATTAAAGTTCTTTATAAAAATATTCAGTAATGTAAGTATGTCCTCCTAATCCAGTTTTGAAGGAAGATTTTACTAAATATCCATTTCCATCATAACTGTTTTCAATTGTATCAACAAAAGACAGTTCTCCATTATCCTTAAATTTTTGTTGCTCTATTACGTTGTTTGTGTTAGGGCGTCCAATACCAAGTCTTTCAAAGAATCCGTTAGAAACACCTTCAGCAACACTTTTATTTAGTTTTAAAATAGGTTTAAAATATGGTATTTTAGAGTATGGGTTATTCAAATTGTCGTATTTAACTATTCTATAACCAGATATATATTCTCCTGTTTGATTAAGTTTTACAGTATTATCTGTAATAAATTCATTTATTTCAGAATAATCAGGGCTTCCTGAAGTAGAAAATACCTGCACTACTTTATTATTAGAATTGTAAATGATTTCTTTTTCAAAAGTTACAATTCCACTGGATAAGTGAGTTGAATTTTTAATTTTTGTTATGTTTTCAACAGTATAACTTAATTCAATTTTTTCAAATAATTGATCTCGCTTAAAATATTCTATAAGAACTATTTTATCATTTTCATAAGAAAAAATATAATATTCAACTAGTTCTTCATCACTAATAATATCAATCCTTGTTAACCTATTGTCTTCATCATAGCTATAATTTTTTTCATATTTTGAATATTCACTACCTTGGTAAAAGTCAATATTAATTGATTTTAAAGGCACTTTGCTTAATTCTATTTGTTCAGGTTGCTCAGAATCATCACACGATATATACATCAATATAATGAGCAACAAAAAATATTTTTTCATAGTTTTTAATTATTAAATTCTTGCTTGCTGTGCAATTGCATACATTTTAATTTGTTTAACCATAGATACTAATCCGTTTGCACGAGTTGGACTTAAATGTTCTTTTAATCCAATTTCATCAATAAAATTAGTATCCGCTTCAAGTATTGCTTTTGGCGTTTGGTCGGAATATACACGTAATAATAACGCTACAATTCCTTTGGTAAGAATAGCATCACTATCTGCCGTAAACTTAATTTTATCTGTATCAATTTCAGAATGCATCCAAACTTTAGATTGGCATCCTTTAATTAAATTCTCATCAAGTTTATACTCATCAGCAATAATAGGTAACGATTTACCTAGCTCAATTATATATTCATAACGCTCCATCCAGTCTTCAAACATTGAAAACTCATCAATAATTTCTTCTTGTATTTCTTTGATAGTCATTTTTTAGAACTATTTTTGCACTTTACAAATTGTTTTGTGCGATTATTGTGCAAAATTACTGATAAAAATTAATAAATGGGTAAACTATTAGCGGTTGGAACTGTTGCCTTTGATGCAATAGAGACACCTTTTGGTAAAACTGACAAAATATTAGGAGGTTCGGGAACTTTTGTTGGTTTAGCAGCTTCACAATTTGGAGTAGAAACAGGAGTAGTATCTGTAGTAGGAGGAGATTTTCCTCAATCGTACTTAGATATGATGCAGAACAAAGGAATTGATACTACTGGTATCGAGATTGTAAAAGATGGTAAAACTTTCTTTTGGAGTGGAAGATATCACAATGATATGAACTCTAGAGATACTTTAGTTACAGAACTAAATGTTTTAGAAACTTTTACACCAGTTGTACCTGATGCATTTAAAGATGCCGAAGTTGTAATGTTAGGAAATTTACATCCACTAACACAAGCTTCAGTTTTAGATCAAATGAATGAGCGTCCGAAATTAGTTGTTCTAGATACAATGAATTTCTGGATGGACATTGCTTTAAGTGATTTACACGAAGTGTTAAAGAGAATTGATGTCATTACAATCAACGATGAAGAGGCTCGACAATTAAGTGGAGAATATTCTTTAGTAAATGCTGCTAAGAAAATTCACGAAATGGGTCCAAAATATGTAGTGATCAAAAAAGGAGAGCACGGAGCTTTATTATTTAATGATGATAATATGTTCTTTGCACCAGCTTTACCATTAGCTGAAGTTTACGATCCAACTGGAGCAGGTGATACTTTTGCGGGAGGTTTCTGTGGATATTTATCTAAAACAGGAAATTACTCTTTCGAAAACATGAAGAACGCGATTATTTATGGATCTAATTTGGCTTCTTTCTGTGTTGAAAAATTTGGAACACAACGTATGGAAGAATTATCCAAAGATGAAGTTCAAAATCGTTTAGAAGCTTTTAAAAAACTGACACAATTTAATATAGAATTAGTATAAAAAATCCGCGCTTTTTTGCGCGGATTTTTGTTTCAAACACACAACACAACTTAAAGAAGAATAATGAGTGATTTTTTAAAGCACGAATGTGGTATTGCTTTAGTTAGGTTAAAGAAACCACTTCAGTATTATAAAGAAAAATACGGCACTGCTTTTTACGGATTAAACAAGTTATACTTGTTAATGGAAAAACAGCATAACCGTGGGCAAGACGGTGCGGGTTTAGCAAGTATAAAATATAATGTTGCGCCTGGTACACGATACATTAGTAGAATTCGATCGAATAAAACACAACCTATTCAGGATATTTTTGGTCAAATTAACGGAAGAATTAATACTATTTTTGAAAAAAATGAAGATAAGCTAGACGATGTTGCTTGGCAAGAGGAAAACATGCCATACATTGGAAATCTTTATTTGGGTCATGTACGTTACGGTACTTTTGGAGGTAATAGTATTGAAAATGTACATCCGTTTTTGCGTCAGAGCAATTGGAAGCATAAGAACTTAATTGTTGCGGGTAACTTTAATATGACCAACTCTGGTGAATTGATGAAAGAATTGATCAGTTTAGGACAACATCCAAAGGAAGCAGCGGATACAGTGACTGTAATGGAAAAAATCGGTCATTTCTTAGAGGATGAAGTAGCCGATACCTATAAAAAAGCAAAAGCAGCAGGATTTAATAAAAGAGAAGCATCACCTTTTATTGAAGAACATTTAGATATTCAACGCATTTTAAAACGTTCTTCTAGAAATTGGGATGGTGGTTATGCTATGGCAGGCTTGTTAGGTCATGGAGATGCTTTTGTATTACGAGATCCTTCAGGAATTCGTCCTGCTTTTTGGTATCAAGATGATGAGGTAGTTGTCGTTGCTTCTGAACGACCAGTAATTCAAACTACGTTTAATATTCCTATAAATGAGGTTAAGGAAGTACCACGAGGAAAAGCATTAATTATTAAAAAGAATGGAAAAACTTCTTTAGAACGTGTACTTAAAAAAAGAGAAAAATCATCGTGCTCTTTTGAACGCATTTATTTCTCTAGAGGAAGTGATGCTGATATTTATCAAGAACGAAAAAATTTAGGTAAATATGTGTTCCCAGAGATTTTAAAATCGATTGATAATGATATTTCAAATACTGTTTTTACCTACATTCCAAATACTGCTGAAACATCATATTATGGAATGATGGAAGCTGCTGAAGACGTTTTGAACCAACAAAAAACAGCAGAAATTTTAGCTGGAGGGGGAAAGTTATCTGCCCAAAGAGTTACTGAAATTTTATCTGAAAGACCGCGTTTTGAAAAAATAGCCATTAAAGATGCTAAATTAAGAACATTTATTACGGATGATAGTAGTCGAGATGATTTAGTAGCGCATGTATATGACGTTACCTACGGTGTGGTAAAGCCAACGGATAATTTGGTAATTATTGATGATAGTATTGTACGTGGTACTACATTAAAGAAGAGTATTATTAAGATTTTAGATCGATTATCGCCTAAGAAAATCGTAGTTGTATCTTCGGCTCCACAAATTCGTTATCCTGATTGTTATGGTATAGATATGGCTAGAATTGGTGACTTTATTGCGTTTAAAGCTGCTTTAGAGTTGTTAAAAGAGACAAATCAATATCATATTGTTGATGAAGTATATAAAAAATGTAAGGATCAGCAGTTGATTGAAAATAATGACAACATTATCAATTTTGTAAAAGAGATTTACGCACCGTTTACCAACGAACAAATTTCTAATAAAATTGGAGAAATGTTAAAAACGGAAGAAGTAAATGCCGAGGTAGAAATTATTTATCAAACGGTAGAAGGTTTACACAATTCATGTCCGAAACATACAGGAGATTGGTATTTTACAGGAGATTATCCTACAAATGGAGGTCACCGAGTAGTAAACCAAGCGTTTATTAATTTTTACGAAGGAAATAATAAGAGAGCGTATTAAGCAAAACAGTATTGTTTTAAGAAGGATCACTACCCGTTAGTGGTCTTTTTTTTTGAAACTAAATAATCAGTACTTTGGAAATATATTATAAACCAATTTTGCAATGAATCTAGAAGATAAAATAATCGATTATAAAGAAGTTTTAGAAAGTTTATATAAAACATTGTCATTAGAAGAAAATAAAGGCGCAATAGCTACATATATACCAGAATTGGCTAAAGTTGATGCAAATAACTTTGGTGTTTGTTTTTTATCTACAGAAAATAAAGAATATGGTGTTGGAAATTGGCAAACAAAATTCTCCATTCAAAGTATTTCTAAAGTATTATCGTTAAGTATCGCTTATCAAATCTTTGGAGATAAAATTTGGGAACGTGTTGATGTAGAGCCCTCAGGAACGCCTTTTAATTCTTTAGTACAGTTAGAATCTGATGCTGGAATTCCTAGAAATCCATTTATGAATAGTGGTGCTATGGTGATTTGTGATATGCTAGTGAGTCATTATGAAAATCCAAAAGAAGATTTTTTAGTAGCAGTAAGAGAAATC
Organism: uncultured Tenacibaculum sp.; assembly: GCA_947501615.1. GTDB lineage: Bacteria > Bacteroidota > Bacteroidia > Flavobacteriales > Flavobacteriaceae > Polaribacter. The sequence goes on along the minus strand of CANMWK010000004.1, from coordinate 97,853 downwards.
TGTGAATCTAGTGATATTCAGTATTCAGAAACTGTGGCAAAATCAGAGGCTTCCGTAGGATATAGAAATAAAGCCTTATGTAACTTTATTAAATCTTTTGGAAATATTGAAAATGAACCTGAAGAAGTGTTAGATTTTTACTTTCATATCTGCGCTATAGAGATGAGTTGTCAGGAATTATCAAAAGTATTTATGTTTTTAGCAAATCCTAATTTTACAACATCAAAAGGAACTAAAGTCTTAAGTTTAGGTAAAACCAAAAGAGTAAATGCAATTATGCAAACTTGCGGATTTTACGATGAGTCTGGTGAGTTCTCTTTTCGAGTTGGTTTGCCTGGAAAAAGTGGTGTAGGAGGAGGAATTGTAGCGATTTATCCAGGTAAATATTGTATTACAGTTTGGAGTCCGAAATTGAATGAAAAAGGAAATTCATATCGGGGAATGAAATTCTTAGAAGCTTTTACAACAGCAACAGAACAATCTATATTTTAAGAACTATTGTTCGATAGAACAACTATTTTGGTATTAAAACACCAACATATTTTTGAAAACATACATAAAAGAATATATTAAAATTATGAAATATTTTCATGTAGTGATACTATGTATATCGTTATTTTCATGTAAAAACAATGAACAACAATTATCAAACTCAATTATGAACTCTAAAATAGTAGTCGCACACCGAGGAGCATCAGGATATTTGCCTGAACATACTATGGAAGCCAAGGCTATGGCTTATGCTATGCAACCTGATTATATTGAACAAGATTTGGTACTAAGTAAAGACAATGTTCCAGTGGTAATTCATGATATTCATTTAGATGATGTTACCAACGTTGCAAAACTTTTTCCTGATAGAAAAAGAAAAGATGGTCGTTACTATGTCATTGATTTTACTTTTGAAGAAATTCAGCAATTAAAAGTGTATGAGCGGTTCGATCCTAAAACAGGAACACAATTTTATCCGAAGCGTTTTCCTAAGGGAAAAGGAAATTTTAGATTACATTCATTGCAACAAGAAATAGAATTAATTCAAGGTTTAAATCACACTACAGGTAGTACCATTGGGATTTATCCAGAAATTAAAGATCCAGAGTTTCATCACAAAGAAGGAAAAGATATAGCAAAAATCACATTAGAAATTCTTTCAGCATATGGTTATACAACTAAAGAAGACAAATGTGTTTTTCAATGTTTTGATGCTAAAGAGTTAGAGCGTGTTCGTAAAGAGTTAAACTCCAATTTATTCTTAGTGCAACTGATAGAATTTCCTGAGGAAACAAAACAATTACAACATTTTGCAACCTATGCAGATGGAATTGGCCCTTGGTATAAGCAAATTGTGGATAAAAAAATTGATGGGCAATGGCAATTTACATCTTTAGTAGACGATGCTCATGAACTGGGTTTAAAAGTGCATACCTATACATTAAGAGCAGATCAATTAGGTGATTTTGGTTCTTTTGAAGAACATATAAACACAGTATTAAAAGATGCTAAAGTTGATGGTTGTTTTACCGATTTTCCTGATAAAGTTCTTAAAGTATTACAATAAAAAGAAGAGTTTTGATATAAGAACTTGTTCATGTTTGATACTTTTTTACGTAACTCAGGTGGATTACTTTAAATTTTTTTCGGGTAATTAAAGCAAGAGTTTGTAAAAAAAATAGTCTCAACGTAAAGTCAAGACTATTTTTTTTATCAATAGTGTGTCCCCCCGAACAACTATGATTTTATATGTTAGACAACAAAAAAATAAAAAAGTCACAAATTTTTAATTGCGAATATTAATTCAATTCAAGCGATACTAAAATCACTACATAAATTAGAGGTTATTTTGTGTATTATTACCCTATGGATTTTTTAAAATATACTATTGTTTTTGTTTTTATTCTGATGTTCATGTCTTGTAAAATGAATAAGGAAGAGGCTTTAACACAGAAAAACGTTACTATTTCTTATCAATTAAAAGAGTTTGAAAATTATTGCAGTAAGCAATTAATTGCTACAGTTGATGGAAAAGAGCATGTAGTTGTCGATTACGACGAACATTTGTTTTTATATATTCAGTTACAAGATGATTTTAATAACGATGGAGCTTTAGATATTTTGTTAGAGAATAGAAAAGGTTGTCATCAGAGTGCAGCTAGCTATGTAAGTCATGAAGGAAGTTCTTATTTTATAATAACCTATGATGGGGAAAAATTTCGAAGAACAGAAGAAGTAGGAAAAGCATGGAATGGAATAGCAATGGAAATGAAGAAAGGAAAACTTCATTTTACTATCGAAACGCATGCAACTAGTTTTTATAGTAATACAGAACAACTTTCTTGTGATGATAAAGAGGAAACTTTCATACTTGATAGATATCAATTGAAAAGAATTTCTGTAGATCAAGTGAGTAAAAGAGAAGCAATCAAAGAGGTCAGCTGTCAAGAACTTATCGATGATTCATCAATAGTTGAGTCAAGAAAATACATTGACTTTGATTTTGATAATGATGGTTATGGCGATAAATTAATTTTAACCTATAATAAAATTACCAAAGGATTTGATGATTTTGATATGCGTTTGTACAGGGATAACCCTCAAAGAATACAAATCCCGAAAAGAAGTGCTAAAAGAGTTGGTGTTTTAGCCTCTAAAACGAATGGAGTTAATGATTTGGTAATTGACTGTGATGAGGTTCTGGTTTGGAATGGAGAAAAATACGTATATAAACCCAAGATTACTCCAAGTAATACTTACAGGGTTTTTGCTGAAAATGGTTTACTTATTCGAGATCAACCGGCTTCTTATGGCAATGTAATAGGGAAATTTGATTACGGTAGTGAAATTATTATTCACTACAAAACGGATAATAAAATGAGATATAAAGACGATGATGAAGATTATACTATTGAAGGTCATTGGTATCAAACAGAATTCACAGATAAAGAAACAAATACAAAAAGGTTAGGATATGTATTTAGTGGATTTTTAATCAATTCTGATTATTATTCTATGTTTAGTGATTGGTATCTCATGGGTATTTCTAAAAAAGGAATTGTATTGCGCTTACATGGACAATGTCATTATACATATCCAGTAAAAATTATTTCAGATACTGAGGTAGAGTTGATATGGTCTCAAGACATGGATTGTAAATTTAAAAGTGGTCTTGGAGATGATTTTGGATTACAAAATGTTCCAGAAAAAGGAAAGCCTTTTGCTAAATTTATATGGAAAGGAGATACTTTAGAAGCTAGGTATTATTATCCTGAATGGACTAAAAAATATAACGAAAATTATCCTGCTGTTTTTGTTGAAAAATATCATTTAAGTTATTCGTCTTTAACGGATTGGTGAAACAAGTTTAGTTGTAGCTATTTACAGCTCCAAATCTTGCTTAAATTTTACGGATTGTCGTCTAGAAACTTCTACTTCGGTATTGTTTTTCATGGTAAACTTTAGTTTTCCATTAAACCAAGGAGTAACATTTGTGATATGATTTAGATTAACAATTTGTTGTCTGTTTACTCTAAAAAAAGAGTTTGCAGGTAAACGGTTTTCAATTTTATTTAAAGACTTATAAATCAAAGGTTTTTTGTCTTTAAAATATACTCGTGTATAATTACCAACAATTTCGAATAGTGTAATATCTTGTATGGCAACCATCCAACAATCTTCACCGTCTTTTAAAAAAACCTGACTGGTTGGTGTGAATTGTTTTTGAGGACTTTTTTCTATGTTTTCTTCTATTTCAATTCGGTCTATTGTTTTTTGCAATCGATCTTTATTAATAGGTTTTAATAAATAATCGAATGCATTGTATTCAAAAGATTTTATAGCGTATTCATCATAAGCAGTGGTGAAAATTACTCTCGGAATTTCATCTAACATTTCCAATAATTCAAATCCGTCTTTTTCTGGCATATTAATATCTAGAAATAATAGATCAGGAAAAGAAGTGTTGATCATCTCAAAAGCATCATCTACATTTTCGGCTTCACCAATTACCTTAATATGTTGATGTTCTTTCAATAAAAGTTGTAACTCTTTTCTTGCCAATCGAGAATCTTCAACAATAATAGCTTTTAAAGTAGTTTTCATAACGGAAGTTTTATAAGCGCAATTACTTCGTCTTCAGTTTCATGTAAATCAAAACTAGCATTATTTCCGTATAATATTTGAAGGCGATCACTAATGTTTTTCAATCCAATTTTAGTGGATGACTTTCCTTTTTCAATTTTACCTGTATTACCTACTTTTATGCATAGGTTTTTGTTTTCTTCGAAAATAGTAAGTGTTACTACGCCACCTTTCTTTTGCTGAGAAATTCCGTGTTTAATTGCATTTTCAATCAACATTTGAATAATCATCGGAGGAATTTCTTGCGCTAACAGATTTTGATCTACATGTTCTACATACGTTAATCGATCTTCAAACTGAATATAAGAAAGTGCTATAAAATTATTCACCATTTCTAATTCGTCTTTAACTTTAATAGTACTATCACTACTTTTAGAAAGAGAATATCTGAGTAATTCAGATAAACGGGTAATCATATCTCTGGCTTTTTCTACATCTTCTAACATCAGTCCACGAATATTATTCAAACTATTAAACATGAAATGAGGATTAATTTGTCCTTTTAATGTATTGAGCTGAGAATCTTTTAAAGAACTTTCTAACTGTAAATATTCAATACGTCGCTTTTTTGAATTTATAATTGTTTTAATACTGATGTAAAATAATGCCCAAAAAAGAATGAATAAGAAAATATTCAAAAATGTAGAAACCACCATAATAGGTCTATCAGCATCCAGAACCTTTTCGTGAATCGAGTTATAAGCGATATACGATATACCTATTAATGACAAAGCATAACCTGTGGAGCTAGCAATGTAAGCTATAATAACTTTTATAGATTCTTTTTTAAGTGTATCTAAAGATTCTAAAAAACTTTTAATGTAATTCCTAAAAATTGTACTCCAAAAGATTCCAAAGAAAAAGAATAGTAATGTTTCTGTTAGAATATACTTTTTTGTTAATCTATCTGAACTTGTAAGATATTTAGCATAGCCATTTAGTAGTGATGGAATTCCCCAACCTACAATTTGTAAAATCCAGAAGAGTAATTGTTGTGATCTTTTTTGCATAAATAGTAGCGCTTAAAGTAAAGATACTATTCTTAGTAGAAATGCCCTCACTCGATGCAAGTATATGTGAATTGAACCTTTGACTATCGCTCTGCGATTAAAAACGTTTTAAAATCCAATTTTTAATCACTACCAAAGCATCTTCCGAGAAAGTTTCTTCAATAGTAGCGTATTCTTGAACACTCCCCGTTTCTGCTTTCTGAAATAAATGATTAAATCCATCTAGTTCTACAAATTCAGCATCTTTATTTTTAGCTTCTTTAAGAGCAGTTTTAATTCCGTTTAAATTTAATTGAGAAAGTACTTGTACATCTTTGGAACCATTTAAGGCTAAAAAAGGACAAGTAATTTTTGATAAATACGCTTTAGGATCTGTTTTAATAAAGTTCAACATCCATTTGGAAGTAATCATTTTAATTTGCCCGTCTATTACAGGTGTTGTCAATTGTAGAAGTAATGGGCTATTAGGATCCGCTTTCTTTTGTTCAGCTAAAAACGAGTGAATTTTTGTAGCAATAGCTGAAGAATCTGATGCGTTTTGTGCTATTTCGTACATCTTTGCAGCTAATTTTTCATTTTTATCGATAAATTCAGCAGGTACATTTCGAAGTTCCATAGTTTTTCTAGATTGTGTTAATAGAATTTCTGCACCATCTGTTCCAGGGCCGGCAAGAGAAATAACAAAAGCTAAATCTTTACTTTGTGACGCTGTAATTGCGGCTATTAAAGAACCCTCACTATGACCAATCAATCCGATTTTCTTCGTGTCAACAACATTTCCTTTAGTTTTTAAGAACGCAATAGCACCTAAAACATCATCAGCAAAATCATGACTCGTTGCTCCTTTAAATTCACCTTCAGATTCCGCAACTCCACGATCATCAAAGCGTAAAACAGCAATTCCGTTGTTAGTTAAGTAATCAGATAACACTAAAAAAGGACGATGATTAAATTGTTTTATTTCGCTATTTCTGTTTTGTGGTCCAGATCCAGAAATTAAAATAGCTACTGGTGGATTGTTTTTGTTTTTAGGTAATGTTAACGTGCCAGCTAATTTGAAAGCTGCTTTTCCACTTTTAAATGTTACATTTTCTACTTGATAAGAAAATGGCGCAACAGGATCTTGAGGTCTTTTTTCTGATTGTCCGAAAACAGAAAATAAATTAGAAATAAGAAATAAAAAGAGTAATAAAAGTAAACGTATCATAATCAGTAAATTTTTCAGCTAAACTAAAGATCTTTTTCGCTTTTTAAGCTTGAAATATGATAAGTGGTAAAATAGAAATGCAAACGGTAATTACAAAAAGAGAAAACTGTAATGCTTTAAAAATAAGGGGTTGCGTGAAAATTTCAACTCAATTTATTCCCTTTTAACCTCTATTTTTCCCTCTCACCTATGTTTTTTTTAATAAGAAGAGTTATTGAAGGTTATTTGTAGTGTTATTAGCAAATAACACCTATCAATATTTAATTTTTAACTACTATTAAACACCTTTATTATGATTTTAAAAAGAACATTAATTTTAAGTTTTATCGTTTTTTCGAATATAGTATTAATGAGTCAAAATGATACTTGTATGAGTCCATCTGAAGATGATGATCTTCTTTCAGAACTAAATGCAATTGATAAATGTGTTATTGAAAAGGAAGAAAAAGAAATAACAACACCAAAAAAGAATAGATACCTTAGAATAAGAAAGACGAATTATTACGCAAATCTAAGAAAGAATATTAATGACTTAAAAAAGGAAAAAAAAGAGCCAGTTAAAGAAGTAATCGCTAAAGAAGTATATCTAGGAGAAGTAACTCAAGAGCCAATTTTATTACTAGCAAACCAAAATAGAAGCAATTTAAAAGAAAGCCTAGCGCGTTATGTTAGTGATAATTTAGTATATCCAGAATCTTTAAGAGATAAAAATATTGAAGGTATTGTATGGAGTAGCTTTGTTATTGACACTAAAGGAGAAGTGAAAAACATAGTAACTTTAGGACCAATTGGAGGTAAATTATTAGAAGATGAAGCTGCTAGATTATTAAAGGCATTACCAAAATTTACTCCAGGAGAATTAGATGGAGAAAAAGTTAACGTAAAGCATTTAATGGCTATAAAGTTTGAATTAAATTAGATATATCTTAATAAGTAGGAGGAATTAAAAAAGGTCTAAAAAGATTATTTTTCGTCAAACTTGTTTTAGTTTCTCATCCAAACTGATAATCAGAATAATGGGGTTCTGAAATACTGAAACAAGTTCAGTACGTGTAAATTCAGAATGACGTTTTCAGATACTTTTTAGATCTTTTTTTTAAAGGCTAAAACTACTTTGTTAAAGTATCTGTTCCTAAATAGCCATCGTTTTTATTGTAATACCAAGCTCTCACTTTTGGCATTTTTATGCCATTGATACTTTCTTCTTCAGAAAGTAAAATATATTCGCCGCTATCTTTAGTTGCTTTAAAAAATTGATATACTTCCATAGCGTAGGTTTTCGGGTTAAAATAAAAGTACCAAGTGTCTTTCCCTACATTAACATCGTAAGTAGCTTTTAAAACCAAATATTCTTTTCCTTTAAAAGTTTTCTTTTCAACTGTATCATCAATGATAGTTCCATTATCTTTTAACTTCATTGGTAGGCCATATAAATACGTATAGTAATCTTTAAATAGATTAGCTCTATCACAACTCAATTTGTGTTTTTTAAGAATTGTTTCAGAAGGATTTTCATTACCATTGAAAGCAATTTTGCAAGCTCCTTTTTCTACAGTGTATTTTGTTGTGTTTTCGCCTCGTTTTGCTGTTACAGAAAAAAACTGATTTGGTAGATTAATTTCTATTTTACTATCTCTTTTCGGATTATTAGGAGTTGTCATAGTAACATGCAGGATTCCTTTAAAAGTTTCCCAATTTCCGTTTGGATCGTGATATTGAATAGCTTTTTCTAATAATTCTTTTCCTGAAATGTTTTGAGAAAAAGATAAAAAAGAAATGAATAAAGTAAACAGGAAAAAAGTTTTTTGAAACATAACTATAGATTGGTTTAGCATAAAAATACTAAAAATATATGTTGTACTAAGGTTCTTATATTAGATATGAATTTATTTAAAATTTAATGATAAATAGTATTAATTAACTCTTGAAAAATAACTCTAAAATCATCACTTAATTTATCGATGTCGTGTTTAGTGGAAATGTATTTTCTATTGTGAGCACTTAAATCTCCATTTCTTTTAATTTTTGGTAGGATATCTTTAGTATTTCGGGATAAAATATTTTTAAAACTTTCCTCTGAAGTAAATCTATTGATAAGTCCTTTTAACAGCACATAGTTGCCATCTTGATCTTTAATTTTATGTTCTATTTTTTCTTTTTCATATATTTCTATTATCAATATCTCAGTTATTTTTCTTAAGAGAATAGAACAAGCATCATAAGCTTGGATATGATAACAAGAATTTATTTGAATTGCGTTTTTTTTTAAATAATCTCTAGTGTTTTCGAATATTTCAATTGGTAATAAATTCTTGTTATAAACTGCACTGGTAAGTTTATTTTTTGATTTATTTATTTTTTGATTTTTTAAATAAATAATAAAATCAGTTATTGCTTCTACTCTACCAGCTAAATTTTTTTCAGACATTTTATCAAAATTTCTATCACCATTAATTAGCTTATTGTATGTGCTGTAATAGTCACAAGATTCACTTCCGTCAAATCTTGCTAAGGGAGGAAGTTGAGTGCCCAATAAAGATTCTAATCTTTTCACTTCTTTTAATCTGTATTTTTCACTATCGATAGATATTTTAGATGTTTCATGATACTTTTTTAATAAATTTTGATAATGATTTTCCTTATAGACATCAATAATATAGTTATTAAATTTATCTAAATTTACATCAATAAAACGTTCAAAGTATTCATATCCTTTATTCATAAAACAATATTCTACCCATAATTCAATTTTTTCTCCTTTAGATTCTATAGAGAAGAAAGTACTAACAAAGAGTGGCAACTTTTCGAAAAATGTATTCCTCCATTTTTCATCCGTACTTTTCTTATTTAACAAGAACCATTTGTTAATTCTCTTTGAATCAAAGTCATATTGTTTAGCTTGATAAAAAATAAAAGAATATGCATGAGAACTATCGAAATGGGAAAAAGAGTTGAATTTTTTTATTATTGCTTTATCAATTGTATTTTGATTTACTGTAGGAATAGAAATAGTATTATTGGTATAATCTAATACTCTTTGCAATTCTATATCATATAGGGAGTAGTTTTTTTCTTTTTCATATTTATAATTTCTTTTAGATGTATTTCCTTTTAAAAGTTCGTTATGATGGAAAAACTCTAAAGCTTTAAGAAATTGATTATATTTTCTTATTTCACTTTTTAAGTTATTCGATTCGAAAATTAGAGAATAAAGTAATTTATCGGATGTTATTTTTTTATGATTTTTAAAACAAAACATGATTAAATCCAAAGGGGTTTTACCACCCCAAAATGATTCTGAATTTAACTTGTGTGTATTATTATTCCAATCAATTATAAATTTTTTTATTTCTTCTTTCATGAACTAAAAGTACTAAAAAATCCCGCTTTAAGCGGGATTTTTTATATTTTCAGGATTTTAAAAACCAAGATAAAGTCTTTCTTTTCTCTTGATTCTTACAGCGAAGCGATCTAGTTTCTAAACTATGCTTCTTCTTGTTGAATATCTAATTTAATACTCAATTCTTGTAATTGTTCATTATCAATTGTTGCAGGTGCGTCGATCATCACATCTCTACCAGAATTGTTTTTAGGGAACGCAATGAAATCACGAATCGTTTCTTGTCCGCCTAAAATAGCAACCAAACGATCTAAACCAAAAGCTAAACCTCCATGTGGTGGTGCTCCATATTCAAAAGCATCCATTAGGAAACCAAACTGAGCTTTTGCTTCTTCCTCAGTAAATCCTAAATGCTTAAACATAATCGCTTGTGTTTCTTTATCGTGAATACGAATAGATCCACCTCCGATTTCATTTCCGTTTAACACTAAATCATAAGCATTTGCTTTTACAGCTCCTGGATCTGTATCTAATAATTCGATCTGACCAGGTTTTGGAGAAGTAAACGGGTGGTGCATGGCATGATAATGTCCAGTTTCTTCATCCAATTCTAATAATGGGAAATCAATCACCCATAATGGAGCAAATTCATCAGGCTTACGTAAACCTAAACGCTCAGCCATTTCCATACGTAAGGCACTTAATTGTCCACGAACCTTATTTGTAGCTCCAGATAACACACAAATTAAATCACCCGGTTTCGCTCCAGTAACTTCAGCCCATTTCGCTAAATCTTCCTGATCGTAAAACTTATCTACAGAAGATTTAAAGCTTCCATCTTCGTTACATTTAACATATACCATTCCTAAAGCACCAACTTGCGGACGCTTTACCCAGTCGATTAATTTATCAATTTCTTTACGAGTATAAGCAGCACCTCCAGGAATAGCAATTCCTACAACTAATTCAGCACTATTAAATACTTTAAAATCTTTATGTTGAGCAACTTCATTTAATTCACCAAACTGCATTCCGAAACGGATATCTGGTTTGTCATTTCCGTATAAACGCATGGCATCATCAAACAACATTCTTGGGAATTTATCAACTTCTACTCCATTAATCTCTTTTAACAAATGACGTGTCATTCCTTCAAAAACCTCCAAAATATCTTCTTGTTCTACAAACGACATTTCGCAGTCTATTTGTGTAAATTCTGGCTGACGATCAGCACGTAAATCTTCGTCTCTAAAACACTTTACGATTTGGAAGTATTTATCAATTCCACCAACCATTAATAATTGCTTAAACGTTTGTGGCGATTGTGGTAAGGCGTAAAACTGACCAGCATTCATACGAGAAGGTACTAAGAAATCACGTGCTCCTTCTGGTGTAGATTTAATTAAATATGGAGTTTCTACATCAATAAACCCTTTGTCAGATAAATATTTACGTACTTCCATCGATACTTTATGACGGAATAATAAACTGTTTTTAACAGGATTACGTCGAATATCTAAATAACGATATTTCATACGAATATCTTCTCCACCATCAGTTTCATCTTCAATCGTAAATGGAGGTAATTTTGCATCGTTTAAGATCGTTAATTCAGAAACCAACACCTCGATATCTCCAGTTGCTAAGTTCGGATTCTTAGAAGCTCTTTCGATTACCGTTCCTTTTACCTGAATCACAAATTCTCTACCTAACGTTTTTGCTTTTTCAATAAGATCTTTTGAAGTTCTTTCCTCATCAAAAATCAACTGTGTAATTCCATAACGGTCTCGTAAATCGACCCAAATCATAAAACCTTTATCTCTTGATTTTTGCACCCATCCAGCAAGGGTAACTTCAGTATTAATATGCGATGCTCTTAATTCACCACAAGAATGCGATCTGTACATTTTTGATAATTTTAGATGCGCAAATTTAACTATAAAAGTTATATCCTGAATTTAATTCAGGATCAAAAAGTTTAAAAGAGGAAAGTGTAAAAGTTATAAAGTGTAATGTTTTGAGTCATTACGAACGATTCCTGAGTTTATCTAAGGAGAGTGAAGTAACCTGGTTATTGAAAGATATGTAAATATTTTGGGCGTTACCCCAAAGGGTCGGGCTTTCCACTATATCTTTTTATTACAATTTCTATCTATCAGAAATTGTAATAAAAAGGATGCCGTTACAATCCCTAACGCGAGTTTAGGTTAATAAAAAAGATAGACCTCACAGGTTTTAAAAACCTGTGAGGTCTTAAAACACATAAATATTTTTTCTTTTTCATACGAAAACTTAATATTACTTTAAGTTTTTTTGGTGTAAAAAGCACTATTTTTAGTATGTAATTTAATTGCTAAAATTCGACCAGATGAAAAAACTAATACTTACAAGTATACTATTGCTATTCAATGGTATTGCTTTCAGTCAAAATGTAGTTTTAACTATTTTAGATACTAAAACTCAAACACCTATTGATGGTGTTCATGTTAAAACGGATAATAAGGTCTACGTATCTGATGAGGAAGGGAAAATTCGTATCGAAAATTTTAAAGAAGGCATCTATTATTTCTCCCATTTACAATATATAGCAAAAGAAGTATTTCTGAAAACTAAAAAACAACACACATTGTTGTTAACTCAAAAAGAAAATGTTTTAGAAGAAATTCTTATTTCTAAAAATAGAAAAAGAGGAATAGAGTATGAAACATTACCTCCAATGGAAAAAGGAGTTTATGGCTTTGCTTCAGTTTTGTATGAAGGGAAAATTTATGTTTTTGGAGGAGAGTCATCTAATCTTACAAATAAGCATTTAAAAGCATTAGAAGCAATGCAAATGAGAGGAAGTTTAGGTGGTACTTTTGGGCATTTTTTGAACGAAACTAGGAGGTACCATAATAACAATATTATAGAATATAATAACAAATTATATGTTTATGATATAGCAAAAAAAGTTTGGAGCATATCCAGTTTAGGTTTAATGAAAAGAGCGTATCATAAAGCCGTTCGTGTAGAAGATAAGGTGTTTTTGTTTGGAGGTATAAGATTATCGAAAAATAAAACAAGAACATATCTAGATGGTACAGTTGAAGTCTTCAATTTAAAAACAAACACATTAGAAAAAACTATAGAAAGTGCTCATAAAGCTGTGAATTCTGGTGTTGCAAATGTAGAAGATGCAGTTATACTAGTTGGAGGATCAACAAAGAGTAAAAAGAAAAACAGAAAGCGTTTTTCTAATGATGTGAAACTGTATAATACTAGCGAAAACAAATGGTTCTCTATCGGAAAACTTCCAGATCCTAAAGAAACAACATGTGTTGTGGTGAATAACAAACTTTATTCAATAGGTGGTTTTAATAATAATGAGTTAAGTACTATTACTTCTTTTAACTTAAAGAAAGGAACATGGAAAATTGAAAAAAAATTACCAGTACGTATTAAAAATGCAACGGTTAAACATAGAGATCATACTATTTTTGTGTTCAATGAAAACAGACTGTATATATACGATACTATTAGTAATGATTTGAAAGAATACAAAGTAGGTCTTCCTTATCAATCTTCTGAAATGTTTGTGTTTAATGATAAATTATATATTCTTGGAGGTTTTGAAAGAACGTCTTCAGAAAAAAAAGTATCCAAAGGATTATTTAGTATAGATTTAGAAGAATTCGATACTACAAAATATAAAGTATTTTAATTAGTTTTACGTTCCTTAAAATACAATCAATGACAATACAACAGTTTAAAAACAGACTTCAAGATAATCCAGAAAACATTGATTTTTCTGAGACTATAGCTATTATAGAAAATAATTACGAGTTCACACCGTCAGCATTTAAAAATGGAGTGTTAGAGAATGAAGTTTCTCAAAATCAAGGTTCATGTAAAGTATTTTCATTTGCAATTCAACAAGAGTTAACCAAAGAAGAAACGTTGGCGTGTTTCGGACAATATTATGCTGAGGTTGTTAATGAACCTAACGGAACTGGACATCAAAATATCAGAAACTTTATGAATACAGGTTTTGAAGGGTTAAGTTTTGAGAATGAAACGTTAGTGAGGAAAAACTAAAAATATTTAGAAGACAACTAAAGAAAATCGTTCTTGTACTAAGAGAACGATTTTTTTAGTTATTATAGATAAATTACAATGAAGATGTAAATATTATGTACAACGTACCCAATTATAAAGCTAAAAACGAACAAGAAATTCTAGGTTTTATTTCAGCATATCCTTTTGTTCAAATAACAGGAGTAAATGAAGTAGGGAAGCCTGTTGCAACTCAAATTCCTGTACTTGTAGAACGGCGAGAAGATGATTTATATATCATTGGACATATGATGAAGAATACAGATCATTGTAAAGCGTTTCAGAAAAACTCAAATGTATTGTCAGTTTTTACAGGACCAAACGCATATGTAAGTGCTTCTTGGTGTGTAAATTCCAATAAGGGTTCTACTTGGAATTACATGAGTGTTCATGCAGAAGGAAAGATATCTTTTTTTGAAGGAGAAAAATTGGTGTCATTAATGAAATCATTTACATTACTTCATGAAAATGGAAATGAGAATTCACCAACTATATACGATAATTTACCTGAAAATTATACCAATAAATGGATGTCATACATTACTGGATTTGAAATTAAGATTGAGCACTTAGATACAGTATTCAAGTTGAGTCAAGGTTTAGATCAAGAAAGTTATTTAAATGTAATTGCTGAGCTTGAAAAAAAAGGAGGGATGAATTCTTTTTTGGCTTCAGAAATGAGAAAAAGAATAGCACAGTGATTTTTTTAATCACAGGGCGATAGCCAAGGGTTTAATTCCCCAATACTTGTGTAGAAAGTTATGAAATTTTCAATTAGATACCTCGCTTGCTTGCATCGGGTAGTTCATTTATTAACTTCATAAAAAAACAAACTTCATTTTTTATGATTCGTATTTTAAGTACTTCATTTTTAAATTATTACCATAGTTTTTTTTGATTAATCTACATAACTTATAGCCACCAATATTAATCCAAATAAATATGAAAACAACAGCTATAAGTAGACGTGATTGGTTAAAAAAAGGAACATTATCATTAGCCGCAATAACATTAATGCCAAGCGATGTTTGGTCCTTGGCTGTAGATAAAGCTCAATCGAATAATAGCACTTTCTTATTCCATGAGTCAAACGTCTTTAATGAATTCACACCACCAGTATATAAAGAACAACAGTTAATGGCAATTTTACGTGCCAATGAAAATCCATATGGCCCACCACCAATGGCTGCTAAAGCATTTCAAGAAGAAGTATTTAAGGGAAATAGATATGCATGGAAAACATTGTTCAATTTAATGGAGAATATTGCTCAAAAAGAAAAGGTAACTAAAGAGCAAATTTTAATGGGACCTGGTTCGTCAGATATTTTAGAAAAAGTAGCCATGGTATTGTTTCAAAAAGGAGGAGACGTAATTAGTGCCGACCCAAGTTATATGTCTTTAATTAATGTGTCAAAATCTGTAGGAGGTACATGGAAATCATATCAATTAAAAGACGATTTTCAACATGACTTAGATGCTATGGAAGCAGGTATTGATGCAAATACTAAATTAGTATATATCTGTAATCCAAATAACCCAACAGGCACAATAACAGATGCAAAAAAATTAAAAGATTTTTGTAGTAGAGTTTCAGAAAAAGTACCAGTTTTTGTTGATGAAGCTTACATTGAGCTTTCTAAAAATGGATTAAAAGACAGTATGGTTAGTCTGGTAAGCGAAGGTAAAAATGTAATTGTAGCCAGAACATTCTCTAAAATTTATGGAATGGCAGGTTTGCGAATTGGTTACATGTTAGGAAGCAAAGAATTGGTACACCAAATTCAAGAAATCACAAGAGGAGGTATGGGGATAACAGGTCCTTCAATTATGGCTGCTACTAAAAGCTTACAAGAAAAGGAGTTTTTAGCAATGTGTAAGGATAAAATCATTGAAGCTAGAAACTATACAATCAGTTATTTAAAAGAAAAAAAATATTCATTTATGCCCTCAGAAACAAATTTTGTGATTTTTGAAATTCCTTTAGATGGTAAACAATTTTTAGAAAAGATTTATGCTAAACAAGTAGGTGTAAGAGCATTCAAATTTTGGGATAAAAATTGGTGTAGAGTGAGTATTGGAACTATGGATGAAATGAAGCTTTTTACACAAGCTATGGATGAAATTTTCGCATAACTTATGGATAGTGCATTAGAAAAATCATTGACCTTTATCATCTTTATTCTGATAGGGGTTCTTTTGAAAAGAAAATTTTCTCAGGGAGATGAAACCAATGGCTTAAAAACGTTAATATTAACATTAGCACTACCCGCCACTATTTTTATAGCCTTATTAAAAATTAAGATAGATGATAACTTAATAGCACTCCCCGTATTTGCTATTGTATTGAATGTTTTATTGTTTTTCATTGCGCCAATTTTAATTTCTTTTGTAGGAATTACAAATAAAGCATCGTCCAATGCTGTTCGTCTATTATTTCCGTCTCTAGCACCTGGTTTATCTTGTTTTCCATTTATTCTAGAGTTTTTAGGAGATAATTATTTGGCTAAGGCTGCAATGGCTGATTTGGGAAATAAGTTTTTTGTCTTATTTGTATTGTATTTAATTGCTATAAAATGGCATCATTTAAACAAATCATTTCAAAAGGAATCTATTAAAAGTAAATTACAATCCTTAGCCAAAACACTGTTTTTAGAACCTGTAAATATATTTATTTCTGTAGCGTTAATACTGCTTTCTTTTGGAATAACAATTAGTAATTTACCGGTGTTTATTAGTGAAACCTTAACTCGATTAAGTCTTATAATGACACCTTTAGTCTTAATATTTATAGGACTAGCTCTAAAGCTAAATAAGAAAAGTTTTTATCAAATATTTTCATTATTAATGCTTAGAGGAGCGATTTCACTTTTCTTGGTGTGTGTGGTTATTCTGATGTTTGGAATTTCGATGGAAAAGGAAACCTTATTTATGTTGGCATTTTCTCTAAGTGCTTGTAGTTTTTGGCCTTTTGCGCATATTTCTAATATTTCATTTAAAGAAAAACAAATCGAGGATGAAAAGAAAACATTCGATGCTGGAATTGCATTGTCAATATTAGCGTTGTCGTTACCTATTTCAGTGATTATGATTTTAACTATTCTAACTGCAGGAAATACATTTACAGATATAAAAAACATCATAATTACTGCCGTCTTATTTTGTGCTATCGGATCTATTTACCCGCTTTTACAATTCTTAAAGTTACAGCTAAAATCATCAAATAAAATGCATTCCAAAGTAAGGACTAAAGTAATTTCATCAAATACAAAGTAATTTATTTGATGGATCTTTTTTTTACTTTTAGTATTTTACAATTATTTTTGATTGTTCGCAGTGAGTTATAATCAATATGTTAAGCCATCTGAAAATGAGCTTCGGTTGACAGTCATAATGCATTGTACTTTGCGAACAAATCAAATTATTAAATGCTATTAGTTATTTCTAAAAGGTTAGACTATACCATATTATTTATAGCAGTACTAATTTTTTTATTACTACAGCTACCCTATTTAGCGCAAGTACAATATCCTTTTCGACTATTGGGAACTTGGTTTCATGAAATGGGGCACGGATTAACAGCTTTGCTAACTGGAGGTAAGTTTCATTATCTAGAGATTTATCAAAATGGAGGTGGTGTAGCTTACTCAACAGTTACCGATCGGTTTTTACCATTACATATTTGTAGTGCTTTAACTGCGGCAGGTGGATTATTTGGTCCAGCAATTTCTGGGAGTATTCTAATTATAGCCGCCAGATCTCAAAAACATGCTGCAATTTTATTTCGAGTTTTAACAGGAGTCATTATTTTGTCTTTAATGATTTGGATTCGTTCGTATTGGGGAATAATGGTGTTGAGTGGTTTTGTGATCCTATTCATTATTATTATGTTTTTAAAAAACAAAAAGATTGAAACAATTACTGTTTTATTTTTAGGATTACAATGTGTTTTGAGTACATATCTTCAATTTAATTACTTATTTACAAAACAGTTTGAAAGACATGGGCGAGTAATGACTTCTGATACACAGAATATAGCTGTCAATACTTTTGGAACCTACTGGATGTGGGGAGCACTTATTTTTATATTTAGCGGAATTATGCTTTACAAAAGTGTGAAATTTTATTTAAGAAAGTAATTATGAACTCTTTTCTGTTTTTAATCTTTTAAAATACTCATTAGCTGCCTTTTTTACTTTCGGTGCTAAAATCAATGTAGAAATTACAGTAGGAATTGCCATTAACGCATAACCACTATCGATAAGGTTAATTACAAACTTTAGTTTTATAGTTGAGGCAACTACTATAGTTAAGATATAAAAATAATTATAGTACTTGCCTATTTTTGTGTTTGTTAAAAAGCATAAGCAAGAGTACCCATAGAAAGAATACGTAAAAAGCGTTGAAAAGGCAAAAATTAAAACACAAATAGTTAAGATAACACTACCAATTCCGTAAGGTAAAACAGCATCAAAAGAACTAAGTGTAAGTGATATTCCGTTTCCTTTAAAATTTTCCCAAACTCCAGAAGCTAAAATAGCTAAAGCTGTGAGTGTACATACTAATAAGGTATCTATAGCAGGTCCTAACATTGCTACTAAACCTTCTCGTATGGGTTCATCTGTTTTTGCAGTACCATGCATCATTGGAGCTGTTCCTAAACCTGCTTCATTAGAAAAAGCCGCTCTTTTAACTCCTGTAATAATCAAAGCACCTAAGGCTCCTCCCATAACAGCATTACCAGAAAAGGCATCAGTAAATATCAAAGAAAATATAGAAGGGATGTTTTCAATCTTTAAAATTAAAATAGCTAACACAGTAATCAAATAAATAGCAACCATTACAGGAACAAGTTTTCCAGCTATTTTCCCTATTCTTTTAATGCCACCAAAAATAACAGCAGCAGTAATACTTGCTATTGTTATTCCTAATAATAACTTAGAAGTTTCAGCATTACTTTCATTTACCTTAAAAACATCAATTAAAGTTTGTGTTAATTGATTAGCTTGAAATGCCGGTAATGTTCCAATTAAACCAGCAGCAGCAAAAAATAGCGCTAAAGGCTTCCATTTTTTGCCTAAGCCTTCTGTAATAACATACATTGGCCCGCCTTTTACATTACCTTCTTCATCTTTGCTTCTGTACATTATAGATAAACTACAGGTAAAAAATTTTGTAGCCATGCCAACAAATGCGCTAACCCACATCCAAAAAATAGCACCAGGCCCACCAGTAGCTATTGCTATAGCTACTCCACTAATATTACCCATGCCAACAGTAGCTGCTATGGCAGAAGATAAAGCTTCGTAATGTGTAAGATCTCCAGGAGAATGATCTTTATCATACTTACCTCTTAAGATATTTACTGCATGTCCTAAATATCGAAAAGGGATCAATCCAGAATAGATAAATAATGTTAATCCGCCACCAATAAGTAAAATTAATAAAGGTATCCCCCAAACCCATCCTGAAAATGTAGCAACCAGTTCCTGTATATTCATAAAAGAATTTTATTTTCAATCAAAAATAAGATAATTAAAGTTTTTTTTGTACTTTTAAAGGAGGCATATTTATCACAATATGTGACTGTTTATCGAACAAACTAGTATTCTTATGGTTAGTAAAGAGCTAGTTGTCGAAGTAGATGAAGTGATATACATATCATTTTTAATTTTATAACGTTTAATTTTATTCCCCCAATCCAATGAAAACTTTACCAAGTACTTCGGTGAAAAAGTTCTTAAAGTATGCTCCAATAATTTTAATAGCATCTTTAGTTATTTACTCTTTTAAAACCAACGAGAATCGCAATGAGTTAGAAGAAGAATTTTTTAAAGAAAGATATTTACTCGAAAAAGAGCTTGACAAAATTGTTGCAGATTACAAAGAAATAACGACAAAGAAGAAATGGTTGACGAGTCGTGTTGTCAATGGAATGAACAAAATTATAGCACTTAAAGATTCAATTAAGAAAATGGAAAAAGTGAACTACGATTTACTTTTTAAATATTCTTTAAAGGTTACTAAACTAGAACGTGAAAACAGGAAACTTTTTCTTAGAGCACATTCACTTAGAGAGCAAAATAAAAAGTTACGTAACGAAAATAGAGTTGCTAAAGAAAAATTATCCAAAAAGTCAAAATCTTACAATTCGTTATTAGCTGTAAATAAGAAACTAAAAACCACAGAAAAAGCATTAAAACATAAAGTTGATCTTGCGGGAGTTATAGAAATCAGTACAGTTACAATAGAAGCATTAAAGGAACGAAATAATGGAAAGTACAGAAGTACTACAAAGTCAAATAAAACAGACGCTTTTAAGATTAAATTTGATGTGCTTCCTAATGAAATAGCAAGCATTGGTAATAGACAAATTTTTGTACAACTTTTAGATGAGCACAATAATATTGTCCCTTCAGAGAAAAATGGATTTGAAAATGAAATTTCATACAATGATCTTATTAATATTGATTACGATAGGGAGAAAATCAGTGTAGTTTCACTGATTTCTGTAGATAGGGCTTCTTTAATTGAAGGTGGATATACCGCTAATGTTTATATTGATAAAAGAAAAGTTGGAAAAGCTAATATCAATTTAAAATAGCTCAATCGATTATAATAATAGCAACCACTTAATTTTTTAAGTGGTTTTTTTGTGTTTTTATTTGAAGTTTGATAACCAAAGATTTAATTTCCTTTACACATTTATATTTAGGTATAAAAAAACTTCAGTCAGATGCTTTTTATATTCGTATTTAGGTAGTTCATTTTAGAATGTATAATTTCTTTCAATATTATAGTACCAATAATTTTAAAGATAAGTTGTAAGTTGCTAAAAAAAAGTAGACACATTAGTAATAAACAAAACTTAACCATGAACAGATTTTTTTTTAGAGGATTAATTGCAATACTATCAATATCCCTAATTTCTTGTCAGATTAAAAAAGAGGAACCTATAAAAATTAATAAAGAAAAAGAGCTTCCTATTTCCAAAGGAGATAGTATTATTAATAAAGCCATTAAAGCTCATGGAGGCGAATTATACGATACTGCTAATTATAGCTTTGTGTTTAGGGGAAATGAGTATAGTTTAAGAAATACTGAAAACTCTTATCGTTATAGCGTTAAAAGAAAAATAAAAGATGAAATAGTAGAAGATATTTTATCTAATGGCTTAGCAACAAGAAAAGTTAATGGAAAGGATGTTACTTTAGATAGTAAAACGAAATCTCGTTATAGTGAAGCCTTAAATTCAGTTATTTATTTTGCTTTATTACCTTATAAGCTCAATGATGCAGCAGTAAATAAAAAGTACAAAGGAGAAGTAACAATCAATAAAATAGCATATCATGTAGTAGAAGTTACTTTTAATCAAGAAGGAGGAGGTAAAGATTTTGAAGATCAGTTTTATTATTGGATTAATAAAAACTCTAATACTTTAGATTATTTAGCATACAACTACAAGGTAAATAACGGAGGGGTTCGTTTTAGAAGTAGTTATAATAGAAGAGCTGTTGATGGAATTATTTTTCAGGACTATGTAAATTATAAAGCAGAAGTAGGTACACCTTTATCAGAGTTACCAAAGTTATTTGAGGAAAATAAACTCAAAGAATTATCAAAAATAGTAACAGAAGATGTACAGAATTTGAAAAGTAACTAAGGAAATAGTATCATGAACAAAGTAATCAATATTGGAGAGAAGTTTAATCTGTTTTCAGACCAATGGTCTCCTAAAAAGATAGCAGAATTGAATGGACAACAAGTTTTACTAGCTAAAATTAAGGGAGAGTTTGTATTTCACAAACATGAAAATGAAGATGAGTTATTCATGGTTATAAAAGGGCAACTACAAATTGATTTAGAAGACACTTCTGTTTTAGTAAATGAAGGAGAATTCTATGTTGTTCCTAAAGGAGTATTGCATAAACCTGTAGCTAAAGAAGAGGTGCATATTTTACTTTTCGAACCATTATCAACAAAACACACAGGAGATGTTACAGCATCAATAACTGTTGAAACTTACGAATCTATTTAATATTTTCTCTATTGAGGATAGTAAATTTCTTTAAGATTAGATTCAAGGTATTGTTATATCATTTCAACTATTGGTTTTTAAAACTAATAACTAGAAACTAAAAACAATTCGTCGATAAAAATGAACTCTTAATCTAAATTAAGAAACCTAACATCGAAGTGTGCGATTTTAAAACCTTAAAGGTTCATACTTTTGAAGTGTTAATAGAAGTACAAATAAAACTGAATTTTAATAATCCCCAATTTAAGTTTTGTTTTTTCATTTTAAGTTATAAGGTTTACTTACTAAAACCTGTTCACCCTTTTACAAACCCCAAATGTAAAAGGGTTTTTTTATCTGGTTTCTACACTAATTTTTATGAATTAACTTTTGTACGATTTAACGTGAATAGGTGATAAGAATATAAAGTTATCAAAATTGTCAAATTCGATTGATTTTCGATAGGAAATTGTATCAAGAACTGATATCTTTTATTATCCTAAATTAATACTAAACTACCAAAACAATCTCTCTATTATCTTCATTTAAAAGCTTGTTAAGTTTAATAATACTTGAGGATTTAATGCTTTATTTTCATTCATCGACACATAAGTACAGCTAGTCTATAGATAAAAAATCATATATCGAATACTTACTGATTCACAAGAGATTGCGTAGTATATTTGAAGTGTAAATAAGTGATATACATGAAAGTATTCCTTATAGTTTTGTTTTTTTCATTATAAGAAAATAAATGAAGGTTTTTTAAATTTATTTGGTTGATTAAATTAATCCTTTTACGTCCCCAATCGTAAAAGGATTTTTTGTTTCTTGAGTATTTGTTAACCACCTTTTTTAATTAAAGTTGATTGGCTGTTAAGCTTTGTAAAATAGATGTTTATAGTAGTTTTTTGATTTGTTTTTCAGTATATCGATAAATTATAACCATTTATCTACAGAAGAGAATATTATGATCGAAAATGAGTAAAAAAACAAGGGAAAGGATAGTATATTTGAAGTGTAAATAAGTGATATACATGAAAGTATTCCTTATAGTTTTGTTTTTTTCATTATAAGAAAATAAATGAAGGTTTTTTAAATTTATTTGGTTGATTAAATTAATCCTTTTACGTCCCCAATCGTAAAAGGATTTTTTATGTAATAACGATTCCTCTTTGATGTAAGGTTTTAATCATTCTTAAACTACCTTCTTTAATAGTATTAGCTTCAAACGTAAACGTTTTTTCAAATAATTGATTTCCTTCAAAAAAAGAAACTTGAAATCTATTAGATAAACTAAAAACATCTGGATGAATCATTTCAACTTTAATAGAACTTAAAGCTGTAAGTTTGTCTATTCTTTTTCTAAACACTGTAGTTGTTTTGGTCTCTGAAAAACCTTGAGAAACAATCATAATCATCTCTATATCTACTTCTTTTCGATTGATAAGGTAAACATACCAATCGTCTGTGTTATGGGTTTTATTTTGTTCTAAAACAACAGCCATTTCTATTCCTGTAACTTCAGGTATTCTGATGTCTTTTTTCATGTTATATTTTTTTGAAATTAAAAAGTTGTAGTGTTTTTAAGATTAAAAAACACTACAACTTTAAATTATAATAGATGTTATTTTTTAGATGACAGATTTAAATTGTTCTAAGAAACGAACATCATTTTCATAAAACATTCTAATATCTGGTATTTGGTATAATAACATGGCTATACGCTCAATTCCCATACCAAAAGCATATCCAGAATATTTCGTCGGATCGATGTTACAATTCTTAAGTACATTAGGGTCAACCATACCGCATCCCATAATTTCTAACCAACCTGTACCTTTTGTAATTCTATAATCAGTTTCAGTTTCTAGTCCCCAGTAAATATCTACTTCTGCACTTGGCTCAGTAAAAGGGAAATAAGAAGGACGTAATCTAATTTTAGATTTTCCGAACATTTCTTTAGTAAAATATAATAATGTTTGCTTTAAATCAGCAAAAGAAACATCAGTATCTATATATAATCCCTCAACCTGATGGAAAATACAGTGCGCACGAGCAGAAATATCTTCATTTCTAAATACCCTACCTGGAGAAATAGTTCTTATCGGAGGCTCATTTTGCTCCATATATCGAACTTGAACAGATGATGTATGTGTACGTAAAAGAGTATCAGGATTCTTATCAATAAAGAAAGTATCTTGCATATCTCTTGCTGGGTGATATTCTGGCAAGTTTAATGCAGTGAAGTTATGCCAATCATCCTCAATTTCTGGACCTTCAGATACTGTAAATCCAATTCTGTTAAAAACTTCAATAATTTGATTTTTAACAATAGCTATTGGATGTCTTGAACCTAATTGAATTGGTTCAGCAGGACGAGTTAAATCTCCATAAACACCTTTTTCTTCAACAGCACTTTCTAAGCGTTCTTTTAAAGCACTGATTTTTTCTTCAGCAGACTTCTTTAAAAGATTAATTGTTTGTCCAAATTCCTTTTTTTGTTCATTAGGAACATTTTTAAATTCTGCAAACAAATCCTTTAAAATTCCCTTGCTCCCTAAGTATTTTATTCTGAAATTTTCAATCTCAACTGATGAAGAGGCATCAAAGTTTTTAACTTCTTCGATTAATCCTGTAATCTTTTCTAACATAATCCGTCAAATTAAGCGACAAATTTAAGATTTTTTACTGAAATAGTATGGTTAATTATAGGAACTACTACAACGTTTTCGTTTTCGTAAAAAAAGCCCTTTTTTAAACCATCAAATTAGTTAATTATTTATATTTGTATATAATTTTTATAAAAAAAACATTTTTAGAATAGTTAAATTATGGAATCTAAAATAAAGGCCTTTATGGATCTGGTTAGACAACGTAACGGTCATGAACCAGAATTTTTGCAAGCTGTACAAGAAGTAGCAGAAACTGTTATCCCATACATTGTTAAACATGATATTTATCACGGAAAAAATATATTATTAAGAATGGTTGAACCTGAAAGATTAATTTCTTTTAGAGTAAATTGGGTAGATGATAGTGGTGAAATTCAGGTAAATAGAGGGTATAGAATTCAAATGAATTCTGCTATAGGGCCATATAAAGGAGGGTTGCGTTTCCATCCAACAGTAAACGCAAGTATTTTAAAGTTTTTAGCTTTCGAACAAGTATTTAAAAATTCATTAACTACATTACCTATGGGTGGTGGAAAGGGTGGTTCTGATTTCGATCCTAAAGGAAAATCAGATAATGAAATTATGCGTTTCTGCCATGCTTTTATGAGTGAATTATTTAGACATATTGGTCCTAACACAGATGTTCCAGCTGGAGATATTGGAGTTGGAGGACGTGAAATAGGGTATATGTTTGGTATGTACCGAAAAATGAGAAATGAATTTACTGGAGTACTTACTGGTAAAGGAGCAAGTTGGGGAGGATCTTTAATTAGACCTGAAGCTACAGGATATGGTACAGTATATTTTGCACAAAGTATGTTGGAAACTAAAGGAGATTCTTTTAATGGAAAAGTTGTTACTGTATCGGGTTCAGGAAATGTTGCACAGTTTGCTTGTGAAAAAGCAACAGAGCTAGGTGCCAAAGTAGTTACATTATCTGATTCTTCAGGATATATTTACGATGAAGATGGAATTGATGCTGAAAAATTAGCTTTTGTAATGGAGTTAAAAAATGTAAAAAGAGGTCGTATACACGAGTATGTAGAGAAGTATCCTTCAGCTAAATTCTTTAAAGGAGAGAGACCATGGAGTGTTGCATGTGATATCGCATTACCATGCGCAACTCAAAATGAATTAAATGGTGAAGAGGCTAAAACATTAATTGCTAACGGATGTATTTGTGTTAGTGAAGGAGCAAATATGCCATCTACTCCTGAGGCGATACATGCATTCCACGATCATAAAATTTTGTTTGCACCAGGAAAAGCTTCTAATGCAGGAGGTGTGGCTACTTCAGGGCTAGAAATGAGTCAAAATTCATTACGTTTGAGTTGGACTCGTGAAGAGGTTGATGAAAAGCTTAAAGGTATTATGGAGAATATTCATAAATCATGTGTTGAATATGGAACAGATGAAAACGGATATGTAGATTATGTAAAAGGAGCAAATATAGCAGGGTTTGTAAAAGTTGCCGATGCTATGTTAGCACAAGGAGTGGTGTAATACCATTTTAAATAAACATACAAAAGCTCATCTTTTTTAGATGAGCTTTTGTATTTTGTACCTATTCTGAAAAAAGTATTTATGGAAATATTAAAAAATAGTATACTATCAAAAAACGATAAACCAATACTACTAGATGTTTTTTATGAGGCCAATAATAAGAAAAAAGATATTGTTATTTTTTGCCATGGTTACAAAGGTTTTAAAGATTGGGGTGCATGGGATATTATGGGTAAAAATTTTGCTAAAGCAGGTTTCTTTTTTATAAAGTTTAATTTTTCCCATAATGGAACTACACCAGAAAACCCATTAGAGTTTGGAGATTTAGAAGCTTTTGGAAATAATAATTACACAAAGGAATTAGATGATTTAGAAGCCGTTATAAATTGGTGTGAAACTTCCGAACAATTTAAAAACGAATTGCAATTTAACAGATTGTCGCTTTTAGGGCACAGTAGAGCAGGTGGAATAGTAACAATAAAGGCTGAAGAAGATGTAAGAGTTAAAAAAGTAATTTCTTTAGCTGGAGTTTCAGATTATAAAAGTAGAACCGCAACTTCAGGAGGTTTAGCAGAGTGGAAAGCAAATGGGGTTAAGTATGTGTTGAACGGAAGGACAAAGCAGCAAATGCCACATTATTATCAATTTTATGAAGATTTTATGGCTAACGAAAAACGATTAACGATTAAAAGAGCTGTAGAACAATTGAAAATTCCTTATTGTATTATTCATGGTGATGGAGATACGGCTATACATATTGTTGAAGCAGAACGTTTAAAATCATGGAGTCCAAATGCAGAACTTCATGTTTTAGAAAATGCAGATCATGTTTTTGGAGCTAAACATCCTTGGATCGAAGAAGAATTACCTGAACATTTAGAAAAAGCAATTGCAATTTGCATATCATTTTTAGGGAAGGGCTGATCTCAATGAGTGAACAGGTTTTTACATTCCTTTAGAATGACTATATTTACAGATCGATAAGAAAAAAGAAGTGTTTTTTTATCTAATTAAAAATCAAACAAATATAATTAGTCTCTTGATGCTGGCTGTATGTCAGATTTAAAAGATTATTCATAAATACATAAATTATGAGTTGTAGCAGTTGCTCAACTAACAAGAATGGCGTTCCTAATGGATGTAAGAGTAATGGAAATTGCGCTACAGGAACATGTGGTAGTGGAAATAAATTAGCTGTTTTTGATTGGTTATCAAATATGACTTTGCCAACAGGTGAAGCTCCATTTAATATATATGAAGTCCGTTTCAAAAACGGAAGAAAGCATTTTTACAAAAGCAATCCTAAAATAAGAATATCTATGGGAGATGTGGTGGCTGTAGAAGGTTCACCAGGTCATGATATTGGTGTGGTTTCTCTTGCTGGTGAGCTTGTAAAAGTGCAAATGAAAAAACGAAAAGTCGCTCAAGATAGCGAAGATGTAAAGAAAATATACCGTAAAGCGACTCAAAAAGACATCGATGTGTGGGAAACCGCTAGAGCTAGAGAGTTAGAAACACAACGAAAAGGTAGAGAAATTATTAGTAAGTTGGGTTTAAAAATGAAGCTTTCTGATGTAGAGTTTCAAGGAGACGGGAATAAAGCCACATTTTACTACACTGCAGACGATAGAGTTGATTTTCGTCAGTTAATTCGTGATTTGGCTAGTGCATTTTCTATCAGAGTAGAAATGAAACAAGTAGGAATGCGACAAGAAGCTGCTCGTTTAGGAGGTGTCGGTTCTTGTGGTCGTGAATTATGTTGTTCTACATGGTTAACAGATTTTAGAAAAGTAAATACGGCAGCAGCTAGATATCAACAACTTTCTTTAAATCCTTTAAAATTAGCAGGTCAGTGTGGAAAATTAAAGTGTTGCTTAAATTTTGAATTAGATTCTTACTTAGATGCGTTAGAGTCATTTCCAAAACAAGATGTTATCTTAAAGACAGAGAAAGGTGATGCAACCTTTGTAAAAATGGATATTTTCAAAAAATTACTTTGGTATACCTATAAAGAAGAGCGATCAAAATGGTTTAAACTTACATTAGATCAAGTTGCTGAAATTATTGAGTTGAATGCAACTAATGAATTAGGTTCTCCATTAGAAGATTATGAAGCTGAAATAGAAGAGGAAGTGCCTGTTAGTTTTGAAAATGTTGTTGGTCAAGATAGTTTAACTCGATTCGATACTCCAAAAAAACCTAGGCGAAACAAAAGGCGTCGTAGAAATCAAAATCAAAAAACGAACGCTAACACTAACAAATCTCCTAATAAAACAAACGCTAAAAAACAGACAAATAAGCCAAAGAGCACCAAGCAAACACAGGCGGATCAAGCAAAAAATTCTAATCAGAAAAATCAGAATAAAAAGCGTAACCCTAACCGAAAATCTGGGCATCAGAATACACCATCTAACAAAAAACAGAACAATAACAAACAAACGAACAACAACAACAAACAAAATAATAAGCAAAGCGGTACTAAGCCAAACAATAATCAAAGAAGAAACAAAAGAAGAAATAACAACGGGAACAAAAATGCAAAAACTGATAAGCAGTAAAACTATACTGGTTTTATTCGTAGCTATACTATCACTGGTTTCTTGTGACTCCAAAGGAATTTTCGATAATTATTCGACTGTAAATAATGGAAAATGGGGAATTAATACACCTGTAGCATTTAAGTTTACTGTAAACGATACTGTAACAAACAAAAACTTATTTATCAATATTAGAAATAATAATGATTATCAGTTTAGTAACTTGTTTTTAATTACAAAATTGAAGTTTCCAGACGGTCATCATCTAACAGATACTTTAGAATATGATATGGCCGATAATAAAGGAAATTTCTTGGGAACAGGTTTTTCAGAAATTAAAGAAAACAAATTATTTTATAAAGAAGAGATTATATTTCCTGCCACAGGAGAGTATCTATTAGAAATCTTCCAAGCCATGCGAAAAAATGGAAATATTGAAGGAGTACAAGAGCTTGAAGGAATTATAGATGTAGGATTTAGAATTGAAAAAATTGAATAAATTATGACTGAAAAGAAGACAATAAATTTTGGGAAATTTATCAAATGGTTTTGGGGCTTAATTTTAGGAGGTATTTTAACGATATGTTTAATATTCTTATTGGCTTCATGGGGAGTTTTAGGAGAACTACCAACCTTTGAAGAATTAGAAAACCCTAAAAATGACTTAGCTACAGAAATCATTTCTTCAGATGGTAAAACTATAGGTAAATATTATTTAAAGGCTAATAGAACACCTATACATTATAAAGATTTACCAGAGAATTTAGTGCAAGCTTTAGTAGCTACTGAAGATGAGCGTTTTTACAAGCATTCTGGTATAGATTTTAGAGGTTTGGCTAGGGCTGTAGCTAAGTTAGGTAAAGGTGGAGGTGCTAGTACAATAACACAGCAGTTAGCTAAAAACTTATTTACAAAAAGAGCTTCATCTAATAAATTTAGGAGGGTAATTCAGAAAGTAAAAGAATGGGTTATAGCTGTACGTTTAGAACGACAGTACACGAAAAAGGAAATTATTACCATGTATTTAAATACGCAAGGCTTTTTGTTTAATGCTACCGGTATTCGTTCTGCAGCACGTATTTATTTTGGTAAAGAACCTAAAGATTTAGATTTACAAGAGTCGGCTATTTTAGTAGCAATGCTTAAAAACCCAAGACAGTTTAATCCGCATCGAAAGGTTTCTAGAAAAAAATCATTGAGTAGAAGAAATGTGGTATTTGCTCAAATGTTTAAAAACAAGCTTATTACTAAAGAGGAGAAGGATTCTTTACAAAAGCTACCGTTAAAAATAAAATTTACACCAGAAAGCCATAGCGATGGTTTGGCAACGTATTTTAGAGAATATTTGAAGCAGTTTATGAAAAACTGGGCTAAAGATAACCCTAAAGCAGATGGTGAGTTATATGATATTTATAAAGATGGATTAAAAATTTATGTTACTGTAGATTCTCGTATGCAACAATATGCTCAAGAAGCCATGACTGAACATATGTCTAATCTTCAGAAGTATTTTTTTAATGAACATAAAAAGAATAAAAATGCGCCGTTTTACGATATCGAGCGTGAAGATATTCGAAAGATTATTAATAGAGCAAAGAAAAACTCCGATCGTTATAAGCGAATGAAAGCTGCTGGAAAATCGGATAAAGAAATTGAAAAGGTTTTTAATACGAAGACGGATATGACGGTTTTTTCTTGGAAGGGAGATAAAGATACACTGATGTCTCCATACGATTCTATTCGTTACTATAAATACTTTTTACGTTCTGGTTTGGTTTCTATAGAACCGCAAACAGGTCATATTAAAGCGTGGGTAGGAGGTATTAATAATAAACACTTTAAATACGATGCAGTAAAGCAACAAAAACGTCAAGTAGGTTCTACTTTTAAACCTTTTGTATATGCTACTGCAATTAATCAATTAAAAAGATCTCCTTGCGATAAGCTAGCGAATACTCCATATACTATTCCAAAAGAAAAATATGGAATGGAAGATGATTGGACACCAAGGAATGCTGGAAATAAGTACGGAGGAGAATTAACACTACAACAAGCATTAGCAAGATCAGTAAACGTAATTACAGCACAATTAATAGACGAAGTAACACCAATAAATGTAGCACGTTTAGCGAAGTCTGCTGGTATTTCTACTGAATTTCAAGCCAATCCTTCAATAGCATTAGGAGCTATAGATTTGACCTTGTTAGAAATGACAAGTGCCTATTCTACTTTCGCAAATAAAGGTATGCGTGTATCTCCGATGTTTATTACACAAATTGAAGATAAAAATGGTACTGTTTTAGAAACGTTTGTTCCAAAAACAAAGGAAGTATTAAGTGAAGAGTCTGCTTATGTGGTATTAAATCTTATGGAAGGAGTAACAAAGTTTGGTTCTGGAGCAAGATTACGAGGTAAGAGAATTAGACCCAAATTTATTACAGGCTATCCTTATGAATTTACAAATGCTATAGCTGGAAAAACTGGGACGACTCAAAATCAATCAGATGGTTGGTTTATGGGAACAGTTCCTAATTTAACTACTGGTGTATGGACTGGTGGTGAGGATCGTTCTACACACTTTATAGGTTTAGATAAAGGTGGAGGAGCATCAATGTCTTTACCTACATGGGCTATTTTTATGCGCAAATGTTATGCTGACAAAAGTTTGAAAATTAGCAAAGCTAATTTTGATAAACCAAGTGATCTTACTATAAATATAGATTGTAGTAAACATGAGGAAAAGAAGAAAAAAGAAGGAGATAAAGATCAGCAACAAGGAGATGCTGATGATTTTTAAATCGTAAACAAACAACTAAATTATACATGATTAATAAAAAAGTTAATACCGTAAAAGATGCTTTACAAGGTGTTTCTAACGGTATGACCATGATGCTTGGAGGTTTTGGTTTATGTGGTATTCCAGAAAATTCAATAGCAGAATTGGTGCGATTGGGTCTTACAGATTTAACTTGTATTTCTAACAATGCAGGTGTAGATGATTTTGGTTTAGGTTTCTTATTACAAAACCATCAAATAAAAAAAATGATTTCGTCTTATGTTGGAGAGAATGATGAGTTTGAAAGACAAATGTTGTCAGGTGAACTAGAAGTAGAGTTGACTCCACAAGGTACTTTAGCAGAAAAATGTAGAGCAGCTCAAGCTGGTTTTCCAGCATTTTACACACCAGCAGGTTACGGAACAGAGGTAGCTGAAGGTAAAGAAACACGAGAGTTTAACGGAAAAATGTATGTTTTAGAAGAAGCTTTTAAGGCAGATTTTTCTTTTGTTAAAGCATGGAAAGGTGACGAGGCAGGAAACTTAATTTTTAAAGGAACTGCACGTAATTTTAACCCATGTATGTGTGGTGCAGCTACAATTACAGTTGCAGAAGTAGAGGAATTGGTTCCTGCAGGAACTTTAGATCCAAATCAAATTCATATTCCAGGGATTTTTGTACAACGTATTTTTCAAGGAGAGAAATATGAGAAAAGAATCGAACAACGAACTGTAAGAGCGAAATCTTAATTTTTCAATATAGCAATTAATCAATGTACTAATGAAAAATGTAGTTGTAGAAAAATCTATTGAAGTTGCACTATTAGTAATTGAATTTTGCGAAAATTGGAAGAGCATAAGAAATTTGTAATTGCACGGCAGTTGTTAAAATCTGGTATCAGTATAGGAGCTAATATTCATGAAGCTCAGAATGCTGAAAGTAAATCAGATTTTATTCATAAAATGAAAATCGCAACCAAAGAATTAGAGGAAACAAAATACTGGTTAATTCTTTGTGATAAATCTAAAAGTTACCCTAAAAATGCTGAATTGGATAGTAAAGTGAAAGAATTAGGATTAATTTTATATAAAATATTAAGTACAAGTATTAAGTCGAGATAATCAGTATATTATCCAATTATTACATTGTTACATTTATAAATTGATACATTATTACAATGTTAGACAAAAACGGAATAGCAAAGCGAATAGCAAAAGAAGTAAAAGATGGATACTATGTGAATTTAGGAATAGGAATTCCAACATTAGTAGCCAATTTTGTTCGAGAAGATATAGAAGTTGAATTTCAAAGTGAAAATGGCGTTTTAGGAATGGGACCTTTTCCTTTTGAAGGAGAAGAAGATGCAGATATTATTAACGCAGGAAAACAAACAATAACTACCCTGCCAGGTGCAAGTTTCTTTGATTCGGCAACAAGTTTTTCTATGATTAGAGGAAAACATGTCGATTTAACTATCCTAGGAGCTATGGAAGTAGCGGAAAATGGTGATATTGCCAATTGGAAAATCCCAGGAAGAATGGTTAAAGGAATGGGAGGTGCTATGGATTTAGTTGCTTCTGCTGAAAATATTATCGTAGCCATGATGCATACGAATAAAAAAGGAGCATCAAAGTTATTAAAAAAATGTTCTTTACCATTAACAGGAGTAGGTTGTGTAACTAAAATTGTGACAAACTTAGCTGTACTAGAAGTAAAAAATAATACTTTTCATTTGGTAGAAAGAGCTCCTGGTGTTTCTGTTGAGGAAATTCAGGCAGCTACAGAAGGAACATTAGTAGTTCCTGGTGAAGTTCCTGAAATGGATATTTAAAATTACAGTATCGTAAATATAAAACAAAGCAATCTTTGCGTAAAGATTGCTTTGTTGCTAAAGTAAAATAGAAAGCTTAATTTAAAGACTACATGAAAATAATTTCATATAACGTAAACGGAATCCGTGCAGCCTTAAAAAAAGGGTTTATAGAATGGTTACAGGCTGCGAGTCCAGATGTGATTTGTATTCAAGAAACAAAAGCGCAGAAAGATCAATTAAAAGCTGAAGATTTTGAAGCTGCGGGTTATCCATATCAATATTGGTTTTCTGCAGATAAAAAAGGGTATTCTGGTGTGGCAATTTTTTGTAAAAAAGAGCCCAATCATGTAGCGTACGGAACAGGTATTGAAACGATGGATTTTGAAGGGAGAAATATACGTGTAGATTATGACGAAGTATCTGTAATGAGCATGTATTTACCTTCAGGAACTAATAGCGATCGATTAGATTTTAAGTTCAAGTATATGGATGAAATTTTAGATTATGCTACTGAATTAAGAAAAACGATTCCGAATTTAGTGATTTGTGGTGATTATAATATTTGTCATGAAGCCATCGATATACACAATCCGAAAATGAAAGGTGTTTCAGGTTTTCTTCCTGAAGAAAGAGATTGGTTAAGTAAATTTATTGCTAGCGGATTTATCGATAGTTTTCGTTTTATGAATCCAGAAAGACAAGAGTATTCTTGGTGGAGTTATAGAGCGAATGCAAGAGCAAACAATAAAGGTTGGCGATTGGATTATTGTATGGTTACGGAAGCTTTAAAAGAAAAGATTTCAAGAGCCTATATTTTACCAGATGCAAAGCATTCAGATCATTGCCCTGTTGTCGTTGAGTTTCAATTTTAGTTAGTTATAAATTGTAATGAAGAACATATTTTTTGCCTTAACCGTACTTGCTTTTACTACTACTTTTGCCCAAGTTCAACCTATAGATTCTATCCAACAACCAGAGTCAAATCAAACGATATCAACCACAGATTCGATTCCTGTTCAAAAAATAGATTCGATTCCAGAAAAGTTAGTTGTCAAAGAGAAATATACTAATGACGACTTAAAAAGAATTGATAGTTTATTAGTAGAAGCAAAATTATACTCTCCTTTATTTGATAGTGTTCCATACCTAATTAAAGATAAGGATTTAGTAAGCAATACAACAAAATTAGTTACTCCAGAATTACTAAAAGAACGATTGTGTTTAATCAATCAAACGACTCCGTTTAATTTAGCATTTAACCCTGCTTTAGAACGTGTAATTAATAATTATTTAAAGTATCGAAAGAAATATTATCCTGCATTAATGGCAAGAGCAAAGTATTTCTTTCCAATGTTCGAACGATATCTAGACCAGTATAATATTCCCTTAGAAATGAAATATCTGGCCATTGTAGAATCTTCACTACGGCCACAGATTAAATCTAGAGTTGGAGCTACTGGATTGTGGCAATTTATGTACGGTACAGGGAAACAATATAAATTGGCTGTTAATTCTTATGTAGATGAACGTCAAGATCCAGTAAAATCAACAATAGCAGCGTGCAAATACCTTACCTTTTTATATGGTTTATTTAGTGATTGGGATTTGGCGTTAGCAGCATATAATTCTGGTCCAGGAAATGTGTTAAAAGCAATCAAAAGATCTGGAGGATATAGAAACTATTGGAATATTCGTCCGTTCTTACCAAGAGAAACAGCTGGATATGTTCCCGCTTTTTATGCAACTATGTATATTTTTAAATATGCAAGTGAATTAGATATATACCCAGAAAGTCCAAAGATATTCGATTTTCAAACCGATACCATACAGGTAAAAAGAACAGTGTCGTTTGATCAAATAGCTGAGAAGATTGATATGAACACCGAAATGATATCATTTTTAAACCCTCAGTATAAAATTGAAATTATACCTTACATTAAGAAGAAAAAATTTACAGTTCGATTGCCAAGAAATAAAGTGATCGATTTTTTAGAAAAAGAGCAAGAAATTTACGCGCTAGCCCAAAAAGAAGATTCGCTAAGAGAAAAACCATTACCGAAGTATTTTGAAATGGATAAAAGAATTCGTTACAAGGTGCGTTCAGGAGATTATTTGGGTAAAATTGCCATAAAATTTGGAGTTCGTGTAAAAGATATAAAACGTTGGAATAACATGAGAAATTCTAACTTAAGAGCAGGACAACGTTTATATATTTATCCAAGAAGAATGTAAAAGGTACGCTTTTTGATATTTAAAAGAAATCATGAGCTAAAATACTAACTAATATGAAAAAAATACTAATACTACTTAGCGCCTTAATGCTATTATTGAGCTGTAAACACAGCGGGAATGCAGAAATAATACTACCACCTTCTAGTGGAAATACCAATGCAATTTTGGTGGTTATGAAAAGTTCTAAATGGTTAGGAAAACCAGGAGATGCAATTAGATCTGTTTTTGGAGAGCATCAAGTTGGTTTACCACAACCAGAAACCTTATTATCAGTCTCTCAGATTGATCCATCTGGATTTAGCAAGTTTGTTCGTAACAATAAAGCTATTTTGTTTTTTAAGAAATCAGACTCTTCAAGTCTTTCAATAGAGAAAAATAAATTCTCATCACCTCAAATGGTAATTAATGTAACCTATAAGGACGAATACGATCTTGTAAATCTAATTAATAATAGAGGTAAAGAAATTATACAGTTGTTTAAGGATGAGGACATCAAGTTTACGCAAGGAGTTTTTAAAAGAGAACGTATTGATGCATCTAAATTAAGTACCATTAAAGCATTAGGGCTTGAGATTGATATTCCTGAACGTTACAGATTAGTTCAAGATACGTTAAGTAACTTTTTATGGATGCGTCATCACCTAATGAGCGGAATAGCAAGAGGAGATGGTTCTAATAATATTTTAATTTATTCGCTTCCACTTAAAGATGAATCAAAAATAGCCGATAATATTACAATTGTACGAGACAGCATAGGAGAAAAATTCATACCTGGCTCAAGAGAAGGGATGTATATGATTACTGAACAAGCATACACACCTTTTATTTATGAGACTACTATAGATGGTAAAAAAGCATATGAAACAAGAGGAAAATGGGAAGTGAAGAATGATTTTATGGCAGGGCCTTTTTTGAATTATACAATTCTTGATAAGAAGAATAACAGACTTGTGGTTTTTGAAGGGTTTACATATGCTCCTTCAGTTAACAAGAGAGATTTTCTTTTTGAATTAGAAGCAATAGGAAAATCACTTAAAATAAAATAGAAATAATTTTTTAAAAAAGATATGAAAACAGACTTTAAAAAGGCTATGTTTTGTTTAATGTTAGTTGTATTTGCTGGAGTAAATTATGCTCAAGAAATTGAATTAACAGACAATATCACTTTTGAAGTAGAGAAAATTAAGTACAAAAGAGTTACCAGAGGAGGTAAAGGCTGGGTTATAGCACCAGAAGGACACAAATACATTGTTATTGATGTCAACTTTTATGGTAAAAGTGGGAAAAGAGAAAAACTCCCTTTGTTTGAAATGACATTTGAGACTGACGAAAAAAAGTATGAGGTGAGACCTTTTCCCGATGTTGATGCAGATTATGTTAAAGGGTTTTACCATAAAGTAAGAAAAAGAAAAAATAGGGATTTGTACGTAGTAGTAAAAAAGGGTTTTGAAACAGGAGTACTAAGCTTTAAAGGCAAGAAAATTTTAAAAATTTCAGTTGAAAAAGGCGCTAAAAAAGGAACTTTTGAATTGATTAAATAGGCCCAGTAAAATGAAAACTTTGTTACTATTTTATATTTAGATATAGTACTGAAGTATGTGAACTAATAGTGTTGTTGTAAGAACTATGTATAGTAAAATACTTGGTACTAGAACAGGAAGTTTGTAAGAATTAGAGAGCTATTTTTCGTGTTCTTTAGAAAATTAGGTTTTTATTTCTATTTTTACGCTCATCTGTACAATAAGATGTTTAATTTAGTTGTTGTACAAGAGTAGAGCTCTTTTTTATGAAAAATTTATATAAAGCACTTGTTTTTACTAGTAGTATAGTTGTTGTCTTTTCTTGTAGTACCAAGAAAGACACAGTAATTAACAGAAACTTCCATGTGTTAAATACAAAATATAACGTATTATTTAACGGAGAACAGGCTTTTGAAAAAGGGGTAAAAAATATAGAAGCAAATTATTCCGATAACTTCTGGAAGCGATTACCTCTAGAACCTATTAATTTTAATGAAAGAAATATAGGTGAATTACGGTTAGGAAGCCCTGGCGGAGGTTTTGACAAAAAAGAAGACAAACAAAATAAAGCTGCAACTCCATTTGATAGAGCAGAAGAAAAAGCGACAAAAGCAATTCAGCGTCACTCTATGAATATCAATGGATATGAAAAAAACCGTCAGATAGACGATTCATATCTGTTACTGGGTAAGGCAAGATATTATACACAACGTTTTATTCCTGCTATAGAGGCATTCAATTACATTATTGCAAATTACCCTAAAGCAGATTTAATATATGATACTAAAGTTTGGAGAGCTAAAGCCAATGTTCGATTAGAAAATGAAAAGCTAGCTATAGAAACCTTAAAACTTTTAGTAGATTTAGATAAGAATGAAGAAGATTTAACAGGAGTACAACTTCAATCTGCACATACTGCTTTAGCTATGGCGTATGAGAAAACAGATACTATCCAAAAAGTTATTGATAATTTAAAACAATCTATAAATTTAGCGAATAACGAACAATCGTACAGAAATAGATTTGTTTTAGGTCAGATTTACAGTGAATTAAATCATAAAGATTCCGCAAAAACAGTTTTTCAATTGTTAGCAGGGAGCCGTAAAACACCAAGAAAATATAAAATCCATGCCTATATTGAGTTGGTTAAGAATTTAGATAAAGATTCAACAAACTTAGGTTTAATAGGAAAGTTTAAAAAACTAATCCGAAATTCAGATAATAGAAAATATCATAATGAATTATATTATCATTTAGGAGTTTTAGAAGAGAAAAGGGATAGTGTAAATAAAGCAACAGGATATTATTTAAAATCTTTAGAAGCAAAAAAGAATACAAATTATCAGAAAACTTATGCTTACGAACGTTTAGGGAATATTTACTTTAATAAACAAGAATATTTATTAGCAGGTTCATTTTACGATAGTGTGCTACAAGTTACCTCTGAAGAGTTTGAGAACGAAAAAAGAATACGTAGAATTAAAAGAAAGCAAAAAGGCTTAAATAAACTACGATCGTTTGAAGAGTTGGTTCAGAATAACGATAGCATATTGAAATTGACAGCAATGAGTTCTGAAGAGCAAACTGCTTTTTTTGAAGACTATATAGCAAAATTAAAAGAGGACGAAGAGAAGAGAAGACAGCAGTTAGCGAATTCTCAAAATTTTGGAGGCCAATTAGGTGGTGGGAGTTCTTTTAATGTCGGAAATCAAGGGAAATGGTATTTTTATAATT
The DNA here is from genome assembly GCA_947501615.1 of uncultured Tenacibaculum sp. GTDB lineage: Bacteria > Bacteroidota > Bacteroidia > Flavobacteriales > Flavobacteriaceae > Polaribacter. The sequence continues at coordinate 59,266 of CANMWK010000004.1, read as the reverse complement.
CACAATCAAAAGGATTTGGTAAGGTTGCATTTACTAAAGTTTGGGGAAATCGTCCTTTAGAAGACAATTGGAGATGGTCAGATAAAACAATTATTTCTGAGGGAGGAGAAGAAGAGGATGATACTCAAAAGATAGATAGCAAATATGAAGTAGCAACATATACAAAAACAATTCCTACGGATAAAGCAGAAATTGAAACATTATTAAAAGATAGAAATGATGCATTGTATCAATTAGGGTTGATTTATAAAGAACAATTTAAAAATTCTAATTTAGCTGTAGAGAAGTTTGAACGTTTGTTGTCAGTTAATAACAAACCAGAGTTAACATTACCGATTCACTATCATTTATATCAACTTTATGATAGAACAGGGGAAAAAGAGAAATCTGATACTGAGAAAAATTTTATTCTAACGAACTACCCAGATTCGAAGTTTGCGCAGATTATTAGAGAGCCAAATGCAAAGCTTACCGAAGATAATGAGATAAGTGAAATCAACAAAAAATATAAGAATATATACAGTATGTATAAGTTCAATATGAACAAAGAAGCTGTAGATCAAATAGATAAATTAGGTCCTGAGATTGAAAATTCAGAATTAATTGCTAAATTTGCTTTACTTCGAGCATTATGTATCGGTAGATACCAAAGTAAAGAAGAATACAAAAAAGCCCTTGAATTTGTAGCTTTTAAATATGCAAATCAGATTGAAGGTCAGAAAGCTAACCAAATAATAGAACTTTTAAAATAATTCCCTTATGTTCAGTAATAAAAACAAAAAAGATAACACCGTAGAAAGAAAATCTAGTAGCCGTAATGTAATTGGTAGAGGAACTAAAATAACAGGAGACTTTATATCAGAAGGTGATTTTAGGATAGATGGTACTTTAGAGGGTACATTAAAAACTAACGGTAGAGTTATTATAGGTCAAGAAGGTTTTATTAATGGAACAGTTGAATGTAATAATGCAGATGTTGAAGGAAGATTTTCAGGAGATTTTAATGTAGCAAATACATTAACAGCAAAATCTACAGCTAACATTACAGGGAATGTAAATGTAGGGCAAATTTCTACAGAACCAGGGGCAGCTTTTAATGCTACATGTAATATGAAAGGAGCAGTTAAGGAATTAGCAGGAAAAGAATCAAATGCCCAAAAAGACAAGCAAAAGTCAGCTTAAGCAATACGCTCGTTTTAGCGGAATAGCCATTCAAATGGGAGTTACTATTTACCTAGGAAGTTTATTAGGTGAATGGTTAGATAACAAATACCCTAATTCAGATAACCTATACACTAAAATTTGTACTTTAGCAGCCGTTTTTCTTGCCATGTATTCGGTAATAAAACAAGTGACTAATTTATCTAAAGACAATGACTAAGCGTATTCTTATTTTTACAGCAACACTTATACTTCTTTTCTTATTAAGTTATTTTGCAAATGCATATTTAGTAAAAGGACTACTGTTTTCGTTTTCACTTTTACAAGTATATTTATTTCATGTAATTGCAGCTTTCATTGTGTATGGAATTGTAGAATTCATTGCAAGCATGTTACCGAACCAAGCAGGGTATGCCTATTTAGCATCTATATTTATAAAAATAGGTTTGTTTGTGTTGATTTTTAACGGATCTGTATTTGCAAAAGAAGAACTTTCAAGACCAGAAAGAGTATCTTTAGTGGTTCCATTATTTCTTTTTTTAATTGCCGAAGCTGTTGCGATTTCTAAACTCTTAAATAATAAGCAATTCAATTAAACGATAACGTTTTAGAAACGATATTAAACTATATCTAAAAAAGAGTTTGTAGTTTTAATTAAATGTGTACCTTTGCACGGAAATTTAGAGACCATAATTCTACATTTAGTAAGGTATGATGATAGCAAAAAAATCTATCAAGTTTGTAGCAATACTAGCATTAGTATTTACTTCATTTAACGCATTCGCTGGAGGAGGAGAAACTCCAAGCAAAGGAGGGCAGATTAATACTCCTGAGTCTATTAAAGGTTATATTAAACATCACTTAGCCGATTCACACGATTTTTCATTGTATTCATATACCAATGACGCAGGTGAAAGAAAACATGTTGGTTTTCCATTACCAGTAATTGTTTGGACGAGCAAAGGATTAAAAACTTTCATGTCGTCTAAATTTCATCATAATGATGATGGACATGTAATAGTTGATGCAGGTGGCGTAAAATTAGCTAAAATTCATAGTAAGATTTACGAACTAGATGAAGGAGCAGAGCATGTGAAATTAGATGAAGCACACCACGCAACAAATGCACACAAGGTTTTAGATTTTTCGATCACTAAAAGTGTATTCGGAATGTTATTAGCTGGTTTGCTAATGTTTTTAGGGTTTCGTTCCTTAGCTAAAGGATACAAAAAAGGTGCTATTCCAACAGGAGTTGGTCGTGTTCTTGAGCCTTTAGTGTTATACGTAAGAGATGAAATCGCTAGACCAAATATTGGTGAGAAAAAATATAGAAGATTTATGCCATATCTATTAACGGTATTCTTCTTTATCTGGATATTAAACTTATTAGGGTTAACTCCAATAGGATTTAACGTAACTGGTCAAATTGCAGTTACAATGTGTTTAGCATTGTTTACTGCGGTTATATATTTAACTAATGGTTCTAAAGATTTCTGGGCTCACACACTATGGATGCCAGGTGTACCAGTAGTATTAAGACCAATATTAGCAGTAATCGAATTAGTAGGGTTTGTTTTAATTAAACCATTCTCGTTATTAGTTCGTTTATTCGCAAACATTACAGCTGGTCACTTCGTGGTGATGAGCTTAATCGCTTTAATGATTGTTTTGAAGAAGGACTTTGGTCCTATAGCTTCAACAGGAATGTCTTTTGTTTTAGCAACATTCATTATGGTAATTGAGGTACTAGTAGCGTTTTTACAAGCGTTTATCTTTACCATGTTGTCTGCTTTGTTTATCGGAATGGCAGTAGAAGTGCATGAGCACGATCATGCACATTAATAATATAGAATAAGAATTTGTTTAATTATATAAATCAAGTATCATGACAGGAACTCTTAATTTAATAGGAGCAGGATTAATCGTAATCGGTGGAGGAATCGGATTAGGTCAAATCGGTGGAAAAGCAATGGAAGGAATTGCTCGTCAACCTGAGGCTGCTGGTAAAATCCAAACTGCGATGATCATCATCGGAGCATTATTAGAAGGATTAGCATTCGGTGCTTTAATCTTAGGGAAATAATTCCAAAAGAAACAAAAACAAAACATTTTCCTGTAACGGTTGGTTGCAGGAAGTGTTTTAAGAATTAAACAAAAATATTTTTTTAAAAGAATAAATTAGATATAATGGATCAGTTATTACATGATTTTTCGCCAGGGTTATTTTTCATGAATTTGATAATCCTTATCGTATTATTATTTTTATTAGCAAAGTTTGCTTGGAAGCCAATTTTAAGTTCTCTTGATGCAAGGGAAGAAGGTATTCAGAGTGCTTTAGATCAAGCTGAGAATGCTCGTAAGGAAATGCAAAACTTACAGGCGGATAACGAGAAATTATTAAAGGAAGCAAGAGCAGAGCGTGATGCAATGATGAAGGAAGCTCGTGAGATCAAAGATAAAATTATAGCAGATGCTAAAGAAGAAGCGGGTCAAGAAGCTTCTAAGATGATTGAAAATGCTAAAGCAACGATTAAGCAAGAACAACAAGCTGCAATTGCAGAATTAAAGAAAAAAGTTGCAGACCTTTCAATCGGTATCGCTGAAACAGTTGTAAAGAAAGAATTAGCTTCTCAAGACGATCAATTAAAGCTTGTAGAGGGAATGTTAGAAGACGTTACTTTAAACTAATCAAGCATAATGAAACAGTCAAGACCAGCATTACGTTACGCAAAAGCGATATTAAACCTAGCTAAAGAGCAAGGTAATGATGCAGAAGTAAACGATAATATGAAACTTATCGCTGCTACTGTTGCTGAAAGTGACGACTTAGATGCTATGCTTAAAAGTCCAGTGATTAAAGCTTCTGATAAGAAGAAAGTATTAGATGCTTTATTTGGAGATAAAGTAAATAGTATCGGAAAAGGATTATTTAACTTACTAGCTGAAAATAAAAGAATGTCAATGTTAGAAAGTGTTGCTAAGCAATACACTATCATTTTCGATTATTACAAGAAGATGCAAGTTGCTACAGTAACTACAGCAGTTGCTTTAACTTCAGAATTAGAGGCTAAGATCCAAAAGAAGATTGTTGAAATTACTGGTAACAGTGCAGCAATTGAAAACGTAATAAATCCAGATATATTAGGAGGATTTATTTTACGTGTAGGAGACGTGCAGTACGATGCAAGTATCTCAAACCAATTAAACGAATTAAGAAGGGAATTTGACAATAGTCATTATATTCCAAAAATTTAATTATAGCTAAAAGCCAAAAGCTTAAGGCCAAAAGCAAAAAATAAAGATGGCAGCAATTAAACCAGCTGAAGTATCAGCAATTTTAAAGGAACAATTAACAAATTTTGAATCAAAAGCTACGTTAAACGAAGTAGGAACTGTATTACAAGTAGGTGATGGTATCGCACGTGTTTACGGTTTATCTAACGTACAGTATGGTGAATTAGTTGATTTTGGTAACGGTTTAGAAGGAATCGTATTAAACTTAGAAGAAGATAACGTTGGTGTTGTATTATTAGGAGCATCTACTGGAGTAAGTGAAGGTTCTACAGTAAAACGTACTGAAAGAATTGCTTCTTTAAAAGTTGGAGAAGGAATTGTAGGAAGAGTTGTAGATACTTTAGGTAACCCAATCGATGGTAAAGGACCAATAGAAGGAGAAACTTTCGAAATGCCTTTAGAGCGTAAAGCACCAGGGGTAATCTATCGTCAACCAGTAACGGAGCCATTACAAACAGGTATTAAGTCTGTAGATGCAATGATTCCAATTGGACGTGGACAACGTGAGCTAATCATTGGAGACCGTCAAACTGGTAAGTCAACAGTTGCCATTGATACAATCTTAAATCAAAGAGAATTTTACGATGCAGGTGAGCCAGTATATTGTATCTATGTTGCCGTAGGTCAAAAAGGTTCTACAGTAGCTGCTATCGCTAACATGTTAGAAGAAAAGGGAGCTTTAGCGTATACAACTATCGTTGCAGCTAACGCTTCAGATCCTGCACCAATGCAGGTATATGCACCTTTCGCAGGAGCTGCTATCGGTGAGTATTTCCGTGATACTGGTCGTCCAGCATTAATCATTTATGATGATTTATCTAAGCAAGCAGTTGCATATCGTGAGGTATCTTTATTATTACGTCGTCCACCGGGACGTGAGGCGTATCCTGGAGATGTATTCTACTTACACTCTAGATTATTAGAGCGTGCTGCAAAAGTTATTAATGATGATGCTATTGCTGCTCAAATGAACGATTTACCAGAGTCATTAAAGAGTAAAGTAAAAGGTGGCGGTTCTTTAACTGCATTACCAATTATTGAAACTCAAGCGGGTGACGTTTCTGCATATATTCCAACAAACGTAATTTCGATTACTGATGGACAGATTTTCTTAGAGTCTGATTTATTCAATTCAGGGGTACGTCCAGCAATTAACGTAGGTATTTCTGTATCTCGTGTAGGAGGTTCTGCTCAGATTAAGTCAATGAAGAAAGTATCAGGTACATTAAAGTTAGATCAAGCTCAGTACCGTGAATTAGAAGCATTCGCTAAGTTTGGTTCTGATTTAGATGCAGCTACAATGAATGTAATCTCTAAAGGTCAACGTAATGTTGAGATCTTAAAGCAAAACCAAGGAGATCCATTTACAGTAGAAGATCAGATCGCTATTATTTATGCAGGTTCTAAAAACTTATTAAAAGATGTTCCTGTAAATAAAGTAAAAGAATTCGAAGCAAACTATATCGAGTTCTTAAATGCAAAGCATAGAGATACATTAGACACGTTAAAATCAGGTAAATTAACTGATGAGGCTACTGATGTATTAACACAAGCAGCTAAAGAGATTTCTGCTAAATATTCAGCATAAATAGTAATGAGTAGTTAGTATTAAGTAGATAGAAATTTACTTAATACTAATTACTATGTACTCAATACTTATAGTATGGCCAACTTAAAAGAAATACGTAACAGAATTACTTCGATTAAATCAACAATGCAGATTACATCTGCCATGAAAATGGTATCTGCTGCAAAGTTGAAAAAGGCGCAAGATGCTATTACAGCAATGCGCCCTTATTCTTCTAAATTAACTGAACTTTTACAAAGTTTAAGTGCTACTTTAGAAGGAAATACAGGAGGAGCTTATTCTGAACAAAGAGAAGTCAACAAAGTTTTATTAGTTGCTGTTACTTCTAACAGAGGTTTATGTGGAGGATTCAACTCTTCTATCATCAAAAAAACTGTTAGTACAATTACTGAAGCATACAACGGGGTAGAAGTTGACCTTTTAACTATTGGTAAAAAAGGAAACGACATCTTATCAAAAGAATATAATGTTGTTGAAAATAACAATAGTATTTTCGATGATTTAACTTTTGATAATGCTGCTGAAGTTGCTCAACAATTAATGGATTTATACGTTGCAGGTACTTACGATAAAATCGAAATTATCTACAACCAATTTAAAAATGCTGCTACTCAAATTGCAATGGTAGAGCAATTTTTACCTATTCAACCTGTTGAGGGAGAAAACAATGTTAGTTCAGACTATATCTTCGAGCCTTCTAAAGAAGAAATAGTTTTAGAATTAATTCCTAAGTCATTAAAAACTCAGTTATATAAAGCAATTCGTGATTCATTTGCTGCCGAACACGGTGCTCGTATGACTGCAATGCATAAAGCAACAGATAATGCTAAGGAATTACGTGACGACTTATTATTAACATATAACAAAGCACGTCAGGCTGCTATTACGAACGAGATCTTAGAGATCGTTGGTGGAGCAGAAGCATTGAACAACTAAGAATATTTAATATTTATATATTTGAAAGCGAATCTCAAAAGATTCGCTTTTTTTAATTTAAATTGTTATGAAGAAATTATTATTAGTTTTTACTATGTGTGTTTTATCTATTCAAGCACAAGATGATAAAACAATTGTCAAGAAATTAGAAAAAGGCGAAAATGTACCTTTCTCTATTATTGATGAAGTTCCAATATTTCCTGGTTGTGGTGTGTATTCAGATAGAGAGAAAAAAAAACATTGTTTAAACTTGAAGATGCGTAAGCATGTGCAAAGACATTTTGATATTAGTATAATTAAATGTTTAGAGAAGAGAGAGGTTTTAAATAAGAAAACAGGGGAGAAGGAAAAACAATGTTATTCACCTTTAGAACCAGGAAAAAAACGAATTTATATTCAATTTAAAATTGGAAAAACAGGAGAAATTGAAGATCTAAAAGTAGATGCGCCTCATCCTAAACTAAAAGAAGAAGGGATTAGGGTTGCTAAAAAATTGCCAGTAATGATACCTGGAAAAGAAAAAGGTGAGCCAGTTAGGGTTGGCTATACTTTGCCTATTACTTTTACTATAAAGTAAGAAAGAGAAAGTACAGGATTTCATATTTGATTTAATCTATAAATTTATGTAGATTTAATCATTATTATCATTGCTAAATATCAAAAAGTAAACTTTTACAATTAATTTATATTATTACTATGAAAAATTTTTTTTCAAAAACAATTTTGTTATTCTTAATAACTATAATTGCTTCATGTTCTCAAAATGAAGAGAATGTAGAAGATAGCACTTCATTGACTGTGATTACTGATCCAGTAACAGAGTTAAAAGGAACAACATTAACATTTAATGGAAGAGTTATCGGTAATGACGTACCAATTTTATCTAGAGGCTTTTCTTGGAGTTTAAATGCTAATCCAACTAAGAATGATCTTACAAAAGTTGTAGATGGTAGCGGTTATGGTTCTTTTTTTATCGACATTGATGATTCAATTGAGCCATTACAAACATATCATGTTAGAGCTTGGGTTTCGACTGAGTCTGGTGAAACGTTCTATGGGAATGATTTAAAATTTACAACCAAAGATGTTTTAAGTATTAAAGATTTTAGAATAGAGGGTATTATATCTACACGAGTGGTAATAGGATCTAGAATAGAAAAAATAGATAATGAAATTGGATTGCTAGAAACGGGTTATGTGTTTAGTATTAATCCGACTCCTACTTTATCAAATTTTTCAGTAAGTACAAGTAATTATGCATTTAATGATACTGAATTCACAATTAATAACTTGTCACCAAATACAGAATATTACATAAGACCTTATGTTTCTTTAACTCGTAATAATAGAGTAATATATGGTGAAGAGTTAAAGTTTAGAACTGTTGGTTACGTTGGACCTTCAGGTGGGTATGTAGTGTTTGATAAAGGTAGTGAATCAGATGGTTGGAGGTATATGGAGGCAGCACCAGGTTATTTCGAGGATGTGGCTTGGGGTTGTAAGAATATTTCTATACCAGGTATGTCCAAAAATATTGGTTCTGGTTATACTAATACTCAAAGGATTGTTAATAGTTGTAATGAGTCTAATTATGCCGCAAAATTGTGTAGTGCTTATGATGGAGGAGGATATAATAATTGGTTTTTACCTTCTTCTAAAGAAATGAGTGCTGTTATTAGAAGTTTAGTAGATATTAATGCTTTGACAGGGAGTTATTCTTATTGGACTTCTAATCAAAATGATAGCGCTTTAGATCAGGGGGTTTATCTATATTACAATCAAAGAAATGATGAAATAATAGAAAGTTCTAGAAGTAAATCATATGGATTTCATGATGCCATTCCTGTAAGAAGATATAGATAATAAGAAAAAAATTCTAAAGATATTGGTATTTTTTTACTAGTTTCTTAATCATGATAAGTGATTCTTAAAATCATTCGATCAGTATGATTGAATCAATAGGTGTATCTGAAGCAAACAACCTGTTCATAGGAGGTGTAGAAAATTTAAAACAGCTGAAGAGATAGGGAGTTGTTTAAATAAAGAAATTAAAAAACATTTTCATAGAGCCTTCTATATCGATTATGATTGCATCGTAAAAAAGTATGTTTTCAATGAGAAGAAAAATAAAAAGGTTTTAAGATGTATTCCTTTAGACTCAGGTAAATATGTAGTATATGTTTCATTTAAGATAAATGAAGAAGGGTATGTTGAGAAAATAAAGTAAAAAATGTTCCTCATATAGCTGTAGAGAGAGAAGCTATTCGAGTAATAAAACGAATTCGAAAAATGAAGGAACCAGCACAGCTCAGTGGAATACCAGTTGAAGTAGGCTATACTTTACCGTTTACGATTACTGTAGAAGAATAAAAAACGAATCCATTTGGATTCGTTTTTCTTTATATCATATTCTCAATTTCAGATAGAATAGCATTAGCATCTATACCACAAATTTGATGCAATTCTGCTACTGTACCATGATGTATAAATTCATCAGGTATTCCTAAAACTGTAATGGTATTCTTATAATTATGTTCAGCAGTAAATTCTAAAATAGCTGAACCAAATCCACCATTTACAGTTCCATCTTCAATTGTGATTATTTTTTCAAACTTTTTAAATATGCTATGTAAAAGCTGTTGATCAAGTGGTTTTACAAAACGTAAATCATAATGTGCAACTTGAGTCTTCTCTTTGGTTGATTTTAAAGCTTCTGAGACGTTTTTAGCTATTGAACCAATAGAAAGTATAGCTATGTTATTTCCTTCTTGTAAACAGGCTCCTTTCCCTATAGTAATAGTTTCAAAAGGTAATTGCCAATTAATAGTAATTCCTCTTCCTCTCGGATATCGAATAGCGATTGGATTTTCTAGGCCTAATTGTGCGGTGTATAATATATTTCTTAATTCGATTTCATTGCGTGGAGCGAAAATAATTAGATTCGGAATGCAACGTAAGTATGCAATATCAAAAACACCATGATGCGTTGCTCCATCTTCACCAACAAGTCCGGCACGATCTAAACAAAAGATTACGGGTAAGTTTTGTAAAGCTACATCGTGAATAATTTGATCGTAAGCACGTTGTAAAAAAGTAGAGTAAATATTACAATATGGAATTAAATTTTGGGTTGCCATTCCAGCAGCAAGAGTGACAGCATGTTGTTCAGCAATACCTACGTCAAAAGTTCTATTAGGAAATTTTTCTAACATAAACTTTAGTGAACTTCCTGTAAGCATAGCAGGTGTAATTCCAACAATTTTATTGTTTTTTTCAGCAAGTTCTACAATCGTTTTACCAAAAACATCTTGGTATTTTGGAGGTTGAATACGATTAGGTTTTGGAATTAAATCTCCTGAAATCTTATCAAATTTACCAGGTGCATGGTATTTCACCTGATTTTCTTCTGCTTGACGCAACCCCTTTCCTTTCGTGGTAATGACATGCAAGAATTTCGGGCCTGAAATAGCCTTTAACCGTTGTAGTTCTTGAATTAATTCTTCAAAATTATGTCCATCAATTGGTCCAGAATAATCAAAATTTAAAGCTTCTATAATATTAGCTTGCGCAATATCATTACGTTTAGATTTTACTCGGGTTAAATATTCTTTTAAAGCACCTACAGCAGGATCAATACCTATAGCATTATCATTTAAAATTACCAATAAGTTAGCATCAGTAACTCCAGCGTGATTTAAAGCTTCAAAAGCCATTCCACTAGCAATAGAAGCATCACCAATTATTGCAATATGATGTTTATGTTCTCCCTTCAACTGAGACGCAATAGCCATTCCTAAAGCAGCAGAAATTGATGTAGAAGAATGTCCAACACCAAATGTATCATAATCGCTCTCTGTTCGTTTAGGAAATCCAGAAATACCTCCTAATTGACGATTGGTATGGAACATAGCTTTTCTACCTGTTAAAATTTTATGTCCATAAGCTTGATGTCCAACATCCCAAACTAATAAATCTTTAGGCGTATTAAAAACATAATGTAAAGCAATGGTAAGTTCAATTACACCCAAACTAGCTCCTAAATGTCCTTCTTTAGTAGCTACAATATCAATAATAAATCTTCGAAGTTCCTCAGCTAATAAAGGAAGTTTCTCGGGTTGTAATTGCCTAATATCTTTAGGGAAAATAATATGATCTAATATGTTTTTAGACATAAGGCAAAGGTAGTAATTTAAGCTATTAGAAAGTATAAATTAAACATTGCTTATTCGCACATATGAATATTAATAATCATTACACTATTACAAATATCAAAATACTACTAAAGAAAATATTTCGTACTATTTAGTAGTTTACTGTAATGCAATACTTACGAATTAGTAAATTGCTGTACAATAAGAGTCCATTATAATGAAAAGTAATCAAAGAAATATTTCAACAACAGGAACGATAGAATTTTCAGATATTAAATTAACAACGCCAAAGGAATATGCAGCAGGAATACCAGCAGTTAAAGTAGCTTTAAACCATGTATTTAAAGAAATGGGTGTTGTTAAAGGATTAAAAGGCTTAGGTGCAATGAACCAAAAGGACGGATTTGACTGTCCTGGTTGTGCTTGGCCAGATCCTGAAAAACCATCTAAAGTTGCTGAATATTGCGAGAATGGAGCTAAAGCTTTTGCTGAAGAAGCAACCGATAAGAAAGTAGATGCTGCTTTTTTTGCAAAATATTCTGTTGAGGAAATATCACAATGGACAGATTATCAGATCGGAAAAAGTGGACGAGTTACGGAACCGATGGTTTTATATCCTGGTAAAGTACATTATGAACCTATTGATTGGGATGATGCATATCAATTAATTGCTGAAAAATTACATGCATTAGATACACCAGATGAAGCTATATTTTACACTTCAGGGCGTTCGAGTAATGAAGCTGCTTTTTTATATGGATTATTCATTAGAGCTTTTGGAACAAATAATATGCCTGATTGCTCCAATATGTGTCACGAATCCAGTGGTGTCGCATTATCAGAAACTTTAGGAATTGGTAAGGGTTCTGTAAAACTAGAGGATTTTGATAATGCTGAAGTTGTGATGGTTATTGGACAAAATCCAGGTACGAATCATCCAAGAATGTTGTCAGCTTTACAAAAGTGTAAAGAAAACGGAGGAAAGGTTATTAGTGTAAATCCTCTTGAAGAAGCAGGATTAATTCGATTTAAAAACCCTCAAGAATTTAAAGGTGTAGTGTTAGGAGGGGAGCAATTAACAGATGTTCATTTACAAGTAAAAATAAATCAAGACATATCGTTATTAAAGCTAATTATATTAAAATTAGCAGCTATAGACAAAGAAAAAGGTAATGTTTTCGATCATGAGTTTATTAAAACATATACAAATGGATACGAAAGTTTATTAGAACATTTGAAAGGTTTTTCTGAGGCAGAATTGCTTGATAATTGTGGTGTATCAGAAGAAAAAATAAACGAAGTTGTAGCTATTTTAGCCCATAAAAATAAAATTATTATTTGTTGGGCAATGGGATTAACGCAGCACAAAAATGGTGTGAATAACATTAAGGAATGCGTCAATTTATTGTTACTAAAGGGAAGCTTAGGGAAAGAAGGAGCAGGTACTTGCCCTGTTCGTGGGCATAGTAATGTTCAAGGAGATAGAACTGTAGGTATTGTACATCATGCCAATGAAAATTTTAATAAAGCCATAAAAGACACATTTGGTTTTGATGCCCCAACGCATTCAGGTTATGATGTGGTAAAAGGAATTCAAGCCATGTATGAAGGAAAGGCTAAACTATTTATGGCTTTGGGAGGGAATTTTGTTTCAGCGGCTTCTGATACCGAGTATACAGCACAAGCACTTCAGAATTGTGAGTTAACAGTACATGTAAATACTAAGTTGAATAGAACACAATTAACTGCAGGAAAAACAAGTATTATTCTACCTACTTTAGGGCGATCTGAATGGGATGTTAAAGACGGAAAAAAACGCTTTCTTACGGTAGAAAATAGTATGGGTAAAGTGCATCGAACAAAAGGAATGTTACGCCCATCTTCAGAAAATTTGGTAAGTGAACCTGAAATCATAGGTAATATTGCTAATGCTTATTTTAATGGAAACCATGTTGTACACTGGAAACAATTAGGGAACGATTATGAGTTAATTAGAGAAAAGTTGCAATTAGTCGTAGCTGGCTTCAAAGGAATGGAAGAAAAATCTAAAGGCACAGGGTTTTATTTACCAAATAATGTAAGAGCATTAGATTTTAGTAAACTTCCTAATGGTAAGGCACAATTTACTTGTTGTGAATTACCTAAACATACAATGGCTGAAGATGAATTTTTATTGATGACAATTCGCTCTCATGATCAATTTAATACCACTATTTACGGAATGAACGATCGATATAGAGGTGTTTTTAATGAACGAAGAGTTATTTTAATGAATGAAAATGATATGAAACACTTTGGTTTTGAAAAATTTGAAGTAGTCAACTTAACCAGTAATTACAATAACAAAGAGCGTAAAGCTTTACATTTTAAAATCATACCGTATAATATTCCTCAAGGGAATTTAGGTGCGTATTTTCCTGAAACAAATGTATTGATACCTATTCATGAATACGCAGAAAAAAGTCAAACACCAATTAGTAAGTCTGTGATTGTTAGAGTGGAAAAAATAGATTAGGAATTTAATAGAATTAATGAGAAATTTAGAGAGAAATTATAAACATAAAAGCTAAATGAAGCACATTTTTGTAGACTTAATTTCTCAAATGACAACAATTACTCAGGAAGAAGAACTGTTTATAGAGCATACATTTCCTATTAAAACTTTTGAAAAAGGAAATTATTTGTTAAAAGAAGGGAAAGTAGCTAAGGAAAGTTTTTTTGTAATTAAAGGTTGTGTCCGAGAATATTTATTATTAGATGGTGAAGAAAAAACAATTGCTTTTTATACTGAAAATCAGTCTTTAGGAAATCAGAGTAGTATATCTAATAAAACGCCTTCAAAAATAAATTTTATTTGTTCTGAACAAACTACCGTTGTTATTACTGATGTTAAGAAAGAAAAAGAGTTTTACAATAAATTTCCTCGATTTAAAGAGTTTTGTTTTGAGGAAATGGATAGAATCATTGGTAAACAAAGAGAAGAATTAACAGAATTTTATCGACTAAAACCTGAGGATAAATATTTGAAACTTGTTAAAGAACGGCGAGATCTTCTTAATAGAGTACCTCAATATCAAATAGCAAGTTATCTAGGTGTAAAACCCGAAACCCTCAGTAGAATAAGGGCTCGGATGGGACAATAATAATTTTTCTAAATACTTAATCTCCAATATCTAGCTTTTAAAACTATTAGAATCAGTAAAACAGTTTCAATGCTAGCTATGATATAATAATGAGGGAGTTCAGATCCACCTCCAATGATATAAATTATAGTTAAAATTGGAACGACACTATTGGCTACTTTGTTAATTTTATTAGGTAATATCCAAGATAAAAAAATCATTAGAATAGGAATATTGGTAATTAAAGCAGCAATAGCCATTACTGAAGTAACCTTGCCAGGAATTGCTAAAACACCACCTTTTACCAACTCAATTATAATTGAAAAAATGTCAGCAAAGATCATGTTAATTAATACTGTTATCCATAATAAAATGAAATGAATTTTGATGTTTTTATGACTCATGACTAAGATTTTTCTTCAAAATTGAATAATAACTGAAAAGAATGCATTGACTTTCGTCAATAAACAAAGCGTTTAATAATTATTCTTTATCATGATTTTAGTTCTAAACTATGAGTTATAATTACCTTTGCGATATGAGTAAATTGTATTTGGTACCAACACCTATTGGAAACTTAGAAGATATCACATTTAGAGCTTTAAAAGTGCTAAAAGAAGTGGATTATATTTTAGCCGAAGACACACGAACAAGTGGAAAATTATTGAAGCATTTTGAGATCAATACCCCAATGCAATCGCATCATATGCATAATGAGCATAAAACAGTAGCTCATATTGTCAATAGAATTCAAGGAGGAGAGGTTTTTGCTTTAATTTCAGATGCAGGAACTCCAGCGATTTCTGATCCTGGTTTTTTGTTGACCCGTGCTTGTATTCAAAATGATATTGAAGTAGAATGTTTACCAGGGGCTACGGCTTTTGTTCCTGCTTTAGTAAACTCAGGATTACCTAATGATAAGTTTGTTTTTGAAGGTTTTTTACCTGTTAAAAAAGGACGTCAGACACGCTTAAAATTATTGGCTGATGAAAAAAGAACCATGATTTTTTATGAGAGTCCTCATAAACTTTTAAAAACATTAACCAACTTCTCAGAGTATTTTGGAGAAGAACGACAAATATCAGTTTCTAGAGAGCTGACAAAACTATTTGAAGAAACCAAACGAGGAACCGTAAAAGAAGTACTATCATATTATACTGAAAAACCTGCTAAAGGTGAGATTGTTATTATTGTTGATGGTAAAAAGTAACTTATACTAAGTTATATTCTGGATACGATTCTTCTAATAATTCTTCTACCTTATTAGGAATTAATTCTAAGACAATATAACATGTTAACATAGTAATAACTGTTAACACTGAAAATAGTAATAACATATAAGGTTTATGTATTTGTTTTTGCAACAAATACACATGGAAAAAGTTAGTGAAAAACACAAAAGAATTTGAACCAGCAATTTTAAAAATCATGTCTTCTAAAAGCCAGTTTTTACCAGTATCTTTTACCCTTTTTTCATGTATTTTAATTAAGTTTTTGAAACGTATGTAAAATAAAACACCAAAAACTAACTGTATAGCATAGAAAATGTATTCTCCCACTACTGGAATTTTAAATAGATAGTAAAAGCAAAGAATAGCGGAAAATGTTAAAATAATTTTAGGTAATTTGAACCACTCTATAAACATTGTCCACAAAATTTTTCTGTATCGTTTTCCTATTTGTTTTTGTTTTTCCTCAACTACATCCATAAAGCCAAAAACACCAAATTTAGAAAAAGAAGTATCTCTTGCAGTTTCAAAAGATAACTCAGGATTCCTTTCCCAAAGGGCTTCAATATCATTTGCTAAATGGTCTACCAATTCTGTTTGAACATCAAAATGTTCCACATAATGTTTTTTGGTGAATGTATATAAATCTTGTATTTGTGTGTCTGTTAATTTCATAGTGTTTTCAATTTTTTATAAATATTATTTGTTTTGGTAAATTCTTTAAAGAAAAACTTGAACCCAATGTAAGAGTAGAAAAGTGTGGAACTAAAAATTAAAGAAACTGCTACAGGATAATCGAAAATATTAAAATCGAAAAACACTTTAGGAATATGAATGAAAATATTCAATATAGATAATCCGAAAAAAGCTAATGATGCCGTATGACCTAATTGTAACGACTTGTAATATGCTTTTTTTGAAAGAAAATATCCTAAAGGAATCAAGTATGTTAACATAATAAGTATCATACTGTATTTTAGTATTGATTTGTAATGAGCTATTTCATAAAGTAAAAACAATACAAAGAAAAAAGTACCAATTACTAAAGGGTTAGAGAAGGCTTTTTTTCTAAACTCAGAGAAGTTCCTTCTAATTTTCTTCGAAGTAGAATTATGATATTGTTTAATAACATCTTCAAAAGAACTACCATTAAAATTTTCTTTCCAACCTAGTTTTTTAAAAATATCCCAAACAGTAGTTTTAAAATCTACGTCATTAGTTGTGTTTTCTAATTCAGAAACCACATGATCTAATAATTCAATTCTAACATCCCAATATTTAATTCCATTTTTCTTTAGTAGGTTGTTTATATAAGTAACTTCCTTATTCGTAATTTCCATAGCATTTTCTATTCTAAACTTAATTTAGGGTTTACCAAATGCTGCATCGTGTTTAAAAATTCTTGCATTTGAGCTAGCCGATTTACAGTTTCCTTGGTTCCTGTTTCCGTTAATTTATAATACTTTCTCAAGCGATTTCCCACCTTAGCGACTTCTACATCCAGTAAGCCTTCTGCTTCCAGCTTATGTAATGCAGGATATAAGGCTCCTTCAGTTATTTGCAATTCTCCCTGTGTTAATTCTTTTACTTTCTGAGTAATTTCATAACCATACATTTTATCCTCTTCGGCAAGTAATTTTAAAATGATGGTTTGTAAAGAACCTTTATACAATTTTTGATTTCCCATGATTAAGATTTTTTCATATACCTAAAAAACTTAGGTATGCAAATATACATAAAATTCTTATACATAAAAATCTTAGGTATATTTTTGGAACTGTTTTATGCTTATGATTCTTCTTTTCTTTCCTATTTTTGCATTTAAATTTTTAGAAATGAGCCAATTTTATTCAATTAAAATAAAAGATATCATTAAAGAAACATCAGCAGCAGTTTCTTTAGTTTTTGATATTCCTTCTGAATTACAAAATGATTTTAACTTTATTGCAGGTCAGTATGTTACTTTAAAAACGGAAATCAATGGAGCAGAAGTAAGGAGAGCATATTCACTATGTTCATCTCCAAAAAGTGGTGAAGTAAAGGTGGCGATTAAGGCTGTAGAGAACGGAACATTTTCTGTATATGCGAATGAAAAATTAAGTATTGAGGATACATTAGAAGTTTCTAAACCAGAAGGAAAATTTATTTTAGAACCAGCTGATCAAAAGAATTATCTTGGTTTTGCTGCTGGAAGTGGAATTACTCCTGTACTTTCTATGATAAAATCTGCTTTAGAAGCAAATACATCTGCTACATTTACTTTAGTATATGGAAATAAATCTGTAGCTGATACCATTTTTTATAAAGAATTAGATGAGTTAAAAGGTGAATATGCTGAGCGTTTCAATGTAAGTTATGTATTCAGTAGAGAAAATGTTGAGAGTGCTGTTTTTGGAAGAATTGATAAAGCTCATGTGAATTATTTCGTTAAAAATATTTACAAGGATGTTTCTTTTGATAAAGCCTTCTTATGCGGACCAGAAGAAATGATTAACATTACTTCAGCAACTCTTATTGAAAATGGTTTTGCTAAAGAAAATGTCTTGTTCGAATTATTTACGGCTTCTATTGATGAGGAAGCTGCGAAAGAGGTTAAAGAAGGTCAAACTGAAATTACAGTTGTTTTAGATGATGAAAAAACTACATTTTCAATGCCTCAAGACTCTGATATTTTAGCAGAAGTTTTACGTAAAAAAATAGATGCGCCATATTCTTGTCAAGGAGGAGTTTGTAGTAGTTGCATCGCTAAAGTTACTGAAGGAAAGGCAGTCATGGTTAAGAATCAAATATTGACTAATGAAGAATTAGAAGAAGGTTTTATTCTTACTTGTCAAGCACACCCAACAACGCCTACAATTACGGTAGATTTTGATGATGTATAATAGGGCTAAAAAATTGCTATAAAATTATGAGTACGTTAGACTATAATAATGCATTTGCAGTTGGAGCTTTAATGTCGGTGATGATAGGGCCTGTGTTTTTTATGCTGTTAAAAACAAGTGCTTTAAAGGGTTTTAGAGCTGCTCTAGCTTTCGATGTTGGTGTTATATTAGGTGATATTACATTTATACTCATTGCTTACTATGGAAGTAGAAACCTGCTTGAAAAAATTAAAGATGATCCGAGGTTATTTGTAACTGGAGGATTAATAATTGCTGCATATGGAGTCATCACTTTTTTAGATAAAAAAAATAAAAAAGAAATTGATACATCTGAAGTAGAGATACCCAAAGGGAATAATTATTTTAAGTTATTTCTTAATGGTTACTTATTAAACTTCATAAACATAGGAGTTTTAGCGGGTTGGCTAGCCGTTGTTCTTGCAGTAGGTCCTAATTTAGGTATGGATCCGAACTTAATTTTCTGGTACTTTGTTAAGGTAATTATTGGGTATTTTGCCTTGGATCTTATTAAAATAACATTAGCAAAACAATTACGTACAAAACTTACACCACTAGTAATTTACAGAGTAAAAAAAGGCATGGGGGTTTTGTTAATTGCTTTTGGAGCATTAATGATGTTAAAAGCTTTTGTTCCTAAGGAGACAATTGATGATTTTATGAATAGCATAGAAGTCACTAAGAAAAATTAATTACAGGGCGATAGTCAAATGTTTGATTTCTAGAGTCTTGTATAAAAAGTTATAAAATTTTCAATTAGATACCTCGTATGCTTGTATCGAGGTAGTTCACTTTTTTAGTGATTAGCAAGTCTAGACATCATTTTTCGATACTGTTTCTCAACTAATTTTGGTAACCATTTTTTATAAAAAAACTTAGTTTTAGCATCTTTAGGATAGATAATTTGAAACTTTCCTTCAGAAGCTTTTTCAAGAGCAATTGCAGCAACTTCATCTGCATTAGTCGTGGAATGTTTCATCTGTTTTTCTGCAAATCCTTTAAACATTTTAGAACTCGCATTTTCCATAATGTTAGTCTTAAAGAAAGTTGGTGTAAGTACACTTACATGAATGTTGTTCAGTTTTAATTCATGATATAAAGATTCAGAGAGAGAAAATACAGCAGCTTTAGAAACACTGTAAGCCGACATTCCTGGTGCGTTCATAAATCCAGCAGAACTACCAACATTCAGTAAAACACCTTTTTTCTGTTTTAATAATTTTGGTACAAAGAAATGACAACCATAGTAGGTTCCCATCAAGTTTACTTCAATCATCTTTTCCCATTTTTCGATAGGGTACTCTTTAAATAATAAACCATCACCAATTCCAGCATTATTAATCACAAGATCTACTGTTTCACTGTTTTCGTAAACTTTATGAACCACATTTTCAAACTGATTTTTATCGCTTACATCTAAAGCATATTGAAATACTTTCTCGTTAGTGTTTAAATCCTGAATTACACTTTCTAAGGCTTTCTCATTAATGTCACTTAAATGAAGTGTCCAATTATTTTTAGCCAATAATTTTGCAAAAGCAGCACCCAATCCAGATCCTGCTCCTGTAACAAAAGCAGTTTTATTAGGATATAAAGTATTCAAATTTTTTAGATTCATAATGATAATAATTTGCAGTTATTTTTTAAGTTTTAGTTCTAGGTTTAATGATAATTTTACGTCATTCCGAATTTATTTCGGAATCTCATTGTGTTATTAAACAACAATTTATGATGAGAACCTGAATCAAGTTCAGGTTGACGTAGATTTACTATTAAATATATACTTAAAAGTAATTGTTAGTTAACAGTTATTTCTTACGTTTAATAATATTTTCACAGGTTTTAATTAAGTAGATAGAAATCAACCAGAAATTTTTAAAAGTTTTGTTTTTGGTATATCCTTTTGAATATCTGTAGTAAATCTGTTGCACAATTCCAGCTAATCGGAATAAGCCATAAACTCTGTAAAAACGAAAATCATCAATTGTTCTTCCTGTTTTTTCACAATAGTAGTTTATAATTTCTTCTCTAGTTAACATACCAGGAATATTACTTGGTTGTCTTCGAATAGATTTTACAAAAAAGTCATCTTTTTCTTCAACCCAATACGCTAAGCTGTTTCCTAAATCCATTAAAGGATCTCCAATAGCAGCCAGTTCCCAATCTAAAACACCTAAAATATTTTCTGGATTGGCAGAATCGATAACCACATTGTCTAGTCGGAAGTCGTTATGAATAATACATAGATTTTCTTCTTTAGGAATGTTTGCTTCTAGCCATTTCATTACCTTTTTCCCAGCAGGAACATTCCATGTTTTTGCATTTGCATAACGTTTGTTCCATCCCAAAATTTGACGTTCAATATAACCTTCTCCTTTACCCAAATCTTGTAAACCTTCCTTCTTATAGTCTACTTGATGTAAATGAATCATTTTATCCCAAAAGGAATAACAGATTTTACGAACCGTTTCTTCATCCCAATCAATTCCTCTTGGAGGATTTTTTCTAAGAATAATTCCTTCCAATCGTTCCATCAGATAAAAAGTTGAACCTAAAACAGATTCATCTTCACAAACGGCGATCATTTTTGGCACATAAGGATAATGCGGTTTTAATTTTTGTTGAAGATAAAACTCTCTTGGCATATCGTGCGCTCCAGCTGCTTTTTTTCCTAAAGGAGCTCTACGTAAAATAATATCTTGTTCGTCAAATTTTAAGCGATACGTCCAATTCGATGCTCCGCCAGAAAATTGTGTAATAACCGGATTAGAATCAATATTAGGAATATGATTTTTTATCCAAGGCAATAAAGCATCTAAATTTAATTCCTCACCTGAGCGTTGTTGCTTTTCAAGATCTTTAACAATGTTCGACATTAGCCTAAGTATTTTTTAAATTCAAGTCTAGAAATCATTCGTAAATGCACTTCATCTGGTCCGTCAGCCAAACGTAAAGCACGTGCTTGAATGAAAAAATTAGTCAAAGGAAAATCGTCAGATAATCCTGCTCCACCATGAATTTGCATTGCCATATCTGTGACTTCTTGTAATACTTTTGGAGCAACAACTTTTATCGCAGAAATTTCGGTCATACTATTTTTCACACCTTGTTCATCAATTTTCCAAGCAGCATAATGCGTTAATAATCGAGCTTGATCTATGGCAACTCTAGCTTGTGCAAAACGCTCAGAATTTCCGCCTAACTTGGCCAAAGGTTTTCCAAAAGCTTGTCGTGTTCCACTTCTAATAATCGCCAATTGTAAAGCGCGTTCAGCAGCTCCAATACAACGCATACAATGGTGTATTCTACCCGGACCTAATCTTCCTTGTGCAATAGCAAAACCAGCACCAAAATCTAGAATTAAATTCTTTTTCGGAATTCGAACATTATTAAAATGAATTTCTCCATGACCCGCAGGAGAGTCGTAAGCTCCAAATGTATTTTGCATTCTTTGTATTTCCACTCCAGGAGTATCCAAAGGAACCAAAACCATACTGTGTTGTTTGTGTTTTTCTTGTGTAGTATCTGTTTTTCCTAGTACTATGGCTAATTTCGCTTTCGGATGTCCTAATCCTGTAGACCACCATTTTTTACCGTTCACTACAATCTCATCTCCATCTTCAATGATAGAAGTTTCAATATTAGTAGCATCGGAAGAAGCAACATCAGGTTCAGTCATACAGAAAACAGATTTTATTTTTCCGTCCAATAAAGGCTGTAACCATTCTTCTTTTTGCTGTTGGTTTCCGAAGTGATATAAAACTTCCATATTTCCTGTGTCTGGAGCATTACAATTAAAAATTTCAGCAGCATTATATATACGTCCCATTTCTTCAGCAAGAGGCGCATACTCTAGAACGCTTAATCCTTGTCCTAATGAATTGTCAGGCAAGAAAAGATTCCATAGTCCTTCTTGTTTAGCAAGTTCTTTTAAAGCGTCTAATTTTGGGTGTTCCGTCCATTCTTTCCAATTTCCAGAAGCATTATGTTCTTTATGATAAATTATAAGTTCTCGTTCAAATGGATAAATATGTTTACCCATAAACTTTTTAAGACGATCTAAATAGTCTTTTGATTTTTGTGATGGATTAAAATTCATGAATTATAGATTAGAATTTTCTCAACATTTTTAAAGTGAAAAATGGCATAGCTTGTTTGATGAAATACCATGGCCAAAAGGGAACAAAAGCATTTGCTTTTTCTTTATTTATGGCTTTTACTAAAAGTTTTGAGCCCTTATCTAAAGAAATCATAAACGGAGGTGGTTTTCCAATAGCATCTGTCATTTCTGATTGAATGTAACCAGGACAAATAGTAGATACTTTGATAGGTTTTTTAAGTACATCTGCTCGAATTCCTTCAGCTAAACTTTTTACACCAGCTTTTGTTGCTGCATAAACAGTCATGGCTCTTGGATAACCTCTGAAAGCAGACATGGATGAAATTACCACTAAATGTCCAGAATTTTGCGTTCTAAAGATTTCCATAGCAGCTTCCATTTGATGTAAAGCACCACAAAAATTTGTAACAGCAGTTTGTAAATTCTGATTGGCAAATCCTTTTCCTATGGAAGCTCCTTTACCCATTCCGGCATTAACAATTACACGATCTAATTTTCCGTTGATTGTTTGAAAATCATTATGAAAAGCTTTAAAAACTGAAAAAACATCTTCTTGTTGAGTAACATC
The DNA here is from genome assembly GCA_947501615.1 of uncultured Tenacibaculum sp. GTDB lineage: Bacteria > Bacteroidota > Bacteroidia > Flavobacteriales > Flavobacteriaceae > Polaribacter. The sequence continues at coordinate 36,197 of CANMWK010000004.1, read as the reverse complement.
TAAAGCTCTGATAAAAACGTTGATATTACTATTTGTTTTTAGGAGTTCTTCTTTTAAACTTTCTAGTTTTTCTGTTCTTCTTGCACATAAAGCTAAGTTACAGCCTTGTTTGGCGAATTCTATAGCCATGCCTTTTCCTAAACCAGAACTAGCTCCAGTAATGAGTATGTTTTTTCGATTCACAATAGGTTGAATTTGAAATGAATACTCTAAAAATAAGGATTTGAATTGGCTTATCTTTTCACCTATGTTAAAAAAGGAGAATGGTTATTCAGACTTTGATCGAATTCTACTCAGGCTTTGTTGCGCGACACCTAAATAACCAGCAATATGACCTAATTTTGCGCGCTGAAAAATATCAGGATGTGTTTTTAATAAATCGTCGTAGCGCTCTTTAGCACTTTTATTTTGAAGGTAAATTACTTTTTTCCCTAAAGCCATCATGATTTCTGTAACCAAAAGACGCATAAAACGTTCTACATCTTTTGAATTGTTGAGAACAGCTTCTAATTTCTCATGAGAAATAGCTTTTACAGTTGTCTCTTCGATAGCTTCAATGCTAATGTTACTGGGTTTGCGTTTAAAGAAACTATAAGCTTCAGTGATAATCATTTGTTCACTAGAAAACCAATTAGTTATATCGTTCCCTTTTTTGTTGTAGTAAAAACTACGTAGCATTCCTTTTTCAATAATAAATAGATGATTACAAATTTTACCAGATGCTACAATAATTTCATTTTTTTGAAAGGTAATTTGTTCAGAGTTGTTGAACAAAGCTTCTCGAACTTCTGGAGTAATTAATTGGTCATCAATTGTAATCATAGAATATTAATATCCTAAAATTAATTTCGCAATCGTAAAGTAAATTAAGATTCCAAAAATATCATTGCTGGTGGTTATAAATGGTCCTGTTGCTATAGCAGGATCGATTCCTCTTTTATTTAAAAATAAAGGAATAAATGTACCAATAAGACCAGCTACAATAATTACAGCTACTAACGATACAGATACGGCAAGAGAAATTCTTACATCATTATCAGCATCAGAAAAATAAACGAATAAGAATAAAACAATCGCTAAAGCTATTCCGTTTAGCATAGCTAACAACATTTCTTTAATCAATCGTTTATTTACGCTTCCTTTAACATCGTCGTTAGCTAAACCCTGAACAATAATAGCAGAAGATTGTACTCCTACATTTCCAGCCATAGCAGCAATTAATGGAGTAAAGAAGAATAATACTGCATTTTCTTTAAAGGTGTGTTCGAAATTTTTCATGATTAAGAAAGCTCCAATTCCACCTAATAATCCTAAGAACAACCAAGGTAAACGTGCTCTCGTTAATTCTAAAATGGTATCATCCGCTTCAACATCTTGTGTAATACCAGCAGCTAACTGATAATCTTTATCTGCTTCTTCTTTAATTACATCTACAATATCATCAATGGTAATTCGACCAACTAAAATTCCAAGTTCATCAATAACAGGGATAGCTTCTAAATCGTATTTACGCATTTTATTTGCTACATCTTCAGCAGTATCATGAACATGTACGTAGTCAACTCGAGGAATATAAATATCGGCAATTTTCGATTTGGTAGAAGCCATTAATAAATCTTTCAAAGAAAGGCGACCTTTTAGTTTTCCGCTATCATCAACTACATAAATTGAATGTACTCTAGTAACTTCTGCAGCTTGTTCTCGCATTTTGGTTACGCAACCTAAAACAGACCAGTTTTCATTCACTTTAACAAGCTCTTTTGCCATGAGCCCACCTGCAGAATTTTCATCGAAGCGAAGCAGTTCAACAATTTCTTTGGCATGTTCTTCATCTTCAATTTGTTGCATTACAGCTTCCTTTCTTTCTTCAGGAAGCTCAGCAATTACATCTGCAGCGTCATCGGTATCTAATTCGTCAATTTCTTCGGCAATCTCTTTAGCAGATAATTGTTCTAAAACTTTTTCACGAACATCATCATCAACATCCATTAAAACTTCGGATGTGGTTTCACTATCGAGTAAACGGATAATGTAGACAGCTTCGTCAAAAGATAATTCGTCTAATACTTCAGCGATATCAGCATGATGTACATCAGAAAAAAGATGAGAAAGTGCGGTATCTTTTTGATTTGCAATTAAATTGGAAACATTATCAAGAAGTTCTTTCGTTATTTCTATCGCCATGACTTGCAATTTTATCCGTCAATTCTATAAACTCTTGTACCGACAATTGTTCGGGACGCATGGCAAATATAGGGTCTTCTTTTAAGGTATCCGAAAGATTCATAGATTTTAAACTGCTACGCAACATTTTTCTTCTTTGATTAAAAGCAGTTTTTACAACTCGGAAGAAAAATTTCTCATCAACAGGCAATGTGTAGTCTTCTTTTCTAGTCATACGAAGTACTCCAGAATCTACCTTTGGTGGAGGATTAAACACATTCGGAGGTACTGTAAACAAGTATTCAACATCGTAAAAAGCTTGCGCCAATACAGATAAAATTCCGTAAACTTTACTTCCTTTTTTTTCAGCAATTCGTTGGGCTACTTCCTTTTGAAACATTCCAGAAAATTCAGGAACAATAGCTCTATTTTCAATAGCTTTAAAAACAATCTGTGAAGAAATATTATAGGGAAAGTTTCCAATAATGGCAACTTGTTCCCCATTAAATGTTTTAGCAAGATTTTGCTTTAAAAAATCACCTTCAATAATAGTAAACTTATCTTTCGATGTATCAAGTTTAATATGCTCTACAGGAAAAACCTCATGTAAATAGGTGACAGATTCAGAGTCTAATTCCATGACGGTTACGTTTGATTTTTTTTCCAATAGATATTTGGTTAGCACTCCCATTCCTGGACCAATTTCTAATACATTATTGTATCCTTTTTCTGTTAACGAATCTGCTATTTTTTTAGCAATATTTTCATCATTCAAAAAGTGTTGTCCTAGGTGTTTTTTAGCTCTAACGCTCATCTTTTATTGTTCTATGTTTTTTAATAAACTCTGTCGGATCTACATATCCATTTGTGTCTTCAGAGTATCCAGGCCCCAAAGGTAAGGTAATATCTTCTCTTATTTCAAAATGTAAGTGCGCATAATATGCTCCATTAGCTGTTCCAATGGTTCCAATTTTAGTTCCTTTTGTAACCCATGTATGTTTTTTGGCAAGTATAGTATCGCAATGTGCATACAAAGATTCTACGACTTTATCATTCGGTAAAAAATGTAAAATTCGTATTACATTTCCCCATCCACCGCCATAATCTTCAGCTTCTTTTATATATCCATGAGCTATAGTATAAATAGGATCGCCTAAATCAGTATTACCACCAGTAACAGCATTCCAATCGTCACCTAAATGATAGTTCTTTGTAAACTTTTGTGCATTGTAATATCCTTTTGCATTGGGTTTACCTACTGGGAAATCGAAATGTGTAGCTATAAACTCTTTTGGAACGGTGTCTTTAGATAAAACAGGTTTAACAATTACGCTGTCCTTTTTCGTTTTAATTATAGCTGTTTTTTGTTTGTTTTTGACTTTTTCAGCACAAGAAAAGCATATAATTACAGTAATAATTATAGAATAGTATCTCATAGCTTGATTTTTTATTGCTTACCAACCCAAGGTACAAATCTTTTTCTAAATTCCTTTTCTAGGTTAGTGATTACAAACTGCATTATTCCTTTTTCTTTGTGTGAAATATTATCATGTTTGAGTTCATAATAACTTATAAAGAAATCAGAAGATTTAATCAAATGTTCACGACTTTTTAATTTTAAACTATAAGTTTTTTTATTGATATCATGGAAGCAATGTTGTTTAAGTCTAGTTTTGAGTTTTTCTGTTTTTCCAAGATAGAAGTAAAAGGTTTCATCTTTATTTTTTTGAGCTGTATTAAATCTTGAAAAAATAATTGTTGGACTCTTTACTTCTTTATTAAAAGAATCCCAGTCTGAAACAAATTTCTTCCTGGAAAAAGAAGCTTTAGGTAGTAATTCAATTACATATATACCGTGATCATTTGGAATGTAATCTAAAGAATTAGGACTACCAAAATCAATTTTTCTCCTAGTTATTCTAAAAGAGTTTTCGGCTTCAAGAGTTAAATAAGGAAGAAAGTTATCCCACTTTTCTTCAAATTGATTTAGAAAATGTTTTAATTTCATTAATTACTAGCTACTTTAGGAAAAAACTCTTTAATCATTTTTAACTCTGTTCTAAAAGCTACCATTTTATCAGCAAATTTTTTCATACCATCAGAACGCAGTCTTTCAGCATCATATTTGTAGTAATTGTCCAAATCTTCTCTTGTTGGAGCAGTGTATTGAACAGAATATGTAACTCCACCCATTTCTTCTTCCACTAAAACTTGTGTCATTTTAGCACTAGTAAATCTTCCAGTAGCTAAAACTTCAGCAATATGAGATTGCATCCAATGTAGCCATTCTTGGTGCACGCTTTCATCAATATTAATTGTTACGTTGTATATGTACATATATTTTTAATTCAGTTTTCCTTTATTTTTTAAATAATTAAATATTTTTTTGTCTACTTCAGTAACTAAATTGATATCTGCATAATTTAGCCATTGTATTTCCTCTATCTCATTTGAAGCCTTTAGTACGTTTTTATATTCTGAAGTGTAGTAAGTCATTCGAACATCTATTCCTTGCTCTTCACCATCGGCTTGAGCCGTAAAAGTCTCTATATATTCTACTGTTTCAGGAATAACATCTACACTTAATTCTTCATTAACTTCGCGTATTAATGTTTGTATGTCAGATTCTCCTTCTTCTCTTTTTCCTCCTGGAATATAATATTTGTTTTTTCCGAAGGATTTAGAAACCAATATTTTTCCATCACGAATAGCAATAAAAGCTATTTTATCTATTTCTTTTCCATTGATGTTTTTATTAATCTGCATCTTTTCCATCAAATCCCTAGGGTTAGTACCTATACTTAACTTGGATTTGTCTGATGTTTTCAGAAAATCAGTTTCAGTCATTTTATTAAGTAGCATTTTGAGACCATCATAATATCCTAATGTGTTTAACACTCCAGAAGGTTTATCAATAAATCCTATTTTGTTTAGCGTATAGGTTTCAATAATTTCATCTAGTGTGCCTACTCCTCCAGGTAAAGCAATAAAAACATCACTCAGTTCTATCATTTTTGCTTTTCGTTCTTGCATAGAATCTACAACAAAAATTTCAGTCAAATTTTCATGAACATTTTCATCTACAATTAACTTCTTAGGTCTAACACCAATTACGTCCATTCCTTTATTGAGAAATCGTTCAGCGGCAATCCCCATAAGCCCTGTCGTTGCACCACCGTAAACAAGATCGAATCCTGCGTTTATTAATAAATCGCATAGCAATTTTGTTTCGTTTACTACTTCAGGAGAGTTTCCTGTATTTGCACCACAAAAAATGCAAACTTTTTTTTTCATACGTTATTTTTGTTATAGCTGATCGCCTCTTAGTTTTCTGAATTTTTTTCTAGCATCTACGAGATAAATACTCGATGGATAATCGAAAATTATTTTCTGATAATGTTCTTTTGCTTTTTCAAAGTTATTTAGTTCATTGTTATATAACTCTGCAATGTTATAATAAACATCATCAGCCAAAATTCCCTTTTCATCAATGTCTAAAATTCTTGTATACGTTAAAATAGCCTCATCAAACTTTTTCTTTTTAGTCAACAATTTTGCTTTTTTAAACAGTGCTTCATCTTCTATAGGTTGTCCTTTAAATTTTGAGACAACACTATCTAAAACTATCATTGCCTGATCATTTTTATTCTGATAGGCTAATAAATCGGCCTTAGCATAAGATGCTAAACCAGTAGGAATACTATCCTTTGGTTGGTTGTCAGATATTATTAAGAATAAATCTGCAGCATCGTTTGCTATTAACTGACTAGCTGAACCTTTTAAAACTTTTAGTTGCGCTTTAGCCCATTTAAAATCACTTTTAAAATATGAAGTTTGTGCAACTTTAAAGCGCGCTTTTTGTCCTAATTCATGATTTTTGAAACGAGATTGAATTTGAGAAAAGTAAATTAAAGCTTTATTAAATGTATTTTGATATACTAAAACATCGGCTAATTTTAGTTTTACACTAGCTTCTTGATAACGATTATCTGAATACTCCATGGCCTTTTCTAGAGTTTTCTTCGCTTCTTCAGGTTTATTTTTAGTAAAAGTTAAATAATCAGCATAAGCAACTTGAATAAAAAAGGTGTTTTTATTAATACCATATTCTTTAAAAATATCTTGAAATTGAGCATTAATATCTTTAGCATTTGTATCAATACCAATTTTTAAATTCATGAGAATAGCACTAAACTTATCCTCAGAAAAATTAGATTTTTCAATGGTAAAATCAAAACAAGCTTTGGCTGTTTCATAATCTTTATTTTGAAATGCTATTTCACCTAAATTATAAATTTTCACTAGTTTTTCGTTATCTCTTTGATATAAAGCTTTATTCTGAATTAAAGCTTTTCCATATTCTTTTTGTGTGATGAATAACCAACTTAGTAAGTCATTCCAAATATCTTTTGGGTTGCTAGCAGATTTTCGAAGTAAAGCTTTCTTAAAAAGAATATTGTTTTCATTTTCTCCATCATCTGTGATATATCTTGAGGTTAATGTTTTAATAGTATTGAGATATTTTTCTTTTTTATCTAAAAAGTTAACATATCCATCAAACATTAAAGCAAAATCTCCTTTTTCCCCATAAATCTGAGCAACTTGAAATTCGTAATTAAGATTTTTATTATGTAATGATGCTTTTTTATAAGCTTCTATAGCAAAATCTAATTTATTATAGTCTTTAAACAGATTGGCAATAGTGACTCCATAACCAGTTTTTTTTGAAATAGATTCAAGTGCTGTAGCATAATATTTTTCTGCTATATCTTTTTGTTGTTGTCGTTCATAATTGAAACCTAAAACAACATTTAAAAAAACAAGATTAGGGTTTTGTTTTAATCTATTTTGAAGCAGATTTGTAGCCAATTCGAATTGATTCGTTTCTTGATAACAAGAAATTAATCGTTTTATATATGTAGTATTGTACGGACTCTTATCTACTAATTGCTTATAGATTTGCATTGCTTTTTCAAATTCATTATTTCTAAAATAATTTTCTGCTAAAGCAAAGTTGTTCGATTGTGCATACGTAAATATGCTGTTAATTAGTAGTGTAAGTAAAAAAATATGAATCTTCATCAATCAAAAGTAAGCAAGATTAGTGTTAAAAATACATTAAAAAAAATGTTTTTTCTGGAATTCTTGTAATGTTTTGGCACGAAGTTTGTCTTAGAGTATATGTATAACTAAACAATGTGTCAAAATGAAAAATTTAACTAAGCAATACGATATAGCAAATAAAAAGGCAAAAGAGTTCATGAAAAACGGACAAATATCTCAGTATTTTGAAGCGTTGTTGGAAATGAACAGATATAAAAAATTAATGACTATTGTTGTTTCGAATTAATATAAAAGACAGTAATCAGTAGCGCGCACTGATTACCGTTCATAATATTTATTTTAATTGATCATATCAAAACCACAATAGGGTACTAAAACTTCAGGAATTTTAATTCCATCTTCAGTTTGATAATTCTCTAAAATACCAGCCATAACTCTAGGTATTGCTAAAGAACTTCCGTTTAATGTATGAACCAACTGATTTTTACCTTCACTATTTTTATAGCGTAATTTTAAACGATTTGCTTGAAAAGTTTCACAGTTAGATGCTGAGCTAATTTCTAACCATCTCTCTTGAGCTGTAGAATACAATTCAAAATCAAAAGTTAAAGCAGCAGTAAAACCAGTATCTCCTCCACATAATCTTAAAATACGATATGGTAATTTTAATTCACGTAATATATCTTTAATATGTTCTACCATACCATGTAACGCGTCGTATGAGTTTTCGGGTTGTTCAACTCTTATGATTTCAACTTTGTCAAATTGATGTAAACGATTTAAACCACGTACATGAGCACCATAACTACCTGCTTCTCTTCTAAAACATGGTGTATATGCAGTTACTGTAATAGGTAAATCTGTTGCTTTAACTAAAGAGCCTCGATACAAATTCATAACCGGAACTTCACCCGTTGGTATTAAATATAAATCGTCAGCTGTAACATGATACATTTGTCCTTCTTTATCAGGTAATTGTCCTGTTCCAATTCCAGAAGCCTCATTCACTAAATGAGGTACTTGAACTTCTTTATATCCAGCTGCTATATTTTTGTCTAAAAAATAGTTAATCAAAGCGCGTTGTAAACGAGCGCCTTTTCCTTTATACACAGGGAAACCAGCACCAGATATCTTAGCCCCTAAATCAAAATCTATAATGTCATACTTTTTTGCAAGTTCCCAATGAGGAAGTGCTTTATCTCCTAAATCTGGTATTATTCCTTCTTTAAAAACTTCTTCATTGTCGTCTTCAGAATTCCCAGCTACTACAGATGCATGAGGTATGTTAGGAATTTGATACAATAAATCTTGAAGTTTGATAGTAATTTCATTTAATTTTTCAGTAAGTTCTTTACCATTTTCTTTTAACTGACTTGTTTTTTCTTTTAACAAGTTAGCTTTTTGAGCTTCTCCAGACTTAAAAAGAAGACCAATTTCCTTGGACAGTTTATTAGAGTCAGCTAAAACATTATCTAATGAAACTTGAGTACTCCTTCTAGTTTCATCAAATTCTAAAACATCATTAATAATAGCTTCTGCATTAGCGAAGTTTCGTTTTGCTAAGCCTTCTAAAACAACAGTTTTGTTGTCGCGAATAAACTGAACCTGTAACATAAATTAATTTTTTAGGCGACAAAGATACATGAAGCATAAGACTTAAACAATCGATACTTACAGATTATTATGGATGTAATCTAAGCAGAACTTTTCATCAAGTTGTAATTGTTTTTGTAAAGCCTCAATAGAATCAAATTTTTGCTCTTCTCTGATAAAGTAAATAAGTTGTGCGCTTAACTCTATGTTGTAAAGATTTCCAGAATAATTGAAAAAGTGAATTTCTATAGTTTGGTGTTTTCCATCTACAGTAGGTCTGTTTCCAATATTCATCATCCCGTAATGTAATTTATCATCTAGTAGCGATTTTACTAAGTAAACACCAGGTTTTGGAATCAATTTATAATCCTCTTCAATAGTAATATTTGCAGTTGGATAACCTATTTTGTTTCCTAAGTTATTGCCAGTAACTACTTTGCCTTTCAACGAAAAATGATACCCTAAATAATTAGTAACTGTTTTTAAGTTTCCTTGTTTTAATGCATTTCTAACTTTTGTAGAACTTACAGCAACACTATCAATATCTTGTGCAGGTATTTCTTCTACTTTAAAATTATAGATGTGAGAAAACTCGGTAAGTTGTTCAATATTTCCTTCTCTATTTTTTCCAAAATGATGATCGTAACCAATAATTAATTTAGAAGTTTTTAATTGGTTAACTAAAATATTCCTAACAAAATCTAAAGCAGTAAGCCTAGAAAATTCTTTACTGAACGGGTGAATAATCAAATAATCTAACCCAATGTCCTGTAACAGTTGTATGCGTTCCTTAATCGTATTTATTAGTTTAACTGAAGCTTCTTTTTGAAGCACCATTCTTGGATGCGGAAAGAAAGTTAGTAATACAGATTTTTTTCCATCACTTTTAGCTTCAGCTACTAATTTTTTTAGTATCTTTTGATGTCCAATATGAACTCCATCAAATGTCCCAATAGTAACATAAGTTTCTTGTGTTGGGGTAAAATCTGAAATAGCGTAAACGGTTTCCAAATGTTAAAATATAGTTTATGCAAATTTACAAGTAAAAAGTTCAAGAAAGAATAACTAACAATAAAATATCAAAATGCTAAAAAAAACGCCTACTTATTGATTAAATAGTAATAAAAAGTGTCAAAATATTTTAGGAATGAAAAAAAATTGTATTTTGCGATATAGTTAACAAATTAATTACATTATGATGAAAAAATTATTATTAGCTGCCTTTTTGCTACTGAGCAGTTCATTAATGATTGCACAAACCACCATTTCTGGTACGGTAAATGATGCATCTCTTGGTGGACCCTTACCGGGTGCCGATATCAAAATTTCTAGGAAAGCAGTTGGTACTACAACTGATTTTGACGGGAAATTTACTTTAGTAGTAACAGATAAGCCACCTTTTACAATAGAAATTTCTTCTTTAGGGTACCAAACACAAAAAGTAGAAATCACTAAAAACAATCAAGTAGTTACTGTTGCTTTAAAAGAAAATGCTACCTCTTTAGATGAAGTAGTTGTTTCTGCATCAAGAACACCTGAAAGAATCATGGAGTCGCCAGTTACCGTTGAACGATTTGATTCTAGAGCGATTAAGAATACATCTTCACCTTCTTTTTATGATGGTTTAGAAAACTTAAAAGGAGTTGATGTTAATACAAATAGTTTAACATTTAAGTCTGTAAACACTAGAGGATTCGCAACTTTTGCTAATACACGATTCATGCAATTGGTTGATGGTATGGATAACTCTTCTCCAGCATTAAACTTTGCCTTAGGTAATTTATTAGGTTTATCTGAATTGGATGTAAAAAGTGTTGAATTATTACCTGGAGCTTCTTCTGCTTTATATGGAGCTAATGCTTTTAATGGAATTATGTTCATGACAAGTAAGAGTCCTTTTGATGATACAGGGATTAGTGTTGTTGCGAAAACAGGATTTACAAGCCAACAAGCTGCTGGTGATAATATGTTTTATGATGCTAGTATGAGAATGGCTCACACATTTAGTGATTATTTTGCAGCGAAAGCAACTTTCTCTTATTTAAAAGGAACTGAATGGTTTGCAACAGATGAACGTAGTACTTTAAATGGTGAGTATACTTTCGGAGATAGAAATTCAGATCCTAATTATGATGGATTAAATGTATATGGTGATGAAGTTGCTACGAACCTTGGAGGTGCAATTGGAAATGTAAGTAGAACAGGTTATGCTGAAGCTGAATTAATGGATTATGATGCTAGAAGTATGAAGTTTGGAGCATCTTTACATTACAGACCGCTAGGTAATGATCGTCTAGAAATCATATGGAATTCTAAATATGGTAGAGGTAATACTATTTATCAAGGAGCAAACCGTTATTACATAAAGAACTTCTTTATGGAGCAACATAAATTAGAGTTTAGAGGTAAATATTTCTTTGTAAGGGGTTATTTAACTGCTGAAGATGCTGGAGATTCTTATGATACAAGATTTACAGCAATTAATATTAATAGATCGAGAAAATCTGATAGAGCTTGGTTTGGAGAATATGCTGCTGCATATTTAGGTGCTATTCCTGGTGTAACTGCTTCTAATCATCAAACAGCAAGGGCTTTTGCTGATAGAGATAGACTTATTCCTGGGACGGCAGATTTTAATAGAGCTTTAGCGCAAGTTATTGCTGATCCAGATTTATCAACAGGTTCTAAATTTCAAGATCAATCTCAAATTCGTCACGTAGATGCTAATCTTAACTTAAAAGAATATATAGATTTTGCTGAGGTTCAAGTAGGAGGTTCTTACAGAGAGTATTTGTTAAATTCAAAAGGAACAATTTATACTGATTTTGATGGACCAATTACTTATGACGAATTTGGTTTATATACACAAATTCAAAGAAAATTATTAGATGATAGATTAAAATTAACTGGATCTATTAGATATGATAAAGCTCAAAATTTTGATGGGAATTTCTCTCCTAGAATCTCTGTAGCTTATGCTGCTGGTGAAAATAAAAATCACAACTTTAGAGCTTCTTTTCAAACAGGTTTTAGAAATCCAACAACTCAAGATCAATATATAGGACTAGACATAGGTAGAGCTTTCTTGGTAGGTTCAGCTCCAGATAATTTAGATAGATATGTAACAAGACCTATTGATATTAACTCTGCATCTGGACAATTGTTAGCTGGTGGATCTACTGTTACGCTTACAGGTAGAGATGGTTATGAGAACTCTTTTTCTGCAAATTCTGTACAAGCTTTTGCTAGAGGAGAAATCGCAGCTCCTGTAAAAGCTAGTGTAGATTTAGTTAAACCAGAAAAAGTAACGGCTTATGAAGTAGGTTATCGTGCAGCGATACCAACTGGAGATAATAAATTGAGTGTAGATTTAAGTGTATATTATAACGAATATGAAGACTTTATTGCAAATGAAAATGTAGTAGCACCATTGTATGGTAATGCAGATTTATCTGATACTACTATTGGGCCAGGTGGAGTTCCTGTTCCTGTTGCTTTAGTAGCTTTAGCAAATGGAGATACTACAATATTCAACACATATACAAATACCGATTCTGATATTAGCTCATACGGTGCTACTATTGGTTTAAATACAAAAGTATTTAATGGATTTAGTGTTGGGTTAAACTATACGTTATCTAGATTTGACTTTGATCAATCAACTGATCCTGATTTTGAAGCTGGGTTTAATACACCAGAACACAAAGTTAAATTTCAAATTGGACACACTAATTTATTTGAAAACTTTGGTTTTAATGTAAATGTAAGATGGCAAGATGAATATTTTTGGGAGTCTACATTCCATGATGCTGTAATAGATTCTCGTACGGTATTAGATGCTCAGGTGAACTATAGAATTCCTTCAATTAAATCTGTAATTAAAGTAGGAGGAGCAAACTTAACAGGTAAAGAGTATTTAAGTGCTCCTGGTGTAGGAGCTATAGGTTCTCAGTATTTTATCTCATGGACAATTAATAATTAAAAAAATGAACAGAATGAAATTTAAATATAGCTGGTTACCTCTTGTTTTATTAGGGTTAACTGCATGTGATGTGAATAATGATTTGGAGCCAATTTTAGAGCCAGAGGTTGAAATGGTTCCTTTAAATGCAAATGGTTTAGATTTGTCTAGTTATGTAGCTGTAGGAGCTTCTTTTACTGCTGGTTTTACTGATAATGCACTTTTTATCGCTGCTCAGGAAAATTCTTTTCCTAATATTTTATCTAAAAAATTCGCATTAGCTGGTGGAGGGGATTTTTCTTCACCTTTAATGAATGATAATGTTGGAGGTTTATTGTTTGGAGGTAATCTAATTCAGGGGCCAAGATTATTTTTTGATGGAAGTGGTCCAAATTCACTTGCTGTTTTAGGTGCTGTACCTACTACAGAGGTAACTGCTAGATTCGCTGGAGATGTTGATAACTATGGGATACCTGGTGCAAAAAGTTTTCATTTTGTAGCACCTGGTTATGGAGACCTTAGTGCAGTTCCATTAAGATTAGCAAATCCATATTTTGCTAGGTTTTCTTCAGCACCAACAGCTACTGTTTTAGGTGATGCTGTTGCTAAACAATCTTCATTTTTCTCATTATCTGAAATAGGAGGAAACGATGTTTTAGGATATGCATTAGCAGGAGGAACAGGAGTAAGCCAAGAAGGAAATTTAGATCCTTCTACTTATGGAAGTGCAGATATAACTGATACAAATGTGTTTGCCAATATAATGAGTAACATGATTGCAGGATTAACAGCAAATGGTGCTAAGGGTGTAGTTGGTAACTTACCATATATAACTACGTTGGCTCATTTTACAACAGTGCCTTATAATCCGTTAGATCCAACTGCAAGTACTGATGCTGGTGCTCAGTTAGCAGCGCAAATTCCATTATTGAACAATGTTTATGGAGCAATTAATCAAATTTATGCAGGTGCAGGTGAACCTGAAAGATCAATTGTATTTTCTCCTAATGGTACTAACGCTCTTGTTATTTTAGATGAAGATGCGACAGATTTATCAATGGCTATTACAAACACTTTAGGAGCTAGTCCTACTTTTGTTCCTTTTGTAGAATCTTTAGGTTTACCAGCAGCTGCGGCACCATTAGTAGCTCAATTATTGGGGCAACAATATGGTAAAGCAAGATCAGCTACATCAAACGATTTATTTGTATTACCGAGTAGTAGTGTTATTGGAACAGTAAATAATGATAAAGCAGCAGCTTTAATAGCTCAAAGTGGAGGTTTATTACCAGCAACTTTAGCTGGGCAATTTTCTGCTGAAGGTATTACTTTACCTTTAGAAGATAAATGGGTGTTAACTCCTCAAGAGCAGGCTGAAATTAGAACGGCTACAGATGCTTACAATACAACAATAAAAGCATTAGCAGATAGTAATGATTTGGCTTTTGTTGATTTTAATAAAGTTTTACAAGAAGGAGCTACTGGTGGTTTACAGTTTGATCAATATGTATTGACTACCGATTTAGTTACTGGAGGATTAGTTAGTTTAGATGGTGTTCACCTAACTTCTAGAGGTTATGCACTAATGGCTAACAAATTCTTAGAAGCGATTGATGCAAAATACGGAAGTAATTTTTCAATGGCTACGGATGGTTTAGCAAAAGCGGATGATTATCCAACAAACTATTCACCTTCATTGAGGTAAATCGTATATCATAATAAAAAAAGGTTGAGAGTTTTCTCAACCTTTTTTTATGCCCGAATCTTTTTGAGTATTGTCTATTATATATTTTTTGTACTTACCATCTTTATAACGATCATAAATAAAAAGTGGCATTAAAATAAACGACATAAACATCACTGCTAGTCCCATTACTATTTTTGCCTTTTCATGATTTATATTTAAAAGATAAATTGCAGTTATCATCCATAGTATAAAAATGATAAAAAGTACTATAATGATTTTTTTCATTTCAGTTTGATTTTAGAATTACAAAAATAAAAACCTACTAATTAAAAGTATTAGTAGGTTTAAAATTATTTTTTAGGACTATTTCTTACATTTTCATTAGCCATGTGCGTACATCAACCTCTTGTTTGATTATAGCCCTTAAATCGTCTATTTTTACTCTTTTTTGTTCCATAGTATCTCTATGACGAATAGTAACTGTATTGTCCTCTAATGTGTCATGATCTACCGTAATACAAAATGGTGTACCAGCAGCATCTTGTCTTCTGTATCGTCTACCTACAGCATCTTTTTCATCATAAGCTACATTGAAGTCCCATTTTAGGTCATCGATAATTTTACGAGCGATTTCAGGTAATCCATCCTTCTTTACTAAAGGAAGCACAGCGGCTTTGGTTGGAGCTAAAACAGCAGGTAGTTTTAAAACAACTCTAGATGTTCCATTTTCTAATTCTTCTTCCTGTAAAGCATTAGAGAATACAGCTAAAAACATGCGATCTAACCCAATAGATGTTTCTAATACGTAAGGAACATAGCTTTTATTTTCTTCATGATCGAAATACTGTAATTTTTTTCCAGAGAATTCTTCATGTTGGTTTAAATCAAAATCCGTACGTGAGTGAATTCCTTCTAATTCTTTAAAACCAAATGGGAATTTAAATTCAATGTCCGCTGCAGCATCAGCATAATGAGCCAATTTCTCATGGTCATGAAAACGATAATTATCTTCTCCCATTCCAAGAGATAAATGCCACTTTAAACGCTTTTCTCGCCAGTGTTTATACCATTCTTGTTGTGTTCCAGGTTTAATAAAAAACTGCATTTCCATTT
Source organism: uncultured Tenacibaculum sp. (assembly GCA_947501615.1). Classification (GTDB taxonomy): domain Bacteria; phylum Bacteroidota; class Bacteroidia; order Flavobacteriales; family Flavobacteriaceae; genus Polaribacter. The sequence goes on along the minus strand of CANMWK010000004.1, from coordinate 20,616 downwards.
GTTCAAATTCACGCATTCTAAAAATGAATTGACGAGCAACGATTTCATTTCTAAAAGCCTTACCTGTCTGAGCAATTCCGAAAGGGATTTTCATTCTCCCTGTTTTTTGAACATTTAAGAAGTTAACAAATATTCCTTGAGCAGTTTCTGGTCTAAGATAAACTTTCATTGAGCTATCAGCAGATGCTCCTAGTTGTGTTCCAAACATTAAGTTAAATTGCTTTACATCCGTCCAGTTTTTAGACCCTGTTAAAGGATCTGCAATTTCTAGTTCTTCAATTAAAGCTTTAACGTCTGCTAAATCTTCGTTTTCTAAAGATTTTGCTAATCTAGAAAGGATAGTGTTGATCTTTTCTTGATATCCTAAAACACGGCTGTTTGTAGCTAAGAATTGATCTTTATCAAAACTATCGCCAAATCTTTTAGCTGCTTTTTTAACTTCTTTATCAATTTTAGTTTCAATTTTAGCACAGTAATCTTCTACTAAAACATCTGCTCTATATCTTTTTTTAGAGTCTTTATTGTCAATTAAAGGATCATTAAAAGCATCAACGTGACCAGATGCTTTCCATGTTGTCGGATGCATTAATATAGAGGCGTCAATTCCTACTATATTTTCGTTCATTTGAACCATTGCCTTCCACCAATACTCTCTAATGTTCTTCTTTAATTCTACTCCATTTTGAGCATAATCATACACTGCGCTTAAACCGTCATAAATTTCAGATGATTGAAATATATAACCGTACTCTTTAGCGTGAGAAATAACCTTTTTAAATTGATCTTCTTGTTTTGCCATACTGCAAAAATAAAATATGGTTTGAATTATCAATACGATATAAAAAAAAAAGTGAAGAATTTTAAATTCTTCACTTTGAATACTGTTTCAAAAATTAAGGTTTATCTTAATTTAATTTGTGTTTTTCCAGTAAAAATTCCATCAACATAAGTGTTTATGGTATGCATTCCTTTTGTGATATCTCCTCTATTTACTAAAATTAGTGAAACAACACCAAGTTGATTGTTATCGTAATTGGCAAAGATATTGTCGCTAAAGACTACAGTTTCACCATTTTTTATTTTTTTATCTCCTTTGGCAGCAATGACATTTTTATTTTCATCTAATATTTGGATTAATATTTCCTTTTTCCCGGGTATCGTTACTGGATTCGGTTCTAAATCGAATTTTATTTTAAAAGCATCTGTTCTTCTAGATCTAGATGTAGTTGTGAGTTTACCACTACTTCTTTCTTTCATGGCAAAAGCACTGATATTTTTTACTTTAATGATTCCTGCGATATCTACTTTTGCTTTTAACTCTTTTTGTTCTCTTAAAAGAGTTTCATTTTTTTTGCTTAAGTTTTTTTGAGAAGCATTTTTTTCTTCAAGTTGATTTTTAACAACAATATTTTCTTGAAGTAACTCATAGTTTTGCTTATTTAGTGAATCTACTTGAATGAATAAGCGTCTATTCTCTCTTTCTAGTTTGACAATTTTTCTAGAATACTTTACAATAAGATTATAATTCGATTTTTTAAGATTTTTAATAGAATCTCTAAGGATAATTATTTTGTTGATTTCTTTTACAAGTCTTTGAGAAAGATCTTTGTTTTTTACATTGATATTTTTATAATCATCAATTATTTCGTCAAGTTCAGCTTGAAGTTCTATTTTTTGCTCAGAAAAAGCGTCCTCTAGCTTCTTATAGTCATTATTTAATTTAAAGGAATAAATAACTATTAAAATTACTAGTGTCGCTATAAGGTACTTAAAACCATTTGGTTTTATGCGGTTTTTAGGACTCATACTTTATATTGGGGCTTTTTTATATGTGATTCACCATACAAGAACGTTAAAACTTTTCCTGTAGTACTAAATTATAATTTTTTTTAAGAAAAAAACGCAATGTAGTAAGATAATATGTTAATACTCTTAATTCATTGCGTTATAGCTTGTACTTTGTGACCTCGGCAGGATTCAAACCTGCAACCTCTTGAGCCGTAATCAAGTGCACTATTCAGTTATGCTACGAGGCCTTTTTTGCGGATGCAAATATATATGATTTTTTTAAATCTAAAAATTATTTCTCAATTTCTTTTTTAAAATTGTCTAAGGCTAAATTTGCTTCTTTAGTGTCTTTTTCACGAATGAACAAATCAACAGATTGACCTAAAGTACCAAAACCGGCTAATCTACCTGATTCATTATTGTCTTTGATTATTGATGAAATTCCAAGTTCATCCAGAATAAAAGCCAACCTATTAGTAATAATAGTTGTTCCAGAAAAAAATTTTATATAATCACTCATGTCTATTTTTTAAGTTAATCTAATGAATTTTTTGTTACAAAAGCTCTCCATCCAATTATAGCTAATTGAAATTTTGATGCTTTAGAAATATCCAACTGTTTTTTAGTAAAAGAAGGTAAAACAGTTTTGTTCAATTGCGCTAAAACTTTAAAAAGTAGTTTTTTCAATGTGCTTGAATTTAATCAAATATAATGAAAAATTAATGTAAAAGTGTGGCGAAATTCCCAATCGCCACACATCTTTAAGTACTTTTCACTTTTTCTTTTCACTTTTTCTTTTCAATCATTTTCTTAGCTAACTCCGCGCCAATTAACGATTGTAGCAAATTCCCACTGTTTTTATTTCCTGTACTACCTTCAATATAGGTGGTAGGTAATTTTAAGTCTTTCAATTGTTTAGCAACTCCCACTGCGGTTTTAAATTCCCATTCTGCTTTTTCTTGAGGTGTAAGACCAGCGCTTACTAACTTTTGGTTTTCATAGGCTTGAGCATCAGCCGCTAATTTTTTGCTCTTAGCTTTGTATTGCTCAACTTCATATTGTTTTTTCTCTTTCGTTAAGTTAAATTCAGCAACTTTTGCTTCAGTTTCAGCAGCAATAGTTTGTTGTATTTGTGCTTTTTCTAATCGAGCTCTTTCTTTTGCTTTTTCTGCTTCTCCTTTTGCTTTTTCTTTTTGCGCACGATAAAATTCTCTTTCAGCTTGTTGTTTTTCTAATTGTGTTTGTGCAACTTCTTCTTTTTGTAATTGTAATCTGTTGTCAAAAGTTTCCTCCCAGTCAATTTCATTAACTACAGCTTGTACCACAGTTAAACCATATGATTTTAAAGAATTTCCTTTTACTCTAACTGGTTCTCCGTCTTTCATTTTTATTCTGAATCTTTTCTGACGAGATTCTTTATTAGGAATAGTTCTAGTAACTGTACTATCTCCAATAATTTCTGGTTTTTGGTTTTCAGAGTACTCCTCTAAAACATACATTCCGTTTTCTAATTGATCTTGAAAATATCTATCGAAATCAGCAGCTTGTCCAGAGATGTAATCTTGAGCAGCCATTAACTTACATGTATTTTTAATTGATTGATCGATGTTTGGTATTATCCTAGATCTAATTAAATTCTTTTCTGTTTTATTTCTATCGGCAACCGATAAAAATTGCTTTTCATCTGATATGTCTATACTTATTACGATTGATGTAGCAATTTTCCCCTTTACAGCGTCGTTAAATTCCCATTGACGCGATTTATCTACATAAGCATATTGACTTTGATCTCCTAATTGTCCTTTCTTATTAGGAATTACATATTTTACTGGGATTTCAAATTGTATAGGAATTAATCTTCCCCACATTTTAGTTTTTAAACCTTGTTGAAATACAGCTTTTTGTCCGCCCCATGGATATTGTACAGCATAAGCAGTACCTGGTTCAGCATAAAAGAATATTCCAGAAGTAAGGCTTAATACTACCCCAATTATAATTGTTGTAATACTTTTTTGTGTTGTTAGCCATTCTAAATTTTTAACCTTCGGTATAAAAGGTTTTATAATGATGGATGTTAATCCGAGTAGGATCAATAAAATTCCAAAAAATGTTAGCATAGTATTTTTATGTTTTGATAGTTATTGATTGTCCATTAAAATAGATACATAGCAATTTCTAACCTGAATTTGCCCAACTGAATTTTATTCAGAATTTCAGGTTCCTACTACATATAGCGTAATAAGTTTTTAATGCACTAAACAGTGTTTAGGACTATTAAGATTGAAATGATATTGAAATTGTATTTATTTCTTAATAATGGATATTTAAATTAAATAGTTTTCATTGTAAGATCATAGCTAAATGTTAAGTGCTCTGATACTTCTGATGAAATAGTTTATTTAAAATATTATTTGAATTAAACTGGATAAAAGTTCAATTAAAGCGACAGTTAATTTTAATATAATAGTAATCATTTGTAAGTAGTTTTTGATGTTAGTAATTAGTTCAATTTCGAAATTGTTTTCTCAATATATGGCGATTGAAATTGTATTACCAAATTTTTTGATGCGATTTTATCTAATTGAATTTACATTTGAAGTCTAAAAAATTAATAATGTTTTAAATTGAAACTTTATTTTCTTTATTTGGGTTTTAATTTATAATTGTTTTTTATTTTTATATTGTTTTTTGTAATAAAATAAAGGGACTTTTTCTTGTGTTTTCTAAAAGTAAAGGAAGAATAGTTTTTAAAACTAGTGTTTTTTTAAATTCCATCTTTTTCGGAGTAGAAAAAAGGATTTTTTTTTGGGTAGATTTCTTGTGGTTTTTTAGAACAAAAAACAGCATATTTTGAACAGTTTATAATTGTCTATATTCGCACTAAAATTATTCACATGAGTATCGCATATGTTATTATCGGTTTGTTACTACTAGTTTTTGGGGGAGACTTTCTGGTAAAAGCTTCAGTAGGACTTTCTTTTAAGTTGAATATATCTAAAATGGTAATTGGTATGACTGTAGTTTCATTTGCTACATCTGCTCCAGAGTTATTAGTGAGCTTACAGGCCGCTTTAGATGGTTCTCCTGCAATAGCTATTAACAATGTAATAGGATCAAATATTGCAAATATTGGTTTGGTCTTAGGTGTTACTGCTTTGATAGGGCCTATAGTAGTAAGTAAAGATTTTTATAGGTTAAATTGGCCTGTAATGATGCTTTTTTCTTTAGCGATCTTTTATTTTCTTCAAAATGATAATCAATTAACAAATACTGAAGGGATAACTCTGTTTTTAGGTTTAGTTATATTTTTAATAGTTTTAATAAAGTCAGCAAAAGAAGATGATGCAGATTCAGAAGAAGTAGATGATAAGTTAGTTAATACTAGTTATGGTAAAATAGCTATCTGGTTACTTATTGGAGCGGCGGCATTATATTTTGGTTCTGATTTGTTGGTTACAGGAGCGAAAGATTTAGCTCAACGTATTGGAGTTAGTGAAGGTGTAATTTCTATTACAATGATAGCGATAGGGACAAGTGTGCCAGAGTTAGCGGCTTCTGTAATTGCAGCTGTAAAAGGAGAGAAGGCAATATCTTTAGGAAATTTAATAGGATCGAATATTTTTAATATAGCCTCTGTATTAGGTTTAACATCTATGATTAAAACTATTCCTGTTACAGAGCCACAAATTTTAGCTAGAGATATTTATTGGATGTTAGCTTTTGCTTTTGTGATTTTACCTTTAGTATTTATTCCTGAAAAATTTAAGTTAACAAGACTGAAAGGAGCAATACTGTTTTTAGGGTATTGTGTTTTTATCTATTTAGCTTTCTTATAAAAACAAAAAACTCGCATTAATTATTAATGCGAGTTTTTTGTTTTTATGAATTGTTGTTATTTACTTAATATCTGCACTTTTTACAGTTTTAACGATTCTTCCTGCTACTTTATATGGATCAGCATTTGAAGCTGGACGACGGTCTTCTAACCATCCTTTCCATCCTTTTTCTACTGTAATAATAGGAATACGAATAGAAGCTCCTCTATCAGATACACCATAACTAAAATCGTTGATAGATGCAGTTTCATGTAATCCCGTTAAACGTTGGTCATTATACTCACCGTAAACAGCAATATGCTCTTTAGTAACAGGTCTAAATGCTTCACATACTTTTTCATAAGTTTCCTTGCTACCACAAGTTCTTAATAAAGTATTAGAGAAGTTAGCGTGCATACCAGAACCATTCCAATCTCCTTTTACTGGTTTTGGATGATATTCTATATAGTAACCATATTTTTCAGTTAATCGATCTAATAAGTAACGAGCAACCCAAATTTCATCACCAGCTTTTTTAGCTCCTTTAGCGAATAATTGGAATTCCCATTGCCCTGAAGCAACTTCTTGGTTGATTCCTTCGAAATTTAAACCAGCAGCAATACATAAATCAGCATGCTCTTCAACAAAATCACGACCATGAGTATTTTTACCTCCTACAGAACAATAGTACATTCCTTGAGGCCCAGGATAACCACCAATAGGGAAGCCTAAAGGTAACTGTGTATGCGAGTCCATAATAAAATACTCTTGCTCAAATCCAAACCAGAAGTCATTATCATCATCATCTATATCAGCTCTACCATTAGTTTCATGAGGGGTTCCATCAGCATTTAAAACTTCAGTCATTACTAAATAACCATTATCACGAGCTGGATCTGGATAAATAGCAACCGGTTTTAATAAACAATCTGAATCTCCTCCCTCAGCTTGTTTTGTAGATGATCCATCAAAAGACCATATAGGACAGTCTTCTATTTTACCACTAAAGTCTTCAACAACTTTAGTTTTACTTCGCATGTTTTGAGTTGGAAAGTATCCATCTAACCAAATGTATTCTAATTTAGATTTAGCCATGATATTTATATCGTTAATTATAGTTTACGATGCAAAAATGTGCAATTTTTCATTTACCCCCAAATTTTTTAGGGTTAAAAAACTGTAGATTTGTAAAATAATGATTTTGCCCCCTGTTTTTTTAGGGTATTAATATTAATTTAGCCGAAAATTATCAATAATGGCGACGATACGATTTAATGCTTTACAGGAAACACTGAATAGGAAGCCTGTTTTTGTTGAAGAGAAGGAAAGACGATCTAAAACCTTTGCAAAATTTGTCTTCAACGAGAAAACAATGCTTCAATATATGACTACTGAAGCCTATAAAAGTGTTAAAGATGCTATTGAATTCGGTCATAAAATAGATAGAAAAATAGCAGATCAAATTGCAGTAAGTATGAAAGATTGGGCGCTTTCTAATGGTGCGACACATTATACACACTGGTTTCAACCTCTAACAGGTTCTACAGCAGAAAAGCACGATGCATTTTTTGAGATTAATGAAAATGGGAATGCAATGGAGTTATTTGATGGTGGTAAACTAGTGCAACAAGAGCCTGATGCCTCTTCATTCCCACATGGCGGTATTCGAAATACGTTTGAAGCTAGAGGTTATACAGCTTGGGATCCAACATCACCAGCGTTTATTTACGATACTACATTATGTATTCCTACAGTTTTTGTAGCTTACACAGGTGAAGCTTTAGATAATAAAACTCCTTTATTGAGAGCTTTACAAGCAGTCGATGATGCCGCAACAGCTGTCTGTAAATATTTCGATAAAAATGTTACAAAAGTATCTGCAACTTTAGGTTGGGAACAAGAATATTTTTTAATTGATAAAGCTTTGGCAGCTTCGCGTCCTGATATTATGATGACTGGGAGAACTTTGTTAGGTCATGCTTCAGCAAAAGGACAACAATTAGATGATCATTATTTTGGTTCTATTCCTACACGAATTTTAAATTTCATGCGAGATTTAGAACAAGAATGTATGTTACTTGGAATTCCTGTAAAAACAAGGCATAATGAAGTAGCACCAAACCAATTTGAAGTAGCTCCTATTTTTGAAGAAGTAAATCTAGCTGTAGATCACAATTCTTTATTAATGGATTTGATGAAAAAGGTTTCCCAAAAACATAATTTTAAAGTGTTGTTTCATGAAAAGCCATTTAAAGGAATTAATGGTTCTGGTAAACATAACAATTGGAGTTTAAAGACAAATACTGGAGTAAATTTATTGAGTCCAGGAAAAACTCCAATGAAAAACCTCCAGTTTTTAACCTTCTTTGTAAATACAATTAAGGCAGTTTGTGAGTACGAAGAGTTAATACGTGCTTCTATGGCAAGTGCTGGAAACGATCACAGGCTTGGAGCCAATGAAGCACCACCTGCTATCATATCTGTGTTTATTGGATCGCAACTTTCTCAAGTTTTAGATGAATTAGAAAATGTAACTAAAGGAAAGCTTTCTCCTAAAGAAAAGACCGATTTAAAGCTTAATATTATTGGGAAAATCCCAGAAATTCTGTTAGATAATACAGATAGGAATAGAACATCTCCATTTGCGTTTACAGGTAATAAATTTGAATTAAGGGCGGTGGGTTCTTGGTCGAATTGTGCTGGACCAATGACAGTTTTAAATACAATTATAGCAAAACAGCTCAAAGATTTTAAAGTTGAAGTAGACAGATTAGTTGATGATAAAGATTTGAAAAAAGATGAAGCCGTGTTTAATGTATTACGAGAATATATAAAGGCATCGAAAAATATTAGATTTGAGGGAGATGGATATGGTGATACTTGGGAAAAGGAAGCAAAGAAAAGAGGGTTAAGTAACCATAGAACTACGCCAGAAGCGTTAAACGCAAAAATAAATAAGAAAAACATAGCTCTTTTTGAAGAAATGAAGGTGATGAATCGTGTTGAGTTACAAGCGCGTCATGAAATAGAGTTAGAAGAATATGCAAAGCGAATTCAAATAGAAAGTAGAGTTTTAGGAGATATTTCTAGAAACCATGTAATACCAACAGCTATTCAATATCAAAATACATTAATAGCTAATGTTAAAGGGTTAAAAGAGATTTTTGGGGGTACTTATGAAAAATATGCTTCAGAACAAATTGATTTAATTAAGAGAATATCAAATCATATTGTAGAAATTAATTCTATGATTGAAGATATGACTGAACAACGAAAGAAAGCAAATAAATTATCAGGACAAAAGAACGCAGAAGCATATTGTAATAAAGTGAAGCCTTATTTAGATGATATTCGTTATCATGTTGATAAATTAGAATTATTAGTGGATGATAATTTATGGCCATTAACAAAATATAGAGAGCTTTTATTTACAAGATAATTATCTAATTTAAGTTTGCATTTCGATGCAATACTTTAACTTTGCATCAACAACAACACAAAATAATGAGTCAAGAAGTTTCTAAAAGATATGCGCAAAGAGGTGTTTCTGCATCTAAAGAAGATGTACACAATGCGATTAAGAATATCGATAAAGGTTTATTTCCTAAAGCATTTTGTAAAATCGTACCAGATTATTTAACGAATGATGACGAGTATTGCTTAATTATGCATGCTGATGGTGCTGGAACAAAGTCGTCTCTGGCATATATGTATTGGAAAGAAACTGGAGATGTTTCTGTATGGAAAGGCATTGCCCAAGATGCATTAATCATGAATATTGATGATTTGTTATGTGTTGGAGCTACAGATAATATTATGTTATCTTCAACTATTGGAAGAAATAAAAATTTAATTCCAGGTGAAGTTTTATCTGCAATCATAAACGGAACAGAAGAATTAATTGAGGAATTAAAAGAATTTGGTGTAACCATTCATTCAACTGGAGGAGAAACTGCTGATGTTGGAGACTTAGTGCGTACAATTATTGTAGATTCTACAGTAACTGCTCGTATGAAGCGTGAAGATGTAATTGATAATGCAAAAATCCAAGCTGGAGATGTAATTGTAGGCTTGGCTTCTTTTGGGCAAGCTTCATATGAAAAAGAGTATAATGGAGGAATGGGTAGTAATGGTTTGACTTCTGCTCGTCATGATGTTTTCAATAATTATTTAGCTGAAAAATACCCGGAGAGTTTTGATGCTGCTGTGCCTTCAGATTTGGTGTATTCTGGTAATGTTAAACTTACAGATGAAGTTGAAAATTCGCCAATTGATGCTGGTAAATTAGTGCTTTCTCCAACAAGAACTTATGCGCCAATCATTAAAGCGATTTTATCAAAATATAAATCAGATTCAATTCACGGAATGATTCATTGTTCAGGTGGAGCACAAACAAAAATTTTACACTTTGTAGATCATCTTCATATTGTAAAAGACACTATGTTTGAAATTCCACCATTATTTAAATTGATACAAGAACAATCGAAGACAGATTGGAAAGAAATGTATCAAGTATTTAATTGCGGACACAGAATGGAGGTTTATGTTAAACCAGAAGTTGCTGAAGATATTATAGCTATTTCAAAATCATTTAATGTAGACGCTCAAATTATTGGTAGAGTAGAGGCTTCAGAACAAAAAAAACTCACTATAAAAAGTGAGTTTGGAGTATTTGAATATTAGAATAGTTATCGAATTCTGATAGTTAGAAACCAAACACCATCATTATCGGCAGGCCAATTATCGTTAGCGGCTATTTCAATACTGTATCTTGAGCGGCTTTTATTGAACCAGAAGATCCAATAAATACTGGTAAACTACCAGCCTGTGCTACTAAACTATTTTTAGTTAATCCGGGCGCTGGTGAATGATTGTTCGCGATAACATTTTGTTCACCATCTGGGCTAAAAGGCCAACTACCCCATGGCCCAAATGAAATGATTCCAGATGCAGTAATGTATGCTGTTTGTCCTTTTTTAATCTCAATTCCTGTACTTTTCCAACCTTCGTGTTTTCCTCCTATTCGCTCTCTGTATACTCTTTCTGAAGACATGTTGAATTCTATGTTCTCTTCTAGCTCTTCTTTTTCATGTTTAGCTTTTAGGATACTTGAAATACCATCTAATAAGCCAACAAAAGTTTTTAAGCTTTTAACCCAGTTTTTTGGTAAGATGAACATGTTTTGAAGTGCAACTAATATGGGTCTAGTAATCTTAAAGATTTTATCAACTTCTAAAAGCATGTCTTTATCAGAAACTTCTTCTTCTTGTAATACAGGATTAACTTTCAAATTTTCTTTGTTGTCGGTAATGATTTGATTTATTTTTTCAAAGTCCATAATTATAGTTTTTAATTCTTTGTAAAATTATTTGCAAAAACTAATTTTCAGGTACTTATAAATAGGTAATTGTTGCTAATTATTGGAGTATTAGTAGTTCATCTAGTGTCGTTTCTACAACAAATTTTAGCGGTAATGTGTATAGAGGTTAATTGTGTTATGAACTTGTTACAATGGTAAAATGACTTTCTAATTAATTAGAAACTTTTTCAAAAATGAAATCTATAGCAAAATCATCATTTGAAACCTTTGCTTTCAATTGGCTGCCATTTACCCAATAGGAAATTATTTTTGGAAATTCATTGTTAGGATTCACGCAAATAAAGGAATTTTTAGTTTGATTTGTGAATTCAAAAAGTGTAGGCCTTTGATTAACACCAGTAACTTGTAAATACTTATTTCCTTTTATTTCAATAATAGATAGGTTTTCTTTAAACACAGTATCTTTTTCTTGTAGAGAATATCCTAAACCATTGAAATTCGTATCCCATATTTCAAATGTTTCCTTAGAGCCTTTATCATTTATGCGTTTCCATTTACCAATTAAAAAATCTGGTTTTTTAACTTCTTGTTGGCAAGAAAAAAGGATTAGAAGTAATAAAATAAAAAATAGCTGTTTCATTATCAAACAATTTTTGTTCATACGCTGATTTCCAGTATTACAAATTTAAAGAAAAGTCGTAAATTCGCACACCAACGAAAAGAATAATGCTAGATAAATTACAGATTGTTAAACAACGTTTTGATGAGGTTTCAGATTTAATCATCCAACCGGATATTATCTCTGATCAAAAACGTTACGTTCAGTTAAATAAAGAATACAAAGACTTAGGTAAAGTTGTTAAAAAAGCTGATGAATATCAAATGCTTTTAAACAACATAGATGAAGCTAAGGAAATTATAGCCGATGGAAGTGATGCAGAAATGGTAGAAATGGCTAAAATGGAGATGGATGAGGCTAAGGAAAGAATTCCTGTTTTAGAAGAGGAGATTAAATTTTTGTTAATACCTAAAGATCCTGAAGATGGTAAAAACGCTGTAGTTGAATTACGTGCAGGTACTGGAGGAGATGAAGCTAGTATTTTCGCTGGAGATTTGTTTAGAATGTACTCTAAATACTGTGAAGGTAGAGGTTGGAAAGTTTCTATTGTAGATTACAGTGAAGGAACAAATGGTGGATTTAAAGAAATTCAGTTTGAAGTTTCGGGTGAAGATGTTTACGGAACGTTAAAATTCGAAGCAGGAGTTCATCGTGTACAAAGAGTTCCTCAAACAGAGACCCAAGGTAGAGTTCATACATCAGCTGCAACTTGTATGGTTTTCCCTGAAGCGGAAGAGTTTGATGTAGAAATAAATCCAAAAGACGTTCGTATAGATTTCTTCTGTTCATCTGGTCCTGGAGGACAATCTGTAAATACTACATATTCTGCCGTTCGTTTAACACATATCCCTACGGGGTTAGTTGCGCAATGTCAAGATCAAAAATCGCAACATAAAAATAAAGAAAAAGCATTTAAAGTATTACGTTCTCGTTTATACGATTTAGAGTTGGCAAAAAAGCAAGCTGAAGATGCTGCAAAAAGAGGTTCTATGGTAACATCTGGAGATCGTTCTGCAAAGATTAGAACCTATAATTATCCACAAGGTCGAGTAACGGATCACAGAATAGGGTTAACATTATATGATCTTCAAAACATTGTAAATGGTGATGTTCAAAAGATTATTGATGAACTTATGTTAGCAGAAAATACTTCTAAATTAAAAGAATTAGGAGAAACCATATAAATACAAAACGCAATCTTAGGTTGCGTTTTTTTTAGTTTATGAAATTTGAATATCTGTTTTTAGTTATGATTAAACATTACGGATAATCATATTGCGAAATATTACAAATGAATTACAGTAGAGATAAAATTATTACGATTGCTTTTTACAATGTCGAAAATTTATTCGATACAATTGATGACCCTTTAACAAACGATGATAGTTTTACGCCTTCTGGTAAACGTAAATGGACGCGAAAACGTTATTTTAAGAAACTTCAAAAAATTAGTTATGTAATTTCTCAGATAGGTAAAAATATTTCAAATGAAGCGCCTGTTTTAGTTGGTTTAGTTGAAGTTGAGAATAGAAAAGTTTTAAATGATTTAATACATCAAAAAAAATTATTTGATTACGGTTACAGATATATTCATTTTGATTCTAAAGATGAACGTGGTATTGATACCGCCTTACTATACAGAGATCAATTTTTTGATCCTGTTGACAGTAAACGATTTCATTTTGATTTTTTAGATAAGGAAAGTGGAGAAAAAGATCATACACGAGATGTATTATTAGTTAGTGGTTTTTTAAATGGCGAATTAGTTCATATTATTGTTAATCATTGGCCATCTAGAAGAGAAGGTGAAGAAGTAACAAGACATAAAAGGGTTAAAGCAGCTCAAGTCGTTCAGAAAGTTATTAATGAGATAAGAGTAGAAGATAGTCAAGCAAAAATTATTATCATGGGAGATTTTAATGATAATCCATCTTCCGAAAGCATACAAGAATACCTTGTTTCTGAAGATTTTCATAATCCTATGTTAAGTTTACATACTAAAGGATTAGGATCTTTAACTTTTAAAAAAGAGTGGTTTTTATTTGATCAAATAATTGTTTCTAAGAACTTATTAGGAGATGAAGCAAGACATAAGTTTACTGGAGCAAAAATATTTAATAAGAGATGGTTGCAAACACATAAAGGGAAGTATAAAGGAAGCCCGTTTAGAACCTACATCGGACCATGGTATAAAGGCGGTTTTTCAGATCATTTTCCAGTCTATGTGAATTTTTTAAAAAAAGAATAGGTAAATTTAAGACATAAAAAAACAGCTAATTTAGCTGTTTTTTTATGTCTTAAATTATGATAATGCTATAGGATTATTCAACAGTAACAGATTTCGCTAGATTTCTAGGTTGATCCACATTCTTTCCTAACATTACTGCGATATGATATGATAACAATTGTAATGGAATAGTTGTTAATAAAGGAGTAAAAGCTTCTTCAGTTTCAGGTATTTCAATAACATGATCTGCAAGTTCTTTAACTGTAACATCACCTTCAGTAACAATAGCTATAATTTTTCCGCTTCTAGATTTTATTTCTTGAATATTACTTACAACTTTTTCATAATGGCCTTTTCTATTGGCAATAACAAAAACAGGCATATTCTCGTCAATTAAAGCAATAGGTCCGTGTTTCATTTCTGCTGCGGGATAACCCTCTGCATGGATATATGAAATCTCTTTAAGTTTTAATGCACCTTCTAGAGCTACAGGAAAATTAAACCCTCTTCCTAAATATAAACAGTTTGTAGCATTCTTATAATGAAAAGCTATTTTTTGTACTTCTTTATCAATTTGTAATAATTTTTCTACCTGATTAGGAATTTGTTGCATGGTCTGTAAATAATTATTTACAGCGGTTTTAGATAAAGTTCCTTTAGCTTGGGCTAATTTTAAAGAGATTAAAGAAAGAATAGTAATTTGAGTAGTAAAAGCTTTTGTTGAAGCTACGCCAATTTCAGGTCCGGCGTGAGTATAAGCACCAGCATGAGTTTCTCTAGCAATAGATGATCCTACTACGTTACAGATGCCAAATACAAAAGCACCCTTAGATTTCGCTAATTTAATAGCGGCTAATGTGTCAGCAGTTTCACCAGATTGAGAAATAGCTATGACAACATCTTTAGGTGTAATAATTGGATTTCTATATCTAAATTCGGATGCGTATTCAACTTCAACAGGAATTCTAGCCATATCTTCTAAAAGATATTCACCTACCAATCCAGCATGCCAAGATGTTCCGCAAGCAATAACAATGATCCTATCAGCATTTAAAAATTTAGATAAATGATCATCTATACCAGCCATTCTTATGATGCCTTCATTAGCCAACATACGTCCTCGAAAGGTATCCGTAATGGCCTTAGGTTGTTCATAAATTTCTTTTAGCATAAAGTGATCATAACCGCCTTTTTCAATTTGATCTAGATTCAATTTTAACTCTTGAATATTAGCATCAACACGTATGTCGTTGTCAATTTTACGAACACGAATCTCTCTTCCTTTTTTAATAATAGCAAGTTCACCATCTTCTAAATACACTGCATCTTTTGTAAACTCAATAAAAGGAGAGGCATCAGAGGCAACAAAAAATTCTTTGTTTTCTTGACCAATTCCTATGGCTATAGGACTACCCAATCGAGCTACTACTATTTCATTGGGTTTAGTTTTATCAAAAACAGCAATCGCGTAAGCTCCAATAACATTAGTTAATGCTAATTGCACAGCTTTTCCTAATTTACAACCTTCGTTTTTTTTAACCTCTTCAATTAAATTTATTAAGACTTCAGTATCGGTGTCACTTTGAAATTGATAGCCCCTAGAAATAAGTTCTTTTTTAATAGTATCATAATTTTCAATAATACCATTGTGAACGATGGCTAAGTTTCCAGATTCAGAAAAATGGGGGTGTGAATTTATATTGTTGGGTACACCATGAGTTGCCCATCTTGTATGACCAATACCAATTTTACCTAACTTTCTAGATTCATCACTGTCAGTAATAGATTCAAGATCGGAAACTTTACCTTTAGTTTTAGATAGCCTCATCTCTTTTCCATCATACATCATTATTCCAGCACTATCATAACCTCGATATTCTAACCTTTTCAGACCGTTAATTACAATAGGATAGGCATCTCGTTCTCCTATGTAAGCAGTGATTCCACACATATTTTAATTTTTTGATTAATTGTCGTCTTTTTCTTCTGTAAATGATATTGTTAGTTTTGCCCTTCTTTCACCGTTTGTTATTTCATTATTTAAAATAGTAACCCCTCTTGGGTTCCAATTATAAGTTTCGATATTTATTCCTCTAACAATCCCTGTTTGAGGGTCTACAGCTAGGTCCGTAGGTGTATTAAAAACTTTTAAAATTAGTGGAGAATTTTCTTCAATTTCTCCAGATAAAAGGTCAGAAACATAGTCTGTTATTTTAAAAGAATACGAACTAGGTTTAGAGTCTTCAAGTCTCAAATTACCACCAAAAGTAGAAACTTCAGTAACAGCATCTTTTATTTGTTCATCACCATTACTTGTTTCTCTGTATACAAACAAGCGTAACGGAACTGCAGTTGTATCTCTTGAAGCATCAATATTAAACGTTAATGTGGCATCATTGATAATAATATCCCTATTCTTTAAATCCTGAAGTTCATTACCATTAAAGATATTAATTCTAGCTGCACTTCCAGCAGTACCTTGTATGTTAAAACTATTGCTAGATGGTGGATTAGCTACAGGTGACATTTTATACTGACTGTTAGAGACTCCTCCTAGAACAAAAGGATAACTACCCAAAATAGTGTCTTTTACGACTCTAGCTCCATTTTCTATCTCTACTCTGGTTTCTGTGTAATAAAATTCAATAGATGGTCTATTTGTAAAAGATATAGGTATCATAGAGCCATCTGTTCCTTCTGCTTTTATAATAACACCTTTAAAGTATTGATTGAAAGCAGCTGCTGTTGAAAATTCTGGATCTCCAAATTTATCCCAGAATAGTTCTTTCATCCTAGCCTTATCTAATTTTATCCTAATGAATGGTATAGAATTCGTAAGCTTAACATCAGTAAAAAATGTACTACCAGTACTTAATTCTCTCCTTACTGGAAGAACTGTATCTAAAGGGTTAGGTACATGAACATAATTAGGATTATCATTTAATAATTCCTCTTGTGTGTAGTCTTTATTAGATAAGAACATGTTCTGTTCCTCAGGAGCATTTGGATTTAAGGTGTTTAAGAAAGTTCCATTCCTATATACTTTTATAGAAACAGGAGTTTCTGGTGTTCCTAAAATTGAATCTAATCTAAAATCAGGAGTTCCAGTACCTGTTCTCCCTACTAATGTTGCCTGGTATGGTAAAATTAAATAGGCATCATTAAATACAAAAATAGAGTCCAATTCATCCGTTGTACTATTTTGTTGTGTCCTAGGATTAGTAGTAATGCCTAGCTGACTAATAATTGATGATTCTATTTTCTTATAATCATCATTTTTATACACTCCTAACCAATACTCACCAAGTGAACCTATAGCAATGTTATCTGCTCTAACAGTACTAATGTCAACAGGAGTAGTTTCTATTTCAAGAGTAATTTTACCTGTGCTAAATTCGTTATTGCTAATAACATTTCCTCCAATCTCTCTAAAATCTTTCTCACAAGACATGACAACTAAAAAGCTTATAAAAGCTAGAGCTATATAAAAAGTCTTTTTCATTATTTAAATTTGATAAATTAAGAATCTTGAAGCTCTAACACATCTTGTTTGTAAAAATCAAGATAAGCTTCAGTTAAATACTCTTCAGATTGGTAGTCAAGAACAGTAACGCCACTTTCGGTAATGAATTGTTCTAAATCCTCAGAAAAATCAGAACTTCCTTTAATAATTGCATCTGAATTTAAGATTGCATTTTTTAAAATGTTTTCTTGATTTGGAGTTTGAAGATGAGAAATAGTGTCGTTATCAACTTTATCAAACTTTACTTTATCGATAAGCTTATTATTTAATTCTCCAGGGAATTCATTACTGTAAAGAGAAGTAACAATTTTACTTTCGCTAAATAAAGGCTCTTCTTTATAAAATTCTTTCAAGTATAAAGGTAATAGAGAAGCCATCCATCCATGAACATGAATAATATCTGGTGCCCAATTTAATTTTTTAACAGTTTCCACTACACCTTTAGCAAAAAAGATCATTCTTTCATCATTGTCATCGAATAATTTATCATCTTCATCAGTGTAGATAGCTTTACGTTTGAAGTATTCATCATTATCTATGAAGTAAACTTGCATTCTTTCTTTAGGGATAGAAGCAACTTTTATGATTAAAGGCATATCCATATCATCAATGATAAGGTTCATACCTGATAAACGTATTACTTCATGTAATTGATGTCTTCTTTCATTAATTACCCCAAAACGTGGCATAAAAATTCGCGTTTGTACCCCTTTAGAATGTGCATATTTAGCTACATTAAACGCTGTAGACGATAATTCTGTTTCTGGTAAGTATGGAATTACTTCCGAAGAAACATATAAAATTCTCTTATCCTTCATTAAATCGAACTCTTTATAAAGCGGCAAAACTACGAAATTTTATGCTAAAATCCTGTTAAATTGCTAATTTTGCCATTGTTCTAATAATTTTACACATGAAAATATTCAAGTCTAAATCGGATTTAAAAAGTTATATTTCACTAAAAAAAGATGAAGGTAATAGTGTTGGATTTGTTCCAACAATGGGGGCTCTTCATAAAGGACATTTGTCTTTAGTAAAGAAAGCAGTACAAAAGAATGATATTACAGTTGTCAGTATTTTCGTAAACCCAACACAGTTCGATAATCAGGAAGATTTAGATAATTATCCGAAAACGTTTGAGGAAGATGCTAAATTATTAAAAAGTGTAAGTTGTGATGCTGTCTTTGTTCCTACTGTTAGTGAAATTTATGGGGGAGATGTGAATTCTGAGTCTTTTGATTTTGATGGATTAGAACATCAAATGGAAGGTAAATTTAGGGATGGGCATTTTGATGGTGTTGGGACAATTGTTAAAGCTTTATTTGAAATTGTAGAGCCGGATGTTGCTTATTTTGGGAAGAAGGATTTTCAACAGCTTCAGATCATAAAAAAAATGGTGGAGAAATTAAATCTTCCTATAAAAATAAAGGGAATGCCAATTTTTCGAGAAAAAGATGGTTTAGCAATGAGTTCAAGAAATACAAGATTAACTCCAGAACACAGAGAAGCGGCTCCGTTTATTCATAAAACCTTAAAAAAGGCAAGAAAGAAAATTGGCACAAAAAATGTAATAGAAATTACAGAATGGGTAGAAAATCAATTTAAAAAACATCCACTTTTGACGCTAGAGTATTTTATTATAGCTGAAGAAAAAACATTACAAACTGCTGAAAGTTTTGATGCTACCAAAAGATACCGTGCTTTTATTGCAGTTTTTGCTGGGGAGATTAGATTGATAGACAACGTTCGTTTTAAAAACAATTAAAATAATTAAAGAATAAATTCCTTAAAAACAGTATTTTTGTTGCATGTTAGTACAAGTTGTAAAATCTAAAATTCACCGAGTTAAAGTAACAGGTGCAGATTTAAATTATATCGGAAGCATTACCATAGATGAAGATTTAATGGATGCTGCTGGAATTATTGAAGGAGAACGAGTTCAAATCGTAAATAATAATAATGGAGAGCGTTTAGAAACTTACGCAATACCAGGGCCAAGAAGAAGTGGTGAAATTACCTTAAATGGTGCCGCTGCTAGAAGGGTTCAAAAAGGAGATGTTTTAATCTTAATTGTTTATGGATTCTTAGAATTAGAAGAAGCAAAAAAGTTTAAACCTCAATTGGTATTTCCTAACGAAGAAACAAATTTATTAGAGTAGTTTGAATACTTCACAAAAGAAAATTTTAAAAATAATTTTACCTCTCATTTTGGGAGGTTTTTTAGTCTGGTACTCTTTGTCAGGAATGGATAAAGAAAAAATGATTGGTTATTTAAAAACTGCTAATTATGAATGGATTGCTTTAGGATTGTTTTTTGGAATATTGAGTCATTTATCTAGAGCTTATCGGTGGAAATTTTTACTTCAACCGATGGGTTACAAGCCGAAATTTGGTAATAGTACTCTAGCTGTTCTAGTAGGTTATTTTGTGAATTTAGCTATTCCAAGAGCTGGTGAAGTGTCTAGAGCAACAGTAATGACTACCTATGAGAAAATTCCGTTTGAAAAAGGATTCGGAACTATCGTTGCTGAACGTATTGCAGATTTAGTAATGATGTTTTTGATTATAGGAATTACACTATTAATTCAATTTGAGTTTATTTATAATTTAGTTGCTGAGAAGTTTGATCCTATTGTGATTGGAGGAGGTTTAGCAATTTTAGTAGTAGGCTTTTTAATCCTAAGAAGTTATGTTAAAAAAGCTTCTTCAGGTATTGGACTTAAACTTAAAAACTTTTTAAATAGTCTTACAGAAGGGTTAACTAGTATTTTTAAAATGAAGGATAAATGGCCGTTTATTTTTCATACTGTATTTATTTGGGTAATGTATGTAGCTATGTTTTGGGCAACAATACCTGCAATAGAAAATTTTAGTGTGCCATTAGGTGCTGTATTAGTTGGTTTTATAGCTGGAGGATTTAGTATTGCTGCCACCAATGGAGGAATCGGTTCTTATCCATTAGCTGTAGCTGGAGCATTTATGTTATTTGGAGTTGAAAAAGATCCCAGTGAAGCTTTTGGATGGATTATGTGGACCGCACAAACATTAATGATTATTATTTTTGGAGGCTTAGCTTTCTTGTTTTTGCCTATTTATAATAAGAGTAAGTAGTTTCTTGTCTAAAGTTTTGAAAGTTTGAAAGTTTGAAAGTTTGAAAGTTTGAAAGTTTGAAGGTTGAAAAGTTGAAAATTAGTGAATAAAAGTTTCTAGTTTTTGTAAGGTAAGATGTTGAAAATAATAGTTTTATATAACTGATAACTGATAACTGATAACTGATAACTGATAACTGATAACTGATAACTGATAACTGATAACTGATAACTG
>CANMWK010000003.1 GCA_947501615.1 uncultured Tenacibaculum sp. | reverse complement strand
AGGCGTGAGAAATGTAGAATTCTTCTTGTACAGATTAACCCAGATTTTTGCTTAACCACAACAATTAGGTATGATCCCAAGTAATTCCCTTTTGAATTACTGATTTAAATAATCCCCTAGAAAAAATAAGTCTGTATGTTAATACAGACTTATTTGTTTTTCATACAAAAACTAAAACATTGAAAATCAAATGCTATAGATGGCTTTTCTTAATGCTTTTGTTTAAAGTGTATTGATTATTTAACAATACGAGTTAGGGATAAAAATTTTGTAAAGAAACATCATTACAAGACTTGATATCTGTACTAAGCTAAGCCGAAGTAAAGTAAGCAATCTGTCAGTTTAGGAGTCAGAATTTAATAATAACAGATTATTTCACTACATTGTGTTTCGTTCATAATGAACGAAATAATCGTAAATCATAGCGTCTTTAAAAGAATAAAACTGATATTAATATTTATTTTATTCATAATAAAGCTTTAAAATTTATGTCTACAACAAAAAGATTACATACAATCTTTTTCTAATTCTAAAATATCGTTAGCTGTTCTAAGGTATAATTTTGTTCCATCGAAAGAATCAATAGTATAAAAACCAAATATAGGATCTGTAAAAGTATTTGAAGTAATCAAAAATGACTCTTGATTTCCATTACTGCTATTAACTACTAACCAATCACCAATAAAATAAACAAAAGGATTGGTAATATTGTAAAGAAGATATAGACCATCATCAAAAAATTTAAATCTAAAATTATCATAGTTTGAAGTTAAACTATTCGTGTTTTTTTCTAAGTTAGACACTTTCCACACACAATCTAAAATAGCTATATCTATTCCATTAGTAACATCACAATCTTTTTCTAATTTTATTGTACTTCCTAAATTACTTTGAAGTACAACTTTACTATTTTCTAAACTGGCAATAAAATAATTACCTGAAAAACCTGAAAATGAAGATGATATATTTACAGTAATATCTCCAAAACCATTTTCTTCAATAACCCAAGCTCCTGGAAATGTTGTTGTGTTATCTGTAATTTCAAAAGTTTCATCAGGTTTAAAATCAAATCTGTAATTTGAATACTGATCAGAAACATTATTACCATTTTCTATGAAATCAGTAATCAACCAATTACATCCTAATAAGGTCTGTTCTACTGCTTCTGAGGTAAAATCTGGACACGCTCTACCTATTTTTAGTAGATTATCATTTTGAGTTATTTCAAAAAAGGTATCACCACATTCTAATATCTCCCATTCTCCATCGAAATCATTTACGTTAGACGATAGTTTTAATATATTTTTACCCTCACTTGTAGAAGCTTGAGTTATACTCCATGTTCCAAAACCTTCTATGTTACCTTCTTTATTTACAGTAAACGTATTATCATTACTAAATCTAAAACTAAACTCTTCTAAAGTTGGGTTATTTATATATTGTATAATATTCCAAATACATCGTTCCAAACTTCTCTGAACAAAATCAACATTACAATAATCAGGGTCATCATCATTAAAGTTAAAGTTATCATCTTCATCACATGTATCAATTGATTGACTTATAGTACTTTCTAATTCATTATTATTATTAACAGAAATTAAAGTGCCATCCGCTTTTATTAGAGTAATAGGAAACTTTATACTTGCAATTGTTGACGCATCTAAATTTTTCAAAAATTTAAAAAGATTAGCGTCATCATCTATTTTTCGTGTGTTAGCAATATCAAAATCAGTATCAAAAACAGAAATTGAAATTGGATACATAAAATCTATACATTCAATATCTGCATCTATTTCATTTTCTCCATTACAAGATTGCACCAATTCTTTTAATTCATTTTCATTTCTGATTTGAACTTCATTAAAACTACTTGTGACTAATTTTATTGGGTATTGTATATCAATTTTGTCTACATCATCATTAAAGCGATCAAAAATTTCTTCAATAACTTCATAATCTTCTTTATTTTTAATCTCTACACTAGTACCATTTACTACAACTAAAACAGGCAAAACTACTTCTAAACAATTTGCCTTATCTATTATATTATCTACAGAACCATCTTTTGTAACGGTTTGCGTTATTAAAGTAGTTAATGTTGAGTTAGATGTTAACTTAGTATTTTCTTGAGCATCAGAAATTTCAACAACTTCTTTTTGACAAGAAAATAAAATTGAAAATAAAAAAATTGTAAGAGATAAATTAAAAATTTGATTATGCTTAAAGCTCATAAATACACTATTATAAAACCATACCTGTTGAAATGAATTTCAAAATTACATATAAATACTTTAACAATATATTCTTTTCTTTTGATTTTAATCGCAGGGCGATAGCCAAGGGTTTAATTTCCCGATACTTGTATCAAGGTAGTTCATTTTTAAAAACTATTCAAAATCAAAACAATAATTACTATTCAACATAAGTAAAACATAATAATTAACTTGATCTTGCCTAAAAAATATAGCTAGAATTATTATATTTAATACAGTATTTAATCTCTAAATAGTAAAAATACTAATGGTAAAACTTTAATTATGATTTATGATCAACATTCAAAAAATATCAAATTATGGTCGTTTAAAGATATAACAGTAAACTAAAAAAAAATCCTACCTTAGTACTCTATTTTTGAATTTGAAAAACCTGGTTACAGTTTAATGAAAAAAACTTTACATAAGAATATTTGTGACACAGCTATTTTTTCTTCTTTCTTTAACAAACATTATAAAGATTTATATAATTTTTTATACTACAAGTTTGGTGAAAAATTAAATCCTGAAGATAAAGTACAAGAAGCTTTTTTAAAAGTTTGGCAGAATTGTCATAAAATACAATTAGATAAAGCAAAAAGTTTTTTATTTACTACAGCTAATAATCTAATGTTAAATCAGGTAAGTCATGAAAAAGTAAAATTAAAGTATGCTGAAATACCTAAAAAACAACATACCAATGAGTCGCCAGAATTTATTTTAGAAGAAAAACAGTACATGGACAAAATACAAAAAGCTATCAGTAATTTAACTGAAGCTCAGCGAGTTGCTTTTTTATTAAATAGAGTTGAAGGTAAACGATTTAAGGAGATTGCTGCACTTTTAGACATTTCTGTAAAAGCTGTAGAAAAAAGGATTTATGGAGCATTAAAAAAATTAAGAGAAGATATTGAAGGTTTATAACTTTTATAGGTAGGAAATTTTAGTGTCTACCTGTTATACTATTGAAGATAACAAATGGAAAAAACAGAATTAATACGAAAATGGTTAGATTATAATCTAACACCACAAGAATTTGAAGAATTCAAATTACTTGATGATTATGATGAATTGATAAAGATTTCTGAAGGACTTAAAATGTTTAAGGCTGATTATAAAGCTAATGAAGCTAAAATCTTAGATGATATTGTAACTAGTAAAAAGAAGACAAATAAAAATCAGATATTTAGTGTTTTAACAAAAATAGCTGCTGTTTTTGTTCTAGCTTTTGGTAGTTATTATTTTTTATTCAATTCAAGTAATAACACCAAAATTTCAACAGGATATGCCGATAAACTAAGTACAACACTACCTGATAATTCTATTGTAGAATTAAATGCCGTAAGTACTATAGATTTTAATAAAAAAAGTTGGTCAGAAAACAGAGAATTAAATTTAAACGGAGAGGCTTATTTTAAAGTGGCTAAAGGAGCTACATTTACAGTAAAAACACCAAAAGGTGCTGTCAAAGTTTTAGGAACAGAGTTTAACGTGAAAGTTAGAGACGATATTTTTAATGTTGTTTGTTATGAAGGCCTAGTAAGCGTAAACTTTGGTGATAAAGAAATAAAATTATCTTCAGGAGATTCATTCAAATCAGGAACACTACATAAAAAGAGTACACATAGTAGCACTCCTTCTTGGATTAATAATGAAAGTGAATTTACAAGTGAACCTTTTATTGAAGTAATTAAAGAATTTGAAAGACAATACAATGTTAGTTTCACTTTAAATAATATCAATACTCAACAATTATTTACTGGTAAATTTAATCATAAAGACATGAATTTAGCTCTAAATTCAATAACTTTACCTTTAAATTTAAGTTACACTATCCAAAGAGATGAAATTATTTTAAAAAGTGAAAATCCACTTTAAGTTTTTTTTTGTTTTATTACTATTAAACCTAAACTTTTTTATTTGTACAGCTCAAAATAAAAAACTAGAATCACTTGCTTTATATTTAAAAGTAATTGAAAAAAAGTTTAGCGTTAGTTTTTCTTATGGAGATAAAACAATTGAAAATATTTTCATTGAAATTCCACAAAATTTACAAACCCTAGATGAAACTATAGGTTATCTAAAAGAAAAAACCGCATTGGATTTTAGAATTTTAGATGATCGATTCATCGTTATAAAATCAAAGAATACTGAAAATATTCTATTCGAAAACTTAGATGAAGTATCAGTTCGGGCTTATTTAACTTCTGGTATTTCTAAAAATAACGATGGTTCAGTTACTATTGAAACTAATAAATTAGGGATACTTCCAGGTTTAATAGAGCCTGATGTACTACAATCTATGAATGCAATGCCTGGAGTGGTAAGTGTTGATGAATCTATATCCAATTTAAATATTAGAGGTGGAACTCACGATCAAAATTTAATTCTATTTGATGGAATTAGAATGTATCAATCAGGACATTTTTTTGGATTGATATCTGCTTTTAATCCTCATTTAAAATATAAAATAAACTTATCTAAAAGTGGTAGCAGCGCTAAATATGGAGAAAGTATATCTAGTATTATAGATATGCAGTTACCTAATCAAATTACAAATAATTTTGAACTTGGTTTTGGTATGAATCTTTTAAATTTAGATGTATTGAGTACTATTCCATTACATAAAGATGTTGAACTACAAATTGCTGCTAGAAGGTCAACTACAGATTTTTTAAACACCCCAACATTTGATCAATATTTCAAAAGAGCTTTTCAAAACTCTGATTTACAACTCATAACAAATAACAATAGTACAGTAACTACAGATGAAAACTTTAGTTTTTATGATATTTACGGGAAGCTAATTTGGGATATCAGCAATAAAGAACAATTACGTTTTGTGTTTTTAAATATAGAGAATGATTTAACTTATAATGAATCTTTTGTGAATACTCCTTCCCGTAATGAAGGGTTAAAAAGTGAGCTTAATCAGAACAACATAAGCACTGGAATCACTTATATAAGAGATATAAGTGATCGTTTTAAACTAACTTCTCAAGCCTATTTTTCTTTTTACAATCTCTTTTCTATAAATGCAAATATTCAAGACCAACAGAGTTTAACTCAAGAAAATGAAATCCAGGACAATGGTTATAAATTTGATGCTGATCTAATTATATCGCCAAATACGACATGGTCAAACGGTTATCATTTTTCACAAATCGCTATTAGTAATTTAGAAAATATTGATAATCCTTTTTTTAGAAGATTTATTAAACAAGTGCTAATTACGCACTCTATGTATAGTCAACTTAATTATTCAGGTGAAAATTTTTATTTAAAAGGAGGATTACGCATAAATTATTTTGAAAAATTCAATCGATTCTCCTTTGAACCAAGACTAGCGTTTAACTATAAATTTCATGATAATTTTAAATTTGAACTCACTACAGATTTTAAAAGTCAGGGAACATCTCAAATTATTGATTTACAGAATGATTTCTTAGGGATAGAAAAAAGAAGATGGGTGCTTGCGAATGAAAACACACCAATAATAACCAGTCAACAATTAGGGATGGGATTGTTTTTTGAAAAAGACAATTGGTTAATTAGTTCTGAACTTTATTATAAAAAAGTAAATAATATAAGTAGTCGAAGTCAAGGTTTTCAAAATCAATTCCAGTTAATTAATGATATTGGTAACTATGAAGTAAAGGGAATTGATGTATTAATTCATAAGAAATTCAAAAATATAAAAACTTGGTTGAGTTATAGCTACAGCAATAATAATTACATTTTTGATAATTTAAATAACTCCATGAGTTTTCCTAACAATGTAGATATCAGAAATGTAATAAGTTTAGACGGAACTTATACTTACAAAAATTTTGATTTTGCCGTAGGTTTTAATTGGCATTCTGGTAGTCCTTTTACACAGCCTAATGGGGTAAGTTCAACGGGAAATAACATTAATTATGAAGACCCTAATAGTAGCCGCTTACCTAATTATTTAAGATTAGATTCTTCTATAAACTATAATTTTAAAATAGGTAAATCTAAAGCAACTGCTGGTTTATCTTTATGGAATATTTTTGACCGAAAAAATGTATTAGACACCTACTATACCATAGACAGTGGTACGATATCTAAAATTGATAATATTTCATTAGGATTTACTCCTAACTTGAGTTTTAGAATCAAAATTTAAGTAAAAAACCATCTTTATGAGATGGTTTTTTAAAATATTTTTTTTGGACTATTTCTAGGTTAACATTCCTCCATCAACAGATAATGTTTGCCCTGTAATATAAGCACTCATATCAGAAGCTAAAAATACACATGCATCAGCAATATCTTTTGGGGTCCCTCCTCTTTTCAAAGGAATTTCATTTCTCCAACCTTCAACTACTTTCTCATCTAATTTAGCAGTCATTTCTGTTTCTATAAAACCAGGAGCTACTACATTACTACGAATATTTCTTGAGCCTAATTCTAGAGCAACAGATTTAGAAAAACCTAAAATACCTGCTTTAGATGCTGCATAATTTGCCTGTCCTGCATTCCCTTTCAATCCAACAACAGAGCTCATATTTATAATAGAACCTTTACGTTGCTTCATCATAGGACGAATAACAGCTTTTGTTAAATTGAACACAGATTTTAAGTTAACCTCTATAACTTTATCAAAATCATCCTCAGAAATACGCATTAATAAGTTATCTTTTGTTATTCCTGCATTATTTACTAACACATCAATACTTCCGAATTCTTCTAATACATTTTTAGCAAGTTCTTGAGCAGCATCAAACTCTGCTGCATTTGATTGATACCCTTTAGCGTTTACTCCTAGTTCTTTTAATTCATTTTCTAAAGAAGTAGCTGCATCTACAGAAGAATTAAATGTAAAAGCAACATTTGCTCCTTGTTTTGCAAATTCTAAAGCTATTCCTCTACCAATTCCTCTGGTAGCACCTGTAACAATTGCTGTTTTATTCTCTAAAAGTTTCATTTGGTTGAATTTTAAAGCCTCAAATATAAATGATTTAATAATACCAATAAAAAAAGCACTCCATAAAGAGTGCTTTATCATGCAATAAATATTTTAAACACTAATTATCAAAGTTTTACTTTCTTGTCGTTTTCGTAATTAAATAAATGATTAACATCTAATTCCTTTACTTTTCCTAGTTTTGATAACGATTTGAAATCTATATCCTTCTTATTAGCTAAAACCATAATATTATAATCTTGTCCTTTTATATTATTAGCAAAGAAATCTTTAAGATCTTCCATTGTTAAGTTCTTAATTGTATTATAAATTTCTTCTCTATTATCATTATCTATCCCTCTCTTTTTCAGTGATTCATATCTCCAAAAAAGTTGTGTTCCGTTTATTCTTTGTGCTGCAATTTTCTTTAAGGCTGCATTTTTAGCTGCTTTAAATTGCTTTTCAGCTTCTGGCATAGTATTCATTAAATCCATCATAGCATCAACAGCATCAGGAAGTTTATTAGCTTGTGTTCCAATATACGAATACACATAGTTAGGTTTTCCTTTTTCTGAAGCATTGCTGTAAGAAGAAAAAGCAGAATATGCTAATGATTTAGATTCTCTTATTTCCTGAAATACAATAGATGACAATCCACTACCAAAATAAGAATTAAACAATGTTGATACTGCTATTTTTTTAGGATCAAACTCCTCTCCTTTTGCTAAAAATAATAGTTCAGCTTGTACCATATCATAGTTTACAAAATAAACATTATCCCCTGTTTTAGCATATTCATAAGATTTCTTTTCTGGGTAATCCTTTAAATCTGCTTCAACAAAATGATTTTTTTCTAAGGCAGATTTAGCATCATTTATATCTTTACCATAATATAAGATTCTATGCTTGTACTGTTTTAAACTTTTAACAATACTTACTAATTCTTCAGGATCAAAACTATTTAACTCTTCAATAGTATAAATATCTCTTAAACGTGAATTTTCACCATATTGACCATAACTCCAAAGACCATTCCACATAATTTGACCTTTACTCAACTTATTATCATTACGTTGTTTTGCTATTTTATCTACATACTTCGTATAGGTTTCTTTATCTGCTTTTGCATTATTCCATAAATCTTCTAGTAAGGCTAACCCTTTATCTAAATTCTCCCCTAAACCAGATAAATACACATAAGAACGTTCCGCACTAGCGCTAACTCCATAATTAATCCCTAATTTATAAAACTCCTTTTTTAAATCTTCAGGACTATATTTTTCAGTTCCTAAATACTCTAAATAACCTACTGCAATAGGTAATTTTTTATTATGATCTTTTCCCATATCAAAAACAATATCTAACTCTATTAAGTCATTGTCTTTATTTTTAATATATTCTACTTCTAAACCATTAGAAATTTTACTCTTCAAAATCTCTTTTTTATAATCTACATATTTCGGAGATAAGTCTTTTGATTTCATCTCATTAATATTCGTAACAAATTCTGAAACCTTAGCTCTATTTAATTTATTAGGTGTAATTTTTGGTTTAGGAACCTTTATCAAATCATCTACCTTACCTTGTCGTTTATTAACTACAACATAATTATTTTTATAAAACTCATTAGCAAAAGACACCAAATCTTCTTTTGTGATTTGCTTTAATTCATTTAAAAACTTTACTCGATCTCCCCAATCTTGAAAATGAACAAAAGCAGAAACATAATTATAGGCTACTGATGAAGCATTTAAATTTTGTCTGACTTTATTTAATTCAAAGTTTTTTACGACTGCATCAATAATCCAATCTTCAAATTCTCCTTTTTTAACTTTCTCTATTTCTCCTAATACAAGATCGGTTGCTTCTTCTAAAGTTTGATTATTCTTAGGAGTCACATAAAATTGATGTAATCCATAATCATTCATAAATTCAGTATAGCAACCAGCACCTTGTACTTTTTGTTTTTGATTCAAATTCAAATCAATTAAACCCGCTGTACTATTGCTCAAAATATAATCGATTACAGTAAGATATTTTTCATCTTTAGACCCAATACCTTTACTACGGAAAGCAATATTAGCTCTTGCAGTTTCAGGTCCTGTAACTTCTTTTATTATTGGTTTTTCTATTGCTACCTCTTTAGGTCTTTCAGGATAACTAACATCTTTACCTTTAAAATGACCAAAAGCTTCATCTACTTTCTTAATAGTTTCTTCAAACTGCAAATCACCAACTAATACTACCGCCATATTATTAGGCACATAATATGTATTAAAGTACGCATGAATTGCTTCCATTGAAGGATTTTTCAAATGTTCAGAAATTCCAATAGTAGGCTGTTGCCCATATGGATGATTTGGAAATATTGCATCCATTAAAGCAAAGCTTACTCTTCTGTAATCGCTATCTTGCGATATATTATATTCTTCATATACGGCTTCTAATTCTGTATGAAATAAACGAAGTACCAGTTCACTAAACCGCTCACTTTCTATTTTCAACCACTTATCCAATTCATTAGCAGGAATTTTATTAGTATATACTGTTTCTTCATGCCAAGTCCAAGCATTAGTTCCTTCAGCTCCTAAACCTCCGATCATATTATCATATTCACTGGCAATTGCTAATTTAGAAGCTTCATGAGAAACCTTATCTATTTCTTTATAAATAGCTAATTTCTTTTCAGGATCTTTTTCAGCCTTATGTTTTTCAAATAAATCTGAAATTTTTTGAAGCTCTGTTTTTTCTTTTTCAAAATCTACAGAACCTATTTTACTCGTTCCTTTAAATAACATATGCTCTAAATAATGGGCTAAGCCTGTGTTATCTGAAGGATCATAAACAGAACCTGCTCTTATAGGGATATATGTCTGAATTTTAGGCTCTTTAAAATTTTGTGATAAATATACTTTAAGTCCATTACCTAATGTATACAGACGTAAACCAGTAGGATCATTCGTATAGCTTATATAGCTAAAGCCATTTTTGTCTTTTTTTTCTTCAATTTTTACTTCGCTAGATTCTGCGGAATTGCTTTTTGTTCCCTCACAGCCAATTAAAAATAAGGCTACTACCGAAGCAATACAAAACATAGTTAGTTTTCTCATTGCTTAAAATTTATTATAGTTAATACAAAGTTTCATAGTGTATTAGAAATACAATATTTCAACTCTTAATAGTGTAATTTTATGATTATAAACAACATGTAAAGTAATAAGCATATTGTTTTTTTTTGTAAACTTTTTCTTTTTAATTTCTCAATAATAAAAAAATCCGAAAGCTAATATATAGCATTCGGATTAAAAACGTATTTTGTTTTAATATATTTTAATAGCTAAGCTAAAACTTTAGCTACCATTTCTCCAATTTTAGCAGGAGACTCTACAACGTGTACTCCATTTTCAGCTAAGATTTTCATTTTTGCTTGCGCAGTATCATCAGCACCACCTACAATAGCACCAGCGTGTCCCATTGTTCTACCAGCTGGGGCAGTTTGACCAGCGATAAATCCTACAACTGGCTTTCTATTTCCATCAGCTTTAATCCAACGTGCAGCTTCAGCCTCTAATTGTCCACCGATCTCACCAATCATTACGATTGCTTCAGTTTCATCATCATTCATTAATAACTCTACAGCTTCTTTAGTCGTAGTTCCAATAATTGGATCCCCTCCGATACCGATAGCAGTTGTTATTCCATAACCTTGTTTTACAACTTGGTCAGCAGCTTCATAAGTTAATGTTCCAGATTTAGAAACGATACCTACTTTACCTTTTTTGAAAATAAACCCTGGCATAATACCAACTTTAGCTTCTTCTGGAGTGATTACACCTGGACAATTTGGTCCAACTAAAGTACAATCTTCTAATCCATCTATGTAAGCTTTAACCTTTACCATATCAGCTGTAGGAATACCTTCAGTAATACAAATGATTACTTTAATTCCTGCTTCAGCAGATTCCATAATTGCATCAGCTGCAAATGCTGGTGGTACAAAAATAATTGAAGTATCAGCACCAGCCTTAGTTACCGCCTCATCAACAGTATTAAAAACAGGCTTACCTAAGTGCTCTTGTCCTCCTTTACCAGGAGTTACACCTCCAACAATATTAGTTCCGTAGTCGATCATTTGACCAGCATGAAAAGTACCTTCACTTCCTGTGAAACCTTGTACTATAATCTTTGAATCTTTATTTACTAAAACGCTCATTGGTTTATTTTTAATTTTTAGTCTAGCAAAAATAGTTTTTTAATTGAGTATAACCAATTAAATTTTCGTTACTTTTTTGCTTTATTTACTTCGTTTTTTAAATATATAATTTCTCGCATAGTTTGGCGATATTCTCTTTGTGGTGTTCCAAAATACACCCCTTTTTTTAAGGATTTCATAACCCCTGTTTGCGCCATTAATACCGTGCCTTTCTCTATATGTATACCACTAACAATACCTACTTGTCCCCAAATAGTTACTTCATCTCCAATAACTGTACAACCTGCTATTGCAGTTTGTGCTGCGATTAAACATTTTTCTCCAATTACAGTATCGTGACCTATATGTACCTGATTATCTAGCTTTGTTCCCTCTCCTACTGTTGTATCACCTGTAACACCTCTATCAATTGTACAAGAAGCTCCTAAATCTACATTATCTTTAATTACAACTCTACCTCCAGAAACTAAAGGATCAAAACCTTCTGGTCTTTTTTTATAATAAAAAGCGTTACTACCTAACACTGTATTGGAATGAATATTTACGTGATCTCCAATGATACAATTATTATTAATAGTAACGTTAGCATGTATAATACAATTCTTACCAATAACAACATTTTCTCCAATAAAAACGTTAGGTTGTATGATTGTTCCTTCACCAATTATGGCTGAATCTGAAATACTTTGCTTAGAAGCTATAAAAGGATTAAAATGTTTAGTAAGTTTATTAAAATCTCTAAAAGGATCATCTGAAATAAGTAATGATTTACCTTCTGGACATTCAACTTCTTTATTAATTAAAATAGTTGTAGCAGCAGAAGTTAATGCTTTGTCGTAATACTTTGGGTGATCTACAAAAACGATCTCGCCTTTTTGTACAACATGAATTTCATTTAATCCTGTTACTTCAAAATTAGGTTCTCCTACAAAAGGAATATCTAATAAAGAGGCAATTTGCTTTAACGTTTGTACAGTATTAAATTTCATATGAAAAAAATCCCGCTATAAAGCGGGATGAAATATTTATTATTCTTTGATTCTTTCTGAATACGCTCCTTTTTCAGTATCAATTTTGATTTTATCACCTTCATTGATAAACAGCGGTACATTTACTCGAGCTCCTGTTTCAACTGTTGCTGGTTTAGTAGCATTTGTAGCTGTGTTCCCTTTTACACCAGGTTCAGTATGTGTTACTTCTAATATTACGTGAGAAGGCATTTCTACTGATAAAGGTAAACCATCTTCTGTATTAATTAAGATTGTTACAACTTCACCTTCTTTCATAAACTCAGCACCATCTACAACTTTTCTCTCTAAAGTAATTTGGTTGTAATCTTCTGTATTCATAAAGTGAAGATCATCTCCTTCTGCATACAAGTATTGGAATTTGTGAGTTTCTACACGAACATCCTCAATCTTATGTCCAGCTGAAAATGTATTATCAATTACTTTTCCAGATGTAACACTTTTTAATTTTGTTCGTACAAATGCAGGTCCTTTACCTGGTTTTACATGTAAAAATTCAATTATTTTGAAAATATCATGATTGTATTTAATACATAATCCTTTTTTAATATCTGAAGTTGTTGCCATTATATTTTTATTAATTTGTTTTGTAATACCCTTTCATTATACCTCTATGAGAGTCTTTGATAAACTGAATAATTTCATCTCTTTCGGAAGTAGCTTCCATTTCAGCCTCAATAATTTCAATTGCTTGAGAGTTATTGTAATTCTTTTGAAATAAAATTCTATAAATATCTTGAATCTCACGAATTTTTTCAGTTGTATAACCTCTTCTTCTTAATCCTATAGAATTAATTCCTACATAAGAAAGTGGTTCTCTTGCTGCTTTTACATAAGGAGGAACATCTTTACGTACTAAAGAACCTCCAGTCACAAAAGCATGATTACCAACAGAAGCAAACTGATGCACTGCAACCATACCTGCTAACACCACATTATCACCAACAGTAACATGTCCTGCTAATGTAGAATTATTAGAAAAAATACAATTATTTCCAACAATACAGTCATGTGCAATGTGACAGTAAGCCATAATTAAACAATTATCTCCAATAACAGTTTTATGTCTATCTGATGTACCTCTATTGATGGTTACACATTCTCTTATGGTTACATTATCTCCTATGATAACTACAGTTTCCTCATCATTAAACTTTAAATCTTGAGGGATGGCGGAAACTACAGCACCAGGGAAAATTCTACAATTTTTTCCGATACGTGCACCTTCCATTATTGTTACGTTTGAACCAATCCATGTACCTGAACCGATTTCTACATTCGCGTGAATCGTAGTAAATGGTTCTATAACTACATTTCTTGCTATTTTAGCTTGGGGGTGAACGTAAGCTAATGGTTGATTCATATTATTTTACTTTAGAAATTTGTGCCATTAATTCTGCTTCAGCAACTAATTTTCCATTAGCATAAGCATAGGCTTGCATATGAGCAATTCCTCTACGAATTGGCGTTATTAATTCACTTTTAAATATTAGTGTATCTCCTGGTAAAACCTTTTGCTTAAATTTCACGTTATCTATTTTCATGAAATAGGTCAAATAATTTTCAGGATCTGGTACTGTACTTAATACTAAAACTCCACCAGCCTGTGCCATTGCTTCTACTTGTAAAACACCAGGCATTACTGGAGCACCAGGGAAATGTCCAACGAAGAAATCTTCATTCATCGTGACATTTTTCATACCAACCACATGGGTTTTCGATAACTCTAAAATCCTATCTACCAATAAAAAAGGTGGTCGATGCGGAAGAATATCCATAATTTGATGTATATCCATCAAAGGAGGCTGATTTAAATCATAAGTTGGAACCTTATTCCTTTTTTCCATTTTTATGATTTTTGCTAACTTTTTAGCAAAAGTAGTATTAACTAAGTGCCCTGGTTTATTCGCTATTACTTTCCCTCTAATTCGAGTACCTACCAATGCTAAATCACCAATAACATCTAATAATTTGTGTCTAGCAGCTTCATTAGCCCAATGTAATTCTAAATTATCTAAAATTCCATTAGGTTTTATCTTTATATCGTCTTTATTAAATGCTTTTTTAAGTTTTTCTGTTGTACTTTCAGAAAGCTCTTTATCTACATATACAATTGCATTATTTAAATCTCCACCTTTGATTAGATCGTGTTCTAATAACATCTCTATTTCATGAAGGAAACTAAATGTTCTTGCTTGAGATATCTCTTCTTTGAAATCCTGAATAGAATTTAATGTTGCATTTTGAGTTCCCAAAACCTTAGTACCAAAATCTACCATTGTAGTTACTTGGTATTCATCAGAAGGCATTAAAATAATTTCACTACCGGTACTTTCATCTTTGTAAGATATTATCTCTTTAACTACATATTCTTTAACATCAATATCTTGCTCTATAATACCTGCTTTTTCTAAAGCTTCAATAAAATACTTAGAAGAACCATCCATTATAGGGGGTTCAGAAGCGTTTATTTCAATTAAAAGATTATCAATATCTAAACCTACAGCAGCAGCAAGTACATGTTCTGAAGTATTGATTTGAACTCCATTTTTTTCCATGTTTGTTCCTCGCTTGGTATCTATAACATACTCTGCTTTAGCCCCTATTACAGGTTGACCTTCTAAATCTATTCTTTTAAACGCAAAACCATGATTTGTTGGTGCTGGTTTAAAGGTCATCGTTACTTGGTTTCCAGTATGTAATCCTACACCTGATAAAGTAACTTCATTCTCTATAGTTCTTTGTTTTTTAGTCATTTTTGGTTCTGTTGAGCCTTGTACTCTTTCTCTAGTTTATTTACTGTTGATATTATTTTAGGGAGATTTTTAAAATAAACATATGATTTATTAAAGTCTGAATATCCAATTGCAGGTGATCCCTGAACAATAACTCCATCTTTTAAGTTTCTTCCTATACCAGACTGTGCTTGAATTCTTACATTGTTTCCTATGGTAATATGACCTACAATTCCTACTTGACCACCAATCAGACAACTCTCTCCTATCTTTGCAGAACCTGCAATACCTGTTTGAGAAGCTATTACGGTATTTTCACCTATTTCAACATTGTGAGCTATTTGTATTTGATTGTCTAATTTCACCCCTTTTTTTAGTATTGTTGAACCTAGCGTAGCCCTATCAATAGTTGAATTTGCGCCAATATCTACATAATCTTCAACAATTACATTACCAATTTGAGGAATTGCACCATAAACACCATTTTCATCTGGAGCGAATCCAAACCCGTCAGATCCAACAACAGTTCCTGAATGTATCTTACACCCTTTTCCAATTATCGTTTCTGAATAAATTTTAACACCGGCATAAATCGTAGTATCATCTCCTATACTTACATTATCTCCAATATAACTGTTAGGGTAAATTTTAACATTATTACCTAAGGTTACATTTTCTCCAATATAAGTGAATGCACCAATATATTCTCCAGTTCCTATTTTTGCCGAGTTAGCTACATATATGGGATGCTCTCGACCTATTTTGTTATTCTTAACCTTATCATAATACTCTAATATAGTAGAAAAAGATTTGTAAGGATCGTTTACTCTGATAAGTGTTGAAGTAATGCTTTTCTCAGCAATAAAATCTTTGCGAACAATAGTTATAGAAGCCGCTGTTGTATAAATAAATGGTTCATACTTAGGATTTGCTAAAAAGGTTAGTGAACCTTTTTTAGCCTCCTCTATTTTTGCAAGTTCAGATACTTTTTCCTCCGAATTTCCTTCAATCTCACCTTGTAAAATATCTGCGATTTGTTTTGCTGTAAACTCCATTAATTGCAAAAGTAATTATTTTTTGTTTAGTTTTTATCTCCAAATCTAGATCAAAGCAAAATTCTTAGGATAACAATAATAGTATTTAACTACAGGCACAGATAACGTCTCAATATTTAAATTATCTGATGCTTTCGCAATATCTTTAAGTTTTCCTTTTTTGGTGAGTATTTTTATAGGTTTCTTTTTATTGTATGCTTGATTTGAAACACGATCTTCAAAAACAAAACACGATAAATCACTTGCCCGTTCACCTAACTTTTTCTTTACCTTAGCTTCTATTTTGTTTTTATAACTTTCAGAGAATGGTTTACGTTGTAAATCGAGCTTTAACAACTTTCTGTTGATTAACATTTGTGATAACTTGGAAAGCACAAAATCTTCATTACTACACCATTCTTTGATAGCAGATAATACATCATAATCATCTAACTTAGCAAACATTTTTAACGTTTCCAAATTGAAATTATTGCGATCTATAGGAGTCTTTAAAAAATAAGACAATGCAGTATTTGCTGGTATAGTATTACCTTCTTTTGTTAGTAGCTTTGCTCTTTGCAATATTCTCACTAGTAAACTTTCTGCTGATAGCGATGTCTTATGCAAATATACTTGCCAATACATTAGTCTTCTTGCTATTAAAAATTTCTCTACAGAGTAAATTCCTTTCTCTTCAATAACCAGTTCATCATTTTTTACATTCATCATTGCTATTAAACGATCGGAAGATATATTACCTTCTGCTACTCCTGTATAAAAGCTATCACGTTGCAAATAATCTAGTCGATCTATATCAAGTTGACTAGATATTAGTTGATGAAAAAATGTTCTTTCATATTTTCCTTCAAAAATCTCAATTGCTAAACTCAATTTACCTTTGAATTCTTTATTTAATTCTTTCATAAAAAATAAAGAAATCTCTTCATGAGTAATACCATTAACTATGCTATACTCTAAAGCATGAGAAAAAGCACCATGTCCTATATCATGTAGCAGAATAGCAATACATAATGCGGTGGATTCATCTTCAGAAATATGTATATCCTTTAATCGTAATGCTTGAATCGCTTTCTGCATTAAATGCATACAACCTATGGCATGATGAAACCTTGTATGATGTGCTCCTGGGTAAACTAAATTTGTTAATCCCATTTGAGAAATACGTCTTAATCTTTGAAAGTACTTATGTTCAATAATATCAAAAATTAGAGAATTAGGGATAGAAACCAATCCATAAATAGGGTCGTTAAGGATTTTTAATTTATTGGTTTTAGATTTACTCAATGTTGTGTTTTCAATTATAATGTACTGAACAAATGTAAGTAATTATAAACAATGGATATTTATGAAATGTTAAAATATATATATAATGTATTTATAACTTGTTTTTATTTTTTTATGTAACACTAAACATATAATTTAATCGTTGAAAGTATGTAATATATATTTATGAGAAAAATTGATATCCTTTGGGTTGATGATGAGATAGATTTATTAAAACCTCACATTATATTTTTAGAGAAAAAAAATTATAACGTCACTACATGTACCAATGGAGCTGATGCAGTTGATTTAGTGGAAGATACTAATTTTGATATTGTTTTTTTAGATGAAAACATGCCTGGTATTTCAGGTTTAGATGCGCTGCATTTAATTAAACAAAAAAGAGCTAACCTTCCTGTAGTTATGATAACTAAAAGTGAAGAAGAATATATAATGGAAGAAGCTATTGGCTCTAAAATAGCTGATTACTTGATTAAACCTGTAAATCCAAATCAGATTTTATTAAGTCTCAAAAAGAACTTAGATCATTCTCGATTAGTTACAGAAAAAACAACATTAAACTATCAACAAGAATTCAGAAAAATTTCAATGGACTTATCTATGGTCAATTCATACCAAGAATGGATTGATTTATACAAAAGATTAGTTCACTGGGAATTAGAACTTGAAAATATTGATGATCCTAACCTGTTAGAAATCTTAGAAAGTCAAAAATCAGAAGCAAATACACATTTTTTTAAGTTTATTAAAAATAACTATCAAGATTGGTTGACTTCAGACGATAAACCTACGATGTCTCACACACTTTTTAAAGACCTTATAGTTCCTAACTTAAGTAAAGATCAAGGCTTGTTGGTTGTAGTAATCGATAATTTAAGGTACGATCAATTCAGAGTATTAGAACCTTATATCAATAATTTTTATAAGAAAGAAGTTGAGCATTCTTATTTTGGGATACTACCAACAGCTACTCAATATGCTAGAAATGCTATTTTTTCTGGATTAATGCCTTCTGAAATGGAAAAACGACATCCAAATTATTGGAAAAATGACACAGATGAAGGTGGGAAAAATTTATTTGAAAATGAATTTTTAACGGCTCAAATACAACGATTAAACTTAAATATTAAACATGAATATTATAAGATTACTTCTCTTAAAAATGGAAAAGATTTAGAAGAAAATTATAATAGTACGAAGCAAAATGACCTTACAGTGGTTGTCTATAATTTTGTAGATATGCTATCGCATGCAAAAACTGAGATGGAGGTTATCAAAGAACTCGTTGGAGACGATAAAGCATATCGTTCTTTAACTGTAAGTTGGTTTAAAAACTCTCCTTTACTTTCAATCATACAAAAAGCTAAAGAATTAGGTCAGAAACTAATTATAACTACCGATCATGGTACTATTAATTGCAATACTCCTACGAAAGTAATTGGAGATAAGAACATCAGTTCAAATCTTCGCTACAAAACTGGTAGAAGCTTAAGTTATGAAGACAAAGATGTTTACGAGGTTAAAAACCCTAAAGACATTTTTCTACCTAGCGTATCTATAAATAGTCCTTTTATTTTCACTAAAGAAGATTTGTTCTTTGCATACCCAAATAACTTTAATCATTTTGTGAAATATTATAGAAATACATATCAACATGGAGGTATTTCATTAGAAGAAATTATTATACCTTGCGCTGTATATAATTCGAAATAGTTTATGAATACAACTTGTGCATTAGATGAACTTGAAACTATTGCTAAAGAACTTATTAGCAATGCAAAGAATAAAGTAGTATTGTTCTATGGAGAAATGGGAGTTGGAAAAACTACGCTAATTAAAGAAATTTGTAAAGTGTTAGGTAGTGATGATATTGTTAGTTCTCCTACTTTTTCTTTAGTAAATGAGTATCATACAACATCTGATGCTATTATTTATCATTTTGATTTTTACAGAATAAATGATGAAGAGGAAGCTTTAGACATTGGTGTCGAGGATTATTTTTATTCTGAACATTGGTGTTTAGTAGAATGGCCCAACAATATTAAAAATTTAGTACCTTTAAATGCTAGTAAGGTAACCATCACGTTAACTGAAAATAATCTAAGAAAAATTCAACTAAACTAAATTAATGAGTTCTATAACCCCTTTTACAAAAGAACAACTACTTCCACAACCTGAAATGCTTGAAATAAAAAAGCAAAAAGGAGAATTGTTTATAGGATTACCCAAAGAAACTCGATTAGAGGAAAAAAGAATCAGTTTAACTCCAGATGCAGTTGCTGCATTGGTAGCTCATGGACATCGAGTGGTTGTTGAAACTAATGCTGGTGAAGGAACTAATTACACAGATAGAGAATACTCTGAGGCTG
Organism: uncultured Tenacibaculum sp.; assembly: GCA_947501615.1. Lineage (GTDB taxonomy): Bacteria > Bacteroidota > Bacteroidia > Flavobacteriales > Flavobacteriaceae > Polaribacter. The sequence goes on along the minus strand of CANMWK010000003.1, from coordinate 418,474 downwards.
GTGCCAAGATTTCTTACGATATTAAAGAGGTTTTTGCTTGTAATTTAGTTGTAAAAGTTGAACCTCCTACCTTAGAAGAAATTAAATTGATGAATCCGCAATCTTTTTTAATTTCTGCATTACAGCTTAAAACTCAAAATAAAAAATATTTTGAGGCCTTAGCCAAAAAGAGAATTACAGCAATAGCATACGATTATATTAAAGATGAAGACGGTGTATATCCTGTTCTAAAATCTCTTAGTGAGATAGCAGGTATTTCTTCTATGCATATTGCAGCCGAATTAATGTCTTCTGCTAATGGTGGAAATGGTTTATTATTAGGTAATATAAGTGGAGTTCCTCCTACAGATGTCGTTATTTTAGGTGCTGGTACTGTTGGTAAATTTGCTGCTAAAGCTGCCATTGGTTTAGGAGCACGAATAAAAGTGTTTGATAATTCAATTACCAAATTACGTAAGTTACAGGAATCTGTTCCTGGTCCTATTTATACTTCTACAGTGCAACCTAAATCTTTATTAAAAGCTTTAATGCGTTGTGATGTAGCTATTGGTGCTATACGAGGAATTGATAGATCACCTGTTATTGTTACAGAAACAATGATTGAACAAATGAAAACTGGTGCTGTAATTGTTGATGTCTGTATTGATAGAGGAGGTTGTTTTGAAACTTCGAGAGTAACTACGCATAGCAAACCTACGTTTAGAGAACATGACGTCATTCATTATTGTGTTCCAAATATACCTTCTAGATATGCTAGAACAGCTTCTGTGTCTATTAGTAATATTTTAACCCCTTACCTATTAAATATAGCTGAAGAGGGTGGTTTTGAAAATGCGGCTAGATTTGACAAAAGTTTAAGAAATGGCATGTATTTTTATCATGGAATTCTAACTAATAAAACTGTAGCTGATTGGTTTGATATCCCTTTTCAAGATATTAACTTACTAATTCTATAGCGTTTGGTAGTGAAAAAGTAAATTCACTTCCTTTATTAACACCTTCAGAATGTATAATTATATCAGCATCATGTAATTCTATAATTTTTTTGGCTATTGCTAATCCTAAGCCTAAGCCTTTATTGTTATTTATTACTTTTTTTGAGGTGTACCATCTTTCGAAAATAGAGTTATGCTCTAAATAATCTATACCATAACCTGAATCTTTTATTCGAATTATAGTTATACTAGCTTTATTTTCTAAAGTAAAGGTAATACCACCATTTAGAGGTGTAAATTTTAAAGCATTGTCTAAAATATTTTGAATTACTCTATCTATTAAAACTTTATCAGCATATACATACTGATTTTTAGAGAGCTTATTTTCAATTATGATATTAATTTTTTTTCTATTTGCTAAAATGAAGTATCGATTAACAATTTCATAGACTAATTCTTTAACATTAAAAAGACTTCTATTCAATTGTAATTGTTTCACATCTAAATTTGAATATTCATTGAGCTGATTTACTAAGTTAGACAATGTTAATGTACTATTTTCTATTACTTTTAAGAATTCTTGTCTGTTTTCTTCTGTAATTGTTATTCCTTCTTCATTTAAAGTTTCTGCATATCCCCTAATAATTGTTAATGGGGTTCTTAAATCATGAGAAATATTAGCTATTAATTCTTTTTTAAAATTATTGATCGATTTAATTTCTTCAATATTAAAAGCGATTGTATCTGCCATTTCATTAAACGTTGTCGCTAAAACCAATAAGCTAGATGCAGAAGCTTCTGGAATTCTACTATTCAAATCCCCTTCTTTAAATTTATTTACATAATGAATAACAATAAGTAAACTTTTCGAAATTAAAAAAATACTAATAGTACCCACAATAATAGACAACAATGTGGTTATTAATATTGTAGTAATACTTAACTTAGAAAAATATGATGAAAATAAACTATCGCTTATTTTTTCAAAATTATCACTAGCTAATAAAATGTATATGTAGCCTTTTTTACCATTACTTTCAAATAATGCTGCCGAAAAAATCTTTTTTTCTAAATCCCTCTTTGGGTCGTCCCCCAAAACATACTCATTTGTATTATTAATAAACTTGTGTATTGGATCTAAGTCTACTTTAGCTATCGATTGTACGTTATCTGAATGATCTAAAACTACTGAATGTAATACATTTCCTTGGGCATCTAACAAATACACTTCTATAGCTCTATTGACGGCCATCATATCATGCATTACATCGTCAAAAAGTTGTGTGTTGACTGCTCCATCTTCTAAAAAGGGTGATGCATTTTTAAACTTTTCTTCTATTAAATGGTTTGCTAAATTTACATTTAAACGCTGTGTTGTTTCACTATAAAATTTATCTAATAAAAAAAAGGTTACAGAAGAGTAAATAACACCAATTACAAGAATTATAATTAGAAAAGAAATACTTAGTTTAATAACAAACCTATTAGGCAATGATCGAAACTTCATCATCTAAACAGGTCGTTAACGCTTCATTAAATTTATACCCAATCCCCCATTCTGTAAGTATGTATTTTGGATTTGTCATATCTACCTCCAACTTATTTCTTAATCTGTTAATATGTGAATTTACTGTATGCGAATAACCTTTAAAATTATACCCCCAAACTAACTGTAGTAAATTAGATCTACTATATACTTTCCCTGGGTTATTAGCAAACAATATTAACAAGTCAAATTCTTTAGGAGATAGACTAATTTTTAATGTACCTCTATGTACGATACGTTTAGGGATATTAATGGTTAAGTCGTCAAATATAAGCGTTCTGTTTATGTCAGTAGTAAAATTATACTCATACCGTCTTAGTACTGCCTTAATTCTAGCGATTAACTCTCTAACCCCAAAAGGTTTGGTAACATAATCGTCTGCTCCTAATTCTAAACTTAACACTTTGTCTAATTCGTTTGTATTTCCAGTAAGCATGATAATTGGTACTTCCTTCTTTTGACGAATTCTTTTACATATTTCAATTCCATCTAGTTTTGGTAAAGAGATATCTAAAAGAATTAAAGCATAATCGTGTGTTAAAGCTAAATTAAGACCTTGTAAGCCTTCAAAAGCTAATTCTGCTGTATAGCCATGATTTAGAATATGAATTTTTAAAAGGTTTGAAATTGATATATCATCGTCGATAATTAAGATTGTTTTCATGAAAGATAGATTTATATAGGAGATGCGCTAAATTAAAAAAAATTAAATGTTACATATATTTTATACTTCTGTGATACTTCTGTGATACTTTAAAAAGTTATTTGTCATCATAAAATTGAACTGCAGTTCATCAATTTTAGTATTAACCTTTATTAAAATAAATCATGAAAAAATCAATTATTAATGATGATGGTAACTTCTCATTGATTTTACACGAAGAAATCAATTCCCGAAAACAACAAATTAATTTACAAGAAATTAAACATTTATCTACTGAAGATCAAAACCTATTTATCGAGTATGGAATAGCAGATACTGTTAAAACACCATATAAAAATGTAATTCATGCTTTTGAATATTGGGCTTCTAAAACTCCAAAAAACATTGCTGCTAGGTATCAAAATTTAACTATTACATACAAACAACTAGATGATGAAGCTACCATATTGGCTTTGGTTTTAAAGCAAAAAGGAATTAAAAGAGGAGACAAAATAGGTTTATATACCCACCGATCTATAGAAATGTTAATAGGAATTATTGCTATTTTGAAATTAAGAGCTGTTTATATTCCTCAAGACCCTAGAATAGTTCCTAAAAAAATGTTAAGTGAAATATCTGAACTTAGTGATGTCAAGCTTATCTTAACACAATCCAATTATACAGAAAAATTAAACTTTTTTAATAGTAATCAACTCATTCAAATCGATATTGAATTAGAAAAAGAGATTTACAAAAATTTATATGGTAATATTCGGTTAATTAATCATGTAAATGATGATATAAACACCTCTTGCTTTATTTTATTTACTTCAGGAACTACCGGAACACCAAACGGTGTAGAAGTAACACATAAAAACCTATGTAATATTCTTTATAATGCTCCAGGGAACCTTGGTATTGCTCCTGGCGTAAAAGTAGCGCAGATTTTGAATATTTCGTTTGATATGGCTGCTTGGGAAATTTTAGGTTGTTTAGGAAACGGAGGAACACTACTCATTCGTGAAAAAAATATTGAAGAAACAGCGAAGCAAGCCAATGTTATTATTGCTACTCCAACAATACTTACTACAATAGATGCAGAGTTATGTCATGAAATCACAGCAGTAGCTGTAGCGGGAGAACCTTGCCCTGTAATATTAGCAAATACATGGTCTAAGAAATGTAATTTTTACAACTGTTGTGGCCCTACAGAAACTACGATTGTAAATACCATGAAAAAATGTAAAGCTAATAGTTATGAGCTTTCTATAGGTAAACCAACACCTAATAACACTGTTTATGTATTAGATAATGAAAAAAAACCTGTGAAAATTGGTGATGTAGGTGTCATGTGGGCTGGTGGCGATTGTGTTACTAAGGGATACATTAATAACAATGATTTAAATAAAAGTCGTTATGCTAAAGATCTTTTTTTAAAAGAAGAAAGTATGATGTTTAATACTGGAGATTTAGGTAGATGGGATGAAAATGGAGAGCTTATTCATTATGGAAGGATTGACGATCAAGTAAAAATTAAAGGCTTTCGTGTAGAACTCGATGCAATTACTAAGATTATTGAAAACTTTAGCCAAGTAAAACGAGCCGTTACACTAAAACACAAAAACTTCTTAGTCTCATTTATTAGTTTAACAACTGTTCAAGAAGCTACAGATACTTTAGTAAATAATATTATTAAAGCTATAGAGAAGAGTCTTCCCTATTATTATGTTCCTAGTGAATTTAAGTTTGTAGATGAACTTCCGAAAACCTCTAGAGGTAAAATAGACAAACGTAAAATTAGAACTTCCTACTTAAAATAAGAACTTATGAATACAATAATTTTACCACCTAAAAAGAGTTTTTTGTATCGGTTAGGAAAACATCCTTTATTAATTCCTTACAAAAGGTTATTCCTTTTAATTACGTTTATAAATTGTGTTATTTTTTACAATGGATTAACTTCTTGGAATTGGTTTAACACTGAAAGCATAGCGATTTATAAAATTTCTAGAGTTATTCTTTTCAACTTTACACTCGCTATATTAATTCGACAGCAGTATGTAATTAACCTCTTATTTAAAATAGCGACAAGTGTACCTAAACACTGGCCTTTGTTTATTCGAAGAATTTGCGCTAAAGTATATCATTTTGGAGGATTGCATAGCTCTAGTGCTACTATGGGAACGTTATGGTATTTTGTATTTGTTTGGGGTATTTATAAAAGTATTTCTAATCATACGTATCAAATTAATAGTCCTATTGTAATTATAACCACACTTATTTTGGTATTGCTCGTAACTATAGTGGTTATGGCATTACCAAAAATGAGAGCTAAATATCATAATCAATTTGAAATTACACATCGAATTGGTGGTTGGTCTGTTTTGATCTTATTCTGGATACAAATGTTGCTCTTTGTACAATTAGAATCTCCATCTGTTTCATTATGGAATAAATTAGATTTTTGGATTTTAGTTACATTAACTATAAGTGTTATTATTCCTTGGTTACGTTTGAAAAAAGTTGATATTAATATCGATAGTCCTTCTAATCATGTTGCCTTAACTAGTTTCGATTATGGAGTTACACCATTTGCTGGTTCATCTACAGCATTAAGTCGAAATCCTTTATTAGAATGGCATTCATTTGCAAATGTTCCTGCTCCTGATAAAACTGGGTTTCGTTTAACTATTTCTCGTGCTGGAGATTGGACAGGTAAATTCATTTCAGAAAAACCTAACAAAATTTGGGTAAAAGGAATTCCTACTGCTGGTGTTGGAAACGTAGATCAATTATTTAAAAAAGTAATTTGGGTTGCCACAGGAAGCGGTATTGGTCCCTGCTTACCACATCTGTTACTTAATGAGGTCCCTTCAGTTTTAATTTGGTCTACTCGATCTCCAGAAAAAACATACGGAGAGGCATTAGTTAATGAAATTAAAAATGTGCAACCCAATGCTATTATTTGGAATACAGACGAACATGGTAAACCCGATTTAGTAAAACTTGCTTACAAAGCTTACAAAGATTTTAATGCTGAAGCTGTGATCTGTATTTCTAACCAAAGTTTAACCCAAAAAGTAGTACACAGTATGGAATATATCGGAATTCCTGCCTACGGAGCTATTTGGGACTCTTAACCCTCACAAAACATATTATTTATGAATGTACTATTTGAAAAAATAGATAGGATCGTTATTGCCAAATTAAACCGTCCTAAAGCACTTAACGCACTAAATTCAGAGCTCATGTATGAGTTAATCGCTGGATTATTAAAATATGACGCTTCACCAAACATTGGATGCTTTATAATTACAGGAAACAATAACGCTTTTTGTGCTGGTGCTGATATAAAAGAGATGGCTCAAAAAGATTTTACAGCAATGTTTAATGAAGATTATTTCGGCTATTGGGAAATGTTCTCTCGTATCAAAACTCCTATAGTTGCCGCTGTTAATGGTTATGCTTTTGGCGGTGGATGCGAACTTGCTATGATGTGTGATATTATTTATGCATCTGAAAACGCACAATTTGGACAGCCTGAAATCAAATTAGGCGTCATTCCTGGTATTGGCGGAACACAACGATTAACAAGACTAATCGGAAAATCTAAAGCCATGGAAATTATCTTAACAGGAAAAACAATTACTGCTAAAGAAGCTGAAAAAATAGGACTTGCAACTCAAATTCTTCCTATTGAAAATTTTCTAGAACATAGTATTGAAAAAGCGCAGTTAATAGCTTCGTATTCAAAAACGGCATTAAAAGCAGCCAAAGAAGCTACAAACCAAGCTTTAGAAAGTAGTTTAAAAGATGGAATTGTCTTCGAGAGAAAGTTATTTCATTCCTTATTCCATACTCAAAATCAAACTGAAGGCATGAATGCCTTTTTAGAAAAAAGAACCCCAAAATTTAATTAATATTTAACCTCAATTTATCATGAAAAAATCAATCATTTTTATCACAATTTTATGTTTTTCTATAACATCCATTTTTGCACAAGAAGAAAAAAAATCTAAAACCACTTTCGCTATCATGCCTATTCATAATAGTGGTGCTGGATTCAATAACGTTTTTTTAGGTTCTTACGATCTTAAACCTAGAACCAAATTAACTTTTTACAGTGTTTTTTGGGTAAATCCATCTTTTGGAAATCAAGGAAAAGATTTATTTCTAGAAACTGGTGTTGGTTTAGGTTTTGCTTCAAAAGACGGTAAACTATTTGTGAATCCTAGTTTAGGTTTCGGTCATGGAAAACTACTATCACAAACTGCTGGAACTAAAATAGCAGAAAGCTTTATTCCTAGTGTTCTTGCTATTTACAATTCTGGAAGATTTGAATTTGAGACCTATCATGCATACTACATGAGTTTACGTGGAGAAGGAAGTTCACAAGATTTAATGTTAAACTGGGTTATTCCTGGTTTTAAAGTAAGTGACTCTTTTTCTTTTGGAGGATTTTATGAGCATTTGGGTCAGACTAGAGTAGATACTGGAGATACCAAAACGCTATATCAGTTCTTAGGCGGTTATGTTAAGGCAACACTAAATAATGGAGTTTGGTTTCGTTTCGCTTTTGGTCCAAATATTTCAAATGACAATTTAAATGCCGATGAATTTTATAAAATTCAAGCATTTATCCCTTTATAAAACTAACAATTGGGGGAATTACCAAAATTAATTTTTTGGTAGTTTATAGAAGAAACCTTAATCTCTTAAGGTTTCTTCTTTTTCAACTAAAAAAGATTACAATTTCTTGTATATCTGTTTTCCTTCAGTATTTGTATCTAAGTTTTTAAATGTAAGTTCTATAGTCGTATCATCTACTAATTTAAACTCGATGTTTCTAGTTTTTATTTTTAATACATTTCCATTAACATGTTCAAAAATTCTAGTACTTTCTTTTACGAATTTACAAGAAGCATTACTGTCAACAATTACTTTATCTTTATTATCACCATTGGCAAAAGATTTGGTTACTTGTACAGTTTGAATTCCTACACCACCAATACCTATACCATATTTACGTAAATCTCCTTGTGTAAAAGTTGCTTTCTTTTGAAGAATAAAAATCTCATTATTATTATTCTTAAATTCAAGTATAGATTCTAATCTACAAGAACTTAACATTAATTGTTCTCCATTAATTTCGAAAGAATTTAATCCCCATTTACCCTGTAATTTATTCTTTAAATCTTTAAACTCTTGTGTTTCTACTGGTGGAGTAGTTACTTCTCCTCCTGTTGTAGTACTGTTATCCGTATCTAAAACATTACTAACGATATCTTTCTCATTAATAAACACATCCTCTTGTTTTGTGGTACCGTCAACAGTAGTTACTATTAATTTCCCTTCCTTTAAAATTGCAGTAAGCCCTTCATTAGAGTTTAAGTCAACTTTACCTTCTTTATCCACTTCATATGTACCTGAATATTGTTGAGTAACAGCACAACCAGCAGCAAAAGCTCCTGTACCTTTCTTATTATAATTTAACTCGTATTTATTTGCTGTAAAATTTATGTTAGACGTTTTTAAACAATTAAAAGATTCGCTATTAACAGGAGTACCATTAATTGTGCTTTCTTGTATTAACCATGTTCCTAAAAGTTCATTAAACACAGTATTATTTTCCTCCATAGTAATCGGAGTATCGTCATCATTACAAGAAACAATTAATAATGATGATAATAGTAAAATAAATGTTTTTAAATTAAAAGATAGTAATTTCATTTTTGCTGTTTTTATTTTTAAGTAAACAGTTAAATAAATTTTTACCCTACCTTTAAAAAGTAAAAAATAAAAAAATTGACATATTTATCGTGAGTTCGATATAAATCATGATGAAAATCAAATGTTTGTCAAGTGACATTTACTAGCGGTATTATTCACAAGTATTTAATTTTCAAAACACTATGTTTTCTTTAAGTCAAACTCACGTTATTAATAAAATTGTATCTATGAAAAATTTAAAATAATAATAGCAAAAAGATATATTCAAAAAAATTATATCATTTAGGTATATATTAATACTTTTGAAGCGTAAATTTTTATAATGCAACTACTTAAAAGAATAGGTTTTTATTTAATAGGTTTAGCCTTAGGAACTTTGGCTGTTTCTTTCTTTTGGAAAAATAAAAAAGTTAGTTTTGATTATGGTATGGATGCTCGTACTTTAAAGAGTATTCGAATCAAAAAAAGATTATTTTCTAGTGAGGCAAAATCTGTGATGGAATTGAATAGTATTGATACTGCTCAAATTTCTAATATTTTAAAAACAGCAGATGTTAACTTTGGTAAAAGTAAACCACGCCTTAGACCTTGTGCAGAATATTATGTAACAAGTACAAAAATAGATTTGTATGTAATTCGTTGTGATAGTACTGCAACTATAGACAAAGTAATTGTAAAATAACGGTATACATCGCTATAAACAAAAATAATGCACCTACTAAATTTAAAATTTAGTAGGTGCATTATTTTTTAAATTCATTCTTAACCTTAATTAACGTGAGTTCGATTTAAAAATATATTTTTAAATCTGTAAATCAAATAATTACGACATTACTATTTGCAATGGATTCAAGATAAAATTATGTCGAACTCATGTTAATTATGATTAAAACTTAAAATGAATTCTCATTGACAACAACTTATCATTACATACTATGGATAATCATGATAGTTTAGATTTAATATCTTCATAAAACAATTCAATCTTTATTATTGATATTGCTCCATTTCTTTGTCATAAAATGCACTCGCCTGCTCTATTAAACCTTCTAGTTCATTTGCTAACTCTTGCTCGTTTTCATCGGCTAAATCTTCAAACCATTCAATTGAGTCATCTTTTAAGTTAATTAAAAATCTAGGGTATTCTGTGTGTAATACGAAGATATCTTCTTCGAATTCACTATTATCTGCTAATAAAAATTTAGGTAAGTTCATTATGTTTTGTTTGTATCAATTTTTGAGTTAGATAATTAAAGCGTAAAAATAGTAATATTGAAGCAGAAGTTAGTCCTGCTAAAAGTCCTAACCAAATTCCAAAACTTCCGTACATATCTTCCTTTCCTAGAAAATAACTTACAGGAAAACCAATTAACCAATACGAAATAAATGTAATTACAGTAGGTATAGCAACATCTTGTAAACCTCTTAAAGCACCTAAAACCATTACTTGAATACTATCACTAATTTGAAAAAATGCCGCTGCAATTAATAAAGAGGAAGCTATTTTTATTACCTCCATATTATCTGTATAGTTTTGTGCATCATTTAAATCTACATACACATTAGGTAATATTTTATGAAAAGAGAAAAATATAATCGCGAATCCGACAGCTAAAATAACACCTAATAAAAAGATAGAAAATGCTATTCTTCTTAATTCTATATAATTTTGTAATCCTTTTTGATTTCCTACTCTAACCATAGCTGCAACACTAAGTCCCATCGCAATCATAAATGTCATAGAAGATAAATTTAAAGCAATCTGATTTGCTGCTTGTGGATTTTTTCCTAACAAACCACTTAGCCAGATAGCAGCAGTAAAAATTGCTACTTCAAAAAACATTTGCATGGCACTTGGCGCTCCCAAACTGATGATCTTCTTCAGCATTAACTTATCTAAAACAAAAAACTTGATATTCGTTACCAATCGTTTTGTTCGCTCCTTTTTTGTCAATAACCACCATAAATACAACACCATAACAAAACGAGACAATAAAGTTCCGTAAGCTGCACCTACAATTCCCATTTCAGGAAAACCAAATTTCCCAAAAATTAACAAGTAATTTAAAATTACGTTAGCAACATTAGCAATAATGGTAGCATACATAGGATAACGCGTCATAGACATTCCGTCGCTGAATTGTTTAAATGCTTGAAAAACAATTAGTGGAATTAAAGAAAAAGCAACTAAATTTAAATATGGTATCGCCAATTCAACTACTTCATCGGGTTGTTTCATAAAATATAATAATGGTTTTGAGAAAAAAACCATGAGAAACATTAGGATTCCTAAAGAAGTACATAAGAACAATCCATGTTTAAAGGTAGACTTTGCCTGTTTGAAATTCTCTGCCGAGTCAGCTTCAGCAATTAAAGGTGTAATCGCTGTAGAAAAACCAATTCCCAGAGACATTGCAATAAACATAAAACTGTTACCTAAAGAAACCGCAGCTAACTCGGCAGTTCCTAATTGACCAACCATAATATTATCGATAAAACTTACAAAAGTATGTCCTAACATTCCTAACATTACTGGTGCTGCTAACTGCCAGTTGTACTTAAATTCTGATGTGTACTTTGCTAAATTCACCAAAAAAATCTTTCATTGAATAAGTAGGCGAAGATACTTCAAATTGATAGATTTTAGTTATTTTTGATAAGAATAAAAACAAAAAACAAATGGCTACAGTAACGCTCCAGGGAAATCAAATTCAAACTAATGGCAACCTACCAGAATTAAACTCAAAAGCTCCTGACTTTAAATTAGTAAGCACAGATTTGTCTGTTAAATCTTTAAACGATTATGCAGGTAAAAAATTGGTATTAAACATTTTTCCAAGTGTAGATACTGGAACGTGTGCTACATCTGTAAGAAATTTTAACAAAGAAGCTTCACAACTTGACAACACTAAAGTTTTATGTATTTCTAGAGATTTACCATTTGCGCACAGTCGTTTTTGTGGTGCAGAAGGTATTGATAATGTTGAAATGCTTTCTGATTTTGCTACAGGAGATTTTGGTAAAAACTATGGTTTAGAATTTACAAATGGTCCTTTAACAGGATTGCATTCTCGTTGTATTGTTGTAATTAATGAAAACGGTGAAGTATCGTACACAGAGCAAGTTTCTGAAATTGTAGACGAACCTAACTACGAAGCAGCATTAAAAGCACTATAATGAAACAATCTAAAGATGGTTTTGTTAAACGGCGTCTAAAAGGCGTTAGCTACGCTTTTAAAGGCATGCGAATACTAACAACAACCGAAGATAGTATCAAAGCCCAATTTAGTATTGGGCTTTTTGCTGTTGTTTTAGGTTTTATTTTTAATATTTCTGCTACCGAATGGATGATTCAACTCATAGTGTCTGGATTAGTTTTAGTAGCCGAGGCATTAAATACAGCAGTAGAAAAAGTAGCCGATTTTATTCATCCTGAGTTTAATAGCAAAATTGGGGTTATTAAAGATATTGCTGCTGGAGCTGCAGGATTTGCGGCAATAATTTCTATAATTGTGGGTTGTATTATATACATTCCAAAAATTACAAGCTTATTCTTGTAATATTTCTATATTTACAGGTCGAAATTTTTACTAGTTAATGGCAAAAAAAACAGTTTCAAAAAAAACAAAGAAAATAGAGAAGCCTACTAAACCTTCTCTGTTTAAACAGGCGAATGAATTCTTTAAAAATAGACAAACTCAAACTATTTTAGGGGTTTTCCTAGTGTTATTTTCTATTTTCTTATGTGTAGCATTTATTTCTTTTTTCTTTTCTTGGGAATATGATCAAAGTATTTTATCCGAATTTGATAATAAGCAATTAAAAGCTAAAAATTTGCTAGGCAAAATAGGTTCTAGTTTAAGTCATGTATTCGTTTACAATGGTTTTGGCTTAGCCGCTTTTATTCTTCCTTTTTTAATTTTTTTAACGGGAATAAGTTTTTTACTGCAAACCCGATTAAAAAGCATGATAACTCGTTGGAATTGGGGATTATTTAATATGCTTTGGATAGCTGTTGCTTTAGGTTTTGTTGAAAAGAAATTTGCTTTATTATCTGGAACAGTTGGTTATGAATTAAATGAATATTTACAAACATTTATTGGGAAAACTGGATTAGCTATAGTACTCATGTTTTTTCTTCTTTCTTATGTGGTTGTTCGTTTTAGAATGACTCCCGAAATGATAAGTGAAAGGATGAAGAAAAAAGAACAAGTACATGTTTCTGAAGATCAGAATATTAAAATTACAGAAAACAATACAACTCCTGTAGCTAAAGAGGTAATACCAGAAACAGACAAGAACAAAATAGATGAAAATAAATCTGATTTTGAACTTTCTGTAGAAAACTTACAACCTACCATTGGAAATCATTCTACAATTGAAAAGAAAGATGATGATAATGTAAACTTAGAAATTAACACTCCTCCCACTCCTATTGCTAAAAATGATACAGGAACTATCATTTCTAATTCTAATGATGAAGTAGAAATTGCAATAGAAAAAGTTGAGGAAGAAAAAAGTGTTACTGAGAACTTGTCAGATCAATTAGTGCAAGACTTTGGGGAGTTTGATCCTACATTAGAGCTAGGACAATACCGTTTCCCTACATTCAATTTATTAAAGGAATACAACGAAAGTATTTCTATAGACCCTGAAGAGTTAGAGGCCAACAAAAATCAAATTGTTGAAACGCTTAAGAATTATAAAATTGGAATTGCGCAAATTAAAGCTACTGTAGGTCCTACTATTACGCTTTATGAAATTGTTCCAGAAGCTGGAGTACGTATTTCTAAGATTAAAAATTTAGAAGATGATATCGCATTATCACTTTCAGCATTAGGAATCCGTATTATTGCGCCAATTCCAGGAAAAGGTACTATTGGTATTGAGGTTCCAAATAAAAAGGCGACTATAGTATCAATGCATTCCGTAATTACTTCTAAGAAGTTTCAAGAATGTCAAATGGAATTACCACTTGCATTAGGTAAAACTATTTCTAACGAAACTTTAGTGGTAGATTTAGCTAAAATGCCTCACTTACTTATGGCTGGTGCAACTGGTCAAGGTAAATCTGTTGGATTAAATGCAATTCTGACCTCTTTATTATATCGAAAACATCCTGCGGAAGTAAAATTCGTACTGGTAGATCCTAAAAAAGTAGAACTTACGTTATTTAATAAAATAGAACGTCATTATTTGGCAAAACTACCAGATGCAGAAGAAGCTATTATTACAGATACATCTAAAGTGGTAAACACTTTAAATTCGTTGTGTATTGAAATGGATAATCGTTACGATTTGCTGAAAAACGCAATGGTGCGTAACATTAAAGAATACAATACAAAATTTAGAGCACGTAAACTAAATCCTGAAAATGGGCATCAGTTCTTACCGTATATTGTATTAGTTATTGATGAGTTTGCTGATTTGATTATGACAGCTGGTAAAGAAGTAGAAACTCCTATTGCACGTTTGGCACAGTTAGCCAGAGCAATTGGAATACATTTAATCGTGGCAACTCAACGTCCTTCTGTTAATGTAATTACAGGTATTATTAAAGCAAACTTCCCTTCTCGAATTGCCTTTAGAGTAACTTCTAAAATCGATAGTAGAACTATTTTAGATGCTCCAGGAGCAGATCAATTAATTGGTCGAGGAGATATGCTATATTCTGGAGGAAATGATATTACTCGTATTCAATGTGCCTTTGTAGATACACCAGAAGTAGAAAAAATTACAGATTTTATTGGTTCGCAACGTGCTTATCCTGAGGCACATTTATTACCTGAATATGTTGGTGAAGAAGCTGGCACAACTATTGATAATAATATAGCTGATAGAGATAAACTGTTTAAAGAAGCAGCAGAAGTTATAGTTACAGCGCAACAAGGTTCGGCATCGTTATTACAGCGAAAATTGAAATTAGGATATAATAGAGCCGGAAGATTAATTGATCAACTTGAAGCTGCTGGAATTGTAGGTCCTTTTGAAGGAAGTAAAGCAAGACAAGTTTTAGTTCCTGATTTTATTGCTTTAGAACAGTTATTAGAAAACGAAAAAAATATTTAATTTTGAATAATTTAAAGATCAACATGAAAAAATTAGGACTATTAGTATTAGGGTTATGTCTTTCAATACATGTAATGGCACAGAATACATCTGAAAATGCTAAAAACCTTTTAGATGAGGTTTCTACTAAAATGGGAGCTTATAAAAATATGAATATAGGTTTTACTTCTACCCTAGTTAACAAGGAAGCTGGAATAACAAATGATCCTCCAATTCGAGGTAACATCACATTAGCTGGAGAAAAGTATAACTTAAATTATTTAGGTAATAACTTTGTTTTTAACGGAAAACGTTTGATTGTTATTAATACTGATGAAAAAGAAGTTACAATTAACGATGGTGATTTAGAAGAAGAAGATGGATTTATTTATCCTTCTAAATTATTAACGTTTTACAAAGAAGGTTACAACTATGAAATGGGTGATCTTAAGAACAATAAAGGACGTAAAGTTCAGTATGTAGATTTAACACCTATCGATAGTAATTCTGATATTGTAAAAGTTAAATTAGGAATCGATGCAAAAACAAAGCATATTTATAAGTTGATTCAAATTGGTTCAAATGGTGCAGAAACTACCTTCACTATTACTAAATTTAAGAGTAATCAAGCAATTTCGGAAAACTTATTCTCGTTTGATAAAGCAAAATATGAAAAACTAGGATATTTAATCGATTAAATTATCCTTACATAAAACTTAAAGTTTTGTTAGTTGTGAAATTATTAATTCTAATTAACAAAACTTTTTTTATTTATTACAAGTAAGCTTGCTACATTTGCAATAGTGAAAAGATTAGATAAATACATATTAAAAAGTTTTCTAATTCCCTTTTTAGCAACCTTCTTCATTATACTGTTTGTTTTGGTAATGCAAGCATTATGGTTAGCCTTTGATGATTTAGCGGGTAAAGGAATTAGTATGATGATTATTTTAAAATTCCTTTGGTATACTACCTTAATGGTCGTACCTCAGGCATTACCTATCGGAATTTTACTATCCTCAATAATGACTTTGGGGAGCTTATCAGAAAACTATGAATTTGCAGCGGCAAAATCATCTGGTGTTTCCTTACAACGTATGGTGAGACCTTTAGTAATTTTTGCAGTTTTCATGAGCAGTATTAATTTTTTGTTTCTAGATTATGTATACCCCTATGCAATTATGAAACAACTTAATTTAAAAATTAATATCAAAAAAAAGCAACCTACTCTAGCACTTATTCCTGGAAGTTTTAATACAGAAATTCCTAATTATCATATTAAATTTAATGAACGATATGGAGAAGATGATAAATTATTGAAAGATGTTTTAATTTATGATTTATCTTCTGGTAAAGGGAATAATAAAATTATCTCTGCTGATAATGGCGAGTTTATTTCTGAAGAAGGAAGTAAATATCTTACTTTAAGATTAAAAGATGGGCATTTCTTTGAACATCATGTAAATGGTAGAAATGCATTTAAAGAACGCTATAACATGAAGTCTTCTAATGCAGATTTTAAAGAATATGTAATAAACATAGACATTTCTTCTTTTGAAGATGATGATATGAATAAAATGAAACATACTAAAAACTTTAACATGTTAAGCTCTAAACAGCTTAAGGATACACTTCCTAAACTTAAAGTTAAGTACGACGAGTATGTATTAGATAGAGCCAGAAATTTATACTTAAACACAAATGCCAATAAGTTGTATAATTATCCCGATTCTCTAAAAGCAAAAGATGTAGATCCAAACGTACTCGATAATTTTGATTTAACATCTAAGTTAGGGATCGTTAATAATGCTATGGCAAAAATAGATAGAACTATTAACAACTTTACTGCCAATAAAGGAGCTTTTAAGTATCAAAGAAAGAAAATGAACCTTTACGATATCGAGTTTTACAATCGTTTTGCCTTTTCTTTATCTTGTCTTCTATTATTTTTTATTGGAGCGCCATTAGGATCCATTATTAGGAAAGGTGGTATGGGACTTCCAATGATATTAGCTATTGCCATATATGTTACCTATTTCTTTTCTAATACTTTTGGTAGAAATATGGCAGAAGAAAGTTCTATATCTGCTATAGGTGGTTCTTGGTTAGCTGTAGCATTAATGTTACCTTTGGCAATAATTTTAACAACAAGAGCAACACAGGATAAAGGCTTGTTCGATTTTAACAGTTTGTTTGCTCGAATAGGTAATATCTTTAAACAAGTCTTCTTACGAAAAGAAGAAAATTAAAACACATGACAACAGAAGCAAAAACAACAATTCAATTAGATAAAATTGAAGACGCAATAGCAGATATAAAAGCTGGAAAAGTAATTATAGTTGTAGATGATGAAGATAGAGAAAATGAGGGTGATTTTGTGGCTGCTGCTGAAAAAGTTACTCCTGAGATGATTAACTTTATGGCGACTCATGGAAGAGGCTTAATTTGTACACCTTTAACTGAAAATAGATGTAAAGAGTTAGAATTAGGAATGATGGTGAGTAACAATACAGATCCTATGGAAACTGCATTTACAGTTTCTATTGATTTAAGAGGAAATGGTGTTACTACTGGTATTTCTGCTGCAGATAGGTCTAAAACTATAGAAGCCTTAGTAAATGAAAATACCAAGCCTTTTGATTTAGCTAGACCAGGACATATATTTCCTTTAAAAGCAAAAGAAGGAGGAGTTTTACGAAGAACAGGTCATACTGAAGCAGCTATTGATTTTGCTCGCTTAGCAGGTTTACAACCAGCAGGAGTAATTGTGGAAATTATGAATGAAGACGGGACTATGGCTCGTTTACCACAATTGGTAGCAGTAGCTAAAAAGTTTGATTTGAAAATTGTTTCTATTGAAGATTTAGTAGCGTACAGAATGGAGTATGATTCTCTTATTGAGAAAAAAGAAGATTTTACTATTCAAACAAGATTTGGTGATTTTAGATTAAGAGCTTACCAACAAACTACAAATAATCAAATACATATTGCATTAACTAGAGGGACATGGAGTAAAAATGAACCTATATTAACTCGTGTGAACTCTACCTTAGTGAATAATGATATTTTAGGAACATTAACGAATGATGCAGATCATAAGTTAGATCGTATGTTTAAAGTAATTAATGATGAAGGTAGAGGCGCTATTTTATTTATCAATCAACAAACACAATCGCTAAACCTTTTGAATAGATTACGAGATTTAAAAGAAAATCAGGCTGAAGGCGACATTAAAGCTCCAAGAATCACGTTAGATAATAAAGATTTTGGAATCGGTGCTCAAATTTTACACGATTTGCACATTCATAAATTAAAATTAGTTTCAAATACCAAACAAGAAAAACGTGTAGGAATGATTGGTTATGGTCTAGAAATTGTAGATTATATAAACTTTTAACTGATATTTATATTAAAAATAAACATTATTGCGTTTATTTTTTAGTTGTGTAACATTCAAAAAACCTAACCTAATTTCAAATTATGCCAAAAGAATTAACCATACAAGATGTCGAAAGATTAGTTGATAAATTCAAAATTGAAAGATACACTTACCTTATTTTAATAGCTGTTTGTGCTATAATTATTATAGTTGTTTCAGTAATTTCTTTTATAAAAGGAGAATGGAAAACAGCTTTATCCTTAATGGCTCCTGGAGGAACAATATTCTTTTGCCTCTCAAGGGTATTTAAGATTTGGGATGATATTATGAATGCTTTTTTTAATCTAAAAAATAAAGATAATGAAACAAATTAATAATCAAGTTAGACAATTTACAGTAGTAGGTGTTTTAGCAATGATATTTGGTTATCTTTTTCTAATATATCAATCTTACAATTTGAATAATGATATTACACAAAAAAAGAATGAAATTCAACAACTTGAATCATTGAGAATTGAAAAAGTTCAAGAATTGACTGAGGTGGAAAATAAACTTTTAGAAATAACTTTGACATCTAAGGATACCAACACTGTTAAAGAAGGTGAAATATTAGCAAAAAAAATAGGACTTTTAAAAACTAAAAGTTTTAAAATAACATCAAAACAAGAATCGAACTTAATTGATGCTAAAAAATTTGAAAGTTCGGGTTTTGAATCTCTTTTGAATAAGGATATAAATGCTTCTATTGATTTTTTTATTAAAAGTGAGAATTCTTATAACGGTTTCAATACTGTTTACGAAATAGCAAAATATTTAGTAAAAAATAAAACTACTCTATCAGATAAAAATTCCGAATTTTGGCCAATTACTTATAAAACCATTCTTGCCAAATATAGTTGGAAAATGCCAAAAAACTATAAAATTGAATTTCAGAATAGAATAAAATAACGTTGTAAAAACAATAACTATAATTAATACGAGGTTTGGAGTTTAATCCGAAAAGTTAGTGTCTTTTTGCGCGCTACACTACATACACTATACCGTTGTACACAAACTACAAATAATGGGGAAATATCGAAATAATGGTGCAATTGGAGCGATATTAGACGAATATGAAAAAGCTTTAACTGAACTGAAACATTTAATATCGGAATTAAAAAATGAAGATTTAATCGCCATTTTTTAGATAACAAAACAGAAGATTCAGATTGCAAATCTATTCAGACAATTTTGACTCACGTTATAAGAGCTGGATACAATTATGTAATAAAAATCAGAAAAGCATTTGGAGAGAAAGTTGATTTTCTTGAGCACAAAACATTAAATACAATAGAAGAATATTCTATTGAACTGAAAAAAATGTTTGAGTTTAATGAAAAATTATTTAACGATTACCCGAATGTAAATCTTGAAGAACATAATACCAAAAGAAAAATTTTGGTAAAATGGGGACAAAAGTACGATATTGAACAATTATTTGAGCATGCTATAGTTCATATCTTAAGGCATAGAAGACAGGTAGAAATTTTTATAAAAAAATTGAATTAAAAATCAAGTATAAACAATGTATAATTGTAATTACTACGGATTTGATTTTGTCCAAATCCACCAGAATTATTGGAAATTACACTAATTTACAGATAATTGGCTGACTTTCTTGTAAAGGACGATTACAGGAATCCTTTGTTTGCAAAGCCAAAAAACAGATGGCAAAATTGAGATCCAAATAATTATGAATAGAAAAACTTTTATAATATTCTCCACATTAATTCTCTTAGTGACTAATTTATATGCTCACAAAGACAGGATAGAAAGACCAATACATTTTAAATTTATTTTTGAAAATCAAGAAACCTTGATTTTCAAAAACACAGATAAATTATCTCTTGACTCAATTAGTAAAAAAATTATAACGGGAGAAAAAAAAATAGTTTTAGCAATATTATCCTTTAAGACTGGAGAGAAAATGGAATTCAAGTACGTTGAATCAAAACTAGATCATATTAAAATAATTGATAATAAAAAAAAATTGATTGTGCCTAAATTGACTATTAATAAGTTACAAGAAATTCATTTCTCATCAATTGCATTACTTTGGGATGGAAGAAATAAAAAGGCATTTAGTGCAAACTATTTTATTATTCAATTTAATATTAGTGTAAAACTAAATTTTGGGAAATATTCTTATGTTCAATTGAGTTACTCTAATATGAAATTCACCAATGCCATTATTTGGAGGCAGATAAGTATAAATTCCAAACAATGGAATTATTTGTAATAAAAGCATATATAATAACCGTTGTATTAATTGTTAACTAAAACAGAAAATATAAAAACATAAAAAAATGAGAAATAAAACAGTCGGAATTATTGGAATTATACTTTTTGTATTTGCTTTATTCCTTATTGTGGCAGACAATTTCGGAAATGAATTCCTTATCAAACTATCTGAATATGGAAAATATTTTGCCATATTAGGAGGTGGATTGATTGGAGTTGGTTTCTCTAGAAAGAAAAAAGAAAATAACTAATCTAAAATTGAAAAAAAATGGGAATTGAAAAATACTATGAAATTAATAATATGCTCACCTAATTTACTTAATTACTAAAAAGTGTATAGCGGAATTTGGTTGGACAATTGAACTCCGAAAAAATGAAAAGCTACTCATAATATTTACTAAATTTATTTCTGAGTTGTGTGTAAGCTGAACAAATATTGAATTTAATATCGAAAATACAAATTTGTAATAGTTTGGATGATATTCCAAACTTCAAATCAATCAAATTACTTGAAAGAGGAATTGAATGGAAAATTGTTTTTGAAAACAAGATTAAATCCAAAAGAGAAAAGATTGGAAATCAATGGAAATTTGAACATCCGGAATTTCAAATAGCTGTTCATACTGTAGAACCTGAAATTAATATTGTCAAATTAATTACGGACAAAGAAATTGAGGAACACCAAGACTTCTTTGAAAAATGTGCAAAAGATTATCAGAGTTTAGCGACTGAATTGATAAATAGATTTGCTAATAAACACAATTTAGAAATTGACTCTGATTATCCTATGAATAATTTAAACGCGTCAGAACAGTTTGGCTATAAACAGGTCGGAAAAATGGATAATTGGCGTTATGCCTTTCACGGATTTCACTGTGCATTTACTAACCTTAAAAGTGGACAACATATCGAAGTTCCTCTTATGTGCGGACTTGAATTTGGAGAATTAGACCCTTACTTTTTTTCAGGATTTATTAAATCAACGGAAGAATATAGACCAATGCCAACTCAAATTTATAATGATTATTCGGACGGTAAGAGAATCTTGGATAGAATGTTGGAATTAGGAAAATTTGAAGAAATACAATCTAATTGGCCAAATCGCAAGGGAATTGTTGTTACGGATAGAGATAAAGTTAAAGTAGAAGTTTACAATCCAAAACATAAATTGGGAGAGGAAAGCCTACACACAACAAGGTATAAAAATAATGACACGACAAATGCCAAAACAAACATTAGTAACAAAAACAAACTATGGTCTAAACTGAAAAGTTTGTGGTCTTAAAACCGTCACTATTCTTATACTAGACGATAGATTTAACTCTTATAAAAAAATTGATAATAGATTAAAACCATATGAAAATAATTAGCATAATAATTCTTTTACTGATTTCGATCAACACATTTGGACAAAATCTTAGTGAATGTGGTATCGATAATGACACAAAGCTTACTCAGGTTGAATCTCAATTTCTGAATGAATACATTGATAATGCAAGAGATAAAGGATTTGATTTTACTGGAAAAAAAGTACTTTTTATTACTGGAAATACTGGACAATAAATCGCGACAAAATCTGAATATTTCAATGCTATAAAAGAATGGGATCATACCAACAGTACCAAAATAGCTACTTGGATTGTAACACTGGATAAAAATGAAGAAAAAATGATCGAGAAGACAGATTATGACGTTATAGTAACCTATTGGGTAAAAGGCTTGAGTAAGAGACGTAAACGAATTATACTAAATAACCTGAAAATCAGAACTTAAAATTATAATTACCTCACCATACTGCGTTTCGTTCGTAATGACCATGTTTATTCTTTTTTTCTTTTTAAATCTTCCTTAGTTTTGATGTCAATAAAATTCATAGTATGGAATTGACATATAGTTTAGGTAGCAGCGATTACCTTACGCAATTATTATACGAAGCTTCAATAAACAAAGGTTTGAAAAGAAATCGATTAAAAAGTTGGATTATTGTTACCTTAGTATTTGTTTGTTTAAGCTTTCTATTTTATCAGAGTAACAATCAATTTTTATTCAAGTTTTTCAGTTGCTTTACAATTCTCACATTATTTGTTTACCCTTTTTATCAGAAAAATCATTACAAACGACATTATCTTAAATTTATAAATGGACATTATAAAAATCGCTTCGGAATACAAACTAAAGTAGTGTTTAATGGAACCGAAATTGAAATGTATAGCCAAGTAGGAGAATCTAAAATGAATTATGAAACGCTAGAAAAAATAACGGAAATATCAAGCCATTTTTTCTTAAGAATTACAACAGGAAATACATTAATCATTCACAAGAATATTAACGTCGATCCTGAAAAGTTACGAACTGAGTTTCAACACATCGCCAAAAAAACAAATATCAATTACACTATTGATACACAATGGAAATGGAAAAATATTCCTTATTAATTGATCTAAAGTAAAACGGCAAGGAACATTAAAATGCTTCTTTTATACTTTTAAATTCTGTAATAATCTCTTGTAAAACCTCTCCTGCTGGTTTTATTTCATGAATTAAGCCTGCGATTTGACCGATTTCTAATTCTCCTTCTTCTAAATCCCCCTCAAACATTCCGCGCTTAGCTCTAGCTCTACCTAATAATGATTTTAAATCATCAATAGAAGGATCTTTTTGATATAACTCTTGAACATCATTAAAAAACTTATTTCTAACCAAGCGAACAGGAGCCAATTCCTTCAAAGTAACATAAGTATCTCCATCTTTAACCTTTAGAATAGTATCTTTAAAATTATCATGAGCTGAAGACTCTTCAGTCGCTGCAAAACGACTACCAATTTGAACTCCATCAGCACCTAAAACCATAGCTGCTAACATTCCTCTTCCAGATCCTATTCCTCCAGCAGCAATTACAGGTATTTTTACCTGATCTTTAACCATTGGAATAAGCGTAAAAGTTGTAGTTTCTTCTCTCCCATTATGTCCACCAGCTTCAAAACCTTCACAAACTACAGCATCTACTCCTGCAGCTTCAGCTTTAAGCGCAAATTTTACTGAACTTACCACGTGCACTACTGTTATGCCTTTATCTTTTAAAAAGTTAGTCCATGTTTTAGGATTTCCTGCTGAAGTAAATACAATTTTTACACCTTCTTCTACAATAATATCCATGATTTTTTCAATATCTGGATATAACATAGGTACATTAACTCCAAAAGAGTTTTCTGTTGCTTTTTTACACTTTTGTATGTGTTCACGTAACACCTCGGGATACATTGAACCAGCACCAATAAGTCCTAATCCACCCGCATTTGAAACTGCTGAGGCTAATTTCCATCCCGATACCCATATCATTCCTCCTTGTATGACTGGATATTTTATATTAAAAAGTTGAGTGATTTTATTTGTCAAAATATTTTTTAGTTGATTATATATAAAAAGAAAACTAGTAGTATGAATACACTACCAAATATTAAAAATAATGGAATTTTTACGATTCTAAATATAAAATTAATAAACTTTTCTAATCCATCAGATACATTAGAAATAGTAGTTACGCAGGAAACAAGAAAACTATTGTTATCGTTTTTCTCTATTTCTTTTTTAGTATCGTCTATTTCATCAAATGTTAATTTATCAGAAATTAATGTGAGCGTATTCTTTACTATTTTTTTTGCAAAAAAACCTGCAAATAATGTTTTACTTGCTATAACTTCAGAAAATAATGGTATTGTTACGATATGAATGATTCCTTTGAACAAAAGAGAAAGAACATCTTCTTTATTTTTTGCATTTATGTGTTGGGTTACATTTGATAAATCTTGTATTGACAATGTTAATATATCGAGAGAATAATCTACAATATTCGAAATGTCATTTTTCATCTTAAAAACTAGATAGAGTACCCCAAAAAATATTCCAGCAATTAGGAATAAAATTAATCCAACTACTGCATAAATAATATATTCTACGTGAACTAATTTTAAAAAATAAAAACCAAATATGTAAATTAAAAGAGCAACAAAAATTGGTCGGGTTATAGAAAAAATAACATACGACGGTAAAGAAATTAACTCTGTAAAACTCTCAACAGCTTCCTCATCTTTATATTTACTTACATCAACCCCTAATTCACTCTTAATTTTTTCATCTAATTTCCTAACATCATTTTGCGTTCTAATTTTCATCTTCTTAACAATCTAAGAAATAACACCAGAACCTAATAGTTCCTCATTTTTATACCAAGCTACAAATTGCCCTTCTTGAATTGCAGATTGCGGACTTTCAAATTCAACATACATCCCATCTCCTACTTTATAAAGTTTTGCTTTTTCTAAAGCTTGACGGTAACGAATTCTAGCTTCAACTTCCATAAATTCACCTGTTTTTAGAGCTAAATCTTCTCTTACCCAATGTAATTCTTCATTAGAAACAAATAACACATTTCTATACAAACCTTTGTGTGCTTTACCTTCACCTGTATAAATTACATTCTGATCTACATCTGTTTCTATAACAAACAGTGGTTCTTTAGTTCCTCCAACAGCTAAACCTTTACGCTGACCTTTAGTGAAATAATGTGCTCCTTGATGTTTTCCTACAGTTTTACCATCAGATATTTTATAGGTAAACTTTTTAGATTTATAATCGAGTTCAGCTATTTTATTATCAAACTCTGGTAAAGCTTCATTGTATGCTGCAAAAGAATTTGGTATTTGTACAATTACTCCTTCCTTGGGTT
The DNA here is from genome assembly GCA_947501615.1 of uncultured Tenacibaculum sp. Lineage (GTDB taxonomy): Bacteria > Bacteroidota > Bacteroidia > Flavobacteriales > Flavobacteriaceae > Polaribacter. Next base: position 393,187 of record CANMWK010000003.1, on the reverse strand, counting down.
GTAATTTTTGTTGTAAAAAGTCTGGTAATCTTACTTTACCGATAAAACATAATCCTTGCGAGTCTTTCTTCTCTGCTGTAATCAAATCAGCTTTTTTAGCAATAGCTCTTACTTCAGGCTTAGTTAATTCCCCAATAGGAAATAAAGCCTTAGCTAATTGTTTTTGAGATAATTGACAAAGAAAATATGATTGATCTTTATTGGTATCTTTTCCAGCTAGTAACTTATATATTGTTTCACCATTACTATCTTCTTCTCCTTTTCTACAATAATGCCCAGTAGCAACATAATCTGCTCCTAAACTTAAAGCAATGTCCATAAAAACATCGAACTTTATTTCTCTATTGCAAAGTACATCTGGATTAGGAGTACGACCTTTTTCATATTCATCGAACATATAGTCTACAATACGTTCTTTGTATTGCTCACTTAAATCTACAGTCTGAAAAGGTATACCAAGCTTATCAGCAACAATCATAGCATCATTACTATCTTCTAACCAAGGACATTCGTCAGAAATAGTTACAGAATCATCGTGCCAATTTTTCATAAATAGCCCAATAACCTCGTAGCCTTGCTCTTTTAATAAATAAGCCGTAACACTACTATCAACTCCTCCAGAGAGCCCTACAACAACTCGTTTCATATTTTGCACAATTAGGGCGCAAATTTACGAAATAGTTATTAGTTAAAAAGATTTATGATACATTGCGTCATTTCAAAATTACATTCATCAATTTGCTAATCAATAATCAATATATTTATCAATCCACTCTAACTCTATTTGTACTTTTTTAAGCTTATTTTTTGGTTGTTTATAAATATGCCCTTCTTTTGGAAAAAGTACCAATTCTACATCAGTTTTGCCTATATATTCTAGAGCTCGATACATCGATTTAGCATGAATAGTAGGAACACGAATATCTTTCTCTCCATGAGTTATTAATATTGGTGTAGTTATATTTTCTACTTTAGCAATAGGACTTTCTTCCCAATAGTATTGATAATCACTCCATATTTTTTTATCTTTAAAAAGATAGCCTTGTAGAATATCACCATCTGAAGATCCATAATCTGCTAATTCATTCCAATTCCCACAGCTAGTCATTGCCAATTGAAACATGTTTGTTTCTGTAATTATCGCATTTGTGAGTAGGCCACCATAACTTGCTCCCATTACCACCATGTTGTTTTTATCTACCCAACCTTTTTCTAGCAAACTTTCTACACCATTTATAATATCGAGTGCTGGCTTTTTAATTGGACTTTTCAGTATTTTCTTTAAAAACTTATTCCCTCTACCAATTCCTCCTGTATAATTCGGTTGCAGTACTAAAAAACCTTTCGAGGCTAAAAGTGAGCCATAATAATAGTATTGAATACCATCTAATGTTATAGCTTCGTATCTTGCAGACCAAGGCCCACCGTGTATGTCTACAACTAGTGGTAATTTATCTTTCTTTGAGGTATTCGGAGGCCAAATTAATACACCTTCTACTAATTCATTAGCCGCATTTTTCCATGTTACTGTTTCTATTTTTGGTTTTGGGTAACTGTTTAGCCTTTTATTAAAATCACTAATTTTTTTTGGTTTTACTTTTTTATTCAAACCTTTAGAAACGTATATTTCAGGAAATGAATTTTTGGTAACTGCCGAAAAAACGTATACATCTTTAGTTTTAGAAAATGTAAAACCTGTTATTTTTCCTTCAAAAAATGTCAGTTGTTTTGTTTTTCCTTTTTTAGACTCATATAAATTTAATTTCGTTGACTCAGTAGCTGTAAATAATATGTGATCTTTGTCTAGTATTTCAAAATCATTTACGGCTCCTTTAAATTCATTATTCAAAGGTAAATAGCTCGATTCTTCAATAGCATAACCATACAACTTTCCTTGGATATAATTGTATTCCTTTTCTTTAGGGTCTCCGAAATTATTAAAAACTAGTCTCGAATTACTAGCCCATTTAGGATATTCATAACCACCATCAAAAGTTAATTGTTTTTCAATTTTTTTACTTTCAATGTCGAAAATATAACTATGGAATCTATTCGTATTTTTAAATTTAATGTAATCACTTATATCGTTAGATGAAAATGCAATTTTTTGCTTGTTTGGAGAAACTTGAAAATATGCTATTGGATGTTTTATAGTAAATATAGAATCTATTGCATTAGAGCTGTAATTGAGTGTATAAAAAGTTGAAATATAGGTGTTATTCTTACCTGACCAATATAAAACATCGTTATACAATTCATTCTTATCGTGCTTTTTTTTAGTATTATTTATATTTAAAAGCACTTTATTTTCTTTATAAAATTCGTATGAAGCCATTTTATTTGCTATTTTTTGATCTTTAATCGTAGCAAAAGCCTCTCCTCCATTCATATTTATTTTAAATAAATTTCGTCCTTTTTTATTTTTTGAAATAAAGAACAAGTAATTACTATCATAACTCCATTTTAAATTATACTTATTTTCTACTGTTGCGGAAAGTTTTATTTTGTTTGAGGGAATTCCGTTTTCATCTAGTGTAAATCTCCATAAAGAATATTCCTCTACATTGGTTTCAAAATTATTTTGCATGGTAACTATGGCTAAATAGTTACCATTAGGTGCTAGAGCTATTTCGGAAATATTGGTTTGCCCTAAATACTCTTGTATAGGATAACCTTTGAGGCCTTTATTGGATTGTGCTATTAGTTGAAATGTTAAAAACAATAATACACATAAAAACAACTTATTTTTATTTATTTCTCTCATAGATAATTTGAATAAATGAATTGATACTGTCAAATCAAATATACATCAATAAATAGATCTAAATATTGAGAATACATTTAATAACTTGTTTTAAACAAAACAAGATTGTTCTTTTTATAAAAAGCAAAATATATATGCTGAACTATATTAAAAATTGTATTTCTTTGTGAAGTATCGCTACTAGATAATAGCTTTTATTTTTGATTTTTAGGTAAGTGCAACTAATTATTCTTCTTTCTTTTTCTTCTTTCGGATACTTTTATCAGGTCTTCCTTTTTCAGAAAGTTCACCATCAATATAAAACTCCCATTTTCCAATTCTGCTCCCATCTTTATACATTCCTTTTTCTTTTATTATTCCTTTCAAATCGAAATATTTACCTTCGCCATTCAATTTTCCTTCAACATAATTCACATGTTCTATTAACTTTCCATCTTCGGTATATATTTTAGAATATCCATGTTTTTCTCCATTTTTATATTCTGAAGCTTCTGTTAAGTTACCATTTATGTAATAATTCTTAAGTAATCCGTCCAGTTTACCATCTTTATAATGTTCTTCAGAAAACACTCTTTTGCCATCGGAAAAATAATAGGTCCATTTCCCTACTCTTTTTCTGCCTAACATTTTTCCTTGTGTCTTTACTCTACTTTTATTATAAAACTTAACTACTGCTGTATCTGAACTTTTAGAAAACTTCTTTATTATTGATGGATAACTGCTTCCTTGTTCATAAAAATGAAACATTCCAAATTCTTTACCATTTTTAAATTGTCCTTTGTATCTAATATCTCCATTTGGATAATATTTTAACCAAGGTCCTGTTCTTTTTCCATTCGCATCTAATTGATTCACTTTTTGAGCTATAGATACTAATGTAAATACCATTGTAAATACAAAACTTAAAACAACATATTCTCTAGCCTTTACCATTACTATTCTTTTTGTCTTTATATTTAGTAAATTTTTTGTAAAAGTACACAAACCGTACCAATATGAGTATCGATTTTTTAATTTCTCTATTAAATTCTATAGAAAACCCCAAAAGAGTTAATCGTAATAAAGTTGCAAATATTGTATTAGAAAAGCCTAAAATGATAAAATTTTTAGTGGATTTAACATGTGAGACTGAACATAAAGTATCAATTAAAGCTGCTTGGATTTTAGAATGGATATGCACGCATCATGGTATTGACTATCTACTTCCCTACATCGATACTTTTATTGCAAACCTAAAAAACTTACATTTTGATGGAGTACTTCGTACTAGTGCTAAAATTTGTGAACACTTGGCTATTGCTTATGATGATAAAGCACCTAATCGAACTAAAACTTCGTTAACTAATTCTCATGTAGATACTATTATAGCTACTGGATTTGATTGGCTAATCACTGATAAAAAAATAGCTGTAAAGGCTTATAGTATGACTACTTTGTTTCTTTTTGGAAAATATAGAGCTTGGGTACATCCTGAACTTGAACATATTATTAGAACAGCGGTAATTCATGAAAGTAAAGGTTGTGAAGCTAGAGGAAAAAAAATTCTCATGCTCATTCATAAAAAGAATAACATTAATAAGTTAAATAACTATTTATAACTGATTGTTCACTCATTTAGGGTTCTTATATAGCTATAGAAACTATAGATTTGATACAAATATGTAAGCTATGAAGAACTTAATATTACTCATTTTAGTTTCAATCTTGTTATGTAATTGCTACAAGAAAATAAATCTCAAAACTTTACAGGGTACATGGTGGTTATCTAGTGGAGATGGTGATTTTGAAATTTCATTTAAAGAAGATTCAATTTTTATTGAAAATGGGTATAGTTTACCTTTTTCTGGTACATACTTCTTGAAAAGAGATAGTATTGTTATGAACATTAATAATACAATTACTAAAGCTAAAATCAATTATAGTAAAAAAGATGCTATGTTAACTTTTGGTAATAGTAAGTATTGGAAAAGATATGATTCGGTAAATAGAACCACCACTACTAAACAAATTGATTTAATAAATATTAAATCTGAAAAAACAATACATCTTAATAAAATTAATAATCTTGATAGTTTCATTAAAGTGATTAAAGATAAGAACAATCAACTCAAAGTTATTTTGAATGATAGAACTACTGATATTGATAAAATCCCTTCTTTTTTAATATCTAATTGTGGTGGCACAAAAAGCAATTATTATCCAAAGGTATACCTTTTCATAGGTAAAAAAGTACAACTAGAAGATTTAAAAAAAAATTACACAATTCTTCACGCTGTCAATCATAAATTAATACGATTAATAACATATTATGATTTTTCTAATCGTACTTTTCATTATTACAATTCAAATATTCATATTTTTAGAGAAGATATTTCATTAGCTCCACCACCACCTCCAAGCGTTGAAGATTTTTATCGCAAAGAGTTTATCAAAATCTTTAATCCCAAAATTTTAGAAATAAAATCAGCATATGATTTTGATAAAATACAACATATCACACCTAATTCGCATTATTTAATTAGTATTACTATTGAATTATCTATAGTTGAATATTTAAAACTAACGCAAAAGTTAAACTCCATTCGAAAAAATAAAAAAACAAGAATAGAAATAGAGTTTATTAATTTTTAATCATTTAGATTTCCCCGATGCTCGCATCGGTGGTTAAGAGGAAAGTTCGAAAACCTTAGGTTTTTATCAAACTAAAAAATAACTTTCTTCCGTTGAATTCCTCATGGGTTTGCCCCGAGGATTATTTACTCAAACTAAACAATTATCAAAATTTCAATTAACAACTATTTTTGGAGGAGTAAAAATATTTCTAGTTTTAAATGGTGTGGATTAGATCCTTATTATGAAAAACATAATACCTAAGCCTCTTTTCAGTAATTGTGGTTCTTACAACAGATACTCGTATGTATGATGAATCGCATTTTTATTTATGACTAGTAATTTTTTAAATTATTTAATTCTAAACTAAAGTTTCAAAAATATTCTTCACAAAAAGATCATTTAATAATAATAAGTTCAGATAGAATTAAAAAATATCAATTATAAAGATAAACATTTTTAATTTAGGTAAAGCTCTAAACAAAAAAGCAAACCTTAATCAGTTTGCTTTTTAAATTACTGTTTACAATTACCATTTACCAAATTTTCTTTGGTCGGATTGTATAAATTATTTTCTGTTCTTATGTAATATTCTGTAGTTTGTGTTTGGATTAAATTATCTAAAGCACAATAATCAGAAAGTTTTTGATTACCTTTAAAATTTATAGACCTTACTTTTTTAAGGTTCTCTAGTCCCTTTAAATCTGTTAGCTCTGTATTCGATATATACACATCTCCATTAAATTCTTCAATTTTTTCAAAAGCTGATAAGTCTTTTATCCGATCTCCATCTATAAATAATTCTCCCGAAATTTTTGTAAAACCTCTCTCTTTAATAAAATCTAACCAATAAGGTCCAGAAATTCTCGTTTGTACTCCATGGTACTCATTTAAAGGAACTAATCTTTCACATTCAAATTGTATACTTCCTGGATTAAACCTATTACGATTCATTAAATAAAAAGTTCCTCTGATTTCTCCAGTAGTAACCAATGGAAGTAATCCACAAAAACTATATAAAGCTTGATTGTCACTTATAGAAAGATCTTCGCCTACTAACTTAAGGTTCGTTAATTCATTTAAATTCTCTATACGTAAATTCGCTTGAATTCTTAAATCTTGCTCTACTTCTATAACATTATTTAATCCTTCTAAATTAACTAAGTTAATATTATCTACAATGCCTAACCAAAAAAATGATTTTACATGAACTAAGTCTTTTATATCTTCTAATTTATTATTTCCATTTAAATTTAAAGCAACGCTAGTTTCTTTAGTTTTAGGAAACCCTTTAAGATTTAGCAACTCTTTATTGAAAGCTATTTGAATGAAACCTTCTACTTCTAAATTTTCTATTCCTGCTATGCTAGTTAATGTAGTATGAATAATATCTAAACCTTTTACAAAAGTTATATTTTTTAATGGTGTTAAATCATTCACTTCATAAGGAAATGCATATCCATTTGTTCCAAAGGCACTACCAATATTAAGTTTACCACTTACAGTTTTATACCCTCTTGAAGCAAAATCTTCTAGTTCTTCTTGATTTAATAAATCAATATCACCTTCATAAACATCATTTACCCCGATACCTTTAATACTAATTGGTGCGTTACTGGATGTTGCATTACTAGCTATTTCTATAAACCCTGTATATTCTTTTTCTTCTGTTGGTGAAAAAGTTATTACTAACTCTTTTGCCTCATTAGAAGCTACCTCAAATAATACATTATCTACTGAAAAGCCTTCTGGTAAAGTTATATCATCTATTTTTAATGTTGAATCTCCTTCATTTAAAATTTTAATAAGAAAAGATGTACTAACTGATTTTACAACATTTCCAAAATCTAAATTATTCTCATTATTTTCTGTTTGAATAGTTAAAATCACTACTGGGTCTGGAACAACAATATCAATGTCAATATTTTCTTCATTAGTATCGTCACCTCCACAACTAAACAATACTAATGTGAATAAAAAGAATATGATTTTTCTCATAGTTTAATTATTATATTTTTAAATAAGGTTACAAAACTACATAAAAAACCTAATCCATAAACTATAACTTAAACATTTCCCCTATTTAACACGAATTATAGGACATCTTTAAGTTTTTAACTTTAGACTGTAGCAAATAAGCCTTAATTATATGGTGATAAAAACTTTATCTTTTTAATTTTTATCTTAGACTGATTTATTAAACAATCTTAGTTTTAGTAAATTTCCAATATTTACTCTAATTAAAAAACGAGTTTTACAGTTCGTTTTTCATTTTTATTATAACTCTTCCAAATTTGTTGGTTTACGATACCCCTGAAAAGGTTGTTTTAATAATTCAACTAAATCTGAGTTTTTAACTTCATCGGGAAAAGTATCTACGCCATATACTATTTTATCTCTATCTAATTCCATGTAAGTACCTAATAAACGATCCCAGATAGAGAAAATATTACCAAAGTTGGAATCTGTATAGGGTAGTAAATTATGATGATGAACTTTATGCATATCAGGAGAGCAAATTACATAACTTAATATTTTATCTAACTTTCTTGACATTTTTAAATTCGCATGATTAAATTGTGTAAACACTAATGATAGCGATTGATACAACATGATAATATAAAATGGTGTACCTACCAAAAACACTCCTAATAAGGTAAAAGCAAAACGAATTACACTTTCTATAGGATGATGTCTGTTTGCAGTGGTGGTATCTACTTTATGATCTGAATGATGCACTAAATGTACCATCCATAACGGCTTTACTTTATGCTCTACCAAATGTGCTAAATAAGCCCCAAAAAAATCTAAAAATAAAACTCCTAGAATTATGTATGCCCATAAAGGCATATCTGGTAACCAATTAATTAATCCAAAATCATTATTTTCAACCCAAAAAGAAGTTTTTAATAATAAAAAAGCTAATGCAAAATTTATAATAACGGTTGTTCCTGTAAAAAATAAATTAGGCCAAGCATGCTTTAACTTATTATACTTAAACTTAAATAACGGAATTCCGCTTTCTAACATCCAAAAAAAAGAGATCCCTCCTACCAACAACATACTCCTATGTAATGTTGGCATATTTGCAAAATATTCCTTTACGACTTCCATAAATAACGCTGTAATTGTTTGATATAACAATGTTACTAAAAAAATCAGACAGGAAAATTTACTTCTGTTAAGAAAACTATGAAATTGGTAATTTTTGCTTTAGTTTTTCAACAATTCTATAAGTTGCAGGGCAAATTTCTGTGTTTTTTATAGTAAGATTTGCTAATTGTATAAACTTTTTCCTATTCGTGTGAGGATATTCTGCACAAGCTTTTGGACGAACATCATAAATAAAACAAGAATTATCATTTAGATCTAAAAATGGACACGGAGAGGTTTGCAACACATGAAAATCATCTTCATCTATACGCAAATATTGAGCTACAAAATCTGCAACCTTCATTTTTAAATGCTTTGCAATACGTTCAATGTCTTTATAGGTAAACATCGGGCTTGTTGTTTTACAACAGTTTCCGCAATTTAAACAATCTGTTCGTTCAAATTCCTCTTCATGAATTTCCTGAACAATTACATCAAGACGTTTAGGAGTACGTTTCTTTAATTTTTGAAAGTACTTTTTATTCTCTTGTAATTTTTCTTCCGCTAATTCTTTAAGATTCTCAAGGTCTTTGTCCATATTGCAAAACTACATTAATATGAATAAAAATGAACAAAATAAACCAATAAAATTATGTAATTTTGCTATTCGATTTAAACGAAATAAGTCAACTAATGAGCATACAATCGTTATTAGAAACGAAGGTTAAGGAAGGGTTTGAAAAATTATACGAAACAGAAATTCCATCGGTTGAATTTCAAGCAACCCGAAAAGATTTTGAAGGAGATATCACTGTAGTAGTTTTTCCTTTATTACGCTACAAGAAAGGAAATCCGGTACAAATTGGAAACGACTTAGGTAATTACTTAGTAGAAAATGTACAAGAAGTAGCTAAGTTTAATGTGGTAAAAGGATTTTTAAACTTGGTTATTGATGATAGTTTTTACATCAATTTCTTTAACGAAATCAGTAGAAATAAAAGGTATGGCTTTGTAACACCTAGTGCAGATGCTAGAATGGTTGAATATTCTTCACCAAACACAAATAAACCATTACATTTAGGTCATGTTCGTAACGTGTTATTAGGCTATTCGGTTGCTAAAATTTTAAAAGCAGCTGGGCATACAGTTTATAAAACTCAAATCATTAACGATAGAGGAATTCATATTTGTAAATCTATGTTAGCTTGGAAGCGTTTTGGTAATGGTGAAACTCCAGCATCAACAGGTTTAAAAGGTGATAAATTAGTTGGAAACTACTACGTGAAATATGATAAGGAATATAAAGCTGAGTTAGAAAGAATAAAATTACTAGCGGAACAAGCTTATGATGAAATGCAAAAAGATCCATCTGAAGCAAACCAAACTATATTTGAATTAAAAAAAGAGATAGTTCCTGATCAGAAAATTGGGATAAACAGCAATGTTTTCTTTGCTATTGGTGGTTTTGCTTTAGCTAGTTTTCTTTATAAAAAAAGTATAAAAAATAAAGAATTAAGAGATGCTGCTGATTTAACTATGATATTATCTGGTGGTTTAGCTTTATCTTCTATTGAAAACAAAACTGAATATAGAAAAGAATATAGATTAATAGAAAAAACGGTTGCTTCTGATAAAAAGACCTTGGCTAAGTTTCAAGGAAAAGAAAAAAGAGAAGTATTAAAAGAATTATTTGAAGAGTATAAAAAACAATCTCCTATACTTTTAGAAGCTCAAGAAATGTTACGCAAATGGGAATCTGGTGATGAAAAAACATTTGCTCTTTGGAAAATGATGAACGGTTGGGTGTATGAAGGTTTTGATGTTACCTACAAAAACATTGGGGTTGATTTCGATAAACTATATTACGAAAGTGATACGTATTTACTAGGAAAAGATGTTATTGAACAAGGATTGAAAGATGGGGTGTTCTATAAAAAAGAAGACGGTTCTGTTTGGTGCGATTTAACCGAAGATGGTTTAGATGAAAAATTAGTATTACGTTCTGATGGTACTGCCGTATATATGACTCAAGATATCGGAACAGCTATTCAACGTGCTAAAGATTTTACTGATTTGAACGGAATGGTATATACCGTTGGTAACGAACAAGATTACCACTTTAAAGTATTATTTTTAATCTTAAAAAAGTTAGGTTATAACTGGGCAGATCAATTATATCATTTAAGTTATGGAATGGTTGATTTACCTTCTGGAAAAATGAAATCTCGTGAAGGAACTGTAGTTGATGCTGATGATTTAATGGATGAAATGACGAATACAGCTCGTGAAATTTCTCAGGAATTAGGAAAATTAGAAGGCTATTCAAACGAAGAAAAAGAATCATTATATAAAATTATCGGATTAGGAGCATTAAAATATTTTATCTTAAAAGTAGATCCTAAGAAAAGAATTTTATTCGATCCTCAGGCTTCTGTAGATTTCCAAGGGAATTCTGGACCTTTTATTCAAATGGCTTATGCTAGAGTACAATCAATTTTAAGAAAAACTACTTTTGACTACTCGAAAGTTGTGTCAGATATTGAATTACATGAAAAGGAAAAGGAATTGATTAAGCAATTAGAGTTATTTCCAGAAGCAATTCAGCAAGCTGCAAAGAATTATTCTCCTGCTGTCGTTGCTAATTTCACGTATGATTTGGTTAAAGCATTCAATTCTTTCTATCAAAATGTTTCTATTCTTGGAGAAGAGAATGAAGATAAAAAGATTTTTAGAGTACAATTAGCCAAAAAAGTAGCAAATACTATTGAAGCTGCATTTCAATTATTAGGAATTAATGTTCCTGAACGAATGTAAATTTTTTTACTATGAAAAAATTAATTTTAATCTTAATTATATTTTACAATTTTAATATTTTTTGCCAATCTTTTTTCAATAGCTATGAAAATGGAAATATTACTTTTAGAGATGGGACAGTAAAATATGGATTAGTTAAAATAACTGGGGCTAATAAGATTAAGTTTAAAAAAACTAAAAAGGATAAAAAAATTATTTATACTCATAAAGAATTAAAAAAGATAAACTTCTCACCTTATAATGAACATGAATATAAAATTAGTGGAAGTTCAATTTTATTATTAAAAAAGGTAATAACAGGAAAACTAAACTTATACTCAATTGAAGGTAGAAGCCCACCACTTTATGGACAAAATGGTATTCCAATGAGTACTGGAGCTACTTATATAATGTATTACCTGAGTAAAAATGGTTCTGATTTAGTAGAAGCATTACCTCTAAATGAAAAAAGAAAAAAGTATAGAAAGATTTTCTCTAAATATATTTCTGATTGTGTAAATTTTTCAGAATATATTAAAGACAGACATGCAATTAAAAAAAATTTCAAAGACAATATTAAACCTATTACGGAAAATATAGTAACCTTTTACAACGAAAAATGCAGTTAACTATGTTCCTGTAAAAACAACAATAGAAATAAACAAACAACACGTAAAATAATAATAAACATGAAATACGATATCATAGTAGTTGGTTCTGGACCGGGAGGTTATGTTACAGCAATTAGAGCTTCTCAATTAGGTTTTAAAACTGCAGTAATTGAAAAGGAAAATCTTGGAGGTATTTGCTTAAATTGGGGATGTATTCCTACGAAAGCCTTATTAAAATCTGCACAGGTGTACGATTACCTAAAACATGTTGATGACTATGGTTTAAAAGCTGAAGCCATTGATAAAGATTTTGATGCTGTAATCAAAAGAAGTCGTGGTGTTGCTGATGGAATGAGTAAAGGTGTTCAGTTCTTAATGAAGAAAAATAAGATTGATGTCATCAACGGTTTTGGAAAAATTAAAACTGGAAAGAAAGTAGATGTTACAGCTGAAGATGGAACTGTAACTGAATATACTGCAGATCATATTGTAATTGCAACTGGAGCTCGTTCTCGTCAATTACCAAGTTTACCGCAAGATGGTAAAAAAGTAATTGGATATAGAGAAGCTATGAGCTTACCAAAACAACCTAAATCTATGATTGTAGTTGGTTCTGGCGCTATTGGAGTTGAATTCGCTCATTTCTACAATGCAATGGGTACGGAAGTAACTATTGTAGAATATATGCCAAATATTGTTCCTGTTGAAGATAAGGATGTTTCTAAACAAATGGAACGTTCTTTCAAAAAAGCTGGAATTAAAGTAATGACTAGCTCTTCTGTTGAATCTGTTGATACTTCTGGTGATGGAGTAAAAGCTACCGTTAAAACTAAAAAAGGAGAACAAGTTTTAGAGGCTGATATTCTTTTATCTGCCGTAGGTATTAAAACCAATATTGAAAATATCGGATTAGAAGATGTTGGAATCGTTACAGATAGAGATAAAATCTTAGTGAATGATTGGTATCAAACTAATATTCCTGGATATTATGCTATCGGTGATGTAACGCCTGGGCCTGCTTTAGCTCACGTTGCTTCTGCGGAAGGGATTACTTGTGTTGAAAAAATTGCTGGTTTACACACAGAAACCATTGATTATGGAAATATTCCTGGATGTACTTATGCTACTCCAGAAATCGCTTCTGTTGGTTTAACTGAAGAAAAAGCTAAAGAACAAGGTTACGATATTAAGGTTGGTAAATTCCCTTTCTCTGCCTCTGGTAAAGCAAAAGCTGCAGGAACTCCTGAAGGTTTTGTTAAAGTAATTTTTGATGCAAAATATGGAGAATGGTTAGGTTGCCATATGATTGGTGCTGGTGTAACTGATATGATTGCTGAAGCTGTTTTAGGTAGAAAGTTAGAAACAACAGGGCATGAAGTATTAAAGGCTATCCACCCTCACCCAACTATGAGTGAAGCTGTTATGGAAGCTGTTGCCGATGCATATGATGAAGTAATTCACTTATAAATAAACTTATTTTATAGATTCTGAGCCATCAATTTTTTGATGGCTTTTTTTTGTAATAAACTCAGAACAAACACAATAAAAATTTGCATAAATTATAAAAATGTTAAAGTTTAAAAACGCTTGTAAAGCAAGGTCTATTGGTACTATTCTTGATGAATTATAGACTTAACTAAAATAAATTTAAAACTAAAAATTATGAAAAAAACTTTATTAAGTTTATTGCTTTTATGTTGTACTATAAGCGTAACATTTGGACAAGAAAAAGAGAAAAGACAAGAAGTAGGTATTAACTTCTCTTCGCTTAATTCATTTGGATTTACTTACAAAACAGGTACTGCAAAAAATTTATGGCGTTTTAGTGTTATCACGTTAAATTTTAACAATTCTACGACAGAAACAAGTAGTGCAATAGTGAGTGATATTGAAAACTTAAACATTGGAGCACAAGTTAGCATTGGTAAAGAATTTAGATCGGGTATTACAAAGAATCTTGAATTTCGTTATGGTTTTGATGTTGCTTTTGCTTACAACTATGCAGAAACTACCAATGATGGTGTCAACTTTTCTAAGACTGAAAGAACTTTTTACACACCCTCTTTAGCTGGTGTTATAGGGGTTAACTATGTTTTTAATGAAAAATTGGCCTTTGGAGTAGAATTATTGCCAAGATTTAGTTACTCAGCTGGTGATATAGTTACCACTACAAATACAGATGTAGTAAATGCTGATGCGACAGCTTATAACTTTGGTTTAGGGAATACTGGAGCTCAGTTATCATTATCATACAGGTTTTAGTCGTTAGCAGTAGAATAATGATTAAAAAGAGGCTATCTAAAAAAAATATTTTTTTCGTCAAACTGAATTTGTATGTGCTGAATGACGTTTTCAAATACTTTTTAGATAGCCTCTTTAATTTTTCTAAATCCATCTTAAAGGTCTACAAATATCACCATCGCAATATTCGTGCACTGTACAACCTTTAAAAAGTGCTCTACAACCCGTTAAAACACTACCGTTAACTTGTTTTTGTTCTATTTTACTTAAGGCTTTGCCTAAATTTAACATTGTTTTTTTCATGATTTCTAATTAAAAATACACATTCCATCTACTACTCCTCTGAAGGGTCTTCTACACGATACATCTCCTATACCTAAAAACGGATACATATCCCAACAGTCTCTATGTGTTCGACAACGTCCGTTTCCTGCACCTCCATTAATTTCTCTTTGATTTTTTTTTGATAATGGTTTTCCTAAGTTTTGAATATTTTTTAACATAATTATTGTTTTTTAGTGGTTAATTAAAAACACACACTTTTCTATCTCCAGAAAAGAAATGTGTTCTACACGATACATCACCGGGTCCTAAGTAAGGACTTGCATTCCAACAATCTTGATGACTATTACATGGAAGTCCTCCAATATTTCCTCCTTTTACTAATTGTTGTTGTTGCCTTGTAAGTGATTTTCCTAAATCTTGAATACTTTTTAACATCTTTAATGATTTAATTGATTAATAATTTGATAGTAACTTTTAGATTATTTGACACCTTGTTTTATAGAGAAAAATATGTTGTTTTAGATTTTTCAGAAAAAACAAACACAAAATGAATTATGTATAATTGTTTTGCTGATTGGTATGAATCTTACAAAATATTTATATGTTATTACTTTAAATAAAATGTAAAACTTAAGGTTAATAATTTAATAGGTTAATCATTTGAAATTTAGAAAAAAACTAAACAGACAAAATCTTAAAAAGTGATAGACTACATAATTATGTGGCTTAACGTATGATTTTAGTGGAATTTCGTTCTATTTTAAAAATTCAAAGGTATTTACCATTTTGTATTTTGGACTTCTGCTTATAAAATCTCTAAAAAATGCAGTATGGCTTGCCCCCATTAGTATAAAAACTCGATCTTCTTTTGTTAGCTTAATTCTATTTAAATTCGAATACATTCTTAAGTTTCTTTGGTAATATTTTGCTGCTTCATCTGCTCCTTCAAAACCATTTTTTGTTCCTGCGTGTGTTAACATATCTGCATTTACAGTAATTAAGAAATCTAAATATAAATCATGGTTGGTTAATTTTAATCGATCCAATAAGCTTAAATTATCTGGATTCACTTTTAAGCTGGTATGAAACGGAATAGGGTTCTGATAGTAGCTGTTATGCATTTCTTTATCTATTGCATTATTTATTTCAGTTCCAATTTTATAGTTATAACTCATTTTATGATCTATTCCATAAATTCTTTTTGTTCCAGATAATCTTCCTAGTTCATAGGCTAATAATTCTACTTCATTCGGATTTTTAAACTTCATATCAGGATTCTTAACATATTCCATGTATAACGATTGTAACTTTTCATCATACTCTGGTCTTGTTTCTACAAGAATAACTGTCGGTTTAAACCTTGCCAACATCTCAGCTATTTTATGAACCGCCTTTTGATTTTTTTTGTCATGCTCATCAAATTCAGTTTTATTTTCATCAGAAGTCTCTCCCATATGAAATGTCCCAAAGTTTAATACTTGTATTTTCTGTACTTTACTTTCTAACTCTTTTTTATCAGCCTCAAAATCGATCTGTTGACCAAATGCTAATGTTCCTAATAATAATTGACTAACGGTTAAAATTTTAAATATTTTTTTC
This sequence comes from uncultured Tenacibaculum sp., assembly GCA_947501615.1. GTDB lineage: Bacteria > Bacteroidota > Bacteroidia > Flavobacteriales > Flavobacteriaceae > Polaribacter. The sequence goes on along the minus strand of CANMWK010000003.1, from coordinate 377,191 downwards.
ATGTGTTGTATATTTTATTTGTTAATTATCCTCTCTAAAACTTGCCGTTTAAAACATATACGATACTAGTTTTTGAGACTCTACACTTCAAAAGTAGTATCGATTCAAACCAAAAATTTTTAGATTCCACCAAGTATAAATTCTAGATTACAAACACCTTGTTTTTTTACACTTTCAGTTTCGTTGTGTAGTTTTGGGTGTTTATCCTAAAAAACAGTAATTAGATAATAAACTCACTTTACAACGTAACTTTAATAGCTACATTTGGATTATGGAAATAAAAAACACTTTAAAATATCATATCCTTTTTGGTTTTGTAATTGTATTTATGAACATATTTAGAAAATATGTAACCATGGGACATGAACGTTTTATAAGTAATTACAATTTTTTTGCAGTTCTTTTAACTATTACATTTTTCATTGCTTTTTTTTCTGTGTATGTTCTAAACATTCGTGTAATTTGCCCTAAAACTTTAGCAAAAAAAAACTTGATCTATTTCTTTCTCTCACAAGTTTCTTTATTTTTCATTTTCCCAGCGCTTCGTTATTTTTTAGAGGAAGTTGTTTTATATACAATTACAGGATATCATAATTATTCTGAAAAAAGTAGAACATTTTGGTATTATATTTTTGATAATTCCTATTACAGTTTAAAAGTTATTCTTTTCAGCACATTTATCTACTTATTATTTATTTTCCTAAAGAATAAAAATAAAATTCATCAATTAGAATTAGAACAACAAAAAGCAGAATTAAGTGCATTAAAAACACAGTTAGAACCTCACTTTTTATTTAATACATTAAATGTTTTTTATTCAGAATTAGCAGAAACACAACCTAAAACAGCCAAAGGAATTCATAAACTATCAGAATTGTTGCGTTACCTGACTTACGAAGCTCAAAAAGATTATATGCCATTACAAAGTGAAATAAAGTTTGTAAAAGATTACATGTATTTTTATGAGAAACGCTTTGAAGATAATTTGTTCGTTAATTTAAAAATTGAAGGTGAAATTAGTATGCAAGAAATACCGTCGTTAATGCTTATTCATTTTGTAGAAAACATTTTTAAACACGGAATAGTTAACGACCCTAGTTTTCCTGCTGAAATAAATATTCAGAGTACAGAAAATCATTTTATCTTAAAAACTAGAAATAAAATTTCGTTAGTAAAAAACTATAGTTCTAATGGTATTGGAAGAGAAAATTTAAAAAAGCGTTTATCGCTTTTATTTGATAATAATTATATTTTTGACTTTAATGAAAATGATGTTGAATACAGTACTCATTTACAAATACCTTTAAAGAAGTAACAGCTATGGAAAAATTAAGATGTTTATTGGTTGACGATGAAGCTCCTGCGATTAGATTATTAGAATCTTATGTAAAGAAAGTTCCGTTTTTAGATTTAGTGGCCGCTACAACAAACCCTATTGAAGCTTTAGGTATTATTGAAAAAGAGAATCTGGATGTAATATTTCTTGATATTCAAATGCCAACTATTACAGGAATTCAGTTATCAAAAATCATAAAAGATAAAGTAAGTGTTATTTTTACTACTGCTTATCCTCAATTTGCTATAGAAAGTTATGAACTTAATGCTGTAGATTATCTTTTAAAACCTTTTGAATTTGAACGTTTTTACAGCGCTATTTTAAAAGTTAAACCTAAAGAAAATGCAACTCCTGTAAGTAATAGTGATGAGTTTACGTTCATTAAAACTGATGGAAAAAATAATTTTGAGCGAATTTATACCAAAGACATCCTCTACATTGAGAGTTTAAAAAACTATGTTTCCATTCATACCAAAGAAAATCAAATTATTACCTATAATACTTTAAAACATTTTGAAAGTGAATTATCTAAAAAACAATTTGTAAAAATTCATAAATCATACATTGTTGCTTTAGAACATGTAGTAAAAACAGACTCTTTAACGGTATACTTATCTAATGGTAATAATCTTCCTATCGGAGATACTTATAAAAAAAACTTCTTTGAAAGTATCAACAAATTTATGCTTTAAAAAACTCTTTTACAGTAGCTATTTCAATAATAAACAAAGGATTAACTACCTTTAAAAGTGCTAATTAAACATTATCAACTTTTTAGTGTTTTTCAAAAAACAACATTGATTCTTTACTTTTTTAGCTTTTTTAAAAGAAAAAATTCATAAAATAGGTTTTCGGCATCATTCTTGTTAACATATATTTAACTAAAAACTATTACAATGGAGGTATCATCTACTATTTTAAAACTAGAGGGGGATATTGCTATGAAAAACTAAGAAAAAGATTAAGAAAATTAAAAACCGAAACATATGCTAGTGTTTCGGTTTTTTAATGCTCCAAACTTTACAGCTAAACCATTATGGCTTAAACTACCTTAATTCTTATTTACAAATAAAAGTCATTTTTAATATCATTTTTTGCTTTCAACTCTTGGCGATTACAGAACTGGTTTCGGTATTTCCTAATCTTATAACTTTAGTAACCTCCTATTTATGATGAGAATCTGAAACAAGTTGACCTTAGTAATTATTACATACTACGATCATATATTTAGTATATTAAAAACAGTATTATAATTAAGTCTTTAATTCTAAATCGTATAATTCTTTATATGTTCAACATGTATTCTTAATCCAACAAAATATGCATGTAAAAATCCGCCTTAATAACTTAAATTATTAAGACGGATTTTTTAGTTTTTATACTATATATCGATTATCGTCTACTTCTCACAACTCTAGATCTTGAAGTTGAGTTTCCTCTCGATCTCTTCGAAGTAACACTCCTATTTGCTCTTGTAGTTCTTCTTGACGAATTAGCTCTATTTTTCAATTGTGCGTTTTGAGTTCTTTTAGCAATCTTTGTTGAACGATTTCTAGAATACCCTCTATTATTTTTAATTTTTGTATTTCTAGCTGTTCTATGATTTTTTAATACACTATTCTTAGTATTACGATTATTAATTACAGATTTTCTAGTATTAACGTTGACTCTGTTTCTAGAAATATTTCTATTTGTTCCATTATCTCTTGAAACTGTTCTTGTGGTTCTTGTAATTGTTCTAGATCTGTTTGCATTTCTATGACTAGCTACTCTAGAATTATTACTATGAATTCTACTGTAATTACGATCATTTCTCTTATACATAGTTCTTCTATTGTCTCTAGATCTAAATCTTACATTTCTAGCACTAGCTACTCTACGCCCTCTATTAAAGTTTCTTACATTCGTATTAGGTCTGTAATAACTACGATTTCTGTACGATCTTCTGTAATATCCATCATAATAATTATTTCTATATACATTGTATGAATATCTGTAAGGTGAGTAAAATCTTCTGTAAGGTCTATTCCAAACTACACATCTGTCAACTACTGGTACAGAAAAATACCTGTGATATGGTCTGTATACATATCGTCTATTAAAATCATTAATATATCCTGAACAATTTAAAAAGTTACCATAACTATTATAGTGCACATATAAGCCTCCTACTCGAGAAATACGTCCCCAATTGTTATATCTGATAAATACATCTCCTGCTTGAACAATTCTTCCATAATGATCGTAAAAAATTGGAATATCTTCAATTTGAACAACAGCTCCATAATCATCATATTGTACATATGGATCATAATTAAAACCTGAATTAAAACTAATGTTAACCCCTGGTGCATTTACATCTACACAAACACCATTTCTAGAACCATTAAGATAAAAATCGAATTGTCCATCTGGGTATACTGCAAACTCTACTCCTGCTTCATTAAAAATAAATGATTTACCATAATTATAGTAACGTGTAGTAGTATGTACACTTGTCTCTGATGCATTAACTATACTTGTAGCTAATAAAAGTCCTGTAAGTAGTAAAACAAATTTTTTCATACGATTTGATTTTAAATGTATAGCATTAATTTGATATACACTTATACTATATCAAGTAGCGTGCCGAAAATTTAAAATGTAAGTTCATAGCTTATTATTTTATTTTTGTAAATGATTTTAAAGATCTGATAATGAGTATACAAATAAAAAATTAAAGTACAGGTCTATTTATTCATTTTTGACAACGATAGTGCGGATTTGCAATCCGAGACTTTAAAAATTATATAATTAATTCACATCAATACTTCCAAGGATACAACTATATTTAATTCACTAGCTAAATCTGCATAATTTCTTGCAGAACTAAATATATAATCTTCTGGACATTCTACTATTCTATCTTTTACAGGATTGTTATGTACATAATTTATTTTTTCTTTTAAAAATGAATTTGAATACAATACTTCTGCATGATAACCATCTTGCCAAACTTTATACTGCTGTTTTCTTTTTAAATGATTACATGCTTCTTTGCAATAACTTAGTAACCATTCTCTTCTACTCTCTGGTTCTTCTATTATAGTTTTTATTATCTTCTTTGAAGTATATTTTTTAAAGTCTCTAACAATATTAGCTAATACAAATCCTTCTTTCGATCTACATACCATATGTAAATGACTATGCATTAAACAGTATGCATAAATTTCTAAGCCTTTTTCTTTTTGACAGTACTCTAATGATTTTATAATTAACTTTTTCTGATTAAGTCTTGTAAAAATATCTATCCAACCTACTGTTGTTATAGTAATAAAATAACATTGGTTGTCTGTAGCTTTGTATTTTGTAGACATGATATAGCAATTTTCTTTTTTCTAAAATACAAATTATATCCCTATTTAACTATAAGAAGATAGATCGGAAATGATTTCCAAGCTATTATATCTATCTATTACCTTATTTTCTTGCTTACTCTTAGTGGGCACGGATTATAAATCCGTGCTATCGGGTTTCAGTAAATTTGGATTATTATTAATAATAGATTCTATTTTTTCCAAATTAGATGTTTCTATTGCCTCTTTAAGTTGATTTTTAATAGTATAATTTTTATCACATGAAAAGGACATCAATAAAAAAATGAAAAAAACACTAGCTCTTAACCACATAAAATATTATTAAAATGTTTTAAAACTGAGTACATCAAATGATTTTGAAGTCTTATTTTTACTATTTCTGCTGATATTTTGTTACAGCATCCCTATCAAAAAATTGTTACTTCAATATCTCAATCACCTAAAATCAAAGTAGCTTTTGTAATTATTGTCTAGTATTTCTTAACTAATAATTTCGATATTGTTGACTCTCTTCAAAAACAGCGGAAAGAATTTTTTGTTCTAATTCATCATAAACCACATTTCTACGTTTCATAACAACTTCAGCAACTTCGTTTACTTTATTCATTTTATATTCTGTAAATCCAGACGCTCCTCCCCAACTAAACGATGGAATAAAATTTCTAGGAAAACCGCTACCAAAAATATTTGCAGATACTCCTACTACTGTTCCTGTATTGAACATCGTATTGATACCACATTTAGAATGATCGCCCATGATTAACCCACAAAACTGCAATCCCGTTTTAGCAAATCTCCCTGTTTCATAACTCCATAATCGTACTTCTGCATAATTATTTTTCAAGTTTGAATTATTCGTATCTGCTCCAAGATTACACCATTCACCTAAAACAGAATTTCCTAAAAAACCGTCATGTCCCTTATTAGAGAAACCAAATAAAACAGAATTATTCACTTCTCCTCCAACCTTACAATATGGCCCTAATGTTGTTGCTCCATATATTTTAGCACCTAATTTTAACACTGAATTTTCGCACATAGCTAATGCTCCTCTAACGACTACACCTTCCATTATTTCGGCATTTTTCCCTATATAAATTGGTCCGGTTGTTGCATTTAAAGTTGCGAAAGATAACGTTGCCCCTTCTTCAATAAAAATATATTCTTTTCCTAAGCATTGTACCGTTTTAGGGATAGGCTGAGACGTTCTTCCTTCTGTTAATAATTTAAAATCCTGTCGTATTGCTAAATCATTATTTGAGAAAATATCCCATGTATTATTAATTTTTAAAAGCTCATCTTCAAATTCAAGTTGAGTATAGCTATCAAAATCGATTTCTTCTTGGTCTATACCACTATAAAAAGCAATAACATCTTCCCCTTTAAAAATAGCTTCGTTCTGTTGTAAATCTTTTACTTTAGCTACCAATTCAGGAGTCGGTAAAAAAGAAGCATTTATCATAACGTTTTCTTCCATTTCTACCATTGGGTATTTTTCTTCTAGATAAGGTTCTGTAAGTGTGGTTGTTGTTAAACCTAAAAATTTTTCCCATTTTTCTCTTATAGTCAAAATTCCTATTCGTATATCTGCTACTGGGCGAGTATAGGTAAATGGTAGTAAAGCTGTTCTTACATCACCATCAAATAAAATATAATTCATCTTAATTTTTTGTTTGAAGCTGTGCAAACTTACAACAAAAACAATTGTATGACAATTTAACCCGAATGTCTTAGTAGATGACAAAAATCTTTAAAATAATTTTTCTGATGTTAGGTGACACAATCAATTTAACTCAAAAAAACTGATTTTTAATGATTTGAATTAAAAAAGTATTTTTCTCTCATGTACTAAGCCCGAATATATTAAAAGAACAATTCGATTAGTTGAAAATTAACTTTAATTTTGTTGTCAGTTTGCTTAGCTATATTTTTAATTTTAACTTTATTTCATGAAAAAAACTTTATTTAAGATTCTTTTTGCTATTCTTCTATTAGCTATAAGTTATTATACATTTATTTATTATGTATCCTATAGTGAAGGAGTTCGTTCTGGTGAACTTATAAAATTTAGTAGAAAAGGAGTCGCAATAAAAACATGGGAAGGAGAAATTAGTCAGGGAATTTCTGGAGCTCAGATTTTTAAATTTTCCGTTGAAGACAAACAAGAAACAGTAGTTCAAAATTTACAAAAATACCAAGGGAGATATGTTAAACTAACGTACAAAGAACGTTTTGATAAACTTTTTTGGTTAGGTGATACTAAATATTTTATTATAAAGGTAGAAGAAGAAAATTCTCCTCATTTTAGCGGATTAAGATCAAAAAAAGATGAAAAATAGTTATAAACACGTAGAAGATACTAGAATAACAATATCAGAATTAATGTTACCCTCACATGCCAATTTTAGTGGGAAAATTCATGGTGGATATATTTTAAATTTAATGGATCAAATTGCTTTTGCTTGTGCATCTAAACACTCAGGTACGTATTGTGTTACTGCATCTGTAGATACTGTAGATTTTTTAAACTCTATTGAGGTTGGTGAATTGGTTACTATGAAAGCTTCCATAAATTATGTAGGAAGAACCTCTATGGTTGTAGGCATTCGTGTTGAATCGCAAAATATCCAGACAGGAACAATAAACCATTGTAACTCTTCTTATTTTACTATGGTTGCAAAAAACGAAGAAGGTAAAAATGTAGTTGTTCCTGGTTTAATTGTAAATGACAATTTAGAAGTAAGACGATTTTTAAAAGCTGTAAAGCGCATTGAAATGAAAAGAAAAAGAAGAGAAGAATTTGATGCTGAAGATTTTATACCTGAAAACTACTTAAAAGACTTGGAGAAACACAATGTAAAAATTGAATTAAATGATTGAAATCGTTGATTTGAGTCAGGAAATTTATGAAGGCATGCCTGTTTACAAAAGTCTACCACAAGTAAAAATACAAGTACATAATACACATGAAGAATGGAATGATGAAACTAATCCATCTACCCTAACTCCTGCTGTTTATAAATTAGAACTTGGTGAACACACTGGTACACATGTAGATGCTTTTAACCATATGGCTAAAGAGCATGTTGGAAAATCTATTGATACCATGCCACTTACTATGTTTTATACTGAAGGTATTTGTTTAGATCTTTCTTATAAAAATTATAAAGAATTAATTACTATCGAAGATCTTAAAAAAGAACTTAGTAAAGAAAAATTGCATATTAAAAAAGGAGACACAGTATTGTTATATACCAATCATTATCGAAAAGCATTTCAGACAGAAAATTGGGTTAATGGCCCCGGAATTACGGCAGCATGTGCACGTTGGTTAGGTGAGCAAAAAATAGCTGCTTTTGGAGTAGAAACCATGTCGCCAGGAGTACCAAAAGTATCAAATAAAGAAGTACATTACATTTGTGGTGAATTAGGCTTTACACACTATGAAAACATGATAAACCTACATCAATTAATAGGTAGGGGAAGATTTCGCTTTATTGCATTACCTTTAAAAATTCGAGGTGGCACAGGATCTCCTGTAAGAGCTGTTGCTATATTTGAATAGTTTTTTAGTTTGTTTTACTCAGAAAAGAGTATTCATTTTTTCCAAACATCGTATACCTAATACTTTTACTACCAATATTTTGAATTTATCGAAAAAACAATTGGTTAATTGTCATAAAATATATGCATCCAATAAATTAATGTATTTTTTTAAGAAAACGAACAAACTTCTAATTTCTTTTTTTAATTTAGTCGGCATTAACCAAAAAAACACCTTCTAAAATTGAAAAATCGCTATCTGTTATTTTTACTATTTATAGTTGTAAAATTTTATGCGCAAAATGGAGAAATTAAAGGAAAAGTAATTGACGAAAAATCAAAAAAAGCAATTCCTTATGTTTCAATAGTTTGCAAAAACATCAAACAGGAAATAATTACTGGAAATATTTCAGATAAAAGAGGTTCTTTTAAGGTAAAAAAATTACCTCTTGGGAATTTGATTTTAGAAATTCAGTCTGTTGGATATAAAACGATAAAGAAAAAAGTAAACTTAAGTGCTACAACAGCTAAAATAAACTTGGGAACAATAGTTTTAGAGGAAAGCAATACGACTTTAGATACTGTTGAAGTAACAGGGGAAAAAGCAGTATTCGTCCAAAAAATAGATAAGAAAATTTATAATGTAGACAAAGATTTAAACGCAGCAGGAACCAATGCTTTGCAACTCTTTCAAAATATTCCTTCTTTAGATGTTGATCCCGTAAATGGAACTGTAAGTATGAGGGGTAGTAATGTTACAATACTTGTAGATGGAAGACCCTCTAATTTAGATAACGATCAGTTATTAAAACAAATACGTTCTAACTCAATAAAACAAGTAGAATTAATTACAAATCCATCATCAAAATACAATCCCGAAGGAAAAAGTGGGTTGATTAATATTGTCTTGAAAAAAAATACGCAAATAGGTTTTAATGGAACTGTTTCTGCAGGAGTTGAACATAGTAAAAACACTAGACCAGATTTCTTTTTTCAAGCGAATTATAAAACGGGTAACGTTAATTTTTACGGTAACTATAGTTATGATTTTGGTGATTATGCCACTATTTTTTCTTATGATCGATTAGATATTGATTTATTTCAGAATTTAGACTTTTTAAGTAAACCTAACAATCATAATTTCAGAATTGGAGCAGATATTACTTTTGATGAAAACAATACACTTTCAGTATTTACATCGCAAGGCTTTAATCCCTACGAATTTGAAACTAAAACAACAATTTTAGAAAATGATTTATTAATCTCTAATTCTTCTTATTTTTCGGATTATGGATTGAATGATCAAACATATAATATTGGGTATTTACGTAATTTGGACGAAAAAGGTCAACAATTAGAATTTGAAGTAAACTATAGTACTTATGGTGAACCTGAAGAAGCTAAAAATACTGACTTATTAAACGACAATTCCATTCTAAATTTTAATTCTAGCATAGCACATACTAGAAAATTATGGCTTATAAATTTAGATTATACAAAACCCTTACAAGATGGTAAATTAGAACTTGGTTTAGAATATAGAAAAAGAGATATTGTAAACACAATCAATACCAATCAACAAATTCAAATAAATCCTACTACTATTCAGCCTTTTGGTAATACCGATTTAACATACCAAAGAGATATATTTTCAGGATATGTGAACTTCAACAAAACATTTGGTAAATTTTCTTTTCAGAGCGGTTTACGTTTAGAGCAATTACAATTAGATGCTTTCTTTACGAATCCTACACAAGGAAATTCAGACATTAAACAAGATGTATTTTCAATATATCCTACACTATTTTTAATGTATGAAGTCACTAAAGATGATACTTTTCAGGTAAGTTATAGCAGAAGAGTTGGTAGACCATCTATTTATCATGTATATTCCATTTTAGAATTTTATTCTCCTTTAACGGTATCTGTAGGTAATCCAAATCTTCGACAAGAATTTACCAATTCAGTTGAATTTAACTACACTAAAAATTTTAAAAAAGGGTTTCTTTCTCTTGGAACTTTTTATCGTAGAACTAATGATCACATAGGATCATTGGTACAGAGTGATCCATTAAATCCAGATCGTCAGTCGAGAACATTTATTAATTATGAATATGCAGATAATTTTGGGATGGATGTATCTGGAAGATATAAACCTTTAAAATGGTGGAGTATTTCACCTTCGTTAGAAACATATGTACAACAATCACAAGGATTTCTTAATAATCGTTTAGAAAATGTTACAAATACAAATATTAAAAGTAGAATAAGTAATTCTTTTACGGTTTCTAAAAAAATATCATTCCAATTAGATGCAATTCACAGAGGAAAGAATGTAACAATACAAAGAACTGTAGCGCCTTATACCTATTTTAGCTTGAGTAGTAGACTTTCTTTATTTAACGGAAATGGTAGTTTAAATATTAGAGTTAATGATATTTTTGATAGCTTAAATTTTAATATTATTTCCAATAATCCTTTCCCACAAGATATAAATTACGATTTAGAATTGGATTTAATTTATGTTGGATTTACATACAACTTCGGAAGTGGTAAAAATAGAGAACGAGAACGAAAGCAAAGAGATGATAATGAAAAGCAAAAAGGACTGTTTTAAACACAATACTATATTGTGAAATTTAACATTGATTTGTTTGTGAAAATACTTTTTTGTTATAAATTTAAACAAACTTTTAAAATTTATAATGCATGAAAAATCTAAAAAACTTAGGAATAACTTTACAGAAAAAAGAATTACGAAATATTAAGGGTAAAGAAGATTGTTGGTATACCAAGAGGTCACCTCGTGTCCTTATTTGTGGAGATCGTGACGATTTTCCAAAAAGTGCACAATAATAACCCTATTATCAAAAAAGGCTTTCTAATTTTTAGAAAGCCTTTTTTGATTTATGATATAATCTTTTAAACCTTTTACCAACGAATTACTACAGATCCCCAAGTGAATCCACTACCAAACGCTGCTAAAACAACCAAGTCATTATCTTTTATTTTTCCTTCTTCCCAAGCTTCAGTAAGTGCTATTATAATTGATGCTGCTGTAGTATTACCATAACGCATAATATTATTGTATACTTTATCGTTAGACAACTCAAATTTTTTCTGAATAAATTGTGCAATTCTCAAATTTGCCTGATGTGGAATTAACATATCGATATCATCTTTTTGTAATCCATTTGCATGCAAACCTTCTACAATAGCTTCAGAAAAACGAACTACCGCATGTTTAAATACAAATTGACCATTCATATGAGGGAAATATGAAACATCATCAGGGTCATTATCATTTATAATTTCTGGTACCCAACGATTAGTTGAGGGACCAATTAAGGCTAATTCTTTAGCATGCTTACCTTCAGAATGTAAATGAGAAGATAAAATTCCTTTCCCTTTTTCTTCACTTCTAGATAAAACTGCTGCTCCTGCTCCATCTCCGAAAATTACAGTTACTCCCCTACCTCTAGTAGACCTTTCTAATCCACCAGAATGATTTTCAGAACCAATAACTAAAATATTTTTATACATTCCAGTTTTAATAAACTGATCTGCGACAGATAAAGAATATATAAACCCAGAACATTGATTTCGTATATCAAGTGCTCCTATTGTTGGCATATCAAGCATATCTTGTATTTGCACTCCTCCACCTGGGAAGTACATATCAGGACTTAACGTAGCAAAAATGATAAAATCAATATCATCTTTAGTTAATCCAGCTCTATCAATGGCTATTCTAGCAGCTTTTGCTCCCATTACAGCCGTAGTATCTTCAGTTTTAGGGTCTATCCAACGACGCTCTTTTATTCCTGTTCGTTCCTGTATCCACTCATCACTTGTTTCCATCCACTGTGTAAGATCATCATTAGTGACCACATTTTCAGGAACATAATATCCTAAACCCGTAATTTTTGAACTATACATATTTATAAAGTTATAATTTAGTTGTTTCGCTTGTTAAGAGCTCGTAAAAGTATGAATTTTATCATTTTTGAACAAAATCGATAAAAATAAAATTACCAAAGTGTCATGATGTCAGCACATTTTAACAATCTTTTATAATAAACCTAAAAATATCAGTACATTTTTTTATTTTTTTTATACTTTTAACACTTTACCTCTATTAAACTCATCATACAACACAATTGAAACCATTATTATTAAATTTACTAAATGAAGTATAAAAAAGTAACACAAATTATTTTTTTAATTTTTGCAGCAGAAATTATTTATGCTTTACCATTTGTATTACTTAGAATATTTCGACCTACTTTTTTAGATGCCTTTGAAATTACCAATAAAAACATTGGTTTTTGTTATACTTTATATGGAATTACTGCTATGATTTCTTATTTCTTTGGCGGACTTATTTCTGATAAGTTTCAATTAAAATATTTAATGAGCATTGCTTTGTTTTTAACAGGTATTGGCGGACTTGCTTGGGTATATTACCCATCATTATCTACATTATACATTCTGTACATATATTGGGGTTTTACTACGATAATGCTATTTTGGTCACCTTTAATCAAGGCAACTAGAATATGGGGAGGAAAAAAAGACCAAGTACTTGGTTTTGGATTGTTAGAAGGCGGTAGAGGTATTGTTGCTGCTATCATTGGTACAGTGGGAGTAGCTATTATTTCTTCAATGATAAGTGAAGAAAACTCATCTAAATTGTTATTGCAAAATGCTATGAACAAAGTATACCTGCTAACATCAATAGCTGTAATATTAGTAAGCTTTCTTATGTTATTGATTCCTGATTTTGGAGATCATTCAAAAATAACGACTACAAACAAACACAGCTATAATATAACAAAGGCCTTACGTTATCCCATTATTTGGATTTTAATGATCATTATATTAACATCTTATGTTGGTTTTAGAATGGCAGATATTTTTACACAATATGCAAATGATATTTATGGTTATAATTCTAGAGAATCTGCGGAGTTAGGAACATTTATATCTTACATAAGACCTATAATTTGTGTATTAGTAATTATTTTCACTAAAAAATCTACTCCGAGTAAATGGTTAATTATTGGTTTTTCAATAATGTCTGTAGGTTGTCTTCTCTTACTTTTTGATAAGCAAATACTACATCTTTCATTATTACTTCCTGTGGTAAGTACCTTAATAGGTGTGTATACTTTAAGAGTACTGTATTTTACCTTACTAGAAGAAGCTAAAATACCTATCACTATGACAGGAACTGTTATAGGAATCCTTTCTGTTATTGGTTTTTCTCCTGACGTTTTTTTAGGCCCCATTGAAGGATACTACTTAGATGAAGTTGGAGGAAAATTAGCATATCAATATCTATTTATTTTCTTCTTAGTGAGTTCGTTAATAGGTTTATTTGCGTCTATCTTATTTAATAATTCATTAAAATCTAAAAATAAGTTACTGTCAACCTGACATTCTTTAAATTTTTGGTATTTTTTTTGACAAGCTTACTTTGAAAATTTAGAATAAAAAATCAAACACATATTATTATGAGTAAAGGAAGTATTAATGTATCGGTAGAAAATATTTTTCCGCTAATTAAAAAATTCTTGTATTCAGATCATGAGATTTTCTTACGAGAATTAATTTCAAATGCTACAGATGCAACAACCAAATTAAAACATTTAATTTCTATTGGAGAAGCCAAAGTTGAATATGGTAATCCACAAATAGAGATTAAAATTGACAAAGAGAATAAAACACTACATATCGTAGACCAAGGTCTTGGTATGACAGCTGAAGAAGTTGAAAAATATATCAATCAGATTGCTTTTTCTGGTGCTGAAGAGTTTTTAGAAAAATATAAAGATTCAAACAATGAAACTGGTGTAATAGGTCATTTTGGTTTAGGTTTTTACTCTGCATTTATGGTTGCAGATAAAGTTGAAATTATCACAAAATCTTTCAAAGATGAAGCTGCTGCACATTGGATTTGTGATGGTTCTCCAGAATATACTTTAGAAGCACACGATAAATCAGAAAGAGGAACAGAAATTATTCTTCACATTTCTGAAGATGAAAAGGATTTCTTAGAAGATTCTAAAATCTCTGGATTATTAACAAAATACAATCGTTTCAACCAAATTCCAATTAAATTTGGAACAAAAAAAGTAAACGATCCTGATTTTACACCACAAACAACTACAGATGCTGAGGGTAAAGAAACTACCGAGCCTCATAAGCAAATAGATGTTGACAACATCATTAACAATACGAATCCTGCTTGGACAAAAAAACCTGCTGATTTAGAAGAAGAGGATTATAAAAACTTCTACAGAGAGTTGTACCCAATGCAATTCGAAGAGCCTTTATTCAATATTCATTTGAATGTTGATTATCCTTTTAACTTAACTGGTATTTTATATTTCCCTCGTTTATCTCAAAACATGGATATTCAAAAGGATAAAATTCAGTTATACCAAAATCAAGTATTTGTAACAGACAACGTAGAAGGAATTGTACCTGATTTCTTACAAATGCTAAAAGGTGTTATTGATTCTCCGGATATTCCATTAAATGTTTCTCGTTCATATTTACAAGCAGATGGAGCTGTAAAGAAAATTTCTGGTTACATTACTAAAAAAGTAGCTGATAAACTTTCTTCTTTATTCAAAAAAGATCGTGAAGATTTTGAACAAAAGTGGAATGATATCAAAGTGATTATCGAATACGGTATGTTATCTGAAGATAAATTCTTCGATAAAGCTAAAAAGTTTGCCTTATACCCTACTGTAAATGATACTTTCTTTACTTACGAAGAGTTGGTAGAGAAAACTAAAGATTCTCAAACTGACAAAGATGGAAATCACATTATCTTATATGCTGCAAACAAAGATGCACAACACAGTTATATTGAAGATGCAAAAGCAAAAGGATATGAAGTTTTAGTATTAGACTCTCCAATTGTTTCGCATTTACTACAAAAATTAGAAACGTCTTCTGGCGATGCTAAATTACAATTTAAGCGTGTAGATGCAGATCATGTAGATAATTTGATTAAAAAGGATGATACTGTAATATCTAAACTTTCTGATGAAGAAAAAGAGAAATTAAAACCAGTTATTGAAGGTGCTGTAAACAATACTAGTTATACTGTTCAGTTAGAAGCTATGGATTCTTCTACTTCTCCTTTCTTAATTACTGTTCCAGAATTTATGCGTAGAATGAAAGAAATGAGTGCTACTGGTGGTGGCGGAATGATGGGAATGGGTAACATGCCAGAAATGTATAATTTGGTAGTAAATACAAATCACGAATTAGTTTCTGATATTTTAAATGCTGATGAAGGAAAGCAAAAAGAGTTAATCTCTCAAGCTTTTGATTTAGCAAAACTTTCTCAGAATTTATTACACGGTGAAGAATTAACAAACTTTATCAAACGTTCTTATGATTTGATTAAATAAGATTAAAACTTTTATAAAACTATAAAAATCTCTTTGTTGTTCACAAAGAGATTTTTTTTGTAACATTGCGAAGCAAACCAATACTAATCTAATAAAACTATGAAAAATAACTATACAAGTATCAAGTTTAAACAGTGGTTAGATAAGTTACAACAAGAAAGCTGGCAATTAGAGTTACTAATCTCTGGGTTTGCAATATTAGGGTTGGCAACTACCTTTGAACCACTTAGAGATAAAATTGTGGAAGCCGAGGCTTTAGAAGAAAATCTTTATGGAGTAATCTATGGATTAGTATATTCTTATTCAATTATTTTAACCATTAACCTTATCATACATGTCATATTAAGAGGGCTTTGGATTGGTTCTGTGGGATTACGATATGTTTCTGGTGATATTGATTATGATACATTAAATTATAGCGAAAAATTCACAAAATACCTTAAGAAAAAAGTAGGTCCATTCGACAAATACATTTCTAATTTAGAAGATCTTTGTAGTATTGTTTTTGCCACATCTTTTATTGTTGTCTTTTATTTTTTAGCTTTTTTCATTTGTTTTACTCTTCCAATATTTTTAGTAACACCGATACTTAAATTTGAGCTACTACCTAAATTTGGAAGAATGATAATTTTGGGTAGTACTTTGTTTATTTTTTATTTTGGAGGAATAATTTTCTTTATCGACTTTATTACACAAGGTTTTTTCAAACGGAAAAAATGGGCTTCAAAAATATATTTTCCAATATATAGGTTCTTTAGTTTTATCACGTTATCTTTTCTATATAGAGCCTTAGTTTATAATTTCTTAGACAATAAATTCGGTAAAAGGGTTTTACATTTTCTAATTCCACTTTACTTAGTTATAAGCGTACTAGGTTCTTTCGAAAAGGTGAGTTCTAATTACTTAGTAAAAGATTCATATTCTTCCAAAAATTTTATACGGAAAAACAATTATTTAAATAATATAGATGAGAACAACTATATTAAAGACATAGCTATTGAAAATAAAATTATTAATAACGCTTATCTTAGAATCTTTATAGTATATAAAAGTGAAATTGAAGATATAATTATAGAAAAAAATAAGGATTTAAAGCCTAAAAAAGACATTAGAGGCTACAAACAAGCTGCTTTTGGAAATGTTGGTTTAAATAAAGATAGATTACAGTTAACAGATAGTTTATACGTTCCTTACTTGAATACCTTTAATACGATCTATCAATTAAAAATTGATAGTACAAATTTTAAATCTGATTTTATTATTTCGAAAATAAATAAGCAATTAGGCTTTGAAACTGTAATTCCTTTAAAAAATATTAACGAAGGAAAACACTTGTTAAAAGTTAATCGAATAAATTTTTCAGAGGATAAAAAGAAAAAAGAGAAACGAGAATTCACTGAAAAAGTTATTGAAATTCCGTTTTGGTTTTATAAGAATTAGTTTAATACATGACAAAAATCTTCTTTAAAATAATTTTTCGTTTTCAGGTGACATAATAAACCTACTTCTATTTAAAGCGTTTATTTTTAGCTGCATATACTGAAAAGTTTTTTTGTCATTTACTAAAATTTTTAAATCAAAACGACTTATAACTCATTTTTTGTTTAATTAATTATGAATGAAAAAAGTATTTCAAGGATCTATGAATATATAGTCAACAAGATAAAATCAAAGAGGTCTAAAAAGTATTTTAAAAACGTCTTTCTAATTTATTTCAGAATCTTTTTTCTGATTATCAGTTATGATGAGAAACTGAAATCAGTTTGACGAAAAATAATCTTTTTAGACGCCTTTTTTGATTTTAGTTTTTATTATTCAAGTATACAACTATACTCTAGAATACCTACGGGACATGGTCCTACAACTTTTCTCCATCCTCCAATACCAAAAAGTCCTGTGCTTTCTTCCCAATTACATTCAAAAGCTAATGGAGGATCAACAACACTTGTTGCGTAATAAAAATTCCTTGTTCCATTTAAATTACGTATTCTTCACCCCCAATTAACTTGTTGCTGGATTTCTTTATTTAAAGGACTACCTAAACTCAATATTGTTTTTTATAACCGTAAAATTTAATTCAAACAACACTGATTATTACTTAAAATAGTTCCTTTACAAATTAAGGATCCAAAAACCACTCCACATGGTGTTCCGTTTATATTTCCCATTGAAATTATATTGGGTTGACTAGAAGAATAGCATGTACCTGGTGTACAAACTGGAGGCCTTGTTCCTCCTTTTATTTGTTGTTGACTTTCTTTGCTTAGCGTTTTTCCTAAGTTTAATATTGATTTTTTCATTTTTATAATCTTTAATTTAAGATGAGAACCTCATTTATTTTAAAGACACGAGGTTATTAATGTCTTTTTTCGCGAAAAAAATGTTGGGAATATCTTGCAATAATTTCCTTTTCGTTTCAAAGAAAACTCAACTATTTGAAGTTTACAAAAAGTGTGTACATAGTTTTATAAATTTAGGCAAGCTAAATCTCTAAACTTCAGTAAATACAATAGTTAAATCGCTTTTTTTATAAAACCTATATTTATAAATTTAGGTAAACATTTATTTTTTAAAGTTTTTATATTTCAAAAATTGAGTATTTTACGTCTAATTAACCTTAAAAATATCTATGAAAAACTTCGTTCTTACGATTGTATTAGTTCTTATATATAATTTAGGATTTACTCAAACTTCTTCTGCATCATTCGAATCACTAACAGGAAAATCTTTACATGAATTAATCCATGCTTATAAACTAAGAGTTCTTGCTGGAGATAATCTTAATGTTAATAATGAATTACAAGAACTCTGGAAAAAAATTGATAAAACAAACAATCAATCTTTAAAAAATGACTTTCATTTTTTAAAAACGATTATTGTTATGAAAAGCTTGAGTTTTGAGGATAATTTAAAAAATGTAAAAGCATATAAAAGCTACATAACATCTACAAACTATATAATTAATCATCCGTATTTAGCCAAGTTACAACTACTTGAAGCTTTTTGCCATTTTTATAGAGGTAACTGGAAAAAGGCTTTAACAAAATTTGAAATTAGTAGTATTCTAGCAAGAGAGGAAAACGATTTAATTATTGAAGCTAAAGCTGAACTTTATGTTGATTATGTTTTATGCTATACACTTTATGAATCTTTGGGACTCAAAAGGATTAAAAAACTATATGACCGACTTTGTACTACAAATATTCCGTATACCATTGAGAAGGACATCAATTTAATACAAATAGAAATTTCAGAGCTAATTTTTAGATTTTATAAACACAATAAAAAATATGAATTAGACACTTTAACTAAATATCAAATATTACATAAAGAACATATTCTAAAAAGTAAAAATAAACTAGCTCATGTAAAAATGTACTTAATGGAAGCTTACATTGCTGGAATAAATAAAAAATTTGAAAAATCGAAAATATATTTAGATAGCGCAAGACAACAACCTCTAGATTTTTATAACAAAGGTTTAGAAGCAGATGTACTATATCTATTAGGTGATTATAATAGTTCTATAAAAATTTTAGAAAGTTTCAGTTATTTTAAAGCTAATAAAAAAATTAATCCTTGGACCAAATCTGAATTAAATCTATTAGCTAATGCTTATGGTGAAGTTGGAAATTATAAAACTTCTAACAAATATTATAAAGATCATATTGAAGCTTCCAATCAATTAAATACTATCACAGATTCTATCTCGAGTCATGTTACTAAACGTGAAAATGAAAAATTTCGAATTGAATTAAAAAAACAAAATAAAGCAAAAACAAATTATAGAAATACATCTAAAATTATTTATCAAATAATCTTCTCTTTATTTTGTCTTATTGTTACTATCTTTTTTCTTTTCAAAAAGAAAAAAAATAATGTATTTCATAAAAAAGTAATCAATGATAAAAAAGGTTCTATTCTAAAAAAAGAAACTATGACTGAAATTATTGGAAATTTGGAGCTTCTAGAAAAAGAAAAATTCTATTTGAGTTTAAACTGTAATGCTTACAATACTTCTAAAAAAATAAACACAAATACAACTTATTTATCTAAAGTAATAAACGCTCATCATAAAAAAAGTTTTAATGATTATATCAATACTTTAAGGATTGAGTATATTCTAGAAAAACTTTCACAAGACAAGCGTTATAAATCATATAGTATAGAAAGCTTAACCAAAGAATTAGGCTATAAAAGTTCTGATTCTTTTAGAAAAGCTTTTAAAAAACATACTGGAAGTTTACCTTCGGAGTATATAAAAACTTTAAAATAATATTTTTAATTTTTTCGAATTGGTATTCTTGTTTGTAAATCTTACTCACTGAAAGTACCCATTTACTCATTATCTGTTTTTATTTCTAGTATTACTATATAAGTTTGAACAAGGTTTTAACTTAAAAAAGTAAATGCATTATGAAAAATCAATTCAGATTAGAAATTAAAAAACCATGTGGTGAAAACTTTCGTAACTTCTCTCCTACTCAAAAAGGAGGCTTTTGCAATTCTTGTGAGAAAGAAGTTATCGATTTTACTGGAATGAGTTCAAAAGAAATTATAAACTACTTTAAAAGTAACGACAATAAAAAAACTTGCGGCCGTTTTTCTGATTATCAATTAACTACATATACGGAAAATCAAAATACAAAAAAACACCATCTTTTAAAGAGCATCGGTTTAGCTTGTTTGTCTTTCTTCACGCTAAGTACGGTTACTGCTCAAGAGACAAAACCTAAAACTGAACAATTAGAACAGCAGAATAAAAATAGTGTTGATGTAAAAAATAGTAAAAAGGAAATTATTGTTAAAGGAAAAATTACTGATGAAGATGGACCATTACCAGGAGCGTCTATACTATTACAAGGTACTAGTGTAGGCACTGAAAGTGATTTTGATGGGAACTTTGAATTTCCCAAACCTTTACAAAAAGGAGATGTATTGATATTTAGTTTTGTTGGTTTAGAATCTAAAAAGGTAGTGATTACCAATAAAAATTCAGCTGAAAGCATCAATCTAAACATTACTATGAAAACCGATAGCTGTATGTTATTAGGTGAAGTAAATGTAACCAAGGTGTATCAATCAAAAAGAAAGCATAAAAGAAAATAATGAAATTTACTAAAATCGTATCGCTTCTAGTTTTTCTTTTTTGTATTAAAGTCAGTTCTCAGATAACTGACTTTAATCATATTAATTTTACAAGAGCAGAAAATATTGCTAAATTAAATGAGGGAGAAAACTTAAACAATTTACCACTTCTAACACATAAATTAACATCAAAACTTAGGACAGATGTAGAAAAATTTAGAGCTATTTACTACTGGGTTTGTCATAATATTAAAAACGATTATTCTTCTTTTTTAAACATAAATCAACAAAGAAAAAAATATAAAACAGATAGTGTTGCTTTTTATAACTGGCATAATAAATACAAAAAAAAGTTATTCAAAAAACTATTGAAACAGAAAAAAACTGTGTGTACTGGTTATGCATATTTAATAAAAGAAATGGCCTTTATTGCTGGTATTCCTTGTAAAATCATAGATGGATATGGCAGAAATACAGCTTCAAATGTTAATACGTTAGGTATTCCTAATCATTCTTGGAATGCAGTAAAATTAAATGATAAATGGTATTTATGCGATGCAACTTGGTCTAGTGGTTATACCAATGAAAAATTTTCTTTTTTAAACGATTATAACGATGGATATTTTTTAACCAGCCCAAATCTTTTTGCGAAGAACCATCAACCCATTGATAAAAAATGGCTATTAAACACCAAACAATCTAATCAACAATTTATATCAGCTCCAATCGTTTACAACACTACTTTTAAACAAAAAATAACTCCCATATTACCTTCTTTTTTAAACATTGAAACTTATATAAATAAAAAAGTGTTCTTCAAATTCAAGACTTTTAAAAGCATCGATTCAAACAAAGTTCGATTAGTGTATTTCACAAACAATAAAGAAAAAAGACTTAAAATCAATGATTTAAAATATAGCAATGGTATGATGAGTTTCAATCATATCATTACTAAAAAAGGTATATATGATATTCATGTAAGAATAGGCAACGAAATAATTACCAGTTATACCATTACTGCACAAAAATCATTAAAAAATAGCTCTATTTAATAATATAACTCTAAAATAATTATTATTTCTGTTTAGCTATCTCAAGTGCTTTGGCAACTTCTAAAGGCCTGTCTGTAGCAATGATATTTGCTCCATTTTCAATATAAGTTAAGTATACACTATCATCACCTTTAGCTACCGCACTTTTATCAAGGTTACCTAAAGTCCCTAAAATTGTTTTAATTCCTTTTTCTTTTAGTTTCTCATAATGAGCTAATTCTGGTTGACGAGTTCCTACAAAACCTAATAATTTATGAGCTGGTAAATCTGCTTTTTCTATTTGCTCTAATGCACCGTTATTTCCTGCTGAAACAGAAATCATTACTTCTTCATCTAAATCATGTACCAATTTAGCATCTTGAATTCTATACGTAATAATAGCTGCATAATCTGAAGCATTATGCTTTTTTACCATTGCTAAAACTTTAGCAAAAGGAACACCTCTTTTTACATCCAAAGTAAACAACACCTTACCTTTACCCCAATCTAAAACTTCGTCTAATGTTGGTATTTTAAATTCAGTTTTTTTACCATTATTATCTACTAAATTTAACTCTTGTAAATCTTTAAAAGTAGTCTCTTTAATAGGCCCTTTACCTGTAGTAGTTCTATCCAAATTTCTATCATGCATTAGTACAAGTACACTATCTTTGCTCATTGCGACATCACACTCAATCACAGTTGCTGTATGATCAATTATATTAGCGAAAGTTTCAATTGCATTCTCAGGAAAACCAGAATAAGGTCCTCCTCTATGTGCACTAATTAATGGAACAGGATTTTCTTTCCAAGCTTTAAAAGAAGTAACTAACTCAACTTTTTTATTCGTAAAATTAAATTGATTTACTTTCTCTTCTACTTTTTTAACCTCATTAGTTCGACAAGTAATACATAAAGCAAATGTTAATAATGATAGTAGACTTATTTTAAAAAACCTCATATGTTCTATAAATTTGGATGACAAAATTACTATTAAAAATTATATCTACAGAAATAATGGGATGTATTATCCATTTTCATCCTAATTTCGCTATTGACACTAGTTTTATTACCTTTAAAAACTAAAAATTACTTTTATGAAAAAAATACTCTTATTATTGGTTCCTTTTATTTCATTTGCTCAAGTGAATACTGATGTATATCTTTTTGATATTCAAAAAAAAGGTAGTGAGTGGATAGTTACTAATCCTAAAAACATTTCCAATACTAAGGCCTATGATAATCAACCTCATTTTTATGATGATAATACCATAATATTTTCATCTACTAGGAACAAACAGACTGATATTGCAAAATACACTATTACAACAGGAAAAGTTACATTTATAAATGACACACCAAAAGGAGGAGAATACTCTCCGCAACGTATCCCAAATTCGAATAATATATCTGCTGTTCGGTTAGATACTGATGGTAAACAACGTTTTTATGAATATGATATACATACTGGTACTAACAAAGAAATTATTAAAAATCTAGTAGTTGCTTATCCGCTTTGGTTTGATGCCAATACTGTAATTTCTTCTGCTATTGTTAACGATTCTTTAGAGTTAAATGTTACTGACATTAAATTACAGAAAAGCATCGCAATTATGAAAAATGTAGGAAGGTCATTTCATAAAATCCCTAACTCTAACTTGATTAGTTTCATGAAAAAAAATAATAATCGATGGGATGTTTTGTCGTTAAATCCTAAAACTTTAGAGAAAAAATTTATAACAAGTACTATTGAAAATCAGGATATTTGTTGGCTTCCAGACGGAACTTTATTAATTCCTAATAAGAATATGATTTTTAAGTATCATCCACAAAAAGATAAAGGATGGTCTCTTTTTCATAGATTTTCAGATGAAGAAATTAATAATATAACAAGAATTACTGTGAATAAAGACGCAACAAAGTTAGCCTTTGTTGCTGAAGAATCACCTAGGCATATTGTAAAAAAGCAACTTGAAGCTTATAATAAAAGAGATTTAGAAGCTTTTTTAGCTACTTACAGTGAAGATATTAAAGTGTATACGTATTTAGATAAGTTGAATTATGAAGGAAAAGAAAAAATGAAATTAGTATACGGTCCTATGCTTAAAACTATTAAAGATTTACATTGCAAGGTTTTAAATAGAATAATAAAAGGCAATAAAGTTATAGATGAACAGCAAATAACTATCAATGGAAAAAGTTTTAAAACTGTAGCTATTTATGAGGTAAACAATGGTAAAATAACAACGGTTCGATTTTTAAAACAATAAAAAAAGCGTCCAAAAATTTGAACGCTTTTATACACTTCGACACGTATTTTTAATTTTCTTTTTTTGTATTCAGTTTTTCTAATTTTTCTTCGCTTTTTGCAAGCTTAGATTTCATTTTTAATACTTTAGTGTCGTGTTTTTGTATTCTTGCCTCTATTTTAGCCACTTTTTCCATCTTTTCTTTGTACTGTTCTTCAGTAATTTCTCCAGATGTTTTTTGTGCTTCTAAACGCTCTTTAGTCTTCGTTATTTTTGTTCTAGCCTTGGCGTTTTTATCTTCAAAAAAAGCAATCTTTTCTTTTTTATTTTCTATTCTTTGTTGAACTGCGTTTGCTTTTTCATTTTTAAAAGCTTTCTTCTTAGCTTTTAATGCTTTTCGTTTTTCTTTAGTTGCCTCTTTATGTGCTGATAATTTTTCTTTCAAATCAGGATTAGCCTCTAGGTATGCCTTTTTTTCTTCTTTAGACATCCCTTTCATCTTTTCCTTATGATCACCTAAAATTTTATCTTTCTCAGCCTTTAATTCCTTTTTTTCAGCTTTAATTTCTGCTTTCTTTTCTTTTAATGCTTTCTTTTTATCTTTCATTTCTGCCTTCTTCTCTTTAAAAGCAGCTTTCTTCTGTTTTGCTAATTCTTTTTTAGCTTTTCGTGCTTCTTTAGATTTCTGTGCATTTGCAGTACTTATAAAACCTATCAATAATGCAATTAGTATATATTTTGAAAATTTCATCTGTTTAATTTTATAGGTTATCCAAAGCTTTTAATTCATTCTCTATTTCTTCTGCTTCTTTCTGTAAAGAATCTACTTCATCGCTTACTTCTTTACTTACAGCCTCTATTTGTTGTTCTAGTTCTTCAACTTTTTTCTTTTCTTCCTCCGCTTTTTTATCTCCGCAAGCAAAAGCAAAAAAAGAAAAAATTAATACGATTAAAAAAGAGTTTTTTTTCATATATTATGTATTTATACTGACTACAGTAATCAACATAAAATTATAAGAATTGATTTAATTTCCTAAAATGAAGAATTAAAATAAGATAACTCAATTCTACTATGGTTGCTAATGTATAATTTCTTAAAACATAGAACCATAATATTTTATAGAATATCATCATCAAATTATAAAATGCTTACAATTATGTATAAAACGTGTACTCAAAAATTATTAATTACTGATGTGAATATAATGATTTTTTAACATATTTTAACTATTGAGTTCAAAAAACAAAACATCATAAGTAATTAATAAACAAAACTTTAAATTCTAATTACTTTTTCAAATCGTTTTTTCAAAAAATAAACCTGACTCAATGTTAAGACTACAAAAAAGCTAATAAAATATAACGTTGAATTAGTAATTGAAAGTGTTTTAAAAGCGTCAAACAAGGTAAACTCAGGAAAGGTAAGCTTAATATCTAGATCGAAAAATGTAACCGAACTGGATAAACTTATGAGGTATAAAATAGCACAAACAAATGGTATTGATAAAAGTACCCATACTCGTTTAGAAATTAATGGAGTATATTCAAATATTTTAGCATTTTCTAGCTCTTCTTTAAGAATAAAATCCATTACGGTATCTGTAAAATTAAAAGATGGAACATCTCCTTCTAACTCTTTAATATACTTTGCATTAAAGAGTTCTAATGATTTATCTTCTTTAGTATTCTCCATAATTATTAATCAATTCTGATTTAACATTCTTGTTGATAACTGATACTAATCTTTTTCTAGCCCTATGTAATATTACTTTAATATTGGATAGTGTCAATTCAGTAATTTCTGTAATTTCAACTAAACTTAATTCATCAAAATAAAACATCCACAAAATAGATCGTTCCTGTTCTGGTAACTTCTCTAAACAAGATTTTAATAATAAAGCTCTTTCCTTTTTAGTTATTTGTTCTAAAATATTATCTGTACTTTTTATTTTATGTACTGTAACTTCATCAATAGTAGTTGTTTTATATTTTTTTTCTTTTTTCTTGATAAGATCCAGACAATTCCTATATGCTATTTTATATAACCATGTAGAAAATTTCGATTCTCCTTTAAATTTACTTAAATTTTTAAATGCTTTTACAAACGTATCTTGAGATACTTCTTCTGCTTCTTCCTTATTATTAAGCATTTTCATAGCTAAACTATATACCATAATTTTATATTTCTCCACTAAAAAAGCAAAAGAATTAGTATCACCTGCTAAGGTTTTTGAAATATAAGTTTGGTCGTTTTTAATAGTCATTTTGTGTAAGACTATATGCTATTAAAAAAGGTTACAAAAAAATTCAATAATTTTCATCAGCATTTTTAATCTCTTTATAAAGATACAAGAATATGAACAAATAGTATATTATCTGTTTTCTACAGTAATACGATTAACGACTAAAAATTTCGCATATTAGTCGTTTCTTTTCCCTTCCTACTTTGTTTAAAAAAGCAACCGTAACTAAAGCTATGCTTTATTTTTTTGCCTTGTATGAAGAAAAAAATAATTCGACTAATTTATACGAAGTTTTTAATCATAAATCGTATAATATATAATTTGAATAGCTATCATTTCTTTGTACATGACAAAAATCTTTAGCTTAATTTTTCCACTATCAGGTCGAGTCTTTCAACTATCGCTCAAGACAAACTAAAGTCAAAACCTGATTATCGTTAGTGATTTTAATGAAAAACAAGTATTATAATTAAAACAGATATCCAAAAAATTCAACTGTAATAATCATATAATTTAATTTTTTTTATAAAAGTTGTAACCTTTTCTATACCGTCTAAGTCTCAACTACAAATAAAATAATAACATTTAAAACAAATATATATGGAAGTAGCAATTGTATTTATCTTTTTTTTCGCTTTAGTTTTTGGAATTTTCTATTTATATCTTTCTACTCGAAATAGAGAACGTTTAGCTTTAATTGAAAAAGGATTAGAGGCAAAAATATTTTCAAAGGGAGAAAGAAAAAAATCAACGTTAACCGGAAGAATTATCATTTTAAATTTTGCATTATTATTAATGGGAATAGGAGTTGGAATTTTATTAGGCGCTATTTTAAGTCATAATTTTGCTACTCCTTTTGAAACTCAATTTAAGGCTATTGAAGAAAATAGAGTAGCTATAGATGCTGGAGTTTTCTATACTTCTTCTATCTTTTTATGTGGTGGACTTGCATTACTTTTAGGTTTTTATTTGACTAAAAAATTGGATAGAGAATAAATTTAAACATCATTGTTGAATCTGTTAAAGAGAATGTATACCGAGTACATTCTCTTTTTTGTTTCGTATTTTTATACTGAAAAAACATAACGACATAATGAAAAAATTCTTTTTTATTTTAACCCTTCTAATTTCTATAATTTCCTATTCACAAACCGATACAAAAATCTATGATATTATCAATAATATCTCTTCTAAAAGAATTAAAGCTGATATCAAAACACTTGCTGATTTTGGAACTCGACATACTTTGAGCGATACTATATCAAACACTAGAGGAATTGGAGCTGCTAGACGTTGGATAAAAAAGGAATTTGAAAGTATTTCTAAAAATTGTAATAATTGTTTAGATGTTTTTTACCAGAAAGATCTTGTTAAAAAAGGAACTAACCAAAGAATTACTAAAGACGTTTGGGTAGTAAATGTAGTTGCCATTCAAAAAGGGACTAAAAACCCTAATAATTATATTATCATGAGTGGTGATATTGATTCTCGTATTACCGATCCTAACAATTATACAGATGATGCTCCTGGGGCTAATGATAATGCAACAGGAATGGCAGGTGCTATTGAAACTGCTAGAGTATTAAGTAAATATAAATTTGAAAATAGTATTATTTATGTGGGCTTGTCTGGTGAAGAACAAGGTTTGTTTGGAGGAAAAGGGTTAGCTAACTATGCTAAAAATAAAGGTTGGAATATTGTAGGTATTATGAATAATGATATGATTGGTAATATAAAAGGTGTAGATGGAGTAATTGACAATAGAACGTTTAGAATTTTTTCTGAACCTACTCCTCCAACAGAAACAGAGCAACAGCGAAGATCGCGTCGTTTTTATGGTGGTGAAGTAGATGGAGTTTCAAGACAACTTGCTAGATATATTTATAAAACTACAAAAACCTATATGCCTGAAATGAATCCAAAAATGATTTATAGATTAGATCGTTTTGGTCGTGGCGGGCACCATAGACCTTTTAACGATGCTGGTTTCCCTGGTATTAGAATCATGGAAGCACATGAAAACTACACACAACAGCATCAAGATATTAGGATTGAAAATGGTATAGAATATGGTGACCGTTTAAAATTTGTAAACTTTGAGTATGCTAAAAAATTAACTGCTGTGAATGCCATTAACCTAGCAAGTATAGCTTCTGCTCCACCTTCGCCAAAAAATGTAGGTATTGGAGGGATTGTTCAAGCATCTGCTAAATTTAAATGGGATCCTGTAAAAGGTGCTAAAGGATATAAGATTTATTGGAGAGATACCACGTCTCCAACTTGGGATCATTTCAAATATATAGAAAACGTAAATGAGTTTATATTAGACGGAATTGTAATTGATAATTTTTTCTTTGGAATTAGTGCTGTTGGCGCAAATGGTCACGAAAGCATTGTTAGTTTTCCTTCTAAAGTTATTCGATAGAAACGTAAATGGAAGAAAAACCTTTTTTGTATTTTAAAACAGATACTGAATGGTATGAATGGTTACTTAAAAATCATAACGACTATCAAGGTGTTTATTTGATTTTTTATAAAGTAGCAACAAAAATTCCCTCTATGCGTTGGGAAGAAGCGGTAAAGGTTGCATTATGTTTTGGTTGGATAGATGCTACAGTTAAAAGCTTAGGAGACGGAAAACGACAACAATATTTCTGCCCAAGAAAACCTAAAAGTGTATGGAGCAAGGTTAATAAAAATTATGTTGAAGCTTTAATTTCCCAAAATTTAATGCATAAAAGCGGTTTACGATCTATCCAAATCGCAAAGGAAAATGGAAGTTGGACTTCTTTAGATAGTGTGGAAAATCTGATAATTCCAGAAGAATTACAAATTGCTTTCGATAATAATCTAATCGCATTTTCTAACTATAAGAAGTTTCCTCCTTCAGCTAAAAAGAGTTTTTTATATTGGCTGTTTTTGGCAAAAAGAGAAGAAACTAGAAAAAATAGAATTGCTAAAATTATTGAATATTGTAATAATAATATTAAAAGACAACGATAACGATTTATTAAATCGTTAACAACCGTTTAACAATTTTAATAATACTTTTATAAGTAATTAGAAAAATCAATTCAAAAAACATAGTATGATGTTTATTAAAAAACCAAGATTAGTATTATCTATCTTCTTGGCATTATTACTTTTAAGTAGTAACGATATCGATGCGCAAAGAAGAAAAAAGAAAAAAGGTAAGGCAAAAACTGAAATGCCTGAAAAACCAAAGAAAAAGCCTGAAAAAACTATTGCTGACCTAACTAAAAAGAGTGCTAAAATAGAAGGTTTATTCACTATTTTTCAAGATTCAATAACGGGATCAGTAAAATTATTAGTTAAAAAAGATCAGTTAAATAAAGATTACATTTATTTCTCTCAAATTGCAGATGGTGTAACTGAAGCAAATGCTTTTAGAGGTTCATATAGAGGATCAAGTATTTTTCATATCAAGAAATATTTTAACAAAATAGAGTTTGTTGCTCCAAATACTTCTTTTTTCTTTGATAAAAACAATGCTATCGCTAAATCTGCTGAAGCAAATACAAGTGATGCTATCATTGCAAGTGCAAAAGTTTTAGCTTCT
Source organism: uncultured Tenacibaculum sp. (assembly GCA_947501615.1). Lineage (GTDB taxonomy): Bacteria > Bacteroidota > Bacteroidia > Flavobacteriales > Flavobacteriaceae > Polaribacter. Next base: position 347,335 of record CANMWK010000003.1, on the reverse strand, counting down.
GACGATAAAAAAGGAGAATATTTAATTGATGCAAGTGGATTATTTTTATCTGAAGCTTTAACTAGAATTAAGGCTCCTAGTTTTCCAGGAAGATCTCCTTTCGCTTTTAAATTAGGTCGTTTTGATAAGAATAAATCTAAAGTAAATTCTATCAAAAACTATCCTGAAAACACAAATATTAAAACTGAGTATGTATATAACAATCCCTCAGTATTAAATGGAGGAAGTTCTGCTGTAACTGATGGAAGATATGTATCTATTAAAGTGTTCCATACATTTATGAACATGCCAAAAGATGGATATGAAACTCGTTTTGATGATCCTAGAGTTGGTTATTTTACGACTCAAGTAAATGACATGACTAGTACGGGTACAATTAATTATAGAGATTTAGTACACAGATGGAGATTAGTAAAAAAAGATCCTAGTGCTACAGTTTCTGAACCTGTAACTCCAATTACTTGGTGGATCGAAAATTCTACTCCATTAGAATGGAGAGAAACAATTAAACAAGGTGTTTTAGCTTGGAATATTGCTTTTGAAAAAGCAGGTTTTAAAAACGCTATGGTTGTAAAAGTACAACCTGATGATGCTGACTGGGATGCTGGTGACGTTCGTTACAATGTTTTACGTTGGACTTCTTCTCCTAATCCTCCTTTTGGTGGATATGGACCAAGTTTTGTTAACCCTAAATCTGGAGAGATTTTAGGTGCTGATATTATGTTAGAATATGTTCACTTTACGAATAGAGTTCGTTTAGATAAAATATTCAACGCTGCTGCTGCTTCATCTTCAGAAGAAGAAACACATGAAAATTTATTCTTAAATAAAGACAATCATTTATTGTGTTCTGCAGGACATGTAATGCATGAAAATACAATGTTTGGTAAAACTGTATTAGCTGCTACTGGTGCTTCTGATATGGAAATGGAAGGAATGAAAAAAGAAGCTATGATTGCTTTAATTATGCATGAAGTTGGACATACTTTAGGGTTAAACCACAACATGAAAGCAAGTCAGTTATTTTCACCTGCTGAATTAGCCAATCCTGAGTTTATCAAAGGAAAATGTTTAACAGGTTCTGTTATGGATTATGCTGCAATTAACTTAACTCTAGATCCTACAAAACAAGGTCAATATTATGATACAGCTGTTGGTCCTTATGATGTTTGGGCTATTCAATTTGGTTATACTCCATTTGGAAACAAAACTGAAATGGATGCTTTATTAGCACAGTCTACAAAGCCAGAGTTAATTTTTGGTAACGATGCTGATGATATGCGTTCTCCTGGAAAAGCTATTGATCCAAGAGTAATGACTGGTGATTTATCTAACGATCAAATCTCATATTCTATCGATCGTATTAAATTAGCTAATAACATTAAGAAAAACATTAAAGCTAAATTAACTAGAACTGGTGAGTCTTATCAAGAATTAAGAAATGCATACTATGTATTAAGCGGACAAGCTGCAAGAGCTGGTGATGTTATTTCTAGATTTATTGGTGGTGTATATGTAGATAGAGCTATGGCTGGACAGCCAGGAGAAACTCAACCATACACTCCTGTTAGTTACACAGACCAAAAAAGAGCAATGAATGCTTTAAAAACTTACATTTTTGCTCCGAATGCATTTAAAGCACCTAAAGAATTATATAATTTCTTAGCTAGACAAAGACGTGGATATAACTTCTTCAGTGGACCAGAAGATCCAAAAATTCACACTCAAATTTTATCATATCAAACAAGAGTGTTGAGTCATATTTTACATCCAAATACATTACAACGTATTAGTGATTCTGAGTTATACGGAAACCAATACCGCCTTTCAGAATTTATGACTGACTTAAACAATGCTGTTTTCAAAAATGATATTTACGGGTCAGTAAACTCTTTCCGCCAAAACTTACAAACGCAATACACTAAAATGTTATTGAGTATGGTAAACGGAAGAGGTAAAAATAGATATACAAATGCTGCAAAAGCAATGGCGTTATACAACCTAAAGAATATTAAATCTTGGGTAAGTAATGGAACTGGTAACATTGCTACCAAAGCTCATAAAAATCAATTAAAACTTTTAATTACGAATACCTTAAAGGAAATCAAGTAATCAATGTTTTAAATATTTAATTTTAAAAAAACCATAGTACATACTATGGTTTTCTTTATTTTTACAATATGGCAAAAATTGTAATAACTGGAGGAACCGGACTGGTTGGTAAAGCATTAGAAAAAATACTAAATGAAAGAAATCATGAAGTATGCATTTTAACTAGAAATCCTAAGCAAAAAAATCATTATAAGTGGGATTTAGCTACTAATTTCATAGCTCCAGAAGCATTAGAAAATGCTGATTATATTATACATTTAGCAGGTGCTGGTATAGCAGACAAAAAATGGACGGATGTAAGAAAAAAAGAACTCATAAGCAGTAGAGTTGATACTGTAAATCTTTTATTTAAAAAAATACAAGAACAAAAAACAAATTTAAAAGGTTTTATTTCTTCTTCTGGAATTAGTTATTATGGAGCCATAACTACAGAAAACATCTTTGAAGAAGATGATAAAGCTGGTCATGATTTTATATCTAAAATATGTGTGGAATGGGAAAATGCAGCACATCAATTTTCAGCACTAGAAATTCCTATTACTATTCTAAGAACGGGAGTGGTATTAAGCAATAATGGAGGAGCATTGAAAAAAATGAATACTCCTTTATTTTTATCTGCTTTAGGAACTGGTAAACAATATATACCTTGGATTCACATCGATGATTTATGTATGATGTATGTACAGGCTGTTGAAGATAATAACTTTTCGGGAATATTTAATGCTGCTGCCCCTGAACATCATACCAACGCATCATTTACAAAAACGTTAGGAAAAGTTTTAAGAAAATTTGTTACTCCTTTCAATGTACCTAAGTTTATACTTAAACTAGCTGTTGGAGAATTAGCAGTAATTGTTTTGGAAGGAAGTAGAGTATCTACGAAGAAAATTGAAACACGCTTCTCATTCAAATTTCCATCTCTAAAAGATGCTTTAGCAGATATTTATAAATAAATCGTTAAATTAAAAGTGCCATAGTTTTTTTATAACTGAAAGTCTTCTTTTTTATGTTTGTTTTGCGCTTAGCTTTTGGCTATTAGCTAAGTATTAAAAAAGCTAATATAAAGGCTGATTAAATAGCTTTAGATAACTATTAAAACTGAAAGTAAATCCACTAAAACACATAGTTTTAACTATACCTGAAATCAATAAATATATAATAAATAAAATAGTCTGAAAAAGTAGCTCATTACTAATGAAATACCTTTTCAGACTAACTTTATCAAATCATTTTCTAATGATTTCTTATTTTTTTGTTGTGGTTAGAAAAACTTTTGAATTAACTTTCTGACCTTGTATTTTTATAATCATGTCTACATCCATCTTACTCATATTACCTGATTTTCTATCAATTAAACCAGTACCTGAGATAGCTTCTTCACCAGTTACTGTTCCTGAAATTTTTACTTCAACATTATCTGGGTTAATCGCAGTAACTTCATAAATATAATTCATTTCAATACCCTCTTTACTCGTTTTTTTAAAGCTCCAAGTAGAACCAATTGTTACAGCTTCCTCAGGTAACACCATTGCTCCCATACTTTGCTCAAAATCTTTTGCTTGAGATTCTCCGGATATTACTTTTGTTTCAACCACATTGCCTCGTTTATCAAATTCAAAAGAAACTAAAGTTGTTAATAATTTTTTCATTTCAGAATGAACTCCTCTGGAAAAATCATCCATTTCAGATTCTTTTGTATCAGAATCATATTGCATTTTTTTCCCCATAGTATTCATATCCATTTTGATGTTTTTAAAACTAGTCTCTGTTAAATATGAATTTTCTTTAGCCTCTGTAACCTCCATATCCATTTTCATAATTATATCCATCTTCAAAAACTCTCCCATATCTTGTTTTATAGAAGCATCTACCTGATAAACATCTCCATTTTCATAATTTAAACGTAACAATACTTTTTCTTGTGAAAAACTTATTGCAGTGATAGTTAAGAATAAAAAACCTAGTATTTTTTTCATTTTAAATTTTATTATATTTCGTGCAAATATAGAAAACAAAAGCTTTCATAAAACTTGAATATCAATATTTTAAAATTTTAAATAAACTTCATAAATAATTAAAGGGAAGATTATTTAAGTCTTCCCTCTTATATTAAATCGCTTTTTTTACAAAAAGTCTTGATTAAACCTTATATCAAATATTCTTAACACAAACCTTTAGGGTCTAATACTTCATCGCACTTTTCAATTAAAAAGTAATTCTCATCTCTAATTGCAGTTAATTTACATTTAATTATAGTGTCACAAATGTCGGTTCCATTACCTGCTAACTGTTGTACTCCTCCTTTAATTAATTGTAGCTCATTTTTATGTATTACTGTTCCTAAGCTTAAAATTAAATTTTTCATTTTTTAAATTGAATTTTGGTTAAAATATATCTTGATGATTTTATAGATATTCAAGTGTATATCTACTCTTCGCGAATGAGATTTTTTATTCTAATTTTACTGAACTTTTTTAGAAATTAAAACTATACCTTCCTATAGAAACTACTCTAGGATGTCCATCATCTTCGTATATAAAACTTGCACTCATCCTAACAAAAGAATACCTTCCGCCTGTCTTCCAAAAAATTGTTTCTTGAACATCTTTTTCATGTCTTCCTTCTTTAAACCCTTCTTTTTCTCGAACAGCTCCAAAGTCTCCATGTACTGTTGCGTCATAACGAAAAGCAGCATACCACATTTTATCGTTTTTAAATTTTCTTCTTCTTTTCTTTTTTCCTGAAATCTTAATTCCTACAGAAGCATAAGCTATATAGCCTCTATTCCAACCTATTATTTTTGCTCTTAAATGATCTACTTCCAAATTAGCTATTTCTGATGGATTACTTTCTAATGCAAAATCACCATCATAAGGATATACTGTATAAGGCACATCTTTTCTGGCATAGTCATTTTCTCCATAATACACATCAAACTTACTTACAGCATTACCATCATCCCAATTACCCGCATTCTTAGAAAAACTGCTTTTACTCATAACTAACTCTTTATTTTGAGTAATTCTATGTATTTCCTCCCCTATTGCAAATTCACCTTTATCATTTAATAAAGTCGCAAATATTTCATCGGGTACATCTACCATTTTTGCATTAATAAACTCTTCCGAAGACAAATCCTTTGTTTTAGTGTAAAGCGAATTGTTAAAATTGATGTCCTGTAACCAATGCTCTCTTTCTTCTTTTGACATTTTATGTAAATGATCAACTTGTTTTGAGAAAGCGTTCTGATCTTTAAAATTTAGCATGCCATTAGCTATAATGAATTCTTTATTTTCAAAAGAGTTAACATCATTTAGAAGTGGTTCATCACTACATGAATAAAGTATCATGATAAACACTATTAATAAATAAACGTTTTTTTTCATATTTAAATAATTTTGGTCTCCTTCAAAATTATAATACGAATACATCTATGAGCATTTATCAATCCAAAATGTGACGAATTTGTTGATAAATGCAACTAAACACTCTTTCAGCTTGTTGATAGCAATAGGATAAGGGATGAAAATTATAGTTTTTGGGATCAATTGATATAACCTAATTTAAGCTGAAATCCTTTTTAAATTATCAGCATACGTTTTACTAACAGGTATTGTGGTATTAAAAACGGAAATTTCTTTATTTCCTTTAATTTCTAAAACTTTATCTAAACGTACATAATAAGAACGATGCACTTTTGTATATTCTACCAAATCAGGCAAATCGTGATAAAAATCATCTATTTTTTTTCGAATCAAATATTTTTTATGCTCTGTATAAATTTCAACATAATTTCTAGAAGATTTAAAGTATCCTATTTCATTAGAAAATAATTTTATGATTTTACCATCACTTTTTATATTAATAATAAGCTTTTTTTCATCTGTTCGTAATTTGTTTAATATTCCAGAATAAATGACCTTTATATGATTCTTATCTAAGATTAAAACCTTGAATTTAAAGGATAAAAAGATGATTAACACCATAATTCCAAACATCAAAATTGTAAACCACCATGTTTTCCAAAAAGGTGGTAATATCGTTATTGATTTTTGGACAGATTCTTTCCACTGCTCATCTTCTGTTTTTACTTGAAGTTCAAAAAGATAATTGCCATAAGAGAGGTCTGATAAATCGATTGAGTTATTAGATGTATATTTCCAATTGTCGTTTTCTTTTATTTTATATCTATATATAATTTCTGATCCTTTTTTAAAAGATATCGACTTAAATATTATCTTCATTTCTGGATTAGAATATTTTACTTCAATACTATCATCTAAATTTAATACTTGGTCTCCTTCTAAGGTGATTTTTTCTATTTCTAACCATTTTTTTTGCTGTTGTTTTGCTTTTTCCATTACTGATTTTGGAAATTCAAACAAACCTTCTTTAGAAGCTATAAAAATTTTATCATTTATAATTTCGATATCTAAAATTTCAGAACATAAAAGTCCTTCACTAATAGATAATTTGTCTATTTCATAGGTGTTATTTTTATATAAGGTAATTCTATTTAAACCTCTATTTGTACCTAACCAAATAGTGTAAGCATCTTCGACAAAAACTTCGGTACAGATATCACTCAACAAACCATCGCTTTTATCAACTGAAAAAATAGTATCATTCTTTTTGATTACTAAACCTTTTCCCATTGTACTCATATATACATTTCCGAATTTTGAATCTATATCTGAAACTCGGTAAGAAAATAATGGTGATTCACTTTTTAATGATCTTAAAACTTTCTCTTTATAAGTATACACCCCTCCTAATGTTCCAATTAAAACTTCATCTTCATTTTTAGAAATATCAAAAATTCGTTCTGGAACATCAATAACTTTATAAATATCATCTTCAAGTAATTCAAATGAGTTTTTTGTAAAGCAAAAAGTACTTTCTAAATCATCTGATGCTCCAAAGATATAATGTCGTAATTTTCTTTCCTTATCTAAAAATGAGTTCTTACCATAATCTCCATAATAAATATGATTTATAATTTTATCAAACTCTACATATGCAGGATAACTTTTATCTGATTTATAAAGAGATACAAAATCGGTTGTTTCTTTTTTTAAAACTTCTCCATTGTGAAAAGCTAAAAACAATTTATCATTACTATCTTTTGTTAATTCTATAGGATAACTTTCAAATGATTTGTGTAATATTTGTGGTTCTTTACAATAAAAGACTCCTGCATTTAATGTAGCGACCCAAATACCACCTTCATGATCTTTATATAGTTTTGTTACCGATTCATTTTTTAAAAAATGATTTTTAAAATCTCCATTTATATCTTGTAAAATTACTCCTCCATATTGATAACCAGTCCAAAACAAATCTTCATTATACTTACCACTCATAATAGCAATGGCTTGTTTTTTTTCATTATGAACCTCTTTATTTTTTATTGAATCATAATTATGAATCATAGAAAAGGTATTTCCAAATGAAGCTATATTTAAATGATGTTTAGGGAAATATAACATTCTAGTATACCCAGAATTATTTCTTGATGTTTTAGCCTTAAATTTAAATGTAGTTTTCGCCTCTTTGTAAAAATTATCATTGTCACGAAAAATAAAAGTTGGTGCATTTTCATGTACTTTGTAGTGACTATGTACATTTCTTTTGAATTTCGGTTTATAATAATTTTTTATGATCTTTCCAGTAGCGCCAATTTGTAAAAAACCATTGTATTTTTGAAAGCCTAATAGCAATTCATTATGATTTGTGATAACCAAATTAGAAATAATTGCTTGTTTCGAAACGTTTTCTAATATAATGTCATTATAAGCATATTCACAAAAACCTTCTTTTAAATTTTTAAAGTAAAATATTTTATGATTTTGTGTTGTACACCAAATAGTGCCATCTTTTTGTTCGTAGAAATTAAATACTATATTATCAAGTAATCCATCAGCAGTTGTATAACGCACAAAATTTTTACCGTCGTATCTGGTTAATCCTCTATCAGTTGCAAACCATAAATACCCTTTAGTGTCTTGGGTTATATCATATACTTCAGAACTCGAAAGTCCATCAATAGCAGTATAGTTTTTAAAATATAAATTCTGTGAGTTTATGGACACAACACTCATTATTAACCCTAAAGAAATAAAAAGTGTTAATTTTAAATAATAGCAATAGTTTTTTATTTCAAAACTTGCGTTAACAAATTTGATCATTAATAGTAGGTAGGTTAATTGTTATAGTTAATCAAAAATAACAAATACACTACTTTGTAAGTGTTAAAAAACACTTACAATTTCAATGACTCAAAAATTTATGATATTAAATATTCTTGTGAATGTTATGCCTTGATACAAGCATATGAGATATCTAGTTAAAACTTCTATACATCTCAACACAAGTATTGGGAATTAAACCCTTGGCTATCGCCCTGCGATTAAAAATCTTGATTAAGATCCCAAGCTTCAATAATATCTTTAAATGTTTTAATAAACATTCCTCCTAAAGCACCATTTACTACCCTGTGGTCGTAAGAATGAGACACAATCATTTTATGACGAATACCTATTAAATCTCCTTGCGGAGTTTCTATTACAGCTGGTTTCTTTATAATTGCCCCTAATGCTAAAATTGCAACTTGTGGTTGATTTATAATTGGAGTTCCTGTAATGCTACCAAAACTACCTATATTGGTAACTGTGTAGGTACCACCTTGAATTTCATCTGGCTTTAATTTATTGGCTCTAGATCTTGAAGCTAAGTCGTTTACTTTTTTAGTCATACCAACTAAACTTAGTTCATCAGCATTTTTTATTACAGGTACAATTAAGTTTCCATCAGGAAGTGCAGCAGCCATTCCTAAATTAATGTTTCCTCTTTTAATGATTTTATCTCCATCTAAAGAAATATTAATCATAGGATGTTTTTTAATCGTCTGTGCTACAGCTTGCATAAAAATTGGTGTAAAAGTTAATTTTTCACCTTCTCTTTGCTGAAATGCATTCTTTACTTTGTTTCTCCAATTGACGATATTAGTAACATCTACCTCAATAAACGATTGAACATGAGCTGAAGTTTGAACTGAATCTACCATATGTTTAGAAATGAGTTTCCCCATCCTACTCATTTCAATAATTTCATCTTCACCACTCATAGCAATTGGAGTTGCTACTGTCTTTTTCGGCTTTTCAATATCAAATTGGATAGCTTCATTGTTTTTTACTGGAGAATTCCCTCTAGTTTTCAAATAATCAAGAATATCATTCTTCGTAACTCTCCCTTCTTTTCCTGTTCCATGGATACTTTCTAATTCTGAAATAGAAATACCTTCTTTTGCAGCTATACTTTTAACCAAAGGAGAATAAAAACGATCACTTGAAGAAGTGTCTATAGAAGCTACAGCTTCTTTTGCGACTTCAACTGTATTTTCTACTTCTTTTATTATTACATCATTAGGAGTTTCTTTTGTATCTTCAACAGCACTAGTAACTCCTTCTTCACCTTCAATTTCTATAATTGCTATGGTTTGCCCTACTTGAACTACAGCATCTTTTTCAAATAAAATTTCAACTAATTTCCCATCTACTTCACTTGGTACTTCACTATCTACTTTATCCGTTGCAACTTCTACAATAGTATCGTCCATTTCAATAGTATCACCAACCTCTTTTAACCATGAAGTTATTGTTGCCTCAGCAACACTTTCACCCATTTTAGGAAGTTTTAGTTCAAATTTTGCCATAGTGTGTATCGTTTTTGCACTGCAAAAATAATAAATATAATTGATTTATTTATTATTAATTTAAAGACAAAACAATGTTTTTATTGCGAATTATATAAAAAACAATATTTGAGTTCTTCTTTTTTTATATATTACATAAGAAAAACCATTTTTTTAAATCATTAAAGGACAATATATTACTAACATATTGTCCTTAAACTTTATATTTGCTGTTTAAGTATTGAACTAGTTTACGTTAACCCAATTCATAAAATCTAAAAAAACTCTGTTCCAGTGTCGTTTTTTCTTTCCACTTGGCAATGTTTCCCTGAAACCATGATCTAAATTTGGATACACTTTAAACGTTAAGTTTTCTTTTTCTTTTCTTATAAATTCTACAGGAATTAAATATGTAGATTCTACTGGAACTGATGTATCTTTGGCTCCCATAGCAACAAATAAAGGTATATCTATTTGTAGTAAATTTTCAACTGGTGGTTCAGAAAAATAAAACCATCGTTTGTAAGGATGTCCATACCATTGTTTATTTATAGATTCCTTATTTTTTACAATCTCTTTATATTTTGAAAATAAAGAATCCATTTGTTGTAAACCTTCTTCTTCAGAAATTTTACCGGCTATAATATCTTTTCTTATAAACAAAGGAAAATCATATAATTGAGAATTCCCACTTCCAGACCAAAAACCAATATGTGTGATTTTTTTATTAATTGTTCCTAATTTAGCTACCACATCACTGCCTTCAGAATGTCCAATAACAACAATTTTATTAGGTTGTTTTATATACTTTGCTTTGATATCATCTATAACTTTATCTATTTGATGAGCTCTGTGAGTTAAAGTCATAGTTTTCTGATATATTTCAGGTGCTTCAAACTCTTTTTTTGAATCGCTACAAAAAGGAATATATTTTTTTGAAACTATAAAAAAAGCATAATCATCTGGTATTTCTTTTAGATTAAAAGGTAATGTACTTCCTCTATATTGTATTCCTTTGTCTTTAAAAAAACTATAAAATGGTTTTGAACTTGAACCGTGAATAAACAATAAGACATTCTTTTTAGAAGTAATTTCTCCTTTAGCGTAGGCATGATAATTAATTGTATCACTATCATTTTGTAAAGTGAAATGCGTGAACATATTTATTTTTTCACATTGCGCTGTAGTGGATAACGCTATTAATAGGGTACAAAGGAATATCCGTCCATTTAAATTCATATTTTTTTATTTTAATTTTTGTTTTATAAACATCTAGGCTGTGTGAGGGAACCAAAAACCTAAATTTTGATTCAATGTATAGCCCCACATTACTTACAAGAACATTGTTATTAAATGTTTTTATCTATTTTTTTCATTAATATAATCTTCTAAATATTCGAATAATGGTTTCTTAAAATCTTTAAATACATTATTTTTATAGTTGATATCTAATTTGTCAAGTAACAACAACAAATTATATCCCGTAGCATAAAAATAGCTTGATTTTCCTCCTGCATAAGTTAGATATCCCTGTGTTTTAATATCAAAATTATAAAAGTCTTTTCCTTGTTTATATAATGAATCTATCTTAGCAAGGTTTTTATGTACTGGTACTTTTTCAACCGTTAACATTGCTTTGGCTTCTATATACCTACCAGATCCTTCTATTTTTTCAAGAACAACTTCACAGTTTTTAATATTTTCTGGCATTTTAATTAATCGTGCTTTTCTAGTTTTTAGATAATCTTTAATATGCTGATATTCTATTTCTTTCATATTTAACATTTTCATCACCATTTCATTTTCTGCAATCACTGATTTTCTAAATCCAGGTGTTTCTACAAAATGTTTTTTAAGCAAATGTCTTATTTCATTTTCTTTACCGTTCCAACCTAATTTTCTTTGAAAATTATGAATTAATTCATGAACTAACATTGTACTCCACATTTCTGTACTAGGTACGTCAGGAACTGAAAGTTTTGTTTTTTCCACATTGCTGGAAATTACAATAGGAAATTCGTAACTAATATCATTTTTATAGATATCCCCAGATTTAGCTAAGACTTGCATTTCATAACCATCTCCTCCAATTAAGCTATCCACTTTTATTAAAGTTCCTTTATCATAACTTATTTTTTTATGGGGTAACTTCAAAGCGTTATTGTTTGGTTCTATGATGTACGACTTTTTTATCGATTTGTATATTAAGCTACCATTAAAATCACCTGTATTAAAGTCTGTCCAATATTCTGAAGCAGTTAACTTCTTTAATTGGTATACCCAATTAAGTCTTTCTATCACCAAACTGTCTTCAAGTGTTAAATCATTTTCCTTTCCTTTTAAATTTGTTCTCTTTTCTTTACAAGAAAGAACTAAAAGAAATATTAAAAAAAATAATTGATGTTTTTTCATTTTTTAATGTTTTAAAACTTTTGAATACGCATGATGATTAATTGTATCACTATCATTTTGTAAAGTGAAATGCGTGAACATATTTATTTTTTCACATTGCGCTGTAGTGGATAACGCTATTAATAGGGTACAAAGGAATATCCATCGATACAAATTCATATTTTCTCTCATTTTAATTTTTTTCTTTTTTTAGTTTTTCTAAATTTTCTTTTGAAGCTTTTAATTCTCTTTGAGCTCTTTGTAGTCTTGCTTCAGCCCTTCCTATGGAGTTTTCTCTTCTACTTTCGAATGTATGCTTTTTATGTGAAGATATAAACTCCTGTAAATCTTCTCCTAATGACTTAATTTTTCTGTAAAACTTAGAACTTGAGGCTTTTTTATCTAAAAAAATAGCTAGTCTATTTTTTGATAACTCACATTCAAAAATTATGTCTCCATCCTCTACAATTTCCCATAGTAATTCTTTTCTATTTTGTTCAACTTTAACATCCTCTAAAGTATTGATGAGCATTTTTTCAATACCTTCTTTTTTTGAAGAATGGAATTTAGATTTAAATTTATACTGTCTATTAGAATCAGAAACACTTGTTGAACTACTTATTCGTGATGATGTTGTAGTTACTTCTGTATGAGAATTTCCTGAATTTGGAGTACGTGGTGGTGGAATTTCTGAAGTGATTTGTGCACATGATACACTTATTGTTACTAAAACAGTTGCTAAGCTTACTTTGATATATTTCATAATATTTAGTTTTTAATTACACTCCAAAATTAGATTGAATAAAAAACTAAACCTCACTTTTCAGCTCCGTTAACCTAGGATTAACTTATTCTAAAAACTGTATTAACCTAATTTAAATTCTAGTCCTATACCTCTTGAACTAGCAATGTTTATCGAAGTATCTTTCTTGAAGTATTTACGTAATCTACTTATAAAAACATCCATACTTCTACCCGAAAAATAATCATCATTTTTCCAAACAGCATTCAAAATTTCTTCACGCTTCAACATTTGATTTTTTCGATCAAATAAAAACTGAATTAAGTTGGCTTCTTTTTCTGTTAATTGCTGAACTTCATCTTCAAAAATTAATTCTAAACGTCTTTGATTAAAACTATAATTTCCTATCTCAATAACTCCTTCCCTAGTTATAGTTCCCAAAGATTTTTTAGCAGATCTTTTGATAATGTTATGTATTCGTAAGACTAATTCATCAGCATCGAAAGGCTTAACTATATAATCGTCTGCTCCTAACTTTAATCCTTTTAATCGATCTTCTTTAAGTTTACGAGCTGTTAAAAATAAAAAAGGCACTTCAGGGTTTAATTCTACAATCTCCTCAGCAAGTGTAAATCCATCCATCTTAGGCATCATAACATCAAAAACACAAATATCAAACGGATGTTCTTTAAATGTATTTAGTGCATCAAGTCCATTTGCTTTCCACACAACAGTATAACCAGACATTTCCAAATACTGTTTGAGTAAATTTCCAAAATCTACGTCGTCTTCTGCTAGTAAAATATGTTTTTGTTCTTTGCTCATTTAATTTATCGGTAAAATGATTGTAAAATTCGTTCCTTTATCTTTTTCGCTTTCAACATGTATCTTTCCATCATGTGCTTTTACTACTTGATTACTGTAATATAAACCTAAACCAAGCCCTTTCACATTATGAATATTTTGATTATCTACCCTATAAAACTTAGTAAAAATTGACTGTAAGTCTTTTTTAGCAATACCTATCCCATTATCTTGAATTGATAGTTCTATATTATTGGTTCTTTTTAAGAAAAAAATTATAGTTGTTGCTCCATACTTCACCGCATTTTCTAAAATATTAAGTAAAGCCGTACTTATGTAAAACCTATCTATACTTAACTCTTGGTTTTTAATGCATATATTTCTTTGAATTACTATCGTGTTAGTATTCGAAATTTCAAAATCATCTAACACAGTATGAATAAACTGATTTAAAGACACATTTTCTTTTTTTAATACAATTTCTTTATATCCTAAACTATTATTTAACACTTGATCAATTAGTTTTTGTAATCGGACATTTTGCCTTTCAATAGTACCCAGTGTCGCAATGAACATTTTATTTTCTACATTTTTATTTTGCTGTTTAAGCATTTTTGTAGCTAAAGATAAGGTTGTAAGAGGAGTTTTTAATTCGTGAGTAATATTATTAATAAAATCAGTTTTTATATCTGCAATTTTCTTCTGAGTAATTAAATTTTTAATTGAATAATAAAAAAGTCCTATTACAAATAGAAAAATACAACATGAAGTAACTAGCAATCCCTTCATTTCAGTTAATATTATTGTATTTGCTTGATCCATATTCATGTAGTTTATTGTTTTAAAAACTACATCATAAGACCCTTTTTTTAATACTCCATTAATTTTTTTATCAAAAGTCCTATTTGTTTCCCAAGTAGAAGTACCTAAACGTAATTCATCATCATTTTCAAAATCATACCCTATTAACTTGAAGTTTTTTGATTTTTTATCAAAAAAAATAGTATCAGTTTTTAAACTATCTATTAACACTATGCTTTGTAGCATTTTATGATACTTTAGATCAAATTTTAGATGTTTAGCATTTATTACGTTCTCATACGCTGAAATAAACAATGGATTAAGAGAATCATTTATTACACGTAACCTATTCATTAATTTCTCTTTAGATAGCTTTTGAAGACTATAGCCATCTAAATCTTTAAAAAAAGTAATAGAAATAGCATCACTAATAGAATCTATTGTTGTTCCATAACTCCCGATTTTTCCTAGTATTTCACTATTTCTATCAATTAAAGCTTCTTTTCTTAACTGATATGTGTTTTGTATTAATTTTGCTTGAACTAAGGATAAAGCTAGTAATCCTATAATTGAAGCTATAACTAACAAGATTATTTTTTTAGACATTTTTCAAAAATAGGATTTGTTCTTTTATTTATAGTATATAATACTAGCGTTAACCTTCAATTAACTTTGGGAATAATACTCAATTCTAAAAAATATCTAACGGTTATTTTTATCCCCTTTTACAAAATCCAATCAATTGGTTTTGCTAGAACTTTAATAAGTTTTGCTTCTTCCGAACCTTCCTTTGGCACATGGTTATATTTCCATTGTACTGTTGGTGGTAAACTCATTAAAATACTTTCTATTCTTCCATTTGTTTTCAAACCGAATAAAGTACCTCTATCATGAACTAAATTAAACTCTACATAGCGTCCTCTTCTTACTTCTTGCCAATCTTTTTGCACTTTAGTATAAGTTCTATTTTTTCTCTTTTCAACAATTGGTACATAACTGTTCAAAAAACTATTTCCTACTTCAGTAACAAAATCATAACGATCTTGCATACTAAACTCATCTGTTTCTTTCAGATAATCAAAAAACAATCCACCTACTCCTCTAGCCTCATTTCTATGAGCATTCCAGAAATAATTGTCGCAAGTTTCTTTAAATTTAGGATAAAAATCTGAATGATATTTATCGCAAGCTTCTTTACAAATACTATGAAAATGTCTTGCATCTTCTTCAAAAAGATAATAAGGGGTTAAATCTTGTCCGCCTCCAAACCATTGTGTTACAATTTCACCTTGTGCATTGTACATTTCAAAATAACGCCAATTTGCGTGTACAGTTGGAATAAACGGATTATTAGGATGCAAGACTAAACTTAATCCGCATGCAAAGAAATTACCTGTTTCTACTTTAAATTGTTTTCTTAATACTTCTGGTAATTCACCATGCACTGCAGAAATATTTACGCCTCCCTTTTCAAATATATTTCCATTTTCTATAACACGAGTCCTTCCACCACCGCCCTCAGGGCGTTTCCATAAATCTTCTTGGAACTTCGCTTTACCATCTACTAATTCTAGTTTTGATGTAATAGTATCTTGTAATTCTTGGATATATGCGTAAAATTGATCTTTCATTATCTTGTTAAATATTGAAAGGCAAAAATACTGATAATAGTATAGTATTTACTGTATTTTTTTCATGGTTTCTGTTGTAGCTGCTGTAACAGAAAAAGGTAAAACTAGCACAACACCTACAAAAGGAATCAATAAAAAAAGTATAAATATTATTCCATTCCCTATTGCAGTTCCTTTATGCTTCTTTACAAACGATACTGTATTCTTATAATTATAATGTCGTTCTAAAGTATAATCCATATTTCCAAAACCTGCATAATATGCTTGAACTAAAAATAAAAGTATTGAAGAAAAAAGACCAATAACTGGAATAAAACCTAAAATTAAAATAGGTATGGTAATTAATAATTCTTTTCCTAAATTTCTAACACTAATTCGAATACCTCTAGCTAAAGATTCAGAAAAAGTACTTGCTTTATGTTGATGTTTTTTCCCATAAAAATATTCCTCAATTTTAAGTGAAACTGGACTCATAAAAGGAGAGGATAATGCCAATACGATATGCTTATATAAAATTAGACCAATAGCCGCCATAACAATACCGCTTAAAAAATTACCAATCTTAGAAAATACAGTTTTACCAAATTCCCAAGGCCAAAGTTTAGCAAAATAATATCCTAAATTATCAGATAAATAATATGAAAATGTCACAATAATTAGTGCAGTAACTATACTAATCGCTATAGGGATTAAAAAATACTTCCACAAATTCAATTTTTTAATAATGGCTAATGCATCAAAATATGCTTTCATTGCATTAATGGCTGATTGTATCATAAGCTTATAAAAATAAAAAAACCTCTTTCAAAATTAAGAAAGAGGTTTATAATATTAAATATTTTATGTCATTAATTTACAACTTGACTAATAAAAGCTTCTAATTCTGAAACATTAATACTAGTTGCCTGATCTTTTGTAATCTTTTTATTGGGAATAATAGCTCCACGCTTTACATCTACAAACTTCTTAGTTTTATCTATTAAGTATGCTGTAGGGTAATCTAACTTATGAACAAATCCGCTAATATCTAGATTTCCTTTTTCTACTTTGTCTGATTCACTTGCTGGTACTAAAACAATTCTATCATCTAATTTCTCTTGCATTCTTGATATCTTGTCTTTTTTGTCCCAAAAAATCATAACAAACTCTACTTGTTCATTATATTTTTCAACCATTTTATTTAAAGCTGGAATTTGTCCGAAACAAGGTGCAGACCAAGTAGCTGCTGCTATTAAAACAATTGGTTTTTTTATCTTTTTTGTACTTATTACTTCATTTTTATCTGTAGTAAAATCATAGTTCAATAAATAACTATCTTTTATACATTTATTAATTAATTCTTCTGATGATTTATCAGCACAACTATTTACTGCTTGATTATAATAAGTACGTTGCGCAAACATACTAGATGTCACAACAATTAACGCTAAAGTTACTAATCTTCTCATGGGAATCTCGATTAATTTTAATTCTATTATGGTTTATATTCTTTTACTGCATCAACAAATGCTTTTGCGTTTTCTAAAGGAATATTTGGTAAAATCCCGTGCCCTAAGTTAACAATATATTTATCCTTACCAAAATTGTTAATCATTTCTGTCACCATTTTTTTAATTTCACTAGGTGGAGAAAGCAATCTAGAGGGGTCAAAATTACCTTGTAATGTAATATTTCCACCTGTTAAATATCTTGCATTTCTTGCAGAACAGGTCCAATCTATTCCTAATGCTGAAGCTCCTGACTTAGACATTTCTTGTAATGCAAACCAGCATCCTTTACCAAATGCTATTACTGGAACTTCATCTTTTAACGCTTCAATTATGTCATTAATGTATTGCCATGAAAATTCTTGATAATCTACTGGAGATAACATTCCTCCCCAAGAATCAAAAATTTGTACAGCATTTACACCTGCCTTTACCTTTGCTTTTAAATAAGCAATTGTGGTCTCTGTTATCTTTCTAAGCAATTCGTGTGCCAAAATCGGTTGTGTAAAACAAAATTCCTTTGCTTTATCGAAATTTTTTGACCCCTGTCCTTGCACCATATAACATAAAATTGTCCATGGAGACCCCGCAAATCCTATCAATGGAATTTCATCATTCAACTTTTCTTTCGTTGCATGTATAGCATCCATTACATATCCTAATTCTTCATTTACATCAGGTACGATTACATTATCTAAACTTTTTCTATCACGAATAGGGTTTGGTAAATATGGACCAAAATTTGGTTTCATCTCTACTTCAACATTCATAGCTTGAGGAACAACTAAGATATCCGAAAATAAAATTGCAGCGTCCATCCCATATCTACGAATAGGTTGCACAGTTATTTCTGAAGCTAATTCAGGAGTTCTACAACGAGTAAAGAAATCATATTTCTTTCTTATTTCCATAAATTCTGGCAAATATCTTCCAGCTTGGCGCATCATCCATACTGGAGGTCTATCTACAGTTTCTCCTTTTAAAGCTCTTAAAAATAAGTCGTTTTTAATCATATTTATTTTTCGACAAAAAGTATCTTCTTATCAGTTTTATTAATTGTAATTATATGTATTGGTTGTGTAATTGCCATTCCTACCATATCTGTAGGCTTAGGACCTTGCTTTTTAACTACAACTTCTACGTTTTTACTTTTAGGTAGAACCTCAGTAACTTTAATCGTAAAACCTGTAGTATTCCTTACATCATCTATCGCTATAATTACACTTTTTTTAGAAAAATCTATAGCTGATTGAAATCTGTCTGAAACTTTATTTACTGAATTTAGCTTAGTTAAAAATGAATTCCAATCTTCAATATTCTGAATAACAATATTTTCTTTTGTAAAACCTTCTTCTCCTGCCCCTGTTAAGCTACCTTGATAAATATTCGTTATCATTTGTTGTTCATTTGTATGATCTATTACTTTTTGAGAACATGAAAAGTAAAAAACAAGTGTTAGTGCTAAGCTAAATAGTTTCATTATTTAAGTTTTTTATAGTTTCGAAACAACTTTCATAGCATTATATATAGCATATTTTGTTTTCTCCATATCTTTTTTATTTATCGCACTTGATAAAAACCAAGCTTCAAACTGTGACGGCGGTAAAAATATCCCATTTTTTATCATTTCCCAGAAAAATGCTGCAAATTTCTTTGTATCTGAAGTTTGTGCTTCTTCAAAATTAGTAACTTTTTTAGTAGTAAAAAATGGATTTAACATCGATCCAAACCTATTTACTGTTACATCAACCTCATATTTTTTAGCACTATCTAGTAAACTTTGCTCTATTTCTGCTCCAATAGCATCAAATTTTTTATACGGATTTTGTTTTTTTAGTGTAGTTAAAGTTGCTATACCTCCTACCATTGCTATAGGATTCCCACTTAATGTTCCTGCCTGATACATTCCTCCTAATGGTGCTACATTTTCCATGATCTCATTTCTAGCTCCATAAGCTCCAACTGGAAATCCTCCTCCAATAACTTTACCCAAACATGTAATATCAGCTTCTACCCCTAATACTTCTTGAGCACCACCAAACATAGAGCGGAACCCTGTCATTACTTCATCTGCAATTAAAACTGCTCCGTTTTTATGAGCTAATTCTTTTAAATCTTTTAAAAATTCATTCTGAGGAATCACTACCCCCATATTACCACCTACAGGTTCTATAATTACTCCAGCAATATCGTCATGCTTTTCAAAATGTGCTTTCACACTTTCTAAATCATTATAATTTGCTATTAAGGTATTTTTAACAGCTCCTTCTGGTACACCTTTACTTCCTGGTAAACTTAATGTTGCTAAACCAGAACCTGCTGCTACTAATAGCGAATCTTGATGCCCATGGTAGCAACCTGAAAATTTTATAATTTTATCTTTCCCTGTGTAAGCTCTAGCCAAGCGAATACCACTTAACACGGCTTCTGTTCCTGAGTTCACGAAACGAACCTTATCCATTCCTGGAAAAGCACTACAAACTATTTTAGCTAGCTTAATTTCATTTTCGGTAGAAGCACCAAAAGAATATCCATTTTTTAAAGCTTTAGTTACTGCTTTTTGTACTTTCTTATGACGATGACCTAAAATCATTGGTCCGTAAGACAATACATAATCGACATAGGAATTTCCGTCTACATCAATAATTTTACTTCCTTTAGCTTTATCAATAAAAAGTGGATTTCCTCCAACTGAAGCAAATGCTCTAACTGGTGAATTTACTGCTCCAACTAGATTAACTAAACCTTTATTATATAGTTTTTGTGATTTTTTAAAGTTCATTTATACTCTTTATTTATCTTTTCGTTTTATCTGAATAATTTATACGTTCCATTAAATCTTCTTTATCGTCATAAATTTTCCAAACACCTTCTTTTTTACCTTCCTTATAATTCCCTTCTTCCAATAACTGTGTACCATCTTCATTATACAATTTAAATGGACCATGTTTTTTTATATAAATAGACCTTACACCTGTTTTAAAGTCCTTATGAGATTCCAATTTATACAAATTACCTTTAACTGTATATTTTTTTGTAGTACTTGTACTATCGCTATAAGTTTTAAAATATTCCTTTTTTATTTTTCCATTAGGAAAATAGGTATATTCTTTTTCTTTTAGCAAATTTCCTTTGCTGTAGCGTTTGTCTTCTAAAAGTTTTCCTTCTTCATTATACTTCGTCCATTGCCCTTCCTTCTTACGATTTATATATTTCCCCTTTTTCTTTAATTGACTATTGTTAAAAAATAATTTAAACTCTCCATTTATATAATTATTCTTATAACTAGTAATACTTTTTAATATTGTTTTTTCTGGATAATACTCTTTGATTTTCTGTTGATTTGATTTTTTAAAATGTATTTTTTTATACAATTCCCCTTTCCTATTGTAGTGCTCCCAAATCCCGACTCTTTTATCATTTTTGTATACTCCTGTTTCAATCAGTTGTTTTTCTTCTCCTAAATAAGCGTTATAAACCCCCGATAATTCCTCTTTTTCATTATAAGTTCCATATTGAGCTAAAACTGGGTGACCTTCGTCTTCTGTATGTCTTCTTTTAATATATTTTCCAATTTTTTTTCCTTGAACAAAGTTTATTTCGTTTGCCTTGGTGATTCCATCACGCATATAAGTAATAAATAAACCATGTTTTTTTCCATTTTTATAATGTACTGTGCTATCTAATTTACCTTGATAATTATAAAACTCTTGTTTTCCCTCTAAAACATCATTAAGTAAACGTTTAACCTTTTTTATACTTCCATCACTATTCTTGTACGTAAGAATCTTTTGTTCACCTTTTATTGTTGACTGAACTTCTGTAGAAATGTCTTTGAGCACACCTTCTTCACAAGTAACTATTTTTTCTAATTTTCCAGTTTCTAAGTTTAAAATTTTTAACGTACCATTTCCATTTTTTAAAGTTCCAAAAGGAATTTCAACTCCTTCTATATCGAAAAAAGTTTTTACATTTTCAATTCTCCCTTCTTTATAGATGATAGCTCTATGCAATTGCCCATTTTCGAAGTATCTTTTTGCAAGGCCATCTAACACCCCATTTACATATATCAACTCTGATCTAACTTTTCTATCATCATAATAGTCTACATAAACTCCATGAATTTTATCTGCTTTAAAGTTAGTTTTTGCTTCTAAAACTCCTTCTTTAGTATATGATAACCATTCCCCATCTTTCTTTACTGTTCTTTGTCCAAAAAAATCAGTTTTACTACTTTCGTAATAACCACCTTTATACTTTATTTTCTCATTAGGATAAAACAAAATCATCTCACCTATTTCAGCATGCCCATTAGTATAATTTTTATCTCTAGTGAATGTTTTTTGCTGAATTATTTTTTTATCCTTGTATGTACTTTCAACTGTAGCTTTACCGTATACTGGATGAGTAATCTCTTTCTTATCTGTAGTTGTTTGACAGATAACAACAATAAAATGAAAAAACAATAAGATCGAAATCACTCCTCTTATCATAGTTATTTATTTAAGATTTTAGCAACTTCTTTCGCAAAATAAGTTAAGATAATATCTGCCCCTGACCTTTTAATGCTTAACAAGCTTTCTAACATTACTTTTTCACCATCTAACCAACCTTTTTCTGCGGCTGCTTTAAGCATTGCATATTCTCCACTTACATTATAAGCTGTAATTGGTACATCGTAGTTATCTTTTAATAACTTGATAATATCTAAATATGCTAAAGCTGGTTTTACCATAATCATATCTGCTCCTTCTTGAATATCTAAATCTGCTTCTATTAAAGCTTCACTAGTATTTGCAGGATTCATTTGGTATGTTTTTTTATCTCCAAACTTTGGAGCCGAATCTAATGCATCTCTAAACGGACCGTAAAAAGCACTTGCGTATTTTGCTGTATATGACATTATAGAAACTTGCGTATATCCTGCTTCATCTAAAACGTTTCTAATATATCCTACACGACCATCCATCATATCAGATGGACCTAAAATATCTGCGCCAGCTTTTGCTTGTGCAAGAGCCATTTTTCCTAAAATCTCTAAAGTTTCATCGTTAAGAATTTCTCCGTTCTCAACAATTCCATCATGTCCATCACTTGAATATGGATCCATAGCGATATCTGTCATTAATGCAATTTCAGGAAACTTAGATTTGATTTCTTTTAATGCAGTATTGTATAAACTGTCAGGATTATATCCTTCAGTTGCATATTTATCTTTTTTGTCATCTCCTAAGGAAGGAAACACACAAAATCCTTTAATTCCTAAATCTACACATTCTTGGATTTCTTCTAAAAGTAAATCCAAAGAATAACGATAAATACCAGGCATAGAAACAATTTCTTCTTTCTTTCCTGAACCTTCAATAAGAAATACAGGGTAAATAAAGTCGTTTATAGCTAAGGTAGTTTCTTCTACCATAGCTCTTATTGCTGCTGACTTGCGATTTCTTCTTGGTCTTCTTGTATTTAACATATTTTTTGAAACTAACTTCTTGTCAGGTCGAGCGCAGTCGAGACCTTTTTTAAAAACCTCTCGACTGCGCTCGAGATGACAATATAATTATTCTGCTTTAACAAAGTGTAAATTCACTAATTCTAAAATACTTTCTACTGTTGGAACTTTGGCAACTTGTACTTCTTTAAAGTATTTTGATGCTTCTTTTGCTGTAGTTTCTCCAATACAAAAAGCGATTTTATCTCCTTTATTCTCCTGCATGTAGCTTTCTACAGTAGAAGGACTGTAAAATAATACTCCGTTTACTGTTTCATCTACTTTAGCTGGACTGTACATTGTTTTGTACGCCTCTATTTCATTTACAGTAATATTATTTTCTGATAAAATTGTTGGTAAAGTATCTAAACGTAAATCGCTACAGAAATATGTTACGGTTTGTCCAGATAATTCTTCAGATAAATAAGCCGCTAATTTTTTAGCGTTTCTTTCTGAATTTCTAACCTTACCGATTTTTTGTTCTATTAATTTCTTGGTTCTTCTACCTACACAGTAGATATTTTTAAACTGTAATTCTTCTTTTGTAAAATTATGAAGTAACGCTTCTACTCCATTTTTACTTGTAATAATTACATATTCTAATTCTTGTTTAACCAATTTAGGAGCAATTCTATTAAATCTAATTTTAATAAAATCACTATCCTCAACTGTCATAGATTCCGCAAGAAGATTCTTTTGTGCTTCAGAAAGTGCTTTTGTAGAATAAATTGAAAATTCTTTAGCTACAGCTACATCATCACTCATTAAATCTTTTCCACCTCTATCTAAAATATAATTTGCACAATCTTGTGCTAAATATTTCTTCTTAATTAAAGGAACTGTTCTTTGGACTTCAATTTTTTTCTTTCCATCTCTACTTAATAAAATCCCTTTAAATTCTATTTCTTTATTTACTTCATCAATTCTTGCAAAACCTCCAATTGGTGCAGTACAACCTCCTTCTAATTTATTTAAGAACTCACGCTCGATAGCTGTACAAGTTTCAGTATCTTTATGATTTAAATAAGAACAGGCTTCTCTAATATCTTCGTTTTCTTCTAAAGCCGTAATCATTATTGCACCTTGTGCTGGCGCAGGAATCATCCAAGATAAATTAACAGCACCTTTTGGTCTTTTTCCAATACGCTCTAATCCTGCTGCTGCAAAAATAGCTCCGTTCCAATCGTTGTCTTTAACCTTTTGTAAACGTGTATTTACGTTACCTCTTAAATCTTCTACGCTATGCGTTGGATAACGATCTAACCATTGTGCTTTTCTTCTTAAGCTACTAGTAGCAATTACTCCTTTTGGTTGTGCTAAAAACTCTTCATTATCTTTTAGTACTAAGATATCGTTATGATTTGCTCTTTTTAAAACCGCAGCTTGTACAATTCCTTCTGGTAAAACTGTAGGAACATCTTTCATAGAATGAACAGCAATATCGATTTCATAATTCAACATTGCGATATCTAAATTCTTAGTAAAGATTCCTGTAATTCCTAATTCGTATAACGGTTTATCTAAAATAATATCCCCTGTAGATTTAATAGGGACAATTTCTGACTGATAACCTTCTTGGTGAAGTAATTTTTGAACTTTTTTAGCTTGCCATAGTGCTAATTCACTATCTCGAGTACCAATTCTAATTATTTTTTGCATCTATTGTTTCTAAATTTGTGCCAAACACTTTTGCCATAACTTGAATACTTTGATTAACAGAAGCATTCTCTTCTTTTAAGTGTTTTACAAATTGTGTAGTAATTTTCTGTATAAATCTTGATGTGATCGCTTCTGCTTGATCGATATCAAAGTTAGATATTTTCTTTTTGTGGAAGTTTATTTCGTCTTGTTGAATTGCTTCTAAAGATTGTTTTAAAGCATTTATTGCTGGTGTAAAACGACGGTGATTTAACCACTCGTTAAACTCTTGTTTGTGCTCACTTATAATTGCTTCTGCAACTGGTACTTCTTGTTTTCTTACAGCTAAAGTTTCATCTGTAACTTTAGATAATTCATCAACATTAATTAATGTTACATTATCTAATTGCTTTACTTCGTCACTAACATTTGCTGGTACAGATAAATCTAGAACTAACAAATCCTTACCTGAAGTTACATTTTCTTTAGTAATGGTAGCTGTTGAAGCTCCAGTAGAAACAATTAAAACATCTGTGTTTTCAATTTCAGAAGTTAAACTTTCTAATTTAGCTTTTTTAATAAAATCGTAATCTTTAATAAACTCATCAACCTTTTCTTCTGTTCTATTAATTAAAGTTACTTGTTTGTTTTGAGTGTACTGCGCTAAATTTTTACACGTATGTTTTCCCATTTTTCCTAAACCATAAACCAAAATGTTTTTTGAATTATAATCTGGAAGATTTTTGATTAAATATTGAACTGCTGCATACGATACCGATGTTGTACCTGAACTTAACTTTGTTTCGTTTTTAACTCGTTTACTCGATTGTAATACTAAATTAATTAAACGTTCTATATAAGCATTAATAGTTCCTACTTCTTTGGCTTGTTTAACCGCCATTTTTAATTGACCAACTATTTCGTAATCGCCTAAAATCTGACTTTCCAAACCAGTTCCCATTCTGAATAAATGATTTACTGCTTCTTGATTTTGCTGAATAGTTGATATACTTCTAAACTCTTCTACAGTTCCTTTAGAGTATTTACATAATAACTCAATAAGTAAACAAGGTCTTGGAGCAAATCCAGAAATTTCTGTTCTGTTACAAGTAGATAGCACAAAAATACCATCGAATCCCATTGATTTTGCTTCTTCTAATAACGAGATCTGATCTTCTTTTGACAAAGAAAACTTCCCTCTCGTTTTTGCATCTGCCTTAACATAACTTACACCAATATTGTAAAAATTCTTGTGCTTTGTATTCGTCAACATTCAATAAATATCTAAAATCCCGACAAAAATAGAAACTTACTTTAGATAAAAGTATCGCTAAAAGAACTTAAAATGTCGATTTTTGTCTTTATCGTTATTTTTTTCGTAAAACACCTGATTTTCTTTATTTTTGTAGAGAAATCAATGTTTATAAGTTTTTTTATATAGAATCATTCTAAATAAAAATGTTTTATTCTTAAACTTAATATCGTTTGAAAAATATCGCTGAAAGTACTTTTAATGAAACCAATCTTGAAAACGGTTTTCTACTCTTAGAATTTATAAATGATGCTATGGAAACGCAACGTTTTGAGAGAGATATAGATAATTCTTTTATCCAATTACACTTTTCAATTCATGGTAATTCTAAGTTTCATTTTAATGATGGCACGTATACTTTAGATGTTTTAGAAGAACATTCTATTTTATTGTACAATCCACAACAACGATTACCGCTTAATCTTGAAATTAAACCTAAAAGTGCTTTAGTATCTTTACTCGTATCGATTGAAAAGTTTCATTCGCTATTTTCTACTGAAGCAGGTTATATTCCTTTTTTAAGTGAAGAAAATAAAAACAGAAAATATTATGATGATTCAATTATAAAACCAACTGTACTAATCGTTTTAAAACAATTGATTAATGCTAATGTGAATAGTTCTATTCGAAACTTATACATAAAAGGAAAAATATACGAGCTTTTGAGTTTACATTTTCAAAAAGATGAATCCATTGAAGGAGAATATTGTCCGTTTTTAGTAGACGAAAGAGATGTGTCTAAAATCAGAAAAGCAAAAGACATTATTATATCTCGTATGGCTGAACCACCAACTTTACAAGAGCTTTCCAACGAAATAGGTTTAAACCTTAAAAAATTGAAAGAAGGATTTAAACAAGTTTATGGTGATACTGTTTATAGTTTTTTATTTGATTATAAAATGGAACATGCCAGAAAATTACTAGAAAGTAATCGCTATAATGTAAACGAAGTAGGATTACAAGTTGGTTATAGTACAGCAAGCCATTTTATTGCTGCTTTTAAGAAAAAGTTCGGTACCACTCCGAAACAATATGTGCTATCACTTAACTCTTAATCATGGAAGTTTTTGAAATAAAAACTCCGCTTGACTATACTTTAAGTCTTACTGAATTCTCTAGTGACTCGAATCAAAACAACGTTGTTTTGATCTGTTCTGCTACTGGTGTTTTACAAGGGTATTATTCTAAATTTGCTTCTTTTTTGAGTGAGTTTGGTTTTACTGTATATACTTTTGATTATTCAGGTATTGGATTATCTAAAAAAGAGAACCTTAAAAAATTTGATACTACACTTACGAATTGGGCTATTAATGACATTGAAAGTGTTTTTAAGTATATTCAAAAACAGCATCCTAATAAAAAAATAAACTGTGTATGCCATAGCATTGGCGGACAATTATTGGGGTTAGTTCCATCAAATAATATTTTGAATTCAATAATCTTAGTTACTTCACAAAACATACATCATAATTTCTGGACTGGAATTGGTAAAATTAGAACTTTTGCTAATTATCATATATTGATACCCGCAGTTACAGTAGCTTTTGGTTATTTACCTAGTAAAAAAATTATGGGCATGGAAAATTTACCTAAATCTGTAGCTTTGGAATTTGCGAGTTGGGGACGAAGTAAAAATCATGTTTTCGACATCAAGAAAGAAAAATCCATCTTTCATCATCAAATTACTGGAAATATCGTGTCTTATAGCACAGAAAACGATAATTTTGCTCCAAAAAAAGCCGTAGACTGGATGACAGCAAAATTTTATAATGCAAAATCCATCAGAAAACACCTACAACCCAAAGATTATGGTGTAAAAAATATCGGTCATTTTGGCTTTTTTAAATCAAAATTTAAAAATACAATTTGGCAAGAATTTTTGTCAGATTTACAACAATAAATGAAACAACTGACGCATTACGAAATAGAAAATAAATCAAAAGAGTTTCCCATAACTATTGTTTGCGATGCCATTAGAACACCTGAAAATATTGGGATGTGTTTTAGAATCGCAGAAAGTTTTGGTGTGCAACAAATTTATTTGCATGAAAGTTCACCTACTTTAAATAATAGAATTGTTAAAAAAACAGCACGAAATACAATTCAACAGATAAACAATGAAACCTATTCAGATTTTTCTAAGTTAATCGCACAATTAAAAAAAGAAGGAAACACAATTATTGGTATCGAAATAACTGATAAAAGCATAAATATTCAAGATTTTGATTTTAAAAATCATGAAAAATTGGTATTACTTTTGGGTAGTGAACGAAACGGAATAGCACATATTGATTTGGTAGATGAAACAATTGCTATTCCTATGTTTGGAAGAAATTCTAGCATGAATGTTATTCATAGTTTGGCTATTACTTTATATGAAGTTACTAATCAATTGAATAAGACAGAAGTTGAAAATTAGAAAATTAAAAAGATGAAGAAGTTTTTACACATCTTAATATGGTTGCCTTTTGTAATACATTCTCAGAATAGTATTAGAGGAAAACTATATACTTCTCAAGTCTTTACGGAACATTTCCCTCAGGTATTCGCTAGTATTGAAGGTTTTGAAGAAAAAAAAATTTTAAATGAAGAAGGTTTTTTTGATTTAAACATAGAAAAAAAACAATCAGAATACCTTATCAATTTCTACATAAATGATAGTATTGTAAAAACATACAATTATCAGCATGCTTGGACAAAAAGAAAAAGACCTAAATCTATTTCTTTTCTTGAAGAATGTAATGTTATTAAAAATAGTGTTAGAAATGACTGGAAAACCAACAACATGAAACTCCATGTTTTTCGAGCAGAATTATCTAAAAAAGATATCAGAATTCAAGAAAAATATGACTTCAAATATATTGTAATTGATAAAAACGATTCAAAAAACTTTGATTGTTTTAGAAACTACAATAGAAAAGCCTTAAAATACTTGGTAATGGGCAGAGAATTGTCTCTCAAAAAAATAAATAAAAATACAATTGGCAAAAACAAGTTTAGTCTTAACGATCGAGCTTGTCTCAGATAAATTATAAAGAATGAAAGGAGTATTATTAGTAAACTTAGGATCTCCAGATAGTACAGATCCAAAAGATGTAAAACGATATTTAGGAGAGTTTTTAATGGATGAACGTGTGATTGATTTTCCGTATTGGTTTCGTTCGTTCTTGGTTAAAGGAATCATTTTAAATACGCGACCTAAAAAATCTGCTGCTGCATATAAAAAGATTTGGTGGGAAGAAGGTTCTCCTTTAATTGTACTTTCTGAACGTTTACAAGAAAAAGTACAATCCAAAACAGATCTTCCTATAGCTTTAGCAATGCGTTATGGAAATCCTTCTATAAAACAAGGATTACAAGAGTTACATGATAAAGGAGTTACAGATGTATTTTTAGTTCCTTTATATCCACAATTTGCAATGGCAACTACTGAAACTATTTTAGTGTTAGCTGAAGAATTAAGAAAAGAACATTTTCCTAATATGACATTGACTGACCTTCCTCCTTTTTACAATAAGAAAGAGTACATCAGCGCATTGTCTAATAGTATAAAAGAGTATTTATCTGATAAAGATTATGATCATATTTTGTTCTCCTATCATGGGGTTCCAGAAAGACATATTCGTAAATCAGACATTACTAAATCACATTGTAAAATTGATGGAAGCTGTTGTAATACACAATCTGCTGCACATAACTATTGCTATCGTCATCAGTGTTTTCAAACTACAAAAAATGTTATTGCTGAATTAGGTTTAGATGAAAACAATGTAACGACTACTTTCCAATCTCGTTTAGGAGTAGATCCTTGGTTACAGCCTTATACTGATAGAACAATTATTAAAAAAGCAGAAAAAGATGGTATTAAAAAAATGGCAATTGTAACTCCTGCTTTTGTATCTGACTGCTTAGAAACTTTGGAAGAAATTGCCATGGAAGGTAAAGAAGAATTTGAAGAAGCTGGTGGTGAAGAGTTTTACACTGTTCCTTGTTTAAATGACAATGAAGAATGGGTAGATGCATTAGCAAAATGGATTCATGAATTTGAAAAAAATTAGATTATGAGTTTTGATTATGTAAAATCGTTACACATTATTTTTGTAGTCACTTGGTTTGCTGCATTATTTTATATTGTTCGTTTGTTTATATATCATACAGAAGCAGAAAAAAAAGAAGAACCTGCAAAAAAAATTCTTCAAGATCAGTATAAACTAATGGCAAAAAGACTATGGTATATTATTGGTTGGCCTTCAGCAATTTTAGCGAGTATTTTCGCTTTTTGGATGTTATATTTAAGACCTGGTTTTTTATATGCATCATGGATGCATGTTAAACTTTCATTTGTTTTAGCTTTATATTTTTACCACGGAGCCTGCCATGTTATTTTTAAACAATTACAAAAAGACATCGTTAAATACAGTTCATTAAAACTTAGAATATGGAATGAGTTAGCTACTATTATTCTCTTTGCAGTTGTATTTTTAGTTGTTCTTAAAAATGCTATCAATTGGGTTTGGGGTGTTGTAGGAATTATGTTAGTTTCTGTTCTTTTAATGTTAAGTATTCGTTTATATAAAAAAGTTAGGAATAAAAAAAGTTGGGATACCTATGAAAAAGAGCTCATAAAAAACAATAGTGATTCTGAAAAAGATTTTGATAAAAATTAAGTATATTCGAAAAAAATATTATAAATCCCCATATTATGAAAAAAATTATTATTCTTTCGTTTGCCCTACTATGCCTTTTTTCTTGTTCATCTAGTGATGGTGATATTGTAGATCCTGATACTGGTGAAGTAGTTCTTCCTGGAGATGGAGACGGAGACGGAGACGCTAATGCTGGCGGTGGTGACTCAGGTGGAAACTCTGGATCTGGAGGAGATAATTCAGGAGGCGGAGATGGTGAAGCTAAAGATCCAATTATAGGTACATGGAATTTATTTCTTGGTACTGATGAAGTTGAAGTAAATGACTGTTTAAAAAAGACTACATTTATTTTTAATGAAGATAAATCATATGCTCAAATAGAATTTAATGACACTAATGGTAATTGTGAGGAAATTGTAAATGTTACAGGTGAATGGACTAACAAAGGCAATGATACGTATGAATTAAGAAGAGACGGATTTACTTCTGGACCAAATGTTCCTTTTCAATTTTCTGATGATGGAAAATCTATGATTTTAATTGGAAAAACATATAATAGACAATAATTAACACCCTTTAAAAATGAAAAAAATCATCTACGCTTTACTAATTTTAGCTGCTTTTAGCTCATGCTCAAGTGACTCTAATGAAGATAATAATGATCCTATTATTGGTACATGGAATTTATTTTCTGTAGATGGTACTGAAGTTACTGATTGTGAAAAACAATCAACTATAATCTTTAAATCAAATAACACGACATCATCTGAAACTTTTCAAGACTTAGGTGGTAATTGTATTTCCATTACTGGAGATAACACCTGGGAAAACAAGGGTAATAACACATATAACTTCAATAATATAGAATCTGAAATTGAATTTTCTGATGAAGGCAACACCTTAAGAGTTGTAGATGGTAATACTGTATATAAAAGATAGTCGTAATATTTCAGAGTAATTGATTAAAACAGCAATATAAATGATAAAAATACTCTTTACATCTATATTGTTGTTTTGTATGTCATTGTATTCACAAATTAAGATCCCCAAAAATTTTTCTGAACTAACCGAAAGCCCCGCGAATGGAAAGAAAATAGAAAAAATAGTAATGGATTTTGATCATGATTCAATAAACGATATTGCTGTATTAGTAAAAAGTGAAGTTGAATTTTCAAATTATCGTTTTTTAATTTATCTCACTAAGTTGAATAAGCAATTCGAAGTTAACTTAAATAACAGCGATTTTTCAATTTATCCTATTCAATTAAAAGCTAATAAAAATACAATTCAATTTGGTTATTTTGAAGATGGAACAGCTGCATTTGGTAGATTTATAAGAATTAGATATAACTCCAAAAGACAAAAAGTACAAGTTATCGGTTATGATACGACATACAAATCTTCTCCTACTGAATATAGTAACAAATCGTATAATTTAATTACAGGGAGATACATAGTAACAAAAACTATTTTCAACACTGCAAATAAAACTAGTGTAAATGAATTTAAAGGTCAAAATAACCTTTATAAAAACAAAGTTTTTATTGATGATTTAACAGCGAAAATGTTAGAGAATTTAGATCATGTTGGAAATAAGTATGAATGATAAACTACTGTGAACGTTTATACAATGTTACCTAACTTTTTTCTTTCGTTCATATGATGTGTTATAGTATTCACCATTATCGATAATTAATTCATTTTTATTTATTGATATAACTTTCCAAGTATAATAGTTGTTGGTAAAATAGTATTCTCCATTTTTCAGTTTTTCAATTACATCAAAAGTATATTTTTGATAATACTTAAGTTTACTTTTCGGCACTGGACTACGTGCAATGATTTCGTAATCAGAAATCTCCCAAAAGTTAGATTCTAATACCCCTTCTTTTATCGTATTTTTAGTTATTTTAATATCAAATGATTTAGGTTCAGTTGTTTTCCCATATTTTTGGTGCATTCCACCACCATAATTTATCAAGGTATCCTTAGGGAATTCCTTTTTCATAATATATTTTTTAACCTTCCAATTTCCAATTAAATCAATTTTCCTCAAACTTTGTGAGCTTGTTATAATAGGTATTAATAAACAAAATAGATGTATTTTCATTTTCAATGTTAGGTAATGTTTTGTGTATTGTTATTTGTGCTTTTTGGTTATAAAGTTAATTAAAAGTGATGAACTTTTGGTTTTTCGAGATTTGTCCGAAGTATAAATCCGCAAACAATTAACTATACACCTTTGTTGTACGTAGTATTTAATTATGAATACTATATTTTTTATTGTTTACAATTTTATCTATTTCCAAAGTGATTTTTTCAATTTCAGAATGATAATAATCCATAAGTATTATTCGTACTTGATTTAAACTATCTCCTCTAATTTCTAAAACTTCTCTACTATGAGGAAATTCTCCAATATAGAATTTTTTCAAGGTATCAGTTTTGAAATTTTTTAGTTTGTTGTAGAAATCATAAACCTTTTTTTCATTCAACATTCTTTTGTAAATTACAGTGTCTTTACAATTTTCAAAATCACAATCATAATGAATTTTCAGGCTGTCTTGAGTTATAATATATTTTAACATAAACCCGTCGCTTCCATGCCAATCAGTGAATTCTAATTTAAAACGATCAATTTTATAATCAACTTTACAAGAGCTAAAAATTAGAGTAAAAATAAATATATAGTAACTTTTCTTTTTCATAATATTTTACAACGCTAAATATATGAATCGGGGCAAGGCAAACACACCTAAACCAACTGATTTATTTGCGCATTTTTATTTCTTATTAAACTTATAAAAATTTAGCGTCTTAAAAAAAAGAAAATGACCTTTTGATCTTGCACTAAATTGCTCTGATTTCATATATAATGTTACCACACACGTTATATCTTACACGAAAAAATTTCTAAATTGATCTAAAACTAAGTTGGTGTATCCAATTAAATATGGCATTAGCTTCATTACAGGTAGTAAAGTTCCTTTCACATCAATACTTACAGTCACAATATAATTAAAACTTCCAGAAACTTTTTTGATTGGATGTTTTGATTTATATTCCATAAGAGTAGTTCCCGGTGTAAAATTGTCAACCCAAACTGAGACATTTGGCGGAACATTTAATGAAGCTTCTTCTTCTGAGTAGTATTCAACTCTTGCTGAATTTGCAATAGAATTCGGGAATAAGTGAATTACGATTGGAATTTGATGTTTGTCAATATTACTTAGCCAATTAAGTATTACTAAAGGGTCATCTGCTGGAGTTCCTTCCACATTCGGATTGTTCCTTTGAAAAGGCTGTGTTTTTTCAATTAATTCAGCAACATCAGTAGTCAATTGTCTTATAGTAGATGAACTACCATTTCGAAATTGAGCTTCTTCTTGATATATTGGGAATTTTATACTTCTTGGATTAGCAGGAGGATCTTGTTTAAGCCTAGCTAAGGCGAAAGTTAGGTTGTCAAGTAGGCTCCTCAAATTATGAACACATTCTCCAACTGATAAACTCCAATCATTTAAAGATTCAGGTTTTTCAAATTCATCTAGAATTAGCTTAAATCCTAATCTTCCTTCATTAAGCACACAATCACATTTGGCAGGATTTTCATTACTCCATTTTGGAATATCAACCGATAGTCTTTGAATATGGTCGTTGGCTCGTTTTAATTTGGATTCAATGTTGGTTAATAAAGAAGAATTCATTTTTAGTTTTTATGTGTGGTAACAACGATCTAAATTTAATTATTGATATTCAATTCAGGAAAAGTTCTAAGTATACTTTATTTCTATTTTAAGATTGATACTATGTAGCATAGTAGTTAATACTTATGCAAACTATGAACAATTTTTATTGTTTAAGACTATTGATAAAAGGAATTCTATTCTGAATACTTCTACCAAGTGTTACTTCATCTGCATATTCTAACTCATCTCCTACAGCTATTCCTCTAGCTATGGTAGAAGTAGTAACATTAAATTCTTCTATTTGTTTGTAAATGTAAAAGTTCGTTGTATCGCCTTCCATTGTAGAACTTAATGCAAAAATCAATTCTTTTACTTCACCACTTTTTACTTTTTCAACTAACGACTCTATATTTAAATTTTGAGGCCCTATTCCTTCAATTGGTGAAATTTTACCTCCTAAAACATGATACAAACCTCTAAATTGACCTGTATTTTC
Organism: uncultured Tenacibaculum sp.; assembly: GCA_947501615.1. Taxonomy (GTDB): domain Bacteria; phylum Bacteroidota; class Bacteroidia; order Flavobacteriales; family Flavobacteriaceae; genus Polaribacter. The sequence continues at coordinate 312,402 of CANMWK010000003.1, read as the reverse complement.
TATTGCCATTACATCTCTAATATCTTCTACAACACAAACTATTTCTTCTTTTCTATTCGGATTACTACAAATATCACATAATATACTATCAGAAATATTATGGCATTTTTTACAGGTTTTTACTTCATTTCTTAACTTAACTAATGCTTCTGTTAAAAATTTAGTATGATCTGAAGGTTGTTTTAGTAAATGTAACACCAAACGTAATGCTGTACGTTTACCTATACCCGGCAATCTGCTAACTTCGTTAACAGCGTTTTCAAGAAGTTTAGATGAAAAATCCATAGTGCGAAATTACAATAATATACAGCATAAGAAAAGAGAATTGAGAAAAGAGAATTGAGAAAAAAAGTTGTTCATTGTTTTATTAATTATCAATGCTAAAATAAATCTTCATGATACATTTTCTCTTTGCTTCTTCTACTCTTAAAATGTACCTTTGAATTATCAAACAAAACGAAACGAAATGAGCTCAGAAATAAGAAATATCGAACCGAAAGTTGTATGGAATCACTTTGCAGATTTAAATGCGGTTCCTCGTCCTTCTAAAAAAGAAGAACGTGTGATACAATTTATGGTTGATTTTGGGAAAAAACTAAACCTAGAAACTTTTGTAGATAAAGTTGGTAATGTGATTATACGTAAGCCTGCTACTACTGGTATGGAAGATAGAAAAACCATAGTAATGCAGAGTCATTTAGACATGGTTCATCAAAAGAATGCAGATACTAATTTTGATTTTGATACTGAAGGAATTAAAATGTTTATCGATGGAGATTGGGTTAAAGCTGAAGGTACAACTTTAGGAGCTGATAATGGACTAGGAGTTGCCTCTATTATGGCTGTTTTATCTTCTAATGATATTCCTCATCCTGCCATCGAAGCGTTATTTACTATTGATGAAGAAACTGGAATGACTGGAGCAATGGGGCTTGAAGGCGGTATTTTAACTGGTGATATTCTCTTAAATTTAGATACTGAAGAAGATGATGAAATTGGTATTGGTTGTGCTGGTGGTGTTGATATTACCGCTACTAGATCTTACAAATTTGAAAATACTCCTGAAAACACTAGTGCTTTCGAACTTTCGGTTACAGGTTTAAATGGAGGTCATTCTGGAATGGATATTCATAAAGGTTTAGGTAATGCTAATAAAATAATGAATCGCTTATTATTTGATGGATTCACGAATTATGGCTTACGTATTTCTGAAATTAATGGAGGAAGTTTGCGTAACGCTATTCCTAGAGAAAGTTTTGCGACTGTTGTTATTGATAGTGTTTCTAAAGAACCTTTCTTATTTGAATTGAATCAATTGATTAATGAAATAAAAGGTGAGTTTGCGACTATAGAAGAAAACTTAACTATTGAACTTAAAGAAATTGCTACTCCTGAAACTGTAATGGATTTAGGTGTTCAAATCGGATTAATTAAATCTATTTACGGGGCTTTAAATGGAGTGTATCGTATGAGTCCATATATTGAAGATTTAGTAGAGACATCGAATAATGTTGCACGAGTAATTGTTAAAGATGGTGCTATAAAAATTGGGTGCTTAACTCGTTCTTCTTCTGAAACTAATAAATGGGATTTAGCAAATTCATTACGTTCTGTTTTTGAATTAGCAGGATTTGATGTTGAATTTTCGGGTACATACCCCGGTTGGTTACCAAATACAAACTCTGATATTTTAAAAGTATTAAAGAATTTATACGTTGAAATAAATAATGCTGAGCCACATGTTGCTGCCTGCCATGCTGGATTAGAATGCGGAATTTTAGGTCAGAATTATCCAAAAATGGATATGATTTCTTTCGGACCTAACATTAGAGGTGCACATTCACCTGATGAACGCGCGCAGATATCTTCAATGCAAAAGTTTTGGAAATTTTTATTAGAAATTTTAAAAAATATTCCTAGTAAGAATTAAAAAAAGATATACCCTTAGGTTTACCTAAACAACATTAAAGCTATTTAAAATTTGTTAAAAACATATTTTAAATAGTTTTTTTTTGTGTTCTTCATTAATTTCTTATAGTTAATTCTCATTTTGTTAAAACAAAATAGCAAAATAGCCATATTTAATTTTTTAGTTTGTGTTAATTTTTAAATTGCATATGCATTAATCAACCTAAACTACAAACTGCAAAATGAAGAAGTTAACCATCTTCTTTTTTGTGATATTCTATATTCAAAATATAGCAAGTCAAAATTTAAATACACAAGAAAACCTTTATGCTTTCTTAGATAGTACCATAAGTAATGTAAATACAAAACTTAGTTATGGAGACGTATACAAAGAACGATATATTAAAAGGACTAAAAATAATCACAACTTTTTTAAAACGAATAAATTTACAGAAGGAAATATTACCTATAGAAACGAAGTTTTCTACAATACTTATATAAAATACGACATTGTTAACGATAATATCATCCTAAAAATTTCGAATCTTAATCAGTATATTTCTATAATTCCAGAGAAAGCATTTGTAGAGCATTTTTCCATAGGGAAAGCTATTTTTTTTAACACAAAAAAATATGGTTTTTTAGAAAAACTATCACAAAAAAAAGAATTTTCAATCTTTAGGAAACATAGTAAGGTTAGTATAGAAAATAATGATAACAATTATATTCATCATACTTTTAAAAAAAAACCTAATGTATATTACATCTATACTAAAGATGAATATTTTCCTGTAAGATCAAAAAAAGATTTTATCAGAATATTCCCTGAAAAAAGAAAAAATATTACTTCTTTTTTTCGTCAAAATAAAATACTGTTTAAAAGTGATTTCAAAAAATTCATTGCTAACCTATTAGAACAAATACATAATTAAACAATGAAAAATGAAATTATAAAAAAGCTTATTTGTATTTGTACTTCCCTTTTGTTTCTTCATATTAATTCACAAGAAAAAGAACAAAAAATCACACTTGATGTTAATAATTTAAGCCAAATAGAAATATTTGAGTTAATAGAACAAAAAACAAACTATCGTTTTTATTTTTTAAAAAAATGGATTTCAACTAAAAGATTTACAAACTCTTACAAAAACACAATAGTAGAAACAATTTTAAACGATCTATTTAAAGAAAGTGCTATTAATTATTACATTCTAGAGAATTTGAATATCGTTTTAACCAAAGGAACCTTAATCAAGGAAAATGTATTTAATGCTCAACATAGTATTTCAGAAAATAATGTTCCTATTTATATAAACTCATCATCGAGTTCAATAAATAATAGCATTAAAATTGGTAAGGAAACCAAGGATAAAAAAGGATTGTACGTCTTATCTGGTGTTGTTATAAACTATAAAACAGGAAAACCCATAACTGGAGTTACTATAATAGAACGGAAAAAAAATGTATATACAACAACAGACAAAAATGGAAAATATCGTATAGAATTACCTTACGGAGCACATACGCTTGAAACAAAATTTTCTGGATTTGAGACAAAAACTCAAAATATAATTCTATACAATAATGGTAGTTTGAATATTTCTATACATGAAGTTTCTGAACAATTGGATGAAGTAGTTATCAATGCCAATGCAACGAAAAATATAAAACAGACTATAGCAGGAATTACTACAATTAAAATGGAAGATATAAAAACAATTCCTACAATATTAGGAGAAAGAGACATTTTAAAAGTAGCCATTACACTACCTGCTATTAAATCTGCTGGTGAAGGATCTGAAGGGGTTAACGTAAGAGGTGGAAAAGTTGATCAGAACTTATTTTTGTTAGATAATGGTGTTATTTATAATCCTACTCATTTTTTAGGGCTCTTTTCAGCTATAAATCCTTTTACAACAAATAGTTTAAATACTTACACTGGAAATATTCCTGCGGAATATGGCGGTAGACTATCTTCTGTGTTCGATTTGAAAACAAAATCTCCCAATACGAAAAAGTTTGCAGGCGAAGCATCTATAGGCCCTGTTACAGGAAATGTCCATGTAGATATCCCAATTGTTAAAGATAAATCTGGTTTAATTTTAGGAGCTAGAAGTACCTACTCTGGATGGGTTTTAAACCTTATTGATAATAAGGATATTAAAAATAGTAGTATTTCATTTTTTGATGTTATTGGGAATTATAAACATACTTTAAATGATAACAATACTTTAAAAATTACAGGGTATCACAGCAAAGATCAATACCAAATAGCTTCAGATACAATTAACACCTACGGAAACACTTTAGTAACAGTAAACTGGAGACATCAATTCAACACTAAAAACTCTGGAGATTTTACCATATCTAATAGCAATTATGCTTTTAATATAGACTATGACGGAAATGATACAAACAAAGGATTTAATCTAAAATATCAAGTAAATGAAACCGATTTAAAATTTGTAATGAAATATAATCATTCGAATACTCATCAATTCAAATATGGTTTAGAATCGAAGTTCTATCGTGTAAACCCTGGCACGATCAGTCCATCCGGAACTACTTCTGAAGTAACACCACTCACTATTCCAAAAGAAAGAGCTTTAGAAAACAGTTTGTTTCTTTTAGATGAAATTAAACTCAATAACAAGATAAACTTTAATCTAGGTGTACGATTAAATCAATATTTAGCTTTAGGGCCATCTACTGAAAGAATATATCAAAGCGGAATACCTAAAAATGAATCCTCACTTATTAATACTGTAAATCATGATACTAACGATATCTTTAAAACATACCATAACCTGAGTTACAGAATATCTGGAAGGTATGCCTTTACAGATAGCTTTTCATTAAAAGCTGGGTACAACAAATCATTTCAATACATCCACAGATTGAATAATAATACTACCGCGACTCCTGTAGATACATGGAGACTTTCCGACACTAATATAAAGCCACAAGAAGGAACACAACTATCGTTAGGGCTTTTTAAAAACCTGGATGATGATAATTATGAATTAAGTTTAGAAGGGTATTTTAAAGAATATGAAAATCTTCTAGATTATAAAATTGGAGCTAATTTATTATTGAATGAAAATATAGAAACAGAAGTACTTCAAGGAAAAGGAAAATCTTATGGAATTGAATTTTTACTACGAAAAAATAAAGGTCGTTTAAACGGTTGGCTTGGCTATAGTTATTCTAGATCTTTAATTCAATTGAATAGTGTTTTTGATGAAGAACGTGTTAATGATGGTCTATTTTTCCCAACAAACTACGATATTCCTCACGATTTTAATGCTGTTTTAAATTACAAGTTTACAAAAAGGTACAGTTTGTCTATGAACTTTACCTACCAAACAGGTAAACCCATTACCTACCCTACTGGAAAATATAATATTGATGGTATTGAATTTTTAACCTACAGTAATAGAAACCAATTCAGAATACCAGATTATTACAGAATGGATATTGGAATAAATATAGAAGGAAACCATAAAATTAAAAAGTTAGCTCATAGTTTTTGGAACATTTCAGTATATAATGTTTTGGGAAGAAACAATCCTTATTCTGCTTTTTTTCAAACTGTAAATGGACAAATAGAAGCATATCAGAATTCTATTTTCTCAGTACCCATTCCTACAATCACCTATAATTTTAAATTTTAAAAAATGAAAAAGCAATATATCTATTTTTACTTTTTATTATTTATAGCACTCTTTTATCATTGTACGCAACCTTTAGTAGTTGAAAACATAACTTTTGAAGAGCATATTGTTGTAAAAGCTAGATTAACCAATGAAATGAAACAACACTCAATAGTATTATCTAAAACAATTCCTTTAGATTCAACAGATGTTGCTCCTCTTAAAAATGCTAAGGTTTCGATTTCAGACGATAACGGTATTATCTACGATTTTATTGAAACAGAAAATGGCAGATATAGTTCTAATATTGCATTCTTAGCGGAACCTGAAAAGCTGTATACATTGCATATAGAAACATCGGACGGAAGAAAATACAACTCTACAGCAGAACAATTACCTGCACTTGCAGCATTAGAAAACCTTAATTTTGATATTGAATCTAATGATTCAGGTAATCAAGAACTAGTTATAAAAGTTAATAGTACGCTTAACACAACTACTAATGGTGGTTACTATAGGTATACTTATGATGAAACTTATAAAGTAAAAGCAGTGTATTGGAGCCCCAGAGAACTCAAATTAATATCAGAAAATCCATACCGTTTTGCTAAAGTTGATAAAGATCCTAATATACATGGTATTGGTTTTTGCTACGGAAATCAAAAAGCTACTTCTATTATGGTTACAGAAACGCAATCATTATCAGAGGATCGTGTTGTGGCATTCCCAATACGAACTATACCTTTAGATAACTATATTATTGGAATACGTTATAGCATTTTAGTACAACAATATGTATTAAATAAAAGAACTTACGATTATTATGAATTGCTAAGTAAATTTTCCGATCCTGACAATATTTTTTCTCAAGTACAGTTGGGAAACGTACCTAGTAATATTACTTCTGAAAGTAACCCCTCAAACAATAAAGTATCTGGTTTTTTTGAAGTTTCATCAGTATCTTCAGAACGGTATTACATCAACAGAGAAGACATTACAAATACCGATTATGTCAATTATATTGATCCATCTTCTTGTCAGGATAGACCCAATCCCTTTATTGAAGACCTGGCTGGTAATTCTCCCTTATTAAATTTATTAGAAAACGGGTATATATTTTTTTCTGATGTAGCTGTAAACCCAATACCAAGTACACACCCATATCTCTTAATAGGAAAAGCATGTGGAGATTGCACTAATATTGGTCCGCCTTTGGCACCAAGTTTTTGGACTGAGTAAAAAAATTGTAAATCATGAAAAAAATAATACTACTTCTTTTTATATGTTCACTAGTTCATGCGCAATCGGAACGTACTTTATCAATAGATCCTACAAAAGAATTTCCCCAAGAACACATCCGTTTAGATTATAATGATGATTTATTGGTCACCGGAGAAACATTGTATTATAAAGTATATTGTTTAGATGAAACAAAGAAATTTTCTACGTATAGTAAAGTTGCCTATTTAGAATTAGTAGCATCTGATCATAAAACCATACTACAACAAAAAATACATTTAAAATCAGGAATCGGATATGGAGATTTTTTTATTGATACTTCCATAAAAACTGGAACCTACAAGTTAATTTGTTACACTAATTGGATGAAGAATTATGAAAACTATTTTGAGAATACAATATTTATTGTAAACCCGTTTTCAAATGATCATTATAGCAAAGGTAGTTTAAAAAAGGCTTCGAAAACAAATGATAAATACAACAATTCAATTACTGATAAATCAAGTTATTATAAAAGAGAAAAAGTAGTCATCGATATTAAGCAATTACATTTATCTTCAGAAAGCAACATATCTATATCAGTCAAAAGAAAAAATAACTTTACACTTCCTTTAAACAATCATAAAACAACATTTCAACATAAGCAATTATCTAAAAACATTCGTTTTTTACCAGAACTAAGAGGACATATACTTCATGGAAAGATTTCAGCCAAAAATGTAAATCAGCTTGCCAACAAATCGATTTCATTGTCAATTAATAATAACCACTTGCCATTAATGGCAACTACTAATCATCTTGGCGAATTCTATTTCAATATTCCTTATCTAAACGAAAATACATTATATATCCAAGTCCTAAGTTCTAATGCCTCTAAATATACTATTGAACTATTAAATACTGACAAATTAGTAGATAAACCGTATAACTTCCCTCCTATTCAACTTACAGAAGAAATTGTAAATAGTATACAAGATCGCAGTAAATATGCGCAAATTAAGAATGCATATTATTCAGTTAAAAAAGACGCTATAACTCCATTAAACAATGAAGAACTTTTGTTTAAAAATAAAACAGTATATGAACTAAACGATTACACTAGATTCAAAACTTTAAAAGAAACTTTTACAGAAATAATAGATAAAGCTAAAATTAGAAATATTAATGATAAGTATCAAATTATTGTTCCTTCAGAAGGTATTAAAACAACTGGTTTTATTGGTAATATTCCTTCGCTACTTATTGTTGATGGTCATATTGTAAACAACCATCATAACTTTATTGATTTTGAGTGTTCAAAAATTAAGACAATTGCTATTGTTAATCGTAAATATTCTTACGGAAATTCTATTTATCAAGGCATCACTTTTGTAGAAACATTCAAAAAAAATTACACTCCAATATCGAACTCCGTCAAACAATTTTCTGTTTTACCAATGCAGCCAGAAAAAAAATATTTCTTTGAAAATTATAATATGAAATCTCAAAAAAGAACCCCAGATTATAGAACTCAACTATATTGGGATCCAAATGTAGATATTACTAAAAAAGAAATTGTTTTTTACACATCTGATATTACAGGTGAGTTTGAAATTGAAATAGAAGGGTTTACAAAAAATGGAGCCCCTATTTTTATAAAAAATGGGTTTATGGTTAGAAAATAAAAATGTTAAAAAAATATTTTCAATTCTTTTTTTTTCTAAATTCACCCTAAGAAAAATCTATTAAAGAAAATCTAACCAAATAAATTACTATGAAAAGAATATCCTCAGTTCTTTTTGTTTTGCTGTTGTGCTATACAGTAAACTCACAAAACTCAGATCGTTTATCTCTGTACGAAAATTTTGACCAATTAGTTGGTGTAAAAAATACCGCATTAAGTTATGGTACAATTTATTATGAAAAATATCGTAAAAAGAACAAATCGAATCATAACTTTTTATTAGATGGTTCCTTTAAAAAGGGAGAAATAACATATCGAAATCAAAGTTTTTATGCTATTGATATGAAATATGATATTGTTGATGATTTTTTAGTTATTCGTATAAAAGATCAAGATGAAATCATTTCAATTATTCCAGAAAGAAACTTAATTCAACACTTTAAAATTGAACAATTTAATTTTAAATACACAGAAGAATTTGGATTTTTAGAAGAAATTAAAACGGCTGAAAAATTTATTCTTTTCAAAAAAAATCAAAAAGATGTTATTTATAATAAAGAGCAAGATTATTTACATCATGAATTTAAAAAGAAAAAGGACATTTACATACTTTATCTAAATAATAAATACTACACAATTTCCTCGAAAAAAGATTTTATCAAACTCTTTCCAAATCAAAAAAAAACAATTACTAAATTCTACAAAAGCAACAAATTCAACTTAAAGAACGATTTTAAAAACTTTGTAGTCAAATTAATCAATCAACTTCAATCTTAGTAAAAGAATGATAACATCTGCTATAAAAAAAATAGCACTGGTTATATTTATGTTTATAATATTACCTGTGCTTTCTCAAGAAAAAGGAAAAAACCTAACTATTGAGATTAAGAACTTGAACAAAAAAGAAATTATACAACTTATCGAGAAAAATAGTGACTATCATTTTTTCTTTTTAGATGAGTGGTTGGACGATTCTATAATTACTAGATATTTTACAAATGCTTCTATTGAAACTATTTTAGAAAGTATTTTTGAAGACAGTGAAATCAATTATTTTGTTTTGGAAAATAATAAAATTGTATTAACTAACGGAAACCTCATAAAACATGGTGTTTACAACAGTAATTCAAACACTAAAGACAATACTACTTCTCCTATTCTATTAGAATTAGAAACTAAAAATGATACTAAGTTTTTAAAAATAGGAAGAGAAGAAAAAAATAAAAAAGCCACATATACAATTAAGGGTTTTGTTAAAAATGATAAAAATGGAGCACCAATAGAAGGTGTAACTGTAATTAATAGAACTACTAATAATTATGCAACTACCAATAGTAAGGGGTTTTATAGTATACAACTCCCTTACGGAAAAAATAAAATTGAAACTTCTTTTGTAGGATTTGATAGTGAATACAAGGATATTATTATATATAATAATGGTACTTTAAACTTCTCTATTAATGAAAAATCTGAGCAATTAGATGAAATATTTATAAACGCTAATAAAAACAATAATTTAAGAAAAACGGTTTCAGGAATTAGTCAAATTAAAGCGCAAGAAATCAAGAAAATCCCTTTAGTATTAGGAGAACGTGATATATTAAAAGTAGCAACTACTCTCCCAGCTATAAAAACTACAGGTGAAGGTTCTGAAGGAGTTAATGTTCGAGGAGGAAAAGTAGATCAAAACCTATTTTTATTAGATGATGGTGTTATTTACAACCCAACACATTTCTTAGGTTTATTCTCTGCTGTAAATCCATTTACAACAAACGATTTAAAAGTATATACGGGAAATATGCCTGCTGAATATGGTGGTCGTTTATCTTCTGTATTTGATATCCGTACCAAAAACCCTAGTACAGAAAAATTTACAGGTGAAGCTTCTATAGGACCTGTAACAGGGAATTTAAATGTTGAAATTCCAATCGTTAAAAGTAAATCTGGTTTAAATCTTGGAGTACGAAGTACATATTCTGATTGGATTTTAAATCTGGTAGATAATAAAAAAATTAAAAATAGTGGTGTTTCCTTTCTAGATCTTATTGCTAAATATTCGCATACATTTAATGAGAAGAATAATTTAAAAATTACAGCATATCATAGCCAAGATAAATATCAAATTGCTTCTGATACAATTAATAAATATAGGAATACTATGTTCTCATTAAACTGGCAACATAAGTTTAACGAAAAAAATAGAGGAAATTTAATTATTTCAAATAGTCAATATGCTTTTGATATCAATTATGAAACCTTAACTACTAATGCTGGCTTTGATCTTAATTACAACATTAATGAAACGGATCTAAAGCTAAAAATGAGGTATGATTATTCCAAAGCACATAAATTTGACTACGGTATAGAATCTAAATTATATCGAATTAATCCAGGAACAATATCACCTAATGGAGAAACTTCTGTTATCACTCCATTGAACATTCCTCAAGAAAAAGCATTAGAAAATGGATTGTTTGTTTCTGATGAAATTACTGTAACACCAAAGTTAAATTTCAATGTAGGTTTACGTCTCAATCAATATTTAGCCTTAGGATCTTCATCCCAAAGAGAATATCAAGCCAATGCTCCTAAAAATGAAACTACCTTGATCAACAGTTTTTCATTTGATGAAAACGAAGTTTTTAAAACTTACTATGGGTTTAGCTATAGAATTGCTTCTCGTTATGCTTTTGACAACGATTTTTCTGTAAAAGCGAGTTATCATAAATCTTTTCAATACATCCACAGACTTAATAATAACACTACTGCTACTCCAACCGATACTTGGAGACTTTCAGATACAAATATTAAACCACAAGAAGGTACACAACTTACCCTAGGTCTTTTTAAAAATATTGATGATAACAACTATGAATTGAGCTTAGAAGGTTATTACAAACGTTATGAGAATCTACTTGATTACAAAGTAGGTGCTACATTACTTTTAAATGAAACCATTGAAACTGAAGTATTACAAGGAAAAGGTAAATCGTACGGAATAGAGTTTTTAGTAAAAAAGAATAAAGGAAAATTAAACGGATGGCTTGGCTATAGCTATTCTAGATCTTTACTTCAATTAGACAGTCAGTTTGATGAGGAACGTGTTAATAATGGGTTATTTTTCCCAACAAATTATGACAAACCTCATGACTTTAATGCTGTATTAAATTATAAATTTACAGAACGTTATAGTTTTTCTACAAATTTCACATATCAAACAGGTAGACCTATAACATTTCCTGATGGAAAATTCTTTGTAGGAGATAGAGAATTCCTGACGTATAGTAACAGAAATCAATTCAGGATACCTGATTATTATAGATTGGATATAGGTATTAATATCGAAGGAAATCATAAAATTAAAAAATTTGCACATAGTTTCTGGAATATTTCAATATACAATGTCTTAGGAAGAAACAATCCTTACTCTGTATTCTTTCAAACTTCTGCCTCGGGTAACGTAGAAAGTTTTCAAAGCTCTATTTTTTCAGTACCTATCCCAACTATAACTTATAACTTTAAATTCTAAATATTATGAAACAAAGAATTTTTCTATCCTTTATTTACATAAGTACGCTTCTTACTATAGCTAGCTGCATTGAAGCTGTAGAATTAAATAATAATCAAGAGTTTAAAAGTAATATTGTTATTAGTGCTATTCTTACAGATGAATTTAAAAAGCACACCATACAAGTTTCTAAAACTGTTCCTGTAAACGCAGATAAACCAAATCCTGAAAAAAATGCTAGCGTAAATATTATTGACAATACTGGAACCACATATAATTTTATAGAAACTGAAGATGGAATATATACTTCTGCTACTGAATTTGCTGCTAGAGCCAACGTAGCATATACATTACAAATACAGACAGAAAATGGTAAACGTTATACTTCAAAACCTGAAACGCTACCTTTATCTTCTGAAATTGAAGATATAACCATCAATGTAGAAAATAATGATCTAGACAATATACAAGAAGCAGTAATTAGAGTAAATAGTACTACAACTAATGACTCTGGAAAATATTTCCGTTATGAATATGATGAAACTTTTAAAGTACAAGCATTATTTTGGAGAAGTAGAACTATAATTATTAAGTCAGATACTAGACCTTATGAATTTGAGTTAATAAACAAGGATCCTAGTATATATGGGGATGGATCATGTTATGGAAATGAAAAATCTAAAGAGATACTCATCACTGAAACTATTTCTTTAGATGAAGATCGTGTGTTAGGATATCCTATACGAAAAATACCGTTAGATCATTATAGAATAGGAAGACGCTACTCTATTTTAGTCACACAGTATGTAATGAATCAAAATACATACAATTTTTATGACAAACTTGAAAAATTTTCAGATGGTAACAATATCTTTTCTGAAACACAAGTAGGAAATATTCCTAACAATATAATACCTGAAACAAACCCTAACGATAATGTTGTTGGCTTTTTTGAAGTTTCTTCTGTAAGCTCTAAACGAGTATTTTTTAATAGATCTGACTTTACAGATACTGATTTTAAAGATCATGTTAGTTTTCAATTTTGTAATCAGGAAGAATTAAGACGACCTCTTATTGAAGATGCCTTTGGTAAATCTCCTTTATTATCGTCTTTACAAAATGGTTGGGTTTATCTTAAAGATCCAGATAATCCTTCGGATACAAGTCCATATATATTAATACGAAAAGTATGTGGCGAATGTGACCATGTAGGGCAACCAACTCCACCAAGTTTTTGGACCGAATAAAAACTTTATAATTATGATCAAGAAATTTATTTTAATTTTTACCACAGTAGTAGTACTAAAATTATTTGGACAATCTGAACAAGCTTTTGTAAATAACATTGATAATTTACCAAAAGAATATATATACTTACATAGCAATACTAATTTTTTACTTACAGGAGAAACATTATACTATACAGTAACATGCAAAGAGCAAGAAGATATATTTAGTTCATACAGTACTGTAGCTTATATTGAATTAATTGATAAAAGCAATACTAGTATAGCTAGGCAAAAAATAGCTTTAAATAATGGTTATGGATATGGTGATTTTTTTATTCATTCAAAAATAAAATCAGGTACTTATAAAATCATAGCTTATACACAATGGATGAAAAACCTAAAAACTTTTTATGAAAAAGAGTTATGTATTATTAATCCATTTACTAGTAAAATCAAAGAAGCTTCCATAGAAAAAACTTTAGTAAATCAGGAAAAAACAAGCTCAAATGCCTTTCATAATTTAAAAAGTACGTATAATAAACGAGAAAGAATAGCTATCAACCTAAAAGACAAATCAATAACAAACCCAAAGCAAATTTCTATTTCTATACGTAAATTAAACAATTTCAACTTACCAATTCAAAAAGGTAGTTTAAACTCTAAAGGGAAAAGTTATAATTTCTATTTACCTGAATTAAGAGGAAGTTTAATTCAAGGTAAACTAACTTCAGAAAATAATGTAAGTTTGTCTAATATACAAGTATCTCTATCTACTGGCGATAAAAATAGATTACCTATAAATGCTATTACTAACGATGAAGGTAAATTCTTTTTCAATGTTCCTAATTTAACAATGAAAAATGTGCACATTCAAGTTTTAGACGAAAACAAAAACGATTATAAAATTGAATTAATGCCTCATGTAGGTATCGAAGAGAGTTTTAATGATTTTTCAGAAATAACCATAGATAAAATAATGACTGAAGAGATACAAAAAAGGAATATTTATGCTCAGATAGAAAACTCTTATTCAAGCATTAAAAAGAATACTATTCTTAACATCAACACAGAAGAGAAATTATTTGAACAAATAAAAGAAGTATATATGTTAGATGATTATAAGAGGTTTAAAACGATAAAAGAAACCTTTGTAGAAATTATACCTCTAACTAACTTTAACTTAAAAAATAATAAACAAAAACTTTATGTAATTTCAGATAACGAGTCAAAAGTATTTAGACATGTACCAGCGTTATTGATAGTAGATGGTAGAATTGTTTATGATCATAATGATTTACTTGCATATGATTCAAGAAAAGTAAAATCTATTTCTATTGTTAGGAATGAGTATTATTATGGAAATTACAGATATAAAGGTGTCGTATTAGTTGATACATTCAAAAATGATTTTTTTAATGATATTAGAAGTACAACGTCTTCTTATCACGTTTTACCAACTCAGCCTTACAAAGAATACTTTTTTCAAAACCAAAAAAACAGTCAAAATAGCAGAGTTCCAGATTACAGAACACAATTGTATTGGAATCCTAGTTTAAATACTTCTGATAAGGAAATTGTTTTCTACTCTTCTGATATTACAGGAGAATTTCAAATTGAGATCAAAGGCTTTACAACTACAGGAACACCTATTTCAATAAAAGATTATTTTACAGTTAAAGAATAGTGGATTATCAATTAAATTATGATAAAATTGATTCTATTTTAATACGTTTTTCGCAATTAAAAATCACTTATTTTTTTAAAAATGATATTGTCTTGATAAAATGTTAAAATAATGTTTTGTTTTTATATTTTTTACTAAATTGCTATCAAATAGTCAGTCAAAGAAAATCTAACCAAATAAATTTCTATGAAAAGAATATTTTCAATTCTTTTTGTTATAATTATATATTATAACGGGAAGTCTCAAGTTGCAGATAGCACATCTTTTTATAAGAACTTTGATGAATATGTTAACTTAAAAAACACCTTATTAAGCTATGGTGTACTTTTTAAGGAACAATATATAAGTTCTAAAACTAATCATGTTTATTTTGATGAAAATAGATTCAGAAAAGGGTCTATTAATTATAGAGATCAATTTTATCCTAATATTGATATTAAATATGATATAATTCATGATAAAGTAATCATAAAGACAAATCAAGATATTGCTCCTACTGTAAAAACAAGTCTTAAGTATGTTTTAAAAAATGAACTTATCAAATACTTTTATATTAATGATATAAAATTCATTAATACCAAGACAAAAGGTTTCCTAAGAGTTCTGGAAGAAAATAAACATATATCGCTTTTAAAAAAACATAAAAAGCATAAAAAGCAAAAAGAAAAAAACTATCGAGTTCATTTTATTTTCAAAGAATACATATCGTATTATCTTAATTACAAAAATGAATATTTCCCTATTGATAGTAAAAAAGATTTCTTCAAAATTTTCCCAGATTTTAAAAAAGAAATTAATAAGTTTTATAGTAAAAATAAAGAGTTGCGAAAAAAGAATCTTGAAAAATTTACAATTACTCTTTGTAATACACTAGATGAAATGTTAACTCATAAATCAGAATTATGAATTGTAAGAAAAATTGTTTATTCATTATTTTCATTTTCACTTTATTTAAATTATCAAGTCAAAATAATTTAACAATTAATTTTAATGAAGTCACGAAGTTAGAAGCTATAGAATTAATAGAATCGAAATCAAATTATAGGTTTTATTTTGTAGAAAAATGGCTAGATAACACTAAAGTAAGCGGTCAATTTGATAATAAAAATATTTATAAAATTCTTGAACATATTTTTGGTAATAGTTCTATAAATTACTTCATATTAAATAATAAAATAATATTATCTAACGGACAACTGATTCGTAGACCTAATAATTTTCAAACAGAAATCAAGGAAGATTCCTACATTCCTTTAGTTGATAATAGCAACTTCACTCCTATCGGAAAAGAAGAAAAAAATCGACAAGAATTCTATTACATTTCTGGAGTTGTAAAAAATTTAAAAACAAATAAGCCTATAGAAGGTGCTACTATATTTGAAAGAGAAAAAAATATAGTTACAACGACAAATGATAAAGGTTACTATAAATTGAAGATACCTTATGGTAAAAATAATATAGAAACTTCTTTTATTGGTCATTCCATAGAAACTAGATCTATACTATTACTAAATAATGGTACTTTAAATTTCTATTTAGACGAAGAAGGTGAAAAATTAGATGAAGTAGTAATTAACTCTAAAAAAAATAGAAATTTAAAAGAAACAGTTGCTAGTATAGTACAAATCAAAGCGAAAGATATTAAAACGATACCTCAAATTTTAGGAGAAAGAGATTTACTAAAGGCTGTTACAACATTACCTGGGATTAAATCTGCCGGAGAAGGAAGTGAGGGTATTAATGTAAGAGGAGGAAAAGTCGATCAGAATCTATTTTTATTAGATCAAGGAGTAATTTATAACCCTACACATTTTCTTGGTTTATTTTCAGCTATTAATCCTTTCACTACAGAAAGTGTTAATGTGTATAAAGCAAACACACCCATTGAATATGATGGTAGATTATCTTCTGTATTTGAAATGAATACGAAAGATGCTAATACTACAAAACTCTCTGGAGAGGCATCAATCGGTCCTGTAACGGGAAACTTAAGTATAGAAACACCTATTATAAAAGGTAAATCGGGGCTATTAGTTGGTGCTAGAAGTACATATTCAAATTGGATTTTAAGTCTTATTGATGATGATCAACTTTCAAAAAGTAGTGTGTCTTTTTATGATGCAATTCTTAAATACAACCATGAATTTAACAAAAATAATACGGTAAAAGTTACTGGGTATCATAGTAATGATCAATTTCAAATAGCTACTGATTCTATTAACACCTATAGTAATACTACTGCCTCTATTAATTGGTTTCATAAATTTAACAACAAGCATTTAAGTAACTTTATTTTATCTACTAGTAACTATAATTTTGGAATAAAATTTGAGAAAGATGAGACTAATGATTTTGATTTAAAGTATAAAGTCAATGAAACTGGATTAAAATTTAAATTTCAATATTTACATTCTAAACAGCATCAGTTTAATTACGGAGTTGAATCTAAACTCTATAATATTTCTCCTGGTACCATTACTCCTTTAGGTAATAATTCTCTCGTAACGGGATTGAATATCCCCAATGAAAAAGGATTAGAAGCAGGTATTTTTATATCAGATAATTATCAGGTAAATAAAAAATTGGCTTTTGATTTTGGTTTACGTTTTTCTAAATATTTATCTCTAGGTCCTACTACAAAACGGACATACCAAGACAATTTGCCCAAAAACACAGCATCTCTTGTTAATAATGTAGCTATTGGAAACAATGAGATATACAATACTTATGAAGGGTTAAGCTATAGATTATCCGCAAGATATTTATTAAACAACAACCTATCAGTTAAAGGGGGAGTTAATAAATCTTTTCAATACATTCACCGATTAAGTAATAATACTACAGCATCTCCTCTAGATACATGGAGATTATCAGACCATAATATTAAACCCCAAGAAGGATTACAATTATCATTAGGGTTATTTCAAAATTTTGATAACTCCCAATATGAAGTTAGTTTAGAAGGATATTATAAGAAATATGAAAACTTAACTGATTTTAAGACTGGAGCAAATTTATTGTTAAATGAAACCATTGAAACTGAAATTTTACAAGGTCCTGGTAAATCGTATGGTGCTGAATTTTTGATACGAAAAAAGTCTGGAAAATTAAATGGTTGGCTTGGTTACTCGTATTCTAGATCTCTAATACAACTTGACGGTAATTTTAATGAAGAACGAGTTAATAATGGACAGTACTTTCCTACAAATTATGACAAACCTCATAATGTTGATGTAGTTTTAAACTATAAGTTAACGGAAAGATATAGTATATCAAGTAATTTCAGCTATCAATCAGGGCGACCTATTACCTATCCTTCTGGAAAATTTATATCGCAAGGTGCCGAATTTTTAACGTATAGTAATAGAAATCAATTTCGAATTCCTGATTACTTCAGGTTAGACATTGGATTTAATATTGAAGGGAATCATAAAATAAAAAAATTGGCACATAGTTTCTGGAATATCTCTATTTATAATGTATTAGGTAGAAATAATCCTTATTCAATTTTCTTTGAAACAGTTAATGGTAATGTTACTGGATATAAAAGTTCTATTTTTTCGACTCCTATACCTACGATTACCTACAACTTAAAATTTTAATGTTTATGAAATTTAAACGACAACACTTTCTGACATATCTTTTTTTATGCATTGTATTCTCACAATGTGTTGAACCTTTTGAAATTGGTAGCTCTACTTTTGAAGATTTATTAGTCATTGAAGGAAGAATTACTAATGAAAATACTTTTCATAAGATTAAGTTATCTAGAACATTCCCTGTAGATACTTCATTTGTAGCTAATCCTGAAAAAAACGCACGGGTATCTATCATTGAAAATTCAAATATCGTCCATTCTTTTAGTGAAAGTGATGATGGATTATATATATCTGATAATAGCTTTGAAGCTAAACCAAACTCTGTATATACTCTAAATATAGAAACTCAAGACGGACAAACATATGCATCTGAAGAGGAGACACTTACGGAAAGATCTGAAATAGATGATGTAAGTTATAGTGTAAGCAAAGACGATACTTCAGAACAAGACATTGTTGTTATAAGTGTAAATGGATCTAGTGCTAATGGAAAATACTTTTTTTATGAGTATGAAGAAACTTTTAAAATAGTTTCTGAATTTTGGAGTATGTATACACTAGACACTTCTGTATACCCTCCATTAGCAGTTGTAAAAGATAACCCTGAGGATAGTAGAATTTGTTACAGCACAACAACTTCAAATTCAATCATTCAATTTAACACAACTTTACTTTCTGATAATCAAGTATCAAAATTTCCAATAAGAACTATTAGTACAGCTAATTTTATGTTGAAGAATAGGTATAGTATTCTAGTGAAACAATATATTCAATCACTAAATGCTTATAATTATTATGAAACACTTAATAAATTTTCTAGTTCTGAAAATGTTTTTACACAAAGTCAGGTAAACTTTATTAGAGGTAATATTACGGCAAACGATAATTCTGATCAGAAAGTTATTGGCTATTTTGAAGTAAATTCTGTAGCGAAAAAACGAATATTTCTCAATAATGAAGATGTTGTTACTACTCCTAACTTTATACGAAATTGTACTGGTCCAAAAATCTTTTTAAAATTTGATGGACAAATTAGACCTTTATTTCAAGCAATAAGTGGCAATTATATCTTTTTTGGCTTTGCAGACATACCCGCTGTAGATCCAGCAATTGAAAATAATGATTATGAATTTGAAATGGTTGAAAAATCTTGTGGCGATTGTAGGGTTTTTGGATCACCTGTTAAACCAGATTTTTGGATCGATTAAAAATTAACTGTATGAATAGAAAAATTTCAATCATTTTATATATCGTAATTTGTCAATTAGCTATAGGACAAAATAATCAAGTTCTTACTAATTTTAAACAATTACCACAAGAAAAAATATTTGTTCATTATAACTCTAATTTTTTATTAACTGGAGAAAAATTATATTATAAGGTTTATACCTTATCAGAAAAAAACAATTTATTTTCCAATATTAGTAAAGTAGCATACATAGCATTAGTTGATAATAAAAAGAACAGTATCTTAAAACAAAAAATAAACTTAAAAAAAGGTGTAGGGATGGGTGACTTTTACATTCCATCAATTCTTGATTCTGGTTCTTACAAATTGATAGCGTTTACACAATGGATGAAGAATAAAAATATTGTTTTTGAAGAAGACATTTACATTATAAACCCTTTTAAAAATGTAACATTTACAGAACGTAATCCTGAAGAAAATATACGCTCAAAAGAAACTACAATAAAAAGTGCGCTTCTTGATAAAAAGACATACACTAAAAGAGATAAAATAAATTTAAAATTAAACTCAACATTAGAAAATGGTGAATATTCGGTTTCAATTAAATTACGAAATAGTACTATAATTCCTGATAAAAAAAATAGTATTGATTTTTCTAAAATTATTCACCAACTGAATGATAATACTACATTTTTCTTGCCCGAAGTGAGAGGTGAACTTATTGAAGGTAAAATAATCCCTTTAAAAACTTCAGAAATGGTATCCGACATAAAAGTAGGTTTATCATTTACACAAAACAATGGAGAAATAAAATCATACGTAGGTAGTACCAATTATGATGGTAACTTTTATTTTAATTTAAAAGATGTAAGTACAGATAAAATTCTCCTACAAGTTCTAAACGAGAATAGAGAAAACTATAAAATCGAATTAATTGCTAAAGAAAATTATCCTAAAAATTTAAACGAATTCAACACTCTTAGTTTTTCAGAAGAATTAAAAGAAACTATAAGAAATAGAGCTATTTATTTCCAAATTGAGAATATTTATAATGCACTTAAAAAAGATAGTTTATCAATTATTCCTAGTGTACCTATTACTATTTTCGATGATAAGAAAAGAACATTTGTACTAAACGAATACAAAAAATTTAATTCAATTAAAGAAATATTTATAGAAATAGTTGAAAAAGCATTCACATCTGAAGATGAATCTGGCTTTAAACTACATGTACAATCTCTAAACAAAAATCTACCACCAATTTTAATTGTCGATGGATATATCGTTTACAACCATAATGAATTATTTCAAGTTCAAGCGGAAGATATAAAAAGTATTAGTGTCGCAAAAGAACGATATTTAATTAGTAATGAAGAATACAATGGTGCCATAATTATCGATACACACAAAAGAAATTTCACACCTAATTCATCATCTTCATATTCAAAATATTATCCAATTCTTAAATCTCAATCATCAAAAAAATATTATTTCGAAGAATATAGTAACGATCTTAAAGTAAGAACTCCTGATTATAGAACTCAACTATACTGGAACCCAAATGTAGATATTACTAAAAAAGAAATAGTTTTTTACACCTCTGATATTACAGGTGAGTTTGAAATTGAAATAGAGGGATTTACTGCTAAAGGAATACCTGTTTCTATTAAAGATTATTTTACAGTAAGTGAATAACATTACTCAAGACAAGCCTACAAGTTGTTTATAGTTGATTGTTTAGATTTTATTTTAAACCTTAAAAATTGCACTATTTGGCAACGTCAATAAATAATACCAATTGAATTTTAAAAACACCATATCAAAAAATTGAAATTCAATTGGTATTATCTTTAGTATTTTTTTATTTACATTTACCTATGAATTTTCTGGCACACCTCTATTTATCCCCAAACAATAATGAAATTATGATAGGTAATTTTATTGCAGACCACGTTAGAGGAAATAAATTCAAACACTATTCAGAAGATATTCAAAAAGGAATTTATTTACATAGAGCAATTGATACATTTACAGATGCTAACGAAATTGTAAGAATAAGTAAACGCCGATTACATGAACGATATGGACATTATGATGGTGTTATCATCGATATTTTTTACGACCATTATTTAGCTAAAAACTGGGATAATTATTCACAAATTCCTTTAGACATTTATACTCAAAATATTTATTCCTTATTAGAAACTCACAAAGAAATTCTACCAGAAAAAACGCAACATCTATTACCGTATATGATACAATATAATTGGTTATACAATTATCAATATATAGATGGTATTCAAGATGTACTCAAGGGAATGAATAGACGAACTAAAGGAAAATCTCAAATGAATTTAGCCATAGAAGATCTACAATTATATTATACAGACATAGAAAATGATTTTCAAACTTTTATGTTTGAACTCATCAATTTTGTTAATATACAAATTGACAAACTATAACTTTTTTTTTCAACCAAAACCTAATTAACCAAATGAAACAAATTATCACTTTTATCTTAGGAGTTTCCTTACTCTTTAATTGTAAAAAACAACCAGAAATTGGTGTAATCACAGATAAAGCTATGGTAGTTTCTGCAAGAAAAGAAGCCTCTGCTATTGGTGTTGAAATGTTAAAAAAAGGCGGTAATGCTTTCGATGCTATGGTAGCTACTGAGCTTGCTTTAGCAGTTGCTTTTCCTTACGCTGGTAACATAGGAGGAGGTGGATTTATGGTGTATAGAAAACATAATGGTGAAGTTGGTGCTTTAGATTATCGTGAAAAAGCTCCAATAACAGCTTCAAAAGACATGTACTTAGACTCTCTAGGGAATGTAATTTCAGGAAAAAGTACTTTAGGAGCCATGGCTGTCGGTATTCCTGGAACTGTAGCTGGTGTTTTCGAAGCTCATAAAAAATTTGGTACACTTCCTATTGAAGAAATTTTACAACCTGTTATTGATTTAGCAAAAAAAGGAGTGGTTGTCACTCAAAAACAAGAAGACAGATTACAAAAGCATACCCCAGATTTTAGAAAAGCAAACTCCAAAAAGATAATACTAGATAATAATTGGAAAAAAGGAGATACCATAAAATACCTATCATTAGCTGAGACTTTAACTCGAATTCAAAAAAATGGTAGAGATGAGTTTTATAAGGGGCAAACGGCTAAAATACTCGCTAAATTTATGCAAGAAAATGGTGGTATTATTACTGAAGAAGATTTAGCTAAATACGAAGCAAAATGGCGAACTCCAATTCTGTTTACTTATGATGATTTAAAAATCATCTCAATGTCTCCTCCTTCGAGCGGAGGTATTTGCTTAGCTCAAATTATGAATGCTATTGAACCTTTCGACTTAGATACCTACGGACATAATTCTACCAAATCAATTCAGGTAATTACTGAGGCAGAACGAAGAGCATACGCTGATAGAAGTCATTTTTTGGGAGACCCTGATTTTGTTACAATTCCTAAAAAAACTTTAATAAGTAAAGAATATGCTACATTGAGTATGAATAATTTTTCTTTTGAAAAACCAACACCTTCTAGTGCAGTTTCTCATGGAAATATAACTTTTTCAGAAAGTACAGAAACTACCCACTACTCTATCGTAGATCAATTTGGTAATGCCGTTTCTGTAACAACAACAATAAATGCTGCTTACGGATCTAAACTCTATTGTTCTGAGTTAGGATTCTTTTTGAATAATGAAATGGATGATTTTAGCAGTAAACCTGGTGTTCCAAATATGTTCGGTTTAGTTGGTGCTGAAGCTAATAAAATTGAACCAGAAAAAAGGATGTTAAGTTCTATGACTCCTACTATTGTTGAGAAAAACGGAAAATTATTTATGGTTGTGGGAACTCCAGGAGGTTCTACAATTATTACATCTGTTTTACAAACTATTTTAAATGTTCATGAGTATAAAATGGGAATGCAAGAAGCTGTAAATCAGCCTAGATTTCACCACCAATGGTTGCCAGATGATATTAAAATGGAGCCTAATGGTATTTCTAATACAACAAAAAATGAATTGAAGGCATTAGGGTATCAATTAGATGAAACAAATTCGCCTGTTATTGGTAAAGTTGATGCTATTTTAGTACTTCCTAATGGAAAATTAGAAGGTGGTGCAGATCATCGTGGTGATGATACTGCCATTGGGTTTTAAAGTATATTATGTAACAAAAGATTCTCTTTGAATACTAATAGTAAAAATATTAATTATGATTTTAACAACAACCAATTCAATTGAAGGCCATAAAATATCAGAATACAAAGGTATAGTTACTGGTATATCATATAATTCATCTTACAATCACAACGGAACTAAAATGTCTTTTAAAGATATGTTTAGTGTAAAAAAATATTATGAAGCTTACGAATTGGGTTTAGAAGGTATTAAAGAGGAAGCCTTTCAGAAATTAAGAGATAATGCTAAAAAAATGGATGCTAATGCTGTTGTAGGAATTAAGATTGATATTGAAACCGTATCAAGTTCTGCTGTTTTAGTTGTTTCTATTACCGGAACAGCAGTAAAAATTACTACTTTATAAGAATAACAACATGTCTACCAGATACGAACGTAAAAGACAAAAGGCTAATAAATTGATTATTAGCTTTTTTGTTTTTTATAATATATTCTTAATCTTAATCAACATCAACCTATTAGCTCTATTTGATATTTATTTGTTCTTTCTAATTTTTATATACTCGCCTTTAGGACTGATTTTCATCGCTTTGCTTTTCTTATTTTTAGTAATTACGAATGGAATAAAAAGTAAAATTGTCTTATATGGTTTTTATTTAGTTTTGCTTTCAACTTTATTAGTATTCTTCGCTCCTAAGCTATTATTTAACTGATTAATGAGCTATCCCGCTGCAAGCAGACGGGTATCTAATTGAAAATTTTATAACTTTCGATACAAGTATTTGGGAATTAAAAACTTTTCTATCACCCTGTGATTAAAGTATTTGTTATTTTTTTTAGAATAGAAGTAACATTTCTTCTTAGCGGTCGTCTTATCAAGTAAATTCTAGAAATAGAATAATTGCACCAAATAAGAAGAAAACTATGTTAAAAATAGGAAAAAAGATTTTTTACGTACTCTGGGGAGGTATTTTACTATATGTTTTATACAACTACATAAAAAATCCAGAACTATTCTCTGTAAATTATATTAAAAGTTTTATTAGTTCTTATCAAGGACAAATAATCTTTATTTATACTATTATTTCTTTGGTTAGAGGTTTTTTCTTATTACCAAGTACTCCTTTAGTAATTACAGGAATTCTATTATTTCCTAATCAGCTTTTTTTGGTACTGTTAATATCTATGGTTGGTATTATGTTATCTGCAACAGGTTTGTATTATTTTGCTGACACTTTAGGTTTCAGTGAATATTTAGAAAAGAAATATCCTAATAAAGTGATGAAATGCAAGCAAAAACTGCAAAGCCCTAAAGCTACATTTTTAGTACTAGGATGGTCTTTTTTCCCACTAGTGCCTACAGATATTATATGTTATGTGGCTGGAATTGTAAAAATGCCTTTTAAGCATATGTTTTTGGGTGTATTTATAGGAGAACTAATTTTAGTTTCTTTTTATGTATTTTTTGGAAGTGTATTTAACCTATATTAATTAATGAACTGCCTCGATGCAAGTATACAGGAATTAAACACTTGGCTATCGCCCTGCGATTAAAATCTAGAAATCATAAAAATATATTTAAGTATCTTATCTTTGATTTGTTATACCAATTAAATAAAAATGATACAACCTTTCCATATAGCCATTCCTGTTCAAAATTTAGAAAAATGTAGATCGTTTTATCGAGATACTTTGCAATGTGAGGAAGGAAGAAGTGATACACATTGGGTAGACTTTAACTTCTTCGGACATCAACTCGTCATTCATCAGAAAGAAAATTTTATTCCTACTAAAGCAATTACCAATCCTGTTGATGGGCATGATGTTCCCGTACCTCATTTCGGTGTAGTACTTTCTTGGGAAGATTGGCACAAGCTTGCTGAACGTCTAGAAAGTGTAAATACTAAATTTGTAATTGAGCCTACCATACGTTTTAAAGGAAAAGTAGGCGAACAAGCCACCATGTTTTTTAAAGATCCTGAAAATAATGCCTTAGAATTTAAAGCTTTTAAAGATATTGGGCAGTTGTTTGCGAAGTAATTAAAAAAATCATGCAGTAACCATAGACGCCGATTCACCACCCATTCCTGATCCTGAACTTCCTCCAGATTCGTCATCACTTGAATCATCATCTCTTCTTTGCAAATGCTTATACATTGGTTCTGGCTCTGCTGAAGCTAAATCTAAAAGCATTTCTAAAATTTGTTGTAGTTCAGCTTGAGAGGGTACACCTTTAAAAGCTCGTAAACCTTTAATTGCAGATGTATCAACATTTCCTTTAACAGCAACAACACTTTCTTTTTCGTGATCATTGTACATATTTCGAAATCTATGATACATAGTAAGAAACATCTTTCTTACACTAGGATTTCGTGTGTCAAAAATATCTTTAGAATTCAATCTTCGTCTATCCACTGCCACCATAGCTAGTTTTGATACTCCTTGTGATTGAGCTCTTCGGTGCTTTAAAATTCGGGATAAAATGCTGTGTATAACAGAAAGTTGAGCCATCGGATTTCCATGAAATCCTTGCATACCTGCTCCTCCAAATGATCTCATGAAAGAATATAATCTTTTCACATCTGTAGTTCCACTTCCTCTAGCAACCAAAGAATTCCCTAAATTTCTTCTTAAAGAGGTTTGAGACCTTCTAGTGCTTTTAATCCCAATTGAAGGTCTTATTAATTGATCTTCAGATAAAACTCTAGTCATTAGATGCGGTCTATTTTCTTCCCTTGTAGCTATTTGTCTTCCAAAAACATTAGAGAGATGTTCTAATATTCTTAATCTAGGGTCAGAAAAATGGAGTTCTCTCATCCAATTTTCAACTTTGTGTTGCCATTCTCGAACTTCAGCTATTGATAATTGATCCACTCTGCGCGCAACTCCTCTTGCTTCTGTTAATTCTTCATTATTCAATCGTTGAATTACTCCTGTTTGCATTTGTACTGGTGTAACTGGAAAATCGTCATTCATTTTTTGAAATTTTCTTATTACAAATGCTCGATTATCTTTTAAATAATTGGTCTTCTTTTTAAACTGACTGCTAGCTACACTTGATATTCGATTATGAATTATAGGTTTGTATATGCTTTTTTTAAATTCCAAACTATTATTTACTTACACTGTTGCTTCCTAATAGTTACACCTTTTACTCCTGATTCACAATCAGCTGGTAATGCATTTCTTTTTCTTGCATTAGTAATACTCGCTCTTACATTATTAGCTGCCATAATATGCCCGTCTTCTCCAGATAAAAAGCTATCACGAACACTTTTAGGGGCTCCATTTACACCATTACATAAATGTGCTTGTCTAAAAAATTTCATTACATTAACCCTTGCTCTATATGTATTCACTCGTTCCTTATCTGTTGCTGGTGCATGATTAATCTTTGCGTATTGTCTCTCTGCTTTTGTGCCCAATATTGGATACGCCTCCTTAATACTTTCACATGTCGCTTCACTTGCATATCCTACTCTTTGTACTACTTTATTTTGAACTACCTCTTCTTTATCTTCTTCACCACATTTTTCGCATTTTCTTTGTAAAATTGCTTGTGATTTAGCAATAGCTCTATTATCTTGAAGTATAATTCCTTTAGTTTTATTTTGAACTATCGAATGGATACTATTAAGACTATACTTATTTTTATTTTTTCGACTATACATTTTATGTCTTTTTTTATATTAATTTCTTTTTTTTAGTGGTAAATCTGTTAGTTATAATTTTCTTACTTTTTTTTACCTCTTTTAGCTTTTCTACCCCCTCCTCTACTTGCTTTACCATATTTATTATTATACCATGCATTAAAGGTTGCTACCGCATCTGTAGTTCCTCGATTCGGTCTATTTTTACTTTTATTTCCTGAACAATATCCTGGGATTCCTGTTGGATGTGCTAATAAAAATTCCGAAACCACCTGATCAACAACTCCTTTCCTATCTAATTTAGACATCATGTTTGTATTGTAACAAAATAAGTTTCGTTTGCAAGTTGATGCATCTTGTAACTGTATTACTGCTTTTAATTGTGTGAGGCTATTATCATGATTCTCTTCATATGCTCTTTGTACAATGGAATTAGAATCATTCTTTCTATTATCTGTATATTTTATTCCCTTAAAACTTTTATTTTGAATATTAGTAGTGGGTATTCTTACATTTTTTTGTTTTTTTTCTCGTGTGAACATTGTTTCTATTTTTTAGATAGTGCTTTAGCTCCCATTACATCTGCTTCTTTTTCTAAACCAACATTATCATTAATTTGAGCTCCATTAACTTGCTTTGTAGCTTTTACTCTACCTTGTTTTTGTTGTACCACATGCCAAGCTTCATGTGCTAAATGTTTTTCTTGACCGCTTCCTAAATGGATATCCGTGCCTTGTGCGTAGGCGTGTGCATTTAATTTGGCTGGTTTACTAGAATTATAATGTACTTTAACATCATCCATAGAATGTCCAGAAAGATTTTCTATTCCAGATTTTAAAGTATCGGGTAAGCCTGTGCTATTTGTTTTTTTCTGAATCGTAACTCCAACTTCTTTTTTTGATTGTGATCTGTTATCTTTTAAATAAGAAGGCTTCGATTTTTCTTTTTTCTGACTCACTGTTTGAGTACTCGATTTTCTGTTTGATTTCGATGTGTTTTTATCGCCATAGGTAGTACTCATAACTTTAGTTTTTTAATTACTGAATAAATGTTTAAAATGTATTTAATCATCTAAAGAAAAAAAAGTTCCTATCGTGGCTCCTGTTCTTATAAAATCTTTATCCATAGGAGTTATACCACACATCGAAAAACCTTTTTTTACTTGTTGCACTAAATCATACGATTGATTTGCCAAAGCTTCTTGTGTGCCGTTGAAGCTAGTAGATGCGGATAACCATCTATATTTACACAATCCTTGATTTTTTAATGCATTAATTACAGTACCACATCCGTAAACACCAATTTGGTAATTCGTATTACTTTCGGATAATGCTTGTTGAATTCCTTTGAAATAAGGAATAATATTAGTTTGCAATTGGGCATTTGTAATATCTAAATCTACCGCAAAATAAATAGCAGAATCAAAAGGTTGTTTAATGACTTGCGACGCATAATCGAAAGCACTTTTACCATCGTTATACCCTGTAGTTTGATTAAATGCTGATAATTCATTTCCATTAGAACCTTCAAATACAACTCCTATTTGTATTCCTGTATTTATTATTGCTTTTGCTTCCTCACTGGTTAATGCTTTCCAACGATCTCCTTCAGGAGCATAATACCTAAAAACTGTGGTAATTCCATTATTTACTAAACAACTCGCAGTGGTTGTAATACTTGTTGGTGTATCTATAATTTGTACCTCAGTATTTTTAGATGTTGTTATTTTTTCAGAAGTATTACTAGTATCTTTTTGTGCTACTTTACAATTAAATCCAAAAATTACGATTATAATTACTATTAAAAAATTTGGTTTCATTATGTTATAATTATTTTAGTTAGTTTTATTTGCGAACCAAGATGGGATACCCGTTATCCATGAAGCTTGACTTCCTGTTCCTAACTCTTTATTTCCTCCTGTAGAATCTCCCCCTCCTTTATCTTTATCATCTCCATCCTTATCTTTTCGTTCGTATGATCTTGACGATTTCTTTTCTTCTTTCAATTTTGGATTATTATTAGCCCAATTAACTAAAGCATTCACGCAAGCAGTAATTCTAGCCATAGTATCTCCCTGTGTTCCACTATCGCTTCCCCCTCTTCCATGAGCAAAAACCTGATTACCATATCCAAGTTGATCTATAAGAGATAGAATCAACCTGCCTGCCTGCTCTGGAGGATATCCAGCCCTCAAAAAAGCTCTATCTGCCCTTTCTGCCTGATCTCGACTATACTGATTTATTGTCCTCCAATTTCTCTGAGCAATATCTCTAGACATTTGTATTGGATCTTTTTTTTTCTTTTGTATTGTTTGCTCTTTATTTAAATCGGAATATATCAATCGATTATCTTTTAATTCCTTTGCGGCCTTACTAGGTATATGATTTTCCTTATCTTTTGTGTTCTTTTGTGTTTTTTTATATGTTTTCATAATCTTGTTTTTTATCTATTTCTACCACTACAGGTCCTACCGCTCCTCTATAATCTATTGCCGAACAATAGTTATAATCGTGAATCATTTTTTCTAACTTCACTACATTGGGTTCATAATATGGTAATCGTATCTGTTTGCCTGTTATTAATTTTATGATATACGGATTATACAGAGGAACACTAAAAAAAAGTTTTTGAAAAATATAAGATGTATCTATTAGTTTCACCTCTTTATGATGTTCAGTTACATATATTTTCTTATCTAATTCTACAGCAAATACCTCTAAAGCTTTTTGTAACGTAGTATATGCTGTAGTTACAATTAAACACAAGCGTTTCTCTGTGATTAAGTAACCTTTTATTTTAAAAAAATCATGGTATACACAATAATTAAGTGCTTCAGCAATAAGAATGTTTCTTTTATCCTGTTGTACATCTCTAATCCACGATTTCATCACTAAAATGAGATGATGTGTAATTTTATGAGTCCCTGATTTATTTTGTGTTATCAATTCTTCAGACATAAACTATAAATTTAGACTTTCAATTATCTGGCCTTGTTATTAATATTGGAATTATAACTCAGCTAATCAGTGTAAATAAATATTACAAAGGTTTCTCCGAGTTTCTAACCTTATAACCTTTCAACTTTTCAAACTTTAAACTATATCAAGTAACTGTAATTATTTTACTTTTCTTTTTAAATTCTTTTCTAATCCCTTCTAATAATTCTTCTCTAGTAACCTCAGTATCATTTCTTGAAATAGCAGACAATGCACAAAAACGCAATACATTAATAATTGCTCCTCCTGCCAATTCATAATCTTCCGCTATTTTCCAAAGATTAATTTCAGGATGTAATGTACATTTCCCAGAAAATGCATTTTTCCACAATCGATAACGCTCATTGGTTTCAGGCATCGCAAAATGAATCATAGATTGAAATCTTCTGGTAAATGCAGCATCCATGTTTCCTTTCAAGTTTGATGCAAGTATAATTACTCCAGGAAAATCCTCTATCCGTTGTAATAAATAAGAGGTTTGTTGATTAGCATGCCTATCATTAGAACTATTTGCCTCTGTACGTTTTCCAAATAAAGCATCAGCTTCATCAAAAAATAAAATCCAATTTTTATGTGCTGCGATATCAAAAATTCTTGAAAGATTCTTTTCAGTTTCACCAATATATTTAGACACAATCATTGATAAATCGACACGATATACATCTCGTTCTGCCTTTTTTCCTAATAAAGAAACCGTTAAAGTTTTTCCAGTACCTGGCGGCCCATAAAATAAAGCTCTATACCCTGGTTTTATTTTGTTAAATAACCCCCAATCTTTCATTAAAGTATTACTATGTTGTAACCAAGCAGATAATTGTAATACTTCATCCATTACTTCATCTTGAAGTACTACATCTTCCCATGCTAAATGTGTGGTGATTTTTTGAGCTGGAAATGTGGCACTATGCTCTAACTTTAGTTGTTCTCCTGTAACAAAATAATGAAACCAGTTGGTATGTAAACCAAACACACCATTAAACTGAGGAACATAGTACTCTATATCTTCTAGAAATAATACTTGCTCTTTAATTAAAACATGTTCTTTATCAAAGATTTTTAATACTTCACTTCGTAAGTTATTATCTGTAGCTGTTATTAAGAACAATAAAGTTTGTCCTGTAGGTAAAAATCCACTATGATTTTTATCTACTACTCCACCAAATTCTGTAAATCCTATATCATAAATTTGATTTCTCCCAAAAAAAACATCTAATACATCTGGCTTTAAATGTATTGTTAACCCTAAAGCTATAGCCAACCTTTCAAAAACTTGTAAATTCCATTCTTCCACACACTTTCCATATACTGTATTCTGGTGTATAGTTGGTAAAGGAATTTCTAACCAATGTACTCGCTCTCCTTCATGTTCTAAATAGGTACTAATAACATTATGGATGACTTCTTGTAACCAATTAATTTCGTTGTATAATACCTGTATATTCGCATTAACTTCCATAGGTAATAAATAGTTTTTCTATATCATCTAAATTGGCATCTTCCCAAGTAAAATAAGCTAAAGCTGTGTTAGGATTCAATTGATTTGCTTGTAACATATCTAAAACACAAGTCTGAGCATTTGTTGGATTAGGTGTAGAAAAACCTACATCTTCAAGATTAAAATCAAAATCATAAAAATTTTCTATCCACGAAGGAATCTTAGTGTATTCTTGTACTAATTGACTAATAAAAACATCTAAATGCTCTTGACGAACTGTTAGTTTTTTAGCTTTAAAAAACGATGGCTTTTTTCTAGACTCTCTATGATAAAATTCAATTTCTCTTGCTTGAATAGTTTTACAAGAAGCATCTCCGAAAATATCTACTAATCCAAAATTTTCACTTTCTGTTGCTATTTCTAGTTCCGCTTTATCCGAACCACCAATAGCTAAAGTCCAATCGGATGTAATAGCGGTTTCTGTTACAACATATAATTCTCTAAAAGAAAACAATGTTTGTGTTAGCTTAATAATTAATTCGTTTTGAATGGCTCCCCAATTACCAATCTTTGCTGCTTCAGGGTTATTACTTTTAAAAAAGAAGCTACCAAATCCATCGAAAGCAAGTATTTGTTTACTGTATTTGTACTCACCTTCGATAGGATTATGGCCGCTATCTCTTCCTGAATATAATTTAGAAACACCATCACTAAAACTCCAACTTGAAGCATTTAGTTTAATATCATATTCAAACGATACATCTGCTACACTAACAATTCTATTTCTAAAAATGTTACCTAATAAGATAAGTTCTCCATTTTTAATTTGAAAAAAATCACCTGGATACAAGTTCTGATTTAATGGTTTTGTAGGAATGAAACCATTAGTTTTATTATAAAACTTTTTGTAAAACTTTTTAAATACAGCTGTTTCCATACGATAGTTATATTAGATATTGTTTTTAAGAAGCTAGTGCTGCTGCATTTGCCGCTGCTAATGCAGATTGTAATGAATTTAATTTTACTTGTGCAGTTTCTAATTCTCTTTTGGCACTGTTTAACTGTTTTAATGTGTCTTTATTAGCTAGTAATGCTTCGTGATACATTTTCTTACTAAATTCGTATGCTTGTTCTAATAATCCTTTTATACTTGTTTTCTCTGTAATAGGAAGATCACTTTTAATAGACTCTCCTGTATCACTACCTACAGCAAATTCATATAACTTAGTTGCTTGTAATAACTCTAAAGCAGCAGCAGCTTCCGATTCTTTTGTTGTTGCTTGTGCTGTAAAAACAGACTGTAATGCTAGTAAAGTTAACGATACAGCATTGTTAGCATCTGCTCCTGCTGTGGTAACCATAGTTACCAATTCATCAGAAATTAAAGGATTAATAGCCTTTTTACGAATTACTAAGTTGCCTAACTTGTTAATTACTTCAGCAGAAAAAATAAGTTTTTCGATCACTTGGTTAATTTCTTTGGCAACTTCTTTAATCTTAGATTCTGCTTCTACTGTATCATTAAAAACAGTAGTCGATTCTCCTTTTAGGGAAACTAAATTCTCTACGACTTCATCTGATAAGTCTTTATTATTTAGTGCTTGTGTTTTATTCTCTTCTGCTGTAGCTAAGTTCGCTTGAAGTTTTTCTGATTTTGTTGTTAACGAACTTACAATAGCTTCTAACTGTTCAACAGTTCCTTGTGCTTCTAGCACTTGTTGCGTAAGATTATCTAACTCTTGCTTTTTACGTTCTGTTACGCCATATTTGGGTAAATTAATATTAATAGTATTCATAATATTTAGTTTTTAGTATCTGTATTTTTTTGAATGGTATTGTATAGGAATGAATTTGTATGCTGAAAATCTGATAAAGCATTTGTATATTGCTGATTTTCTTCTACTGAAGCTGCATCTGAAATAGATAAAATAACTGGGATATATTCATTTTTATCTATTAATCTATTTCCAAAATTATCTGTAGTTTCAGGATCTAGAACTCTAGATTGTTTAGTACAGATATAGCCTTTAAATAAATATTTATATCCATCAAATAAAATTTTAATATCATCTAATAATTCTTCTAAACTAGATGCATGCACAGCATCTATAACAAACTGAATGATTTCATCAATTATATTACCTAAAGCTTTACTTATAGCTTTTAAATCTGCTATAACACCTTTAATGTCATTTAAAAATTTTGTGATATCTACCTTTATTTGTTTTAAATCTTTTTTAGAAACGTCTTGAATCAATTTTTGAAGATCTTTTTTAAGTACTGTTATATCTAAAGCTAATTTTTCATGATTCACCTCTAAATCTTCATTAGTTTCAATGACATTTAAAATATCTTTTGATAATTTCTCTAATGTTGAATTTTCATTTTTTATAGTAGTTATATAACTTCCTGCTGGCACTTGCTCTGCTGTTAATAAATCAAAATAAAACCCAGGTTGTTGATGCTCTTTTTTTGCTTCTAATTTTTGTATTGCTTCGTTTTTACCAGATTCTAATTGTTGTAACTTAGTAGTCAGCTTTTTTAAATTTGTATTAAGTTTCTTTTTAGAATCGCTTAAATGAACTTCTGTTTTGGTTAATTCTGCTTCTTGCTTTTGTAATTGAGTAAGCTCTTCTTTGCTAATTCCTTTTTTGCGCTGCTGTGTTTTATTTGCTTTTAGTTCCGCCTTATTTTCTGTAATTAGAGCATCTACACCTGTTATTTCAGATTTAATAGATGTTATTTCTGAATTTGTTGTGACTATTTGCGGATTGTATATATCTGCAATTTCTTCTAATCCTTCTGTTTCAGACTCTACAGATGCCAAACCTTCTACCGTTAATAACCCTGTAATTAAGTTAGGATTATGAGGTAAAAACATAGCACGATACCCTACAGTATAATCTCTATTTTCCCAAACATGAAATTGTAATGTTTGAGTTACTTTTACAGGCTTCTTAGCTTTAGGCGCTGTTACTTTGAGTCCTATTTTTGGAGTAACTTCATGAACTGTTGGTTTTTCTTGCTCAACTGTTACTATTTTAATAGCATTATACGCTACATCGTTTAATGTATTTGTTAAAGCAAACTTTGCTGAAGCTGCTGAAAGATAATTATCGAAATTATTAATTACTTTTTTATAGTTATTTCGTAGCTCTGCAAAAATGAAAATCGTATAATCTTCTCCTAAATTCATTTTTTCTCCATCCGTGTCTAACAGTTCAGAAGTAAATATTCTTTCCGTTATTTTTTGTCTATTTTCTTGCTTTGTTAGAAACTCTTCTTGTGGTAATTCAATATACCTACTTTCATCTCCTTTAGTTACAATTCCTTCAGCTTCAGCTATAGAAAATGTATCTTTTTTACTCATTTTCACCAACATTATGAAATATCCCTCTACAGGATTATATATTTCCGTTTTTTCACCTCTTTTAACTGTTGCTGTTCCGCTTTCTACCTTCTTTATTTTTTTAGAAACTACAGCTTCAAAAGGACTTCTAAATCGATTAAATTCAACGGTGTAATTAGTTTGATCTCCTTTTCTTTTAGGTTGCTCTTTTTTATTTTTTTCGTTTTCAACAATAGGTAAAAACTTAACTTTCAACCCTAAATTTAATTCGTTATTACTTAAATTATAGGCTAATAGAGTTGCATTATAGGCTGCATTTACATCTTCTAAAGTCCCCTCCGTTTTTTTCTCTTCTGTATTCGCTTCAGATAAATTAGCCGTTTCTGTAGTTAATTCTTTGGTGGTATTTTCTAATTCTGTGGCTACAGTAGTTAATAATTCTTTTACAGAACTGTCAGCCAATTTAGCTTTATCTGCTAAAGCGGGTGCTGCAACTTCCGCAACATAATAAGACGCCTCCATACTATGTTGCGATGTTTGTTCTGCTAAATACG
The DNA here is from genome assembly GCA_947501615.1 of uncultured Tenacibaculum sp. Taxonomy (GTDB): domain Bacteria; phylum Bacteroidota; class Bacteroidia; order Flavobacteriales; family Flavobacteriaceae; genus Polaribacter. Next base: position 276,593 of record CANMWK010000003.1, on the reverse strand, counting down.
CTGTTTTTCCCATTAATTCTTTTGCTCGTTCTGCTTGTTGATAAATTTCTGTACCGAAATCTGCAGCATTTACAATGCTAAAAATACTCCCCGCATCACTCGCTAGTTTAAGAATCGCATTTGTAGCTATTTGTACATTCGATGCAGCTACTGCGGTATTACTAACAGATTTAGAGATGTAATTGTTTACATTTTTAGCAGAAGTAAGTACATTGGTCGACATATCACTATCTTCAACAGCTTGCTTGTTTACCTGTTGTTGAAATTTGTATTTGTCTGTAGTTAACTCTAATTTTTCAGCAGCTGTAATTCGAGCTCCTTGCGCATAATACATTGAAAATGTAGCCGCGTCTAACTGCACTTTTAGTTTTTGCAATTCTATTTCTTGTTCGTTTAACGAACTCACCACACTTGCATGAAGGTTTTCATTGTAAGAATTCATAAGTATATATTTTTAGTTAATTAATTTTTGTCTTTATAAAAGACTACTGTAATTTGATTATTAATAAGGCCAATTAACATGTAAAGGCTTTTGCATCCATGGTAGCTTGATAATGGAGAAAGAAAAAGGTGATTGATTAAGCAACACATCATATGCTCTTTTCTCTATGATTAAATCCCAACGTTCTTCTTCTTCGTATAATACCCCTTCTCGTACTAACCAATTTCCTCTAAAGCCATCTATAGAGGTATCACCAATGGTAGGCCAATAGGAAATAGCAGACATCAATAGTCCATTCATTAGTATTTTATTTTTTTCCTCAATAGTTGTTCCAGATTGTATAGGTGTAGTTAACGGTATTCCGCATAACACTTTATTCAGTGTTAATAAAGATTCTTCCGTTTGCGAATGTCCAGTGACTACGTATTGTAAATAGTGTACGGCATCTAATTTATTTGCTATCGAATTAAAATCACGATCTTTAACTAACTCTAATCGTTCTAATAACATTAAAAAATAGTCATTCAATAACACGATTCCTGCATTAGGTATAGCTATTCCAAATTTTTCCTTAGAAAGCTCTGTTGTTTTCATTTTAAATTCTTTTGGTAATGAGTTGGCATTAATTTTTAGTTCTTCTTGTATTGTAGTTTCATCTCTTAATTGTTTAAGTGATATTTGTAAAGGCATCGGTAAACTAGGACTGATTGCTGAAAAAGCTTTAAGTATTTGTCCTGAATCTCTATTTCTCAACACTTTAATTTCCCATAAAATTTCATTCCAAATAGTAACACTACTAAGTATTTTCCAATTAGACCAACACCAAGAAATTATTACCTTTTGATGTATTATTTCTTGTATAATTGTAATCAAACTTCTTTTGAGATTTAGAAAAGAAATATTCTGATATAATTGTAAAATAGTTGTAAGTTGTTTTCTTTGTGTTGGATATATATTTACTAATACATGTAGTAATGTATCCATAGCTATCTTTTTAGAAAACTTCTTTATTTGTAATTCTGTTTTGCTGTACTTACGAAGAATCTTTAATATTACTAACGGATGTTTTAATACCAACTCATCTAATAATTCCTGAAATGTATAATGAGTATTCTTGAACCAATTAGGAATTGTATTATCTATTAAAATTGCTTTACATAGTTTTTCTATAGTAATCATTTCGGTACCTACGACTATAATACCATGGTGTTGTGCTTCTTTTTGATTAACTGTAAGATATTTAAAAACTGAAAATTCATCTTGTAGCACTTTTCGAAGTAATTCTGGTACGATAAATCCGCTTCGTTGTATTTCCTGTAACACATAAGTTGCATCTACAGTCTCTATTTTAAATAATTCTGTGAAAATTAATTGTGTTAAACGTCTAATACGTTCAACTCTATTTGTAGTAGTATTTAGTATTGTAATAGTGTATTTCCAAAATAATGACCTTAACTGGCGTTGTACTCTTGTTGAACCTATTTTACTCGTAATTGCAAAAAGTATTGCTATTGATTTGATTTCTTCCTGTTCCTTCGGAGTATCTTTCGTTATTAAAGCTATAAACTCTTCAAACGAAATTATTTTTTCTAATTCTTGTAATGCATTTGTAGCTACAGTTTCTTGTTGAATAATTTCTCGAATTTGTGCAGGGTCTATTTCTAAACCAAGTAAAAACAAGACACTGTAACTATATGTTCGTGAATTTATAGTACAACTAGGAGTATATACTTGTATGTATTTTCGCAGTACTTTAAACAGTTCTAAAGCGGTAAACTCATGTTTTTTTGAAATGTTTTTTAACTCTTTTATTTCAGAGCTTGAAGAATTTTTGTTTGTCGTATTTTTTGAACTTATGTATAATGATTTTAGTTCGTTATATACTTCTACAAATTGTATATTTTTATGTGTGCTAGGTACTTCTCCATACACTAACTTTTGTAATATTTCAGTTTTAGATTTTGCTGTATTTTTTGCTATTTTTTCTATTAAAAAGTCAAAAAATGAATATGAATTAAAAGAAATATCTTCGTTTGTAATCAAGAATGTAACTCCAAATTTCCACAGTTCAATTTTTGATAGTTTTATTTCTTTAGCTAGTAACATACTTTCTAAAAAAACAAGCTGTTGTATTGCTGTTTCCGATTGTTTTTTTTCTAAAACAGAAATTAATACTTGTAATGTCTCTTTATGCAAACTCGATAGTACTTTTAGCCATGTAGCCTTTTCTTTAATAAGAGAAACAATTACTTTTCTTAACTTAAAAGCATCATTTTTGCACCAGTATATAAGAAGTCTATTAAACTGTTCTTTTTTAACTTCTGTATTTAGTTGATTAGGTAAAGAGAGATATTGTAGTAATACCTTCCATGTATCTTTTTCTTTTAATAATACACTACTTTGTTGAAAAGGTATTCTTTCTAATTCTTTAGTTAATTCTTGTAAAATTGCAATAAATCCCTTTTTAATATGTGTATATTCTTTAAGTTTACGAATAGCTTTTTGTATTAATTCTAGTAAAACTTCATAAGTAATATTAAAGTGATTTGCCATCTGTTTAATAGTACTTTTCACAAAAGAAAGTTCATTAAAAATGCTACCTCGTTCTGTAAATAAATAATTCAAAATCCAATACCATAAATTCTTTTTTAAATCTTTAGTACTCGTTTGAATAATATTTTCTTTTTCTTGAACTTTAATTAACTCCCCTGAAAAGTCATTTATTTTTTTATAGTTGTTAGGAACTACTCCAGAGATTATAGTTTTAATTGTCTTTTCTTTTAACTGCCAAGCTATTCGTTTTCTAACATTTTCTTTAATTGCAATTGTCTTTAACATTTTAATCAACTCTAATTTGTTGTTCAGCAATTGCAATTGCATTATTTCTTCTACTGTTCCTTTTTCTGCTTGATAATTCCAAGACAATACTCCTCGTAAAAGGTAATGACGTAATGTTTCTATTTGAGAAATAGAATTAGATATAATTTGTACTGTGTTATTCCCTTGTTTAGGATACATTAATAGCGTATACAATTCATTTCTTAAAGCTTCTTTAATTCGCAGAGGCAGTTCTCTTAGTAACTCTTCATATTCTATTTTTCCTAAATCAATTGTGAGTGTTTCTATTTTTATAATTTGATTATCAGAACATATAGTATCAAAAACCTCATCTATTGTTCGATGGAGATGATACGTACTCCAATTACTAATTTTATTCTGAAATTCATTAGCTAACGGTTTTGAATCAAAAGTTGTATTCCAGTGACAACACGAAACAATATGTGTATTCTGATGCATCATTTCGTTATTGTTTTAGGATTTAATCTAACTAATATTGAAACCAATCTGCCTGCATTAGTAGTAATATCACCCTTATTATGCAACATAAATTGTTGATAAGCAGATTCATTTACGACGATTTCTTGTTGTTCTTTCTCAAATTCATTTATTTTTTTCTCATTATAAATCAAGCTATTATGCCATAGTACATAATGCTGTATTAGCAATTGTAAATCATCCGGGTTAAAAAAACACTTTTTATAGGTAGTATACACTGGTAAATCACTGTCTAAGAAATAATCCAACCTATTTTTAAAATCTACTGTGTTCAGTTCTTTTATAAAATCTGGAAAAATGAATAGTAAATTGTAATCAAAAATCGATGCATTAAGGTGCATTTCATATCTATCTCCCCACTTTACTCTCACAGATTGTGAAAATTTAGTTTGAGGAATTTTCACAAACAATGCATTTGTTACTTCTGAAGAAGTTGACATTAATTTAGTAAACTTTTTTTCTTTTTGATCTTCAGACAATTTTGTTAAACACTCCTCTAGCATTATAAATTCTTGATATGTTAGAATTATTTTATAATATGCAGAAGAATGATCGGGTAATGTTTCTTTTAAAACTACTTCGAAAGTTGCAGGTTGTAATAGCAAATTTAACTCTATGCTTAAAACCCCTTTACGTGCAGTAACCATCTATGAAGCTAAATACTTAGAAATCCAAGTATTTTTTTCTTCTATACCTTCTTGTAAATAGTTTTTATAGTGTTTTTGAAGTGCAAAGAGTAAACTTAACTTTACATCAATCGTATTATAATTTGTAAAATCTTGTTGTTCTAATTTTTGTTGTTCAGCAATTAATTCACTATTAAAAATGGTACTAACAGGATGAGCTATTAGCTTTTCTAATAGACATATACTTTCACGTATACTACTGTATGATGTCGTAATACTTTCAGGAATTAGCTCTCCTTCTTTTGATAAAATTTTGTTCAATTCCGTTAATCTTTCAACAATTTTCAGGAGTTGTTTGTTTAGAAAAATTATGTCTTCATTCGTCTGTTCATTTATCTTTTCCTCTTTTTTTGCTATAAAGCTTTCTAAAATTGTTACGAATTCTGTTGAAATTTCTCCAGATAATTTGTCTATAAAAAATTGTATTGCTGTGCTATTTACAGATATATCTTTTACTGCTAATTTTAATTGTTTTAATGTATTTGGTAATTTTAAAAAAACAGTTATAGATGGCAATTTAGAAGCACTTAATACATCATATGCTTTTGTTCTATAATAAGATAGTATTCCTAAATTTTGTAAGTATAAACTCTTCAGTAGTATTTGATCTTTACTTTCATTTCCTGTATATACATTTGTTTGTATGATATTATCTATACATAAAGGAGATACTCCATGCCTTGCTAATAAATGATTTAAAATAGCATTTCTCCTATCTAAATTTTCATCTTCATTTTCCATCACCTGCATTAGCCCATAGATATAAGAATTGTATGGATCTGTCTGATATTCTTCCCAACTTTTTCTTTCTAACTCTTGGTGATTTTCATAAACATGACTAAAATTGAACACAGTATTATTTTTTAATAAAGGCTGCATGTTGGGTACACTTTTATATAAGGATTGATAAAAGTATGTTGGAGAAAAAGACTGAAATGGTTCTGGATAGGTTAACTGTTCTTGTTCATTTTTGTCTTTCGTATTATAAAAATATGCTTGATCTACAGGATCTGCTGTTTGTGCATTCTTAAAAGAAAAGAGTTGTCCTAAATTTGCTAATTGTGAGAACTGATTTGCTAATAATTGGTCGAACAATGTTAAATACCCTTTTAATTGTCTTGATTGCGCTATTTGTGTGACTGAACTTTGTTCATTAACAGCGTTAAGTCCTACAGCATAAATATCTGGGAATGTATTTTGTATAGAATAATAACTTTCTATATCCCTAAATTTACTAATAGGCAATTCTGGCTGCATTTGTATAGCTGCTACTGTATCTATAGCTTCTGTAAGGTTTTGTAATAGTTTTAATTCTGAAATTAATGTCAAGTCTAAACCTTCATTAATTGGCTTTCCTAGGTTGTAAACATCTATTCCTTCCGATGAAGGAGTTCTTTGATTCTCTAAAAAGTCAAAAACTAAAATTTCACTTTTACTACAACTAGCTACTTCTTGTTTTTCCCCTGAAGCATCAATAAAACTAGCATCCATACAACTAGAAACTCCTGCTACAGATTGTATAATTTCAACAATTTCAAAAAGTTGAATGGTATCTTTTTTTTGTTGTATACTAGAAGTTGGTATCCAACCATTTTCTAATTTTGGCCCATTAAAAATTGCATTGGTGCTTATGTTATCTTCATTGAGCTTGTCATATCCTGTTGCAACTACAGGTGGAAATACATAGGTATTTATTTTTTCTATGATTGTTGCAATAACAGTGTGTACATCAAACCCTTTTTTTAATAGTAATCCTCCTGTAATGCTATAGTTTTTTTCTTGCAATACCTTAGGCATTAAAAAGGTTTCTCCTAAATTTCTAACAGTATTGACTACAAAAAATGTATCTAAGACAGGATTATTAATCTGTGTTGTATTTGCATATGTTGTATCAACCTGTAAAAACACCTCATACAATCCATTTACAAAAGTAGCCGTAGATGAAATCGGATTGATAACTACATTTTTTATTCCTGAAACATGATCTATAATATACTTTATGTAATCATTTACTGTAATTGGTGATGTGGTTAAAATATTTTCTGGCAAATAAAACTGATCCTCTATTTGTAAGTCTCCTGTTTTGGTTGTAAGTATATCTTGTATTGAAAAATTAGAACAATATCCTAACTCTGTAAAAGCATAACACAATTGCTCTAAAATTGTGACACCAGGATCACTCGGATTTAAATTAGACCATTGTGTACTACTGTGTTCTTGAATATAGGCAAGTCCTTTAGATTTTAAGTCTTTAAAATCTAACTCTAAAGGTAACTTAGTATTTTCTATGTGATTCAACGACATCATAAATAATATTCAATTTCTGATTTTGAGGTAGTATTGTTTAATGATGGAACTAATAAAACAGATGATGATTTCGGAATTATTTCTTGTTTTCCATCTCCATATGTAATACCTCCATCTGCTATATTTTTTTCTCCCACGTACAGTTGAATTGTATCTATAGCTAATACACTATCAAATGTTTTTATAAAAGTTGTTAATTGGGCTGTATTTACCCCGTTATCTATAGTTATTTGTTGTTGTTCACTTACAATCCAAGGAGCTAAGAAAGTATTAATTGCCATGTTTATCTCTTGAGAAACTTGTGTAGGATCATAACCTTCTGTTACTTGTATAGTAGCCTTAATTTTTAAGTAATTAATAGTAAAGTTTGTTACTTCGTTTTTAATAAATACCGATGTTTTATTGGATACGTAGTTTTTTATAGCAAACTCTTTACACTCACTAATTAGTGGTAAAAAAGCATCAGAAATAGTTATATCTGCAACTCTTTTAACAACATAGGTAATTACTTTCTTATCTTTTTTATTGAATAATGATTTGGAAAAATAAACTTCTGGAAATGCTACAGCAATTGTATTAAAATAATCTAAAGAAGTTACCAATCTATCTTTAGTTTGTAATCGGATACTTATTCTTTCATTCATCTGAGTAATTGTCTCTGCAGCTTTGCCTCCAAACGACGAAAAAGGTTGTGTAGTTTTTATTATTTGAGGAATCTTAATACTCGGAGTTGTAATAGTATTGGCTTTAATTTCTGGAACTACTGCGCTATACTCTTCCTTATCTACTATTCGCTGTACTTCAATCCCATTTGTTTTTAAAAAAATAGTTTGTGAAAAATCATCTACATGTGTATTCGTTGCTATAGAAATCCAATATCCATTACCAGATTGTGTAGTATGTGTACTGGATATATCTTTAGGGATTTTAACTGTAATAATTCCTGAACAAGAAAAATTATGAGTTCCATCTTTAACTATTGGTAACACCTTCCATCCGTTTTCACTTAAATAGAAATAAGCTATTTTCTTTTTTATATTTGTATTCTGATGAAATCCTCGTGTTAATTGAAAATAGAAATGTATTTCACTAGCGGCTATCACATTTTCTAATGTTAAAAACAATTGACCTTCCGAAGAAAACACAGGAAACAAAGGAAATTTGTTTTTCCCAGTATATACATTTCCGATTACTGTATTCGATTCATTTATTCCTACTGTAGTATCATAAATTTTATACGTAGTAAAAGGACTATAATAAAAACATTCTAGTGGATAGCTATGACTAGATTCTTCACCAATAATGTAAGTATGACTAGCTTCATAATTAACTGTTATATTTTGTATTACTGGAGTAAATGGAGGATTTGCAGGAGCTTCTAATGCTTTTTTACCTTTATACGCTACAATTAATCTTCCGTTATATAATGCTATAGCATTTACTACTTTCGAATATAAATCGAGTCCAAAACCATAACTTGGTGCGACCAACTGCATTTTTATAAAACCAGAAGCACTAGAGTCTGTAAATTGTAATACTTTCTTTTGAAGACTTGGATTTACATTTTTTAATGCTATTTTAATAGCTGAAAATTCAAATACTCTTTTTGACAAGATTGTATTTGTAGTAGTTGATGTGGCAAATAAATTTTCTGTCACATCACTACTAGATACTGATTCATCACTATTTTCTTTAGTCTTGAAATAATTCCACAATCCGTTTTCTAACCATTGAAAATCTACTTTAAAACTATCATTAGTAAACTGAAAAGGAATTTCTATCTGAGAAGTATCGTTTCCTCCACCAAATAAATGTTCTATACCACTAATTACCCTACCGAAAAATGATTTCTCTTCACCTTTAAAATCACTTAACAATACTGTTTTTTCAGATAGTATTTTACTTTGTATAGCTTGTTGTACAGTTTTTATTTTAGATAGAACTGTAGCTTTTAAATCATGAATATCTTGTTCTGTTACTGTAGTTCCTTTTATGTTTTTAACAAGTTTATTTTCTTCTTCCTCAATTTGTGATATTAATGATTGTTTGGCAGTTGTATTCTCTTGTAAAACCTCATTCTCTGGATTAATTAATTTTTCCAGTTCTTTATGTTGAGCAACAACTAATTTTTTTAATGTATTAGTTTCTTTAGCAATGAGTTTAAGTATCACTGTTTTTTCTAGTGCTATAATTTTTTTAAAAAAGTTTCTTTGAGATGTTAGTAACTTTTTAAACAATGCTTTTTCTAGATCTAATATTTTAGAAAACAATTTTTTTTCATCATGTACGTACTCATCTCCTGTATATTTATAATTTAAGTAATCATTATATTCTTTATAATATGTACTAAAGTCAAATCCATCTGTAAAACCACTCCATGTTAAATTTATATCTAAATCTTTAATAGGTTTGCTAAATATTTCTGCACTGCCTACAATAAAGTTTTGTCCTGCATTAGGTGTTGGTCCTAAAGGTTGAAATGGTTTCTTAGAATTTAGTGCTCCAAAATCACTATATAATTTTAAATCTTGTAATTCTTTTACTGAATTATGTATATATATACTTTCTATATTAGGAGGATTTTTCAAATCTTCATATTCAGAAAAAATCATTTTAAATAGAGGCCAATCGCTAGAATAACCGTCAGGATTTTTTTGAAAAGCATTAATTAATGGATCTGTATTTAAAAGTGTTATTTCAAAAACTACCTCCTTTTGTTCTGTTACCTTTGGTGTTTTTAATGTTGATGTAGTAGTTGTTACTTTTTTAGTTTTTGTTGGAAAACTAATAGCTATTTTAGGTGTTTCATTTTTCTTATTTTGAAGTAAAAACCAATCTTTCGCAGTGCTTAAATAATAAGAAGTTTTATTTTTTAAAATGGTTTGAAATACTTGAGTTAACTGTTCAGAAAATGTAATTCTTATTTTTATTTTTCTGGTAGTCGCTTGATTTACATACAGCATTGGAGAAGCAAAAGCAATTCCCATTTTAATAGCTGTACCTTGCGGAGTTAATTGAGAACCAAAAGTTTTCCATTTTTCAATAACACCAGATTCGTTTTTCGTTAATTTACCCAAAGGCAATGTTTCATTTAAATACAAATTAGCTGTATTTAAACCAGCTTTTGTTTTAGTCAATGTAAAACCTGATTGTAAGGTTGCTGGATTTAAGGTAACTGCTCTTTTAGTTTCAAATAAAACAGGTACTTTTGCTTCCGTTTGTCCTGCATTAAAAGTTGTTTTTTTAGGTAATGTATATGTTGTTGTTGGCTTTGCTAAATCACAACAAATAATGGTTTTATCAGCTATTACAGGTTGTTTTTGTTGTTTTAAGATGTCTTCATAATAGAATTTTAGGTGTTTTTCAGAAAGTGTATTTATTTTGTCTTTATACACTTTTAATAAATCGACAAATGTTCGAAGTAACATCGTATCAGGAAAACTTCCCTTTTTATTTTTAATTTGTTCTAACTCTACAGTAGCATATGATATACATGTATTAAAAAATGAGAATACTTTTTTTCCTGTAGTATATAAACCAGAAAAAATAGTATGTAAACTAATCGAGGTTAAATCAAAAGTATATTCCTCTTCATTTTTTGCTGGATTTACAAAACCTAATACGATCCAGTACGGTATTTTTCCTTTACTTTCTTTCCATGTTTTTTGATCATAATTGTCATACAAATAAGAATTTACTACTTGTATTTTTGGTACAATATTATATAATCGTAATTGCTTTTGTAATTCTAAAATTGCCCATAACAATGCACTATACGTGTTTTTTACTTCTGCCAACACATAGTCTTTTAATGTATACCCTATAGAAGTATTTATCATAAATTTTGTCCACTGTTGAATTAGCTCAAAGACAGTAGCTAATTGGTCAAAAAGTTGATTAAAAGCATTGGAAATAAAATTTTCATTTGCTTTAATTGTAATTGCCTTGTGCAGTTGTTTACCTGTATTTATAAATAATTTGTATAATTTTTGAAAAGAAGTTTTAGCAATAGAGGCTACCAAAAAAACAGGATCTTTCAATAAAAAGGGTTGCCAATTTCCATTTATCAAATTATTTCGATCGTAAAAATTTAATAAAGAAGCTAACTCTACTAAGGTACTTAAATGATCTACCTCTGTTCTACCATCAATTAAGTTGACACTAGGAACCAAGGTTTCTTTTAGTGATTCTAATATATTATTTCGATCTATAGTACGCATTTACTGTCTTAAATTGGTTCCTTCTTTTAAATGAAAAGGATATACATAATTGTGCCTTGTATTTGTTCTATTATATTCATAATGAATAGTTATTTCAACCAAACCAGATACTTCATCTGCAAACTCAACTACTACTTCTTTTACTGTTATTCTTGGTTCGTTATCTAACAAGGCAGATTTTACTGTTTCTCGTATTTCTCCTTGTAATGTGGTATTCATTTCTCTAAAAAAATATTGTTGTAATCCAGAACCAAACTGAGGTTGAAAAGGTCTTTCTCCAAAAGTGGTTTGTAAGATGATATGAATCATCTGATTAATATTTTCTTCATATTTAGAAAGACTCAACAAATTATTTCCTGCAGAAAAAGTAACTGGAAATGCCCAGCCCGAACCTAAAAACTCTTTCTCTCTTATTGCCGCTTTATCCACCTATAAGTACATTAAATGCCCCAACAACTATTTCTCCTCCATGTGCTGTAGAGTCTCCTACTCTTGCAGCTGGCATTCCTCCAATCATTACAGTAGAAGATCCTTTTATAATAACATCTGGTGGTCCAACACAGACTAATGCATCTCCTTCTCTTGCTGCTGGAAGTTTACAAATAAGTACTGTTGGTTCTCCAGGACCAATTATTGGACCTCCTACATGGGGTATTGGTGGAACTCCTGGTGTTTCCATCGGACATTCATGAAAATCGGTAAGTCTTGCTGCTGGCGGCATAGTATTCTTGTTTAGTTTTTTTAATTAATCATTACCATAGCTCCTTTTATCGTAGTCTCTGATCCTCCTTCTAGAGCTGCAGTTGCTGAACCTTTTGCAGATAGCTGTGTATCTGCTGTTATACTCACATTCATTCCTTTTACTGTTACATCTCCTCCAGAAGATGCTATAGTTACTCCTTGATTTCCTTTTAAGTTTAAATTTTGAGAAGCTTCAATCGTAATATCTTTTCCACTTTTAATTTCAATACCACTTTCAGACATGACAATGCTATTTCCGTTCTGATCTTTAATAGAAACTTGTTTGTCTTTATCACTAAAAACAGCTGTGTTTTTATTGGGCGTATCAATGGTGAAAATTTTATTTTCATCGTCAAACTTCACAACAATTCCAGATTTAGACACTATAGCTTTTGTAGTATTCTTTTCATTAGGATCTAAACCGTTAAATGGTTTGTTTTTAGTAGCACTATATAAACTTCCAAGAATTATAGGATATCTAGGATCTTCATTTAAAAAACCAACCACAACCTCATCCCCTACTTCAGGCAAAAAGAACGCCCCTGCACCAGAGGTTGCATAAAAATTAGCTAATCTTGCCCAGAGTCCTTCTCCATTTGAATCAAATAATGGTAAGTCTACTAAAATTCTATATTGACTATCTGGATCTTCGTACATCTTTTTTACTGTACCTGTAAACAATCCTCTAACACCTGGTAATAATCCTGAAGCAGGTGGAGCCACGATATCTGGTTCTTCCGAAAACCATATGGGAGATAAACCAATAGAAGCTTCTGTCACCCAATTTCCATGAGAAATATCATGAAAAACTCCCGAAACAAAATGATCGCCATTAAACCGATCTCCTAAACCAGCTAACGTTATATACTTTCCTGTTACTGCATCTGTAGTCCCTTGATATTTTAGTTCTCCTTGAATTTTGGAATACGCACTTTTAATAAGCACAGCTTTCGACCAGTTTTTAAGATCTGCTGTTGCTAAAGGTGCACTACTTTGTACATCATAATCTGAAAGTCCTACAACTTCTGATAATTTTTTAGATGATAAATTACCTGGACCCGAAGTTTCGTTTGAAGCACTTCCTGAAATAACTTCTTGCTTCGTATAATCCCATGAATTTGCTTTAGCATTTGCTAACTGTGTTACAGCATCTAAATCTGCATTAAAGCTTAGTAAATTATCGCCATATTTTATTTCTAAAACTGAAGTTGTATTTTTATCTGGTGGAAATACAGAAACTTCTCCATTAATGACACTAACTACCATACCATTTGCTTCTGCTCTGGTTAAAATAAAATCCCAATCTGTTGCATAGTATTGTACTTGTTCTGGCCATTGAGTTTCTGTTGCAGAGATACTAGCACTTAATCCAGAATAATTGCCAATGATGCTACTTATAATATCACTATCTTTTTTCTTAGCATAAGTAATACTCTTTCGCCCAACAATCATATCTATAGCTTTATCTCTACATTCCACTATTAGTATAGCTCCAACACCATCATGAATTTGAATACTTTGTTTCGTTACAATGCCTTTAAATATTAATTTATTTTTAGAATCATAACCTGCTTCTATTGTCAATTCATTCCCAGGTACAAAAGTCTTCGAAGAGCTTACTTCAAACTTTCCTGTTGTAGGATTACCATCTATTAATGTAATTTTTGCTGTAGGAATTCTATTTATAGTATTGTTAACCGTAATACTCTGTACTTCCATTATATCTGGAATAGCATTACCTGCTACTTTTATAGCAGTAGTGACTAATCCTCCGCTTTGTATATTTGTTGATGCACTCATACTTCAGAATTTATTATTGGTGGAAAAACTAGTGCTATCCCTCCTTTTAAGTGTCTAAACTTATTAAGGTCATTATAAGCTGCTACTTGTGTATAATAATAGGGTGAATTCCACATTTTGTTAGACAATTGTGGTAAACTTTGTCCTTCAATTACTTCAACCAAATGTGTAATATCTGGTGATGTTTCGTTATCTTCTTTTTTTCTTTTTTCAGGTGATGTATACTGACCAAAACTCAACGATATCTTAGCTCTAAGCGGAGTACCATCTGGTTTAAACAAAGTATAAGTAGTATCAAAAGATTTTAGTACACTATAAAAAACAATATCATTTCCCCATTGAATTTTCACAAAATTTGGTCTATGAATCTCTCCATTATAAGTATATACAATATCCTCTAAAGCTTTAATCTCTGTAGCCATATCTGTACGTTTAGAAAATACTATTCCTGTACAATCTATTACAATATCAAAACTCAGATTATCGCTAGGTGTACTTTTATACTTTTGTGAAGTAGCACTAGAATCTATAGGATGTTGTTCATTATATTCAATACTTCGATTCCATTTAATAGATTCTGGATTTAACATTAATGTATAAGGTTTCCCTGAGACTGGAGTTTTAAACTCTTCATCTTTATAACCTGTTATTTTCATGTATTGTAATCCCATACTACGTATTTATCTTCTATTATTTTGCTTTTTATACTCTGCCTGAAGCATTCTTTTACAAGCTTCTAACACCTCATTTTTCAATTTTGACAAATCTTGGTTTTTCATTCTTTGCGTGTCTATAATACTAGTACTTACTTCCGTTTTTATAATGAGTTCTCTTATTTCTATGGGCATATTTCTAGATTAAGATGATGTAAAATGTATATAAGCTAATTCTATAGTGTGTATGAGTACTTCACTTTCCTGTGATTTTAAATCTGAAACTGAATACTTTATAGGATAAGCTTTATAAAAATTCCATTTTTTAGACACTTGCCCTTTACTATTTAATAAGTTAACTGATACTGTTTTTGTTTGAATTGGTTTAGCCAATCCACCTTCGAGCGAATTTTTACACCATTTCGTTAAGTCGTCTCCTTTAATTACTATTGCTCTTTTGAGTACTAAGTTTTGACTAGAAGAAATAGTTGGAAGGCGATATTTAAATCTATTTTCACCTCCCGATGCTACTTCTTCGACACTTTGTTCTTTCGTAAGTCCTGAAACTTCTTGAAAACCTATTCCTTGTCCGCTATCAAATGACACAGAAAAATAAAAGCCCACAGGAAATTTACCAACGTCCTTAGGATTTGTATTTTTTTTAGCCATTTGTAATAATTAGTTGCTCATGGGCTATCTCTAAAGTATCTACTGCGACTTCATTCCCATCAGATTTAAGATCGGTACTTGTTATTTTAGTAGGCCATGCGTTATTTAATTGCCATTGCATGGTTACTTTACCACTTTCATCTAATAACTTTATTAATACGGTTCTCCTTTTAATGGTATTCATCGAAATTTCTTTATGCCAATTCCAAAATGTGTTATCATTAACAAAGACACCTCTTTTCATAGTGATATTACCATATTTCACAATCCCAGGCATTTTTTCAGTTGAAAATAGCGGACTATTACTTTTACGATATTCAATAATCTGATTTTCTACATCCATTCCAGAAACTTCCTGAAATGCTACACCTTTTAATTCTGTTCCTAAATCAACTTCAAATCGGAACTTTGGCATGGGCCACGTTGCGCCCTCTTTACTTCCATCATCTGCCATAATATTTTGTTTTTAGTTTAGTTAATATTTTTTGTTATAAAATTGTATTACGCTAATGTTTGGTTAATAGTAAAACGATTAACTAGTAGCTTGTTCTTGCTGAAATGTTAATACTATAAATTCTGCAGGACGAACTACAGCCACTTTAATTGTTACTTTCATAAAACCTTGAAGTATGTCATCCGAAGTCATTGTACTTCCAAGTCCACATTCTACAGAAAAAGCGCTTGCTGCCGTAGCACCTTGCAATCCTCCTTGTTTCCAAACAGAAGTTAAAAAACTACTTATCATAGCTTTAACTCCTTCCCACGTATTCTTATCGTTAGGAGCAAAAACATAAGCTTGAGCAGCTAGTTTACAAGATTGTTCTAAGAAAATCATTGTTCTTCGTACTGATAAATATTTCCAGTCTAAACTATTTCCATCTAGTGTTCGAGCGCCCCAAATCAGAATACCTAGACCGTTGAAGAAACGAATTGCATTAATTGATTTTCCTGATATTGCATCCACATTTAAATCCCCTTGTTGTGATTCTGATAATTTTATAGGTAATGATGCTGCACCAACCATAGATGTATTTGCAGGTGCTTGCCACGGACCAACTTCATTATCTGTAACAGTAATTACACCTGCCATACCTCCACTAGGCGGTAATATATTTGCATCACTTAGTACGTGGTTTATTATAGTGCTATATGTTTTACTAGCCGCTATTAAAGAATTGTTATATTGGCTTACTGTTAAGGGTGTGCCTGGCGGATTTTCTATATTAGATAGAATGGTTTCTACTGTTTGATTTGGCGCTGAAGCTGGACTTAGTAATGCTTTTAATTGTTTAACATCTCCTCCAAATAAATTGGTATAATCAATATCTGAAGTTTGCATAATAGTTGTGCCTACAAACGGATAATATGCTGTTCCATAATTTAATCCATTTGCTCCTGTATTATTTCTGAATGCTGTAATATCATTCATATACATGATTGGATCTGGATTCCTTCCTCCAATGATATCAAAAATGCTAACTGATGTTTGCATCTCTTCCGATTGCAATAACATTTCTTGCATTAATGTCCCATTATTTTCCACCGAAAGTAGTGTTGCTTCTGGACAAATGTACATTGTCGGTTCTTGCTCATTTTTTAATAATGCCAAACCATTCGATAAGTCGTTTAATTGTACATTCGGATTTACTATTTGGTCGCCAGGTGTCATTCCTGCTCCAGATGGTGCTCCGTAAGTTCCTACAGAAACAATATAGGCATCTCCTCCTCCATTCTCATAAAACAAACGAATACTATTATACATATAATAAATTGTGTTCGCATCTGGCACTATTGAATAATAAGTGTCTCCAATAAGTACATAATCTCCTTTTTCAGGTAAACTCTTTTCAGCTACTAGATAATATTGTGGTGCATATTGTTTCGCTGGATCTGCTGGTGGAGCAGGGTTCGGATAACAAAATATAGTTTGAAAGTCACTAAATGATGTTATTTTTGTAGGTACGTTACTATACGATTTTCCTTCGTACATCGCCTGAGGTGTATAACCAATAAAAGCTGGTACTGCAGTAGCTACTGGTACTACGGAATTACCAAATGCATTGATTTCATTTATATAAACCCCTGGTGATTTAATGGTTGCTAGATTCATAAAACATATTTGTTATTTTGTAGTTAATTATTTCTTTATAAACTGGAACTTTTTAATAATTCCTTCTTGATTTTATATATATACATACATCAAAGAAGCTATGAGAGCGTCTTTTTTGTTAGTATTCACTTGAATTTGGTTAGGGCTTGGATTAGGCAGTCCTTTTATTAGTATTTTATTTCTGGTAATTCCATTTTTTTCTTCAGTAGCAATTAAGTTAAACTTGTAATTAGGAGTTTCAGAAAAAGGTAATACGGTATTCTTCAAAGAGAATAATTGTGCTTTTTGACCATTCTCTAAAACAACATCTTCTGGAACATTAAATTGAATATCGGTAGTACTGTTTATAGTTAATTTCTCATAATTTTTAGTAGTAGTATTAATTACATAATACTTCCACTGTGTAGCTCTGGCCTTGAAATTGATTTGATAATTCGGAGTATTTTCTTTTTCGTAAAGTTGAATTAAATCTTCAAAACGAATAGTAACTTCAAATACTACATTAGCAGCTTTAGTTGTAATAAACTTATCTTTTAAAATTATTTTATTTGATGATAATTCCGATTGTATTTCATTACTTATATAAGAAACTATTCCTATTGAATTTATTGGTAAATCGGTAAACTTATAAAATAAAGATTGTGTTGTTGTAGCTTGAAATGTAAATGATGATACTCCTGTAGATTTTGTAATATAATCTAATAAATTTGTAAAGTCATTTTTAGTATTTGAGTACAATTCAAAACCTTCATTTGTAGAATTCTGAATACATGAATACCGCTGTATAATTTCTAATGTTTTTGTATCTGGTTTGTATAAGAAACCTCTACAAATATTATCTGCATAATAGGAATGGAAAACTTCCAAACTAAACATTTTACTGTAACTATTCATAACCATGTTCTGTTTGATTTGAAGTTCCTTTAACACTTGGGATAAAGCCTTTAATCTCTTCAGAAGGTACTGTAACCAATCGCATTTTATAAATAACACTTGGCTGGTACTTAGCGCCTAAAGCACTCCATAGATTATGCATTTGTAGATATCCATCACCTTTTTCAAATTCAAATTCCAAACGTTGAATTCCTTCAGGTATGAGCGAAGAGGAATTACTATCTAATACTCCATTTATTTGAAAAAACTGTAATACACTATTCAAAAAATTTAAAGTCTCATTATAGTCTTCAAAATTTGGGGAGATTAATAAATATAGATTATATCTTTCGTCTAAAGGCTTTGTAACAAAATTTCCGTTTGCAATTCGATTTCTATTATGAAAAGCTTTTGTTGTTTCTTGCTCTATATGTATTAAAGTAATGATTACTTTATTTCTATTTTCCAAAGGTTGCGTCCCTGCAAAATCTATTATTTTATTAATGATAACAAGATTCTCTTTTACATTAAATTTTCGTTTCAAAAATTGGTTGAGAAAATCACTCGTAAATTTTAATGCTTCAGAAATCATTACAATTAGTTATTTGGTTATTCCAAAATTAACTATAAGCAGTAAGCTACTGGGCTAAATAGAATATACAAATCATAGACTAAAGAGATGTTTTCTTTTTGACCGTAGACAAATCGTAGACAGGTATATATGAGTATGAAATTTTACATCAATTAGAAGCAATCGTCTTATTTACTGGAAACTATAAATGATATTTTAATTGATGATAAAAATCTTTGAAATATTTTTTATCATGTAATGAACTACCTCGATGCAAGTATACGAGGTATCTAATAACTTTCGATACAAGTATCGGAGAAGTAAACCTTTGGCTATAGCGCTGCGATTAAAAAATAATATAAAAATAAGGTAGCTGATTTTGCTAGATAGAAATGTAGTATGAAAAACAACATCTAAAATGACGTTTAAAAAGAAGTAATAAACTTATTTAAATCTTGTTCTCTTTCTAGAATCATTTTCTTTTTTAATCGGTACTTATGTGTTCGTACACTTTCTTTATTAATTCCTAATAAATATCTAATATCTTCATTAGACATATTCATTTTTAAATAACAACAATACTTGATATCTTTTGTTGTAAGACAAGGATAAGAATTCATTAATTGATCTATAAAACCTGGATTAATATTTTCAAAATATATTTTAAAATCATCCCAATGTGAAGTACCAGAATCTAATTTTATAGTACTAATAATAGTATTAAGTCGCTTTCGGGTTTCCCAATCAACATTAGTACTCAATTCTTTTATTCTTTCTTTTATTTTTTTAAGTAATACTTTTTTTTGATCTAATTCTAGAACATATCTAGCCAAGTTTTTATTTTCTGTGATAGAATTATTTTTTTTCTTATCATAATCAAAACTTCTTTCGTTATTAGTAGTTAATTGTTCACGATGTATAAGTAGTATACTTTTAATATTATTCAAAAGGTAATTATGAGATAAGCTTTCTTTTAAGGACACTATAATTATCGGCATTTTCTGGGAAAACGATTGTACATTTTCATACTGATTAGTTAAACATAATACAGGTAAATTTAATTTTACTTGTGATTTTAAAATATAATTTAACTCGATAGAATTATTTTCGAAACTAAGTATCAATAATTTTGGAGAAATTGTACTCAGTAATTGATTTAATAATGTAATAGAGCTTATGGTAATTATATTATATCCATCAATAGTATTTAGAACTTTCAAAATTTCAGAAAGTGTTTCTTTATGATCTGAAGCAACTATTATATAATTATTAGTTTTCAAGAGTGTTTATTTGGCTAAGGTTATACTTTAAATTTAGTAACCTATCCTTTCTTCTTTCTTAAAAAAACCTTAACCGTATCAAAAAAAGGTAAGAAAGAGGTTTTAACCGTAATAATTATACCTCTTGATTCTTAACTCTTAGTTCCTGACTCTTGTTTCTTGTTTCCTGACTCTTGATTCCTTACTCTTAACTCTTGGTTCTCGGCAACACATAGTTTTAGCTATTTCTGAGACCAACAAAACTTTACAATTCATTTTTTCTATTGATATAAATATCTGATTGTAAACAAAAAAACAATTTATAAATCTTTAAAATATGTACTTTTAAAATATAGAATTCTAATATAAAAAGCCTAAAAATTATATATTATCAAAATAATTAGCACAACGAACACTTTACCCTATAAACTTTTGACAATAAACACTTTATAAATTATATTTATATCTAAGTAAATTTTAAAAAAAATGGCATTAGTAAAACAAACAAATGGTAAAGGTTCGCATACTTTAGTTACATTTTCAATTGGAAATAATGAAATTCCAAACGCTTCTCAAATTTCTTTATTGGGAGATTTTAATAATTGGCAACTTAATGATAGTGCTTTTCAGATGAAAAAAGAAGGCGATTCTTATGTGAAAAGTATAAAGTTAAAAAACGGAAAACGTTACGAGTTTCGATACTTAAGTGAGAATAATCAATGGTTTAATGATACTGCTGCAGATGATTACACTCCTTCTCCGTATGAAGGAATTCAAAATTGTGTTGTAGATTTAAGTACTTTACCACAAAAAAAAGACGATTTAAAAAAAATTGAAGGAATCGGACCTAAAATAGCTGCTATTTTAGCTGAAAATGGTTTAGATACTTTTGAAAAGTTGAGTACTGCAACCGTCAGTTCTCTTGAACAGATTTTAAAAGAAGCAGGCAAACGTTATACAATGCACAAACCTAATTCTTGGCCGAAACAAGCAAAATTAGCATTTCAAGAGAAATGGGAAGATTTAAAAACATGGCAAAAACAATTAAAAGGTGGTCGATAACCTATATATAGTACAAGGCTGTTTAATCGTATTATTAAACAGCCTCGTACAATTGTTAAATTTTAACTATTATTTTAATTCCATGGACCAAGAGTTAACTTAAGCTGTGTTGTATTTTTAGGATAACTTCCTGGAAATTCTGAAGGAACCTCTGGTTGACCTTTTTGAGTACCTCCTATTGGGTTTTCATCATATGCAAAACCATATGCTTTAGCCATAAACACTCCTCTTGAAGACTTTACAGCATTTTTAGGTAACGAAAAAATATGCTTTCCGTTTACTATTGCAGTATGCATGAAATAAGAAAATAAATTTTGAGATGTACCTGCTGGATACCATTTTGTTTCGTCCCCCCAGTTTTTTGTTGTTCTACCTGCTGAAGTTGTATCTGTAGATTGTAACAATGCTACTCCTCTATTTAAAGCTGTACTTAACTGATTTTCTATCCCATTTACTACTACCTGATCGTTAGCATCTGTATATCGAAATGCTCCATCAGCAAATAAACCAATACCTGCAAAGGTCATATGTCCTGGTGAGTAATAGTAATTTTTAGGAGCTTTTGCGAATTTATATTGAAAAAAACTATTGTAATTACTACTTGAATTTAATGTTACTGCTATAATCGTTTTATTCGATATTGTTATGTCTGTAATTTGAGTAATTCCATCAGTAGAACCTCCTCCGGAACTTACATACATTCCTTTTACCAATCCACAATCCAAAGGCAACGGTGTTTTAAACGTCAATACATTATTCTTTATTTTACCTAAAATAGGAAGCATCATTTTAGTACTACTATCCTCATAAGAAACTACAGAAAAACCTACAGGATTAAAAACATGTAATGTAGTAGCCCCTGTACTTGTAAATGCTAATGCTGTATGTGTATTTGCTGTTCCTGGAAAAGTAAGTGTATTCACAGGAGTAACCGTATAATTTTTTGCGAATGTACTCGTACCATTTTGCCAAATGTTCATGTTAAGGCTAGCATCGGTAAATAATGAATTCATTGCAGTATTAAATATGGTATCTAAACCATTTGTATTATTTTCTAAAAATGTCCCTGGATTTAATAGTACAGGTAAGTTTCCTTTCGCTTTATAATATAAATCATTGTATGCACTTGAAGCCTGAAGCTTTTGCATAAAAGGTTTATATGCGCTAGTTATATCTTTTGCACTTATGCCAGAATTTTGTCCAATTCTATCAAGTTCATTTCCAGAAGTATCTTCAGCCAGAATTGATAATGGAAAAAAGAAACCATCTACAGTAGATACATCTATAAATAACGCTTGGTTTTCAAGAAAAGTAGCCTCTATATAATTGTATTGAGGAAAAGCAGTTTGTGGTGGATTTGTAACTTGAGTTACACTACTTCCAGATTTTTCATATTTAAAACCCAAATTTCCGTTTGATGTTTTTCCTGAATTATCTTGATATTTTTTAGTGGTATCAGCAATAAAAAAATAAATTCTTGATCCATTAATAGCATTTTTATTAGACAACGTAATACTTGTAATATCTGTGCCTAACTCATATGAATTAATATATCCTGTAGCATTCGTATACTTGGTAAAACTACCTGTTTTCGTAGATGGATCTACTGTTAAATATTTTTGTGATGCCGTACTGTACCCTAATACGTATACTTTGTAATTTGCACTTAAACCTGTAAGGTTTTCTAATGATAATTGATACGTATTTACGATACTTTTGTCTTTATATTTAAACTGTAAAGGAGCTGTAACACTATCTCCTTGAATTTGAACTTCTACACTTACATTTCCAGAAACATGTGGTGGATTTTTAACTGTAATGATAGAATCATTTACTGTTAATGGCGTATTCCCTGCTGCTCCAAATTTAACATAAGATGCTCCTGAAAAATATTTCCCCTTAATCGTTATTAATTTTCCTCCTGCTGTTGAAGAACTATCAGGAATAAAAGTATTAATTACTGGTAGTTCAAAATTAAATTTAGTTGGTGGATTGTATATTTTCCCATCGATAATCACATCTACTTTAACACTTTGTGCCTTATTAACAGCATTATTAATTACTGTTATTAGTGTATCATTAACAATAGTTACCTGATCTGGTAACATACCTACAGCTCCAAATTGAACTGAAAGAGAAGTATTTCCTGTGAATCCACTTCCATAAATATTAACTTTAGTTTGGCCAGCCAATGATCCAGAGTTCGGGCTTATTTTTGTTACTTGTTGTGCCTGTAAATTATACACAAATAATTGTACTAAAATAAAATAAATTCCCCTTAACCTATTCTTACAAATTGTTCCCATAATTTAACTTTTTATAATGTTTGATTATAGTTATTTGCATAACTAATAATCAAAATTAATTATCAAATTATATCAGAACACCCTTACATGCCTTTAGTGTAAACACAAAAGGTATGAAAGCTTATTTTACGAGTATAAAATTTTATTTTGTCTCAAATCTATTGTGTCATCTTTAGTAGTGCCAATAAACTAAAACGCTTTAACATATATTTCACGTTGATGTTTTTGCTTTTTATATAACTTTAACATATTCATTAACCAAATAATATATTATGAAAAAAGTAATCTTAGTTTTTACTTTAGTAGCTTCCTTTTTAGGAAATTCTCAAGGTACAAGACTATTAAGACAACCTACGCTTTCACAAAATGAAGTTGTTTTTGTGTATGCTAATGATTTATGGAAAGCTTCATTAAATGGCGGAGATGCTGTTAGACTTACTAGTCATGAAGGGTACGAATTCAATCCTCATTTTTCTAATGATGGAAAAATGATAGCTTTTACAGCTCAATACGATGGAAACACAGACGTATATGTAATTCCTACTGAAGGAGGTGAGCCTAAACGATTAACCTATCATCCTTCAGGTGACTTTGTACAAGGTTGGACTCCAGATAACAAAATTCTATTCCGTTCTGGCAGAGAATCGAAACCAACACAAACTAATAAATTTTTTACGGTTTCTCCCAAAGGTGAAATGCCAACAGCAATTGAAATTCCAAGAGCTGCTTATGGTGAAATTTCTGCTGATGGAAAATATATTGCCTACACTCCTATTACAAGTTGGGATGCAGAATGGAGAAACTATCGAGGTGGACAAGCAATGCCTATTTGGATTGTAAATTTAAAAACCAAAGCTTTACAAACTACGCCACAAAAAGACAAAGAAAGACACTTAGATCCTGTATGGCATAATGGAATTGTGTATTATTTATCTGAAAGAGATTATACGAGTAACATTTGGTCTTACGATATAAAAACGAAGCAAGAACGTCAAATTACATTTCATAAAAAATTCGATGTAAAAAGCTTAGATGCTAATGCTAATGGAATTGTATATGAACAAGGTGGTTATCTTCACTTTTTAAATCCA
The DNA here is from genome assembly GCA_947501615.1 of uncultured Tenacibaculum sp. Taxonomy (GTDB): domain Bacteria; phylum Bacteroidota; class Bacteroidia; order Flavobacteriales; family Flavobacteriaceae; genus Polaribacter. The sequence goes on along the minus strand of CANMWK010000003.1, from coordinate 252,467 downwards.
GAAACTAAAGCGACAAGACAGATTCCAATTCATGTAAAAAGTGATTTAAATTATTCGAGAGTACGTTGGATGGATGTGACTGGTAGAAACTTAACTAATCCTAATATTTCTCCTAAAGGTAAAAGAGCTATTTTTGAATATCGTGGAGAAATTTTCACAGTACCAAAGGAAAACGGAACATGGAGAAACTTAACAAACTCTCCTGGAGTTGCAGATCGTTCTCCTATTTGGTCTCCTAAAGGCGATCAAGTGGCTTGGTTTTCTGATAAAAGTGGCGAATATGAATTAGTCATAGCAGATCAAAATGGTCAGAATCAACAATATATTTCGTTACCTAATCCAACATTTTACTTCAGACCAGATTGGTCTCCTGATGGAAATCACATCGCATATACAGATACTGATTTTAATATTTGGGTAATTAATCTGGCAACAAAAAAGACTTTCAAAGTAGATACAGATCGCTATGCACATCCTAACAGATCAATGAATCCTGTTTGGTCTCCTGATAGTGATTGGATCGCTTATGCTAAACAAAATGACAGTCATTTTAAATCTATTTTTGCTTATCAAATAAGTACAAAAAAGAAAGTTCAAATTACTGATCCGATTGCTGATGCAATTTCTCCTGTTTGGGATGCTTCTGGAAAATATATCTACACCCTTGCCAGTACTAATTACGGATTACAATCAGGTTGGTTAGATATGAGTTCTTACGACCCTAGCGTAACTAGAAGTTTATATGCTATTGTTTTAAATGCTAAAGATAAAGCACCTAACCTTCCTAAAACTGATGAAGAAGCTGTTAAAAAAGAAGACACTGCTTCGAAAGGTAAAAAAGAAACAAAAAAACCAAGCAAAAAAGACAGTAAGAAAATCACCGTTACAATTAATGAAAACGGAATTTTTGACAGAGCTGTAGCATTGAAATTACCTGCTAGAAATTATTTAGGTTTAACAAAAGGACCAAAAAACAAAGTTTTTATTGCTGAAGCGGTTCCAAATACACCGGGAATTACAATACATTCTTATGATGTTACTAAAGAGAAAGCAACTATTTTCTCTAAAGGAGTTTCTGGAATGGTAACTACTGAAGATCGAAATTCTGTTTTATTATCAAATCGTGGGAATTGGAGTATTGTCAGTAGTAAAGCTCCAGTTAAGGGTACTAAAGGAAGATTAAAAACGAATTTAAAGGTAAAAGTAGATCCTAAAGCTGAAGCGCATCAAATCTTTAAAGAAGGATGGAGGTATATGCGTGATTTCTTGTATGTTGATAATGTTCACGGCGCTCCTTGGGATGATGTATATAAATGGTATTCTGAATGGATTGATCATGTAAGACATCGTACAGATTTAAATTATGTTGTTGATATTATGAGTGGTGAAGTTGCCATAGGTCACTCTTATGTTTCTGGTGGAGATACGCCTAGAATTAATAGAGTACCTGTAGGCTTATTAGGTGCCGATTTAGAACAAAGTAAAGGTTTATACCGTTTTGCTAAAATCTATAAAGGAGAACGTTGGAATCCTAATATTTCTGCACCACTTGGTTTACCTGGAATAAATGTAAATAAAGGTGATTATCTTATTGAAGTAAACGGTGTGAAACTAACTAGTGACATGAATCCTTATCAGTTATTAGAACAAACAGCTGGACGAGAAATTTATATCAAAGTAAATTCTAAACCGACTTCAGATGGAGCGAGATCTATTTTAGTAAAACCTACTTTTAGTGAACGTTTCTTAAGATCTATCGATTGGGTGGAAAGCAACAGAAGAAAAGTAGATCAATTATCGAACGGAAAACTAGCGTATGTTTATGTTCCGAACACTTCTGGTGCTGGATTTACATCGTTTAACCGTTATTATTTTTCTCAACAAGACAAAAAAGGAGCTGTTATCGATGAAAGAAATAATGGTGGTGGATCTGCTGCTGATTACATGATTGATATTATGTCTCGTGATTTAATGGGATATTTTAATAGTAAAGCTAACGATCGTAGACCATGGACTACTCCTATGGCTGGAATTTGGGGACCTAAAGTTATGATTATTAATGAACGTGCTGGTTCTGGTGGAGATTTACTTCCGTACATGTTTAAGTTTAAGAAAATTGGACCTTTAGTTGGAACTAGAACTTGGGGTGGATTAGTTGGAACTTGGGATACGCCTCGTTTTATTGATGGTGGTAGAATGGTTGCCCCTCGTGGAGGATTCTTCGATGTTGATGGAAAATGGGCTGTAGAAGGAGAAGGTGTTGCTCCGGATATTGAAGTAATTCAAGATCCTAAGAAAGTATTACAAGGAAACGATCCGCAGTTAGAAAGAGCAGTTCAAGAAGCTTTACGTCTATTAAAAGGAAACGAATTCCAATTAAAACCAGAACCTAAAGCTCCAATTCGTTCAAAAAGACCAAAAGGATACGAAAAAGAAAAATAGACTACATTAATCTGACTTTTATTTTTGATCTATTTAAACCATCAAAATAGAAGTCAGATTTCTTAATTTTAAAAAAATGCAAAAAAAACTATTTAAACTACTTTTATTAATCCCTTTATTTTCCTTTTCTCAAAATTGTGATTGTACATCTAATTTAAAATGGGTTAAAGAAACTTTTGAAGAAAATGATGCCGGCTTCAAATATGCATTAGTTAAAAGAGGTAAGGAAAATTATATAAAACATAACTTATCTTTTATTAAAAGAGCCGAAAAAACATTAAGTATTACGGATTGTGAAAAAATTGTAAAAGAATGGCTTTCTTTTTTTCGTAAAGGTCATAAAGATTTCTTTATAATCAATAGAAAGAATGACATAAATCTACAAGAAAAAAGACACGAGTCAGTTCCAAATATCAACATTAAAGAATTTAAAAAATATCTATTATCAAAAAAAGAAATAGATTACGAAGGTATATGGCAATCGGAACCATATACTGTAGCAATAAAAAACACACATGATATATATAAAGCTATTGTTACAAATGTAAGTAGTGGAAATTGGAGTGCTGGTGAATTAAAATTCTATATTAATCCTGATTCTTCTGGTGTATATTATATGGGGGATTACTCTGAATATACTTTTAACAAAATTCAATACATCGACAAGCAAGTCTTGAATATTGATGGAATCATTTTTAAAAGAACTTTTCCTGAAAGTAAAAGTCTTAATTCAAATGCGCAACGTTATCTTGAACTAATTAATGCTTCTGATCCAAGTATAAGGAAAATAAATAATGATACCTATCTCTTTAGAATACCTTCTTTTGATCTTAATCAAAAAGAGGCTATCGATAGTCTAATTTCAAAACATTTGGATGAAATTACATCAAACAAAAATCTTATTATAGATTTAAGAGGAAATACTGGAGGAGCTAACAAGTCTTTTACTAAACTTCTCCCTATTTTGTATACTAACCCTATAAAAACTATTTATTGGGAGCATCTGTCAACAGAACTTAATAATAAACGTTGGAGAGAATGGTTGAAAAACCCTAACCTATCAAAAGATGGTAAAACATTTTTAACCAATGTAAATAATAAATTAAAGAATAAATTAGGTGAATTTGTTTACATATATGATAACGACGGATCAGAAATATTCAAACAAAACTTTCAATACAAAAAACTTAAAAACATTGCCATTTTAATAGATAAACATAATGCTAGTACTACAGAACAGTTTTTATTATCTGCAAAGCAAAGTAAAAAAGTTAAATTATATGGTGAAACTACTTTTGGAGCATTAGATATTTCTGAAATGAATCAAATAAAATCACCTGATGGTAATTTCATGTTAAGTTATTGTTTGACAAAAAGTTTACGCTTGCCTAGTTTTCCAATTGATAATATTGGAATTCAACCAGATTACTTTTTGGATAACTCAGTTTTACCTTATAATTGGATTAACTATGTGATTGACAACTTAAAAGAATAAAATCAGAAGTACTAATAAAATATTTTAAAGAAAACTATATTACTAATTATGCCACATTTTGTAATTGATTGTTCAGAGCATATCATAAAATTGAAATCTCCTCAAGAGATTATTCAACAAGTTTATGATACAGCAGATGCTTCAGGTTTGTTTGCTAAAGGAGATATTAAAGTGAGAATACATCCTTTTCAATATTACTCCGTTGGAAATACTTCTGATGATTTTATCCATGTATTTGGAAATATTATGGAAGGAAGAACTACAGACCAAAAGAAAAAGCTTTCTGAAAGTATTGTATTAACACTAAAGTCAATGTTTCCAGATGTTCCAATTATCTCGATTAATATCAGAGATTTTGAAAAAGCAACATACTGTAATAAAACTATGGTGTAATTTACATCTTAGAGATATATAACAAACGAAGTTGAAAACTATTTTTCAGCTTCGTTTTTTTATACCATCTTGCCATAAAATTAATTCTACTTGAAATTAAAAGAGCAACATAAAGTACCGCAACTGGAACAACCGATACGTTTACAAGAATATGGAATTGGTATTTTTAATACGAATCCGACTAGATCTGGTTTTAAAAAAGCCATTAAAAAAGGATTAGTTCTTGTTAATGGAAAAACTGCAAATACTGCTCTATTTATAAACGGAGGTGAACTCATTGAATTGTTCCAAGAAACATCGAATAAAAAAACATTTAATTTTCCTTTAGAAGTTATTTTTGAAGATGAATATCTTGCTGTAATTTTTAAGCCTGCTGGAGTTTTAGTTAGTGGAAATTCGTTTGCAACTATTGCTAACGCTTTAGAACAAAACTTGAAAAAGAGTACACTTAAAGATGCAGTACTACCTAGACCTGTGCATCGCTTGGATTATCCTACAAGTGGATTATTACTTATTGGTAAAACGAATGCTGCGACTATAGCATTGACTAAACTTTTTGAAGAAAAAAAAATCAAAAAAACATATCATGCTATAACTATTGGTAAAATGAAATCGTCTGGAGAAATTACTATTCCTATAGATGAAAAAGAATCCAAATCCTTATTCACTGTTTTGCAAAGTATTCCTTCAGAAAAATATAGCTTTTTAAACCTTGTAGAATTACATCCAAAAACAGGACGAAGGCATCAACTTCGAAAACATTTACACGGAATTGGGAATCCGATTTTAGGTGATAAAGAATATTATATCGAAGAATTGCTTTCCTATGGAAATGGCTTGTATTTACATGCTTCAAAACTAGAATTCACACATCCATTCACTCAAGAAAAAGTTAGTTTAACTTGTTTACCTCCCAAAAAATTTTCAAGAGTCTTCCCTCAAATCAAAACACACATAAAACAATAAAAATCAAAACAATAAATACAATTTTAATTATAAAATTTGATTCTATACCATTTATTTCTTCTTCATACCTCAAAATGTGACGCTTAAAGTATTTGCATAAAAATCTTTCCTTTTATTCCAGAACTTTACTTCACATTTTAACCTCACAAATATTAACAAAAATGGCAACAAAAACAATTTACGGTACAGTCTCAGGTGATGGAACAATAATTTCTGGATTAGGGTTTATCGTTCAGAAACAAAACACAGGTACTTATTTAATCGATTTTGAACCTGGTTTCTCTCAAACTCCTGCAGTAGTAGGAAGTCAAACAGGGTATGGAAGTATTGATGAAAACCCACTAGATAACGTTGTATTTCCTTACATTAATCAAGGATCTGTTACAGCATTAACTGCAGATGCTAGTGGACACAAACAAGATCGTCAATTCAGCTTCATCGCTATTGGTGAGCAATAAGATTAGCTTTATAGATTTCTAATTGAATGAGTGCTTTTAAAAAGTACTCATTTTTTATTCTTAATATTTCATTCTTTGAAATGTTAGTTTTAGTCTCTTTATCAATTCATAAAGTTCTTCTTCATTAAATGTAGCAAATCCGATTCGTATAGAGTTATGATTTGTTTCTGCCATATCGTAACGAGCAACATTTCCTATGTCTAATTTATATGTTTTTGCTATATCAGAAACCTGTTTCCAAGTATATTTTTTATGTAATGTCAACCAAACAGCCATTCCGCCTTTGGGTTTTTTAAAGCTGAAATATGCGTTTAATTCTTCTTTCAATAAATTACAAAACAGATCACGTCTCTTTTCATACACTTTAAGTACTTTTCTTATATGTCGGTCTAAATCTCCAGACTTAATAAACTCTGCAAAAGTCAACTCTTGTAAAGCATCTCCTTGTCGATCTACAAACCCTCTAATTTGTGCAGCTTCATTTACAAACTCTTTATCCGCTATTAAATATCCTACTCTAAAAACTGGTGCCACAGTTTTACAAACAGAACCTATATATACTACGTTATGATGTACATCGTGGCTTGCCAATGGTAAAATTGGCGCATGATTGTAATTAAAATCATAATCGTAATCGTCTTCCATAATCGCAAAACTATACTTCTTTGCTAAATTCAATAAACAAATACGACGTTCAGCAGATAATGTTACCGTAGTTGGATGATGATGATGGGAAGTTACATATACCGCTTTAATCTGTTTAGACTCACAAATCTTTCCTAAAGCAGCAGTGTTTATTCCATTTTCATCAACAGGGACTCGCATAACTTTTGCGCCTTGGTGTAAAAAAGTAAAATCTGCAGAAGCATAATTGGTTTCTCCGACTACAATAACATCTCCTTCCTTCAAAAGTAATTGTGCAGATAACCATATTCCCATTTGACTTCCCCTTGTAATTAAAATATGATCTTTGGTAATATGCAAACCTCTAGTTTCATTTAAATAATTGGCTAGTACACTTCGTAATTGCTCATTTCCTTGTGTAGAAATATAGCCTAAATGTTGTGTTACATTTTTTCTAGCAGATATTCTTCTGTAAATCTTAGCGATATCTTCTGTAGGCGTTAATCTTCCATCAGAAACTCCATCATTAACATACAACCATCCTTCTTCTTTTTTTATCCTTTTACCTGGTAAATTCGATTTATAATATGAAAAGCCTATTTGATCTATGCTTTCCGTAATATTATTTCCTTTGTAGTCTTCAGATTTTAACATTGGTAAACTCTCAGGTACAAAAGTTCCTTTTTTGGGTATCGTTTCCAACCAACCTTGCATGGCTAATTCTTCGTAACAAGCCACAACAGTTTTTCTATGCACTTGTAATAGCTCTGCTAGACTTCTGGTTCCTATCAATTTAGTACCAGAAGGTATTTTCCCTTCCTTAATCAAATGAATAAATTGATTGGTTAATTGTAAGAATAAGGGTTCTTTACTCTTTCTATTGATATGCAAACTGGTTTTATACGGAAACATCTGGACTACTAATTAAATTAATTCTGGACTAACATAACACACCATAAATGTAGTATTTTTGACTGTAAATAATTTATAAACCATGAAAAAATTAGAAGTTTCACCTCATGAATACGATGAATATTATGGAAGATATATTCATAAACTTTCTGATGATATTACCTTAATTGATAGTTTTTCTGAAGGCGCAATTAAAACCTACGATTTCTTCAATTCAATTCCTAAAGAGAAACTAGATTATAAATATCAACCAGAAAAATGGAGTGTTAAAGAAGTTTTTCAACATTTAATAGATACTGAACGAATTTTTATGTATCGATGTTTTAGAATTGCAAGAAGAGATACTACTGCTTTAGCGGGTTATGATCAAAATATTTACGTATCTCCATCAAATGCAAATACTAAAAGTATAGGTGATTTATTAGAAGAATTTAAAATTAATCGTGTCAATTCTATACAATTATTAAAATCATTAAATAACGAAGATTTATGCTTTACAGGAAATGCTAACGGAGCTAAAATGTCTGCTAGAGCAGCAGCATTTATAATCCCTGGTCATAATATTTGGCATATAGAAATTATTAAAGAGCGATATTTATAATATGAAAAAAACAGTTGGTATATTCATTTTTGATAATGCAGAAGTATTAGATTTTGCTGGACCATTTGAAGTTTTTTCTGTGACTTCGGAATTAAATAATTTTGAATTATTTGATGTTTTCACCGTAGCGAAAACCAAAGAAGCTATTGCTGCTGTAAATGGGTTATCTGTAAATCCGAAATATGATTTTAATGATTGTCCCAAAATTGACATTCTAATTTTAGCTGGTGGAAACGGAACTAATCAAGCTATTCAAGACCAAGAAATTATCGATTGGATTGCTAAAACAGACCAGAAAACAGCAATTACCATGAGTATTTGCTCTGGTTCTCGATTCCTAGCAAAAATTGGAGTTTTAAATAATAATCCGTATTGCACACATCATCAAGTGTACAGCGACATGGAAAAATTAGTTCCTTCAGGAAAACCTGTTACCGACAAACGCTATGTGCAATCGAACTCAAAAACATATACTTCTGGTGGAATTTCAGCGGGTATTGATTTATCCTTTCATATTATAGAAAAATTACACGGAAAAGAAATTATAAACAAAACAGCTAAGTACATGGAATATATAATTAATAAAAACACACAATAACTGTATAATATTTATAAAAACAATGAAAGTAAGAAAAGCCAAAACAGACGACATCCAACAATTAAGTGAATTATTTAATGAGTATAGAGTATTTTATAGGAAAGAAGCTGATATTGTTGGTGCACAAAAATTTTTATCAGAAAGACTTCATAATAAGGATTCAGAAATTTTTGTATGTGATTCTGAAAACAATACGCTAGTTGGTTTTGTACAATTATATCCTTTATTTTCTTCTACCAGAATGCAAAAACTATGGTTATTAAACGACTTATTTGTTGATTTAAAGGAAAGAGGAAAAGGAATTTCTGTACAACTTATTGAAAAAGCTAAAACATTAGTAAAAGAATCGGATGCTTGTGCTTTATGTTTAGAAACAGAAAAAACGAATCTAATAGGAAACAATTTGTACAAAAAGACGGGCTTTGCTTTAAACGAAGGATCTAATTTTTATGAATGGAATACTATAAAGTGATAAAGCAATAATTATGAAACAACAGGTCTTTGTAACAAAAGCTTCAATAAAAATAAAACTCGCAAGTATAGCTGACTTAGAAACTTTAGCTTTACTAGGTCGAGTAACATTTCGAGAGTCTCATGGTGGATATATTGAAGATAAAACAAACTTAAATGCGTATTTAGACAAAGCTTTTTCTGTTGAAACTACTAAAAAAGAATTAGAAGATAGCAACAACGTTTACTTTATTCTTTATAGAAATCAGCTTCCAGTAGGTTATGTAAAACTAGTGTTAAATGCTCCATCAGAATTTATAGAAAATCAGAACTGTTGTCGTTTAGAACGTATTTATGTTTTAGATGAGTTTATCACTCATAAATTCGGATTAGCACTTTTTAAAAAGACTATTGAAAAAGCAAAAGAATTACAGTTTGATGTCATGTGGCTTACGGTATATATTAAAAACACGAGAGCTATTCACTTTTATGAAAAAAACGGATTTAAAAAAGTAGGTAATATTTCCTTCAAAATTAATAAACAAGGGTATGACAATCCAATCCTTGCTAAAAACTTATAACTATGAATGAATTTGAAAAAACGAAACTTAACCGAGTAAAAAGAGGTCAGAATAGAGCTATTTACGATACAGAAGTGATTCATCAAATTATCGATGCAGGATTTATTGGACATGTTGGGTACATTTATGATGGATATCCAATTAGCATTCCTATGGCTTATGCTAGAAAAGACAATAAAATATATTTACACGGTTCAACAGCAAATCGAATGTTAAAAGCTATTCTCGATTCGGGGAAAACATCTATCAACATTATGCATTTAGATGGCTTGGTAATTGCTCGCTCTGGATTGCATCATTCTGTAAATTATCGTTCTGTAACACTTTTTGGTGAGGTAAAAGAAATTACTGAAGATGAGCTAAAGACAACATTTATAAAAGATATTGTAGATCAAATGATTCCTAATCACTGGGACACTTTACGTCCAATGCATCAAAAAGAATTGGATCGTACTATGGTTATTGAATTTACGATTACTTCAGCTTCTGCAAAAGTAAGAGCCGAAGGTGTTAATGATGAACCTGAAGATTACGATTTACCATATTGGGCGGGCGTTATACCTGTAAAGCAAGTTTTAGAAGCACCTGTTGCAGATAAAGGGTATCCTTCTACAATAGCAATTCCAGAGCATATTATAGTACATTATAATAGTCATAAATAAACTCGTTGTATCTTATTTCAAACACAATCAATTTAAGGATTTTTTAGAAATAAATTGAAGAAAAAGTATATTGAAAACAAGAATTTTAGTTCTTATTTTCAATATACTTTTTTTTAACTTGACACAGTAAAAAATTAAGATTAAAAGGTTGTTACATTAATTAAATTACAGTGATTTGGTTAATAAATACCCTTAAATTTTAGTTTCGCTATAGGTTTTCTCTGGTGGTGAATCTTTTAGAGTTGTTATCTTAATCTTTTCTTTTATTCTAATTGGAAATTCATTGAATATTTCTTGTTCTCTTATTCCCCACTGTCTTTCTCTTATCCATTCAGCATCTGGGTCATTTTTCCTTTATATCTAGTTATTCTTGTTTCAACATGAACCCAATTTAATTCATCTATAAGAGTTAAGTAATCTGCAAATGGTGTATTTCCATTAATTTCAATCTCTATCTGTGTATTTAAACGTGTAGTTCTATTTTGAATTATATACCTAACTAAACTATTTCTTGTTTGAAAAAGGTTATCTGTTTTTCCATTCATAATATATTTATCAACTTCAAGCATTTTAATATTTATACCAGAATCTATTTTACTTTTCTGATATTTATCACAAAACTCACAATAATCAATTTCAAATTGTTTTTTAGAAGTATTGAAATTTTTAAAAGATCTATTTATTAGTTTTATTTGTTCATTATTTTCCATTTCTTGAACTGAAGCATATTGAATTTTGTACCCTTTTTCAAATAACTCTTCAATAATTGGTAGAACAGATTGTACAGATACTAAATTATCTACATAAACCCAAACAGTTTCATTATTAGCTTTTTTAATTTTAAAGCCTTCACTTTTTGACCTTTGAATTATTTCATTGTTTAAAATATATAAAGGTTCATCTTTAGAATTTAAAACCATCAATTCATTCTCATAATTTTTAGGAAAAGCTACTTCACCTACCATTATATCAGAAAGTAAATTCAATGAATCAGTAAAATTTTTAGTTTTATCTTCAAGGTATTCTTTAGTTGTTATGCATTTATAACTTGGAATTAACCATAAAGTATCGGAATTACCATTCATGGTAACAATACCTTTTTTGTCTATTTTATATTTTGCTTTGAATTCAAAGTCTACCCATGGATTTACAGTTATAGTATCTCCACTAAAACTAATTTTAGAAGTAAAGCAACTATCTATATCCAAACAGACTTCTTCGTTAATTTTCATTCTATTATCACGAATATTCCAAGTCTGGAATTGTTTACTATCCTTATTCCAGATAAGATGATAATGCCCATTTAATTTTTCTGAATTACACCCCAAAAAAAGTGTAATTATTCCAAATGTATAAAGTATTATTTTTTTCATAATCATTTTTATAATTAGCCTTAACCAAAAATTAGAACTCCAATAATAAAATATCCTAATTTATCACTTTCCATAAATCAAAAACTATTAATTACCTGTTAGTTCTATTTCAATATTTTTTTCTAATGCATTAATTTTGTCTACAACACCTTTATAAAATTGTAATAAATACTTTCTATTTCCTTGAATTTTTAATAAATAACTAAGTAAAATATTTCTTTCTGATTCTGATAATTTAATTGGCAAGTTTATAGTTTTAATATTTCCTTCAGTAGTATATTCAAAGTTTGTAGCTATTACTTTATTTAATTCTTTAAAATAATTTTTTTGAAACTGCATTTCGTAATACCTTTCCTCTAACTTCCTTAATATCTGATAATCAAAATCATAAAGAGTAATAATTTGTGTTCTTAAGGAATCGTTATTTATAATCTCAAAACCTTTAGATTTTAAAGTTTCATATCCTGAAGAGTTCTGAATTGTTGTGAAATCTCTTGTTAACATAAAGTAATATAGCTGTAAAGAGTCTAACTTTATGTTCTCGTTTCTAAAAATCTTACGCCAAAACTTACAAGATTCTACTCCTACTTTATGTCCTTTTGCATTACTTTCGAAATCCCTTTGATCCTTTTCAAGTCCGTTTAATATTTCGTTTAATATTTTAGATTCAGCCTTGTTGTCTTTTCTATTATCATTCCAATTGTTTAAAGCAAATGCAGAAATAACCGCTATAAAAATAGAAAGAAATTCAAAAGAATACTTTTTCCAATTATTTTTTTTTGATTCCATTTTATCTTATCGTAATTATATATTTGTACCCTATTATAAAGCTAAAATACGCAGTTTTTTCAGTAATTTGCAGCATGAAAAAATTCGACGTTGTTATTCTTTCTGAAAGAAGATATGTGAATCCAGTAAAAGTAGACGATTATGTTAAAAATCTTTTACTTGAAGACGACTTAGTAAAAAAAGCATTAGAAAAAGAAGGGTTAAAAGTTACTCGACTATCTTGGGATGATCCAGATTTTAACTGGTCGGATACAGCATATATTCTTTTCCGTACAACGTGGGATTATTTTGATCGATTTGCAGAATTTTCTGCTTGGTTAAAAAAGGTAAGTCAGCAAACAAAACTGATTAACTCAGAAGCTATTATCCGATGGAATTTAGACAAACATTACCTTTTAGATCTTCAAAATAAAGGAGTTCATATTTGTGAATCTTACTTTATAGAAAAAGGAGAAACTGCAAGTTTACAAGAAATAGCTACACAACATAATTTAGAGAATTTTGTTCTAAAACCTTGCATTTCTGGTGGAGGAAGGCATACGTATAAAATAACTTCAGAAACAATTACAACTCATGAAGCTACTTTTAAAAAGTTAATTGCAACAGAAGCATATATAGTACAACCATTTCAAAAAAACATTGTTGAAAAAGGAGAAATCTCATTAATTATTATCAATGGAGAATTTACGCATGCTGTTTTAAAAATCGCAAAACCTGGTGATTTTAGAGTTCAAGATGATTTTGGTGGTACAGTTCACGACTACACTCCTACTGCTGAAGAAATTGCTTTTGCTGAGAAAGCCATTAAAGCTTGTGACGAATTACCGTTATATGCTAGAGTAGATATTTTTACCGATAATGATAACAAATTAGCTATTGCTGAATTAGAATTGATTGAACCTGAACTTTGGTTTAGAAATTACCCTGAAGCTGCAATACAACTTTCACAACCTATAAAACAATTAATTACACCGAACTAATGAAAAAATTCTTTAAAGTTATAGGAATTCTATTACTACTAATTATTGGAGTACTTACATTTTTATATTTTAAATATGACGAAGCTTTGCCTACAGGAAAACAAGGAGAAGAAGCTGATGCTTTAGCTAATAAAATGTTAGTAGCCCTAAAACATGAAGCTTATCAAAATACTGAAATTTTAGAATGGTCTTTCCGTGGAAAGCATTTTTATACGTGGTACAAACAAGAAAATAAGGTAACAGTTGCTTGGAATGATAATAAAGTGATTTTAAACACTAAAAACCCCAATAAAAGCGAAGTGTTTGTAAATGGACAAAAATCTGAAGATACTTCTTTAATAAAAAAAGCAGAACAATACTTTAACAACGATAGCTTTTGGCTTGTAGCTCCTCATAAAGTTTTTGATCCTGGAGTAGAACGAAGATTAGTTAAGCATGAAGATAAAGATGCCTTATTAGTTACATATACTTCTGGAGGAACAACTCCTGGTGATTCATATTTATGGATTTTAAATGATGATGGTTTTCCAACTCATTATAAAATGTGGACACAAATTATTCCTATTGGTGGTCTTGGTGCTTCATGGAGCGATTGGACTGAAACAAATACCAGCATACCACTTCCTACAACACATAAACTAGATGGAATAGGTTTACAGATCTCAATGGGAAATCCGAAAGCATCGAATCCTAAATCTGATGAATTAGCCAATAAAATTTTAAAAGCTATCAAACACGATGCATATAAAACAACGAATACTTTAGAATGGAGTTTTGGGGGAAGAAGAACATATAAATGGAATAAAAAAGAGCATATTGCAGAAGTAACTTGGGATTCTACAAAAGTGGTACTTCACCCAAATGCTATTGAAAAAAGTACTATTTATTTCAATGGAAAATTAACTAACGCTACGGATGAAACAATAATCAAAAAAGCGGAAAGCTATTTTAACAATGATAGCTTTTGGTTAGTGGCTCCTCATAAGTTATTTGAACCTGGCATCATTCGTACAGTAAAAGAAGTTGACGGAAAAGAAGCTTTATTAGTAAAGTATACCACAGGCGGAACAACTCCTGGAGATTCGTATTTATGGATTCTAGATGAAGATTACATACCAACAAGTTATAAAATGTATGTACCTAGCATGAAAATGGAAGGTGTTCTTGCCACTTGGGAAGATTGGATTACCACTGAAAGCGGAACTTTATTACCTAAAATGCATCGTTTTGGAAAAAATGGTGAGTTAAGTATGGGAGAAGTTAAAGGGTATTAAAAACCTCAAAACATAAATGATTTGTACCTCTGTATCTTTTAGATATGGAGGTTTCTAATTTATAATAAATGTTAATAAATAACATTAGTAAAATCGTTTCAATATAGTTATAGGTTAAAAACTTTGAATAATAATGAAAAAATGATTTTCAATAATTGAAATCCTAAATAAATAACCAATGTTCCAATCAAATAAAACTTAAAGAACTCACCTATTCTATCTAAATAAGAAAAGAACTTTTCAATATAGTAAAGTAAACGATCAATAATTGTTTTCATAATATCCCTTTTAAATAATTATCTAAACATTTAGGACAAACAGGAGATAGCTTACTAAACATCATTTCATATTTTTCTAATTCCATCTCTACATCAATTTTTAATTCATTAATTCCTATATCGTTTACCAAAATAGGATCCACAATATAACTACCATTAAATAATTTCTTTTTATCTATGACTTCTACATGTATAATATCAGATTTTATACATTTCTCCATTTTATTAACCTTCTTAACATGGTATTCAGATACAAAACTTACAACGTTTCCACCATGAATTTCACATATTATATATCCCATTTCTTTTTTAATTGCTTAAACAGTAAATATAAATAAATTCACTTGTTCATCTATAAAACCCTACTTTTGTAGCATGCGAGTAGATATTATTACAGTTGAGCCGGATTTAATTAAAAGTCCTTTTCAAAATTCAATGATGAAAAGAGCCATTGATAAAGGATTAGCAGAAGTTCATTTTCATAACTTAAGAGAGTTTGGATTTGGAAATTACCGTCAAATAGATGATTATCAATTTGGTGGTGGTGCTGGAATGGTGTTAATGATTGCACCTATTGCTAAATGTATAGAAGGATTATTAGCGGAACGTAAATATGATGAAATTATTTACATGACACCAGATGCACCAACTTTAAATCAAGCTACTGCAAATACATTATCACTTAAAGAAAATATTATTATTCTTACTGGTCATTACAAAGGTGTAGATCAACGTGTAAGAGATAAATATATTACCAAAGAAATTTCTATCGGAGATTATGTGTTAACCGGAGGAGAATTAGCAGCTGCCGTTTTATGTGATGCTGTTATTCGTTTGATTCCTGGTGTATTGGGTGATGAAACTTCTGCCCTAACCGACTCTTTTCAAGATAATTTATTATCACCACCAGTTTATACAAGACCTTCGGAATATAAAGGTATGAAAGTACCTGAAGTTTTATTATCAGGAAATTTTCCTAAAATTGAAGAATGGCGCTCTGAAAAAGCTTATGAGCGTACAAAAGAAATTCGTCCTGATTTATTAACCTAAGTTCGACACCTGTTTTACACAAAAACAATTAATTTTAAATTCCAAAAATTTAAATTTAAAAGGTATATAGTATACTATTTAACGTGAATTCGTGATAATTAAAAGATGTCAGTTCGAGTGAAATTCAGGAAGAATTTTGTATCGAGAACCATCTTTTAATTATCAAAATTACCTTTCTTGATACAATTTTCTATCGAAAATCACTCGAATTAGTTAACCTTTACAGAAGTGACAATTTTGACAACTTTATATTCTTATCTCTAATTCACGTTATTTAATGTTATCTTCATAACGTTACTCAACTTAATTCAATACAATTTTTTCTTCTTTTTCGTCTGAAAAATCACTCAACATGAAAGAAATATTTTTAGTAACATTGTATCCAATTCGATAATAGATTACTGGTGTATTATTGATATATGAAAAACTATGCTTAACTATTTAAAAACACATCCAATAATAGCTATAATTATTGGTTTTCAACTCTTTCGGTTTATTTTACTTCCGTTTATGGGGCTAATGCCACAAGATGCTTATTATCATTTTTATGGAGAACATCTTTCGTGGTCTTACTTTGATCATCCTGGAATGATTGGTTATATCCTTAGATTATTTACCGTAATCTTTGGAAAATCCGTTTTTGTTATAAAATTTGCTGATTTTGTGATTACATCACTTACTTTATTCAGCTTTTATAAGCTAGGAGCATGTTTTTTATCAAAACAAAAATTAGGAAATGCTATACTTCTTATCATCTCTACCCTATTTATTTCCATTCTTTCCTTTAATTCTACACCAGATGTTCCTTTGTTATTATTTTGGACATTAAGCATATTATTGTTGTACAAGGCAATTTTTGAAAACAAAAAATGGTATTGGGTTTATGCTGGATTAGCTATGGGATTAGCCTTTAATAGTAAGTATACTGGATTATTACTTCAAATAGGTCTTATTGCTTTTGCTATTTTCTCAAAAGAATATAGAAAATTATTGCGTTCACCATGGTTTTGGATTTCAATATGTATTTCAGTAGTCGTTACCTTTCCTGTTTGGTGGTGGAACTATCAGCATGATTTTGCTTCTTTCTTATTTCAATCTTCCAATAGAACAAGTAGCATTTCAAAATTCAAAATTTCACCACAATACTTTTTTGGTGCTATTGCTCATCAATCTATATTATTATTACCCATTTTATTCGGATCGTTTTTAGTAGTAACATTTAAGTTTGTGAAACGATTTATCTTAAAACTCAAACTCCCACAAAGTAAGACACTCTTTTTGTTGGCATTCTTTATCCCTACATTTTTAGGTTTTTTCTCTTTAACACCAATATATTGGGTAAAATTAAACTGGTTAATGCCATCATATATTACTGGAATTATTCTTGTTAGTATTTTTATGAGCAAAAAATTAGTGAAATATCAATTAATTTTTTCTGCTGTATTACATATTTTAATAGCGACTCAAGTAGTTTTTTATCTAGTACCTATAAAAAGTGATGATACTTGGGTTGGCTGGAAAGAATTAGCTAAACAAATAGAAGCATTACAAGATAAACATCCTAATACTTTTGTGTTTTCTAACGACAATTATAAAACTTCTGCGGCTTTAAACTTTTTTATGAATGAAAAAGTTTATGCTCAAAATATTATCGGTTTACCAGCTTTACATTTCGATTATATTGGTGACAATTTGAATGTATTAAATGGCGCTTCAGCTATTTTTATAGATTCTGATAAACGTTTTAAAAATGAAGATAAATTAGGGAAAATGTCTTGTCCGGAAGTAACATCTTATTTTGAAAAATATACAGAATTAGAACCTATCATTATTTCCTACAATGGTAAAAAAGTAAGAAAATTCTGGGTGTATCTGTGTGAGAATTATAATGCTAACCCTTAGTTAATTGATATAAAAAAACATATTTAACAATACAGTTACCTCTCATTATAGGGATAGTTTCAAACTTTTCTATCTGTGAATATTCGTTGTTATATAGCTTAGTAGGATCTATAAAATTTCTACTATCAGTGATATATAAAACTCTATTTCCTAATGCTGGATATTGCTTGTTAATCCAATAATATTTATGAATATCTTTTAAAGTTCCTACCCCATAAACTTTCATTTTATTGGGTCTCGCAATATAATAATCGATATGCGCAGCAGGATACCATCGATTTGAAATTATTGGTAAATCTGTTAGTTTAGCTTTAGTAAAGATTGTAGATAGCTTTTCTGAAGCTTGTTGCCATCCATACATATCTAAAACAGCATCTTTTCTACCTAAACTTTCTTTAGTTTGAGATGTGTTTTCAGGAAGTAAAAATCCTGTATTAATCATCACCGAAACGAAAATCAATAGCACAAAAAAACTCGACATTCCAATAGTAAGCCTTTTAAGTATTCGCTTTTTCTCTGAAAGAAAAACTGCTAATAATGGTAACAGTGTTAAATATGAAATTCCTGACCAATGTGGCAACGTATTTCTAGAAATAGATAAATAAATTGTAGTGAAAATTAACGGTAATGAACAACTGAGAAAAATGAAAGTAGTTTTTGATGTTAACTGAAACCTTTTCTTTTTTAAACCTATCAACATTAAAATAAAGACAATAATGATATACGGATTGTTATATACAAACTGACCTAAAATTTCTCTTAAAAATGAATTCTTGTTGAAACGTAAACTAAAGAATGAAACACGATCACCATGAAATTTATAACTGATAAAATCATTTAAATAATTCCAATAGAAAATCATGGCAATTGCTAAAATTGGAAAGATAAATCCAAGATAAAAAACTGGCTTTTTCAACCATTTTTTGTTTTTAATCACAACAAATAAACAGACTCCAAAAACAAGATAAATAGCTTGATACTTAGAATAAATTGCCAATCCAGCAAATAGAAAAGCTAACAATAACTTCGGATATAATTTTTGATCTGGGTCTTTTGGTAAAACTTGAATAAAGAAATAAAAACTCAATAACCAAAAAAATACTAAAGGAGCATCTGGTAAAATAAAAGTTCCTGCAATCACAAAACCATAAATGTGAATATTATATAGTAATACTGAAATTAAACCAACTTTTTCATCTTTCAAATACTTTCCTATCAGGTAAAGTAAATACATAGAGAAACTTATAGGAACTATAGCTGCTAATCGAATTATTACTTCAGTATCGAATAATAGATCAAACGTAAAGAATTGTATAAAAAAACCAACCATTGGAGGATGATCAAAATGGCTTATATCTGGATATTTAGCATACAACCAATAATACACTTCGTCATTTCCAAACGCTAAACTATTCCCTAAGTAAATTCTTAAAAGCGTACTAATAAGAATTACTATAATTACAATTCTTTTATAATTAAGCTGCTGCATTAATGAATTCTTTTTCTTTCAGGAAAAAATAAGCTCATACTAACAAAGGCTATGAAAATTCCTAAAATAGAACCTACAAATATGTCTATTAAAAAATGTTGTGATAAATAAACTCTTGAAAAACCAGCAATAACAGCAAGTAAAATCCAAATATATTGAGAAACGCATTTTCTAAAATACAAACAAAGAATAGCAAAAATAGCGAAGGCTGTCATTGTATGACCTGATGGAAAAGAATTCCAAAAAGCCATTTTAACCCCCTCTATAATATACAGATTTTCTAAACCTAAAAATTCAGCGGGCCTTGGAACTCCTTTAAAGACTACTTTTTTAAAAATATGAGTGACTAATAAGGTTAAGAAACCTCCTACCATAAAAACTAAAGCCATTTTTCTTTTTACAAAAAGGAATAATAACGTTAGAACACCAAACATAATTCCGTCTCCCAAAAAGGTAGAGTATTTAAAAAAAGCATCAAAAAAAGAAGAATGATAGCTATTCATATGTAGATGTAAATCTGCTTTCTTGTACAAAACAACTGATAAAGCAACTATCAAAAAAAAGACAGAATAGATAATTAACACTTCATTTCTAATGTTTTTTACATAAAATATAAAAGAATTAAAAAAACGTTGAATCGAAAAACTCGGAGTTTTCTTCTTATAAATTACAGTTTCCATACTATAGTTTTTTAAACACGCTGTAATATATTTCTAGTAGTTTTCTTTTGATTTAAGCCTCTTTTAACAAATCATCATCAACAAAATCGTTGTTAACTATTAATCAATAATTTAATAACGTCGATTCCTCATCTTTTTACAGTAATTTAATTTCAAAAAATAGATATTAAATAAAATAAAGATCTTATATTTGCACTCGCAAAAACAACCTCTGACGAGAATCGTGAATGTTGTTTTGTTTAAAACCACAATTTTTATAACAAATGGATTTAATTAAATTTGTTCAAGACGAATTCGTTACAAAAAACGATTTACCAGAATTCGCAGCAGGAGATACAATTACTGTATACTACGAAATTAAAGAAGGAAATAAAACTCGTACTCAGTTCTTTAGAGGAGTTGTAATTCAAAGAAGAGGAAGTGGATCTTCTGAGACTTTTACAATTAGAAAAATGTCTGGAACTGTTGGAGTTGAGCGTATCTTCCCAGTAAATTTACCATCTATCCAAAAGATTGAAATTAACAAAAGAGGTAAAGTTCGTAGAGCTAGAATCTATTACTTTAGAGGTCTTACTGGTAAAAAAGCAAGAATCAAAGAAAGAAGAATCTAATCTATCTTTTAAAAATAGTAAAAAGCGATGTTTTAAACATTGCTTTTTTTTTGTTTTATATACAACAAATACAAAATAAGAGTTAACTTTTTTTTTAATAAGAAATTAACAATAAATAAATCAATTGTAATACTTAAATTTGCATCACTTCAAATTAAAATAACTAGAATAATTTATGAGCGCAACTGCAAAAATTATGTATACAAAAACAGACGAGGCTCCAGCGTTAGCTACCCGTTCGTTTTTGCCTATCGTAAAAGCATATACAAAGTCATCTAATATAGAAATTATAACTAAAGATATTTCTTTAGCAGGAAGAATATTAGCTAACTTCTCGGAATACTTGTCTGAAGAGCAACGTGTAGAAGATGCTTTAGCTTTTTTAGGAGAATTAGCAACTAAACCTGAAGCTAATATCATTAAACTTCCAAATATTAGTGCTTCTGTACCGCAATTAAAAGCTGCAGTTAAAGAACTTCAACAATTAGGATATGCTTTACCAGACTATCCAGAAGAAGTTGAAACAGATGAAGATAAAAAAGTTCTAGCATTATACAATAAAGTAAAAGGTTCTGCTGTAAATCCTGTTTTGCGTGAAGGTAATTCTGATCGTCGTGCTCCAAAAGCAGTTAAAAATTACGCAAAGAAAAACCCTCATTCAATGGGAGCTTGGAGTTCAGACTCTAAAACTCATGTTGCTACTATGGGAGATAACGACTTTGCTCATAACGAAAAGTCTGTAACTGTAGCTAATGCAACAGATGTTAAAATAGTACATACAGATGCTAGTGGTTCTGAAACAGTTTTAAAAGCTAGCACTTCATTATTAGCAGGAGAAATTATTGATGCTTCTGTAATGAACAAAAAAGCTTTATTAGCTTTCTTAGATAAAGAAATTAAAGATGCTAAAGATCAAGGTATCTTATTCTCTTTACATATGAAAGCTACTATGATGAAAGTTTCAGATCCAATTATTTTTGGTCATGCTGTAAGAACGTTCTTCAAAGATGTTTTTGCTAAGCATGGAGAAACTTTTGAAGAAATTGGAGTTGATGTAAATAATGGTTTCGGAAACTTATTGAGTAACTTAGATGAAGTTTCAGCTGAAAAGAAAGCTGAAATTTTAGCTGATATTGAAGCGGTATATGCGAATAACCCTGATGTAGCAATGGTTGATTCTGATAAAGGAATCACAAACTTACATGTTCCTTCAGACGTTATTATTGATGCTTCTATGCCAGCTATGATCCGTACTTCTGGTCAAATGTGGAATAAAGAAGGAAAGCAGCAAGATACTAAAGCTGTAATTCCAGATAGTTCTTACGCAGCATTATACCAAGCTACCATAGAATTCTGTAAAGAAAACGGAGCTTTTGATCCAACAACAATGGGAACTGTTCCTAATGTAGGATTAATGGCTAAGAAAGCAGAAGAATATGGATCTCATGACAAAACTTTTGAAATCGCTGCTGATGGAAAAGTTTCTGTAATCGATAGTAAAGGAAATACGTTAATTGAGCATACTGTTGAAGCTGGTGATATCTGGAGAATGTGTCAAACTAAAGATGCTCCAGTTAAAGATTGGGTAAAGTTAGCCGTAACAAGAGCTAAAGCTATGCAAGCTCCTGCTGTATTTTGGTTAGACAAAAACAGAGCTCACGATGCTGAATTAATTAAAAAGGTGGAAGCGTATTTACCAGAATATGATACAACTGGATTAGAGATTTTAATCAAATCTGTTTCTGAAGCAACTTCTTATACTTTAGCAAGAGTTAAAAATGGAGAAGATACTATTTCTGTTACAGGAAATGTTTTACGTGACTACTTAACAGATTTATTCCCTATTTTAGAATTAGGTACTTCTGCAAAAATGTTATCTATCGTTCCTTTAATGAATGGTGGTGGTTTATTTGAAACTGGTGCTGGTGGATCTGCTCCTAAACACGTTCAACAATTTGTTGGAGAGAATCACTTACGTTGGGATTCTTTAGGTGAATTCTTAGCTTTAGCTGTTTCATTAGAGCATTTAGGACAAACTAATAATAATGATAAAGCTTTAGTTTTAGCTGAAACTTTAGATGATGCTATTGAGAAGTTATTAGACAATAAAAAATCTCCATCAAGAAAAGCAAGAGAACTAGACAACAGAGGTAGTCATTTTTATTTAGCAATGTATTGGGCTCAAGAATTAGCTTCTCAAGATAAAAATGCTGAATTAAAAGCTGAATTTTCTGCTGTAGCTGACAAAATGAAAGCTAACGAAGATAAGATTGTAAATGAATTAAATGAAGTTCAAGGTAAAGCTATAGAGATTGGTGGATACTACATTCCTACTGATAATTTAGCTGATAGTTTCATGAGACCAAATGAAACTTTAAATTCAATTTTAGCTTCAGTTTAAAATATATTATTTTACATATAAAAAGGTTCTTCTTTATGAAGAACCTTTTTTATTTAATAAACTGCCTCGACTATGATTGAGATACAAGTATTGAGGAACTTAACTCTTGCCTATCGCCCTACGATTAAAATAAGGATTGTTGCTCTTCTTTCTGATTAGGAATTTTAAGATTTAGTCCTAATCTCTTATTTATATTTTTAATAAAATAAGAAGCTAACAAAGGAGATTCAAGCTCTAGATTTTGATGCACAAAAAAATGGATATTACGAAGTCCTAAATCTACCCACTCCTCTAATCGATTTACCCAATCATCTAAACGTTTATAATCTGAAATATGATTTGCACCAACATAACGTATAAATGCTTCGTTATTGGTTAAACGCATATGCATCATATCTCTCCTACCCGCAGTATCTACAAGTGTATTTGATACTTGATTCTCTTCTAATACATGATAAAACTCGTTTGAAATAGATGTATCAGTAAACCAATCTGTATGTCTACACTCCACAGTTAAAGGAATTTCTTTTGGCCAACTTCTTACAAAATTCTCAACTCTAGAAAAATTTTTAGGACTAAAATTACTATGTAATTGTAAAAAAATTGTCCCTAACTTTTCTTCTAATCGAGTGGCAGCATCTAAATAATAATTTACCAAATCCCCTACTCCTTCTAAACGTTTCCAATGACTAATATCTTGAGTTAATTTAGGAAAGAACTTAAAACCTTTAGGTGTTTTATTTTTCCACTTTTCAAATTGTTCTGGTGGAAATTGACGATAAAAAGTTGCATTTAATTCAATTGAATTAAATTGACTAGAATAATAGACTAATTCATCTTTTGTTCCTCTTGGATAAAAACCTTTTAAATCTGCTTTATTCCATTTTGCACAACCAACATACACGGATAATTCCTTTTCTTTATCAAAATCTGACAATAAACGAATAGTATCTTGATGAGTATCTGGAAAAGAAAAATCAATAAGCTCAGGTTGTTCTACCTTACCAAATTTCATAAATTATTTTTTTTATCAATTAAATCTGGTCTAAAATCATTCATAATAGCTAAATCTTTCATTTTAGCATAATCATATCCTTGTTTCCACCAACTGGTCATTTGTTTTTTATCAAAAATCAAAGAATTAGTTGTCAATACCGTTGGTGTATAATATAAATTCAATTTTACATCTTTATATTTAGCAGAAAGTTTTCCTATGGTAACATTATGCTTCTCTACATGTTCTAGCATAAAGCCAAATACATCTAACATTAATGAAAACGGGTTTTTAGATGGCATTCTATTAATTTGATTTACCTCCGTTTCTAAAATAATAGCATCAACTTCTTTAGCGCCTCTTAAAATGGCTTCTCGTATAGGAACTAAACACCCAAAACCACCATCGGCATATTGACAAGAATTTTTTTCTAGTAAGCTCATAAAAGGAACATAGTTACACGAACCCCAGATCCAATCGCAAAAATCTTTGTAAGAACACTCAGAAATAGATTTATATTCTATTTCGTTTGCCGTTAAATTAGATACCGTAACAACTACTTCTTTATTCTGCTCACGAATAATTTCATACATTTTTGGAGTAACATTAGCCCGTATTAATTTTCTTAGGTTTTTACTTTCTCCAAACGTTTTACGTCCATTAAGTAAATTCCAGAATGTATTACTATGTCGTATAGAAATTACTTTAACTCCATGTACATTTTTAATTTTAAAAGGATTATTGCTAAAAATACTTCTTTGACTAACGTTAGTATATAGCATTTTTAACTCATCAATCATTCCAACTGCTAAATGAGAAACCATCAAACTTCCTGTAGAAGTTCCTAAAAATAAATCGTAATCTTTTTGCTTTTCTTTCATTAAAAATTCAACCACACCTCCTGCAAACGCCCCTTTACTTCCTCCACCAGAAATTACTAAAGCCTTTTTGTTTTGTTGATTTTCATTCATACAGATGAACTATTTTATCTATTTTTAATTCCATAAAAATATCAAAAAAATGAAAGGTAAACTGATTATAATACTCTTATCATTAACATTTCTATCTTGTACAGAAAAAAATACTGCTAGAATAATACAAAATATTGAGGTACAAGAATTCATAATTGATAGTACAAGCATTCGTTCTTTAATAGCAATAGACGAAAATAATGTAGTCTTTGCGGGCTCTGATGGAACTGTAGGAAATTTTAATCTAGAAAAAGGATTAACTAAACTTACAATTAAATATCAAGATTCAATTCTTCCTCATTTTAGAAGTTTAGCTTCAAACGGATCAACTCATTTTGCATTGAGTATTTCAAACCCTGCTTTACTTTATAAAATAAATGGAAAAAATTATAATATGGTGTATCAAGAACATCATGAAAAAGTTTTTTACGACAGTATGCATTTTTTTGAAAATGGAAAAGATGGAATTGCCGTGGGTGATCCTACTGATAATTGTCCTTCTATTATTATGACCAATGATGGAGGAAATTCTTGGAATAAAATCCCATGTTCTCAATTACCAAAATTTGAAGAAGGAGAGGCTTTTTTTGCGGCTAGTAACACCAATATTAAAATTATTGGAGATACTGTTTGGATTGCTTCTGGTGGTAAGAAAGCTAGAATATTAAAATCTACAGACAAAGGAAAAACTTGGGAAGTTTATAACACTCCAATTGTTCAAGGAAATGGGCCTCAAGGTATTTATTCTATTGACTTTTATGATAAAAACAATGGAATAATTATAGGTGGTGATTATTCAAAACCAAATGATAACTGTAAAAACAAAGCTATTACTAAAGACGGTGGTAAAACTTGGACTATCATAGCTGATAATATAAATCCGAATTATAAAAGCTGTGTTCAGTATATTCCAAAAGGTAACGGTAAAGAAATCATTGCCGTGGGAAAAACAGGTATTTCTTATGCTACAGATGCAGGATTAACTTGGAAACATTTAGCTAATAAGGATTTTTATGCCATTCAATTTGTAAATAGTACTACTGCTTGGTTAACTGGTAACAATAAAATTGGATTACTTAAGATTAAGTAATTCTTAATTTTTTGTTAAAGAAAAAACCGCTCTCATTATAATTAGATACTTTTATAAAAAATCAATAATTTATAATGAAAAAATTATCACTACTCCTATTCTTGTGGGCACTCTTTGGGTATTCACAGGAATATTTCCCTATTAATACTGGGGTAAAAACTTCCAAGAGCACAACTACTGCATTTACAAATGCAACCGTGTATCTTACACCAACAAAAAGTATTAAAAAAGCCACTTTATTAGTTAAAGATGGTAAAGTTCTTAACGTAGGAAAAAAGGTTACCATACCAAATGATGCTACTGTAGTAGACGTTAAAGGTAAATTTATCTATCCTTCTTTTGTTGAAGTTTATTCTAATTTCGGTATAGCTGAGCCAAAAAGGAATAGAAACTTTGGGAGATCACCACAATACGATGCTTCTAGAAAAGGGTATTACTGGAACGATCACATTCGTCCTGAAACTAATCCACATGCAGAATTTAAATTTGATGGTAAAAAAGCAAAAGGATTAATCGATGCTGGTTTTGGTGTTGTAAATACACATTCTGAAGATGGAATTATGCAAGGAAACGGACTTTTAGTTTCTTTAAACCCGAAATCTTCTGAAGCTTATCGTGTTTTAAGTGCAAAAACTACCAATCATTTATCATTTTCAAAAAGTAAAAAGACAGCGCAAAACTATCCTACTTCTAAAATGGGGGCTATGGCGTTACTTCGTCAAACTTATTTGGATGCTGAATGGTATGCAAATGGAAATGCTGAAAATAAAGATTTGTCTTTAGAAGCATTAAATAAGAAAAAGAATTTACCTCAAATCTTTAATGCAGGTAACTATTTAGATGTATTAAGAGCAGATAAAATTGGAGATGAATTTGGTATTCAATACACTATTTTAGGTGGTGGAGATGAATTTGAAAGAATCAACGATATTAAAAAGACAAATGCTACTTTAATTGTTCCAATTAATTTTAGAAAGGCATATGATGTTAGTAATAAATTTCTAGCAGATGTAATTTCTTTACGTGATATGCGTAAATGGAATCAAGAGCCTTCTAATTTAGCTGTTTTGGCTAAAAACAATGTTCGTTTTGCTTTAACAACACACAAATTAAAGTCTCCAAAAAGTTTTAAAGCTAATGTAATGAAAGCGATAAAGCATGGTTTTAATAAAACAAAAGCTTTAGAGGCACTAACTACTATTCCTGCAAAAATCTTACAAAACGATAAAATCGGAAATTTAAATACAGGAAGTTATGCTAACTTTTTAATTACTTCTGGTGATATTTTTGATAGTAAAACTACAGTTTATGAAAACTGGACTTTAGGTAATAAGAATATTATTAACGACATGAATATCAAAGATCTTTCAGGTAGTTATACACTAACTGTAGATGGAAAAAATTATGACTTAACTATTTCAGGAAAAGGTAATAAACAAAAGGGAGCAATTAAAAAAGGTGAGCAAAAATTAAAATCAAACTTCTCTTTTAAAGACAACTGGATACAATTATCAATAAATGATAATAGTAGTTTTTTACGTTTAGTTGGAAAAATTGATAATTCAGCTACTTTAAACGGTACTGGTGAAGACAATAACGGTAACGCAATAACTTGGACTGCTACCAAGAATTCGACTTCAAAAGACAAAAAGAAGAAAAGTAAAAAATCTGATAAAACAACTCCAGAAGTTGTTGCTGTAAGTTATCCTAATGTTGGTTTAGGAAACGCTACAAAACCACGTCAACAAAGTATTTTAATCAAAAACGCTACGGTTTGGACTAGTGAAAATGATGAAGTCTTAAATAATACTGATATTTATATTAAAGACGGAAAAATCTCTGAAATTGGTAAAAAATTGTCTGTTAGAGCTAGTAAAACTATCGACGGAACAGGAAAATTTGTAACAGCTGGAATTATTGATGAACATTCTCATATTGCAACGTCTGCTGTTAATGAAGCAGGACATAATTCTACTGCTGAAGTAAGTATTGAAGATGTTGTAGATCCAGACGATATTAATATTTATAGAAATTTAGCTGGTGGAGTAACATCTATTCAAATTTTACACGGTTCTGCAAATCCAATTGGAGGTCGTTCTGCAATCATCAAATTAAAATGGGGTGAAAATGCAGAAAACATGATCTACAAAAACTCTCCAAAATTTATAAAGTTTGCTTTAGGAGAAAATGTAAAACAATCGAACTGGGGTGATCTTCAAACTATTCGTTTTCCACAAACAAGAATGGGAGTTGAACAAGTATTCATCGATTATTTTCAACGTGCAAAAGAGTATGACGCTAAAAAGAAAAGCGGACAACCATACCGTAAAGATATTGAGTTAGAAACTTTAGCAGAGATTATTAATAAAGAGCGTTTTATTTCTTGTCACTCTTACGTACAATCAGAAATTAATATGTTAATGAAAGTTGCTGAAAAATTCAATTTTAGTGTAAATACTTTCACACATATTCTTGAAGGTTATAAAGTTGCGGATAAGATGAAAGAACACGGAGCTGGTGGTTCTACATTTGCAGATTGGTGGGCATATAAATACGAGGTAAACGATGCAATTCCATACAACTCTGCAATTATGCACAGACAAGGTGTAACAGTTGCTATTAATTCAGATGATGCAGAAATGTCTAGAAGATTAAATCAAGAAGCTGCTAAAACTGTAAAATATGGAGGTTTAACTGAGCAAGAAGCTTGGAGAACAGTTACAATCAATCCTGCTAAATTATTACACCTTGACGACAGAACAGGTAGTATAAAAATTGGTAAAGATGCAGATATCGTGGTTTGGAGTGATAATCCTTTATCTGTTTACGCTAAAGCTGAACATACTATTGTAGATGGAGCAGTTTATTTTGACATTGATACTGACAAGAAAAAAAGAGAAGCTCTTAAGGCAGAACGTGCGAAGTTAATCGCAATGATGATGGAAGAAAAAATTGGTGGCGCACCAACGCAAGCTCCATCAAGAAAACATAAAATATTATTCCACTGTGATACTGAATAAGAACTTAAAATATTTAAAAATGAAAAATAAATTTTTACTCATAGTATTAAGTTTCTTATTCATAGGAAATATTAATGCACAACAAACTCCTGCATCAAAACAAACTAAAGATTATTCTATAGTTGGTGCTACTGCGCATATTGGTAATGGTAAAATTATCGAAAATTCATTGTTAGTTTTTTCTAATGGTAAACTTACCTATGTTGGGAATAATTCTACTTCAGCTCAAAAAGGAGAAATTATTAATGCCACAGGAAAACATGTTTATCCTGGTTTTATTGCTGCAAACACTTCTTTAGGATTAGCTGAAATTGATGCTGTAAGAGCAACAAGAGATTTTGATGAAGTTGGTAATTTCCTACCTCATATTAGAAGTATAATTGCCTATAACGCAGAAAGTAGAGTTGTAAGTACAATGCGTCCTAATGGAATATTAATGGCACAGGTTGCGCCTAGAGGCGGAACAATTTCTGGAACATCTTCTATTGTTCAATTAGATGCTTGGAATTGGGAAGATGCTGCTATTAAATTTGATGATGCCATTCATATCAATTGGCCTTCTACTTTTAGTCGTGGTCGTTGGTGGCTTGGTGAAGATGGTAGTTTAAAGCCAAATAAAAATTATACACAAGCTGTAGAAAGAATTAAAAATTTCTTTACTAAAGCTAAAATTTATAATACAAGTAATACTAATAAAAAGAACTTACCATACGAAGCTTTGAAAGAAGTTTTTACAGGTAAACAAAAAGTCTTTGTTCATGTAAACGGTGAAAGAGCCATAGTAGATGTTATTAATCAATTTTATGGTTTAAACATAAAAAATATTGTATTAGTAAAAGCTCATGGAGCAGATAAAGTAGCTGATTTTATCAAAAAACATAATGTACCTGTAATTTTAGAACGCTCGCACAGATTACCAGATAATGAAGATCAAGATTATGATTTACCATACAGAATGGCAAAAATTCTTGTTAAAAAAGGAATTTTAACCGGATTAGGTATGGAAGGTGGAATGGAACGTATGAATACTAGAAATTTACCTTTCTATGCAGGAACTTATGCTGCTTATGGTTTAAGTAAAGAAGAAGCTTTACAGCTTATTACTAATAACAACGCTAAAATCTTAGGTATCGATACTATAGCTGGTACTTTAGAAGTTGGAAAAGATGCTACATTATTTATTTCTGAAGGAGACGCTTTAGATATGAGAACGAATATCATTTCAGATGCATTTATTCAAGGACGTAAAATCAGTTTAGAAACACATCAAACTAAACTCTGGAAACGTTACGCTAATAAATACAAAAATCAATAATTCAAACAAGGCTCAGAAATTTCTGAGCCTTGTTTTTTTTATAACTTTTACATAATATATACTTAATCAATAACTGATGGTGAGCTCCTATTTTCGTAACAAATTATTTATTATGAAAAAAACTACACTCACATTCTTATTTGGCTTATTTGTAGCCTTAACCTCTTTTTCACAAGCTAAATTTCATCGTATTAAAATCTTAGGTACAACAGCTAAAGCTGTTTGTGATTATTATTCAGGGAATTTAGTAGTAAATGGTACACGAAAAATTAATTTTTTTGGATTATCATCTAAGTTAAATGTTGGTTCGTTGTACTACACGAATTCTAAGTATTACATTGTTACGGAAGCAACAGATGTTTACGAACAAGATGCAGATGATGATTGGACTGTATCTGCTCAACCAACTCCCATTACAAATTATCAATGTAAAAAATACATTAGAATTGCTAGATTGGGAAGTACGTACACAGAAGCTAATCGAAATTTCTGTACAAATAGAATTCTTGGCTATATAAAAGCTAATTACTATTGGACAGGTACACTTACTATTGGTAATATATATAGTATTGATAATGAATATTACAGAATCGTAAGTATTTCAAACACATCAAACCAAGATGCAGATGAAAATTGGTCGGGTTCACACTATACAAATCCAATTAATTTTGCTTGTAAAAGATTTCACAAATTAGGTAGTATTAGTTCTCCTTGTGGAAACCTCATTTTTAGAACATATAAATTGAATTTAGAAAATCTTCCTTCTAAATTAATTGCAGGTAAAAACTACAGAATCAATGGAACATATTATAAAGTAATAACTAGTTCAAATTTTCAAGATCAAGATGCAGATGACGATATGTCTGTTACCAGTTTAGCTGGTCCATATTCTTGTAGAATTAGTAGTGATGTTACCTTTAATGAAGAAACTGATAACACACCAATTAAAATTACTGTATACAATATGTCAGGAATAAAAGTGAAAGAATACGTATCTAACTCTATGGAAAATATTGAAACCAAAGGTTTAGACAATGGTCTATATATTCTTAAATCTATTGAAGGAACAAAAAAAGTACTTATCAAAAAATAAATCAATATAAAGAGGTCTAAAAAGATTATTTTTCGTCAAACTGAACTTGTTTCAGTTTCTCATCACAACTAATAATCAGAAGAATGAGATTCTGAAATACTGAAACAAGTTCAGCATATATAAATTCAGAATGACGTTTTCAGATACTTTTTAGACCTCTTTACTTTTAAATTTTGTCTTTTAAGAAAAAATTACAAACGCATCTTAGCTCTTTTGTGCTCCTCTTCTGTCTTACCTCTTTTCCAGTAAGAACTGATATAAACATTATTTGCACTGCTAACTTTCGTTTCATCTAATAAATACTTTTTAATCTCTTTTACTGTATCTATTTCACCAGCTACAAAAACATTTGGAGCATCTGAAATGGCAATTTTTTTAATTTCATTTAATTGTTGGTTCTCATTAATTTTATGAATTAACCAATGAATAGTCACACCTTCTGGTTTGTCTATATCTTGTATATCATCTTCAGATAATATTTCAAAAAAAACTTCTCCTTTTGCTGTTCTAGGAAGTTGTTCTATTGCTGCAGAAGCTGCTGGTAAAGCAGACATATCGGCAGCAAATAAGTACCATCCATCTATAGCTGTATTAATCTTCTTTGGACCAGGCCCCATAAAACTTATTTCATCTCCTTTTTTTGCTTTTAAAGCCCACATTGTTGCTGGACCAGCAGGTTCATGAATAGCAAAATCCATAACCATCTCTTTTGTTGCATCATCTATTTTACGAATTGTATATGGTCTTACTTTAGGTTTTTTGAATAATCCTTTTGAAGGTGAAGACATAACCAGCTTAACATAAAAACCATTATGTCTCGAAGAAAAATCTTTTAAATCTTCTCCTTCAAAAACAATTCTTTTCATGTTCGGAGTAATATTTACACTATTTTTTACTGTTACTGTTCGAGTTTTTCTAATCATTACTTTCTTAATTGTTAATTGAACATAGATTTAGTTAGAGAAAATATTTTTAAATTATTTTTATTTAATCTAAATAAGTTTATTGTGAATCAAATTTTATTCCACTTCAATAATTATTGAAAAAATTAACATTAAATTAGGTATTTTTGCAGCGCATGAAACAAATTACAAGCCTTCAGAATCCTTACATAAAAAACCTTTTAAAACTTCAAGAAAAGTCTAGAGAAAGAAAAAAACAAGGACTTTTTATTGTTGAAGGGCAACGAGAAATTACGCTAGCAGTTAATGGTAATTATACTATAAAACAGATTCTTATTGCTAAAGATATTTTTCAAGAAGAAGAACAATTAAAAACGATTTTAAATACAATACCAAGTATCGAAATTTCTAAAGAGATATATGGAAAATTAGCCTATAGAAACTCTACTGAAGGAATTATAGCTGTTGTTAAATCTAAAAATACAGCATTAGAAGATCTGAAACTTACATCAAAAAACCCTTTAGTGTTAGTAATGGAAGGAATAGAAAAACCAGGGAATATAGGTGCTATGCTTCGTACAGCTGATGCTGCAAATGTTGATGCCGTATTTATTGCTGATCCTAAAACAGATTTATACAATCCAAATATTATAAGATCTAGTGTGGGGTGTGTATTTACAAATACAATTGTAATGGATTCATCTGAAAATATTATTCGTTATTTACAAGAAGAAAAAATTAATACATATAGTGCCACGCTACAAAATTCTAACGAATATTATCTGGAAGATTATACTAAACCTACTGCTATTATCGTTGGTACAGAGGCGACAGGTTTAACTCAAATTTGGAGAGATGAAGCTACGCAAAATATAAACATACCAATGCATGGTGAAATAGACTCAATGAATGTGTCTGTTGCCTGTGCAATATTAATTTTTGAAACTAAAAGACAACGTAAATTTTTAAATTAAAACCAAATGAAAACAACATCCCCTTTTTTAATCGTATTATTAGTATTATTTTTTTCTTGCTCTTCTGAAGATAATCCTATAGAAAATCCTGACAATGGAAATGTAGATAATCCTGACAATTCTGGAGGTCAAAACTGTAATGATCCTGCTAGTTATATTTTTAATGAAGAAGACAACTTTATTTTAGTAGAATTTGAAGACAATGAATTCTCTTCAGACTGGACTTTACAAACAAGCAACTCTGCCACTGGTAAAGGATATTATGTTTGGACAGGAAATCAATCATTAGGTAATCCAGGTAATGGCTTAGTAGAGTTTAAATTAAACATAAAAAACCCAGGTGTTTATCGTTTTTTATGGAATTCTGCAGTAACACAAGGTACTAACGGATCTGATCATAACGATAGCTGGTTAAAGTTTTCTGATGCTGATGATTTTTATGGAGAAAAAGATGGAAATAAAATATACCCTAAAGGATCTGGAAAAACACCTAATCCTAATGGTTCATCTGCAGATGGTTGGTTTAAAGTATATCGAAGCGGAAACGATTTAGATTTTAAATGGCAAGCTGCAACTTCTGATAATGACTCTCATAAAATTTATGTTGAATTTCGAAATGCTGGTGTATATACAATGCAAGTTTCAGCTCGTTCTTCGGGACATGGTATAGATAAATTCATGTTATTTAACGAAGCGAAATACAATCAAAATGAAGCTATTCAAAAAACAACTTTTAGCAAGATAACTTGTAATTAAAAGGAATTATATTTTCGAAATCAAATATCTTGTAAACAAATAATTGATTTCGATCTGTGATAAAATTAAGTGAACTAAATCGAAATGAAAGAAGACATTAAAAAAATAAAATTTAATAATGTTCAAAAACCTAACTTTCAATTCGATTTAGTTGAGCTTAACGAGTTATTACATAGAGAACTCGATCACGACTTAACAACGATACATCGAGTAGAATTCTACCATATATTCTTAATAACAGAAGGAAACGGTTCACATACTATAGACTTCACTGAATATTCTTATGAAACAGCTACTCTTTTTACGTTAAGAAAAAATCAACTCCACAGTTTCAATAAAAACAACAACGCCAACGGTTATTTACTTTTATTTACTGAAGATTTTCTTCTTAGTCATTTTAATAAAATAGAAGTTTCAAAATCCATTCAGTTATTCAACAATCTACTTTCTATGCCTAAAATCACTTTAACCAAAGATGAATTTAGTGACATATTGAAATTAATTTCTCAAATAAAAACTGAATATTTTGATACTTATGATGATTTCTCTGTTGGTATCATTAGAAGCATACTTCACATTCTTATTACCAAGCTTTACAGAATAAAAACAAGAGACAATCAAAATTTATTACAACGAAAGTATTTTAATGAATTTATTCAATTTCAAAAGTTAGTAGAAGAAAATTACGCTACTACTAAAAAGGTTATCGATTATGCTAACCAAATGCATTGTTCTACAAAAACATTAAATAATATCTGTAACAGTATCATTGGTAAATCTGCAAAGATTATTATAGATGAAGTTGTAATTACTCAAACCAAACGTTATTTAATTAGCACTACCCTATCGGTAAAAGAAATTGCTTATAAAGTAGGTTTTGATGAACCTTCTAATTTATATAAGTACTTTAAGAAATATTCTGGTTGTTCTCCTGAGTTATTCAGAAAAAACAACTAAAAACTACAACTTTCCCATTTTTACAGTATAAGCTTCTATTTCTACAGGCTTTAAAACAGTTTTGTAAAGTAATTTTGAACTCGTTATAAATTATCAATTTACTCTAATGAAAATCAATATAATTACGGTATTACTTATTACTACATCATTAATAAGTAACTGTAAAACAAAATCAAAAGAAAATAACACAGAACAAAATCAATTAAAAAAAGAAGTACAAATGGAATTATCAAACAAAGAAAAGGTTGTTGCATTACTAAATAGTTTTAACACTGGAGACAAGACGCCTGTTTCGTATATCAATCCCGAAAAATACATTCAACATAACTTAGCTGTGGGCGATGGTTTAGCTGGATTTGGAGAAATAATGAAAGCTGCTCCTCCACAAGGGTTCAAAGCAAATGTAGTTAGAGCATTTCAAGATGGTGATTTTGTTTTCACTCATACAGAATATGATTTCTTTGGTCCAAAAGCTGGATTCGATGTATTCCGTTTTGAAGATGGAAAAATCGTTGAACACTGGGATAACCTTTCAGAAGTAACTCCAGCAAATCCTAGTGGTAGAACTCAATTCGACGGAACAACTGAAATTTCAGATACGAATAAAACCGAAGCTAATAAAGCAATCGTAAAACAATTTACCGAAGAAGTATTAATGAACGGTAAAATGGATAATTTAACTACATTAATTAATCCAGAAAAATATTTACAGCATAACTCTCAAGTTGCAGATGGTTTAGATGGATTGGGTGCTGCATTAAAATATTTTGCTGAAAATGGTTTAGTAATGGAATACGATAAAGTTCATAAAATTCTTGGTGAAGGGAACTTTGTATTGACTATGAGTGAAGGTAAATTTGGTAAAGGAGATCATGTAGCATATTACGATTTATTTAGATTAGAAAACGGACAAATCGTTGAGCACTGGGATGTGATCCAACCAATACCTACAAAAGAAGAATGGAAAAATGAAAATGGTAAGTTTTAATCCCAAACAATAATGCTTGAGCAGAAAGGAGTCAGTTTTTAACTGGCTCTTTTTATTTTAAATCAGTATGAATTAAACGCTATTCTTAAACATTTTTGTGTAATACAAATCTTTATAGTAACTTCACTTTACAATCGTAATTGTATAGAAATACCCCTGTAAATGAAGTATACGGCAACTGTAGAGGAAGAAAATAAAGAAATAGCAAATCGATACAAAGATTTGTTAAAAGGTACATACCAAACTTTATCAGAAGACGATAAAAAGTTAATCCGTAAAGCGTTTGAAGTTGCTGTAGAAGCACATTCAAGCCAAAGAAGAAAATCTGGAGAACCTTACATCTTCCACCCTATTGCTGTAGCGAAAATCGTAGCTTACGAAATTGGTTTAGGAGCTACTTCAATTGCAGCAGCATTACTTCATGATGTTGTTGAAGATACCCATTACACTGTTGAAGACATGGAACAACTTTTCGGGGAAACTGTAGCTCGAATTGTAAGTGGATTGACCAAAATTTCTAGATTAAAACAAGATCAAGATTATTCTATACAAGCTGAAAACTTTAGAAAAATGTTATTAACATTACACGATGATGTTCGTGTGATATTAATAAAAATAGCTGACCGTTTGCATAATATGCAAACGATGGATGCTATGCCTCCACATAAACAGGTAAAAATAGCTTCTGAAACGCTTTACATTTATGCTCCTTTAGCACATAGATTAGGATTGTATAACATTAAAACAGAATTAGAAGACCTAGGATTAAAGTATACAGAACCTGAAGTTTACAACGATATTCTAATTAAAATAAAAGAAAGTAAAGAGGAACAACAAAAGTATATTGATCTTTTTAACTCAAAAATTAGAGAAGCGTTAGATAAAGAAGGATTTACATATGAAATAAAAGGACGATTTAAGTCGATATTCTCTATCAGAAGAAAAATGCGAAAGCAAAATGTATCTTTTGATGAGGTATATGACAAATTTGCAATTAGAATTATCTATAACCCTACTTCAGATGATGAAAAATTTGATGCTTGGAAAATTTACTCTATCGTAACCGACTTTTATAAACCTAATCCTGCACGTTTAAGAGATTGGATTTCTCAACCTAAATCTACAGGATATGAAGCTTTACATATCACTGTAGTTGGTCCAGAGGCAAAATGGGTAGAAGTTCAAATTCGTTCTCAACGAATGGATGAAATTGCTGAAAAAGGTTATGCAGCACACTTTAAATACAAACAAGGTAGCGTTAGTGAAAACGGACTTGAAGGTTGGTTAAACAGACTTAAAGAAACTTTAGAAAATAACACGCTAAATGCGGTAGATTTTGTTGAAGATTTCAAACTTAATTTATATGCTAAAGAAATTTATGTCTTTACACCTAAAGGAGATTTAAAATCCTTGCCAAAAGGAGCTTCTGCTTTAGATTTTGCATTTGCAATTCATACCGATGTTGGTTTAAAATGTAGAGGCGCTAAAGTAAACGGAAAACTTGTTCCACTTAGTTATGAATTAAAGAGTGGTGATCAGGTAGATATTTTAACTTCTGCTTCTAATAAACCGAATTCTCGCTGGTTAGACTTTGTAATGACTGCTAGGGCAAGAACTAAAATAAAATCAGCTCTTAAAGCAGATGAGAAAAAGATTGCTGAAGAAGGAAAAGCTATTTTAACACGTAAATTAAGGCACTTAAAAATTAATTATGATGAGAAATTAGTACATGAAATTGCTAGTTTTTTCAACCTAAAGACAAGTTTTGACCTTTTTTATAGAATTGGTAATGGCGCTATCGATAACACACAGTTAAAAGAATTTGTAGCACAACGTTCTAGCCCGATTATGAGCTTTTTAAAGAACCCATTTAAAAGAAGTTCTCAAAGCAGTGTTACGAACAACGAAGAAGTAACCGATAAATATGATGCACTAGTTTTTGGACAAGATGAAGAAAAATTAGAGTACTCATTATCTGTATGCTGTAAACCTATTCCTGGTGATGCTGTTTTTGGTTTTGTCACAATCAATGATGGAATTAAAGTTCATAAAAATAATTGTCCAAATGCTATTTCTTTACAATCGAATTTTGCCTATCGCATTATTAAAGCAAAATGGATAGATTCTACAAAACAAGAGTTTTCTGCAATTCTTAAAATCAGCGGTGTAGATACAAAAGGTATTGTAAATAATATTACTAAAATTATTTCCAATAATATGAATGTATATATTAACAGCATAAATATTTCTGGAAATGCTGGGATTTTTGATGGTAAAATCTCACTTACTGTAAAGAATAGAAACCAGTTAACTAAGCTAATTAACAACATTAAAAAAGTAGATGGAGTTCAAAAAGTAACTCGTGTTAATACTTTGTAAATATATTCCTTAGCCCTGCACTTTTTTTATCAAGAAATAAACGTAAATTTGCTTTTTGGTAAAATTCTAGATATATGAGTAGCACGGCTGAAAATCAAGAAATCGTAAAAAAAGTATTTACTTCTTTTTTAGAAGAAAACAAACACCGTAAAACACCGGAACGTTACGCTATTTTACAAGAAATTTATGATGCCGATGAGCATTTTGATATTGAATCCTTATATATCAAAATGAAGAATAAAAACTATCGTGTAAGTAGAGCAACACTATACAATACCATGGATCTTCTTTTAGACTGTGGCTTAGTTCGTAAACATCAATTTGATGGACAATCTATGGCACGATACGAAAAAAGTTACTTCGACAAAAATCACGATCACGTAATTTTAACCGACACAGGTGAAGTAAAAGAATTCTGTGATCCAAGAATACAAATCATAAAACAAACTATTGAAGAGGTTTTTGATATCGATATCCATAACCATTCACTATACTTCTACGGAACTAAGAAAAAACCGAATTAAACTTTTAAATACACATAACAACACACAAATATAATGGCAGTAGATTTATTACTAGGCTTGCAATGGGGAGATGAAGGAAAAGGTAAAATTGTTGATGTTCTTACTCAAAATTATGATATCATCGCTCGTTTTCAAGGTGGCCCAAATGCTGGTCATACGCTAGTTTTCGATGGAAATAAGTATGTTTTACATACAATTCCTTCTGGTATATTCCATAAAACAGCTTTAAATGTAGTTGGAAATGGAGTAGTTATAGATCCAGTAATTTTTAAAAAGGAATTAGAAAATTTAGATAAACATAACATCGATTATGCTAAAAAGCTTTTAATTTCTAGAAAAGCACATTTAATTTTGCCTACGCACAGATTATTAGATGCTGCTTCTGAAACTTCTAAAGGAAAAGCAAAAATAGGTTCTACATTAAAAGGAATAGGTCCTACATACATGGATAAGACTGGTAGAAACGGAATGCGTGTAGGTGACCTTGAACTGGATAATTGGAAAGAAAAATATAAAATATTAACCGAGAAGCATATCAAAATGCTTAATTTCTTTGATGTTGATATTCAATATGATCTAGACGAATTAGAACAAGAATTTTGTGATGGAATAGATAAATTAAAGACATTACAATTCATCGATTCTGAAGCTTTCTTAAACAATGCAATGAAAGAAGGCAAAAAAATCTTAGCTGAAGGAGCTCAAGGATCTTTATTAGATATCGATTTTGGAACATATCCATTTGTAACTTCAAGTAATACTACAGCGGCTGGTGCTTGTACTGGTTTAGGAGTTGCTCCTAACCGTATTAAAGAAGTTTTCGGAATTTTTAAAGCATACACTACCCGAGTTGGTTCTGGACCATTTCCTACTGAGTTATTTGACGAAGTTGGAGAAACTATGGGAAGAGTTGGACATGAATTTGGTGCTACTACTGGTAGACCAAGACGTTGTGGTTGGTTAGATTTAGTAGCGCTTAAATATGCTGTTGAAGTAAACGGAGTAACACAGTTGATGATGATGAAAGGTGATGTACTTTCTGGTTTCGATACTTTAAAAGTTTGTACTGCTTATAAATACAAAGGTGAAGAAATTACGCATTTACCTTATAATATAGAACCTGAAAATGTAACCCCTATTTATTCTGAATTTAAAGGTTGGGAAGCAGATTTAACAGGAATGACGGATGAAAAGTCTATGCCGGAGAATTTAGTAAAGTATATCGATTTTATTGAAAAAGAAACCGGAGTACCTATTAAAATAGTTTCTGTAGGACCTGATAGAAAGCAAACAATAACAAGATAAAGTTTACACACTTAAAAAACAAAAAGGCTGTCTGAAAATAATTTCAAACAGCCTTTTTTATAAGGTATTATTCTTTTAATTAGACTTCGTTGGTATTGGAAACTTTGGTGGTGTAATCTTTAAATTTCCTTTTAACTGTTGCAAAACTTCTTTTACTGCACGCTCTAACTGAGGATCTTTTCCTTGTGAAAGCGATACAGCATCTTGACGCACAAATATATCTGGAGCTACACCACTATTCTCTGCAATCCATTCATTTTTTATTGGATCGAAAACAGCATTATCAGGAGCGGTAAGTGAACCACCATCAATTAAGCGATAATGCGTAGAAGATTTTACTAAACCTCCCCAAGTTGTTGCCCCTATCAGTAGACCAGCTTTTTGTTGTCTGAAAACCCAAGGAAAATAATCTCCTCCAGAACCTGCAAGTTCATTTATTAATAAAACTTTTGGTCCTAAAATCCCTGCGGGTAAACGCATCGGTTTTCCATTAGGTACTTCGTTAGTTAGTGCTGCTCTAGGTTTTCTTGTCATTAAATCAACCATATAGTCATCTAATAAACCACCACCATTAAATCGTTCA
This sequence comes from uncultured Tenacibaculum sp., assembly GCA_947501615.1. Classification (GTDB taxonomy): domain Bacteria; phylum Bacteroidota; class Bacteroidia; order Flavobacteriales; family Flavobacteriaceae; genus Polaribacter. The sequence continues at coordinate 211,607 of CANMWK010000003.1, read as the reverse complement.
TCAATAACAGCACCTTCTTTATCTTGCTGTGCAAAGAAGTATCTATTGAAAGAAACAAAACCAGCACCACTTGTATTGGGTACCCAGATATAGGCCAATTTTCCACCTGATAATTTATCAACTAAACGACGGTTGTCTTCAACCCAAGTTCTTTGTCTTAAAGAATATTCACTTCTAATAGGTTTTACAATTTCCTTCCAAGCGCCTTCAAAAGTAGGTTTTGTGTTGATATGAATTACCGTTTGTTTATTTACAGTTCCATCTAAGAATTGATAAATATTGTCTTTAGAAGTGATTTCATTATTATTAATTCCTACTAAATAATACCCTTCTTTAATATTCATTCCAGGTTGATCTAAAGGTCCGTTTAATCCAGGGTTCCAACTTTCAGAAGTATAAATTCGTTGGATTTGCCACCTATTATTTTTAATATTGAAATCAGCTCCTAATAAACCACTAGATGAACGATCTATTTTAGGAAAATCACCACCACGAACAAAACTATGTCCTACAGATAATTCTCCATTTACCTGATCTAAAATATAATTTAAATCAGAACGATGTTTTACATGCTTTACTAAAGGTTGATATCTTTTGTATACAGTATTCCAATTTCTTCCATGTAAATTAGGATCATAAAAATAATCGCGTTCATATCTCCACGCTTCTTCAAACATTTGATTCCATTCACTAAGCCTATCTAACTTCATATTGAAGTCGATTTTTACTGTTTTAGCAGCTTTAGTATTTGGAGCTGTAGTTTTAATTACTTTCCATGTTCTTCTAGATGAAAGAAGCATATGCTTTCCATTAGGAGAAATTTCACGAATACGTATTCCTTTTCCAAATTCTTTTGATTTCATTTTTTTTAAATCAAACTTATGAACAGCATCTCTATCAGAAACAAAAGCAAATCCACTTGGTCCAGCAATTATAGAAAAATAAGAACCATTAGGCATTGGCAATGGTAAAATCCTCCTAGCTATCCCTTCAAAATCAATCATTATTTCTTTCTTCGACTTTTTCTCTTTTTTATCTCCTGTCTTATTAGACTTTTTTTCTTTTTTACCTTCTTCTTTGACAACTTCCTCATCACTTTTAGCTTTAAAAGGAGAAGTATCTTTCTTGTTCAAATTAACAATATAAGCAGCATAATTAGGTCTTGCCGTCATAGAACTAGTGTTAGCCCAGCCTGATCGTAAAGCTAAATCTGTACTAGCTAGAAAATAAAGATGCTTATGATCTAGATCCCAAGCGGGTGAAAATGAATCAGCGAAGTTATTGGTGATTGCAACCGTTTTCTTAGTGTTAACCGACCAAATTTTTATTTGTCGTAAAGAATTATCTCCAGCTTTAGCATAAGCTAACCAGTTAGAGTCTGGAGACCAAGTTACCCCCAAACGCCCTCTTTCAAGGTTAGTTCCTGCATTATCTATGGTTTGAACTTTTTTAGTTTCAAGATCTACTACTCTAATTCTTGTATCATCATCAGTAAAAGCAATATATTTTCCATCAGGAGACCAAACAGGGTTCCAAGCCATTTTAGAAATACCTATAGAAATTGTTTTGTGTACAATGCTACCATCTTGGTTGGCAATATGAAGCGCATAACCTTTTCCGTCTTTATCTGTAAACCATGCAATTTCATTACCTTTAGGAGACCATATTGGAGCTCTATCAGCAGCACCAGAAGTTTGAGAAATATTTCTTGAATCACCAAATTCAACTGGGGCAGTAAAAACATCTCCTCTTGCACTCATTAATACTCGCTTCCCGTTTGGAGAAATGCTAGCAAAATCTACTCTAGAATTTACATTTACCCATTTAGTAGCTGTCCAAGGAAAATCTCCTTTTAATGTTATTTTTAGTTTTGTGATTTTTTTAGAATTAAGACTTAACGTTTGTAAATAGCCATCTTGCTCGAAGATTAGCTGATCTTTATCTCCACTTAAAGATTTCACAGCAGTTCCTTTAAATTTAGTAATTTGAGCTACAGCTTTTGTTTTGGTATTATATGACCAAATATTAGCTGTATGAGTTCTGTCTGAAAGAAAATAGATCTTGTCTTTAATCCAAATAGGTTGTTTGTCTGTTGTTTTATTATTTGGAAGTAAAATTTCATTTTGTGTTTTAAGATCTAAAATAAGTAAAGGTGTATTTTGACCACCACGATAGTCTCTCCATTCAGTATCCCAACGAGACATTCTATCTATAACCATTTTATTTCCTTTAGAATTGTAAGTTCCTGAAAAAGCCCATTGATCAGTAATTTTTGTAGCTGGACCACCATTAATAGAAATCGTATACAACCTATTATAGGTTTTTGGAGCTGTATCTCTAGAAGAAGCAAAAAGAATACGTTTTCCATCGTTAGTCCAACCACGAGCACTCGCACCAGAAGGATGCCAAGTTAATCGTTTAGCTTCTCCTCCAGAAATAGGAACAATAAATACATCATTTCTACCAAAGCGGTTTGAAGTAAAAGCTACCCATTTTCCATCTGGAGAAATATGAGGGGAACTTTCCACAGCTTGAGTAGAAGTTAATCGAATAGTTTGATTGGTTGTTAAATTTGTAGTCCAAATATCACTTCCATAAGTATATGTTATTTGTTTTTTTACTATTGTTGGTTGTCGCAATAATCTAGTTTCTTGCGCTACAATTGTTATTGATGTAAGTACTAGCAATAAAAAAGTTAGCGTTCTTATTGGCTTTCTCATTAGAATTCGTTTGGTTATATAAAAGTTTATTGTAAAATACAGCATATAAGACCAGTAATGTAGAATATCGTTAGTTAAAAAAAAGTTAATGATAAAAAATAGGACGAATTTATATGAGAATATGGTCTCTTTTCATAGTATTTTAAGAATTTGGCATATTCTTTTCTTTATTTTTGTGAATTAAATCGAAAATTTTGAAAAGAATACTTCTTTTTATTTTAATGGTAACTTCGTTACATATTGCTTCTCAAAACAAGAAGATTAAAATATTGTCTTCACAAATTTCAACCTTAGATGAAAAAAGGTGGCCTGGTGCAACTATTCTTATTGGTAATGTTAAAGTAGCTCACGAAGGAGCAACACTAGATTGTAAAAGAGCACTTTTATATAGAGAGGAAAATATTTTTAAAGCTATTGGTGAAGTAGTTATTGAACAAGGTGATAGTATCATTCAATATTCTGATTTTGCGAATTATGATGCCAATACTAAAATTGCAAAATCTTGGGGTAATGTAGAAGTGAATGACAAAGAAATGAAGTTAACTACCGATACTTTATATTTTGATAGAACACAGCAAAAACTGTTTTACCCTACTAAAGGAACTATTGTAGACAAGAAAAATACTTTAAAAAGTAAACATGGCACCTATTATTTAAAAGATAAAAAGTTTACTGCTAAGACTCAAGTAAATGTAATTAATCCTGATAATGAATTAAATTCAGATCATTTAGATTATTACACAAACAACAACTTAGCTTATGTATACGGACCTTCTACGATATTTAATTTTAAAGATAGTACCAAAGTTTATGCAGAAAGAGGTTTTTTCGATACCAATACAGACATTTCATACTTTGTAAAAAATGCCAAACTGTTTTTAAAAGATAGGACTGTTGCTGCAGATAGTTTATATTATGATAAACGAAAAGGATTTGCTTCTGCAAATAATAAGATTAAGATTATAGATACAGTTCAAAAAATGGTAATTAAAGGAAATTACGCTGAAATTTTTGAACTTAAAGATTCTATGTTCATCATCAAGAAACCCGTAGCTATTTCTATTATGGAAAAAGATTCGCTGTACATGCATGGTGATACCATTTTAGTTACAGGAAAAAAGGAAAACAGAATTGTACGGACTTTTCATCATGTAAAAATATTTAAATCAAACTTACAAGGTAAATGCGATTCAATTCATTCTAATCAAGCTACAGGTTTAACACGAATGTTTAGAGATCCTATTTTATGGTCTGGAAAAAGTCAAATAACAGGAGATAGTATTCAATTCACCACACATAAAGAAACCAACGAACTCGATTCCTTACGGGTTTTACAAAATGCCTTTGTTATAGAAAACGATTCCATAGATCCTAATAATTTTAATCAAATAAAGGGACGTGATATTTTTGGGAAATTTAAAGATAATGATCTTAGAGTATTATTAGTTAAAGGTAATGCCGAATCATTATATTATAGTAGGAACGAAGAAACATTAGAACTTGAAACCATTACCAAGGAAATTGCCAGTGACATTGAATTTTTACTAGAAAATAATGCCATAGTTCAAACAAAATATTTTAAAAAGTCTGAAGGAAAAACATATCCACCTTCCGAGTTCCCTACCGATTTAGCCAAGTTTGATGGGTTTATCTGGCGTGAAGATGAACAACCCAAAGTAATGGAAGATATTTTTAAACGAGATAAAACGATCTCTGATACCTCTCCTGAAAAAGTAAAAGTAAATAAAGAGGTAGAAAAAGCTAAGGCACAACTTTTAGAAGAAAATAACAAACGAAAACTAAAACAAATAGAGGAAGAAGAAGAATGAAAAAAGACTTCTTAACATATCAAGGGCAAACCACTCCTCACCCATTAAGTATAGAAATTTCTCATGCATCTGGAAGCTATATTTATAGTAATGATGGCAAAACATACTTAGATTTTGTAGCTGGTGTTTCTGCCAATAGTGTTGGGCACAATAATCTTAAAATTAATGAGGCTATTAAAACTCAATTAGATCAATACACACATGTAATGGTTTATGGAGAATTTATACAAAAGCCTCAATTAGAACTCTGTAAAGCTTTAGCTAGAACATTACCACAACAACTATCTTGTGTGTATTTAGTAAACTCTGGAACAGAAGCTACAGAAGGAGCATTAAAACTAGCCAAACGTTTTACTGGAAGAACAGAAATAATTGCAGCCAATAATGCGTATCATGGAAATACCGCTGGAGCTATGAGTGTATGTGGTGCAGAAGAACAAAACAGAGCTTTTCGACCTTTGGTTCCTGGTAGTACGTTTATACAATTCAATAATGAAGAGGATATAAACAAAATTACAATAAAAACCGCAGGTGTAATTCTTGAAACTATACAAGGTGGAGCTGGTTTTGTTGAACCAACAAACGATTTTTTACTTAAAGTTAAACAACGATGTGAAGCTGTTGGTGCTTTATTGATACTTGACGAAATACAAACAGGCGTTGGGAGAACTGGTAAATTTTGGGGATTCGAAAATTATAATGTAGTTCCTGATATTATAATTACAGGTAAAGGTCTTGGTGGCGGAATGCCAATTGGTGCTTTTATTTCCTCTAAAGAAATTATGGACTGCTTGAAAGACAATCCAAAATTAGGACATATAACCACTTTTGGTGGGCACCCGGTAATAGCAGCAGCTGGATTAGCAACTATTAATGAAATTTTAAGTAAAGCTTTACCTCAGGAAGCACTTAGAAAAGAAATATTATTTCGTAAACATTTACAACATCCGTTAGTAAAAGAGATTAGAGGCAAAGGATTAATGTTAGCATTACTTGTAGAAACAGCCGACATCGCTAACAACATAGTTTTAAAGTCTTTAGATAATGGCTTAATCTTATTTTGGTTATTATATGAAAAAAGAGCCGTTCGTATTACCCCTCCACTAACCATCTCAGATGACGAAATTATTCAAGGCTGTAAAATTTTAACAGAAATTTTAGACAATATAAAATAGTCCCCTGCGTTTTATTAATACTTTATAGTTGATTGGGGATTTTATTAACTATTGAAATCGGTTAAGAGATTTTTCTTAGCCGATTTTTTTATACATATGTTAAAAACATCTTGCTAAGACCAAGCAAATCAAGGGTAAACATTTTTTGTCTAAACAAGTTAATTTGTTTAATTTGGAACACACAAATTTTAGGTTTATATGTCGATTGAAATTACGCGCTTGTTTGACTTTCCATACTACCAATTGGAAAAGTACAATCTTGAAAAATCACTAACTACAAAATATAACGGAAAATGGGAATCCGTTTCTACAAAAGAATATATTGATAAAGCGAATGCTATTAGCCGTGGGCTTTTAAGATTAGGTGTACAACCTAATGACAAAATAGCTATTATCTCTACAAATAACTGTACTGAATGGAATATTTGTGATATCGGTATTTTACAAACTGGAGCCCAAAATGTTCCTATTTATCCAACTATTTCTAAAGAAGACTATGAATATGTTTTGAATCATTCTGAATCTACATACTGTTTTGCTTCAGATGAAATGATTATTGAAAAGTTAAATCAAATCAAAGGAAACACAAAATTAAAAGGTGTTTTTACGTTTGATCAGATTGCTGGAGAAAAAAACTGGAATGAAGTTTTAGAATTAGGTAAAGACGAAAGCAATCAACAAGAAGTTGAAGATAGAAAAGCAAATGTAAAATCTGAAGATTTAGCTACCTTAATATATACTTCAGGTACCACAGGTAGACCTAAAGGTGTTATGCTTTCGCATAACAATATTGTTTCAAATGTTTTAGCAAGTTCATTACGTGTACCTGTAGATCAAGGGCAAGGAAAAAGTTTAAGTTTTTTACCTGTTTGCCATATCTTTGAGCGCATGATATTGTATTTATACCAATATTGTGGTATTTCAATCACTTTTGCTGAATCTATAGAAAAATTAAGTGAAAATGCACAAGAGGTAAAGCCTAATGTGATGACTGCTGTTCCTAGACTTTACGAAAAGATATATGATAAAATTTATGCTAAAGGAACAGAATTATCTGGTATTAAAAAAGCATTATTTTTCTGGGCAATTGATTTAGGTTTAAAATATCAACCATACGGAGCAAACGGATGGTGGTATGAAAAACAATTAGGTATTGCTCGTAAATTAATATTCTCTAAATGGCAAGCTGCTTTAGGTGGAGAACTTAAAATTATGGTCTCTGGTAGTGCTGCTTTACAGCCTCGTTTAGCTAGAGTTTTCGCTGCTGCTGGTATGCCTGTAATGGAAGGTTATGGTTTAACTGAAACTTCACCTGTAATTTCTGTAAATGATGAAAGAAATGGTGGTTTTAAAATTGGAACTGTAGGTCGTTTAATTGAAGGAGTTGAAGTTAAAATTTCTGAAGAAGATGAAATTTTAGTAAAAGGACCGAATGTGATGATGGGGTATTACAAAGATCCTGAGAAAACAGCACAAGTATTAAAAAATGGATACTTCCATACTGGAGATAAAGGTAAAGTTGAAAATGGATTCTTAAGTATTACGGGACGTATTAAAGAAATGTTTAAAACTTCTGGTGGTAAATATGTTATCCCTACACTTTTAGAAGATAAATTAAAACAATCTCGTTTTATAGAACAAGTAATGGTTGTTGGTGAAGGAGAAAAAATGCCTACAGCTTTAATTCAGCCTAATTTCGAATTTGTTAGTGAATGGGCAAGAAGAAATAATATTGAGGCTACTTCTGAAAAAGATTTAGCCGGTAACGAAAAGGTTATCGCTAGAATTCAAGAGGAATTAGACGAATGTAATTGTCACTTTGGAAAATGGGAACGCATTAAGCGTTTTGAACTTACTCCTGAACAATGGACTATAGATGGTGGGCATTTAACGCCTACAATGAAAATGAAACGTAAAATCATAAAAGATATATATAAAGATCTTTATGAAAAGATGTACGATAGAGCTTAAAAAAATGCCTTCTCGAATGAGAAGGCATTTTTAATTTAAATTAGGGATTATCTATAATATACTTAATTATAACTTTGTTCTTTCATATAAACTTGTTACCTTATTAAATGCTTTGGTTAATTCATTACTTAATTTATATATTTTAGTATTATCGAAACCTTGATTTAATAACTTTTTCTTGTTTTCTCTTATTTCCGACCATATACCCATTGCATTTGCTAAAGCTTCTTCAATTTTATCTGTATTATAATTAGAGATTAAAAGATCTGAAATAGCATTATCTAAATCTTCAAAAACTGTATTTAGCGTTTTTTCTGTCATCGGGCTTTTAGTGGCTCCTTGATTTGCTAAATAATATAAACCTAATCTTTGAGATAACATTCGTTGCTTACCACTCAAATTAATCGTTTTCTTTAACTCTAAATCCTCTTCTGCCGATTCTTCAGAACTTCCTGTTTTTTTAGATTCTATAATTATAGAAGTCACAACACTATTTGATGCTTTAAGTAAAAGCGTATTGGTTCTTACTATTTTCTTAGCATCTTCAGCATTGGGATCATTATTTAATATTTTACTAAACTTTTCCCAAATATTTTCTACTTCTTTTAAGCGAGCCTTGGTTATATTCGAGCTTGTATTTTTAGCCAAAATATCGTTTTGCTTCTCAAAAATAATTTTACTTGTAATTAAATCTCTCTTTGCCTTAGCATCATTAGGATTATTTGCTAAGTATACATATATCTTAGCTATTTTTTGACCTAACATTCTTTGTTTCCCTGAAATGTTTACGGCTTTATTATACGTAAGCATTCCATATTTATTTTGTGCGTTTGTGTAACTAATTGTTATAACTAATAGTAGTAGTGTTAAAGCTATTTTCTTCATTGGTATTAAATTTCTTATCTTTTATGTTTTTGGATTAATATTCTTCTATGCTGAATTTTGATATTTTTAATTCTGGAGATAATTTTAGTAACAATAATTTAGAACTATTTTCAAATTCAACTAAATATTGAAATGCTTCTGTTTCTTCTAAAATAAGTTCTGCAGTACTGATGCTACCGTTTTCATTTACTAAAGCTTTCATGACATCACTAAACTCATCTTGTTTTCTATTTGATTTAAAGTCATCTGAAAACAAATCGTAAACTTTTTCTGGATTTTTTTCGTTTAAAAACTTAATTACCTCTGTTACCTTACTTTCATAATCTGTTTTTGTTTGAGAAAACGATAAAAAACTACAAAGCAAAGCTATAGATAGTAAAAAACTATTTTTCATTCTTATTGGGATTTATAATTATACAAAATTTAAAAACGGGGGATACTATCTAGAAATAATACGTACTTCTAATATTTCTATTACAATTAAAAAACTCGTGTGGGGATGAGATTTAAATTAATATTTAGGGGATATTACAACTGTAAGACACAAAAAAAATTAATAGGTCACAATATATTTGAAATAGGACATAAATTTTTTTGAATACCCGTTTTTAGCCATAATGCTTGTTCTTTACGTCATTCCGAATTTACATGTGCTGATTTTTTTTCAGTATTTCATATTCTAATCAGAAATTACTAATTAGTAAAATTATGAGAGCGGATGAGGCAACAACAAGCATTGTGACTAAAAATAGTATAAAACACCTTTAGTTATTAAAAAATAGAACTCTGTAGTTTATTAACAGATGTAAAACTAATATTCTTCAATTGTACACACAGAAATCTTTTTTTCTGGTGTCAATTTTAATATTAACACCATAGAAGCTTTTTCAAACTCTAAAAGATAGCAATTCCCTAACTCACCTTCCATCCAAAACTCTGTAGACGTAATTTGTCCAAGTTCTTTTTGATAATTAAGTACTACTTTTTCAAATTCTTCAGCAGGTATTTCTTTTTTTAGATCTGAGGTAAATAATTCGTAAACGCTCTTTACTTCTTTTGTATTTATAGCTTTGGTAATGTTTTCAACAAAACTTTCATAATCAGTATCAGTTTGAGAAAAAGACATTAACGTAGCGCATAATAATAAAATTATACAGCTTATTTTTTTCATATGAGGTAACACTTTACAGTTAATATTGGGGTATATAAATCATAACTAACTATCAATCAGATATAAAAATAACATTAAACTATTAATTTAAAGTTAATCTATGTTATTATTTAAGAAACAATAAAGAAACTAAAGTCACTTTTTTTCTAGGTTTATGTAATAATTCTTGTCTATTGAAAATATATCAGAGTTAATCGTCAACTCTTTCCAAGAAGATGTAGGTTGCAATACAATTTCCTTATCATTAGTTGTTATAACTAAAGGCATATCAAATTCATCAACTATATCTGTCCATCTATATTTTAGTATTCCTTCTTCTATTTTATAGTTAAAAGTAGGAATCATAGTAGTTCTTAGATATTGATCAAATACTTTAGATAAGTTAATTCCTGCCATTTTAGAAATGTAATTTTCTACTTCTTCAGTTGTTACCGTTTTATGAAAGAATGTTTCATTCATTCCCCTTAAAATAGCTCTCCATTTTTCATCATTATTAATTATTGTTCTAATAGTATTAATCATGTTAGCTCCTTTGTAATACATATCCCCAGAACCTTCATTATTTACATTATAAACTCCAATTATTGGTGTATCGTTAGCAATACTTCTTCTTGTACCTATGACATATTCAGATCCTGCTTTTTTTCCATAGTAATATTCTAAAAATAAGCTTTCAGAATACGCAGTAAAACTTTCATGAATCCACATATCAGCAATATCTTTATTCGTGATATTATTAGCAAACCATTCATGACCAGCTTCATGAATAATAATAAAATCAAATTTTAATCCCCAACCTGTACCAGACAAATCATTGCCTAAATATCCTTTTACATATTGATTCCCATAAGTAACAGAACTCTGGTGTTCCATTCCTAAGTACGGAACTTCAACTAGCTTGAAACTATCTTCATAAAAAGGATATTTACCAAACCAGTATTCAAAAGCTTTCATCATTTTCGGAGCATCTTTAAAATGTTCTTTTGCTTTAGATAAATTATCCTTTAACACATAATAATCTAAATCTAGCTCCCCTCCTTCTCCTTGATATTTTTCAGAAAAATTCACATAATCTCCTATATTTACATTTACTCCATAATTATTGATAGGATTTTTAACAAACCAATGAAAACTTGTCGTATTATCTTTATGCTTTTCAATCTTTCTAAGTCTTCCGTTTGCAACTCCTGTTAAATCTTTAGGAACTCTAACACTAATTGCCATACTATCTACTTCATCGTACATATGATCTTTATTAGGCCACCAAACGCTTGCCCCTAATCCCTGACAAGAAGTTGCTACAAAGTGTTTTCCATTCATATCTTTTTTCCAAGAAAAACCACCATCCCAAGGAGCATTTTTTGCAACTTTAGGTTTTCCTTCATAAAACACTGTAATAGCATTTGTTTTACCTTTTCGTTGTTTCTTTTTTAAACGGATAAAATGTGCATTTACATCTGAAGTGAACTTTAATTCTTTTCCATCCTGAACTACTTTCGTAATTTTTAATGGCGGTTGTAAATCTACTTGTAATGTTTTATTAGAATTTAAAACTGTATATTGAATTTCATTCTTCCCTTTGATAAATTGTCGCTCAGGATCTACTGTAACATCTAAATGATAATAGGTTAAATCCCACCAAGCTCTTTCAGGCGTAATACTACCTCGCAAAGTGTCTTGTTTTGTAAATTTATGTTCATGACTAAATAAACCATTTTGAGCATTAACAACATGTAAAAAACATAAAAAAATTACTAAAAAGCCACTTCTTTCTTTAATCATCATTTAAAATATTTTATAACCACGAAGATATTGTATTTGTAAAACATAACTACAGATTACCATGAATAATAAAGTTTGTATAAAAAATTAAGAGAATTCCTAAAAAGATTATAGTCTTTAAAAAGGAATCAATATTTTTGAACTATCTAAAACAAACAATTCAAATGAAAAATACTGCGTTAACACACGTACATGAAGCTCTTGGTGCAAAAATGGTACCATTTGCTGGATATAATATGCCTGTACTATACGAAGGTGTAACTGTTGAGCACGAAACGGTTAGAAAAGGTGTAGGTGTTTTTGATGTTAGCCATATGGGAGAGTTTTTTCTTAAAGGTGAAAATGCTTTAGCTTTACTACAAAAAATTACGACAAACGATGCTTCTAAATTAGTTCCTGGTAAAGCGCAATATACGTGTATGCCTAATAATACAGGTGGTATTGTAGATGATTTAATTATTTACATGATTCAAGAAAACGAATACATGTTAGTTGTAAATGCTTCTAATATTGAAAAAGATTGGAACTGGATTTCTCAACATAATGATTTAAATGTTGAAATGGAAAATCGTTCGGAAGATTGGTCTTTATTAGCTATACAAGGGCCTAAAGCTGCTGAAGCTATGCAATCTTTGACTGAAGTTGATTTATCTGCTATTAAGTTTTATACATTTGAAATTACTGACTTTGCTGGAATTCCTAATGTTGTAGTTTCTGCAACAGGTTATACTGGTTCTGGTGGATTTGAAGTTTATGTAAAGAATGAAGATGTAGAAGCTTTATGGAAAAAAGTATTTGAAGCCGGTGCTGATTGGGGTATTAAACCTATTGGATTAGCAGCACGTGATACACTACGTTTAGAAATGGGATACTGTTTGTATGGTAATGACATTACGGATACAACTTCTCCTATTGAAGCTGGTTTAAGTTGGATTACAAAATTCTCTAAAGATTTTGTAAATGCTGAAGCTTTAAAAGCGCAAAAAGAAAATGGTGTCTCTCGAAAATTAGTTGCTTTTGAAATGACGGAACGTGGTATTCCTCGTAAAGATTATGAGATTGTAAATACTGCTGGAGAAGTCATCGGACAGGTAACTTCTGGAACTATGAGTCCGAGTTTAAGCAAAGGAATTGGTTTAGGTTATGTGACAATCGAAAATTCTAAAGTAGCTACTGATATTTTAATTCAAATACGTAAAAAACAAATCCCTGCTAAAGTGGTGAAATTGCCTTTTTATAAAGGGTAAGATATAAAAAAGCTGCTTTTAAAGCAGCTTTTCAGCATTAAACTGCTCTGGTTTAGCGCCTTTAATATCTTTATAAAAGTTTAAAAAGTGTGCAAAATCGGCTTCTTTATTATCTGTAGGATAAAACGGTTTGTTAACTTTTATGGTTTTATTTTTAAAATCAAAAGCAAACATTACAATAGGTACATGAGCACCTTTAGCTATGTAATAAAATCCTGTTTTCCATTTTTTAGCATATTTACGTGTTCCTTCAGGAGAAATTCCTAGTCGAAATTCTTCTTTTTCGTTATAAATAGCGACTATGGCATCAACAAAATTATTACTTTTCTTACGGTCTACAGGTGTACCACCTAACCACCTATATATAAATCCGAAGGGAGGTTTGAATAATGAAGCCTTACCAACAAAATCTATTGGAATTTGAATGACATTTCTTGTTAATATTGCTATAGGAAAATCTTTCCAACTTGTATGTGGAGCACCTATTAAAACATACTTTTTAATATCTCCTCGAAAACTACCTTCAATCTTCCAACCTAAAATTTTATGAAAAATAAATTTAGAAATTACATGTATCATTAATTGATTTTAAAGCGGTAAATTTACTGCTTTAATTTTTCATATAAATGAGCGAACAGTTATTATACATTTTAGTTACTGGTGTTGTAGGAATTATCTTAGGTTTTTTAATTGGATTTATCATTCAAAAAAGTAAAGCTACTGTTGTAGAAAAAGAAAATACAAGCCTTCAAGAGCGAAATGCAATGCTTTTAGAGCAAAAAACTAGTACTGAACATGACATTACAGCGTTAAAAACGGAATTAAAAACTACACAAACGGAAAAAGATACACTAAGAGAACGAAATCAATCATTAGCAGAATATCGATCTTCAGCAGATAAAAACATCGAAGAATTAAAAAGTGAACTAAAATTTTTACAGACCGAAAAAGAAAGTCTAATTAAAGTAAACACTCGACAGGATGTAGATTTAAAAAATTTACAACATAAGCTTACAGAACAAAAAGGAGAAATTGAAGGTTTACAAGAAAAATTCACCAAAGAATTTGAAAATCTAGCCAATAAAATTTTAGAAGAAAAATCAACAAAGTTCACAGTTCAAAACAAAGAGAATATTCAGAATATTTTAAATCCTTTAGAAAAGAAAATCAAGGATTTTGAAGACAAGGTAGAAAAAACTCATAAAGAAAGTATTGATTATCACTCTGCTTTACGTCAACAAATATTAAGTTTACGAGAGCTTAACGCTCAAATGAGTAAAGAAACGTTAAATTTAACAAGAGCCTTAAAGGGCGACAGTAAAACACAAGGAAATTGGGGAGAATTGGTGTTAGAACGTGTATTAGAAAAATCGGGATTAGAAAAAGATAGAGAATACTTTGTTCAACAATCGTTTACCAATGAAGAAGGAAAACGTATACTACCAGATGTAGTTATTCATCTTCCTGATAATAAAAAAATGGTTATTGATAGTAAAGTGTCGTTAACAGCATATGAAAAGTTTGTGAACACAGACGAGGAGATAGAAAAAACAACCTATTTAAAAGAACATTTAGTTTCTTTAAAAAGACATGTAGAACAACTTTCTGAAAAAAAGTATGAAGATATTTATAAGATAGAATCTCCAGATTTTGTGTTACTATTTATTCCTATAGAACCTGCATTTGCTGTAGCTTTAAATGAAGATAACACCCTTTATAATAAAGCTTTTGAACGTAATATTGTCATTGTTACTCCTACCACCTTATTGGCTACATTACGTACTATAGATACCATGTGGAATAATGAAAAACAACAACGTAATGCCATAGAAATTGCTCGTCAGGCTGGTGCTTTGTATGATAAATTTGAAGGTTTATTAAAAGATTTAATTAGTATTGGAAAAAAAATAGATGCAACAAAAAGTGATTATAGTGCAGCCATGAATAAACTAGTAGATGGTAGAGGTAACTTAATTACTAGTGTTGAAAAATTAAAAAAGATGGGAGCTAAAGCTAAAAAAGCACTTCCAGAAAGTATTATTGAAAGAGCAAATGATAATAGCTAATCAAAATTAAAATCTAGATGCAAGAGTTAAAGAAAGGATATTTATTTAATTACAAAACTTCTACATGGAAGGTTACTGATATCTATAAAATTAATTGGGATGATGGTTCTAATACTGTAGAATATAAAGTAAAAGATAGAAGTGGTACTGTTCGATATTTAATGGTTGAATATGTTAGAAAAGAGACTCCTAAATATACATTTTGGGAAAAATTATATGATATAGAAAGTCTTCTTTCTCAAATTACACAAACAGAAACTGACTTTGTAACTATAAATAATGCTAAGTTTCCAAAACAATTTTATTATGATGATATTGAATATAATTTCGATGAACGTTGTGATGGTACTTGCTATTACGACTATGAATCGGAACGCGTAAATTCGTTAGATTATACCAATTCAGATGACACACAATTTTTCGCCATACAATTATGGGATGATGAAATTGAAATCTCAACAGGTATTCTTATTTCAAAAAATGACATAACAAATATTCAAGAGCGAAAGTCAAGTTCAGTTGCAAATACCATAGGAAAATACTTTGTTGGGTTTATTTTTGGCGGATTTATTTTAGTCACACTCCTCCTTAACAAATGCTCTAACAACTCTTGGAATGATCGTAGAGATCCTAACGATTCTACAAAGGTCTACAGAAATACTAATAATTATTACAGAGGAAGAAGTTCTAGAGGTTACGGTAAATAAAAAATTATGGAAGAAACTACACTTATTTGGCTAACAAAAACGGTAACTTATATTACCTTATTCTACATTTCATTTAGCATTGCCAAACTGTTTTTTAAATTAAAAAACAGGAAAATTGATATTGAACATGAATTAACCTTAAAAGATAATATTGCCTTCGCTGTAACTGCTACAGGATATTTTATTGCTACTTTAATTATTTTTATAGGTGTTTTGCATGGTGAATCACATGGACTTTTAAAGGATACTATTCTCATTTTATTTTATTCTTTACTTGGAAATTTATTATTGATTCTTTCTTCTATAATCAATGAAAAAATTGTTTTTGGTAAAAAGTTCCGATTTTATAAGGAAATTATTCGCGATGAAAATTTAGGAACAGGATTCATGGAAGCTGCTAATTTTATTGGTGCTGGTTTTATCATTTATGGTGCAATTTCTGGTAGAAATATCAATTTATTTCCTGATCATGGAGAAATAGGACATTATATATCCGATTTTTTAAGTTTAGTATTCTTTTGGTTACTAGGACAAGTTGTTTTGTATATTTTTTTAAAAGTATACCGTCAATTTGTGAAATACGATTTTATAAAAGAAATTCAGAAAGATAATAATGCGATAGGAATTGTGTATGCAAGTATTTTTATTGCCATTTCTTTCTTATATTCATTTGCTGCACAAGGTGATGTTGAATCTTGGGATATTGCACTAGAAGATATTGGATATCATTTAGGTTTAGGTATTATTTTATTACCGCTTTCTCGTCTTTTTGTTGAAAAAGTTATTCTTCCAAAAAGTGATCTTACAGAAGAGATTGTGCTTCAAGAAATACCAAATAAAGGAGCTGCTTTAATTGAAGCTTTTGCCTATATCGGTAGTGCTATCATTATAAGTTATTGTATGTAAATGGCATCCATAAAAACAAAGCGAAGAATTTTATTTCTTGCCTTATTTGCTACAGGTTTATCTGGTATTGTTGCAGAATATTGTTTTGCTACACTATCTACTTATTTTATAGGAGATTCTGTAAAACAGTGGTCTATCGTAATTTCTTTAATGCTATTTAGTATGGGCTTAGGGAGTAGAATTACCAAATCTTTTGATGGTAATGTATTTAAGCTTTTTATAGTTACAGAATTTGCACTTTCTTTACTGGTTTCTTTCTCTGCTGTCACCACCTATTATTTAGCTACACAATTAGAATATGTTTCTGTTTATATCTATTCTATGGCTATTTTTACGGGAATACTAATAGGAATGGAACTTCCTTTAGCGATGCGATTAAATAAGGATTTTCAATCCTTAAAGCTAAATGTAGCTAATATTTTAGAAAAAGATTATTATGGTAGTTTAATTGGCGGATTATTTTTTGTCTTTATTGGTCTTCCCTATCTAGGTCTTACACATACACCTTTTATATTAGGATTTATTAATTTATTTGTTGCCATTCTTCTACTTGTATTTTTTAAAGGGAAATTAAATAAACTAGAGAAAAACATGTTGTTTTCTATTGCTGGAGGATTGGTAATCGTACTAATTACTGGTAATATTTTTGCTGAAAAAATTATTTTGTATGGTGAACAAACCAAGTATAAAGATAAAATAGTTTTTCAAGAACAGTCTATCTATCAAAAGATTGTAGTTACCAAATGGAAAAATGATTATTGGTTATATTTAAATGATAATTTACAGTTTTCTACTTTTGATGAACCGATGTATCATGAAGTTTTAGTACATCCTGTAATGCATATTTTAGATAAGCCTAAGAACGTTTTAATTCTTGGTGGTGGTGATGGATGTGCCGCACGTGAATTATTAAAATATCCTTCTTTAAACCAAATAACTCTTGTTGATTTAGATAAAAAACTAACAGATCTTTTTATTAAACAACCAGAATTAGCGGCCATAAACGAAAACTCTTTAACAAACAAAAAAGTTCGTATTATAAATCAAGATGGATTTAAATATGTTACAGATACCAAAACATTTTTTGATTTAATTATAATTGATCTTCCCGACCCTAGAAATGTAGAATTAGCTCGTTTGTATTCTAAGGAGTTTTATGAATTATGCCGCTTAAAATTAACTCCAAATGGTGGATTAATTACACAAGCTGGTAGTCCTTATTATACCCCATATGCATATAAATGTATTAAAAAAACAATGGAAAAAGCAAATTATAGTGTGCTACCTTTGCATAATCAAGTGCTTTCTATGGGAGAATGGGGTTGGATTTTAGGGACAAAAAAAATGCTTTCTAAGCAAGAAATGTTAGCTAAATTAAATCAAATAAATACTACTATAATTTCAACTAAATGGTTAAATAAAGAAGCCATGCAGTTAATTACTTCCTTTGGAAAAGATTTTTTTAAAAAGAAAAAATTAGATTCAATAACGATCAATCAAATTAGCGATCCAGTACTTTATCAATATTATAATAAAGGGAATTGGGACATTTATTAACTATGGAAAATAATAACGAAAAATATATTGCTTTAAAAGCTGAAATGTTTGATTTTAATACTTGGTTAACAATAACTGGTGTTGAGCAACTAAAGGATAAAATAAATGTCTTATTGAAGGATTGTGGATTTAATATTGTTAACTTTATTGAACATGAGTTTCCTATAAAAGGCTATACCGCAGTTTGGTTATTAGCTGAAAGTCACTTAGCTATTCATACATTTCCAGATCAAGAAAAAACCTATTTACAAATTAGTAGTTGCAACGAGAATAAGTTATCTTTATTGAAGAAAAAGTTAATCGCAAGGCGATAGCCAAGGGTTTAATTCCCCGATATTTGTATCAAAAGTTATAAAATTTTCAACTAGATACTTCGTATGCTTGCATCGAGGCAGTCCATTTTAGCTATGAAAAATATAATTGCATGGAAAACACAATAACTTACAAGGGAATATATAAAGACAAAGAAGGTAGTTATCAAATCGAAATCCTTAATACTTATGATATATTATCGTTCCAAATTGGTCAGTTCAAATTTGAAGGAACTTCAATAGATGATTTTGAACTGATAGATTACGACAAATATCTTCCCGAAGACTTGAAACGCTTCTCTTTTAATAAAATTCCATGTGGAAATGATTTTTCCTATGAGCTTTGTGATTATGAACTTACCTTAATAATGCCCATACAGTTTATTGATAACTCAACACAGGAAGTAAAATTTTTAGATCTAAAAATTCATTCAAAATGCGGTAAAGCACTAAGAAGTGGTTTTCTTGATAAATATGAACTTTACTTAGAAGTAACTCTAGATCAAGTTAAATATGTTGGAAAAGGCTATCTATTTGAATACGCGGCACAAGATTTAATTCAAAAATTAAACAAACTATATCAATTTAAGAGTTGTTTTGGTTGTAACTTTTCTGATTATAGTGTTTATGGTCAAAATACTTTTGGAACAATGCTATGTTTCAAAAATCAAAAGAGAAATTACTTGGCTGTTAAGACAAAAGTAGAATATATGAATCTGGATAGAGAAGATAAATTAGTTCAAGAAACATTCTTATGTCCAGAATTTGAAATTAGACAAAATAATATTGGTTACAGAGGATAAGAACTTTATATACCAAGAAAAAGATATCACACAAGAACTATTAATATTACAAAATCCAAAAACGACAACGATGTCGTAATAGATAAAATTTAATTTTTAGAACATAAAATTCTATTTTTCGTTATACATTCATTACGAAATCGATTTATTTATCAACACGAAATCGATTTAGTAAGTTTTCACCCTTCTTAAATTAATTATTTCACAATAAATTCGCTTCAAAATAGTTAACCATTACTTTTTTAACATTTTAAAAATCATATTCACAACGTAAGTTTTCTCATTGATTTTTATAATTAATCAATCCTATACGTAACTATTTTCAAATAAACCTAAATAACACAAACACAATGAAACAAACCCGAAGAATTTTACAAGTTGTTTTGGTATTCTTTTTTATACTGAATATTAAAGCACAAGATGAAGATGTACTATTCCAAGCTTTTGATTGGAATGTACAAAATCAGCCCGCCGGACAAACTTGGTACAATGTAGTAACGCAAAACAGTGCTGAACTGAATAGTGCTGGTTTAGACGTAATATGGTTACCTCCTGTTAGTGATTCTGCTGCACCGCAGGGATATCTACCTAGAGAATTATATAATTTTAATAGTGCCTATGGTACAGAAACTCAATTAAGAGGTTTAATTAATCAATATCATAACTTAGGTATGAAAATTATCGGTGATATTGTAATTAATCATAGAGTTGGTACTAGCGATGCGGTTACTTTTACTAACCCTGCTTGGCCAACTACTTTTATTACTGCTGATGATGAAGGAAGAAATTTTGTGAATTTCCCAGTGGAATTCAGTATAAATTCTGATTATTTTCCTGGTACTGCTTTAAAAGCAGATGGTTCTAACGGAACTTATGGGCCTGCAAGAGATTTAGATCATAGAAACCCTGCTGTACGTCAAGAGATTAAGAACTGGATGAATTTCTTAAAAAATGACTTAGGATTCGATGGTTGGAGATATGATTTTGTTCATGGATACGACCCAATTTACAACAAAGAATACAACGATGCTACACAACCTTATTTTGCAGTAGGTGAATTATTAGAAAGTAGTAGAGTACAAACCAATAACTGGGTAAACTTTACCCAGCAATCGTCTTCTGCGTTTGATTTTAATACTAAAGTTACCTTACAAAATGCTATTAGAGATAATAACATGTCTTATTTAAGAGATGGTCAAGGAAGACCTGCTGGTATGATTGGTATTAATCCAGGAAAATCCGTAACTTTTTTAGATAACCACGATACAGGCTTTGCGCAACAATGCTGTGGATCTAATTATGTTTTTCCAGGTGGAGAAACTAATTTAAGAAAAGGATATGCATACATCTTAACTCATCCAGGAAATCCAATGGTATTTTGGACTCATTATTTTGATACAGGTAATGGTGTAAGACAAGCCATTAAAGATTTAATAGCAATTAGAAAAGATGTAAGAATTCATTCAAGTTCATCTATCAATATTGCGGAAGCAAGAAATGATGTATATGCTGCTTACATTGACGGTAGAAATGGTACTATAGCTATGAAATTAGGTGGTGGGAATTGGTCGCCACAAGGACCAGGTTGGACATTAAGAACTACTGGTACGGATTATGCTGTATGGACACAAGGCGGAACTGTTACCCCTCCTCCACCACCTCCAGCTCAAGTTGACCCTTTTACAGTGAATTTCAAAAAACCAAATGGTTGGGGAAATAACGTAAACGTATATGTATTTGATGCTTCTACCAATGCTATTGTTCCTGGAACTTCAGCATGGCCTGGGCAATCTGCTACAAATATTTCTGGTACTCCTTGGTATTCTTTTCAAATAAATCCTCCATCAGGTGTAGCAGCTCAAAATATTAGAGTAATTTTTAATGATGGTACTAACCAAACAGACGACTTATCTAGAAGTACTAATGGTTGGTATGATAATGGAACATGGACAAACACTTGTCCGTCTAACTGTAGTGGTAGTAACCCTCCACCGCCGCCGACACCAGAAACACAATTCACTGTTAATTTTAAAAAGCCTAGTAACTGGGGGAATTCAGTAAATGCATATTTCTTTGATGCTGGTGCAAATGCAACAATTGCTGGAACTTCTGGATGGCCAGGACAAACTATGACTAACATTTCTGGTACACCTTGGTATTCATTTCAAGTCACTATTCCTTCAGGAACTTCATTAAATAATGTGCGTGTAATTTTCAATGACGGATCTAACCAAACAGACGATTTGTCTAGAAATGCTACTGGATGGTATGACAATGGAACCTGGACAAATACTTGTCCGTCTAACTGTAGTGGTACAACTCCACCACCTCCTAGTAATACAAGTGTTACCTTAAATTTTTTAAGAACATCTTCATGGGGAAATACGACTAATGTATATTTATATAACACAAATACAGACACAACTTTAGCTGGTACAGCTGGTTGGCCAGGAAATGCAATGCAAAACCAAACAAGTAGTTCTTGGTCTTCAGCTACATTTACACTTCCAAGTAATGTATCTGCTAATGCTATAGGTGTAGTTTTCAATAATGGAAACGGGCAACAAACTGTTGACTTGAATAGAGGTACTTCGGGTTGGTTTAGAATTACTGGAAGTTCTAATGGAAAAGCTACTGGGGTTTGGTCTAACAATTGTCCTACAGGATGTGTTGTTCCAAGAGAAATATTAGTAGATAATGATTCAGATGTTTTTGTAGAAAATTCTGTAAGAATAGCTCCTAATCCTATAGGTCAGAATGGTAACTTATTTATTACGACAACACAAAAAGGTGTACTGAAAGTTGCTATCGTAAATTTACTTGGACAGTCTAAAACGATATATGAGCAAACAAATGACGCTGGTAATCATACAATCCAATTAAAAGATAGTGATTTTGGTGCTAAAGGAATTTACATGATTTCTACTACTTTAGATAATGTAAATATCACAAAGCCTATTAAAGTAATTAAAAATTAATGTAATATAACTAACGTATATATTACATTCATCCCCCAATAAAAAAAACGGTTGTTTTATACTAAACAACCGTTTTTATATTTCATTATGTTAATGCTAATTACATCACAAATAACCTTCTGTGGTGCATTAACTCTTGTACCTTCTCTCCTATTTCGTGTAATTTTTCATCATCATTAGCATTTTGTAATGCTTCATCAATAAGATCAACCACAACAAGCATATCTTCTTCAACTAAACCTCTAGTAGTAATAGCAGGAGTTCCAATTCTAATTCCTGATGTAACAAATGGAGATTCTGTATCAAAAGGAACCATATTTTTATTTACTGTAATTTCAGCTTTACCTAAAGCTAATTCAGCATCTTTTCCTGTAATTCCTTTATTTCTAAGATCAATTAACATCATATGATTATCTGTTCCTCCAGAAATGATATGATAACCTTTTTCTACAAATGCTGAAGCCATAGCTTTAGCATTTTCTCTTACTTGTATTTGGTATTCTAAAAACTCATCTGTTAAAGCTTCTCCAAAAGCCACTGCTTTAGCAGCAATTACATGCTCTAACGGACCACCTTGATTCCCTGGGAAAACTGCACTATTTAATAACATAGACATTTTCTTAAGTTTTCCACTTTTTAATTTTAAACCAAACGGATTTTCAAAATCTTTACCGATCATAATCATCCCCCCTCTTGGTCCACGAAGTGTCTTATGTGTTGTTGTTGTAACAATATGACAATGTGGTAATGGATCATTTAAAATACCTTTGGCTATTAAACCTGAAGGATGAGAAATATCTGCCATTAAAATAGCACCTACACTATCTGCAATTTCACGAAAACGCTTAAAATCCATATCTCTAGAATAGGCAGAAGCTCCCGCAATAATTAATTTTGGTTGATGTTCTTTAGCTTGACTTTCAATATGATCGTAATCTAACAAACCTGTTTCCTTATCAACTCCATAAAAAACAGGATTATATAATTTTCCAGAGAAGTTTACAGGAGAACCATGAGTTAAATGTCCTCCATGTGCTAAATCGAAACCTAAAATTGTATCTCCTGGTTGTAAACAAGCTGCAAAAACAGCTGTATTAGCTTGGCTACCAGAATGTGGTTGTACATTTACATATTCAGCTCCAAATAGTTCCTTAGCTCTATCTATTGCGATCTGTTCTACTACATCAACTATCTCACATCCTCCGTAATAACGTTTACCAGGATACCCTTCTGCATATTTGTTAGTTAATACAGATCCTTGAGCTTTCATTACTTGCTCACTTACAAAATTTTCAGAAGCAATCAACTCTAAACCATTAAGTTGACGTTCTTTCTCTTCCTGAATTAAATCAAAAATTTGATGATCTTGCTGCATTGTTGTTTTGTTATTTTAAATCTTTTATATCTTTCCTAAAAGAACTTGGTAAAATTGTAGGAATTAATTTCACCAACAAAGGTAATAATAATGAACCTCCTGGTAATAAGAAAATTGTAAAAGCTGGTATCGATTTACAAATATCTAATAATTGTTCTTTTACTTTACCTTTTTCTTCAGTAGTTAACTTTTGTGTTGTTGATTTGGTTAGTAATAAAATAAGCTCTTTACTTTCTTTAAGTTCATTTAAAAATCGTATTTTATTTTTTTGAAGTAAAGTTTTTATTTCTTCTACTGTTGTCATTATAGTTTTCTACGTTTTTTTTCTGTTTTCAGTAATTTTAATTCTCTAGAAGTTTGCCCTTCTACAGATGTATTTTCTTCAGCTCTTCGAATCAAATAAGGCATCACATCTCTAACAGGTCCGAATGGAACATATTTAGCTACATTATAGCCTTCTTTAGCTAAGTTAAAACTAATATGATCACTCATTCCATATAATTGACCAAACCACATTCGTTTATCCGATTTATCAATATTGTATTTAACTGCTAAATCCATCAATAAATAAGAACTTTCTTCGTTATGAGTACCTGCAAATAAAGCCATATTCTTGTGCTCCATCATGTACAAAATAGCTTCATCATAATTCTTATCTGTAGCTTCTTTATTCTTACAAATAGGTGAATCATAACCAAGTTCTTCTGCACGCTCTCTTTCCTTTTCCATATAAGCACCGCGAACCACTTTCATTCCAATATGAAAACCTTTTTGATGTGCTCTTTGATGCAAGCCTTTTAAATACTCCATACGATCATGACGATACATTTGTAATGTATTAAAAACAATAGCTTTTTCTGTATTGTATTTTTCCATCAATTCTTCTACTAAATCATCTGCTGCATCTTGCATCCAACTTTCCTCTGCATCAATTAATAATGGAACGTTTTTACTATAAGCTAGTTCACATACACGATGAAACCTTGCTTTAACTCGTTCCCATTCTATTTTTTCTTCTGAAGTCAATTCTTTTTGTTCCCCTATTTTTTGGTACAACGCAAATCGACCAAAACCAGTAGGTTTAAAAACGGCAAAAGGTATAGCATCTTTTTCTTCAGAAAACTGAATAATATTTTCAATAGTTTTTACAGCACTATCAAAACTATCTTCTTCTTCTTTTCCTTCTACTGAATAATCCAATACACTATGCACATTTCCTTGATTATACATTTTTTCAATGTTTGGAATACAATCTTCTTCTGTTATGCCGCCGCAAAAATGATCGAATACTGTAGAGCGTATTAATCCTTCAACAGGTAAATGAGCTTTTAAAGCAAAATTTGTAACAGCAGTACCTATTTTAACCATAGGTTGACTTTGAATTAAACGAAACAGAAAATGAGCTCTTTCTAGCTCAGAGTCAGACTTTAATTTAAACGCTATTTCTGTGTTTTCAAAAAGTTTCATTGATAGTAGTAACTAGTTTACTTTATTGGAACAAATATAGAAGACAACATTTAAATATTTTAATATTTTCTGCTTAATTTGCATCATATTAAATGAACTTATGAATACCATTCAAGCGACAACATATCCTGTGCATTTTTCTGATAAAGCATATCAGGAAATTAACTCATATATAAAAGAAAATTCATATTCATCAATCTTTATTTTAGTTGATGATAATACATTGGAATGTTGTTATCCTAGGTTTATTCAACGTTTAGAAACAACGTTAAAAATTGAACTCATTCAAATTGACTCTGGTGAAATTCATAAAAATTTAGACACTTGTTTGGGGGTTTGGAATGCTATGACGGAATTAGGTGCAGATCGTAAAAGTTTAGTAATAACTTTAGGTGGAGGTGTTATTACTGATTTAGGTGGTTTTGTTGCATCTACTTTTAAAAGAGGAATCGATTTTATTAATATTCCTACAACACTACTTTCTATGGTTGATGCTTCTGTTGGAGGTAAAACTGGAGTAGATTTAGGGGTTTTAAAAAACCAAATTGGTGTATTTGCTAATCCGAAAATGGTATTAGTTGATCCTGAATATTTACATACTTTAGATCCTAGAGAGATCCGTTCAGGTACTGCTGAAATTATCAAGTATGGTATGACTCATGATATTTATTTGTTTCATGAAATAAAAGATAATCCTGAATTAAATATTATTGATTTAATTCATCGTTCTATTGAAATTAAGAATGAAGTGGTTACTGAAGATCCTAAAGAAAAAGGGGTACGTAAAGTTTTAAATTGGGGGCACACCATTGGACACGCTGTAGAATCTTACTTTTTAGATACGCCTCACAAAGAAAACCTTACTCATGGTGAAGCTATAGCTATAGGAATGGTTTGTGAAGCCTATTTATCATCTGAGATTTTAAATTTTCCAAAGGAAAAAACTACCGAAATAAAAGATGCTATTGTTAAGATATATGGTAAAATTTCAATTTTACCCGAAGATATTAATCCAATAATGGCCTTACTAATTCATGATAAAAAAAATGAAGCAGGTGTTGTTAAGTTTGTATTATTAAATGATTATGAAGATTTCGAACTAAGTTGTGAAGCTTCTGAAGCATTAGTTCGTGAGAGTATTGAGTTTTATATGGATTAAAACACTGTAAAACTGAAAACAACTACAATTAATGCTATCAATAGTTTTTCTAATGATGGTATTTTTTGTTTTAACAAGCTTTAAATTTAATTTAAAATTATATAACTTCAAATTAACTGATTCGTTCTTTCTGCGTAATAAATTTAGATTTTAAATATTAACCTTAAATCTAATCGCATGAAGAAAAATTTACTTTTTATTTCTTTATTATTTTGTTTCTATTCATTTGCACATAGAGTAGATATTGGATATGAAATAGTGAACTTAAGCTCTAACTATCGTACAGCAAAAAATATTTTTTGCAATCAAAACCCTAATCTTTTAAATAAGAGAAAAATTAACTTAATTTCAGATGGAAATCATGAAGAATTAGCTGTTGGAAAAATGTTTTGGTTTGAAAATGATGGCAATCCTATATATATCTATATTGCTAGGAAAAATAATAGCTCATTTAGAGATAGAGATTCTTTTTTATTTTCTGATTTCAGGCAGCAAAACTTCATTTGTGAGGACACAAAATCTTATGATGCTAGAAACTTAGGAACTAATGCTTTTTTAGCAAATCAATTCTATTGTAATCAAAATCCAGCTACGGCAGGTTCTCGCATGGATTTAAACATTAGTGAACCTAGAGGAAGTAGTAGATTAACTCCTGGAAAGATCTATAAATTTAACGATGAAGGAACTATAAGATATATTTATATTATTAGAATAAGAAGTGGTGAGTTTAGAGATCGCGACACTTTTTCTAAATCTGATTTTTCGTTACAAAATATTATTTGTGAAGACACTAAATCTTACGACGCTAGAAATTTAGGAACCAATGCTTTTTTAGCAAATCAATTCTATTGTAATCAAAACCCAGCTACGGCAGGTTCTCGTATGGATTTAAATGTTAGTGAACCTAGAGGAAGTAGTAGATTAACTCCTGGGAAGATCTATAAATTTAATGATGAAGGAACTGTAAGATATATTTACATTATTAGAACTAGATCTGGAGAATTTAGAGATCGTGATACTTTTTCTAAATCTAATTTTTCGTTACAAAATATCATTTGTGAAGACACAAAATCTTACGATGCTAGAAACTTAGGAACTAACCCTTTTATTATTCAAAATATTTATTGCAATCAAAACCCAGCTACAGCAGGTTCTCGTATGGATTTAAATGTTAGTGAACCCAGAGGAAGCAATAGATTAATTTCGGGAAGAATTTACAGATTTAATGATGAAGGAAAAATAAGATATGTATACATCATTAGATCTAGATCAGGTGAGTTCAGAGATCGTGATACTTTTTCTAAATCTAATTTCACTTTACAAAACTATTTTTGTGAAAACGATTATGATGATTTTTTAAGAAAAATAACTATCTACAATAAAGAAGGGTTAAAAATTAAAGAACAAAAAATTAATCATATAAGTGAAGAAAAATCATTATTAAAAAACCTACCTAAAGGACTTTATTTTATTAAAGATAATAATGGGAACTCGAAAAAGATATTTAAACAAAACTAAAATTCTTTTTTACCTAAAAAGTAAAAAGCTAATGTGTAATACATTAGCTTTTCCTATTTTTATTCTTTTTCGACTAAAAACAAGCCTGATAAATTCCCTCATACTGAGGCAAAATTTTATCTAAAGCAAATTGTTTGGTATGTGCTTTTGCATTTTGTTTAAAAGTCAATAACGTTTCATCACTTTCAAGAATTTTTAATGTATTTTTTGCCATATCTTCTACATCTCCAATAGCACTTAAAAAACCTGTCTTTCCATCAACATTTACTTCAGGTAAACCACCAGCGTTTGTAGAAATTACGGCAGTATTTGCAGCCATTGCTTCTAAAGCTGCTAAACCAAAACTCTCTGCCTCAGAAGGTAATAAAAACACATCTGAATAGCACAAAAGCTTAGGAACCTCATTACTATTTCCTAAAAATATTATCTTATCAAAAACACCTAACTCTTTGGCTAAAGCTTCTGCTTTAACACGTTCTGGTCCATCACCAACCATCAATAATTTAGCTGGTATTTTTTCTTGAACTTTGTGAAAAATTTTAACTACATCTAATACTCTTTTCACTGGTCTAAAATTACTTACATGAGTCAAGATACGTTCATCAGGATTAGCGACAGCACTTCGCATACATTCTTCTTGATCTGCAATATCATATTTCAATGTATCTATAAAATTATAAACTACCTTAATATCATTCTCAATATTAAATAATCGTAATGTATCTTCTCGCAAACTGTTTGATACTGCTGTTACTTCATCTGACTTGTTAATACTAAATTCGGCAGCGGTTTTATACGAAGGGTGACTCCCTACTAAGGTAATATCTGTTCCATGCAATGTAGTCACTACTTTTACTTTTATTCCTTTTTCATTAAGCATCTTTTTTGCCATATATGCTGCATAAGCATGAGGTATAGCATAATGTACATGTAAAACCTCTAACTTATATTGTTTTACAACTTCCACCATTTTAGTAGATAATGCAAGCTCATAGGGCTGATATTGAAACAATGGATATTCTTCTAATATTACTTCAT
The DNA here is from genome assembly GCA_947501615.1 of uncultured Tenacibaculum sp. GTDB lineage: Bacteria > Bacteroidota > Bacteroidia > Flavobacteriales > Flavobacteriaceae > Polaribacter. The sequence goes on along the minus strand of CANMWK010000003.1, from coordinate 182,942 downwards.
GAAAATGTAGATTATGAGAAATAAAATCTAAACGAACAGGTTGATTATATGTAATAAAATGAACTTCGTGTCCTTTATTCGCTAATGCCATTCCTAACTCGGTTGCCATTACTCCACTTCCTCCAAAAGTAGGATAGCATACAATACCTATTTTCATTCTGTAAAAAATTTATCCTTTAGTACGTAAAAATACACATTTGTTTACGGTGAATTGTTAAGAATACCAAAAAAGAAACGCCGCTACGTAAGGTAACGGCGTTTTATATTTATAGTGTTCTGATTAATAATCCCCTAAAGTAACAGGGTTCTGAGTTAATGCAGATTCTAATTGCTCATCATTAGGTGCTTTTCCATGCCATGCATGTGTATGCATCATAAAATCTACGCCATTCCCCATCTCTGTGTATAACAAAATACAAACCGGTTTTCCTTTTCCTGTTCTCGATTTTGCTTCTTGTAATCCTTCTAAAACAGCTGTTACATCGTTTCCTTCCTTTACTTCTAAAACATCCCATCCAAAAGCTTCAAACTTAGCTTTTAAACTTCCCATAGCTAAAACATCATCTGTAGTACCATCAATCTGTTTTTCATTAACATCTATGGTAGAGATTAAATTATCAACCTTTTTAGCTGCTGCATACATTACAGCTTCCCATACCTGTCCTTCTTGCAATTCACCATCACCATGTAACGAAAATACTAATTTTGCATCTTCATTTAATTTCTTAGCTTCAGCAGCACCAATTGCAACACTCATTCCTTGCCCTAATGATCCAGATGCTATTCTAATACCTGGTAGGTGTTCATGAGTAGTTGGATGTCCTTGTAATCGAGAATCTAACTTTCTAAATGTTGCTAGTTCTTCAACTGGAAAAAAACCACTTCTAGAAAGCACACTGTAATACACTGGAGAAATATGACCGTTAGATAAGAAAAATAAATCTTCGTTTTTTCCGTCCATATTGAAATCAGTAGAATAATCCATAATTTCTTGATATAAGCAAGTAAAAAATTCTGCGCATCCTAATGATCCACCAGGGTGACCTGAATTTACTGCATGTACCATACGAAGTATATCTCTACGTACTTGTTGTGTAAAATCTTGAAGTTGTTGTGTTGTTGGCATTATATATTATTTTGTGGATACAAAAGTAATAGTTTAAGAATGAAAAGACAATTAATAAAGAAAAAAGGGCTCGATATATTTGGTTGATAAAATTTTCTTTTTCGTATTGAGATTTTCCCGTCCTTAAAAATTCCCCGAACCCTTTTCATACTTCAAAGTAAACTTTTAACTTTTAATTACACAATGTTTTGTGCCCTTGTTTTATAAAAACAGAGTCCTAAAACATATAAAACACTTAAAAACAACACTTTAAAATTTGTTTATTTTTTAAGTTTTTATTACCTATTTTTACAAAAAATCGCTTATGTAATGAATATTAACTACTTTTTTTCTATTTTCTTTTGCATTTTTAGCATAATTATGATTGATGCTCAAAAAATTAACAAAGATGTTATAACTTCACTATCTTATGAAGAATTATACCATCAATTTAATCATAACTTTTATGAAACTGAAAAAGCGAAAACATATGCGAATTCATATTTAAGAAAAGCAAAGCTAGAACATAATATTATGAAGATAGAATCTGGTAAATATTTTCTATCACTAATAAATAATGATTTTGATAGCTATTATACATTATGTGATTCTTTAATTACTGTTTCAAAAAAAAGAAATGATATTTATACAGAAATGAAAATTCGTTGTGCCAAGGGTGAAACTTATTTTAATCGAAATTTAAGCTCAAAAACACTTAAAGAATTTCTAATTGTCAATACACTTTTACAAAAAAAGAAAAGTGATAGTATTCAATCTTTAGCCAATATTTTTATCGGATTAATTAAATGGAATGATAATGAACATCAGGAAACCATTAATTTATTTAAAAAAGTAGATACGTATTTAGACGGTAAAAACCCTAATGAATTTAATGATCTTTTTTTATCGAACCCAATGCATTTAGCTAATCTATATACAGAGCTTAAAAAAAAGGATTCGGCTTCTTACTATTTAACAAAAGCAGAAAATATTTATAATTCAATTAATGATCCTTATTTTAAGAAAGCCTTACATCTTCTAAAATCAAAAATTGCTATTGATAATAAGGAATATGAAAAGGCAATTAGTGAACTAAAAATATTTATTCCCTACTTAAAAAATATTAAAAACTTTAATCTTTTAACTACGTCTTTTTCAAGAATAGCAACCTGCTATGAAAAAATAGAAAATACGGAAAAAGCGTATGTATACCACTTAAAAGCAGATTCACTATTTACTATAAAAAAAATACCTAATCCGCATTTAGAAGCTTCTTTTTTATTTTTAAGCAATTATTATAAAGAAGAAAATAACTACAAGAAACAGTTAGAATATATAAATAAACTACTCACAATAAACCAAATCAAAACTGAAGAAGAGAAAGAAACGATAAAAGTACTGTTAGAAAACTATGATCAACCTAAACTTCTTGCAGAGAAAAACGCTGTTATTCATAAATTAGAACAAAAAAACACTAGAGATAAGCTATATAAAACGCTCTATACTATAACTATAATCATCATTTTTTTGATACTAATTTTTCAGACAAATAGAAAACAAAACTATAAAAAGGAGTTTTTAAAACTGATTAATGATGATGCGGCTTCTACCTACACACAAAACAGTAATGAAAAAACTATAGTATCTCATCAAGAAACCTATCAAATATCTGATACCGTTAGCAAGGATCTTTTAACCAAACTAGCAAACTTTGAAAAGAAAAAAGCATTTTTAAATGCTAAAATAAATTTGAAATACTTAGCTGATGACTTCGATACAAATTCTTCATATCTTTCTAAAACAATCAATCAGCATAAAAACTTAACTTTTACAAATTATATCCATCAATTGAGAATCAATTTTATTGTAGAAGAGTTAAAACATAATACGGTGATTCAAAAATATACTGTAAAAGCCCTTGCTGAAGAAACTGGGTTTAAAAGTGCTGAATCATTTTCTAAAGCCTTCTACAAATTTACAAATGTAAAGCCTTCCTATTTTATTAAAGAATTGAAGAAAATTGAACATCAGAAAACCTAAATAGCACCTCATATTTTAACCAAAATTAACATAACTACCAAATATCAATTTAGTAGATTGCCAAAAAAATAACCAAATGAAATATATCTCAATACTATTTACACTATTATCCTTTCATTTATTTTCACAAGAAAATCCTAATTGGTTAAGACATTCTTCTATTTCTCCAGACGGAAAAGAAATTGTTTTTACCTATAAAGGTGATTTATATAAAGTAGCTTCTTCGGGAGGAAATGCAACTCAACTAACATTTCATAACGCCCACGATTATAAAGCTATCTGGAGTAAAGATGGCAAGCAAATTGCCTTTGCATCTAATCGCTACGGTAATTTTGATATTTATGTAATGGATGCTAAAGGCGGGAATGCTAAAAGATTAACCTTTCATTCTAGCAACGAAATACCTTTTTCATTTTCAGCAGATAACAAAGATATTATTTTTGGTACTCAGCGCCAAGATCATGTGAAACACAGACAATACCCTACAGGATCACAACCAGAATTATACAGCGTACCTGCTACTAGAGGTAGAGTTCGTCAATTATTTACTATTCCTGCGGAAGCTGTTCAAGTATCAAAAAATGGAAAAACGATGCTCTACCATGATAAAAAAGGAGGAGAAAATGAATGGCGTAAACACCACAAATCTTCAATCACGAGAGACATTTGGAGTTACAATACTGATAACAAAACTCATAAAATGATTACTTCATTCGAAGGAGAAGATAGACAACCTATTTTTTCTGAAGATGAAAAAAGCATGTATTATTTGAGTGAAAAGAGTGGTTCTTTTAATATTCATAAAATGAATTTAAATACTCCAAGTCAACATCAACAAATAACAAGTTTCAAGTTACATCCTGTTCGTTTTCTGAGCATGGGGAACGGAACTTTAAGCTTCGGTTATGATGGCGAATTGTATACAATGAAAGAAGGAGAAAAACCTAAAAAAGTTAAAGTAACTATTAGAACGCAAAGTATACATAACAACGATAAATTCATCTCTATTAATGGTGGAGTTAATGAAATGGCAATTTCGCCTAATGGAAAAGAGATTGCTTTTATAGCAAGAGGTGAAGTTTTTGTTACTTCCGTAAGTGAATCCTTCACAAAAAGATTGACAAACACACCTGAAAGAGAGCGTTTTGTTACTTGGAGTCCTGATGGTAAATCTGTTGTGTACAGTAGCGAAAGAAATGGAAAATGGAGTATTTATAAAACCGAAAAAGTACGAAAAGAAGAACCTTTCTTTTTTGCTTCAACATTAATCAAAGAAACTCCAATTATTGAGAATAAATCAGATAATTACTTAGCTAAATTCTCTCCTGATGGATCTAAAATTGCTTTTGTAGAAGGTAGACGTACGATTAAAGTAATGGACTTAAAATCTAAAAAACAAGTTACATTACTTACACCTAAAGATCTATTCCACATGAGAGATGGAGACAAGTATTATACTTGGAGTCCTGATAGTAAATGGTTGTTAATTGGATGGGGTAAAACACTAAGTAATAGCGAAGTTCTATTAATGGCTGCAGATGGATCTAAACGTATTAATTTAACTGAAAGCGGTTATAGTGACTATTATCCGAAATGGGTTAATGGTGGTAAACAAATGTTATGGTTCAGCAATAGAAATGGATTAAAATCGTATGCAACTAGCGGACGATCTCAAACTGATGTTTACAGTATGTTCTTTACTCAAGATGCTTGGGATAAATTCAATCTTAATGATGAAGATTTTAAATTAATGGAAGCCATAAAAGCTGAACAAAAGAAAAATAAAGATAAAAACACTAGTAAAAAGGATAAAAAGGAAGATAAGAAGAAGAAAACTGATAAAAAGAAAGAGGTTAAACCGCTTACTTTTGATTGGGAAAGTATGAAAGATCGTACTAAAAGATTAACCATACATTCTTCTAGTCTTGGAGATGCTGTGCTTTCTAAAAAAGGAGATATACTATACTACTTAGCTCGTTTTGAAGGAAAAATGAATCTATGGAGTACAAATTTACGTACCAAGGAAACTAAAATGGTTATGCGTTTAAATGCCAACTTCGGTTCGTTACAATGGGATAAACAAATGAAAAATTTGTACCTATTAAGTAGCGGTAGAATATCTAAAATAGCCCCAGCTAAAAAGAGTAAAAAAGGGGTTAAAATAAATGGAGAGATGTTATTTGATACCAATGCGGAAAGAGAGGCTATGTTCGATCATGTATGGATAAGAACCAATGCTATTTTTTATCATCCAGACTTTCATGGAATTAACTGGTCTAAAATGAAGAAAGAATATCAAAAATATTTACCTTCCATAGGAAACTCTTTTGAGTTTACAGAAATGTTATCTGAAATGTTAGGAGAATTAAATGTATCTCATGCTGGTGCTGGTTATAGAACAAGTATAAACAATGCTGATGCTACAGCTTCTTTAGGTATTTTTATGAATTATGACCATAAAGATGATGGTATTTTAATCGATGAAATTATTAAAGACGGCCCTTTAGATAAATCTACTTTTAATATCAAAGCAGGAATGATTATCGAGAAAATCGACGGTATTACGATTGATAAAAATGTAGATGTTGCTAAATATTTGAATAGAAAGGCTAGAAAATTTGTCTTATTAGATATCACTGATCCAAAAACAAATAAAAAACAAACGATTACTGTAAAACCTATATCTCGTGGTCAAGAAGGTCGTTTATTGTATAAAAGATGGGTGAAAATTAACGAAAAAGAAGTAGATCGATTAAGTAATGGAAAATTAGGTTATGTTCATATTCCAGGAATGAGTGATGGACCTTACCGTAGTATTTATAAAGATATTATGGGTAAGTTTTTTGAACGTAAAGGTATGATCATTGATACACGTTTTAATAGTGGTGGTGATTTAGTTGCTGATTTAGCCATGTTCTTTACTGGTGTTCCATTTATTTCTTATGAAACTGAAGCTAAAGTTGTAGGTGGTGAACCTACTTCTCGCTGGACAAAACCTACATTAACAATGTTTAATGAAAGTAATTATTCTGACGGACATTGTTACGCTGCCGGATATACAGATTTAAAAATTGGTAAAACAGTAGGAATGCCGGTGCCAGGTACTTGTAGTTTTGCTGGTTGGGAAGGTTTACCTGATGGAAGTTATTGGGGAGTTGTTCCTGTGAGTGCAAAAGACAAATCAGGAAGATGGATGGAGAATAACCAAACTGAACCTATGATTAAAGTAAAAAATATGCCAGGAATTATTGATAATGGCCGCGATCAACAATTAGAACGATCTGTTCAAGAAATGTTAAAGGATTTAAATTAATCTAATCAACTTAGTATAGTATTGAAAATAAAAAAGCAAAACCCATTGGTTTTGCTTTTTTTATGATCATACTTTTCTATTGTCTGGTCGAGTCTTTCGATTATCTCTCAAGATAAACTAAAGTTGAGACCTTAATATTGTTAATTGTTTAACTAAACGACTCTGCACTTAAGTGTAGGGTTTTAGACCAATTTTGAGAACTATAAAAACCTCTCGACTTACTTCGTAAGCTGTTTTCATTTAAAAGCTTTTAACTTCAATAATGTTTGAGGAGACACGATGAATTTAACTAAAAAAGATTCTGATTTTCAGTTATTTGAACTTAAAAGCACTTTTTTGTCATGTGCTAAAATATTTTTTACATATAAAATTCAATGTAAGCATCAAATAATATGAAAATGTTATTACTATAATTAATTGTAATTCCTGGGAGAAAAAATTAAAATATTACGACTCTACTATCATTAAAATAGATTTTAACAATCCATTATTACAAATATGCAAACAAATTGAAAATAATATACCTTTTTTAAAACGTGCATAACTATAAAAGAATCCCCCTATAACATGCGGTACTATTAACAGTAATGAATATTTCCAAAAACGAAGGTTCCACTCGTAATTCCATAAATGTAATATACTGAAAATTAGCAACAACATATAAAAAATTTCAAGCCTATTTTCGCTCCAGAAAGAAGATAATTTAACTACAGTACTTGAAGAAATTGAGATTGAAAAATAAACTAAAAAACCTGAAATTAACCACAGATATAAACCAATAATCCAATTTATGTCTGTACATATAGCCAGAACATAGTACATAATTCCTGAGACTAGAATTGAAAAATTCAATTTAGAAAATATAAGTCCCAACCTAAAACTTAATTCCTCAGAAATTGGTCCTAAAATTGCTATAAAAAATAATTTTTCAAGCTCAGTTCTATTAGTAAAAAATTCATTGTAAATAGGTTTTGGTAAATCTTCAAGTTCAAAAAAATAAAATCCCAAAAAGAATAAAAGGAACTTGAAAATCGTTAGTAGGAAATACAACGTTACACCTAAAATAAGTGTTTGTTTGATCGTTAAGTTTTCAGCTGCTAGAAACCCTTTTTTTAATAATGTAAAAAAGTCAGACAAAATAGGTTTTACTTATTTAATTTCTTAGAATTTATAGAAGTAACTTCTTTTAGGTTTTCTGTTTCTTCTTTTTAGCAGCAGGAAACAATACATTATTTAAAATTAAACGATATCCAGGTGAAGTCGGATGCAGGTCTAACTCAGTTTTAGGATCTCCTACTCGATGCTGATAATCTTCTGGATCATGTCCCCCATAAAAAGTAAACAATCCTTTTCCTTTAGTTCCATGAATGTACCTCGCCTCTCTATTGGTTTCATTTTCACCTAAAACCATCACATTAGATTTCACAGTTCTACGTTCAAAAGAAGTAGTTTGCCCCATAAACCCTTTAACTAATTGCGTATGGTTCTGACATAACATGGTTGGCACCTGATCCCATTTTGCTGAAAAGTCTTTTAAAACAAAATAGTCTGTTTCTTTATTTATTCTTCTCTTTCGTGTCATATCAATAGAAGAAAACTCATACGTAGTTGGATTTCGAATCAATTCGAAATTTTTAAAAGCAAAAGTTTTATTGTAATCTATTTTTGATTGATAATTTGGTTCCGATGGATCGCCATCGAACATGGTTTCACAAATATCTACACCATCAGCAGAAAGTGCAATATCAAAACTATCTGTTGCAGAACACATGGCAAACATAAAACCACCTCCAATTACGAAATCTCTAATTTTTTTGGTTACATCTCGTTTAGCTTCAGAAACCTTAGAATATCCTAATTTTTTAGCCAAAGCTTCTGCATCTTTTTTTTGTTGAATGTACCAAGGAGCCGCTCTAAAAGATCCATAAAAACGTCCATACTGACCTGTAAAATCTTCATGATGCAAATGCAACCACTCATATAATAACAATTTATCAGAAAGTACTTCTTCATCATATACCACATCAAAAGGTATCTCTGCATAAGTTAACACCATAGTAACGGCATCATCCCAAGGCAATTTATCTTTAGGAGAATATACCGCAATTTTGGGTGCTTTTTCTAAAGTAACAGCTTCTTGATTTTTACTAGGTGAAGAAATTTCTTCTAATAGTAATTGTGCTTTTGCATCTGATATTACTTGGTACGAAACACCTCTTATTTTACATTCATTAATAACATCGTCATTATTTTCAACTAAAAAAGCTCCTCCATCATAATTTAATAACCATTTTGCTTTTAAACCATTTTGTAATCCGTAATACACAATTCCGTATGCCTTCAAATGATTTTTTTGATTATCGTGGCTCATTGGTAAATAAATAAAAGATGCCGAAACCGTATTCGACAAAAATGCCACCACTAGTAAAAAAATATATTTCTTCATATCTAAAAACTAAAATACACAATTACAAGTAAGCAATTGTGTATTTCTATATATTTTATGATTTGTTTAAAGTTTAAAAAGGTACATCATCATTAAAATCTGAACCAGAAGGTGATTCCGGAGCTCCAAAAGCATCTTCAGTAGAAGGAGATGGTAAACCACCAGATTCGAATGTATTCATACTTGATTGGAATTCGCTACTAAACCCTTCTTCTAAATCTGAGAATTTAGCTAAGTGCCCAGTAAATTTCAAACGAATATTATCTAATCCACCATTACGATGTTTTGCAACAATAAACTCTCCTTGCCCCTCACATGGCGAATGATCATCATCATCCCACTCTGTCATACCATAATATTCTGGACGGAAAATAAACGATACAATATCGGCATCCTGCTCAATCGCTCCAGATTCACGAAGATCGGATAAAAGCGGACGTTTACTTCCTCCACGAGTTTCTACCGAACGTGATAACTGTGATAATGCAATTACTGGTACATCTAATTCTTTTGCTAACGCTTTTAAGTTACGTGAAATCATCGAGATTTCTTGTTCACGGTTACCTCCTGCTCCACCAGCTGTCATTAACTGTAAATAATCAATAATTAAGATTTTCACACCATGCTGTGATACCAAACGACGCGCTTTTGCACGTAAATCGAAAATTGAAAGTGCTGGAGTATCATCAATAAAAATAGGCGCATCAGAAAGTTTTTTCACTTTTACATTTAATTGTTCCCATTCATGTGGTTCAAGGTTTCCTTTACGTAACTTTTCAGAAGTTAATCCAGTTTCAGAAGAAATCATACGAGTAATTAACTGTACCGATGACATCTCCAGAGAGAATAATGCAACTGCATGATTAAAATCGATTGCCATATTTTTTGCCATCGAGATTACAAATGCCGTTTTACCCATACCAGGACGCGCTGCAATAATAATTAAATCGGTTGGTTGCCAACCAGAAGTAAGTGCATCTAACTTGGTAAAACCAGTAGCTAAACCACTCATCCCTTCTTTATTCGAAATTTCTTGAATTTTATTTATCGCCTGTTGTACAAGAGATTGTGCATTTTCTGCTCCTTTTTTAAGGTTTCCTTGTGTTACTTCAAAAAGTTTTCCTTCGGCATCATCCAATAAATCAAAAACATCTGTTGTTTCATCATAAGCACTTTCAATAATTTCCGAAGAAATAGAAATTAATTTTCGTTGAATAAATTTCTCTAAAATAATTCTAGAGTGAAATTCAATATGTGCAGAAGAAGCTACTTTTTGTGTTAATCCGATGATATAAAAATCTCCACCAGCTATTTCTAGTTTCCCTTCTTTTCTTAACTGGTTAGATACCGTTAATAAATCAATCGGTTCAGAATTCTGGAATAACGCATAAATTGCCGCATATATTTCTTGGTGTCTTCTATCATAAAAAGCGTCAGGATGCAAAATATCGATTACTTCATCAATCCCTTTCTTATCTGTCATCATAGCCCCCAATACAGCCTCCTCTAAATCTAATGCTTGTGGTGGAAGCTTTCCTTTCTCTAGATTCACAACCTTAGAACGGTCAACTCTACCTCCCCTTAAACTTTTTGTTTTCTCCATGGTGACAAAAGTAATTTTTTAGGTTCACATTGCTCCTTGTTTTGTATAATTTTCTTTTTTCACAAAAATTGTAAACAAAACTGTTACTAAAGTGTTGATAACATTTTTGTTTTTTATTTTTACCTAATGAAATTACAAAAGAAGCATATACTTCTGGCGCTCTCTTTGCCTTTACAGTATCTTATAGTACAATTTTTAAGCCAAAGACCCGAATTTATAGAGCGTTATTATTCCAATGGAATTTACCCATACATCTCAAGATTACTTAGAATTCTTCTTGGTTGGCTTCCTTTTTCTTTTGGTGACCTTTTAGGGTTGGTACTTATTGTACTTTTAATACGACAAGTTTACAAATTAGTTCGGAATAGATTTAGAGGAATACTTTCTAAGCTTCTTCAATTTGTAGGAATACTTTCTATTATTTATTTCTGTTTTTATTGTTTTTGGGGATTAAATTATTTCAGAAAACCTTTAGCTGAAAATTTAGGATTACAACAATCAAAATATACAACAGAACAATTGATTCGTACTACGAAAAAAACAATTGAAATCTTCAATAAAATTCATCTTGATATTACTCAAAACGATACCTTAAAAATTGAAGTTCCATATTCTTCTAGAGAAATTTATGATAAAGTCCCTGCTGCTTATAAAAAAGTTGCTTCTGACTACCCTCAGTTAGCTTATAAAAGTCCAGCTATAAAAAACTCTTTAGTTAGCTTATTTCAATCCTATAATGGTACTGCCGGATATTTAAACCCTATTACTGGTGAAGCTCAAGTAAACAGTATGTTACCAAAAGCTGGTTATCCTGCAACTACTTGTCATGAAGTTGCACATCAAATAGGCTGGTCTGCTGAAAACGATGCCAACTTTTTAGGGTTCTTAGCTTGTGCTTATAGTGATGATATTTACTTCAATTATTCTGGTTACAGAATGGCTTTTCGATATTGCATGAGAGAAATCAGAAAAAGAGATAAAGAACTGTATAAGGAACTCTGGAAAACTGTAAATAAAGGAATTAAAAAAGAATTAAACGACAATTATCTATTCTGGAAAAAATATGAAAATCCAATAGAACCCTACATTAAAAAAGGATATAACTCGTATTTAAAAGCGAATAATCAAACAAAAGGAATAGAATCTTACAGCTATGTTGTAGATTTGCTTATTGCCTATTTTGAACAAAAATAATTATGACAAAGTATTTATTATTTATTTGTAGTGTTTTTTTATTTATCTCATGTGATTCTAACGAATTAGCTAAAGAATTCAATTGCAAATCGTCTTCACTAGGGACTTTAGAAACTGTTGAAGATTTCAAGAAAAATTTTACAGTTAGATTTCCTAATCACTGGAAAATAAACTTATATTATGAAGATGCTGTTTCTTCTATTTATGCAGCAGATACTACTTTAACTTTATCGGAGGCTACGTTAATCGATATTTCTTTTATTACTAATCCTGATAATATTGATGATGATTTTATTTACAAAGTAAAAAGAGATAATGAAGAATTTCAACTTACCGAAGTAAAATCTAAACGATTACAATTCAAAAGAAAAGACGCATATTACAATTTAGCTAAAGGAAAAAGAGGAAAGTTTAATTATCATATTTTGAATCTGTACGGAAAAACACAAACTGGTTTTATTCATGCAAAGACGGAAATTTATGGTGATTCTTTAATTAATGAAAGACTTTGCTCTGCCATTTCGCTAATTAATGATATACAAGTGAAATAAACATTCATAACAAACAAAACATTACTTAATGAACAAACAAAATATAATTAATAGGTTTATTAAATACGTAACTATAGATACTGAATCTGATCCTAAGAATCCTGCGTTTCCTAGTACTGAAAAGCAATGGGATTTAGCCAAAGTACTAGAACAAGAATTGATTGCAATTGGAATGGAAGATGTTGAATTAGATGAAAACTGTTATCTAATGGCTACATTACCTAGTAATATTGATTATGAAGTACCAACAATTGGGTTTGTTGCACACATAGATACGAGTCCAGATTATACTGGAGCAAATGTAAAACCTCAAATCCATGAAAATTATGACGGAAAAGATATCGTATTAAACGAAGCAGAAAACATTATTTTATCTCCATCATACTTTGAAGATTTACTTTTATATAAAGGACAAACTTTAATTACTACAGACGGGACTACTTTATTAGGTGCCGATGATAAAGCTGGGGTTACCGAGATTGTTTCTGCAATGGAATACTTAATTCAACACCCAGAAATTAAACATGGTAAAATACGAATTTGCTTCACACCTGATGAAGAAGTTGGTAAAGGAGCTCACAAATTTGATGTTGAAAAATTTGGAGCACAATGGGCATACACCATGGATGGAAGCCAAATTGGTGAATTAGAATATGAGAACTTTAATGCTGCTGGGGCTGTAGTAACCGTAAACGGTAAAATTGTTCACCCAGGTTACGCTAAAGGCAAAATGGTAAATTCTATGACTATTGCTAGTCAGTTTATCAATGCTTTACCTGCTAAAGAAGTTCCAGAACATACTACTGACTACGAAGGGTTCTTCCATTTGCATAGTATAGAAGGAAAAGTAGAACAAACTGTTTTACGATACATTATTAGAGATCATGATATGAATCTTTTCCAAGAACGAAAAGAAACAATGAAATCTATTGTAACTAAGATAAATGAAGAAATCGGTAAAGATGCTATTCAAATAGAGATTAAAGATCAATACTTTAATATGCGCGAAAAAGTTGAACCTGTAATGCATATTGTAGATATTGCTGAAGAAGTAATGAAAGATTTAGGGATTACACCTTTAATTAAACCTATTCGAGGAGGAACAGATGGATCTCAATTATCTTATAAAGGATTACCATGTCCAAACATTTTTGCTGGTGGACATAATTTTCATGGACGTTATGAATACGTACCTGTAGAATCTATTATAAAAGCTTCAGAAGTTATTGTAGGAATTGCTGAGAAAATCACAGTAAACTTTAAGTAGAAATTACATACATAGTATAAAAAGAAAAAACTCTGGCGAAGAAATGCCAGAGTTTTTAATTAACCTCCTATTAAAATCAAATATATGAAAACACTCCCATCAATTTTGATTTCGAGACAAAGATACTATTATTTTTTACCAAAAACCAAGAAAAAACTGCAATTTATACTTAAAAAGTGTAATTTATTTACATAATTTAATTTTGTGTTATATTCTTTCATTCAATTTTTTTTGAATTCTTATATCTCTACATTTGAAAAAAATTAATTTTAAAATGGAGAACAACTTACTCTTAGATTTAGCAAAAAAGCACGGAAGCCCTTTGTATGTATATGATACAGAGAAAATTATAAGTCAATATAAAAGAATCACTAAAGCTTTTTCTAAAGTAAAAAATGTAAAAATTAATTATGCTACTAAGGCATTATCTAATGTTAACATACTAAAAGTATTTAATAAATTAGAAAGTGGTTTAGATACTGTTTCAGTTCAAGAAGTAAAACTAGGTTTGTTGGCTGGTTTTAATCCTAAAGATATTATTTACACGCCAAATGGAGTTTCTTTACAAGAAATTGAAGATGTTGCAAAATTAGGTGTTCAAATAAACATCGATAATTTGTCAATTTTAGAATTGTTTGGACAAAAGCACCCAAATATTCCTGTTTGTATCCGAATTAACCCACATGTTATGGCAGGTGGGAACTCTAAAATTTCCGTAGGACATATTGATTCAAAGTTTGGAATTTCTATTCACCAAGTTCCACATATTAAAAGAGTTGTTGAAAATACTGGAATGCATATTAATGGTATACATATGCATACAGGGTCAGATATTTTAGATGTAGATACGTTTTTAATGGCTACAGAAATTTTATTTAAAACTGCGCTTGAATTTGATCGTATTGAATTTATAGATTTTGGTAGTGGTTTTAAAGTTCCTTACAAACAAGGGGATATTGCTACTAATATTGAAGATTTAGGAAAACATTTATCGAAAAGATTCAATGAATTCTGTAAAGAATATGGAAAAGATTTAACCTTAATGTTCGAACCAGGAAAATTCTTAGTTAGTGAAGCTGGTTATTTTTTAGCAACAGTAAATGTAATTAAGCAAACAACTTCGACAGTTTTTGCTGGTATCGATAGTGGCTTAAATCACTTAATACGACCAATGTTTTATAATTCATATCATTTCATAGAAAATCTTTCCAATCCAAAAGGAAGAGAACGTTTTTATAGTGTAGTTGGTTACATATGTGAAACAGATACTTTTGGAACCAATCGAAGAATTAATGAAATTAGAGAAGACGATATCTTATGTTTCCACAATGCAGGTGCTTATTGTTTTTCTATGGCGTCTAACTACAATTCTCGTTACAGACCTGCAGAAGTAATGTTACATGAAGGTAAAGATTATTTGATTCGAAAAAGAGAAACTTTTGAAGATATTATTAGAGGTCAAGAAATTGTCTTGTAAGAAATATCAAACAAACAACTAGTATAAAACTAATATTTTTAAAATGAAAAACTCCGACATAAAGTCGGAGTTTTTATTTCTTATATAATTAAATAATCCCCTAAATAAATTATATAAAAGTATATGCACTGGCAAGATGCAACTTATTCAAAGTAATTTGAACAGGAAAAACCCTGTTTTTAAAAAGGGAAAACCGCAATTTAAATTGCGGTTTTCTGCAAAACGATTATTTAATACGTTTTAGTAGCACTAAAAAAAGCATATTCCTAAGTAAGAATATGCTTTGATTTTATTTAATAATAGTTCTTAAGTTAATTACTATTTTTCAGCAACTACTTCAAAAACTATGTCAGCGATTACTGATCTGTGTAAACGAATAGCAGCATTATACTTACCTAATCTTTTTACATTTCCTCCAGTAACTTTGATGAATTTCTTTTCGATCTCAGTACCTTCTTTAGCTAAAGCTACAGCAACATCTGCGTTATTTACTGATCCGAATAACTTGTCTCCTGAACCTACTTTAGAAGCTATTTTTAATTCATAACCCTTAACAGTTTCTGCTAACTTGTTAGCATCTTCTACTAATTTAGCTTCTTTAAAAGCACGTTGCTTTAAGTTTTCTGCTAATACTTTCTTAGCTGAAGAAGTAGCTAAAACTGCATATCCTTGAGGTATTAGGTAATTACGTCCATAACCATTCTTAACAGTTACAACATCATCTTTAAAACCTAAATTTTCTACGTCTTGTTTTAATATCAATTCCATTGTTCTACTTCTTTTTTATTTTAACATATCGCCAACATATGGCATTAAAGCTAAGTGACGAGCTCTTTTAATAGCTTGTGCAACTTTACGTTGGTATTTTAATGAAGTTCCTGTTAAACGTCTTGGTAAAATTTTACCTTGTTCGTTTACTAAATACATTAAGAAATCAGCATCTTTGTAATCGATGTACTTAATACCGTTCTTTTTGAAACGACAATATTTAGCTTCTTTTTTTGTTTCAATGTCAAGTGGAGTTAAATAACGAACTTCTCCTTGCTTGTTTCCTTTTGCTTGTTGTTCAATTGATGACATAAATGATTACTTTTTAGCAGATTTAACACGTTGTCTTCTTTTCTCAGCCCAAGCTGCAGCATGCTTGTCTAACCTTACAGTTAAATAACGCATGATACTATCGTCACGTCTGAACTCTAATTCAAACGGAGCAATAACTTCACCTGCTACCTTGTACTCTAATAAGTGATAGAAACCACTTTTTTTCTTTTGAATTGGGTATGCTAATTTTTTTAAGCCCCAATCCTCTTTGTGGATCATTTCTGCACCTTTTGAAACTAAATAGTCCTCGAACTTTTTTACTGTTTCCTTTATCTGAGACTCAGATAAAACGGGATTCAAAATGAAAACAGTTTCGTAATGATTCATAATTAAATGTTTAAATTAATTTTTTAAAGCGTGCAAATATAATGTTTATATATCAAATTAAGCAAAAGATAGCTAAAATTTTCTTGTATTCATTTTTAGTTAAGGTCTAAACGAACTCCAAGCGATATATTTCTAGTGTTTGTATTCTTAAATAAAGGGTTCAAATCATATTTTACATACAAACCATACCACTTGTAGGCTAAATAAGCGCTTAAGCCATAGTTTAAGGTGTTTGTGTTAAATGAGTTTTTTTGTACCTCTTCTATTGCTACACCTGATGCATCTGTATATTCCAAATACTGTCTTGTCCCTAATTTGAATCCAAAAAAACCACCTAAACCTAATCGTATTCCTTTATTTGTCCTATCTTTTATAAAACCATCTTCATATTCTTTATTTTCGGAAAAATCAAATTCTAAATGCATTGGAAAAATCATTTGAACATGACGCAATCTGCTTTCAGTAAGCTGTTCTGGGAATGTAAGTATATTGGTAACATTTCCATTAGTCTGATGGTATTGATTATTTCCTAATCTAAGATTATTCCATAAAAAAGAGAGTCCGTATTTAAAATATGTCTTAGATGGTTCTTTCGAAAGTCTTGTCTTTAAAGAAAAACCTATTTCAAAGAAATGAGATTGCCAGAATCTATATTGAGAATCATCAATTGACCCTAAATTGTGATTTTCGATGACATTATTTACTCCAAGAGCCAAAACAATTTGACTCGTTGTTCTTTTGTTTCGCTTTTTTCGTCGTTTCTTTCTTCGTTCTTCTACTGAAGGATCTCCAAAACTAATTGATCGATCAAAAATTTGAAAATTAAACATACGATCATTTGTTTCAAAATCATCACTAGCAATCTTCCCATTTGTTTTATCTTGAACTAACTGTTGAAGTTTTATTTCTTGTTTAGAAACTCTACTTTCTATATTAGTAGCATGAAGTTCTGCTGCCTCTTTTTTTAATACATCTGCTTTTTCTTTGGTGATCTCCCCTTTATCTAATCGTATATTGATTTCCTTAACTTTTTGTTTTAAGCTATCTTTCTCTTGTTTTGTAATCTTTTCGATTTTAGTTGAAATCTTTTTCACCTCTCTTTCAAATGTTTTTTCTTGAGATTGGACATAAGTAGTACATAGAAGTACTAAAATTAGTAGTATTCTTTTCATTTTTTGAATTTAAAAATTAATATAAAATTAAAGTTTGATTAGTCTGCGCGCTGGTTAATATTTCTAATTATTTCTGTCTACAATTGCTACAATAACATTGCTTAGTTTCGATTTAAATTTATCCATAAAGTTTTCTTTAAAATCATCTTCTTCAATAGATAATTCTACCTCTGCTAAAATAGATTCTGGATCTATTTTTAAATTAGATATTGCAAGTTGTTGTTGTACTGTATCAATAATACTTTTTCGGCTGATGTTATATTTCGCATAATACGCTTTAACCTCATTAGGTGAATGTGTTACAGCATACAATAAATCATCTGGATTTATGTAGATTCTTTTCTTTGTTTGAGTTTCTGATTTTATTTCTTGAGTTACTTCTGTATCTTTTATTAACTCTTGCTTTACTGCTAATACTTTATCGTCTTTAATTTCAGCTTTTACAAAATCTATCTTTTTACTAAATTCTTTCTGAGTTGATTCAATATCTTGATTCGTATCTACTCTCATTTTAGTTGTTTTATTTTTTTCAACCTCATCTGTTTTAGCTAAAACTATTGGCTTAATATCTTCTTTTGTTTTTGTATCTAATGTTTCGTTATCTTTAATCTTTACATCTGTTTTAGTAATAACTTCTTCTTTTGGAAATTCAATTGAGTTATTAGTTTCCCCTTTCAGATAAAAAACTCCTATTGAAACTAACAACAAAATACTTGCTACATAACCTAAAAAAAATATTTTTTTCTTACGTTTAGATGTATCAACTTCATCTAATTTATTATTGAGTCTTTCCCAAGCAGACTCTGAAGGTGATATTTTTCTATCTTTTAGTTTTTCTACGAGTTGTTTTTCAAAATTATCTGTCTGCATCTTTAATTCTATTCATTTTAATATAATTCGCTTGTAACCATTTACGAGCCTTAAATAATTGCGATTTAGAAGTACTTTCAGAAATCGATAGCTTTTTTGCTATTTCACTGTGTTTAAAACCTTCTATTGCATATAAATTAAACACCATTTTATACCCATCAGGTAATGTGTCTATAAGTTTTTGTATATCTTCTACTGAAGTATTTTCAATGTTATGTGTAATCATACCATTAAAATGATAATCTTCATCAGTAAATTCTAAATACTGCTTTTTCTTTACATAGTTAATACATGTATTTACCATGATTCTTCTAATCCATCCTTCAAAACTACCTTCATCTTTAAATGATGATAAATTTTTAAACACCTTTAAAAATCCTTGAAGCATTAAATCTTCAGCATGATAAGTATCTTTTACGTATTGCCTACAAACTCCCAACATTTTATGAGAATACGCATTAAAAATTTGTTTTTGCGCTTCTCTATCTCCTTGTATGGCTTTTTTTCTTTGGAGTTGTGATTTTTTATGTAATGAAATAATTTTCAAACTACTTTTTTATGGTGCTACAAATATATAGACTATTAAAATTTGAAAAAGGTTGCCTGGAAAAAGTAAAACCTTCTAAAATTTTTGTTTTTAGAAGGTTTAAAGCTACATACACAGATGTAAATCGGGGGAATGAATATAAGTTGTATTCAGATTTACTTTGGATTCTAAAGATAGAAATTAACTATCAATTTAATAAGAGGAAAAACCCCTTTTTAAAAAATTAAAAATCAACACATTAATCAACAAAACTGGAATAAATCATCATTAAAAAAATATAAACATTTAAAAATCAATAATTTAACCAAATAAAATCATAGTAAACTGTGAATAAGGTTGTTAAGAAAAATATGTAGTTTAACTTTTTGTTAACATTTTAAAATTACCAACTTACTCCAGCGCCTCCCCCACCTGAACTTCCTCCTCCCCAGCTAGAAGATGAGGATGACGAACTACTCCAACCGCCTCCAGAAGAACTACCTCCCCAGCTACTACTTGAAGATTCTACTTTTACAAGTTTTGGAATTGTTCTAATTTCTGAATGCATATGGTTACAATTTCTACATAAATATATTTCTTCTTTCTTTCCAGAATGCTCATAAGTTGCTTCACTTATTATTCTAGTACTAAAACGACCATAGGTCTTGTAACCACATTCTTTGCAATTTGAATATTCTCTACTAGAACCTTCATAGCTTAAAATCATAATATCGGAATTATCGTCTGTACTCCAAACATCATGTTGTATTGCATCTAACTTTTCTTCTACAATTTCACCTTCTTTTAAAAACTCAATCTCTTCATCTGTAGATAAGAGTCTCATTAACTTCCCATTTACCCTACTAAACCTCGGAGCATATCGGTATTCTTCTAATTTCTTTCTCCTAGCTACATACCTTAAATAAGCATATATAGGAAAGAACAAGCCTAAAAGAATGGATAAACAACCTAATGCTCCTTTAGCCGTACCTTTTAATTCATTGTATTTATCGTAATAATCCTCTTTACTATTATCTATAATCGCTATTTTCTCTTTCATTCTGTAAAATAACAAACCATTTAAGCCTCCGTATACTGATAAAATAAAAAGTAATGGTAAAAATGTAAGAAAAGTTTTATAAGGCGATGGATCTTGAGCTTCTAGATATTCATTATAAATTGATCCTAACGAGGATTTTCTTTTTTCTGAATAACTTATGTCTTGAGAATAAACTTCCTCTATATTTTCTGGCTTTTCTATAATCTGTTTTACTCTATTTGAAGCGGCAATTAAACCTTGTCCGAATTCACCTCTTTTAAAATTAGGAACAATTTCATCTGTACCAATCCTATGGCAAATGAGATCTGTTAAAATAGGTTCTAAACCATAACCAACTTCAAACTCGGTTCTTCTTTGATCTATAACTGTTAAAATCAATAACCCATTATCTTTATCAGCCTGACCAATACCCCACTTTTCAAAAAGTTTTACAGCAAAGTCTTTTGGTACTTCACTTCCAATACTTTTTTAAATTACAACTGCAACTTGAGCTGTTGAGTTTTCTTCTAACTCCCAAAGTATCGTATTGATTTTATATTCTTCTGATACTGATATATAATTATTAGGATCTGAAACAAACCCATTAGAACTTCCTTCTTTCGGGTCTGGTGTATTGTCAACAGTATAGACAGTTACATTTTTATATTTTGGTCCTATAAAATTAGACGGCGGTACACGTTGCTGAACTATACTATCTTTTTGGAAAACAGTAAATGAATTATCTGCTTTAACTACACCTTTCAATAACACAAGAAAAAGACATAGTAATAGTTTTGTTAAGTTAGCTTTCATAGCAAGTGGTTTACTTTATAGATTTAAAATGGTGTTTACTCTTTTTAATTCTTTTTTAAATAATTCTTCTGTAACTTGATTCTTATAAAAAGGAACTATTGTATTTAATATGTCTTTATTTTTTTGATTTTGTAACAACTCTGGGAAAGCTTTTTCTAATACTTCAAACATAATAGCTGTTGCTGTAGATGCACCCGGCGATGCTCCTAATAAACAAGTAATACTTCCGTCTTTACTACTAATAACCTCCGTACCAAATCTTAACTTCCCACCTTCAAATTCATCTTTTTTAATAATTTGAACTCGTTGACCTGCTTTTACAACTTCCCAATCTTCACTTTTCGCATTCTTCATAAACTTACGAAGCGATTCCATTCGGTCTTCTTTATTCATTAATACTTGATGTATCAAATATTTTGTTAGTGGTAAATTATGCCAAAATGCACCAAGCATTGGAGAGATATTATCAAATTGAATGGATTTAAATAAATCTAAATTCGATCCTTCTTTCAAAAACTTCGGACTAAAACCAGCAAACGGTCCAAATAACAATGATTTTTTCCCATCTATATATCTGGTATCTAAATGTGGTGTAGACATTGGCGGGTCTCCAATTCCTGCTTTACTATATACCTTTGCATTATGTTCCTTGATAATTTCTTCATTTTTACAAACTAACCATTCTCCGCTAACAGGAAAACCTCCATATCCTTCTTTTTCTTCTATTTCTATTTTTTGCAGTAATAATAAACTACCTCCACCAGCACCAATAAATACATGTTTGGCATCTACGTTTTGTTGTTTTCCTGTCGTTGTATTTTTTACTGCAACAGTCCAATCTAAATCTGTATCTGGATCAACATCTAAAACTTCCTGATTACAATAAACAGGTGTATCGAATTTTTCTTCAAGAACCTTAAACAAAGCTTTGGTTAAAGCTCCATAATTTAACTCTGTTCCTCTGTCTATTCGAGATGCAGCCATTACTTCATCATCTTCTCTATTTTCCATAATTAAAGGAAACCATGATTTCATTTTAGTAAAATCTCTGGTAAAATCAATCGTATCGAACATAAAGTGTTCTTTATAAGCCTTAAATCTTTTCTCTAAATAATCACTATTTTCTTTTCCTGTAACCCAACTATGATGTTTTACAGGCATTACAAAATCATTAGGATTATCGATATATCCATTCTCTGTTAAATACGCCCAAAATTGTTTGGAAATTTCAAACTGCGTACAAATTTGAATTGCTTTTTCCATGGCAATCGATCCATCTTCTTGTTCAGGACAGTAATTCAATTCACATAACGCTGCATGACCAGTACCTGCATTATTCCAAGCCGCAGAACTCTCTAACGCCACTTCTTCTAAACGTTCTAGAATTAATATCTTTAATTTTGGGTCTAATAGTTTAGCTAATAGCGCTAAATTGGCGCTCATTATACCTCCACCTACACAAATTAAATCGTACTCTTTTTCGAAATTCATGGATTTTGTTTTAGATTTGAAGTAAATATATTCACTATAATATAATTTTAAAAAAATTGAGATGATAAAAAATACAGATCACTGTGCTTTGTGTGATCTTCATAATAAAACTCTAGAATTTGGCTTCATATGTAAGTTAAGCAATAAACCGCCAAGTTTTCAAGATAATTGTGTTAACATTAAACTTAATAGAGAATTGACAGCGAACTTTGACAGGCTTAATTTAAAAAGAAACATACTCAATTTATCTAAACCGACTATTCTAGTAAACTTATTTCTTCTTCCAATACTTGGAATATTTACTTTACTAGGTGATTATTTATTTTACAAAACTTATATAGTTCCTCATGGAATATTTAGCACTGAAATTAGTGCGTACCACAATCATTATATGTTAGTAATTTTATCTTCTTTATTTATTTTGGGTTGTCGTTTAATTGGAAAAGGGATTCGTCCTTATCTAAATTACAAAGAAGATAAGAAAATGAATGAAAATAGCATCTATAAATTAGAAACAATACTAAAAAATTATCCAACTAAATAAATTTGAAAAACAAAATTCTATGATTAAAAAATTTTTAAAATCTGAAAATTTAAAATCCAACATATTATATGTATTACGTTTAATCTGTAGATATTATATCGCATTTCAAATGTTTATTTATGCTTTCGCAAAAATACTTAAGAGCCAGTTTGACCTTGGCTTATCATACCTAGGTGATACAACTATAAATAGTTTTAATGGCTTTATGTTAACTTGGAATTATTATGGATATTCAAGAACATATGGATTAATTATAGCGGCAACTCAAATCATTGCAGCCTTATTACTCTTATTCAGAAAAACAGAACGTATTGGGGTGATTTTATTCTTAAGTTTCATGATTAATATCTTATTAGTAGATATTTTTTATGATATTCAAGGTGCACTTTCCATAGCAATTAAATTAAGCGTTATGGGAGTTTTCTTATTGATTTCTGATTGGAGCGGAATAAAATCATATTTTCTGAAATTTAAAATCAAGACTCCTTTATTCCCTTCTATCTTACCTGAAAAATTCAGGAAATTATACTGGATAAAATTCTTAATTATTGGTGGAATGATTTTCTATGGATATAATTATATTGCTACTATTAAAAAGAGTTATTTATTAAAAAAGGAAATCTTTGGAATTTATAAAGCAGTGCCTAAAGACTTCAACGAGCGATATTTTAGAATCTATTTTGATTATGATTATGGATTAAAAATTAAAGATTTTAACGATAATATTTACTATGGTGACTTTTCTATTGATTCTTTAAAAAAATCGGTAACCTTAAAAGCCAAATGTTATACAGAAACTGGTTATTTCTTAGTTAAAGACAGTCTGAAAAAATTAAATTTACCTAAAGACAGTACAAAAGCATTCAAAAAAGAAATCACGAAGTATTACAACAAAAAAAGGAATAGCGAATCTTACAATGCAACTTTTGATTTTACTATAAAAAACGACACCTTGATTTTAAAAAATAAGGAAACTAGTTTTAAATTGGTTAATGTTACAGATAAATACAAGCATTAAATATAAAAAGGTCTAAAAAGATTATTTTTCGTCTAAAGGAACTTGTTTCAGTTTCTCATCATAACTGGTAATCAGAAAAATGGAATTCTGAAATACTGAAACAAGTTCAGTATAGGTAAATTCAGAATGACGTTTTCAAATACTTTTTAGGCCTTTATGTTTCTTTTCTTAAAGAATTCTATAATTAATTCTTCACTATCTCCAATAACTTCATCTGTATCTAAATCTCCTGTAGATCCTAAGCCTGTTGCTTCAAATAAAGTTCCTACAATTTTAGAGTTTGCTTCTTCTTTTGTTTTCCTCCAACATTCTCTGAGTAAATTTTCTACCAAAAAATCTATTTCCAATTCATTTGTTGAAATATCTTCTTTTTTCTTAAATTCAGAATAATCTACTTCAAACTCATTCAATAACTGTTCTAGTAAATATTCTAGTTCTTCTAATTCAAAATCTAGTTTTAATTCTAATCGATCTTTTACCAAACTTTCTTTATGAAACGATCCTTCAGGTTCACAGGCTATAAAAACCTGATCCCATATGTAAACATGATAATACATCTGAACTACTTTAACATCTTTTGAACTTGCATGTTTTTCATAATCAAAATCCGCTAGCAGAATTCTTTTACAGAAAGAATTGATTTCTTTTCTAAATGAATCTAAGATCATTTTCTCAAAAAAATAATCTCTTAAATCCCAAATCAACCAAGAATAATACATATCAATTAATCTAGAACCTTTTACAAAACTCTTCGTTTTATTGAAAATCTCTTCACTTACAGGTAAATCAATTATCTTTTCTTCTTTGTTTATATTTATATATTTAAATTTCATAGCATTTATAGTTTAATAAGCATCTACATCTAAAATAAAACGGATAGAACGAAATTCTTTAACCGCTTCAAACGTAGTTCTTATTCTTTGAATTTCTTGTTTTGTTTTTAGTAATGATTGTTTTGGCGGAATTTTAATAATTAAATTCTTTATGTATTGATTCCTTATTCTTGAAACTGATGGCGCAGTTGGCCCTAAAACATGTTCTCTAAACACATTTTGCAACGCTTTTGCTAACCAATTTACTCCATCATTTACTCTAGTATAATCTCTATGTTTTAGTGTTATTTTTATAACACGATAGTATGGAGGATAATGATACTGCCAACGATCTTGCAATTGCTCTTTATACATTTCCTCATAATTATTCGTTGAAACTTGTTGTAAAATTTGATGATAAGGATTGTAGGTTTGTATGGCTACCATTCCTTGTTTTTGATATCTTCCAGCTCTTCCAGCAACTTGAACCATTAATTGAAAAGCTCTTTCATGGGCTCTAAAATCAGGGAAATTTAGCATTGTATCTGCACTTAAAACTCCGACTAAAGTCACATTTTTGAAATCTAATCCTTTAGACAACATTTGTGTTCCTACTAAAACATCGATTTCTTGTGACTCGAAAGCTTCTATAATTTTCTGATAACCAAACTTTCCTCGGGTTGTATCAGAATCCATTCTTCCTATATTATGATTAGGAAAAAGCTCTTTTAATTCAAGTTCAATTTGCTCTGTACCAAAACCTTTGGTATCTAAAGTACTACTCCCACAAGCACCACAACTTGTTGGCATTGCTCTTTGATAATGACAATAATGACATTTTAATTGATTGTTATACTTATGATACGTTAAACTTACATCACAATTAGGACATTGCGGAGCATGCCCACAGGTTGTACATTCTACAATTGGGGAAAATCCTCTTCTATTTTGAAACAAAATAACCTGTTCCTTTTCTTCCAAGGCATCACTAATTAATTGAATCAATCGATCAGAAAAATGTCCCTTCATTTCTCTTCGCTTTCTTTTTTCTTTTACATCAATCAGTTCAATTTTTGGTAATAATACATTACCATGTCGTCTTGTTAAATTTACAAGTCCATATTTACCTTCTAAAGCATTAAATTTTGATTCTAAAGATGGTGTTGCAGAACCCAATAAAACATTTGCTTTATGTATTTTTCCTAAAACTATAGCAGAGTCTCTAGCATTATACCTTGGAGATGGTTCAAATTGTTTGTACGACACTTCGTGTTCTTCATCAACTACTATTAATCCTAAATTAGAAAACGGTAAAAATACTGTTGAACGTGCTCCTAAAATAATTTGAGCTTTCATTTTGTGCTCTAGAGTATTATTCCATACTTCTACTCTTTCATTAACCGAATATTTAGAATGAAATACAGAAATTTGATTTCCAAAATAATTCTGTAAACGTGTTATAATCTGTGTGGTTAAAGCAATTTCAGGTAACATAAACAGTACTTGTTTCCCTTCAGCCAACACTTCTTTAATTAACTTTGTATATACTTCTGTTTTTCCAGAACTTGTAACCCCATGAAGTAAGGTAATATCTTTAGTTTCAAAAGAAGTTTTTATTTCCGATAATGCTTTTTCTTGGTGTTCATTCAATTCTTTTAAAGGATTTTCGTCCCCTTTAAACTGAACTCGATCTGTTTGTATATGATAAAACTCAAAAATCTCTTTATCAACTAAGGATTTTAAAATCTGACTTGACGCACCTGATTTCTCTTGTAAGGTTTTTGTCTTTATCGGTTTCTTTTCAGTTTTTAATTGAAAAAAAGTAAGTACAGCGTCTCTTTGTTTCTTTGCTCTAGATAACTGAGTTAGTAAATTTTGTAAAGCTTCTTCCTTTTCATAATCTTGATGAAGCCTAACATACTTAACTAATTTTGGTTTATAAGTTTCATAAATTTCTTCTTTAACATGCAAAACTGATTTGTCAATCAGTTTATGAATCACAGGAAATACCTTTTTACGATCTAAAATAGCCGTAATTTCATGAATAGTTAATTGTGATTGTCTTTGTAAAGCTTCAAAAATCAGGTATTCTTCATCATTTAAAATTTCAATATTTGTAAAACTCTCATTCTTATAAATAATCGTTTCACTTTCTAATAAAAATGCTGAAGGTACTGCTGCCCTGTATACATCACCTATTGCGCACATGTAATATTCTGAAATCCATTGCCAATGTTTTAATTGTCTTTCATTTACAATAGGTTTTTCATCTAAAATTTGATGAATATCTTTTGCTTCGTAAAGTTCTGGTGGATTTTTATGAATATGAAACACTAAAGCAGCATACATCTTAGTTTTGCCAAAAGAAACTGCTACTCGCATTCCTTTTTCTAAGAAATCTGCTTCTTCTTTAGTAACCGAATACGTAAATGTTTTTTGTATCGGTATGGGCAATATGACGTCTATAAAAAAAATAGTATTCTGTTTTTTTATTTATATCAAAACTAAGTAAAATTCACTACTTTGTTTACAGATTTATATAGAAAATTATGACAGCTACAACTTGGAAAGAACAGGGTTCTTTTATTACAATTTTTAATCGTAAGGTTTTTGTAATTGATACTAAAGAAAAAGACAAACCGGTTTTGGTTATTTTACATGGTTATCCTACTTCTTCTTACGATTATTATAAAGTACTAAATAGACTTGCAGAAAAGTATAGAGTAATTATTCATGATCATTTGGGTTATGGTTTTTCCGATAAACCTACAAACTATTCTTATTCGTTAATTGAACAAGCTGATGTAGCTCTTGAACTATGGAAACATCTGAATATTTCAACATTTACATTATTAGCTCATGATTATGGCACAAGTGTAGCTACTGAAATTATTGCTCGTCATAATAAAAAACAGATTGATGTAACTATTGAGGAACTTATTTTATGTAATGGTAGTATGCATATTGAACTCTCTCAGTTACGATTAATTCAAAAATTATTGAAAAATAAACTTACAGGAAAACATGTAGCTAAACTGTCTAATGAATTCATCTTTAGTAAAAACATTAGAAATGTATATTTTGATAAAAGTAAAGTTACTAACGAAGAGTTGAAAGAAATGTGGTTACAACTTATCTATAATGACGGAAAAGCTGTAATTCATAAACTTTCAAATTATATTAACGAACGTTATTTTTTCTGGCATAGATGGATTGGTGCTTTAAAAGAAACTTCTATAAACACTAAAATAGTTTGGCCAAAAAATGATCCTGTTGCTGTTTATGCCATCGCTGAATTATTAGCTAAAGAAATTAAAAACAACACTTTTTACACTATAGAAAATTCTGGACACTTCCCAATGCTAGAATCTCCAAAAAGATGGAGTAATTTTATATTGATATAGGTAGATTAATAAATTAATCTACCTATATTTTTTTATTAAAAAAGATCGTATACAGAATCACAGTTTTGTCCAAAATTATGAGGACAAATACCTCCTCCATTATCTCCTCCTAAATCTACACATTCTCCAGCAGAAATATCACAGGTTTGACCTTCAGGACACCCTCCTCCAAAGTCACATTTTTGAGGTTCATCAGAAATATTAAAGTTACCTCCTTTAACTTCTTTTAACTCACTTTTTTTTAAACTTCTTCCTAAACTTAATAAATTTTTCATGATAAAATTAGATTTTATTTATAATTAATTATTTAACTAAAATTATAAAAAAACAACTCTTGAAGTAATATAAAAATGAATTTTAACTAAAAAATAACACTTTAAAACAACAAAAACATAATTCTTAAGAGATAATTTTAACTTATATTACTCCAGATTCCGCTGGTTCGTTGTAGCATTGTTAAGCGCTTTAACATTGAAGCATTTTCTTCTTTAGACAAACTCGGATCATCATTAAGAATTCGTATTGCACATTGTCTTGCATTAAATAAAATAGGGCTATCTTTAACTACATCAGCTATTTTAAGGTTTAAAACACCACTTTGTTGCGTTCCCATTATATTTCCAGGACCACGTAATTTTAAATCTACTTCTGCAATTTTAAATCCATCAGAAGTTTCAACCATAGTTTTAATTCTAGTTTTTGCATCAGAAGACAATTTATTACCTGTCAATAAAATACAATAACTCTGCTCTGCACCTCTTCCTACTCTTCCCCGTAATTGGTGTAACTGACTTAAACCAAAACGTTCTGTACTTTCTATAACCATTACAGATGCATTGGGAACATTTACTCCTACTTCTATCACTGTAGTAGCAACCATTATTTGTGTTTCTCCTTTCACAAAACGATCCATTTCATAGTCTTTATCTGCTGGTTTCATTTTACCATGTACAATACTGATTTGATATTTTGGTGCAGGAAATTCTCGAACGATACTTTCGTAACCATCCATCAAATCTTTATAATCCATCGCTTGGGATTCTTGAATTAAAGGATAAACCACATACACCTGCCTTCCTTTTTCTATTTCATCTTTCAGGAATCGAAATACACCTAAACGATGACTATCGTAACGATGCACCGTTTTTACAGCTTTTCTACCGGGTGGTAATTCATCAATCACAGAAATATCTAAATCACCATAAACCGACATTGCTAAAGTTCTAGGAATCGGAGTAGCCGTCATTACCAAAACATGTGGAGGAATAATAGCCCCTCCAACCTCCCCAGAAGGGAGGCTTTTCATTTGATTGGTTATTTGCTGCATTACATTTTCTATATTTCCGAGAACTTCTTCATTTTTAAAACGAATAACTGTATAACCAAACTCCTTTAAAATTTGTGTCCGTAGTTCATCTACTTCACGTTGAGTTGGAGTATTATGATATTCTCCATCTACTTCTATAATCAGTTTCTTCTCTAAACAGACGAAATCAACAATAAATTCATCAATAATATGCTGTCTTCTAAATTTAAAACCTAACTGTTTCGTTCGTAAACTTTCCCACAAAGCTTTCTCAGCATCTGTAGTATTTCTTTTTCTTTCTTTCTGAAACTCTTTAAGTAAACCATAAGTTGAAGGACGAGCAGTCATATATTTTTTTCGTATCTCTTCGACTCCCTCCCTTTGGGAGGGCTGGGGTGGGCTCTTCTTCCACAATTTACTTCGCTGTGCTACACCAAATCGATGTTGTTCATCTATAATCGCTAATCCTAATTTTTTAAATTGAACTTTATCTTCTAAAATAGCATGAGTTCCTATTAGAATATTTAGTGTTCCATTTTCTAAACCTTCGTGAATCTCTCGACGTTTTTTAGTTTTTGAAGATCCTGTTAGCAATTCAACTGTAATATTTGTATTACTTAATAGTTCTTTAATTCCGTTATAATGTTGATTCGCTAAAATTTCTGTCGGAGCCATAATTGTAGCTTGATAACCATTATCTATTGCCAATAACATGACTAATAACCCTACAATTGTTTTACCAGAACCTACGTCCCCTTGTAATAAACGATTCATTTGAGCACCAGTTCCGGTGTCTTTACGAATCTCTTTTAACACTCTTTTCTGAGCATTTGTTAAATCAAACGGTAAATGATTGTTATAGAAATTGGTAAAATGCTCTCCGACATTTTCAAAAACATATCCTTTTATTTTAGACTTATTAATGAGTTTCTTTACTAAGAGTTGTAATTGTATGTAAAACAACTCTTCAAACTTTAATCGATATTGAGCTTTGGCTAATAACTCTTGATCTTTAGGAAAATGAATATTTAAAATAGATTCTTTCTTATGCAACAATTTATTTTCATTCCTAAATGTTGTTGAAAAAGTTTCTTCTATACTATCAAAAGCTTGCTGTAATAAATTCTGCATCATCGTTCGCATTACTTTATTACTGACACCTTTGTTTGATAGTTTTTCTGTTGAAGGATATACTGGTTGCATTGCAGTTTGTAACTTACTTTTATATTCAGATACCAGCTCCATTTCTGGATGCGCCATATTAGCCGTTCCTTTAAACCAATTGAGCTTTCCGTAAATTACATAAGGTATATTTACTTTTAAACTATCTTTTATCCATTTTGCTCCTTTAAACCAAACCAACTCCATTGTACCAGTAGCATCAGCAAATGTTGCTACCAATCTACTTCCTCGTTTTTGTTGTACGGTTTTAATTCCTGTTATTTTCCCAACAATTTGTACTTCTGAGCTATTCTGCTGAAGCTGATTGATCGTATAAAATTGTGTTTTATCAATATATCTAAACGGAAATAAATGTAAAAAGTCGTTACATGTTTTTACTCCCAATTCAGAATATAGCAATTCGGCTCTAGCTACGCTAACCCCTTTAATATATGTAGTTGGCTGATTTAAATTCATCACAACCTAGTTTGTCTCCATTACATTTATATTCGATTTCAACTCTTCTCCTTTCCAAACAAAATTAATGATAACATCATCATAAGATTTACCTGTTTCATCTCGATAACATCGATACTTAATTTTCCCTTTTTCACCTTCTTTTTCATTTGGAAACGTTACAACCTCATGAAACAGATAACTTCCTCCATCCTCATGATGTCTTAGTTCTATTACTTTTTTCAAACCCTCTGTCGTATTAAAAAAATAATGCTCAGTTCTTGAAATATTATGGCTAACATCAAACTTAACCATGTTATTAATATTGGGTACACCTCTATCATTAAAAACTTCAATCGTAAAACTATCCCATCTGCTAAACGCTAACTTACTTTCAAAATAATTAAATCCTTCATTTTTTGCTCTAACGAGAATATAAAATTCATCACTTTCTTTTTTTAGCGTAGTTAAATACGTAGTAACACCTACCTTTTTTGTTGACTGAGAAAGTAATCCATTTAAAACATACCCTTCAATTCCATTGTATCTTATCTTACTCCAATACCAATGTATTCCATTATATCTTACTTGGGTATTTTTGTATGCCCCTCCACTTAAAACAGTTACTTCATCTGATATTCTTAACATGGCTAATACTTCAGAATTAGTATTAGGTTTAGAACGTAACTTTACGTTATCACCAAAAATATAGGCTAAGTTATCGTCATTATCCAAAAATCTATCTTTTGAGTGAAACTGTACCTCTTTTGATTGTCCTTCTATCGACGTTAAAAAGGATAAACTACACAAGAAAAGCAAGATATATTTCATATTGTAAACAAGTTATAGAACGAAAATACAAAAACCCAATAAATCGTAGTATCTTTGCACCCCAAAATAAGACGAATGAGACTACATAGAAACTTAGTTTTTGCGGTAATTGATAGCCTAAGAGATATTTTTAATGAAGGTGTTTATGCCGATAAAGGTGTGGAAACTGCTTTACGTAGAGATAAACGCTGGGGAGCGAGAGATCGTAAATTTGTTGCCGAAACTATTTATGAAATTGTACGTTGGAAACGTTTATATGCTGAAATTGCCAATGTTAAAGAACCTTTTTCTCGTCAAGATTTATGGCGTTTGTTCTCTGTTTGGTGTGTATTAAGGGGAATTAAACTACCCGATTGGAATCAGATAGAACCTACTCCTAACAGAAGAATTAAAGGAAAATTTGATGAGCTTTCTAAAATCAGAAAGTTTAGAGAATCTATTCCAGATTGGATTGATGATGTTTGTTTACAAGAATTAGGTGAAGAAGTTTGGACTAAAGAGATTGCTTCACTTAATAAACAGGCTGAAGTAATTTTAAGAACAAATACATTAAACACTTCTAAGGAAAGTTTAAGAAGTAAACTACAAACAGAAGGAATCGATACTGAGTTTATCAAAGGATATCCTGATGCTTTAAAGTTAGTTGAACGTGCTAATGTTTTTAAAACTGATAGCTTTAAGAAAGGTTTTTTTGAAGTTCAAGATGCTTCTTCTCAATTAGTAGCAGCATACTTAGAAGTTGAACCTGGAATGAAAGTCGTTGATACTTGTGCTGGTGCTGGTGGTAAGACTTTACATTTAGCTTCTTTAATGAAAAATAAAGGGCAAATTATTGCTATGGATATTTACGAGAGTAAACTAAAAAAATTAAAAGTAAGAGCTCGTAGAAATGGTGTACATAATATTGATACAAGAGTTTTAGACTCTACAAAAGCGGTTAAAAAACTTTACAATAAAGCAGATCGTGTTTTAATTGATGCGCCTTGTTCTGGTTTAGGTGTAATTCGAAGAAATCCGGATAGTAAGTGGAAATTACAACCTGAGTTTTTAGATAACATTAAAAATGTTCAACAAGAAGTATTACAAAGTTATTCTAAAATGGTAAAACCTGGTGGTAAGTTAGTATATGCTACTTGTTCTATTTTACCTTCTGAAAACCAACAACAAATAGAGTTCTTTTTAGCTTCTGATGCTGGAAAAGATTTTACTTTCGTTCACGATAAGAAAGTATTATCTCACGAATCTGGTTTTGATGGATTTTATATGGCTTTATTAGAAAAAAAGTAATTTAACCTTAAACGTTTTACGAATTATGGATAAAATTTCGTGAAACAACTTCATTGCGAAGCTTCAGCTTGTACTAATCGAAGTCGAAGTAAAGCAATTTATATATTGAGGTCTTATGTTTTATTTCTAGTTAACAATAAACAGATTACTTCATTTCGTTACACTACATTGGTGGTGACGATTTTTATAAATATCCAAAAATTATCATAAATCGTAACAGTTTACTACTACAAAATAAAAAAGCTCGAGATATTTTACATCTCGAGCTTTTCAATCAACTATCAAAAACTAACTAATCACTAACTTACAGGAAGTAATTACATATAAGACGACAGATCTCCTATTTAGTTACGCCTTTGAAATTGAATTAACTTTTTTTTAAGAATAACTCTTATTGATTTCCTAAAATTATAGGCATTCCTGTTTTTCCTGAACCTATTAATACCACTTTGCTATTAGGAGATTCTGATAATTTCAAAGTAGCCTCAATACCCTTTTCTTGTAAAATCTTATCAGTTAACGATGCACTTAAAATTTTGTTTGCAGCAGCTTTACCTTCTGCATCTATTCGCTGTCTTTCAGCTTCTTTTTTTGCCTTAGCTAACCTAAACTCATACTCTAGCGCTTCTTGTTCTTGTTTCAGTTTACGTTCTATGGCATCTTTAATCGTTTTTGGTAACTGCACATCTTCAACTAAAACCTTACTTACAATAATGTATTGCTCTTCTAATTCTTTCCCTACTTCTTCTAAAATCTCTTTTTCAATCACATCTCTTTTGCTCGAATATAATTGCTCTGGTGTATAACGACCAACAACACTTCTTGCCGCGGCGTTAATAGCTGGATCTAAAATGTCTTTCACATAATTTTTTCCTTTAGTTTTATGTAAATAGGCTAGCTTTTTAAATTCAGGTTTAAACCATACAGTTCCGTTAACAGTAACTTCAAGTCCATTAACAGATAGTACTTTCATGACATCTGAAATTGATTGTTGTTTTACATTATATACGAATACGTCATTCCAAGGAGCGATAATATGAAAACCTTCACTTAACGTTTCTTGTTCTGGATTTACCCCTCCAAAAAATTTCCAAACCACTCCAGCTTCTCCTGACTTAATGGTTACTGTAGATTTTGCTATAAAAATTAGTAATACAAAAACTACGGGTATTAACAATATTCCTTTCTTTGGAAAATTTAAATTTGGTTGTTGTCTGTTATTCATAATTTAAAATTTATTTTTTTTCTAATCTATCTTTTACGTATTCTATCTTTGTTTTTCCATGAGGCACTGGATTTCCTTCGTCATCTAGACTTACCATAATAATTTTATCTATTGTGATAATATCTTTTCTTGTTAACTTGTTTCTTACTTTACACCCCAAAGTAATGGAAGTTCTTCCAAACTTTACTACATCTATCCCTATTTCTATAATATCTCCTTTACGCGCAGAACTTACAAAATCTATTTCAGACATAAATTTGGTTACTGTTCTTGGGATTTCTAATTGAATTATTGCGTAAAGGGCTACTTCTTCATCTATCCATTGTAATAATCGTCCTCCAAACAAAGTTCCATTTGGATTTAAATCTTCGGGTTTTACCCACTTTCTAGTATGAAATTTCATATTTATTGTTCTATATTCATTGCTTGAAAAGCGACAAGCACTGTATTTTCAAATTGTGTTATTATTTGTATAGGGTTACAGCATGTTTCACAGTCTTCTATATAAGTTTCAGAAGTACTGCTATCTAATAACATTGATATTTCTTCCCAACAATAAGGGCATTGAAAAAAGTGTTCGTACATTATATTTTACCAAAAAATTTTCGTGTAAACCATTCAATCCCTAACAATATAACTGTTACAAACAAAATCCATTGCCAATGAATTAAATCTTGTTCTTTTTTTTCTAATTTTTGAACTGTTACTAACTTTTCATTTGCTAATAAATCACGTATCAACTCTTCTTTTTGACGTTTAAAAAACAGCCTTCCTCCAGAATTTTCTGCTAATACGTTCAGTTTTTTATAATTTGCATTTAAAAACTGTTCTTCTATCTTAAAATCTGCAACTTTAAATCTACCTGATTTAGCGATATCTTGACCAGCGACAGAGACTCTATACGAATAATCACCAGGTGCTAATCCTTCAATACTTACCTTGTAAGAAGTATTTACTAATGAAAAGGGATACACTTTTAATGCTTTGGTAATTTCATTTTTTACAGAAATTTTCAGCGAAGCTCTATTATCAAAATTGTAATTTTTATCTAAGAAAAGCGCGGCAACATTAATTTTATCATTAGCCAAATATAAATTATCAAGCTTTACATCTAATCGACTTCGCTTTTTATTTGAATTTAAATACTGTATAAGGTTTCCTATAAACTCATCAAAAACCTCAAAAGAATTTTCTTTAATAAAACTAGAAGCTCTCCATTTCCATATACCTTCCCCAAAAAGAACTGCATACTTTTTATCATTCTTTTCAAACGTAGTTAATAACGGATTAGCAGTATCTATTCCTTTTAATCGTTGAAATAGCATTGGATTGTGTTCTTTTATAGCTATAGATCCGAATCGATCTTTCAACGGTGGAAAACCATCAAAACCAATATCTTCTTGTAAATAGGTTAAAAAACCTGTATTATACACTGGACGATAATCTTCTGATTGTCGAATTGCAGCTTTGTTAAAACCATAATCTAAAGAGTTAACAAGATTCCAATCTGTTTTTGCTCCAGTTATAAGTAGAAAATTAGAATTACGTTCCTGTAAATACGGTTTAAAATACGCATTGGGTTGATAAAACACTACCAACTGGTAATCTTCTAGATTTCCTTTAAATTCTTGAACAGGAACTATAGAAACCTTACGCTGTTTATTGCTCTCAATTGCCTTTTTAAAAGCACCTAAATCTGGATGAATAATCGAAGTTAAAATCAGAACTTTAGATTGCTCATTAATAACTTCAATCGTAAAATTTTTAGTGTTATTTCTTGTATTTTTTTCATTTTCTAACTTCGTAACAGTAGCCGTGTAATAATGTACTCCTTCTACTTTAGAATTCAATTCTGCTGTTACAGTTGTTGATTTTTTATTGGGTGATAATTCAATGTTCTTACTAAAAACCTTTTTCCCTTTTTTATAAATAGTAAATACAGAAGTAATCTTTTTCTTCCCTTCATAATTGATAAAAGCCTCTACAGGAAACTTATTATCTAAATACGTATATTTATTTACGTTTAATTGACTTATTTTAATGTCTTGATACTGAATTGTATCTCCTAAAACTACTGGATATATACTTTTAGTAGATTTGATATACTCGTAATCTTGCCCTAAGGTTTGGTTTCCATCTGATAGTAACACCAAACTTCCAGATGTTTTTTTATGCAATTCATTTACAGTACTAATTGCTTTACTAATATCTGTTTTTTTAGCTGTAAATGTTAAACTATCTGCTTTCTCTACACGGTTACCAAAAGCATAAAAATCTATATTAAATTTAGCGCTTAATTCTTTATTTGTCTTAATCTCATCAATAAAAGATTGCGCAAACTCTTCTTCATTAAAAAATTTTGTTGATGAAGAATTGTCTACTAAAATTGATAACGATGGTTTAATATTTTGTGTCGTTGTTAGTTCTATTTTAGGATTAATTAATAATAAAAGAATCAAAAAAACGCTTAACACTCTTAAAAAAAACAATATAATTGTTACTCTTGATGTTTTTTTTGCTTTAAAGAAATATTGAAAGAAACCAATACCAACACTAACCAATAAGGCTAAAATTATATAAATTAAAATTTCTGTCTGCACATTAACAAATTTGAAACGTGAAGATATGAATAACCTTTAAAATAACTTTCAAACTAGTAACAAAAAGATCGTTTCATTATCATTACCCTAGTAGTACATTTTTTAAAAAGAACTTCAAAACAAAGATGAAGTTATGATAAAGTTATATTGAAAATAATATTACTTAGGTTTATTTTCATACATCTTAAAAAAAAGCATCGATGCAATATTTCGTGCTCTTTCTTTTGCTTGATGTGCTTTTTCTCCAATAAATAAATCATCAATAGTAGTAAACCATAATTGCAACCATCTTCCAAAATGTTCTTGCGAAATTTTAAAATTTGAATTCTCATCAACTATAGTATGCTTTTGAATTGGATTTCCTTTAAATTTCCGAACAAAAAAAAGATTCGTTTCCCAGAAATCAGTAAGATGTTCTAAATGATCACTCCAAGCTTTTTCAGGAATTGCTTTCAGAAAAAAGTGTCCTATAACTTCATCTTTTTTTATTTTATTGTAAAAGGAAGAAACTAACAGAAAAACATCTGCTCTATTTGCTATTTCTTTTTTATTCATTGCACAAAAATCTATCTGTAAAATTAAGAAACAAATATGCAACAAATACTATTTGTATTTTCTATTTTTGTCGTTTGAACACAACACACTAATATGAGTTTAACTACATTAAATGCCATCTCTCCTATCGATGGTCGATATAGAAACAAAGTAGATCAATTAGCTAATTATTTTTCTGAAGAAGCACTTATTAAATATAGAGTTAAAGTAGAAATAGAGTATTTTATTGCTCTTTGTGAAATTCCATTACCTCAGTTACAAGATATCGATAAAGAATTATATCCTGAACTACGTAAAATTTACACGGATTTTGCTACTGAAGATGCTTTAAAAATTAAAGAAATAGAAAGTGTTACCAATCATGATGTAAAAGCTGTTGAATATTTTATTAAGGAAAAATTTGATGCATTAAATTTAACAAAATATAAAGAGTTTATTCATTTCGGACTAACATCTCAAGATATTAACAACACAGCTATCCCTTTATCTATTAAAGAAGCTGTAGAAGAAGTATACTTCCCTACATTAGATACATTAACCGCTAAGTTAGCAGATTTATCTGAAGAATGGGAAAACATTCCTATGTTAGCCAGAACACATGGACA
Source organism: uncultured Tenacibaculum sp. (assembly GCA_947501615.1). Classification (GTDB taxonomy): domain Bacteria; phylum Bacteroidota; class Bacteroidia; order Flavobacteriales; family Flavobacteriaceae; genus Polaribacter. Next base: position 144,803 of record CANMWK010000003.1, on the reverse strand, counting down.
ACCTGCATCTCCAACAAGATTAGGGAAAGAATTATTTGTATTTGTAGAACGTATAAACCAACAAATATTATTTTTACAACACATTCCTAATGCTGCTAAATTTGGTGGAGCGACAGGAAATTACAATGCGCATAAAGTTGCATATCCTGATATCGACTGGAAAGCTTTCGGAACCTCATTTGTAGAAGAAGTTTTAGAGTTACATCACTCTTTTCCAACTACACAAATTGAGCATTACGATCATATGGCTAGTTTATTCGATGCTATGAAACGTGTGAACACTATACTTATAGATTTAGACCGTGATATTTGGACCTACATTTCAATGGATTACTTCAAACAAAAGATTAAAAAAGGTGAAGTAGGCTCTTCTGCGATGCCACATAAAGTAAATCCTATTGATTTTGAAAATTCTGAAGGAAACCTAGGTATAGCTAATGCTATTTTTGAGCATTTAGCTGGTAAATTACCTGTTTCCCGTATGCAACGTGATTTAACAGATAGTACTGTTTTACGTAATGTTGGTGTACCTTTCGGACATACCTTAATTGCTTTTAAAGCTACCTTAAAAGGATTAAACAAGTTATTACTCAATCAAAAAAAGTTTGAAGACGATTTAGAAAATAATTGGGCTGTAGCTGCTGAAGCTATCCAAACCATCTTACGTAGAGAAGCATACCCTAATCCGTATGAAGCTTTAAAAGGGTTGACCAGAACAAATGAAAAAATCACGCAACAATCCATTGCTAGTTTTATCGATACCTTAGAAGTTTCTGATGCTATAAAAACTGAATTAAAACAAATTACTCCATCTAATTATACTGGAATTTAATGAAATATTTAATCTTATCTTTTCTAACAATAGTAATAACTTCTTGTAGCGCTAAAATTGAGGGAAACCCTGATCGTTTTAAGTATGGTACATTTGAAATTCCTGCTGGTAATAACTACAGTAAAACTATTATTGTTAGAAAAGATAGTTTACAAATAGAATATTACACTAAAAAAGTTACAATATCTACAGACAGTACTGTAACTGAAAAAGAAGTAGCACATATCGATACGTTATACATTAAATGGAGAAATAACTTTTCATATACTTTAACCATGAAAAGTCCAAAAACAGATCTCGATAAAGATCCTACGTATGTTCAAATGAGTAAAGTGACAGACTCTTCATATAATTTTGTTTCTAGAATAGGTTTTTCAAACTTTAAACCTAAAGGAACTGTGTATATTAGTAATAAACCTATTAAAAACTAAGTTAATTAATTGGTTATTTAAAATAAATCTAGTTAATTTGCTTCTTAATGAAAATTTTCACGAAATATATATCTATAGTAATGTTATCTGCTTTACTATTGACCCCGTCAATAGTTCAATTGATGCATGCTTTAGACTCACATCATGAAACGTCTGAGATTTGTATTTCTGAAGATGAAGAACATTTACATGATCATGAAGTTGAATGTGAAGTTTGTAAATTTAATTTTAACAACTTTACTGCTTCAGATTTTACAGTTTTTAATTTTACAGTAATACTTAAAATTAATTCATTTTTAAGTTTTTACACCTCATTACAACATAATTTTAATTCAACTACCTTATTAAGGGGACCACCTGTTTTAGTTTAATATTCGTTTTAGCACAGAATTCAAACTATACAATCGTAATGAAACTTAATCACCGTATTTTGATTGTATTATTGTTTTTAATTTCAAAAACAATAATTAGTCAGAATTGTACATATACTTTTTCTGGTCTTGTAGAAGATTTCCATGATAAATCTCCTATAATTGATGCAACTATACACATTAAAAATCTTAACAGATATGCTGCTACCGATTTGGAAGGCAAATTTTTGTTTAAGAATTTATGTACTGGTAAATTAATTATTGAAATTTCTCATGTAGCTTGTGATACTCAGGTATTAGAAATCAATTTGAAAAAAGACACACATAAAATAATTGATTTAGAACATCACATAGAAGAGTTAAAAGAAATACAAGTAAAGTCTGCTACAGGAATAAAAACCAAAACCTCACAAGAAACTCTAATTAAAGAAAATGTTATTGAAAAACATAGTAATGAGAGTTTAGGGGATGCATTAAAAGAAATATCTGGTGTTTCATCTATAAACACAGGAAATTCAATTGTTAAACCGATAATCAATGGTTTACACAGTAGTCGAATTTTAATTTCTGTTAATAATGTAAGATTACAAGATCAAGATTGGGGTATAGAACATGCTCCTAATGTTGATGTAAATGCTGCAGGAAGTATATCTGTAATAAAAGGTGCCAATGCACTAGAATATGGTGGTGATGCTATTGGTGGTGTAGTTGTTATTAATCCTCCTAAAATTATCTTAAAAGATTCTTTATATGGAAAGACTATAATCTCTCAACAGACTAACGGTAGACTTGCTTCAATTAATACGGCTTTAAACAAAACCTATCAAAAAGGTTGGTTTATTAACGGTCAAGCTTCTCTTAAAAGAGGTGGAGATTTCGAAGCCCCAGATTATAATTTAACAAACACAGGGATAAAATCTTTAGGGGTTAGCCTAAGTGGTGGTTTTAAGAAATTTGACAAAGGTTTTGAAATCTTTGTAAGTCATGTGTCTAATGAAATAGGGATACTAAGAGCTGCTCATATTGGTAGCACTTCTGATTTAGTAAACAGTATTAACAGTGGTATACCTACAGTTATTAGAGATTTTAGTTATGACATTAACAACCCAAAACAAGATGTTACACATTTACTTTTAAAGGCTAATTTTTACAAAAGATTTAAAGGCCTTGGAAAGTTTTCAATACAATACGATTTTCAGCAAAATGAGAGAAATGAATTTGATGTAAGACGCGGAGGAAGAAGTTCTTTAGCTGCGTTAGATTTAAATTTAAAAACTCATAATTTTAAAGCTGATATGAAATTTGATGCTAATCCGAACAAGATATTCAAAATTGGGATTTCTGGCGGATACCAAACAAATTTTCCTGACCCTGGCACAGGGGTAAGACGACTTATACCTGATTACGATAAGTATTTATTGGGAGTTTATACTTTATCTGAATTGATTTTTTTTAATGGTTTAATTTTTTCATCAGGTATCAGATACGACTTTAACCATATTGACGCAAAGAAATTTTACTTAAAATCTAGATGGAATTCATTGAACTATAATCAAGATTTTAGTTCTATAATAATAGATGACAGAGGTACTCAATATTTAACAGATCCAACTTTTAATTATCATAATTTATCAGCTTCAGTTGGTCTGTCATATAATGTTGATTCTAAAAATTCTTTACTATTCAATTATGGATTATCAAATAGAGCTCCAAATCCAGCCGAACTGTTTAGTGATGGTTTACACCACACAGCAGCAAGGATTGAGTTAGGAGATTTACGTATTCGTCCAGAATCTTCCCATAGAATTTCTTCTACCTACAAGTTTAAAGGTGAGAAATTCAAAGCTTCAGTCGAAGGTTTCTATAACTTTATCGACGATTTTATATACATAGAACCATCGGGAACAGAAACTACCATTAGAGGAGCTTTTGTTACGTGGTCTTATAAACAAATTAAAGCCAATTTATTTGGATTAGATTCCGATATATCATACCAAATTAATGATCAATTTTCAATTAGAAATAGGTCTTCTTTAATTAAAGGAAGAGATCTCAGTAATAATCGACCATTAATTGACATTCCACCTTTTAAAACTGTAAATACTTTACATTATTTTAATAAGAAATGGAATGATTTTTATGCCAATTTGGAAAGTGAATTCAATGCTAGGCAAAATGATTTCCCTAACAACAATTTCAATACTTTTATTGCCACTTCAAACACAAATGAATTGGTAGATATTAGTACACCTCCAAATAGCTATCACTTACTAAATTTTTCTACAGGAATAAATTTTAAATTATCAAAAACAAAAATAGGATTAAGCTTATTTGTAAATAACATTTTAAATACTTCGTATAGAGATTATTTAAATCAATTACGCTTTTTTTCAGATAATTTAGGTAGAAACTTTAGAATACAAGTAAAATTAAATTATTAAATATAAACCTTAAATAAAACAATTATAAATTATGAAATCAATTAAATTATTAGCTTTTCTATTTATTGCTACTTTAGTTTTTACTGGATGTTCTGATGATGATGTGCCTGAACTTCCAGACCTTATCAATGAAGAAGAAGTAATTACTACAATGACAATTACCTTAACTCCTGTTGGTGGTGGAACTGCTGTAACTTTACAAACAAGAGACTTAGATGGGGATGGTCCTAATGCTCCTGTAGTAACTATGGGTTCTGTTTTAGCTGAAAATACTACATACACTGGTTCTATAGTATTATTAAACGAAACGGAAACTCCAGCTGAAGATATTACTGAAGAAATAGAAGAAGAAGACGAAGAACACCAATTCTTTTTCGTAGCTACTGGTGTTAATGGTACTTTTGCTTACACTGATACTGATGAAAATGGTAACCCTGTAGGATTAAACTTTACTTTAACAACAACAACAGCTAGTACTGGTTCTTTAACGTTTATTTTAAAACATGAACCAACTAAACCTAACAATGGATCAGCTACTGATGCTGGTGGTGAAACTGATATTGAAACTACATTTGATGTAACTATTCAATAAGAAATACAAAAATCAATCAACCAAATAAAAAGAGCTTCCTTTGTGGAGCTCTTTTTTATTTATCAAAATTTGAAAATAAACTTTAACATATTGTTGTTATGAATACTCCTTGTAAATAAATTAGTATAGAAGCTATATTGATATTTTAAACAAAAATCCAAAGCTCAGAGAAAAATTAGGAGATATTGGTATTGTAGAAAATAGTCGTGCTGAGGCCTATCTTTAAACTTAAATATTATGACGTATTAACTAATGAAGAAAAAGACTACCTCAATAAATCTTTTAAAAGTTTAGATAGAGAGAAATTTACTCTGAAATATGGAATTGCAAAAGGTGGATTTTATATCTGCTTTACTGATGAAATCTGTGATTATTGTCATAAAGCTCTTATAAATGCTAGGAATGATTATAAGTAATTACATATATTAATTTCTAAGAAACATACTTCGTCTTTTTCAATTTGAGTAAAACGAATAAAGACGCTAAGAAAAATATTGCCAAAGACAAAACACTCCATTGCATAGAGTTTGTAATAGCGTTTAGTAAACCATATACAAAAGTACCTGTAACAATAGCTATTTTTTCAGTAACATCGAAAAAACTAAAAAAAGTGGTATGATCTTCCGTTTCGGGTAATAACTTTGAATAGGTTGAACGCGCTAACGATTGTATGGCACCTAATACTAAACCTAACACTCCGCCTAAAATGTAAAAGTATACTAAAATGTGGTCTAGGTCTTTATGCAACATAAATGCTCCAAAACAAACAAACATCCAAATTACAATAGTAATTGTTAATGCTTTTACATTACCATATCGTTCCGAAATTCTCGAAAAAATAAAAGCCCCAAAGATGGCCAAAACCTGAATAACAAGTATGGTACCTATAAGGTTAATTTTTCCTAATTCTAGTTCAGCTGTACCAAATAAAGTTGCTGTTAAAATAATCGTTTGTACACCTACACTAATTAAAAAGAAAGCTATTAAGAATTGTTTTAAAACTGGATGTTCACGTCGTACTTCTTTCAATACTTTTTTCAATTCTTGAAAACCTTTCCACAAATACCCTTCTTCAAGTTGACTTTTAGGAATTACTTTATCTTTTGGTAGCCTTTTAAAAGTAAACTGCGCAAAACCTAACCACCAAATCCCTACTGCAATGAAAGATAATCGGGGTGCCATAGCCTCAGTAATTCCAAAAAAATCATGAAATATTGTTAATGATAAACATAACAGTAGTAATATAATTGACCCTATGTATCCATTAATAAATCCTCTAGCACTAACTCTATCATGATCTTCTGGAGGAGCAATTTCTGGCAAATACGCATTATAAAAAACAATGCTTCCCCAAAAACCTACACTAGCTAAAATACTAGCTATAATACCTACCCATGTAGTTGTTATTCCACTAAAGAAAAATAAACTCATTACAGATAAACTACCTAACCAGCAAAAGAATTTCATAAAGCTCTTTTTATTTCCCCTATAATCTGCTATACCAGATAATATTGGAGATATAATTGCAACAATTAAGAAAGAAAACGAAAGTGCATATGTATATAATGAATTAGGATGTTCCCAAGTAATTCCTAAAAAAGAAACGAATTGCCCTTCTGTAATTGCATCATAATACATCGGAAAAATAGCTGTACTTATCACTAAAGAATACACTGAATTAGCCCAATCATAAAAAGTCCAAGCCTTAACTACTTTCGAATTATCTTCTATTGTTTGCATAGTTGTAAAAATTAAAAAAACCGCTCTTTACTAGAACGGTTTGCAATATACTTAAAAAGTATCTTGTTATTTTTTAACTCCTACTTTTTTGTTTGCGCATTAAACTTTGCTGCTAATTGTTTTGCTGTTGGTAAATAATTTTTAAGGTCAGCAATTCTAGTTGCATTATGAGGGTGTGTACTTAAAAATTCTGGAGGTGCTTTCCTCCCACTCTTAGCTGCATTTTCACTCATACGCACCCAAACATTAACAGCCTCTTCTCCTCTATATCCAGCCATAATCATAAAAACTAAACCTAATTTATCTGCTTCCGTTTCATGTGTTCTGCTAAATTTTAACATTCCTAACTGAGAACCAACTCCATACGCCATATTCCATAAATTACGTTGCTTGCTATTAGCTGTTCCTAAAGCTACTGCTAACCCTCCTAATTGTTGCATTTGTGCAGAAGACATTCTTTCTTGTCCATGTTTTGCAAAAGCATGCGCTACTTCGTGTCCCATTACTGCCGCAATACCATTAGAGTTTGCACAAATAGGTAGTATCCCTGTGTAAAAAACTACTTTACCACCTGGCATACACCATGCGTTTATCGTGTTATCGTTAATTAAGTTAAACTCCCATTTGTACGAATTAGCTTCTTTAGTCATACCATTTGCACGCATAAAACGATCTACGGCACTAGCTATATTTTTACCAATAGTTTTTAATTCTCTAGATTGTGAGGTATTATTAATCACCTTACTACTATTCTCTTTTAAAAAACCGTTATACTGTTGAAAACTCATGGGTAATACCTGGGCATCACTTACAAAGTTTACTCTTTGTCTACCTGTTATAGGCACAGTTTCACATTGAATGAATAATGCTATCACTGCTATTAAAGCTAATATTCTCCTCATTTCTTCTTGATTTTTTATTGTTTTCTACAAAAATAGGACTCCTTTTTTAAGTAAAAGTCACTTTTATGAAATTAAAAATACAAATTCTATCTTTACCATAAAAATTAATCCTTTTTGTCATGGTCGTAACTGAGCATAGAGATTTGGTACAAAGTATGCCTATTCCTAAGAAAATAAAAAAATTAAGTAGACTTATTCAATTTGTTTCTCCAAGTTTAGCTACTAAATTTTCTCTAAAATTATTTTCAACTCCGATAAAATTCGCACTACCTGAAAGAGAAAAAACAATGTGGAAGAGTGCTCAAAAAAGCAGACTAAAAATAGAGGAAATTAACAAAGAGATTGATGTTTTAACTTATGGATATTCTCCAAAAAAAGTATTATTAGTACATGGTTGGTGTGGTAGAAGTACACAATTATTTATGGTTGCAGATAAATTACTTGAAAAAGGATACATGGTTGTTTCTTTTGATGCACCAGCACATGGAAATTCTGAAGGAAAAACAACATTAATGCCTGAATTTATTGAAGCTATTCATGCTGTTAATAAAGCACATGGCCCTTTTGACGCTGCGATAGGACATTCTTTAGGTGGCATGTCTTTATATTCTGCTTATGCTGATGGTTTCAAAACCAATAAAATCGTATCTATTGGATCTGGAGATACTATTAGTGAAATTCTTTTAAATTTTACTAATAACCTTACATTAAAACCAAAAATAGCTAAGAAAATGAAACAACATTATGATAATAAATTAAACAGAGATATAGATTTAAATGCTAGTTCTGAGACTGCTAAAACTTTAGATATTCCTGCATTAGTTGTTCATGATTCTCTTGATGGTGATGTGGCTGTAAGTTGTGCCTATAGTATTCGTCAAAATTTACAACATGGTTCTGTTTTAATCACACAAGGTTTAGGACACACTAAAATTTTACGTGATAAAGAAACCATGAATAGGATTGTTGAATTTATAATTTCTTAAACATGAAGAAAATTTTAGTTTTGTTTGCTATTGCCGCTTTAATTTCTTGTGAGTCTATTGCTCAGAAAAACAAAAAAGCCAATACAAAAAAATACAATGTTGAAAAAACAACTGAGGAATGGAAAAAAGCATTAACTCCAATGCAATATTATGTGTTGAGAGAGGCTGGTACAGAAAGACCAAATACTAGCGAATTTACTTATGCTAAAGCAAAAGGGACTTTTGTATGTGCAGGTTGTGAAACTCCTTTGTATAAATCGGAACGAAAATTTAACTCTGGTACAGGTTGGCCATCTTTTGATAAAGCTATAGAGAAAAATGTAGAAACTGATGTTGACTATAAAATTGGCTATGCAAGAACAGAATTAAAATGTAATAACTGTGGTGGACATTTAGGGCATCGTTTTAATGATGGACCTAGGGAAACAACAGGTATACGAGATTGTATTAATGGTGTAGCTTTAAAATTTATTCCTTCAAAAAATTAATGTAACTTAAGAGTTGAAATCATCAACTCTTTTTTTATGTCTAATTCATACCTTAATAGTATTATAAAACAGTTTCAATACTACAAAAGTTTAGGAGATAAAACATTTCATCAACTTTCTGAAAAACAACTATTTTATGTGTTTAATGAAGAAAGTAATTCAATAGCTATTATTGTAAAACATATAGCAGGTAATATGTTATCTCGTTGGACAAACTTTTTATTTGAAGATGGTGAAAAAGAATGGCGTAATAGAGATCAAGAATTTGAAAATTCATTCACAACTAAAAAAGAAGTAATTGATTATTGGGAACAAGGTTGGAATTGTTTATTTAATGCTATCAATCCACTTACAGAAAATGATCTAGATAAAATTATTTATATCAGAAATCATGGTCATACTGTAACAGAAGCAATTAACCGTCAGTTATGTCATTATTCATATCATACAGGACAAATTGTATTTTTAGGAAAAATGCTAACTAATGAAAAATGGCAATCGTTATCTATTCCCAAAGGAAACTCAAAATCATATAATCAAGAAAAATTTTCTAAAGAGAAAATTAAAAAACACTTTACAGAGGATTTATAATTGTTTGTGTCGTTGCTCTTTCACATAAAGAAGAGTATATTACTGTTACTTTATCTGCCTTTGTTTCTTTTTTATTTAATCGATCTAATAATTGTTTTGCTGTAGTTCTTCCTAGCCTTTTTCCATGCTGATCTACAGTACTTAAACTTGGTTTTAAATGTTCAGAGATTTTTGTTCCTGCATATCCTATCATCAATAACTTTCTTTCTTCCAATAAATCTCTTTTACTAGCAATTCTAAAAGCTGCTAAAGATGCTTCTTCATCCAATGCGATAATTCCGTCTACTTGTTCTTCATCAAACAAAACATGAAATTCGTTTTCAATATACATTTCATTACCTTTTACAATAATAGGTTCTTGTTCATCTTTAATCGCTTCTAAATAGCCTAATAAACGAGCATTCTCATCACTTAAATTTTTATTTGAGGAAGCTAAAGCAATACTAGTAGCCCCTTTAAATTTTAAATGCCGTACTGCTTTCTGTACAGCTTCAAAATCATTCACTAATACTTTATCACACTTTACAGAATTGTCAACTCTATCAAACATAATTAAATCAATAGCATCTGAAATATCACTTAAATGACTAAAATCTTGTTTTAATTGTGTTTCTTCTGTTACTGCTATTATAATACCATCTACTAAACCATTGGCAAGAGTTTCTACAGCTTTTACTTCCTTTTCGTACGACTCATTGGTAACCGTAATAATGATATTATAATTTGTATCAGCTAAAACACTTTCTATTCCTCTTAATGCTCTAACTAAGAAAAAATCTTTAATACTAGGCAAAACGACTCCAATAGTATGTGTTTTTCCAGATTTTAAATTTAAAGCTGCTCTATTCGGTTTATAATTATATCGTTTTGCTGCCTCCTCGACTTTCTTTTTTGTAGATTCACTTATTTCATAACTATCGTTCAATGCCTTTGATACCGTAGATACAGAAACTTCAAGAATTTTTGCTAATTCTTTTAGTGTGATACTTTTTTTCATAAAATAGATACTATTATGTTCGGTTCCTTAATTTGTAAATTTATTAATTTGCTTTATGCCACCAAAAAATAAACGGTAGATTTGTAATAAATAAGGTTATTGAAATTTCTTAAGAAGATGAAACAAGTTTTAATTTTTATAGTAATCCATCTATCTTTTATAACTCATGCCCAAAATTTTCTTCATCCAAACGAACAATTAATATTTGGTTTTGAAAATCAAAATAATAAAAGGCTTGTTATTGCTAAAGATAAAAACGAAACATATTTGGTATATAGATTTGGTTCAAAAGATACTATTGAATTAGAATATCCTACAAATAAGACTAATGCTTGGAAAAAATTCAAATTCTCTAATTATTTAAGAGGTGGTGGAAAAAAAAACGATGCAATGGACTTAAAGTATTTATACTTTCAAATTGACAAGTATAAATATGTTGTTTATCAAGAATATATAGCCGAAAAGAATACAACTAGTTACGGGATTAAAGTCATAAACTTACAAACAAAAAAAACAACTGTTATAAAAGCCAATGAAAAAAATGTGAAAGGGAGTTTACATTTTTTTACTAATAAGAATACCATTGAGAAAGGAAACGAATTATTTAAATAATTTTATGGATACTTATATTTTTACTTCTAAAAGACTAGGTTTTAGAAATTGGAAAAAAAGCGATTTATCTTTTTTGTTTGAAATGAATTCGAACAAAGAAGTCATGAAATACTTTCCATCTATACAATCAGAAAAACAATGTGAAGATTTTATTGATCGTATGCAAAAACAATTCGAAAAGCACAAATACTGCTATTTCGCTGTTGAAAAAATAGAAACTAAAAAGTTTATTGGCTTTATAGGTCTTTCATTACAAACCTATGAAGCCGATTTTAATCCTTCTGTTGATATTGGTTGGCGTTTGTTACCTGATTTTTGGAGAAATGGTTATGCTACTGAAGGAGCAAAACGTTGTTTACATTATGGTTTTGAAGTTCTTAATTTGCATGAAATTGTTTCTGTAGCCCCAGAAATTAATATAGCTTCTATTACAGTAATGGAAAAAATTGGAATGAAAAAACACAGCAGTTTTAAACATCCTTTGCTGCAAGAATACCCGACAATAGCACCTTGCGTATTGTATACAATAACTAATACTGAGTACAATTAAAAAGCGAGGCTGAATTCTAAGTTAAAAAACAAATAATTCAGCCTCCATATCATCATCAATTAACGTATTTACATATGTTAGTTTTGTAGAAATAGTGAATTTCCTTTACAATAATTTTAAAGAATTAAACCCTTAGCAATCACCTTGCGATTAAAAATTTTATTCTAAAATATTTTTTTGTAACAAAAAATAGAAGTTGTCGTCTCTGCTGTTAAGTAACCAAGTTTAAATTTTAGTGAGATGAAAAATAAAATTCTACCTCAATTGTGTATCATATACTTAAGGTATTTGATAGGATTAGCCTTTATACTTCCTAGTATTCCAAAAATAAAAGGACATCGATTTACCAGAGAAAGCGGAGCAGATAACCCAATAAATAGTGCATGGCATTTCTTTGAAACTTTATACCAATCTGGTTTATATTGGAACTTTCTTGGATGGGGTCAATTAATAGCTGGATTGTTACTAGTTACACAACGTTACTCTAAATTAGGTGCCTTAGTATTTCTACCTATAATTGCTAACATATTTGTCGTTACTATTTCTTATGATTTTCATCAGACACATATTATTACTGGACTAATGTTGTGTGCTAATATCTTATTATTGGTATGGGATTGGGACACGCTAAAAATAATTATCAATAAACAACCCACTTATAGTACAATTAAGCGAGTAGAATCTGATAATTTATGGATTATAATAGGTGTTTCGTTTATTTTCATTATGTCATGTGTTAAGGTATTTGGGGATAGCAAAACATCTATTATACTTATGATTTTGGCTTTATTTATAACTGGTATTTCTGGACTTATATTAGGATATAAAAAACATAAACACATAAAAGCTCATCAATAAAAATAAGTATGAAAAATAAATTTTTACCGCAACTATTTATTATTTATCTAAGATATTTAATCGGTTTTGCATTTGTTATAAATAGTTTTAAAAAATTTTTGGTGTGCGATTTACTGCGGAAAATGGTATAAATCACCCTATAAATAGTTCTTGGCATTTTTTTGAAACCCTATATCAATCTGGTTTGTATTGGAATTTCATCGGATGGGGACAATTAATAGCTGGATTACTTCTAATGACACAACGCTATGCCAAGCTCGGAGCCCTAGTTTTTCTTCCCATAATAACTAATATTTTTGTCATTACTATTTCATATGATTTTAGAGGAACCTCTACAGTAACTGGTTTAATGTTATTATCTAATATTACTCTTATTTTATGGGATTGGGATACATTAAAGGTATTAATAAATCAAAAACCAATTATTAACAATGTAAAAAGATTAGAACAGCATCGCATGTGGGCAATTGTTGGATTAGCGCTTTTCTTATTTTATTTTATTGGTGGACTTACACGTAACAGAACAATTTTTATTATTGCACTTATAAGTATGATAATTATTAGTATTTATGGATTAGTATGGGGAATTAAAGCATATAAAAAAGGATTGAAAAGCACACTACAGCAACATTCCGAAATAAATTCAATTTGATAATGATTATTACTTTTTAGAGCATCTTAATTTCCTTCAAACCAATTTTTAAAAAGTGCGACTTTTTCTCTACTTACAATAATTTCTCTCTCTATTGAAATGTTTGTCATGATTTTTAAACGACTATTAGAATATACTAACACATCTTTAATAGCATTAATCTCAACAATAAAAGTTCTATTAACCCTAAAATAATTTTTAGGGTTTAAAACTTTTACCAAATCTTCTAGTTTAAAATCTAAAATGTATCTTTTTCCTGAATTAGTCACAAGATACACCGTTCTTCCTTCAGCATAAAAAAGTGAAATTTCGTCAGATTTCACAGAATGTATGTGGTTTCCTAACTTTACTAAAAAGCGGTCTTTAAATTTTCTTGTGATTAAATCTTTTGCAACATTAGATACCGCTTCTGATTTCTTAAAAAGGTTTTGCATTGACTTTAATTTTGTCATTGCTTTAGATATATCTGTAAATGTAATAGGCTTTAAAATATAATCTATACTGTTTACTTTAAACGCATCTATTGCATATTCATCAAAAGCAGTGACAAATATGATGGGCTTATTAATTTTTGTTTGATTAAAAATTTCAAAACTCAAACCGTCTGTTAATTGAATATCTAAAAAGACAACGTCAAATTCATTTCCTGTTTGAAAAAATTCTACTGCACTTTCAATACTATCTAACTTAGCTAAAATTTCGATAGTAGTATCATATTTTAAAAGATAACGTTCTAATTTCTCTACGGCTAGTGATTCATCTTCAATTATTATAATTTTCATCTTAGTTTTCTTCAGTTTTGGTAGTTAGTTTTGGTATTGTTATCGTTCGCTTAAGGTCATTCGTAACAACCTGTATATTTAAATTACTATATATAGCATACACTCTTTCTATTTCCTTAATTTTCTGCAATGTAAATGGTGTTGTTATTTTATCATTCACTTCATAGATTAGTATAAAATTATCCTCTATCTCTTTTAAAACGATCTTTAATTCTAGACTAGAAGAAATAATGGTAGTTCTAATGATTTGTTCTATAATGAATAACAAACTTCTTGGTACAACTAAAAAATCATTTTTAATTTCGTTTGATATTTTAATATTTCTGTAGGGCAAATAATTAAAGAGTTTTACGAGTTCATTTGTGGTTTCTAATTCATCGTTAAAAGTTACCAATTGCTTTTCTTTACTTGATAGTATATAACGATATATTGTTGCTAAATGGTCAATAAAATCGTCTGCTACATGAGTGTTATTTTGAATTAACACTAATAAATTCTCTAAACTTTCAAAAAGTAAACTAGGATTGATTCCTTGTTTAAACTCTTGAAAATCTTCTTCTATATGTTGTAAAAACTGTTGCTCTTCTTTAAGTTTATTGGTATTTATTTTATGCAGATATTCATGGCTTATAAATAGTAAGATATAAATGATACTCACTACACTAAAAATACTGTTAAATAGTAATAACTCTTCAAAATTTGGTGAAAAACCTAGTACTTTCTTGTAGTAAATAGTCATAAATAACGATACTATTAAAACACATAAAGTAATCGTTATTAATACTTGCAATAGCACAAAAATGGGTGTGCTAAATATGTTAGAAAATCTTTTTAGTTGTACTAATAAAAATCTTAAAAACTCTTGAACAATATAAGATAATCCTATACACACATATAACTCTTGCCCTATAAATTCTTGTTGTACTTGAGCTACATTGTTATTCACTAATAGAATTAATAAATATACCACTACTCCACTAAAAACAGGACTCAATAAACGAAATAAGGGTTTATGAATAAATAATTTTTTCATCGTATGACAGGTAATTTTACAAGAAACTTATTTCCATTACTCACTTCTATATTTTTCCCTGTTAAGAGTAAATACCTAGCATTAATATTTTTTAATCCTATTTTAAAAGAACTCACATTTTTTGGTTTAGATGTAATATTATTCTCAACATAAATAAACTCTTCATCATTGGTAATCTTTACACATAAAGGGTTCTCTAGACTCAAAACGTTATGTTTTACAGCATTCTCTACCAACATTTGTATTGATAAAGGTGGAATTTTGGTTTCCAAAAGGATTGGTGATAATGTGATGTCACACGTAAACTTATTTTCAAATCTATTGTTAATTAAAAAAACATATGATGTAACTAATTCTATTTCTCGTTCTAATTCTGTTAGTTTGGTATCATAACTTTTTAAGACATAATCGTACATTAAAGCTAATTTTCTAATAAATAAAGAGGCTTTAGCTGTGTCTTTGTGAGTTAGAGAAGAAATTGCATTTAAACCATTAAATAAAAAATGTGGACTCAACTGTGATTTTAAAGCTTCTAACTGATGCTCTACTTGATTTCTTTGAAATTTAACAGTCTCTATTTGTAATGTTGCGTAGGCATAAAATGAGTATAGTGCAAAATATACCACTTGAAATAGAATTGATATAATAAACAGAATAATACTCAACTTTATTAAAATCAATATGTAACTATTAAAAAAATCAGAAATTGGATTAACAATCAAAAGATACAAATACAACGCCGAAACATTTATAAATAACGTAATAATAAAGTGAGTGATTATCCCTAAAAACAATCGTGTTCCTTCACTAGTTTTCCAAGGTAATTGCTGATCTAAAACTTCGGAAATCATTAAGTTTACGTATCCACATATTCCCCCAAAACAACCTAGTAAAAAGATTGAAAACATAGCAACCCCTCCTTCTTTCTGTTCACTAATTAGCATAAAATATCCTACAGATGCCCCTAAGACTAACCCAATACAAATTGTAAGAAGATTTTTTTTCATTAATTTAATTTAGAATAGTTGATTCATAATACATAAAAAAGTAGCTAAATATCAAATTGATATTCAGTTACTTTCATTTTTTAATACATAGCCTTCATTGCTTTTCCAAAATAATGATCAGAATTGATCGTTTTTGCTCTTTTTAAATAAGCATCTTTAACACGTTGTGAAGCATGTTTTACTTTAGGAGCAAAGGCAACTAAAGATGATGATATATAAGTACCTGAGCTTATCATTTTTAATGACTCTAATACTTTTATAAGCTGAGTTTCTGTTAAGTTTCTTTTCGCTATTTTTTTATAAATATCTGACGCATAATAATCAGAAGACACATTGTTTTTAATCAAAGTTATGAGCTCATCCAACGTATCATCATCTAACTTCTTTTTTAATAAATCTTTAATTACATCCGAAGCATAATAGTCTGAATCTACATCATCCATAGAATTAATAAACTTTGTGTAGTTTTCTTTAGACAAATTTTTCTTCTTTAAAGCCTTCTTCAAAACTTGACTTTTATAATAATCTGAACTAATACTATTAGATAATTTCATAATTCTACTCATGTTTGATGAATTCAAATCTCTTTCATCTAAAATTTTAGTCAATACTTCTGCTAAATAGTAGTCTGATTCAATACTTGTAGAAGCTTCTAATAATTTATCTAATTGTTCGTCTGCTATTTCCGGACTATCAATAGCATTTACTAACACTTGAGAAATATAATAATCAGAATTTATAGTTTTAGTAGCATTAATATATGCAGATATTGTTTGTTCATTTTTTAAAAATAATTGTTGATTTTTTTGTAGAATATCAGCTAAATAATAATCTGAATCAATTTTCTTTCCTGCTAATTCAATTAACCTTATTAATTCAGAATCCGTTATTTTTTTTTCTAATAAATAATTAAAATATAAAGCACTAACATAATCTCCCTTTAGTTTATCAATTTCATTTAACACCGCAGTTATTCCTCCTTTTTGGTAAATTCTTTTTACTCTGTACTCAGCACCTATACCAGTATTTCTTACGATATCAGGTAAAATTTCAGCTAACCAAGCTTTTCCTTCAGGAATAAAACTTTTTTCACTCCAACCTACAAAATACCTTTTCTTTAAAGTTCCACTTTCAGCTTCAATTACAATTCTCCTTTTTTTACCAAAGCTAGACTTCTTAATTTCTATGAACCCTCCTTTTGATATCGATAGAATATCTTTATCATCATCAGACACTTTAATATCTCCTTCATATTCGATATGAAAATTTCCTTTTCCTTTTATATCAAGTGTTATATTACCTACTCTTTTTGTAGTCTTACTGTTACTGTAAACTACTCTAGAGTTTGAACTTGTTACCACAACTTGCGCCAAACCATGTGTTGCGAAGAACACAAAAACCACTATGGCTATACTGTTTTTTAAAAAACTATTAACTCTCATAATTTCCTAATTTTTACTATTTACTGATTAATGTTACGATCCTATTTTTATTTCAGATCTTATTTTTAATTATATAAAACTGCTCTTGTCTTTTTCACTGGTAATGCAGTTTTCGGTGTCATATTATTTTGAAGAATGATAATTGTCTTATCCTGTGTTAAATTTCTTTCTATATAAGTAATATATCCAGCCCATCCTCCAGAATGATATACTGTTTTCTCGTTATCTTCGGTATTTTTAATGAACCAACCGAATCCATATTTTGTTTGCACATTATCATTTGTTTTATAAAAAGAGAAAATTTTCTGCTTATCATCTTGATTTACTAAAACATCTGTATAAAGTGCTCTATCCCATTTTAATAAATCTATTATAGTAGAGTTCACCATTCCATCACCAACAATACCATCTAAAAAGACAGCCCAATGCTCTTTACCAAGTTCATCTGGCAACATTTTCCTTTTTAAACTATCAGAATACACATATCCATTAGCATAATTTTCTATGAATTTTGGTTGATATCTTCTTCTATAAATAGATGTAGCATTCATTTCTATTGGATCAAAAATTTTCTGTTTTAAAAATTCTTCAAAAGAAACACCACTAACTTGTTCAATTATAGTTCCCAATAATAGATATCCTGTATTACTGTATTCAAACTTTTCATTAGGAGCGAATACTACTTTAGGTTTATGCTTAACAAATAATTGAATAATATCTTTATTCGTGGCTATTTTAGATTTATCCCAATACACTTCCGCTAAATCCATATAATCTGGAAGCCCTCCAGTGTGTGTTAATAGATTTTTGATCGTTATTCCCTCATAAAAAGAAAGCTCAGGAATGTAGGTACTGATTTTGTCATTATAATTTAGTTTTCCCTCCTTTTCTAATAAGACAATTCCTATTGCTGTAAATTGCTTAGATACTGATGCTAATTCAAAAACACTCTTACTATTTAATTTACGTTTTGTTTTTTCGTCAGCTAAACCATAACTTTTTTCAAAAATTATGGTTCCCTTCTCTGCCACTAACACATTTCCATTAAAAGCTTCCTTAGTAAATAAATCACTATAAAGCGAGTCTAATTTCATTGCTTTATGTAGAATTTTTGGATCTTTTTTTACTCCTTTTTGCTTACAAGAAGCTATAAAAGCTATAACTACTACTATTACATATGTTCTCATTGGTTAGGTTTATTTCGTTATATGAGACAAATGTATTCACGAAACTCTATGACAAAAAACGAAATGTAATCAACTGTATTTTTAATGTAGTCAATTGTAAAATTTAATTTTATATCTTTAAAATACATTTCATTGTACACGAATATGGATAAAAAATCAATTTCAAATTTACTAGAAGAAAAACATCAAGAACTATTTAAATGGATTGCACAGCAAGAAGAAAATTATTGGGAAAAAGGCCCTGAAAATAGATGGACAGCAGGACAGCAAATTCAGCATCTTGTAGATTCCATAAAACCGTTAAATCTTGCTTTAAGTTTACCTTCATTTATTTTAAAAGCAAAATTTGGCACCACTAATCGAGCATTAAGAAGTTATGATGAGATCGTAGATAAATACAATGAGAAACTAATTAAATATAAAGATAAGGCAAGAGATTTTAATAGTAAAGTAAGTACACCAGACGAAAAAAAGCTAATAAAGCTTATAACTACACTTAAAAAACAAAATAAAAAACTACAACATAAGACCGAAAAATTAAGTGATCATAAACTTGACAACTTAATTTTACCTCATCCATTACTAGGAAAAATGCCACTTCGCGAAATAATTATGTGGACAGCGCATCATACTGAACATCACACAAGAGATTTAATTGAAAACTACTCGTAAAATACCTATATTTGTGCCTCTAAAAATGTAGCAGACATCGATGTTTAATAATTTAAGTGAAAAATTAGATAAGGCTCTACACTCGCTGAAGGGTCATGGTAAAATAAATGAAGTTAACGTTGCCGAAACTTTAAAAGAAGTTCGTAGAGCACTTTTAGATGCCGATGTTAACTTTAAAATTGCAAAACAATTCACAAACTCGGTTAAGGAAAAAGCCATGGGACAAGACGTATTAACTACGTTAAATCCTGGTCAATTAATGGTTAAAATCGTAAAAGACGAGTTAACTGAATTAATGGGTGGAGATACTGTTGGTATCAGCCTTGGTGGAAGTCCGACTGTAATTTTAATGTCTGGTTTACAAGGATCGGGTAAAACAACTTTCTCTGGTAAGCTAGCCAATTACTTAAAAAACAAGAAGACTAAACAAGTATTATTAGTAGGTTGTGATGTGTATCGTCCTGCCGCTATTAATCAGTTACAAGTTGTTGGAGAACAAATCGGTGTTGAAGTTTATGCTGAAGTAGGCAACCAAAATCCTGTTGAAATTTCTCAAAATGCAATCAAGCATGCCAAAGCAAACGGAAAAAATGTGGTGATTATAGATACCGCTGGTCGTTTAGCTGTTGATGAGGAAATGATGACAGAGATTTCTAATATACATAAAGCTGTTAGTCCAAATGAAACATTATTCGTTGTAGATTCTATGACAGGGCAAGATGCAGTAAACACTGCTAAAGCCTTTAATGATGTTTTAAATTTTGACGGAGTTGTATTGACGAAGTTAGATGGTGATACAAGAGGTGGTGCTGCATTATCTATTAAATCTGTAGTTGATAAACCAATTAAGTTTATTGGTACAGGTGAAAAAATGGATGCAATTGATGTATTCCACCCGAATCGTATGGCAGATCGTATCCTTGGAATGGGAGACGTTGTGTCGTTAGTTGAGCGTGCTCAAGAACAATACGATGAAGCTGAAGCAAGAAAATTACAGAAGAAAATTGCTAAAAATCAATTTGGTTTTGACGATTTCTTAAATCAAATTCAGCAAATTAAGAAAATGGGTAGCATGAAAGACTTAGTTGGAATGATACCTGGTGCTGGTAAAGCTTTAAAAGATGTAGATATTGATGATGATGCATTTAAAGGAATTGAGGCTATAATTCGTTCTATGACTCCAGATGAAAGAAGTAAGCCTTCTGTTATTAATGCAAGTAGAAAAAAGAGAATTGCCAAAGGTTCAGGAACTTCAGTACAAGAAGTAAATCAATTGATGAAACAATTTGACCAAATGAGCAAAATGATGAAGATGATGCAAGGTGGCGGCGGTAGAAAAATGATGCAAATGATGCGAGGAATGCGTTAACAGTTTGCAGTTTGCAGTTTGCAGTTTGCAAAATTAAAATATTTGGTGGTTGAGCTTGTCGAAACCACCTTTTTTGATTAACAACTAGAATACAACAACACACAACATAACAACATGATTTTATTAGACGGAAAAAAAACTTCTGCAGACATTAAAGAAGAAATTGCTTTAGAAGTTGGAGAGTTAAAGAGAAATGAGAAAAAAGCACCACATTTAGCTGCCATTATTGTTGGAAACGACGGAGCAAGCTTAACGTATGTAAATGCTAAAGTGAAGGCATGTGAACGTGTAGGTTTTGAATCAACTTTAATTCAATTACCTGAAGAAACTACAGAAGCTGAATTGTTAAATGAAATTGAAATTTTAAACGTTGATAATGATATTGATGGCTTCATCGTACAGTTACCGTTACCAAAACATATCGACGAACAAAAAGTATTATTAGCTGTAGATCCTGCTAAAGATGTAGACGGTTTTCATCCTGAAAATGTTGGTAGAATGGCTTTAAATTTACCAACTTTTATTTCTGCAACTCCATTCGGAATTTTAGAATTATTAAACCGATATGAAGTTGAAACTTCAGGAAAAAATGTTGTGGTTATTGGACGTAGTCATATCGTTGGAAGTCCGATGAGTATTTTATTATCTCAAAAGAGAAAAGTAGGAAATGCTACAGTTACATTAACACACAGTAGAACTCAAAATTTAGAAGCAATTACAAAAGAAGCAGACATTATTGTTGCTGCTATTGGTATTCCTGAATTTTTAAAAGGTGATATGGTAAAAGATGGCGTTGTTGTAATTGACGTTGGAATTACTAGAGTTGCTGATGCTTCTAAAAAGAGCGGATTTAGATTAGTTGGAGATGTTGCTTTTGATGAAGTAGCAGAGAAATCTTCATTTATCACTCCAGTTCCTGGAGGTGTTGGACCAATGACTATAGCAATGTTATTAAAGAATACACTTATCGCTAATAAACGTAGAAATAGTTAATTTTATCTACATTATATAAAATAAAAAAGGAAGCAAATTGCTTCCTTTTTTTGTGGGCATTATTTGAGAAAAGAGCCTAAACAAACATTCAGGCTCTCCGTTTTTAGAATAATTAAAATGAAAAGGAGGTATATTTTTACCACCACCAAGAAGAAGAATTAATTTCATCTCCTCCCATAGCGTTTGATGCAGCATCATAATTTGCTTTATTCACAGATTGTTCTAAGCTTGGATACTTTAATCGTACAGGTACATTATCGCCATTCAAATTCCCTGGACCTGCTTGAATAAAACTTGGTTTACCTGTTCTTTTCCAATCGAACCAAGGTTCAATTCCTGAATGATATAATGCTAACCATTTTTGCTCATATAATCTATCTGTAGTTGCATCGTAAGGAACTGTTGTTGTTAAAAAATCTGTTGGCATTGTTACACCCCATTGCGCAAAAGAAGCAGTAACAGCTGTATTATAATACATATTAGCAGAACCTGTAGCGATTAATCCTCTTTCACTTGCTTCTGCTAAAAGAAAGTTTACTTCACTATACGTCATAAAAATTCCTTGAATTAAAGTTGCACTTTCGTAAAAAGCTGTAGATCTTCTACTAAACTCAGCTGGCCTACCAATATCACTTAATGCTTGACCAGGAAGTACACCTAAAGTTCTATCATTTGTTCCTTCTTTTGGACTTACCCATAAATCTAATCTAGGATCGTTATTTGTATTGAGTAAATTAATAAAATGACTAGAAGGAATTAATAAATAATAATCATAATCTCTTCCTCCACCAGGTAAAGCAACTTGAGAAACATCTGGTAAAGCACCATTGTAATTGTAAATTGCATTATCACTATTAGAATCAAAAATAGGATACGTTGCTGGATTATTAACTATTGTCGTTACGTCACTAGTTACATTTCTCACATCACTAACACGCATTAATAAACGTAAACGTAAAGAATTTGCAAACTTTTTCCACTGTATCATATTTCCTTGATATAAAATATCTCCTGTAACATTTTCAGTATTATTTATCATTGCATTAGCAACTTCTAACTTTTCAAATAGAGATGTATAAATAGCTTCTTGACTGTCGTATACTGGAGTTATAATTCCTTCTTCAGTTCTATTCGCTTCAGACATTGGAACATCTCCATACGCATCTGTAATTACACTAAACACATAAGATTCTAAAATTAATGCGATTGCTTGATAATTACTACTTCCATTTGATTTTGCAATTTCTTTAATGTCTTTAATATTTTCTAAAATAGCATACATTGGAGACCAAAAGCGATCATCAGATTGCCATCTGTAAATATCTAAATCATTAAATTCATATCTAGCTCCATACTGTCCTATTATATCTCCAAAATTATACGACTCATTTACCATAGTATTTGTTAAATCGAAAATCACTGTTGGTAATAACAACGCTTCACTTGCTATTTCTGGATTATTAGGATTTGTATTAATTCCTTCAAAATCTTCTGTACAAGCACTAAACACTAGTAATGCTATGCATATGTATATTAATTTTTTCATTTTTTTAGCTGCTTATAATTTCATATTTACTTTAAAACCGTAACTTCTTGTAGATGGTAATTGTGTTACTTCAAAACCAGGTAATAATGTACCTCCATTCAATCCTTGTGCTTCTGGATCAATGTTAGGAACATCTGTCCATAGAAAAAGATTAGATCCAACTAAACTGATTGATAAACCTTGTAATTTCAATTTTTCAACTACAGGTTGTGAAAATGTATACCCTAAACTTAATTGTCTTAATTTAACAAATGAAGCATCGAAAATATTTGCTTCTGCATTACTTCTAGGAATAGCATACGCCCAAGCTTCTGCAGTAACTTCTTGTGTATTTGGAACAAAACCTCCATTACCATCGTTTACAACTCCCTCACCTACAATTCCATCTCTCCAAGACAATGTATTTGCTAAAATTCCACTTTCTCTACCAATTGCATTTGTATATGAATAGATCTCTCCTCCTTCTCTAATATCAAATTGTGCAGAAATATTAAATCCTTTATAAGTAAAACTTGTACCTAAACCTAACATCCAATCAGGATTATAATTCCCCACTTTTCTTCTATTTCCCGTTAATGGTAATCCATTTTCATAAATAATATCTCCATTATCATTTCTGATAAAACTATCTCCGTAAATATCTCCCATTTGTCCGCCTGGTCTTGCTTCAACAGTAACACCATCAGGACCTTGACCAATAATAAATGTATCTAAATTTGGAAGCAACGATACAACTTCACTCGTATTTTTAGTAAAGTTTGCATTAATTGTCCAATTGATATTATCAGTTCTAATTGGAGTAATTCCTAAACCTAATTCTATTCCAGAATTTTTAATCTCTCCTGCATTTGCTACAATAGAATTGAACCCGTTTGCTCCAGAAATTCCAACATTTAAAATTTGATCTCTAGAAGTAGATGTATAGTATGTAGCGTCTAGTTTTACTCTATTTGATAAGAATACCCCTTCCAATCCAAACTCTGTAGAAATTGTTCTTTCTGGTTTCAGATTCGCATTTAACAATTGAGATGGGTTTGTTAGTGTTCCTCCTAAAGTTCCAAATTCATAAGCTGTAAATAAACTATAAGGATCTGTATCTTTTCCTACTTCAGCAACATTAAATCTTAATTTTAGAAAATCAATTGCTTCAGGCAATTCAAAAGCGCTTGAAGGAATAAAAGATACAGAAGCTGCAGGATAGAAATACGAATTATTATCTGAAGGTAATGTTGAAGACCAATCGTTTCTAACTGAAAGATCTAAAAATAAATAATCTTTGTAACCTACATTGGTAAACGCATATACACTATTTATTCTTTTCTTAAATAAATTACTTCTAATTACTGGCGTAACATTAATATTTTGTGCATTGTATAAACCAGGAATTGAAAGACCATTTCCTTGTAAAAAACCTTCCTGTATTTGTTGATCGAATCTATTTGCTCCAACAGAAGTTGTTGTTGTGAAATCTTCTCCAAAGTTTCTTTTGTAAGTCAATAAAAAGTCGGCATTTATTTCAGAAAAATCGATTTCTTGCTCTCTGTACATTCCATTCGGATTTCTAACAGCACCAATAGATCTTCTTGACCATCTAAAATCATTAGACTGATCTATACCTACTCTTCCTAATAAACTTAAATTGTCATTAAAATCGTAAGTTAAACTTACATTTCCTACAAATCTATTTTTATCGAATGCATTAATATTTTCGTTCGCAATAAACCATGGATTATCTCCCCAAGTGAATAATCTTCTTTGCTCTTGATTCTCAACGTTCCAATAATCTTTCAATTCATTTAAGTCTACATTAATATAATTCCATAGTAATGCATACATAATTCCTTGGTTACCATATCCTGCAACTGTTAAATTATCTGAACCACGAGTGATATAATTTGCTCTAACATTAGCGGTTAATTTTTCACTTAATTTATAACCTGCATTAATTCTAAAACTATTTCCTCTTAAATTGGTATTTGGTGCAATACCTTCGTTATACGTGTTTCCATAACTAAAAAGAAAATCTCCTTTTTCATTTCCTCCACTTAAAGTAACGGTATTATTAAGATTTATACCTTGTTTAAAGAAATCATTTAAATCGTAGCGATTGATGAAAGGTCTATTTACCACTTCTCCTAAAGATAATTCATGAGGAATAACATCACCATTTAAAGCTGGTCCAAAATTAGTTCCGAAGTTAGAAGCATAAGCTCCTGCCCAGCCTCCACCAAATTGCGTTTGTAATTCTGGTAATCGTAATGCGCTGCTAAACATTGAAGAAGATGAAATTTCTACGCCAATTCCTTCATTATATTCATTTCCTTTTTTAGTAGTGATTACTACTACTCCATTTGCAGCACGTGAACCATATAAAGCCGAAGCTGCCGCTCCTTTCAAAATTGTTACAGCAGCAAAATCATCTGCATTTAATTCTGATAAACCATTACCGTAATCTGTTGGTAAATCTGCTTGATCAGTAGTGTTTCCTCCAACACCGAAAATTCTATTATTTACAGGTACTCCATCTAGAATGAATAATGGTTGATTACTATTAATATTTAATGAATTTTCACCACGAATAACTACTCGTGCAGAACTTGCAACTCCATTATTAGCTCCTGTAACTTGTAAACCTGCTACTTTACCTGCCAAAGCATTTAAAACATTTGGGGTTTTTACTTTAGTTAATTCATTTGCTTTAAGTTCTGTAGCAGCATAACCTAGGGCTCTTTTTTCTTTTTTAATTCCTAAGGAAGTCACAATTACTTCTTCTAACTGAGCATTGTCTTCTTCTAATAAAACTTTTAGAAAATCTTGCCCATTGTAAACTAATTCCTGTGTTTTAAAACCAATAAAAGAAAACTGTAATATTTGTCCTTTATTAACTTTTAATGAGAATTTCCCATCGAAATCTGTTGAAGTTCCTTTTGTAGTATTTTTAATTATAATTCCTACTCCAGGTAAAACTTCTTCTGTATTGGCATCTAGTACGGTGCCTTTTACAGTTCCTTGCGCATATAGTAATGCGACAAGAAATACTAATACAATTGTTAAACGTACCTTCATTTTTATTGTGTTGATTTTTAATTTTTCATTCAAGTATGAGTTGAATGACTTTTGTTTCTAGATTCATTCATTATGACATGAAATCGTCCCCCTGTATATGTTTTTACAGTGGTAAAATTATTGAATCAAAAAAATAAATTGAACAGTCGTTCAATTAAAAAATAGTTACGATTGGGTTAAGAGACATTGGTTAAATATGAACAAAATGTTAACTTGAAAATGATGAATTTATAATTATATATTTGTTCACAATTAATGATAATATGGGTAGAAAAAACTTATCAGATCAACGAAAAAAAGAAATTGTAGTCGCGTTTTATGAAGTATCTAAAAGTATTGGATTAGAAAATGTATCTATAGCAAATCTTGCGAATCATATGGATATTAGTAAAGGTTTGGTAATGCATTATTATGAAACTAAAGAGCAAATTTTGGAGGATCTTAATACTTATATTTTAGAAGCTTATATTTCTTTTATTAATAAAAGTACACCCGATAAAATAGATTCTAAAACATCATTAGAAAACTTTATTCGTAAAATGTTTACTCGTGAATGGAGTGAATATGTAGATGATGGTGTTTTTTATAGTTTATATGCTATGCTGTTTCGAAATAAAAATGTTAGTGAAAGTTTCAAAACATTTAGTAATACTTTACGTGAAGTCTTAAAATCGAAGTTACTTAGTGCCAGATCGCATGGTGTAATAACCAATTCTAATATTGAGGAATTGAATGAAATTATTTTTGCTATGATTGATGGAAGTTATTTTTACTTAAGTACTCAGGTTACTAATAATGAGATTTGTACAAAGCAATCTAATATTTACATTAACCACATTTTAGGTTTATTTCGTTTTTCGTAATTCTTTTCGTGTATAAATTTTAATTACTGTTAATAAGGCTATTAATCCCCAAATACTATTTACTGTAATTGTTGGATGATCTTTAATTCCAATCGCATTTACGACCAAACACAAGGCTCCAATGAAATTTAACCAATGGTATAATGATTTCTTAGCACTTAAAACTTCAAGTCCTAACAATATATAGGAAATAATAAAAATTAGAACACCTAACCAACCTGTAATAGTAAAATAGTCCATATTTAAAATATTTATTACAAAAAAAAAGAAAGTAGCATACCGCACTTTCTCCTTTAGATTATTAAAATGTTAAGATACTATTACTAGCCTTATGCAATCAAAAAATATACTTCTTCTAAAAATTTACACTTCCGTTAAAATCACCTTCGTAAACACTGTGTAAATTTAGTACTGAATGAAAACCTCTTCCTCTAGGCTGTAATGATAAATTTCCATCTTCGAGTTCTAGATATTGTCCGTTTAACAATACCTTTTCTATTCTATTGTTTTCACACATACAATCACCACCATAAACATGGTAATTATAATCATTAGGTTTCTCCGTAACAATAAACAATTCTAAAATATCACCAGAGTTTAACTTGTAACTCACCACTTCAACTCCACTTTGTAAAGGATGTAAACGAGCACCTGTTACAGTATATATTTGTCGTCCTAACGGTCCATTCTGATTTTGAATTTCACCATAACTATACCTTTCATTATGGCGACAACTATTACATTCATGACGACGTTTTTTTATTCTTCTTGGTCGTCTTCTAGGAGCTGGTGTAGGGTTTCTTGGTTGAGGAGCATCAATTATAACAACATCTGGAATAGGCAAATTTATATCTATTGAAATTCCTCCTCCTATGCTCACCTGGCCAAAAACAGATAAAAAATTAATACTAAAAAAAAGGATTGATAATGCGATTAGTTTTTTCATAATAGTATGTTTTTTAGAGTTATTTGACACTAAAAAAACAAACAACGTGCCAGAAAAATTTTAAATATACATTAGCAGTAGATATTTCTTCTTTGAGTATCGTATTAATTCTTAGAAATTGTGAAAAAATTTGCTTTAAAAAATAGCCAATAAGAACAATTAATATAAAAAAACAGATAACTTAAAATCAATTATTTAAATAAAAATCTTGATTCTTAAAAAAAGCTGAATCCTATACATGAATTCAGCTTCTTATTTTATAAGTTTATAACAAAAAAATTAACGTATTCTTTGTCTAATATCAGCTAAACTATCATCGATTAATAATTTTCCATCTCTATACACTTCTCTTAATTCACCTTTTTGTTCTTCTTCCCAAGAAACTTGATCAACTAATTTATACGTATCGTTTTCTTTTTCAATTTTAATTAATCCTTTTGCTGATTTTTTAGTTCCGTCATCTGTAATTGGATCTTTAAAAATGGCTCTTCCTTCTCCGTCAACTTCTCCGTACGTTGCTTTCATAGCAAACCCGAAAGTATCTCTTGTATTATATTGATATGTAAAAGAACCGATTCCTAAAACAACATTAGTAGATGCAAATCCTTTTTGTTTTAATCGTTCACAAATTTGAGTTGCTCTAGCTAAAGTGATACTATCTCCATAAATAGCTCCGATGTGCGCATCTAATTCTTTATATCCTTTTTCATTTGTAACTCCACCAAAAATATCCCAAAGTAATTCTACTACTCCTTTTTGTTCAACTTCTGAAGTCGCATTTGGATTTCCACAAATAATATCAACTGGATCTCCACTATCTGGACGAATAACTACTTTTCCATCTCTAGTCAGAACCTCTTCTTTTAAGTTCGGAAGATATTCTGTTAACACTTTCCATAAATCCCAAGTATCAGAAACAATAGAAACAATTCCTTTAGGATACACTTCCGTAATTAATCTTTTAAATGTTTCTTCTTCTCCACTATTTGTTCCCATACACATTACAGAGTGTTCGGTTGCAGCAACAGATCCTCCGATTAATTCTGTATCAGAATTTGCATTATAATATTTTTCTAAAAAATCTACTGATGGAATTGTATCGGTTCCTGTAAAACTTAATAAGTGACCAGATGCAGATAAAACAGCAGCTTCTAATCCTGCCATGCCACGCATAGAAAAATCGTGACCTTGCCAGTCTACAAATTCAGGAATTGAAGAAGTTTCTAAAGCATATTTATCTAAAATCTTTCTGTATTGCTTTGCTATTGTTGCTGAGTTACATGGCATCCAGATTGTTGTAGACAATAAGGTTTCGAAATAATTTGTTAACCAGAAGAACTCAGGTAATGTGTTATACATCGTAAACATTGGTACACGAATCGGTACTGAAACTCCTTCTGGTAAAGCTTTAATTACCATTGGTAAAAACCCTAAATCGTGTAATGCTTCAATATGTGCTATACCTACTTGGTTTTCTCCTAAATAATTGTTGATTCTTCTCGCGTATCTTGTTGAAATTTCTTCTTTTGGTTGCTGAAAAAAGTTCTTCGAAAAATCTTCAATAATATATTTTTTAATGAAGTATTGTAAACCAAAGAACACAACTTCGTTTACACCTTCAATTCTACTTTTTCTTGGTGTCCAGTTAGAATATACTAAAGTAGTATTATCAGGATATTGTCTTCTGTGATCTACTTTGTATCCGTCTGTATATAATAAGGGATTCATATGTTTATTTTTTTAATTGCTGTTGATTCTGCACCGTAAGAGCCATAAAATTCATCAAAATGTCCTTTTAATAACTCCCAATTTAATTCTGGTTGATATTGATCTAAACACGTCATTACTAAAGTTGATTTCTTTGATTTATTATAAATCTGATCGATATTTTTCGCATGTAATAATAACGGTATGTTTAGTTTAGCTGTTCGTAAATGTTTTTGAAATTCGTTGTAAACACAGGTTTCTTCTTCTGTATTTACCAATTCTAACTCTTCTTCGTTTAGCATCCAACCATTTCCATGTCGTGTCGCATAAGATCTTGTGATATAATAGGTTTGTATATTTTCAATGTTTAACTTTTCACAAATCTCAATGGCATTTTTTGCTGTTGTATTTGCATAAGTAACATTAGGAAACGTACCATGATTCATATCTAACAATACTCCTTGACTGCCTTCGAAAATAATAGTTTCATATGTATTTAAGAAAGAATAATCTTTAATTTTTATATCTAAATCGGAAACACAATCTAAAAAATATGCTACTTCATTTGCCAATTCTGGAATATCAAATAATCCGTAATAGTTTGCAATACTGTTTAGTTTTTCTAAAAGCATAGATTTAGGACCGACCAAATCGATAGCGTACAATTTATAAGGACCTTCATTTCTCTTCATCGTTGCTCCTATTCCTTTACCGCAACTTCCGTGAGCTAAATTTTTACTGTTTTTCCTATTAGACCAAACATCAAAAGGAGTCGTTACTTTTGCCAATGGATGAACTGACAAAGTAACGTTGCCTTTCTTCTTTTTTAATTCTTGTAATTCTGTATGCAAAAAAGTAGGATGAATAGTACAGTGTTCACTAAAATAAGAAGGTAATCCGCGTAATGCTCCACTACAAAAGCTAGAGTGTACGTGTTTTCTGTCTCCTATTTTAACCGTGTGAGCTGCTTGTTGTCCGCCCGAAAAACGAACTACTATGGCTTCAGGGTTTTTAGTACACAAAAAATCTGTTGTAATACCTTTTCCTTCGTCACCAAAACCTAATCCTATAACTATTTTTGCTTTTTTCATCTTTATAACATTTCTATATCATCAAAATTTACTCCTGAAATATCTGTTTTTCCACTTGCTGATGGATAATTTTCACATACTACTTTTGTAATAACTTCAGGAATTGTTCTATAATCACTTACAGAAATACAATTGTCTCCTAATAACTGTTTCCAGCCTTTTTCTGCTTGAATAGCTCTTCCAGAATGATTAACACTAATATGGAACACATCATATTTCTTTTGAACTTCTTGAAACAGTTCCATTTCTGAAAATGTTTGCTGACCGCTTCCCATAATTTCTTGTATTGCTGAAGCTGGTAAATGTTTCAAATTAGGTTCGTCTCCAATCGTAAATAAAATTCCTTTTTGATTTCTCTTTTCAAAAGCATCTGTTCTTGTATGAAAAGCAGCGAAATACCATGATAACAAATAACTTTCACCTGCATTTCCACCTCCACCAGATTCGATGTAAGTTCTCGTTAACCACATATCTAATTCTTCATCACCAGATTCAAATTGACCAACTTGTAATGGATAACTATCACATTCATGATCTCCAATTCCTAAGAATAATAAAGCGACATCTTCTGCTCCATTTTGAATAATTCCTCCCATTAACTTAGGTAAACCTTCTTTAATTAAATCGTGTGGAATGTGTCCCATACTTCCTGTAACATCTAATGCTAAAATTACTGGAAATGAATTTGGATGTACTTCTGAATCTCTTGCTTCTCTGAAATCTACTCCATTCGGATTCATTGAATTGTGCGCACGTCTTTCTCTATTCTGCTTGAAGATTTCATTCATTGACTTGCTTGCGTAACCTTCCTTTTGTGCTTTTAAAGCTCTTTTACTTAAATTGTATCTAGTTCCTCCCATAATTATATTTTTTTACCGAATAAGTATTCGTATCGTTTTTGTGCAATTTCTAATTGAATGTTTAAGTTTCTGATTTTTAAGGATAATTCTATGTCTTTTATCACAAAATTTTCCGGGTCAAAATCTGCAAACGTTAAACTGTTTTTATCTAATGGACTGATGTCTATCGCTCCTTCTTGTTCTCTAGTTAATCTTTTAATTTTTAACTCGATGTCTTCTACTCTTCTTCGATAGATTAATTCTGCATCTTCTCCAATAGTTCTGGCTCTGTCTTCTCTAATTTGATCGTTATTCCTTCGTAAGGCATCAACAAATCTTGGTTTTAATTCTTCACTCATACTATTTATTTTATCACAAACAAATCAATTTGCGTAATTACAACACAAATATAAATCAAGAAAACAGATCTACAAAATATTTTGTGTTAATTTTACGCAATTAAATTAAAACTTAAGGTTTTTAGCTATTTTTTTGAAGTAATTTTTTCCTTCTACATTAGCAATCATGTACTCTGGAATACTTTCTAAGCCATATATTCCAGCCATTATACCTGTTGTAATAGAAGCTACTGAATCTACATCTCCTCCTAAATGAATTGATTTTTGTAATGCATCAAAAGCATCTGTACTCTGCTTTAAAATATATAAAACGCAACCTGTTGTATATTTTGAATCTGAAGGCATTCCATGTATTCCACTTAAAAATAAGGAGCTTCAATTGGTTGTTTTCCACAAAGAATGACAAAATCATTATTTGTCAAGTCATTATAATCTGGTAAATTTTCAATCAAACGTAAATACGTCTTGTACTCTTCATTTAATGAAACTGTTTTAAAACAATATTCTGTTATGTCTTTTACATTACCATTCTTCTGAATTAAAAACTCTGTAGCTCTAGCGATACATTGACTAGATAATATGGCATTTATATTAGGATGTGTTGCATTTGCATTGATTTCTGCATATTGGTTTATAAGATCACTTTTTATTAAGCCTAAAGGAACAGATCGCATTGCTGGAGCATTTCCAGGGTTTGGGCGGTTTTTTTGAAATTCACGAATTTCTTCAATAGTCTTTTCTCCAGAAAAATACCAACGCATTGATCCGTGTCCGTTTCGTCCGTAACCTCTTTATTCTGTTCTAAAAGTATAATTTAACATCAAACAAAAAGATTGCTTCTTTTCACCTAGTTCCAATCGCAATGACGTTGTTTTATTAATTCTTTAAAGTCTTCCTTCTATTTTCATTTTTATCAATCCAGCATGGGATAGAGGTTTTCTAGGATTTTCGATATCTTCATTCGTTTCATAATCTAAAAGAACTAATGTTTTAATTTTAGACAATTTAGTTAACTCTTTTAATTCTTTTTGTAAAACATGATCTAAAACCCAATTATACACTGGCAAATAAATTTCTCTTCTTGCTGATATATAATCTAACAATTCTTCTCCTTTCACTCCTTTTCTATGTCCTAAAGGTTTTCCAAATTTTCGAACTGTTCTTTTTAAACCTTTCATAGAAGTCACCTTAAACTTTGATTCATCTACATCATGTGTTTCAAAAACTTTTAATCCTTGCCATATTCCTTCTACAGAAGCTGAATATTTACCTTCAGAAAAAGGAATTGGAATATTTCTTACGGGATAAAACGGACTAAATTTTACCATCGGCATTTCTCCCTTTGAAGTTACATCAACTATAATCGCATCTGGAAAATCTTTTAGTATGTTTTCTACCTTTCTTCTTTTACTTTGAATAACAATCATGAGATTAGTTTAAATAGTTAATTATTCTTTTTTCCATTAATGAAAAAAGAATCAAAAAAATCTAGTCTTAAGAAAATTACACCCTAAAAATCTCATCCTCGACACTAAATAAAAAAGAACTCGCTACGCTTAAACAACTTTTTATTTTTTACGTGTCTTACGGTGGATTTTTAGGCTTATTTTCTAATGACAGCTTATATTTATTATTAATTTAAAATATTATATTCTTCAATCTTATTTTGATGAGAACCTGAAATACTGAAATAAATTCAGCACAGGTAAATTCAGGTTAACGTTTATTCTTAAATCAAATATTTAGAATAATAAACCTAAATCACTAAATAGGGCATTGAATTTCTACCTTTTTCTTTAGGATATAGTTTTCTAACCTCTTCACTTTGTATAAACTCTTTCGTATCGATATTTAAGGCCGTTAAACGTCCTTTAAAAGCTGCTCCAGTATCTACATTCCAAACATTAGCTCCATTCATAGGTTCGAATTGATTATATCTAGTTGTTGGTGTATGTCCGATATAAATCTCATGAAATAAAGTCAATCGTTTCGGATACAATGGTGAATCTTTATCTAAAGTTTTATCTAAAGAAATTGCTGTTTCCCAAAGTGTTCGATCCCAATTAAAATTAGATTCATACACTTCTTTTTGCGGTCCGTGCATTGATGAAAATCCTGCATGAATAAACAATCGATTATCAGCATCAATATGAAATAACTTCATTTGTTCTGTAAACTGTAAATGCTGTAGTTTATCATATTCTGTATATCCTTCATAACTTTCAATTGTTTTTACACCTCCATGAAACAACCAAATGTCATTCGTTACTCCACTTCTTAACCAGTTTTCGCAATATTCATCGTGATTTCCTTTGATGAAAATACAATCGTGCTTTTCTCTTAATTTCATTAAATAATCGATAACCTGAGCAGATTCACTCCAACCATCTACATAATCTCCTAAGAAAATTAAGGTATCGTTTTGTTGTAACTCTAGTTTATCAATTAACTGACGTAAGCCTAATAAGCCTCCGTGTATATCTCCTATGGTAAATGTTCTTTGTTCCATTTTATAATGCTTCTTGAAATTGTTTTAAAAAATCTAGCGCTGTACCTCTAAACTTGTAAAACTGCTTTTTATCTGCGAAGTTTTCTGTAAAATTGTTGTCTTCTAGATTTACATCTATTACAGCTCCTCCGTATTTAATTGTTTGTTCTACTAATCTATTCGGTAAAGTAGTAGCACCAGAACTCCCTAAAATTATTAAAACTCCAGAATTTTTAGCTATTTTTAATGTTGTGTGAAGTTTAAAATTTCGTTCATTGTAAAACTCATCGAACCATAAAATATTCGGACGCGTATCTGTTCCACACTTTGGACACACTAATAATTGCTTTTCATCATAATTTAAATCCTCATCTATAGCTTTTAACTGAATCTCTTTAGGCATTTCATAAACATCTTTCGAACATTCATCTGCACAACGCATTTCTCTTAAATTACCATGTATTTCGTATACAGTTTTAGATCCTGCTCTTTGATGCAAGTTGTCTATATTCTGTGTGATTAAATGAAAACGATCTTGTAAAGTGTTTTCTATTTCAACTAATTTAAAATGCGATGCATTCGGTTTAGCTTCTGCAAACATTTTCTTTCTAAAAAATGTGTATTGCCAAACTTCATCTGCATTCTTACTAAAATGTTCAAAAGTTCCAAACGATTCTGGTTTGTAATATTTCGTTCCTTTTATCCATATTCCATCAGTTCCTCGGTAGGTTGGAATTCCACTTGCTGATGATATTCCTGCTCCTGTTAGAAACGTGATGTTATTTCTATTATTTTTTGAATTTACTTTAGTTAGTATTTCTTTTAACTCTTTCATTTTATTTCTTTATTTATCATTCTTTTTTCCATTGATGAAAAAAGAATCAAAAAAATCTAGTCTTAAGATCATATCACACTAAAAATAATATCCTCGATACTAAATGAAAAGAACTCGCTATCGCTCAAACAGCTTTTCATTCTTCACGTATCTTGTGGTATATTTTTAGGTGTATTCTCTTCATGACACTTCTCATAATCAACTTTTAAACTCTTCTATACATTACATCTGTTCTTAAGACATACTTTACTCCAGAAATTAATTCTTTTCCTTCATGACGTAATCGATGTCTAAAAACTAAAGCAGTTCCTTTCTTTGGTTTTACTGTACCAATGTTTCTAAAAGCTGTTTCTCCTCCTTCAAAATCATCATTTAAATAAATCAAAAAAGAATAGAAACTTTGCTCTTCTAAATTCCTTCTGTAACTTCCGTCAATGTGCATTTTAAAGCGTTGACCTTTGGTGTATTTATACACTCGAAACATTTCATTTAAGCCTATTCCTTCATAAAATCCTACTTTCTTAGGAATAAAATCTTGCAATCGATTCCAGAAATCTTGCCCTAAATCTTCATCAAAAAACAAATAACGATCGTTATTACGAATTCCTTTGTTCATTACCTGATTTCCATCTACAGAAATTTTTGCTTCTTCAAATTCTACTGTCTGATATTTTAGTAAATACTCAAAACACTCTTCTTCTGAAAGGAAGTTTTCTATTAAAAATATTTCGTCGTGTATATTAATTTTTTTCATAGTTGTTTTATTTAAATAATATCTACACTTTTTAATTTCGTGTCATTGCGATTGAGTTGCCTGAGCTTTGTCGAATGGCACGAAAGAAGCAATCTTTCAATAACATAGTTTAAATAATATTCAAAGACTATCAATAAAAAGATCACTTTGTCATTCTTCCTCGTGATGACGGAAATCTAGTTTGACATACTTTAATATTTCTTCTACTTGAATTCTATAAACTTTGCTGGTACATGATCAGTTAACCACACTCCGTTTTTAGATTGATAGAATTCGAATCCTGCCACATGCATTGCTCCTGAACGAACAGTTAAAATCGTAGGAACTCCTCTTCTACTTCCAACTTTTGTTGCTGTTTCTAAATCTTGACTTAAATGCACATGTTGTCTACTCATTTTTTGCAATCCTTTTTCTTTTATCGATTGCATAAACTTTGATACCGTTCCGTGATATAAATATTCTGGCGGTTGAATAGCTTCTAATTTTAAATCAATCGTTTTTAAAGAATGACCTTGATTGGCTCTAATCTTCGTTTGGTCTTCATTAAAGCTAAACCGCTTTTTATCGTTTGTTGCAACTACTTCTTCTAGTTTCTCTATTGAAAAATGCTTTCCTTTTCTTTTTGATTTCTCGATAAGTTCAGCTACATCTGCCCAACCATTTTTATCTAATTTCAATCCGATTAAATCAGGTTGATGTCTAAGTAGTAAACTTAGAAACTTACTTATACTTTTTATTTCTCTTTCGTTCATTTTGTTTTGTTTTTAATTAATTCAAAGGTCTATGATTTAAAATATCTCTTTGAGATCGACCTAAAGGAACTCTAAACACTGGTATTTTAATATTATAGTATTTAATGAGTTCTTTAATCGTTTGATCGATTTGTTGCATATCATATCGTGATGAAAAATGACCTAAAATCAGTTTTTCAATATTGATCTGACTCACCATTTCTAACACTTCTTCTAAAGAACTGTGTTTGTTTTTATCATTACCTTTTTCTACTTCTTCTTTCTTTAAAAATGTGGCTTCATGAATTAAAACTCCACAATTATCATATTTTGAATAATCATACACTGGTGTATCTCCTGAATACACTAGAACTGAATTTTTAATCTTCTCTTTTATAAAATCTTCTCCTTTATCTTGTTTTAATGCAACAATCTCTTTTCCTGATAAACTTGTAAACTCTTGCTTTAATTTATGCTTGGTTTCAAATACTTGAAAAGACAAACTTTTTAATTGATCTTTCACATCTATATGTTGATTTTCGAAACATAAAACTTCGATACCCGATTTTACATGAATAATTTGTTCGTCTTCTAAACTATTCCATGTTGTTCCAGATGTATGTGGATCAAATTGACTAGTGAAATTTTCTATAAATGGAAACGATCCTGAATCTTTGGGATAATAAATATTTGGTTTACGGTGTGCAAACAATTGATTATACTGAAAAATTCCACCTAAATGATCTCTATCTGCATGTGAGATAAAAATGTTTTTTATTTTACCACACTTTCCTAATAAATTGGATGTTAATCCGTCACCAGCATCAAATAACAATCCAAGTTCTTCAATAAAGTACCATGTTGAAAATAATGCTGTTGAATATCCATGTATTGTTAGTTTCATCTTTTTTATTTTTTGTTCTTAATTGATATAAGATTTATTTTGTTTCTCTTTTCTTTGTCTTGATACAAAGAATCAAAAATCAAGACGGATGATAAAAAGCTAAGAAAATACTACGGCATCTACAGCCACAGATGAAAAGAACTCGCTATCGCTCAAACAACTTTTCATCTTTTCTTCCAACTCTGCTGCCTTGATTTTCAAACTTTTTATCAATGTCTTATGTTAATTATAAACTTTTTCTAAAGTTCCCATAATTTCATTTACAAGTTCACTTTCACTAGTTTTATAATCTTTACCGATATAAACTTTAAGTGTTTTAATTTCTCCTTGAATCGAATCATTAAAACTTTCCAATTGATCTGCTGGAACCCATAATTCATTATGTATTTTTCCTCCTACATTTTCAATTGGGTATTTTTTAAATTCATCTTCAGAAATTTCAAAAGCTGTTACAAACCCTAAATAGTTACCAAAAGGATCTGTAGTGTTCCACTTACTTGCTATTTCTGAAGCATATTCTTCATTTAAAACAGGATAAAAAATAGGTTGCCATTCTAATCTTGGTGGAAATTTCTTAAATCCACTTTCAGCTATTAATTGCATTTCTTTTTCTCCTACAGGTCTATATAACTTTATCTTTTTCATTGCTAAAATTCTTTATTTATAAAAAATACTCTCGTTCCATTTTTCTACATCATTTTCCCAATGTTTTGGAACGCAACTTTCTTTAGAACACATAATATTAATTCCTCCTACTATTGCACAAGTTGTATCTCTATCTCCTAATGCAGAAACTGTATTCCAAAGCGATTCTTCAAAATCTCCTAGATAGTGATATACATTCCATAATGCAATTGGAACAGTATCTTGAGCCAACATTTTTGTTCCGTTTCCTAAAGCAGTTACTATAGTTCGTATATCGTAAGATTTAGGTAAATGTTTAATCTTTTTGATTTTATATTTTAAATCACTTTCTGGTGTAAAATCAATAATTGTATCTAACCAAGCTTCTTTATTTAACTCATTACTTTTCGTACATAAGGCTGTGGCAATTGCTACACTTATTGCTCCGGCTATAGCTTCATTGTTATAATGGGTTATCTCTGATGAAAGTTTTGCTTGTTCTGCAACCTTATTTAAGTCATCATAGAAATATGCACCAATTAACGCAACTCGCATTGCACTACCATTTCCCATCGATCCAGTACCATTAAAACTTGATTTTGATATTTCTAACCAATTTTTATTTGCATCAATCTCTAAAAGTTTTCTATGCATTGAAGGTCCGTAACCTCTGTGTCTATCTTTCAAAAAGTTTTGAGCGAACTGATTTGCAACAAAATCTTGATTTATTTCTCCATACAGCTCTAAAGATTTTAATAAAGGAATTGCCATAATTGTATCATCTGTATACCTCCACTCTGTTTCTGGAATAAATCTATTTTCTAAAGCAGATTCTACAATTGCTCTTTCTCTAAAAAAACTATCACCAAAAGCATCTCCAATTGCAATACCTGTTAGTGACCTTTTTGCTAAAACTATTCTATTTTTCATTTTTCTAAACTTTTTGAAAACCGATGTGATAAATCGATTATTTCTTCTCTTTTAACTAAATCATTTAACCAATCTTTTGGTATACTTTCTTCTTCATAATATAAACCTGCTAAGGCTCCGGTAACACAAGCAGTAGTATCAGTATCTTCACCTAAATTCACAGCTTTTAAAACTGCTTCAGCATAAGAATCTGTAGTTAAAAAACTCCACAAACTTGCTTCTAAAGTATTTAATACATAACCCGATCCACTAATCTGTTTTTCTTCCAATTTATATACAGGTTCAATTGTATAATCACCTATTGGATTTTCTAATATTCTATGAAACTTATTAATTTCATTTTCTGAACAAATTGCGTTTTCATGCAAAAAATTATTTACGGTTTGTTGCATTTTTTTATAAGCTTCAAATTTTTCTAATCCACTTAATAAGGCTAGCATGAACTCCACATAAATGAAACAACTCAACACAGAACGTATATGTCCATGTGTGATTGAAGAAACTTCTTTCACTTTTTGAAATCGTTCTTCAATTGACATATCTTTCACATAAAAAGCTAACGGACTTATTCTCATTAAAGATCCATTTCCATTGTCAAATTCATCAGTTCCACCAGCTAATGTTGCTGGCGTTCCTTTTGCGAAAGAATTTATTGCTGTATTTGTTGCAATTCCAATATCAAAAACTTCTCCATGCGCTGTCCAGTAGCTATCATTATACCAACGTAAAAAATTTGTAGCTATAGATTTTGTATCGTAACCTTTACATAAACTTTCAGCCAAACAGAATGTTAAAGAACTATCATCACTCCAAGTTCCTTTGGGTTGATGATGAGAACCAAACGCTCTCATTGTTTTTACTGGAAATTCCTGTAATGTTAATCTAGATGTAAATTCTACTGGAACTCCCAAGGCATCTCCTACGGCTAATCCTAAAAATGTTTGTTCTATTTTCTTTTTCATTTTTGTTTGTTTTGATTTTTAGAATTGGTGCCTTCGAGTACCTCAGGCACCAACTCTAAATTATATTTAATCAAACTCTTTTTGAAATGCTTCTATAAACTTTTCATTTTTTGAGTAAATTGCAAAGACTACTCTTTTAAATTGATTTTTAAACTTATTCTCAAAATGCGATTTGAACAACTTTGCTATTTCTCTCGGATCATTCTGAAAGACTCCACATCCCCAGGCTCCTAAAATCAAAGTGTTATACTTCTTTTCGGCACATAAACTCAATAGTTTTTCAATTCTTGTATTCATTACTTCAGTAACCTTGTCAACTAAATGTAGTTCTTTACGTTTAACTACACCATAATTAACAGCCGCTGAAGTTACAAATCCACATACTGAATAATCAGCTACCAATTCTCCTCTTCTATCTCTAAAAACTGGCACATTTGGACTATGAATCATTGCATCAGTATATATACAAGATTTCATATTTCTATGAGTATCATAAAAATCAAAAGCACTCATTTGACTTCCATACAACGCTGATGAAACTGCTAAACTTTCTTCTTGTGCTAAAGCTCCGTTTAAAAACCCTCCTCCAGGATTCTTTGCTGAAGCAAAATTTAAACACATAACTTTTCCTTCTTCTTGATTTATTCTATGAATAGCGCTAACAGAATCTTCATGTGTTACTTCAAATACAGTATTTTGATTATTTTCTAATTTTAAATTTCTTTTTACATCATCTAAATCTTCTGATAAATACAATTCAGTATTATCGATACAATGATCTATTTCTTCTTTAAGATCTATTTTCTCACCTAAAGGCATAGTGTAATATCCTTTTTCTATGATTTCAATAGTCTGTTCTGCTTTTAGTTTTCGTGTTGACTTTTTCATTTCTTCTTTATTTATTTTTTCTACCTAAGTCTTTGTTTTTGAATTAATTGATTTTCAAAAACCGATTCACTTCTTCATTAAAACTCAAGTATGGTTTTTCTTCTGGAAGCTCTAAGGCATCTAAATTTTTGTTTAATACATATTGATATTGTTGATTCACATATGCTGATATGTCTTCTATTTCAATACTATCTTCTTTACCAAATTTTACTATTTCTTCGTTTCTGATTCCTAATTGAATCGCTCTACGTTCTAGTTTTGCTCCATACGGATCATGATCTGGATCCCATTGTAATCGAATGTTTGAATTTTGAACTTCTTGTTTCCAAATTTCATGATTTTCGTACAAATGCGATTGATAACTCGAATATACAGCCTGACTCAAATAGCGTTCGAAAGCAGTTCTCTTTAAATGAATTGCTAAAACAACTTCTTGACCTTCTTTTGTTCCCCAACCATTTCTATACATCATCCATAGAAAATTTGGTTTAATCCAGGTCATTCTTGTGTATTTGAATGGACCTCCAAAAAATTGGTTTCTCACAGCAAAATTCCCGATCGCTGGTCTGTATGACTGATATACAATTACTTTTTCTTCATCGTATTGCGCCATGATATGATGACCTGATTCTGGCCATTCATTCAATTGTTCTTTATAATTTTTTAATTTCAGTTTCATAATTTTCTTTTTTTATTCCTAAGGAATATCATAATGTAAATCCTTTTCATCATGGGTGAAGAAATAAGCATAATTAGACCTTAGCTCTTCCCAACCTTTTTCTGTTTTATACTTTTCTTTCATAACATCTTCCCAAGCTATTCTCATTTGTCTGGCACATAAAATAGGTGGTACATTTCCTATTCCTGTCCCTAAACCAGGAACTGCTATTGTTTCTACTTTATCTTTAATTTTTTCCCCATTTTCAAATTTACCTTCCTTTAACAAGCTAAAAATTGCTTTGGCTGCTAAATATATATTTGGTGAACGTAATATTGTCATTGGTGTTCTCATCGTTGGAGCAGAGATTAAATATTTAAACTGTTCATGATCTGTTTCAACTATCGCAGATTGACCAACTAAAAGTTCACCAAAATATTTCTCTCTTATCAATTTTTGTAATTTTTTCTCTATATGCCAACCTAAGTTTTTTGATATGGAAAAATCAATTCCTCCGTTCATAAAACCAAAACTATTTGCAGGACTAACTATAGCATCACATGATAAATTAAAAATGGAATCATTAGTTACAACTACATTATCAACTCCTTCGAAAACTTTACTCCATGCATCTGTTAATTTTGAGTTTATATCTGTAAAATAAAATTTCATATTTCTTCTAATTTAATCTG
The DNA here is from genome assembly GCA_947501615.1 of uncultured Tenacibaculum sp. Taxonomy (GTDB): domain Bacteria; phylum Bacteroidota; class Bacteroidia; order Flavobacteriales; family Flavobacteriaceae; genus Polaribacter. Next base: position 102,392 of record CANMWK010000003.1, on the reverse strand, counting down.
CTCAACTCCTTCAACATCTTTAAAACTATCTGTTGTAAACACTTTTGTAAACTTTTCTTTTAAATGTTCTACTCCTTTACTAAAAATTCCGTGACTTACAGCTAAGTATAAATCACCTGCATTTTTCTTTTTCAATTCATCTGCTAACCCCATAAAAGTTCCTCCACCATCACAAATATCATCTACTAGTAAGCAATGCTGACCACTTAGATCTTCTTCGTAAACTTTAAAACCTTCCAGTTTTCCGTTTGTTACATTTCTCTTTTTCGAGCATTCTACCACAGCAATTCCCCCTAAATATTCCGACACTTTATATATCTTCTTCAAAGCTCCTCCGTCAGGAGAAATTAATAACACTTCAGATCCAATTTTTTCAATTACTTTTTCAATGAACTTATAATTAGTTACCACTTTACAATCGTTTAAAACTGCTGGAGTAACTTCAGAATGTGGATCAAAAACAGTAATTTCATTTAAATTCAAATTATTTAATAAATCCGCATACACTTTTACCGTTAACGGTTCTCCTGGTATCATAACTCTATCTTGTCTTGCTCCTGGAAAATATGGTATAAAAAGATCGATCGTTTTTACTCCACATCTTTTAACAGCGTCAACAGCACACAATAACAACCCCATATCATTAAAAGAAGTAACTCTAGTTGTTATCGTTACTTTTTCAACATTGGTTAAATCGGACGATATTTTAATGTGAGGTTCTCCTCCAGAAAAAGTGAACGATTTAAATGTTACTTGGTTACCTCCTAATGGTTCAAATGTTGAATCTAAATTGAAAATCATTTTTGTGTTGTTTTTACGCAAAACTAAAACATAAAAACAAACTGACAAAATAATTTGTGTAAAATTTACACTATCTTAATCTCAAAGTGGAATCCTTCTTGTACTAATTGATCGTATTTCTTCTTATTAAACTTGAAGAGTTTTGCAGGTCTACCACTACCTTGCTGATGAATTTTATCGGTTTCTTCTACAATTTCAAAACTCAATATTTTTTTTCTGAAGTTTCTCCGATCAATCTTATGTTCTAAAATTGTAGTGTATAAATGTTCTAAGTCTGAAAACGGAAATTCTTTATTTAATAAATCAAAACCAATAGGCTGATATTGTAGTTTCGCTTTTAAGCGTTCTTTAGCCATTTTCAAAATAACATCATGATCAAAAGCTAAATCAGGAAGTTTATCAATAGCAAACCATTGCACTTCTTTGGCATCAGTATCTGCTTTTATTGTGAAGTTATTTGGTCTTACTAAACCAAAATACGTTACAGACACTACTCTATTTCTTGGATCTCTTCCTGGTTTTCCGAAAGAATACAGTTGCTCTAAATAATCAAACTTAACACCTGTTTCTTCTTTTAATTCTCTCTTAACAGCATCTTCTAAAGATTCATCATCTAGTACCAGACCGCCAGGTAATGCCCAAGAATTTTTAAAAGGTGCTACTCCTCTCTTTATTAATAAAACAGATAATTGTTTATCATCATATCCAAAGACAACAGCATCTACTGCTACTTTAATATCTTGAATTGCAGGCATATTTTGTGTTTAGTTTACACAAAATTACAAATTATTAAGATAAAACAGTGGAATCAATTATTTCATTTGTAGATAACTCAATAGCTGCTGCATCCTTTCTAAATAATCTAGCAGTGTATGTTCCCTTTAATTCAATTTGACTGTCAGTTACTTGTAACCAACTTCCTTCTCGTAATCCTAAAACTGGAGTTTCATTAAAAACATGATATTCTTTTATTCTTGTTTCTCTAGTTTCTCCCATATGTTTAGATGTTGGATCTGGATCTAAATAATGTGCATTAATATTAAAAGGAATTAATCCCATGGTATCAAAACTTGGTGGAAATACAATTGGCATATCATTGGTATTCATCATAGTTACTCCACAAATATTACTTCCTGCACTAGTACCTAAATAAGGAGTTCCATTTTCAACAGCTTCTTTAAGCGGATTAATCACATTATTTTTATACAATTGATTGACCAATTCAAAAGTATTTCCTCCGCCAGTAAAGATTCCTTCTGCATTTTTAACTGCATCTACAGGATTATCAAATTCATGTATTCCTTTCACAGCTATTCCTATTTTTTCAAAAGCTTCTCTAGCTTTGGCTGTGTAAATATTATAAGAAATTCCGCTTGGACGCGCGTAAGGAATAAATACAATTGTATTTACATTTTTAAAAAACGTTGCTAACTCCGATAAAATATATGCTAAGTATCCGCTGCCATGAACGGTTGATGTACTTGCTACGATTAATCTTTTCATAATTCAAATTAACAAAAATTTACATCCCTATTAAAACTTTTTAAGAAGCATAGTTCTTTACTTTGTTAATCAATTAATTATATGCAAAAACTAGTACTATATCTTATTTTATTCTCTTCACTCATATCCTATTCTCAACATAAAAGAATAGAAATTACAGGTACACTTTCAGATAAACTAGGAAAAGTAGTAGATGCACATGTAATTAATACCACCTCTAAGCAAGGAACGTTTACCAATAGTAATGGAGATTATACGATTCCGGCCAAACTTGGTGATGAAATTAAAATTACTTCTATTCAACATCACGATTTAACTATTGTTGTGGCAGGTATACATATAAAAAGTAAAAAACTAGACGTAGTCGTAAATTTAAAAGAATACATTTTAGATGAAGTTGAAGTGAAAAAGACGTATTTAAGTGGAAGCTTAGGAACAGATATAAAGGAAATCAAAAAAAGCGATAAACAAACTTTAATGGAAAATCTAGGATTCAATCCTTTTCCTAAAAGATTATCTAAAATTGAACGAGAGATTAAAACTGCATATGCTGGTGGTATGAAATTCGGTTTAGCTACAACTGTTTCTTTAGATTATATTATCAATTCAGCTTCAGGAAGAATAGATAAACTAGAAAAACAGAAAGAACTTTTAGATAATGATCGTAGGCTAGAATTATTGGAATCAACTTATAAAAACTATTTGATAAATGATTTAAAAATAGATTCAATAGAACTTCCTAGATTTCTATACTTTTCACATTTTGATAATGATTTTATAACTGCCTATGAAAAAGGCGGTATCGTACTTATTGAGTTTTTAAAAAAACAAGCTCAATTATTTAAAACAACACAAAAAAAGGATAACAAGTAATCTAAATTTCTTAATTCATAAATATTTAAATTGCTCTATTTAACATTTATTTACAGAGTCCTTAAAACTTTTTAAGAAGTATAGTCCCTTAATTTGCATATCAACTAATTATATGCAAAAACTATTACTTTTATTAATATTTCTAATTTCACTTTTTTCATATTCTCAAAACAAGAGAATAGAAATTTCAGGTACTATTTCTGATAAGCTTGGCAAAGTTGTAGATGCTCATGTTATTAATATTTCTTCTAAACAAGGAACATTTACAAACGAGAATGGAAATTTTACAATACCTGCTAAACTTGGTGATCAAATAAAAATTACTTCTATCCAACATGAAGATGTAGAAGTTATTGTAGCTGGTATTACTATGAAAAATAAAAAACTTGATTTAAAACTTGATTTAAAAGAATATATTTTAGATGAAGTTGAAGTTCAAAAAACATACTTAAGCGGAAGTCTTAGTACAGATAGTAAGCATATCAAAAAAAGTGACAAACAAATGCTCATGGAAAACTTGGGCTTTAATCCTTTTCCTAAAAAACTTTCACAAATAGATCGCGAAATATACACTGCTTCTACTAGTGGAGGATTAATTCCTTTAGATTTAATTATAAATACGCTTTCTGGCAGATTAAAATCACTAAAGAAAAAGAGAGAACTACTTGAAAACGAAAAAAGAATGATCGCTGTAGAAAATAAATACAAACCTATGATTATTAATCAACTCAAAATAGACTCTATAGAAGTTTCTAGTTTTTTATATTTCTGCCATTTTGATAACGATTTTAAAGATGTGTATTACAAAAGTGAGTTTGAAATGATTGAATTTCTTCAAAAACAAGCTAAGCTATTTAAAAAAACTAAAGAAAAATAAACCGTGCGCTATCTAATTATTATATTATTATGCTATTCATCTGTCGCTATATCTCAGGAAACAATCACATTACAAGGTTTCTTAAAAGATGTCACAGGTACTGTTATGAATGTTCATGTTTTTAATACAACTTCTAAAAAAGGTACGATCACTAACGATAAAGGTGAATTTACAATACAAGTAGTACTAGATGATCAGATTGAAATGACTTCTATTCAGCATCATAAAAAAACGATTTTAATTACCCAAGAAATATTAAATAATCGAAAAATAGAAGTTGAAATACTTTTAAGAGATAACCTTTTGAAAGAAGTTGAAGTTACCAATGGCAATTTATTTAGTAAATATCAAAAAACTATTGATCCAGAAATGGAGAAAATAGCTTCTAAACAAGCTAAAAAAACACTTAATTTTTCAGATGTTAAAATAAAACCTCAAAAAAACTATAATAAGAACGACAAAATAAACAAACGCCTTAATAATGTTGTTGATCCTACCCAAAAATTTGAGGGTATCAACTTACTAAAAATTTTCTCCCCTTTTAAAAGCATTTTAAAATCCAATAAGAAAAAGAAGGATTTGGCTTTTAGAGAAAATTTCCCAAAGTTGATTAAAGCTGATTTAGGTGAAGATTTTTTTCATCAAAAGCTAGGTATACCGAAAGATAAATTTCACAACTTTTTATTGTATTGTGAATCGTTAGACATTGAAAAAAAATATCAAGAAGGCAAAAGATTAGAAGTTATGGATATTTTTTACAAAGAATCTAAAAACTATTTAAAAATATTACAGAAGAAAAAGTAATTTTTCGTATCTTAAAGGAGGTTATATTATTCGATATATAAAATCAAATTAAGTATGAAAAAAATTACCCTACTATTTACAATTCTTTCTTTACAATTCTATGCGCAAAGAACACAAATAAACGGAACAATTTCAGATAACCTAGGAATTGTAGATAATGCACATGTTATTAACTTAACATCAGCTGAAGGTACTTTTTCAGATGCTAAAGGTTATTTTTTAATCAATGCACAGCTTGGAGATATCCTTCAAATTACTTCTATTCAACATTATGGTAAAAAAATGAAAATTTCATCAATTACTATGGATCGAAAGAAAATTAATATTCTTTTAGAAATTCAAGAGCGAGTGCTCGATGAAATTGAGGTTAAACAAACATTTTTAACTCAAAACCTTACTTCTGATGTTAAAAAGACGCCTAAAGATGAAGGAGTTGAAAAATCGAAAGAAGCAACACAATTCACAGGAATTCAAGCAACAGACAATATTATACTCGCAAGTGCATCTAAAAAAAGTGATGCGGAAATGAAAACAGATCCTATACTTGCTTTTGAAGGGTTAACTGTTCTAAAGTTTTCAATGCTTACTTCTAAAGATGAAAAAAGATTAAAACAGCGTATCAAAAAAGAAGTTTTTAGAGATCATCTTCCTGAGCGAATATTAAACATTGTTGGTAAAGAAAATTTTATATCAACAATCAAAATACCAGAAGATTTAATACTTAACTTTATTAACTATAGTATTGATGAAGAAATATCGATTAACGTTCAGCGAGAAGAACACTTTAAAGTCATTCAAAATTTAAAAGAAAAAAGTGTTAATTATTTAAAAGAATTAGAAAGATAAACTTTCCTTATGATAAAAAATCAGTAATTTGGCGCAGCTTTTGCAGCCTTGTTATCATGAAAAAAAATATATTTTTATTTGTAGGAATTTCTTTATTGACTATTTCTCTTTTATCTTTTTCAATTCATAAATACTACATTAGTCTTACTGAAATTGAGTATAACTCAGAAAATAAATCTATTGAAATGATTATGAATCTTTTTGTAGATGACATTGAATCTGCTTTAAACAAAGATTATAATTTAGACTTACAATTAAATACCAAAAAAGAATTAAAAGACACCAACCAATATTTGACTAAATACTTAAATGAACACTTCAAAATATTAGTAAATCAAAAAGCATATCAATATAATTTTTTAGGCAAAGAATATGATGGAGATATTGTAAATTGCTATTTAGAAATTGAAAATATAAATGATGTAAAAAGTATTGAGATAGAAAATAATGTCTTAACACAGCATTTTACAGAACAACAAAATTTGATCAAATTAAAAATCAAAGGAGAAAGAAAAACCTTATTTCTAACTAAAAAAAATGATAAAGGTTTGTTAAATTTTTAACATTTAACCTACTATACTTTAACTTTAGCAATTCTAATCACTAAATAACATCTTAAATGAAAAAATACGTTTATCCATTTTTTCTGTTTTTTTGTGGGCTTTCAATAACTATAAGTGCTCAAAATAGTCCTAGAAAAACACAAAAGGGTCATACAAATGAAAATAAGTTTAAACAACTTGAAGATTTATTAGCTACCCCGAATGAAGTACATACTGCATCTGGTGCTCCTGGTAAAAAATATACACAACAACAGGTTGATTATAAAATGGACATCGTCTTAGACGATGAAAAACAACGTATTACTGGTAGTGAGCAAATTGTCTATCATAATAATTCTGAAGATGCACTTCCATATTTATGGGTACAATTAGATCAAAATATGCGAGCTTCAGATTCAGAAACTCCAGATATTATGACTAGTAGTGTTCCTAAAACGATAAGTAAGCGTAATTTTAATCGTTTTTTTCCTGAAAAAACTTTTGATGGTGGTTTTAAAATCATGCGTGTTACTAATACAGATGGTAGTAAATTACCATATATCATCAACCGAACTATGATGCGTATTGATTTACCAAAACCTTTAAGTTCAGGTGGAACATTCACATTCAATATTGATTGGTGGTATAATATCAATAATCACAGAACTCAAGGTGGTAGATCTGGTTATGAACACTTCCCTAAAGACAATAACAACAATTACGTAATTGCTCAGTTTTACCCAAGATTGTGTGTATATGATAATGTAGAGGGATGGCAAAACGATCAATTCTGGGGACGTAGCGAATTTGCTTTAGAATTTGGTGATTTTGATGTGAACATTACTGTACCTTCAGATCATATCTTAGGAGCTACAGGAGTTTTACAAAACGAAAAAGAAGTGTTAACTAAAAAGCAGCAGGAACGATTAGCAAAAGCGAGAAAGACCTATGACTATCCTATATTAATTGTTACACAAAGAGAAGCTGAGAAAACAGAAAAAAGTAAATCGAAAAAAACAAAAACATGGAAGTTTTCTGCTAAGAATGTTAGAGATTATGCTTTTGCGACTTCTAGAAAATTTATCTGGGATGCTATGGCAGTAGACATCAACGGTAAAAATGTTATGGCATACTCTTTATATTCTAAAGAAGCTAATCCTTTATACGGAGACCATTCAACTAGAGCTGTTGCTCAAACGTTGAAAACGTATTCTAGATATACATTTGATTACCCATACCACAAGGCGATTTCAGTTGACGGTCAAATGGGAATGGAATATCCTCAAATTTGTTTTAACCCAGGACGTCCAAATCCTGATGGAACATATTCTGATCGTACAAAATATAGAATGATTAAAGTTACTGTTCATGAAGTTGGACATAACTTCTTTCCTATGATTGTTAATTCTGACGAAAGAAAATGGACATGGATGGATGAAGGTTTAAATTCATTCATGGAAATGCAAGCAGAATTAGATTATGATCCTAATTTTCCAATAGTACGAGGTCTACCTAAAAACATTATAAGATATATGGACGGGGATCAATCAAGAATAGCTCCAATTATGTCTAAAGGAGACCATACCTATAGCTTTGGTAATAATGCCTATGGTAAACCAGCTACGGCTCTATATATTCTTAGAAATACTATTATGGGACCAGAATTGTTTGATTATGCTTTTCAAACGTATTCTAAGCGTTGGAAATTTAAGCACCCAACTCCTGCCGATTTCTTTAGAACTATGGAAGATGCTTCAGCTATGGATTTAGATTGGTTTTGGAGAGGATGGTTTTATACTACTGATGTTACAGACATAGGTATTAAAGGTGTAAAAAAATTCTATCAAAAAGAAGCAACTGGAGATGTTATAAACTTTGTAGAAGATACTACTGAAGGATTAGGTTTTGGAAAAGCAAAAAACTCAAAGTCTAAATATTACTACGAAATTACATACAATAAACCTGGAGGTTTAGTGATGCCTATTATTGTTCAATTTACTTATGCTGATGGTACCAAAGAAAAGAAGAAATATCCAGCTCAAATATGGAGACTTAATGACAATGAAGTAGTAAAAGTATTCCCATCAGACAAGGAAATAAAGAATATAGAAATTGATCCAGACTTAGAGACAGCTGATGTTGATACTTCAAACAATAGTTGGCCAAGGAAAAAAGAAGCAAAATTCCAAAAATTTAAAAATAAAGTTAAAGGATAAAATTTATACGATTACTAAATACTGAAATAATTTAAAAAAGCTGATGGTTATTCCATCAGCTTTTTAAATAAAAATATGTTAATTTTTACAACAAATTTCATCAAACCAATATAATTTCTTTAATTTTCCGAAATTATATTAAAAATCAACTAAATTTAATAATGAGAAAGTTATCAATTTTACTACTTATTGTAACCTTTATTACTTCCTCAGTATTTGCGCAAGAAGCTAAGAAAGATACTGAAAAGAAACCTCAAAAAGGTCATGTAGACAATAATAAATTTCGTCAACTAAAAGATGTTTTAGCAACACCAAACTCTCAAAGAACTGCTTCAGGTGCTCCTGGTTATGAGTATACTCAGCAAAAAGTGGATTATGTAATGGATCTTCGTTTAGATGAGAAAAACAATAAATTATACGGAGACGAAACTATTACGTACCATAACAATTCTAAAGATCATTTAGAATATTTATGGTTACAATTAGATCAGAATATGCGTGCTCCTGATTCTAAAACACCATTAGCAAGCTCTACTAGAGCGAACTTATTTGAAACACCAGAAGATTTTGTTTCTAAAAACATGGGAAATAAAAAGGATTTTGGGTTTAAAATTGAAGCAGTAAAGTACCAAGATGGTAGAGATTTATCGCATACAATTAATAGTACTATGATGCGAATTAATTTGCCTACTCCATTAGCTCCAGGAGCTGAGTTTACTTTTAAAATAAAATGGAATTATTTAATTAATAATTCGGTAACAGACGGAGGTCGTTCTGGTTTTGAGCAATTTAAAGATGGAAATAAAGCGTATACAATTGCACAATTTTTTCCAAGACTATGTGTATACAACAATGTAGAAGGATGGCAAAATATGCAATTCTGGGGACGTAGTGAATTTGCTCTAGAATTTGGTGATTATGATGTAAAACTTACTGTACCTGCTGATCATATTGTAGATGCTACTGGTGAACTTCAAAACGAAAAAGATGTTTTAACTAAAGAGCAACGTAAGCGATTTGAAAAAGCTAGAAAATCATTTAAAGATCCAGTTTTTATTGTAAATCAAGCTGAGGCTGAAGAAAATGAAAAAAAGGGAACAGACAAAACTAAAACTTGGCACTTTAGAGCTAAAAATGTTCGTGATTACGCATTTGCTTCTTCTAGAAAGTACATTTGGGATGCAATGGCTGTAAACATTAATAATAAAACAGTAATGGCTGTTTCTTTATATCCAAAAGAAGGAAATCCTTTATGGGAGGAGCATTCAACTAGAGTTGTTGCTAACACGTTAGAAGAATATTCAAAATTAACTTTTGATTATCCATATTCTAAGGCTATTTCTGTTCATGCTGACAGACAAGGTATGGAATATCCAATGATTTGTTTTAACTATGGTCGTCCTAACCCTGATGGAACATATTCTGATAGAACTAAAAATGGTATGATTGGTGTTATTACGCATGAAGTGGGTCATAACTTCTTTCCTATGATTGTAAACTCAGACGAACGTCAATGGACTTGGATGGATGAAGGAATTAACTCTTTTGTGGAAATTTTAGCTGAATTAGATTATGATCCGAGCTTTAATACGAATAATTTACCTAAAGATATTGTTCGTTATATGAGTATAGATCAAGAAAATTTATCACCTATAATGTCTCAGGGAGATTATGTGAAAAATTTTGGACCTAATGCGTATACAAAACCAGCAGCTGGACTTTACATGCTAAGACAAACTATAATGGGTCCTGAACTTTTTGATTATGCCTTCAGAACATATTCACAACGTTGGATGTTTAAGCACCCAACTCCAGCTGATTTCTTTAGAACAATGGAAGATGCTTCTGGAATGGATTTAGATTGGTTTTGGAGAGGATGGTTTTACACTACCGATTATTGTGATATAGGTATTAAAGAAGTTAAACCGTTATATTTAACAGATAAGCCTAACGAGAGAACACAACAATTGCAAAAACAATATCCTGGTTATTTTGCTAACCTAGGAAAGTTAATTTATACTACAACTGAAAAGAAAAATGCTAATTCTAGTGAATTAGAAAAGTATATTAATGATTTACCAGCTGATAAAAAAGCAACGTTAAAAGCATTACCAAAATATATGTATCAAGTACAGTTTGAAAAACCTGGTGGATTAGTTTTACCTTTAATTGTAGAATTAACTTATGCTGATGGCACAAAGAAACGTGAAAAGTATCCTGCTGAAATATGGCGTAAAGATGATACTAAAGCCTACAGAGTATATACATCAGATAAAGAAATTACGAATATAGTAGTTGACCCTGATTTAGAAACAGCAGATATTGATGTTACTAATAATAGTTGGCCTAAAAAAGAAGAAAGTAAATTCGACAAATTTAAAAATAAAACGAAAAATTAGTTTTAAAATAACAAAAACCGCAATTTAAAAATTGCGGTTTTTTTAGTAGTAATTAATTTAAATCTATAAATGATACAGCTAATAAATTATGTTAATAGCTATGCAAAATTAAACAATTCTGATTTATCTTATATAGAAAATAGCTTCATTTATGAAAAATTTAGCAAAAATGAACATCTAATTTCTTCTCGTAAAAAGATAAATTCCATTTATTTCTTATTAGAAGGCATTGTTAAAGGCTATACACACGAAAACAAAAAAATAGTTGTTAATCACCTTATTGAACCCAATAATTTTTTTACTGATTTTAATAATTTTATCAGTAAAGAGTATAGTAAAGAAAATTATCAAGCGATCACAGATATTCATGTTCTTACAATAGACAGACAAAGATTTGAGTCTTTACAAGAAAAATCTCCTGTATTTTCAACTGCCATACATAAAATTGTACAGGAGTCTTTAGTATGTAAAACACAACGATTACATGACTTTCAACTATTAAATGCTAAAGAACGATATATAAAGTTACTTCGCAACTCGCCTACGCTGGTTCAAAATGTTTCTGTCAGTGATTTGTCTTCTTACCTCGGTATAGAACCTTCGTCGTTAAGTAGAATACGTAAACAGGTTTTCTAACATTTGTCATTTTTTACTTCGTTTTAAAATCTCAATTTTGATTTAAATTTAAAAACGATGAGTGAAATTTCTATAGTTACTGGTGCTAATGGACATCTAGGTTATAATTTATGTAAGTTATTAATTCAAAAAGGAGAAAAAGTAATTGCTACATATCGAAATCCAAAATACAAAAGCATTCTTTTAGAATTGGGTTGTGATATACTGTACTTAGATATTACTGATAAAAATTCTATGGTAGAAGCATTTAAAAACGTTACAAATGTATATGCCGTGGCTGCATCTTTTAAAATGTGGTCTAAAAATCCAAAAGAAGATATTTACGATACTAATGTTCAAGGTACAAGAAATTTATTTGAAGCTGCTAACAAAACCCAAGTTAAAAATATTGTTTATGTAAGCTCTGTAGCTGCTTTAGATTTCACTCAACTTCCTGCTAAAGAAAATAATGGATACAATTCTGATCGAAGAAATTGGTATTATAATTCTAAAAATGATTCAGACAAATTGGCTATTGAACTGGGTAGAAAATTCAATATTAGAACTGTTCTAATTTTACCATCTGCTATGATTGGCAGTAAGGCACATCAATTGAGTTATTCTAATCGATTAGTAAAACAAATTTTAGATGGTGAAATGATAGCTGATACCAATATTACACTTAATTGGATTGATGTAAAAGATGTAGCTCTAGGTGCCTATGCAGCAATGAAAAAAGGGAGAAATGGAGAACGTTATATTTTAGCCAATGAAATACATACTTCTATTCAAGAAAGTGTTCGTGTTGCTGCTGAAGAATTCCCAGAATTGAACTTAAAAACTCCACCCAAAGTTCCTAAGATACTTTTATATAGTATTGCATTTTTCATGAAAATAGGTAGTACTATTACAGGAAAAGAACCTTTATTACAAAAAGAATATATCGACATGTTTTATGGATTAAAACAAGATTACGATACCTCTAAGGCTAAAAAAGAATTAAATTTCAATCCAAAACCAAGCAGAAAAGCCTTAATTGAAGCACTGCATTACCTAAAAAATGAGTGGTCAATCAAAAAAAATTAAGAAAAAAGCATTTTTATCATATCAAAAATTTATTGGAATCTAAATCGATATAGAATTAAAAATTTCACAACATAAAACACTATAAATTAAAATATTCATACTATAAAAACATTAAAAGATTATATTTCGCAATAAATTAAACTAAATTTTACAGTTACAAAACCTCCTTCATTTTTTTATTTGAAAATTAATAGTACATTTATCCCAATGAAAGCGAATAGTTTACATAACACTTCTAAAGCAAACGTAATTCCTACGTTCACTTTCATCTACACGATTATTTCTACAACAATTACAACCCTTTAGGGGTTGGTTTTCTACATATAATTCACGTATATCGTCTTTTTTAAAAAGACAACAAGTTAAATAACAATATTCACGCTACCTTAATTCATAAAAAATGAAAGTCCTAAAATTCGGAGGTTCATCTGTAAAAAATTATCAAAACATAAAAAAAGTTTTGACCATTATTGAAGAAACATCTAAAGAAGATAAGCTTGCTGTCGTTGTTTCTGCTTTTGGAAAAACTACAGACACATTACTGCAAAGTGCACAATTAGCTAAAAATAAAGATGATAATTATTTAGAGTTAATCACTAAAATTGAACAACATCACATAGAAACCATTAAGAATTTAATTCAAAATAATGCTGCTAATGTAATAGCAAATACTAGTGAATTATTCAACCAACTAAAGACCTTATACAAAGGATGTTATTTATTAGAAGAAGTTTCTCCAAAAGCAAAAGCTGTTATTAGTAGTTTTGGTGAACGTTTATCTTCTTATATTATTTCAGAAGCTGCTAAAGAAGTATTAGATGCCACATTTAAAGATAGTCAGGAACTTATAATTACAGATAATAATTATTTAAAAGCTCAAGTCGATTTTGAAACTACCTATAGTAATTGTTCTTCTTTTTTTAACAATAATAATTTTCAAGTAGTTGTATTACCTGGTTTTATAGCTAAATGTTATAATGGACAAACTACCACTTTAGGTCGTGGTGGTTCAGATTATACAGCATCTATTTATGCTGCTGCAGTTCATGCTGAAGAACTACAAATATGGACAGATGTTAGTGGTATGTTTACTGCCAATCCTTCAATTGTTAAACAAGCAAAACCAATTCGTCATATATCGTATCAGGAAGCCATGGAGATGTCTCATTTTGGAGCTAAAGTAATCTATCCTCCTACCATTCAACCAGTACGAGAAATGAGAATTCCCCTTGTAATTAAAAATACCAATGCACCTGAAGATGAAGGTACATATATTACGTTAGACACAGACAAGAATTCTTCTGTTAAAGGTATTAGTTATATTGAAGATATAGCTTTATTAACTATAGAAGGAAGTGGTATGGTTGGTATTTCTGGAGTTTCAAAACGTTTGTTTGAAGCTTTATCTAACGATAACATCAATGTTATCTTAATCACACAAGCCTCATCTGAACATACAATTTGTGTGGGTGTTTTAGAAGAAGATGCTGAAAAAGCCATTGCTACTATTAGCAAAAAGTTTGAGGTAGAAATCAATCAAAAGAAAATAGATCCTATTCATATTGAAAAAGAGTTAAGTATACTAGCTTTAGTTGGTGATAACATGAAAAATCATCAAGGTTTAAGTGGCAAAATGTTTAGTGCTTTAGGTAAAAACAATGTTAATATTAGAGCTATAGCACAAGGAGCTTCAGAAAAAAATATTTCTGCTGTAATTAAAAGTTCTGATGCCAAAAAAGCTTTGAATACACTACATGAGCAGTTTTTTGGTGATCATACAAAACAGTTAAATCTTTTTGTTACTGGCGTTGGAAATGTTGGAAACCGATTTTTAGCACAGTTACTACAACAGCAAGAATATTTACAACAACAACTTAAATTAAATATTAGAGTTATTGGGATTTCCAACTCTAAAAAAATGTATTTCGATGATCAAGGTATCGACTTACAAAACTGGAAAAAGTTATTACTTAGCAAAGGAAAACCAACAAGTTTAGAACTTTTTCATGCAAAAGCAAAAGAGTTAAACTTAAGAAATAGTGTTTTTGTAGATAACACAGCAAATGAAAATGTATCTAAAATGTATCAGCAATACTTAGAAAACAATATTGCAGTTGTTACTTGTAACAAAATTGCTTGTGCTTCTCAACTAGAAAACTATAAAACACTTAAAAAAGTGTCTAAGCAGTTTAATGCTCCATTTTTGTTTGAAACTAATGTGGGGGCAGGTTTACCAATTATTGATACATTAAAAAATTTAATTGCTTCTGGAGATCGAGTACATAAAATACAAGCTGTTTTATCTGGAAGTTTAAATTTTGTCTTCAATAATTTTAATACTACAAATACGTTTCATGATATTGTTGAGCAAGCACAACAAGAAGGATATACTGAGCCAGATCCAAAAATAGATTTAAGCGGTATTGATGTAGCTCGAAAAATTTTAATTTTAGCTAGAGAAAGTGGTTATGATCTAGAATTATCTGATATTGAAAATCAATCGTTTTTACCACAAGAAAGTTTAGCGACAAAAAATAATAAGGACTTCTATGAAAGCCTTGTAAAGTTTGAAGCACATTTTCAAGAGCTATATGCCAAAGCAAAAAATAAGAATTGTAAATTAAAATACGTAGCTGAATTTGTAGCTGGAAAAGCTAAAGTTGGATTACAACATATTCCGCAAGATCATCCTTTTTATAATTTAGAAGGAAGTGATAATATTGTTTTATTTTTCACAGATCGTTATCCTGTGCAACCTTTACAAATTAAAGGTGCTGGTGCTGGTGCTGATGTTACTGCTTCTGGTATTTTTGCTGATGTAATTAGAATAGCAAATAACTAAAAATTAGAGGTTAGATAGACTATTGATTTCAAAACATTATTGATAAATATCAATGAGAAATAACTATGTATTAATAGAGATGTAAATAATAATGAAACAAATAAAAATATTTTCTCCAGCAACTGTCGCCAATGTTTCTTGTGGTTTTGATTGTTTAGGCTTTGCTGTAAATGATCTTGGAGATACCATGACATTTACTAAAACTGAACAAAAAGAAATTACAATCACTAAAATTACTGGTGCAGATTTACCTTATGAGAGTAATAGAAATGCAGCTGGTGCAGTTGCTAAGGCTATGTTAGAAAAACACCCAGTTGACTTTGGTTTAGACATTGAAATTCATAAGGGGTATACTCCTGGTAGTGGCTTAGGTAGTAGTGCGGCAAGCTCGGCAGGAGCGGCATTTGCAGTTAATGAATTATTAGGTAACCCTTTTTCGAAATTAGAACTTACCAAATTCGCCATGCTTGGTGAAGAAATAGCTTGCGGCTCACCAATAGCAGATAATGTTGCTGCTGCAATTTATGGCGGTTTTATTCTAGTACAACAATATGAACCTTTACATGTTATTAAAATTCCTGTTCCTGATGAATTAATGTTAGTCGCAATACATCCTCAAGTAGAAGTAAAAACTAAGGATGCTCGAGATGTACTTCCTACTCATATTCCTTTAGAAGATGCTGTTACTCAATGGGCAAATGTTGGTGGTTTAATTAGTGGACTGTACGCTAGCGATTATCAATTAATTGCTAATTCGTTAAAAGATATTATTGTTGAACCTGCTCGAAAACATTTAATTCCTTATTTCGATGAAGTAAAACAAACAGCTATAGATTCTGGAGCTTTAAGTGCTGGAATATCAGGATCTGGCCCTACTATTTTTGCGCTTTGTAAAGGGCAAGAAAATGCTAAAAAAGTCTACCAACATATCGACAACATGTATCAACATACCGGAATCAATTATACCATGGTATTATCAAAAATCAACACACAAGGAGTAATCCTATTAGCATCAAATTAATCATGAAATACTATAGTTTAAACAATAACGCCAAATCTGTTTCTTTTCGTGAAGCTGTAATACAAGGATTAGCTCCTGACAGAGGGCTCTATTTTCCTGAAAACATTACACCTTTACCTCAAGAATTTATTACAAATATCGATCAATATTCAAACGAAGAAATTGCTTTTGAAGCTATCAAACAATTTGTTGGAAATGAAATTCCTTCAGAAGTTCTACAGCAAATTGTAACAGAGACCATAAATTTTGACTTTCCTGTAGTTTCTTTAGAAAAAAATATTGGAACTTTAGAATTATTTCATGGTCCTACCCTAGCCTTTAAAGATGTAGGTGCTCGGTTTATGGCCAGATGTTTAGGTTATTTTAATGCTCAAAACCCAAACAAAGTAACGGTATTAGTCGCTACTTCTGGAGATACAGGAGGAGCAGTTGCTAATGGGTTTTTAGGTGTTAATGGTGTAGATGTTGTTATATTATACCCGAGTGGTAAAGTAAGTGAAATTCAAGAAAAACAATTAACCACTTTAGGGAAAAATATCACTGCGCTTGAAGTAAATGGCGTTTTTGATGATTGCCAAGATATGGTGAAATCTGCTTTTTTAGATAACGAAATTTCTCGACAATTGACGTCTGCTAATTCGATAAATGTTGCAAGATGGTTACCTCAAATGTTTTATTATTTCTTTGCCTATAAACAATTGTATAAACAACATCCTAAGATTGTTTTTTCAGTACCTAGTGGTAACTTTGGAAATATTTGTGCAGGAATTATGGCACAAAAATTAGGTTTACCAATTCAACATTTTGTAGCAGCTACAAACGTGAATGATACTGTCCCTCAATTTTTGAAAAAAGGGAATTATGAACCTAAACCCTCAAAAACCACCATTTCAAATGCTATGGATGTTGGTAATCCAAGTAATTTTATTCGAATTCAAAAATTATTCAATCATAGTTTAGAAGATTTAAAAACTAGTTTTTCTTCTTTTTCTTTTTCTGATGAGCTTACCAAAGATGCAATGCAAAGAATTTACAAGAAATCAAACTATATTGCAGATCCGCATGGAGCAGTTGGGTACCTAGGATTAGAAACTTATGGATTAAGAGACAGTGAATTTGGGGTGTTTTTAGAAACTGCTCATCCTGTAAAATTTTTAGATGTTGTAGAGAAAACTTTAGCTGAGAATATTTCAATTCCAAAAAACATACAAGCTATTATGTCTAAGGAAAAAAAAGCTATTGAAATTACTACTTATGAAGAATTGAAATCTTTTTTGAATTCATAAAATAACACTATTAGAATCCGTTGCGCATTTAGAGTAAAATTCTCTTAATTCAAGTTATTTAAATTGAATATCCGTTTAAGAAATAATACTTGTTTGTATGTTATTCTGATTTATGCTAATTATTAGCATACATTATGGTTAAAATAGCATCAGATACAGTGAAGTGATTTGCATATTTTAATAACAGATTACTTCACTGTATCTTAGATATTATACGATTAACTACTACTAATTTCATATACATAAGTTTGTTTTGGTTTAAAAACGGGAATACATTAATTCCCTATGATATTTGTAAAACATCTTTTATTTGGAGCTAACATATTCTATTCTTACATAATCTCTTAAACTTGGATCTACATACGTACTTTTCTTTGTTTTTTTATCTCTTATTTCATTAAAATCGTGATCTATAAAAAATGGAGAATTGCATAATTTATGTATGTTGTATCCAAAAACATGCAATTTTCCAACCCAGTGTATACATTGATACCTATGCGCTAATTCTTGCTGTTTTATAATATAATTTCCTATGGAATTAAATAAAGAAGCATATCCAATACAGTTGGCTATTTTTAGTTTAGAAACCTGATTAGGATTATTCGAAACTTTATGAAAAGTAAAATTTAAAGTTTCGCTTGTTATTTTGTGACTAAGTGTAACAATATCCTCTATTGTTAATTTTTTATGTGCTATTGTATGATCAATTTTTTTGATTAAATTTTCATCTGTTAATACTATTTCATTTCTAATTGTAACTTTTGAATACGTAACAAAAAATCGATATAAATACCCTCGAAATAGAATAAAAACACATATGATCGTTCCAATATATTTAATACCTCTTCTCAAGACGCTATTACTTTTAGAAACCAATATCTGGGAATTAAACCCTTGGCTATCGCCCTACGATTAAAAATCATTTAAGAACAATTAGTTACAGGGTTACCACATAACTTCTCAGATTTTACCCAGCCACTTCCTTTTGAAGTTTTAACATGTAACCAATTACATTTTACTTCAATAATTTTAAAATGTTCTGTTTCTCCTGCTACCTCTATTAATTTCTCTCTTTTTGTAGTATTCAAGACTTTAAAATGTTCTAGAGTTTCTCCTGTAACTTTAAAAACTTTTTTTCCATTAGGTTTATCTAGTAAATAAATATCGTGTGTAGTAGATATTCCTACGACAGAAGTATGAATCCAACCTTCAAAATCTGAAATCACACATGCTTCTGTTCCTGATATGCGATTGATTTTAAGCCAACCATTTTTAGCTCCTATTACGTTAACCATATACCCCCAACTGTTGTAATTTTTATGATTTATTTTCAAAATAATAGTTCCGTTAGGGTTCGATCTTATATTAGTAAACTCACCTTTATCGTCATCTATCCAAACAGTAAACGATGTACATGATGTATCTTGAGCATAACCGGTAAGAGATAACATAACTATTAGTAATACTATTGCTTTTAATTTTATCATAAAAAACATGTGTTTATTTTTTAATACAAGAGTTTATGTTGATCTAAATATATTTATTATTCCTTCTTAGTTTATGTATAAACTTATTTTTGCAAGGAAGTATTTCATTTTTGATGTTTTAAAAGATTATGAAGTTTCCACTTCTTCACTCCAAATTTTAAAACTATGTACATTAAAAACACTTTGTATTAATGGTAAATTTCTAAAAACTATCCTCTTTCATCTTGAAATATAAATTTAGACTTTATTCTACTTAACGTTTCTTGAGAAATATTAATATAAGAGGCTACTACTTTATTAGGCAAACGTTTCACAATATCTGGATTGATTTTGAATAATTGTTTATATCGTTCTAAAGCATTTAAAGTTGTAAATGAAATTAATCGCTTGGAGTTATTTACATATGCTTTCTCTAAATATATTGTATAAAAATCTCTCCATTTTGGAAGTGTTTTTATAAGGTGTCTAAAATCATCATGAGTAATATATAAAAGCTCACTATTTTCTACAACTTGAATAGATTCTTCTGCGGGTTCATTTGCTATAAAACTAACTAAAGCTGTGGCAAATTGATTTTCAAATGCAATATAACGCGTAATATCTTTACCTGTTGCATCAATATAAAATAGTCGTAAACAACCTTTGGTTACAAAATAACTCACCTGACTATTTTTACCTCTAGGAAGTAAAATTTCATTTTTATTTTTTGTGGTGGTTTTAAAATAAGACAATACCGTTTGTAAGTCCTCATTATCAATATCAATATTTCTTTTTATGTAATTGATGAGTTCGTTATAGTTTGCCATTTATGAATAATCTCTTACAAATTTACGATAATGGATAATATCTTGAATAGATAGCACAATTAAATCATTTGCTTCTGCAAAAGCTATAATCGAATCATTTTTAGCCATTGTACCATCATCATTCATTAGTTCACATAAAACCGCTTCTGGCTTTAGTCCAGCTAATTTCATTAAATCGACACTACCTTCCGTATGCCCTTTTCTAGCCAATACTCCATTATCATTAGCTCTTAAAGGAAATATATGCCCTGGTTTAGCTAAATCTATAGGTTTACTATTTTCATTACTAGCAACCTGAATCGTTTTTAACCTGTCTTTAGCAGAAACTCCAGTAGTTACTCCTTCTTTTGCTTCTATCGTAATCGTAAAAGGAGTTTGATAACTACTTGTATTTTCTTTTACCATATAGGGCAAATTTAGTGTATCCGCTTTTTCATTTGTCATACACAAACACACGATTCCACTACAATTTCTTATCATTAATACCATTTGATTTAATGTCATATGATGAGCAGAAAATATTAAGTCACCTTCATTTTCCCTATCAACATCATCAACCAAAATAACTCCTTTTCCTTGTTGAAGATGCTTCAATGCATTTTCTATGCGTTCTCTACTATCAATTCCATTTTTGTTTAATTGATCTAATTCTGTAATTACCATTGTAAACTTTTTTCTATTTTTTTCGGTTCACAAAACTAATGCTGTTTTCTATTACAAGAGTTTGATCTAAGTCAATAAAAAAGTTAGTATGTGTATTCTATTTGAAAAGTAAATTAGAAATTCTTTTTGATGGAAAATTGTATTATCATATTCTTTGATAGAAGAAACATTTATTTCATCTAGAATCACCAGGTATTATTATCCATAAAATGTAATAATACCTAATGTTAATCTGAACTCGTATCAGACTATCATCATAAATTAAAAGTTATTAAAATTATGAGATCCCAAAATACTGAGATTTCATTACTAATAAATTTGGAATTATATAAAAACAAGCATCATGACTAAAAATGAATATTCAAGAAACTATTAATATCAATTTCGTTTTCTACTTTTTGTTTTTTTTATTAGAGGTATTTCTATGCTTTTTGCATGCAGAAATCTTTTGTATTGCATTATTATTTTCAGGATTCAACACTAAAGATTTAGCATAATTTTTTATTGAATTGTTCCAATCCTTCTTATCAAAATATGCTTCCCCTAAACTATCGTACAAATCATAATCATTAGGCATTAACTGTATTCCATATGTAAACACTTTTATAGCCGTATCTGGGTCTTTTTTGTCTTTCAACCATTCGTATCCAATTACATTTATTCCCCAATTTACCCCTTTGTTTTTCAATTCTTCTTCCGAGTACTGTTCTGGATTCATTTTTTCTTTAAGGAATAAAACAGGATGACTTTTATTATTATATTTTGAAAAATGGTCATGAGCTATTGATTTTTCGGTCTTATCAAATAAATCAATCATCATTGTTTTATGATTCCCTTTTTCTAATTCTTTTTTTAAATCTAATTCAATATACTTAGTAAAATCTGTGTAAAGATAAACTCTAATTTTAAGTGACGTTAGATCATAAATTGTAGAAAATTGAGTGGCAGTAACCTCAGAATTTTCAGTTTTCATATTGTTCATCACTTGACTACAATAATCTAAACTTGCTTTTCCTTCTGTAGCTGCTAAAAATTTAAGTCCTTTTTGAAACCTTGGAATATCAACTTCTTCTAACGCATTTATTTGTGAATAATAAAAGTTAGAAAATGATTTTTCTGATTCATCTCCAAGAATTAGTACATCTCCTTCCGCAATTAAATACGTTCCTGATTTATCTACAAAAACTAACATACTACTGGAAAGAAAACTCAAATCAATAGTTTCTAAATATTGCTTTACCTCTTCAACTGAAGCCATGGATTGCATGATATTTCTAAGTGCTTTGACAATTGAGGTTTTAATTTTCCCTTCTGTATTTGTTACTGGCAATTTCGAGTTTGCAAAACCATCAAAAACTAAACCTGCATCGTTAATTGCTCCTTGAGCAAAATTATTTATCCTTCCCATATACATAACTCCAAATTTTTTATCTCCAGCTTCTTCAAACCAAAATTGATTATTTGGACTTAAAAAATCTTCATTATTTCCTACAAATGTTCTTCCGTTTTTTGTTATTTTATACATGCTGCAAGCATTTCCTAAAAATGGGAATACGAACACTATAATAGTTACAATAATTGATTTAGTTTTCATTTGGCTGCTATTTATTTATGGTAAAGACTATACCTTAGTACAATTGTTACAGTTAATTACAATGAAGTATTTGAAGTGTTAAGACATATAAAATAATAGAGTTAATGCTAAAACGATAAGAATTGTGCATAAACACGAAAACGATTTGAAAAAATTCCAAATCGTTTTACTCTAAAAAAACTAATAAATTTCAATACTTATTTTAATACTCTTTTTAGAAAAACTCTCATTTTTTCTATAATTTTATCGCCATCCTCTTCTAAGGCAAAGTGACCCGTATTATAAATATTATAATCTATATTCTTCACATCTTTTTTAAATGCTTCAGCACCACTTACAGGAAAGAATTCATCGTTTTTACCCCAAACGATTAATAATGGTGGCTGATTATCTCTTAAATACTGTTGCCATTTCGGGTATAATTTTAAGTTATTTTTATAATCATAAAATAAATCTAAGTTTACTGTATGAGCATTAGGTCTCGATAATCTTAAATAATCTAAGTGCCATGTGTCTGGATTTATATTTTCAGGGTTTCTAGTTCCATGGGTATATTGCCATTTTAATCCTTCTAAAGAAAAAGCTGGTAATAATGCTTTTCTATTTTCTTCATTTTTGTTTGCCCAAAGAACTCTAATACCTTTCCATGCATCACCTAAACCTACCTCATAAGCATTTCCATTCTGATTAACTATAGCGGTTACTCTATCTGGATGTGCAGTTGCAATTCTAAAACCAATAGGCGCACCATAATCTTGAATCATTAATGCATAAGTTTTAATTGCCTTCAACTCTAAAAAAGAATTTATTGTTTTAGCTATATTATCAAAAGTATATTCATAGTCTTCTTGTGAAGGAAAATCACTATTACCAAAACCAGGATAATCTGGGGCTATTAAGTGATACTCATCTGAAAGATGTGTTAATACTTTTCTATATTGATGAGATGATGAAGGAAAACCATGTAAAAGTACTAATGTTGGATTTTTAGGATTTCCCGATTCTCTGTAAGCTACATTAACTCCATTTACATTTATTTTTTTGTAACTTATGGTTGAAATTGTTTTAGTTTTTGTTGTTTCTACTTTTTGAGTTGAAACAGCATCTCCGCATGATAATAGTGCTGTCAAAACAACAAAATAGATAAGGGTCTTTAATGTCTTCATAATTTATAGTTTTTTTTCAGATTCTTTTATTTGTATATCATTAATACTAGCGTATCGCTTTTTCATTAAACCATTTTTATCAAACTCCCAATTTTCATTACCATAAGCCCTATACCATTGTCCGTTTTTTTGATATTCATATTCAAATCTTACTGCAATTTTATTGTCTGTATAAGCCCATAGTTCTTTTTTGAGTTTATAATTTCTCTCGTTGGTCCATTTATCTTTAAGAAATTCTTGAATTTCTTCTCTACCATTTATAAATAAGTCTCTATTTCTCCATTCAGAATCTATAGTATAAGCTTTAGAAACCTTAATATAATCTTTAGAGTTCCAAGCATCTTCTGCCAACTGTACTTTTTGTTTAGCGGTAGTTTCGGTAAATGGAGGTAATGGATGTTTTTGTTCCATAATGTAATCTTTAAATAAAAGAGCGTATTAGATAGTTATTGTTCTTAATACGCTATTTCAATTGTTTTATAATTTTTTCCAGTTTTTATCTGCTTTTACAATCAAACTAGAAGTGTTAGCATTCCAAGGCAATAAAGTATTGAATGTTTTTCCTTTGAAAGGTCCATTAAAAAACAAGTATAGTTTACCGTCTACTATATCAAAAGTTTCTGGATTAATTGGAAACTTTGTGTTCTTCTCTCCCACTCCCCAAGCACAGTAGCCATCATATTGAGGTAAATATTGTGTCGGGTTCTTTTTAAAAATTTCTAAGTTTTCTTTTGAAGAAAATAAATACGTAGCTTTATTATATTTTGTTTTGTATACTTCTGAACCTTTTTGAGCTTCACCAGAGAAATATGCTACTAAATCATAACCTCCTATAGCTAAACCATTATCATCAATTGGAGCTATTTGTGCTGTTAATGTTGTTGAAATTGTTACGATGAATACAAATATTAAATTTTTTAATGTTCTCATTTTTTTTAGTTTTTATGTTAAATTTTTATGTATTAAATTGAAGGAAAGTCTACTACAGTTTTTGCCGAATTATTAAAGTAATTGGTAAAGATATTAAGTGCTACATGTGCTATAATTTCACCTATTTCTCCATCTGTATATCCAGCAGTTTTTATTGCTTTAATGTCAGTGTCATCTACACGTCCAGACTTAGTTACTAAACTGTTTGTAAACTTAAGAACAGCTTCTATTTTTGAATCTTCATTTTCACTTTTCCTAGCATCAGAAAGATCTTTAGTATCAATTTTTACTAAATTTTTTCCAATGTAATTATGTGCTGCTAAGCAATATTCGCAATTATTTAATTCAGCTACATTTAATGCTATAAGCTCACCTATTTTAGCTCCTAAACTACCTTTAGATAGTGCTCCACTTAAATTTAAATAGCCCTCTAATACGGCTGGTGAATTTCCCATAGTTCTCATCATGTTAGGTACCATTCCTAACTTAGATTGAATTCCTTCAAATAATTCTTTTGATTTACCAGTTGTTGTTTCTGGATTTAAAGCTTCTAATCGTTTCATTTTTATTAAAATTTAATTACCGAACGTTCGGTATAATTATGACGTAAAAATTTTTAATCCTTACGATATCTATTTTTAATTTTATTTAAGGTGAATTGAAATATACTTAGATCACCTAATCCTTCAGACACTATTAAACTACCTTGAATATCGACTAAATTTTGAATGGCATTGTGCTCCGCTTCTTGATCAGACTGTTGAAAAGCTAAACCTAATCTTTTAAAATGAAGCAACCACATTTGCATACCGTTTTGTATGCGATTACCAAATAACTCCATACCTATTTTCATTGATAATGCTCTAAAAACACAAGATTCACTACCATTACTGTAAAGTTGTTTGATGTTTTCTATACCAATATCTAACCTCTCTTCAGGTGATAAATTTTCATTTGCAAGTACACTAAAAATATTATTTTCAACCCAATCATCTACATAGTTAAAAACAGCCTCTGCCATTTCTTTTTTCCCATCTGGAAATCTATGATACAAACTTGCTTTCTTTAAGCCAGTAGCATCAGCAATTTCTTTTAAACTAGCACCTTCGTATCCTTTTGCTCTAAATACTTTTGTTAATGCTGCTAGTACATCATCATCTAACACTTTTTGTGGTCTCATACAGCAAAGATATAAAAATCTATTCAATTACCAAACATTCGGTAAAATACTTTTTATGTATCCATTTATTCCAATTAATAGTAACACTAAAAAAACAGATATAAATCATACTTACAACATGATTTATATCTGTAATCTTTGTTCAATAAATAATGCATAGCTATTCACGTAGGTTAAAAATAAATATGACTTAACCACCAATAGCACCTTTAATTTACTTGAAATACGGTAACCTTAGATTTCATTGATTTTTGTAAAATATAGTGTTACTCAACACTCAAAGAAAGAACTTTTAATGATTGAATAGTAATCTATTTAAACTACTGAACGCACTCTATAAAAAAGGTTAATGAATCGGCATCTACATTAGAATTGTGAGAAGAAGTAAAACCACCTTGACTATTAAATTGAGATGGGGTTAATTCAAACGTTTCCCATTCTGTAACAATTCGAACTCTCTGGTAAAAAGCAAAGCCCTCATCTATTCCACCATTTATTGGCTCAAAAATAGCAGTATATTTAAAAGTACCATTTCCTATGTCTTTTTTACACCATCGTTTACGTACACCTGGTAATGAACTACCTCCATTACTCGTCGCAGATAAACAAGCTCCTGTTTCTTCTACCCAAACACTACATTTCCCAAATTCATCACTATCACCCTCATCACTTGAATCTGCATTAACTTTAGCTATATTTTCAGCTGAATTCCAACTAACTTTATCTCCATCAGTAACTTCAGCATCAGTAAAGACTCTTTTGAAGCCATCTTTTGTAAATCCAGAAAATTGTAAAATACCACCTCTATCAACGGTTACTTCAACACTTTTTGTTTCTCCTGACTTTATTCCTGTTATTAGTGCTAGCTCAGATCCACCAATGTTATTTCCTTCTTTATCATATACTAAAACCGCTGATGTTGATTCTGAATCATCTGCTGAATTTGGACTAAATGTGTATGTAAAATTAAAAGATACTGTTTCGTCTTCGTTTGAACAAGAGTTAATTATAAAACCAATACAAGCTACAATACATAAAAGGATATATTTTTTCATAATACTATTTTGATATTTAATACAAAAAAAAAGTAAACCTAAAAGTTTTGCAATACTCATTATTGGGTATTTCTGATGTCTGTTTTTCTTTTTAAAATATTCTCCTTAGTACATAAAAAAAACATACGTTTAACATATATAACTAAAAATCAACATCTTATATAGATATGATTTATCATATCACAACCTTGAGCATTATTGAATTTAAAAAGCTTTTAAATGAAAATAGCTTACGAAGTAAGTCGAGAGGCTCGACCTTGTAATGGTTTGTTTTAATAGATCCTACTTTCTATTCTGGTAAATTCTACCAATAGTATTTTGGGGATTCCAATTGCGTAAATCATCACTTTCTTTTTCATCTAAGCTTTCAATCATAATTCCAACATTAGGTCTATTATTTAAAATCTTCTTGCTAGTATCAATTCCTATAATTTTACGCTCTAATAATTTTCCATTAAAATTAAATTTGATGAAATCTCTTAATTTAAACTCACCTTCTAGCATAACACCTAAAATTAATATCCCTTTTCATTTAATGCTAAAGGTATAATACATTTGATATGCTGCAATGTGTTTCATTAAATGATAGTTCAACTTTTACTTATATACATTCGGATCATGTTTCTCCATATAAAACTCAGGGTTAGGAACTTCTGTAAAACCAAATTTTTTATAAAGCCATTCTGCTGTATTGGTTAATAAAATCCATCTTCTTAACCCTTGAAGATTGGGATGTTCCATTATTTCATTAATCAGCCATTTACTTAAGCCCTCCCCCCTATACTCATTTAAAATATAAACATCTCCTAAATAAGCAATTGTTGAAAAATCAGAAATTATTCTAGCAAATCCTATTTGCTTGTTTTCGTGATAAAGCCCAAAATTCAAAGAGTTTTCAATAGATGTTTTTAACTTGTCAATAGGAATTCCTTTGGCCCAATCAGTTTCGTTTGCCAAGAATTTATGAATACTTAAAATATCTAATTTGTCTTTGTCAGTAGAAATAGTATAGTTATTTCTATGTTTTTCTATAATTTTCATCTCAGTTTTATTAATTAGTATTGCTGTGAACCCAAAATATTAACCTAGTACGATAATAAAGTTATTGGTTTAAAATCTATTTTTTCAATGTATACAGTATTTAACATACAAAAAATTATATCAGCATATTTTTAAGTTTTTTATAAAACTCATAGGTATTTGTATGATCTGGCAATCCAGCTACTTGCCCGTCTCCGAGTTCCATAATAATCCATTCACCATTTTTCTTTTTAGCAACATCCATAGTAAAGAAATTACTTTCTATCGTTTGGGCTATTTCCAAAAATTCATTTAAGTCTGGTTGAGTTTCTCCATACATTCCCTCATCCCAATAATTAAATACTTGTAGTACTTTATGATTCATAAAGAAAATACGAAACTCTTTTGTTAATGGCATTCCACTTTTAGAGTGTTCTGCCAAATATTCTAATGCTTCAAATTTTCTAAATACTAACCCTTCATTTAAGGAATCGTTTCTTAGTTCTAGGAATTTATTGACAATGGAACTTACTTTACCTGAATCTGATGCATTTGGAATAAAACAAGCATCTTTCCAATGATGCTTTTCAGATTTAACAAAATCCTTTACTATAATTGGGTCTTCTCCAAAGTCTCTTGTTAATTTTTGAATCGCTTTATCAGTAATTTCCTTAGTCCAATTAGACTTTGGTGTTTTAGATTTTATTTTATCATAAGAATATGGTAAATAATGGCAGTGTGTATATTCTTTAGGATTATTTATTAATACAATATTCTTTGTCAAGAGTCCATTATAAAGAAGTGTATATTGACTTGGAGTAAGCATCCAGCCACGATATATTGCAATTTCTTTATTTTGCGCTTCTTCAACAAACCGTAAAGCTTTAGAAATATTGCCTTCGATCAATTCTTCGAAGCTTATCAATGTATAATCGAATCCAATATCAATTGCAGCTTGTTTTTCTTTTTCATACTCAGGTTCAATTATTTTAATATCAAATACGCTATCACAATATAGTATTCTCATATTTTTTTTCAATGTCATAGAATTTTTGTTTTTTTAATATGCATAGCTTTTAAACCACTACCTCAACATTCCTTTATTTAATTCTAAAAAATTATACTCTACAAAGCTTTAACCGTTTGAATTAAACAAAAGTAATCATTCAAAATAAACTCATTTGTAAAAAAAAATCAAAAAAATATTTACAATTGATTCGCATTTTTTAATGGCTTACGAATCATTAGTATTCCAATCCATACAAACCAAACAATCTGACTGATTCCAAAAATTTCTTTGAATATATCTAAAGGAATAATGGTTAAAATACCTGCAAATCCCACCAAAAAACCTAAAAAACGTATTGCCTTTGAAAAAAGTGAATTTTTAAAAGCTATTATAGTTAAAAGTAATACCCAAAGACCTCCAACAATCTCGTTACCTCCACCAAGTCCTTCTGTAACAACAACAATACTTGACCATATTGACATTGCTTTTTGTGGATCATTAACTCCTATTTCAACTATAGTAGTAAGTCCAATATTGGCTATCATTCCACTAGCTAAAACCAAGCCAACCCAAATGATCCCGAAAACAGAAGTTAGCATCGAAAGATTTGGTAAATAATGTTTCGTTTTTTGATGTAAGGAAACCACTAATACAGCAAGTAATATTCCGAATAAGACATAACTTATTAAGTTTATAATTGATAAAATTAAATAGTTATCAGACAAAAAATTAAATTTGTCTATATCTGTTGCCTCTGAATGTGGATATTCTAATATTCCTCCATAAATTATAAACGCTGTGATATAAATTAACCCTAATACAATTGAACAATATCCTCCTACTTTTTGAAATGTTTTTGTTTCCATAAATAATAATACGATCCTAAGTTTCTGTCTAGACGATTAATTTATAGAATTGTTACTTTTAAGTTGTAATGTTAGAACTATAAAAAATGTAATGGATATATTACAAAAACCAAAGGAAGTTTTGAATACATAAAGTAGCAAAATAAGTGTCTAAAAATTTATTAAGCTCTTATAATTCATTCCATTCTTGAATCAAACGTTCTTTCTTCTCTTCAAATTTCTTATCTGATTTTTTAATAGCTCTTTTTCCTTTTCCAATGGGTTGTATAACATTTCCTTTATCTATAAATGGTTGAAAAACTGTTGATCTTACATTTTTTAGCGCTAAACTTAATTCTTTGTATTGTGCTGTGGCATATAAGTTTGTATCTATTATTAACTCGAGTTGATTTGATGTTTTTTTCAATCTTAATAATTCATTAAACGGAACGTGTATTCTGTACAATTTAACTTTTTCAAGAGCATCAAGTTTATCTAATCCACACAAACTTTCAATCTTATATACTTTGTCTAATGTACCTTCAATATTTAAATATTTTAGTCCTTTCAGTTGTTCAATCCCCTCTATATTTTCAATTTTAGTTGGCTGAATTAAAGAAAAATTTTCAATACTATTTTTAATGCTCAATGATGTTAAATCTTTTAGTTTTCCTGTATTTAAAAGACAAAATGTTTTTAGGTTTTCTAAGTTATGAAGACCTTCAAATGTAAAATTTGGTACTGATATGTGAGCTATATTTAAACAGGCTACATTTTTAAAATTCTCTAATATATTTAGGTTGGATAATGTTGTATTCCAAAAGCTCAAATATGTTACGTTATTTAAGTTTGATTGATTTTCTTTTAAAATTGCAATTTCAGACTCATTTAAATCATACGTATTAAATTCAATAAATTCTAAATTTGAATACTGTTTAATAGGATTTAAACTCTTATTTCTAGGCAGTATTAATAACGTTTTAGAATTTTGTTTAATTCCCGAAATTCCAAATGCTAGGTCATCTGAAAAAATATTTTCGTTGCTTACTTTATACTTATATCTTGCAAAGTCATTATAATCTTTAATCATTTTTATAATAATTTCTTATCGTTACATCTATCAATTTTTTTAGTAACTAAATTTGAAGATTTGTGAAGTAATCAGGTACATCAAATCCTTGCTTAGCAACTTGTCATTTATGATTGTTGGAAATTTATATCGCATCCTCTTTTATCACATTAAATATACTTTTTTAAATACAAAACGGTTCGAGTGTTTACCCAAACCGTTATTGTTTAATACTTTATTCGTATACACTTTTTAGTCGTAAACGGTTTGTTCAGCAATTGCTCTATTGGTTTCTAAATCAGACTTAACACTATTCAACTTCATTTCAATAGTATGCAAAGGAATCTTACCTAATGGTAAACGTAATGTTGGATTCTTATCATACACTAAATCAATGATTGCTTTTGATGCTTTTAATGGATCTCCTTCTTGTTTCCCATGCACTCCTTTCAATTTATCTCTAAATTTACCAGCGGTTTGTGCATAATCATTAATTACTCTTTCTGCTTCCATCAGTCCTTTTCCTGCAAAATTTGTACGAAATGGTCCAGGTTCAACTATCGATACCTTAATACCTAGTGATTCAACTTCTTGTGCTAAAGCTTCACTAAAGCCTTCCAAAGCAAATTTACTTGCGTTATAAACTCCAAAACCTGCAAATGCCTTTATCCCACCATGAGATGAAATTTGGACAATGTGCCCATTTTTTTCTTTTCGCATGTGTCGGAGAACTTCTTGTGTTAACTTAAGCGTGCCGAAAAAGTTTGCTTCAAATACCTTTCTAGTTTCTTGAATAGATGTTTCTTCAATTGCACCAACAAATCCGATACCAGCATTGTTTACCAAAACATCTACCCTTTTAAATTTCGAAATTAACTTCTTTACGCTTATTTCAATACTTTTTTCATCCGTAATATCTAAAAGGTACGAGTATCCACGATCAACATACTTGTTATTAAATTCATTTACTTGCGATTGCTTACGAAATGTTCCAATTACAAAATCGCCTTTAGTCATTACAGATGCAGCTAGAGCTTTCCCTAATCCGCTTGATATACCTGTAATAAGCCATATTTTTTGTTTCATTTTCTTATTGTTTTAAAGCGTTTACAATTTCTACTGCTTCAACTCTATTTCTATAATCACCATCAATAGCTTTAGCAAATGACACCATTCCGTTTTTCTCTATAATAAAAACCGCAGGAACAGGAAGCTCTTGGGAATCATCTGGATAATGTGCATTAAAATCTATACCTAACGATGTCATAGCACGCAATGGTGCATCTGCATTTTTAAAAACGGTTGTGAATTGCTTAGCAACTATGTTTCCATTATCACTTAACACTTCAAATTTGAGTTCATTTTTTTCTTTGATTGTTAAAGATTCATCAGGTGTTTGTGGTGAAATTGCTACCAAATTAGCTCCTAAACTATTGCTTTCTTCTAAAATTTGTTGGTATTGTTGAAGTTGCAAATTACAATACGGACACCAAGTACCTCTGTAAAAAGTTAATATTACTTTTCCTTTTTGTAGTAGTTTGTACAATGTTATTGTTTCTCCAATCGCATTCAATAGACTAAAATTTGGTGCCTTATCTCCAGTATTTATTTTTAAAATATCCTTATGCGCTTTTTTTAGTTGCTCGGCGTCATTTCTAAAAATAGTTAATACTTCTTCCGGAATAACTTTTGTCAAATTATTTTCTAGATCTTTTAGTCCTTCTTGGTACGATGGAATTGTCTTGTGTGTGTTCATTTTACTTTTTTAAATAATTGTTTGTCAATAGTAACAGTGTAAAATTGCAAGAAATACACGTTTTAAAAAATGAACTGTATTAGGAAATTACGTTGAACTAGTTCAAGATTTAGATACCAAGCGTTTACGTATTTTACTTAAAAATTCTGCAGACATACCAAGATAAGAAGCTAGTGCGTACTGTGGTACACGTTGAGCTATAGATGGGTATAGTGATTTAAATTCTAGGTAACGTTCTTCAGCTGTTTTCCCTAAATTGGATAAAACTCTTCGTTGTGCAAAAGCAAAAGATTTTTGTGCTACTAACCGAAAGAATCGTTCAAATTTCTGATTTTCAGTACATAACTTTTCAACATCGTCGTAACTTATCTGCTGAATAATAGAATCTTCAAGTGCTTCAACAAACAAAGAAGCTGGAGTTTGACTTATATAACTGTTAAAATCACTGATAAACCAATCCTCAATAGCAAATTGAATCGTATGATCTACACCTTCATCATTAACAAAATAACTGCGAAATGCGCCTTTTAAAACATAGGTTTGGTACGAACACACAAAATTAGGTTGTACTATAAACTGCCGGCGTTTTACATTTGTTGTTCTTACAATTGATATAAATTGATTTTCATCTTCACTATTTAAAGGAACATACCTCCTTATATTATTCAATATGTTTTTGTAATCTTTCAAATTTATAACGATATGATTTGTTACAGATTTATAGCTATCGAATTTACCAAATAAAAGCTAATAAGTAAATACAAGAAATTTTATTGCCCTTTGTTATTACTTTTCAATTAAGTCTTCTGGAATAGTATTTTGAAAAATATACTCTATTTTATTGTCTGGCATTGTTTTATTATGAATTATTAAATTTAGGTTGTCTTTAAAATATAAATTAATACCATAACTCATTGCTGCATTGTTTTTCCAAACAAGTTCTTTCCACTTCAATAACTGTTTTCCTTTATATTTTTTAAAGTCTGGAAAAAGATTGTCTATACTATCAATAGGGTAATGAAATGGATCGTTTCCATCAAAATTAACTTCATCAAAATCATTATTCACATATGCTACTGTCGTTATTTCATCAGAGGACACTATTTTAACCCATTTATCAAACTTTAGAAAAGTTACATTGATTTTCTCTACTAATTCTCCATGTAAAACGAATGATTGCAATTTACCACTACCTAAAACCTTATTTTTACAAGAGTTTAAAATTTCTTTCCCTTTCATTTAGTTTTTAATTATCTATGATTGTTTTTAGAATAAATGATTATCAGTAATATATAATAAAAAAAGAAATGTCAACCTGATTTATTTCAGGTTCTCATCATAAATAGTTACTGAACAGCGTTATGAGAATCCGAAATACTGAAATAAATTCAGCACAAGTAAATTCAGAATGACGCTAAAACTTTATTTATGACTTATAACGGAGATTCCTTTTAGAATCTACTTTTATGAAACAATTAGTTAGAATATTGAAGTTTATTAAAAACTAAATCCACATAATCAATTGCAGATATTATTAATATGGTCTTTACTTTTTTATTTCAATTTCTATTGTATTACTAATTAACTCAATATTAGGTGTTTTATTTAAAAGCTTTTTCAATTCATTTTTCTGATTATCATGACCACGATAATCACTTAACTCAGTTGATTTTGTTGAATAATAAAATGTTATCTTGTATTTACCTGGTGCTTGAAAATTTTCTTTTTTCTTAATTTCGTTAGAACTAAAGAATCCATAATCATCAATTGATTGATAAGGGTCAAATGATTGACCAGATTTAACAAGCTTAAAATCTTCTTTTCTTAAAGAATTCATATTACCACAACGTTTGAGGATCGGAGAAGAAATATTATTAGGTTTGTTAATTTCAAAATAGCAATACGGACTCCTCCATTTATATTCTGAAGCATCCAAACTACCAATTAAGTAAACATCTTTTCCTGAATTATTTTTTATAGTAACAGTTATTTCTGGGGTTTCTCCAATTTCATAAATTTCTTTATTTGTTGAAATAAAACACTCAAATTCATTAGAATTATTAGTTTCTATATTGGTAAATACAAGTAATCCTAACGTAAGTATACTTAATATTTTCATTTTTTTAAATTTTTAATTCTATAGTAGTTTTTCTGCCTTTCCTATCTAGATTTTTAACTTTTGACGCATCGTTTATTAAAAAAAGTTAAATCTTTATTACTTTTTTGGTACTTATTTTCCTTCTTTTTTAAAGATGTAATTAAAATAAATACTCATAAAAACTCCAAAAAATAAAATTTTAAAAAGAAGTCCCCATATTTCTAATTTATTATTATTGTAGTAGTCTAATGATACTGTTGTTATAGCAAATCCGATGGCTGAAAAAAAACCTGTTTTTATTGCTTTTTTTGTGTGTACTTCCATAAAAATATGTTTGTTTTTGGGTTTAAATTTTAGATGTTAATGTATAAATTCATGCTCTTTTTACTTTGAACTTTTCTAATGTTCTTGACAATGTTGCTCCCAAATGACCTTCTAATTCCTTAGATTGTTTGCGATAAAAATCTATATTATCAACTAGTCTATTTTCTGATTCAGTATCTTCTACACATTTAAGATCAAACAATATATTCCAAACTCTATGTACTAATTCGTTAGACCACCTCAAACATTCAACTTTAGCTTTATCAGTCATTTCATCAGTATCCCAAATAGCCCTATTCATAACTGTAATATTAAAAAGAAAAAGTTCATTGAATCTAATTTTTTCTTCTTTTGACTTAGTTGATAAACATCTCTTTATTTCTTTTAAAATCATAATTTTTTAGTTTATAATTTTCGCTTTTTTTGATTTTTTAGTTTAAAAAAATTGAATTAGTGCTTATCAATATGATTTACTTTTATTTATGGTTTTTATTTTTATTAATGAATCATTTTTGAGATCGTATTTTCCAATAAGCTCACTATCAAAATCACATGTTATATTTTCTTTTGAACCAGAATTTTCATGACTTACAATAAGTTGCTTTTTCATAACTTCTACCTTCAAAAAACATTCTTTTCTGTAACTATGATCTCCATTTCTACCCATATCGTCAGAATATCTATAATTTTCAATATTAAAATATGGTTTAATACTGTCAGGATTCCAAATTTGAAAATCACCAAAATAAGAACGTCCAAAAGTTGATTGTGGAACAATACCATATTTCGATTGAATTATGATTTCTTCATGATTATTATTGTCAAAATCTATTCTTTTTATTTTCGCATAGTATTCTTCATTATTTGCATCATGGATAATCCAAGTATGCCATTCATTATTTAAATAGATAGCTATGTGGATTTGTCCATGAAAATCCATATATAAAAATGTTTCTGGATTAGCTAAAATTGATTCTTCACCCATAAATGAAGTTATTAATTCTTTCACCTTTAAGCTATCTTTAGTTTTGAATATTTTGTAATCATATTCAATCTGTGCCTTGCTCTTTCGTATGATTACCTGATTGGTTTTCTCCTTAGAAAAACAATTCAGAAGTACAAAAAATAATGGAAAAAGGAAAAAAGGTTTCATTTTTATTATACTGATATTATAAATTTTAAAGATTATGATAAAACACTAAAGAAGTAAATAAAATTACTTATCCTAACTATTGCTCTCTATTACTTTTTGTCCCAGTTTTGTTCAAAGTATTCTATGTATTGTAAATATCTTTTGTCATTGGTAGCATATTTTTTCGTCAATCTAGCCCATTCATCAAATTTTTCTTTATTCTTCAATTTAAAATAAGCTTGAGCCATATTTACAGCCATTTCACTTTTTTCAAAATCATTATCGGATATTTCAATTCCTTTACGATATATTTTTTCTGCTTTATCTATTTGATTAAGATTTACATATGAAAATCCTAACTCTCTATAGAAATAGAAGTTTTCAGGATTGTTTTGAATAGCTTTTTCTAAAATTTGGATTGCTTTATTATATTGCCCTAAATGGTTGTAAGCAAATGATAACTCAAATTCTAGTCCATCAAAATGTGGTTCTATTTCATATGCTTTTAATAATGGTTGTAGTGCTAAATCACTTGCTCCAACATGGTTAAAATGATAGCCTTCGTTTTTTAAATAATCTACTTGTTCTGAACCTTTTTTATAAATAGATATCCATTTTGGTTGCTTTGGTAAATTCAACTCTGAAATTTGATGATTCGTTAAAACACTAACTAAGCTAGTATTCGGTTCAAGCCTATACTTCATAAAACTAACTGTTGAATCTGTTCCAATTTTGATTAGTTTTTGCTCTTTTATTGTAAATTTTGCTTCGTAATTGAAGGTAAAACCAGCTTGATTATCCAAATAAATAAATCCGAACGCATAGGTAGAGTCTACATCTTTTTTTGGAAAAGCAACCCATTTATCAACTGCATTAAAATATTTTGTGTCAAATTTTAATTCAGTTAAATTACTCTGTGAAAATCCAATATTTGAAATTAATATCAGAATTAAAATTATTCTTCTCATAGTTTATTTTAGCATTAAGTTTATACTTCCTTTTAAAGACCAGTAAAAATTGGCATACTATACTCAATTTATAATATTCGTAAATTCAGTTGTCCACATTAAAATCATTGCAATTACTCCTCCCAATAGCATTAATGGAAAGAATAATTTAACTTGCTTAGCTGAAATATCTGAAATACCTTGTAAACTTGATCTTCTAAATAAGCCAGGATGTTTTTCAATAAATTCAGCTCCTTTTTTAAAATAAATCCAACGAATACCTAAAATCCATAAAATAATAATAGAAAGATGAAAAATTAGCACTATTGGATTCATAGCTTTTGGATCTAAATATTCAAAAATGTCTTTAGTTAAGCCACTTAAATTTCCAATCATTATAACTATCCAAGGAATATTACAATAAAAAATATATCCTCTAAAAAAGTTTTCATATCCAATTTTTAATTCTGGGTTAGCTTCAATATACTTTTTTGACCTTGATTTAAGTATGAATCCATTCAAAATCGTAAAAGCAATAAAAACTATCCAGATATTTTTAACAATTAATTCCACAACTTGCATTCATTTTTTTCTCTTTATTCATTAGCTTTTTCTTTGATAAAATTAACTAATTAAATAATTACAAACAAAAAAGATGGTGGTGTTATTCTTTTATTTCAATTAAGGGATCTTTATCTAGTAATTTTATATCATCTGGTATTGGAGCATAACTTCCTTCAATTGATTCTAAACATTTTTTACCAGTAATTTTATCAATGTAATATTGACCAAAAGCTACTTCATTATCTAGATAAATAGCAAACATATTTGGTTCTTCTACAATTTTAGTGTCAAATCCAGAGTGTGGTAGATTGAAAGCTTTTACCACAAAATCAATTTTCTTTTGATCTTCGGTATTTGGATGATACAATTTTTCAACACCAAAAAAGTCAAATGGAGCAACACTTTTAGAAGTTAGATTTACTTCAAAGTCATATGTTAAGTCCTGTTCTTTTTTTCCAAGAGGAACAAACTTGATGATGCGTTTATAATAAACAACGATTTTTTGAGAGTTTTTCCATGCAGAAATTTCATACAATGAAGCATTGAAATGAAAGCTTGGATATTTAGTAGCCAAAATTGTATTCGCTTGAATGATAAGTTGATCCTTATTCAAAGTCATTTTATTGTTTTGAGCAAAGTTTGAAAGACTAAAAATAAAAATTAAAGGTATAAACAGTCGTTTCATCATGCTTCATGGTATTTTTACATTAAGGAATTAAATTCTTCAGTAGGAATCATTCGTATTGCAACCATTTCTTTTTCAATTAGAAAATCTCTTAATTTTTGATTGATAATGATCAAATTAGGTTGTTCTTTCAATCTGAATATAGCTAGATTATCTGTTTTAGTTGCGTCAATTTGGAAATATTCAATTCTTGCAGGTCTATCCCATGGTTTTGCATTCCAATCATACCCCTCAACACAAGCTTTTAATCCAATAATATTTGTTAAATGATAGCCGTATTCTATTTCTTTAGTTGCTGGATCTAACATTTCTGTGGGTTGAGACTGATAATTTTCTACCCCAAATTCATCAAACGCATCTAATAGTTCATCCCTGAATAATGGAAGAATTCCTCCCATCATGTAACCACGAAAACTACCACTACCTAAAGACAATTCTAGTTGAATTTCTTTTTTACTGTAATTAGGTTGTTCCTCTCCAGTCATGGTATTCATTATCTCAATTCCTTTAGGAACAGACATAACTGTAGCCAATCCTTTAACCCTTAAATCGGCGAATAGTACATATATAGTTCATTAAGAATAATATTTAGCGGTAAATAAAACGTTGATTAAATCACTATTTTCTAAAGTCTCAGCATATTGTTTTACAAAGGCATCAATAATCGTTTGTTCCTCTTCATTAGGATATTTTAAACGAGCATAATCTCCATCTCTTTCTAGAATGTTTCTGAATGCCGTAATATCTTCTGTATCTGTATTTACAAGTACTTCTTTACATTGATTTATAACTTCTTCATTAAGATTATCCGTTGTATTTCTGATGATAGTATTAAACATTAAAACGAAATTTCTTCCTCCAATATTTCTAGAATTAAACGTATCTAAACCAATAGCAAGTAAATCTGGAAATATTGTTTGGGTTCCTTTTTGAGCAATAGCTTTAGTTATGTGTACGTAAGCTTCATTTTCTTTGTTTGTTTTTAGAAGCGCTATTAAATCAGTATCCATTCCTTTTATACTGAAGTATGGGAGAGCTCTAGTTGCCCAACGCGGTTTTTTTTGTGCTCTAGCCATAACGATATCAAAATTGCTTCTTTTTTCTAGTTCTAAATGTGCAATTCCTCCTATGTCATTCAATGCTTGTGCAGCAGCAGAAACGCACTGCGGATACCCACTTTTAAACTGATTGATAATTTTAGGAATAGCCTTTTCTGCTTTTTGTGTTCCTAAACCTTTTAAAGCTTCTCTTGCTACAAGCTCTCTTTCGTAATCTAAAAAGTTTAAAAGTATATCTGTAATACGTTCGTCTTTAAACCAACGCAAAGCAACAATAACATCATGAAGTTCGTACGCATCTATATCTTCAATTTGAGTACTTGCAATCAAATAATCGACTGCTTCAGAAGCTTCTTCTGCTACGATCTC
Organism: uncultured Tenacibaculum sp.; assembly: GCA_947501615.1. Classification (GTDB taxonomy): domain Bacteria; phylum Bacteroidota; class Bacteroidia; order Flavobacteriales; family Flavobacteriaceae; genus Polaribacter. The sequence continues at coordinate 62,924 of CANMWK010000003.1, read as the reverse complement.
ATGTTCATAAAAAAGTTGACTAACAGTTTTTAAAAGTTGATACGATTTATCTTGTAAACAAGGAGACAATAAAGCAATCTCTTCTTTGCTTCCTATTTTGGCTAAAACTTCGGAAATAGCCTCTAACCTTAATTCAGGAGACAGTATATTTAGGTTAGCAAGATTTGCTATTTCTGGTAATCTAGGTTTTACTAAATGAATAAAATCGTAGTGTCTTGCTAATCCAGCTGCTCCGTTAATAATGTGATATGGATGATCTTGTTTAAATCGGAATTGTAATTTATCTCTTAAATCCTCGATACCTTCAGGGTATTTTAATGGAGGAGGAGCCATGCTTAAAACAAGTCGTTGTTTTTTATCACTGATGTTTTCATCTTGATATTGATTGTCATGCATTAGAGAGTCAATACTATTGATTAGAGCATTGTGAGTCTCATGATTTTCAGGTAAATCTTGTAGTGCGATGGCACAAAGTTCTTCATAATCTTCTAAAGCATCTTTTCCGTGAGAATTCAACGCCCATACTATAACATCCGCAATTATTTCTACAGGAAGCTCAGCAATTAAGGTTAAAAAATTTCTATCTAAACGACTTAGATGCTTCGCATCCATATAGCTATACTTGTTTTTCCATGCTTCAATAATAAAGTTATTGTAGTCGGTAGGAATTCTATTCTTTATGGCGTGACATAATGGTACAAGTCCAGTAAAATCTTCAGCATCTAGGTTTTGAGAGACTATTTTAAATATATGAAACAAAGCTTCTTCGCTAATTTTATCCCATTTGGATGCTAATAAATAAGGAAGTGTTGTCTCATCATCGCCATAATAATCTTCCCATTCAATTATTGATACAGGAATTTCACGTTCTATTTTTAGTAATAGATTGGAAATAGCTTCGTAGTCTTCTCCAGATAAAGTAGCAATGATAAGATCTTCTTTCTCATTATTAGCATTTACAATAGCTAAAAAATCATCATCTTTTCTATATCCACGAAAATCTCTATCATCTTTAGCCATTTGACGATAATCTGTATACTCTTCTAAAGCGATGGTTTGATTTAAGTGATGCAACATTTTATCCTTGTCTTCTTGCTGTGCATAAAAACAAGCGAGATTATAATGTGCGCTGGAAAATTCTGGATAAAACTCTAGCGATTTGTGCATACTAGCTATAGCTTCTTCTTTTTTATCAGTATACCAAAGACATAAGCTCAATCTTTTATGTGCCAAGAAACTTTCTGGATCTTTAGCTAATGCTTGCTCTGCAAAATCTAAAGCTTTGTTCCATTGTTTTCTTAAGGAATAAAATAAAGATCTATCTATTAATTCATTTGTATTCATAGTCTTAGTGTTTGTTCTTAGTAAGTATGATTAAATATTTGAATCTTAAAATCGTCTGTAGTATTCAACTCTTTTCTAAATAATTCTTTATTTAAAAGCAGTCCTTCGGTAAGTAACTCTTTTTTAGTTCTTGCGTCATTAGGCAAAGGTTCTAAGAATGAGTAATCTAAATTATTAGTGTCAAGAGTAATTTCTTTCATTTCATGTATGTTATGGTATGAAAAATCACCAGCACTAAATTTTAATCTCTGTACTTCATTTTCCTCGCGATAGGAATCAGTGAAATCTTCTCTATATTTTTTTAGTGTAGCTTCAAACGCTTCTTCAGAGTTCGCAGATAGTCTGCCTCCATCAATAGCTATGATATAAAACTTTTGGTCATTATTGGATTTTTCAAAATTATGGATAGCAGTTAACCAATCTTTAAGTTGTGATTTTATAGCGTCTGTATTTACAAAGTCGAAAGGAGATTTTGGATTTTCTTCTAAAAAAGATTCCATCATGCCAAGATAAGCAGGTTCATAACGAATACTTTTAGCTTCTTTTAAAGCAGTTCCATATTCACCTTCTTTATTTGGATCTGCTCCATAAGTAAGTAATAGATGTACCATTTTTAAATTTCTATTTCCTGTAGCTCTTTGAAGTGCAGTTCGATTTTGATGTATAATATCTACTGGAACTCCAGCTTCTAAAAGACTTTTAACTTCTGCTGTATTATCATCTTCACTAGAAAAGCGAATAAATGATTCAGCTAATACATCTTCTGAAGAATTTTTAACGATTAAAGAAACTACTTGAGCATTACCTTGATGATGAATGTGAGACGTAGCTGCTAATTCAACAGGGCTTACTCCATAACCATTAGGAGCTGTTAGCCTTAATTTATCGAGTTTACCTCCTTGAGTAAAGTAGTCTTGTATAAAGTTTACATCACCATTAATAATTGCTGTTGTTAATTGTTCTTTCATATGCTCTCTTAATTTTTTATTGAAACTTCATGGATTCCTCCATTACCTTGAATTAGAATTAAACTCTCACCAGTACGATAACAACCATAAATAGTTGAACTATCTTCACCATATACTTCTATAATTGGTAATTCTTTGGTGTAATTTATGATTGGATTTCCGCTTACATCAATACTACTGATATACGTTTTGTATTTTCTTTCGTTATTGATTCTTTTGAAATCTAAATGAATAATATAAAGTGTTTGACCTATTAATTCCCAACCTCTAATACAGTGGTTTTTTAATATTCCTTTTGATATTTTTTTGATGTTGTTATTAGAAATGTCAAAATGATTTAAAGCAATCCAAGCATCTCCTCCAATTTCTAAAACTAGCATTCGGTTATCAGTAAGTAATACAGGATATCCAATACCATTATCTACAATTTTTTTAGCTGCTATTTTTTGTGGATTATCCGGATTCGTAATATCCATAGCAAAAATTGAATTTTGATTCATCCAGTATATTGTGTCTTTTACAACCTGAGTATAGAATGCACTATTGTAAACATCGTCTTCGGTTACAGGAATTACATAGTTAATTTCTGGATTTGGATTTTCTAAAGTTGGAATATCTGAGACTTGAAAATTGAAATGAGTTTTGTCTTTATGATTCTCTGATATTTGAACGTATAATTTATGTTGAGCAATACAAGCTCCTTTTATAAATCCATTTTCTGTTTTTTGTAATACTACAGTTGGATTTTCAAGGCTCTTAAAATCTATAATTGCGATTCTATTTCCTCTTTTGGCTATTAATGCTAATTTTTGATCTACAAATTGAAAAGTAGGTTCGTAAAATCGCCCTCCTAGTTCTATTGAGGCTATTTTTTTGAAGTTAGTATCCCAAATATCTAAAATAGTATCTTCTTGAATACTAAATAATAGATTTTGATACCATTGTATAAAATGTATCCAATCTCTGTTATAATCTGTATTTAAAATGTTTGCTTGTACTATCATTCTTTCATCACATTTTTAACAAACAAAGATCTTTTTTAAAACTGAGATATTTCCCCCTGTTTTCAGTGAAAGTTATGTCTTACCACTATTAATTATAAGGTTTTGTATTAGCTTTCTGAAAAAATTATCGTACTCTAATTCAACATTTTACCTTTCTCATCAAATAACTTATAACTTTTATAGGATGTCATTAAAAATGAAGCTTCTTCTTTCGTCATTAAATCTTCAAAATTATAATTTAACAAATGAAAACCTTTTGGAATTCCTAACAACAACAAGTGTCCATTATTTAATAATATAAACCGTACATACTTTTTTTCAGGAAATGAGACATATAAAGATATTGCGTTTTCAAAATTTAACTCAGAAGCCAATTTGTTTGGAATTTCCCTAGTTACTCGGTTTCTATAATTAGCGAATGATTTATCTTTTGTAAATTTAATGTAAACCCTATTTTCTTTATGATTATTAATAATTTGTTGTAAAAAAGAATGCTTTTCTACACGAGATTTCAACTCACTTTTTTTATCTATAAAATTTTGAAGTGGCGTTATTTCTTCTCCTATCGGCATGGTTAAATCATAAACTATCTTTCCTTTAGAATTTTTATCGATAAGTTCTGCTTGCCAACACTCACCATTATAACTATAAGATCCTATATTCCCTATGATTGATGATTCAATTTCAAAAGCATCTAATTCTTTTTTTTCACGATACAGTAAATCGCATAGCTGTTTATTTGGGGTTTCAATTCGAGATCTTAATTCTTTAGAAAACAATGGTACTAGATTTCGGATATCTCTTTCTAATGCTATTTTTTTAATGCTATCTTTTACAAAATATTGATAATTTTTAAGTGTATTATAAAAATTAAGCTGATTAAAAGCATCAACTTTTTTATCCCTAATAATACTAAAAACTGTATTCTCAAAATACTCTTGTTCTTTAACACTTAAATTAGCATATGCTTTAGCTATTTTACTTCCACTAGAAAAATAATGTTTACGAACTGTGTCTTTAATTTTTATAGTAGAACCTAACAATATTTTATGGATATCTATATCTAATTTGGCTAATTCTTCTATATAAGTTTTTCTAATATTTGAAGCTATATTGCTATTCGCATTTCTTGAAACATTATCATTCATAATATTCATGAATGATTTTATAAATACTTCCCAGTTTTGAGTTTTAGCTGCTAGACTAGCAATTCTTTGTTGCTGTATAATTGGTCCGTTATCAAAACTACATGAGCCAACCTGTCTATTTTGTCTCATTAATTTTAAAGCTCTTTTTTTTGAAATTAACTGAGCTGTAAAATCTTCTAAATCTCCATTAGAAACATTATTCTCCTCGGCGTAGTCCAAGGCTTCTAATAACAGTTTATTAAAATGATTATCATTCTTAAAAAGACTATCTGCTAATTTTTCCTTTTTTGACTCCCACTGATGTAATTCTCTTCTTCTAGAAATAAAATCTTGTTTTTTCCTATAAGGTGGTTTGTTGGTTTTCAATTCATAGTAATGAATTAATGAGTCTATAATAGTAGTCTTATAGGTTTCAAATTTATTCGATTTGCTACTTTTATTATAAAAAATAGATGTTTCAGGTTTTACAATAATATCAGTGTAATTTATCCAACTTGAAAGTTGTTTGGGAATCATGACAGATTTAAATTTATCATGTAAAAAAAAGCCACGAACTTCAGTTGTATTTTCTCTTTTATTAGTAGAGCTTGAGTAGTAATATTTATTCCTGTTTTGATTTAAAGAATCATTAAACGACAACTTAATACTATGGCTTTGATTGTTCCCTATTTCAAATGATTTTATTTCTAACTTTTTTTTGTTATTGTAATCAAAATAAATATTTTTTATTACCAATAATTCATTATCAATCTGTAATCCTTTAAACTTATTTTGCAATTGCGCTACACCTTTTGATTTTTTTAATTCGCTAAGAAAATGATTTGGATCTTTTGTAATGATTTCAAAATAACTAGCTGATGTTTGAGGCAATGAATAAAAGTTAGGTGATTTACTTTGTTTAAAACTCTTTTCCAAATCTTTAATAACAGTATTAAGTTTTGGAATATCTCTTTCATTTAGTATTGAGTTTTGACAAAAGATATTTCCCGTAATTAATAATGATAGTATTGTATAAACTGAGATTTTCATAATTTTATGAAATGGTTTTTATTGTATATGAAACGTAGCTTGTAAAAACACTTATTTTCTGCTTTTTACACAACACCTAATTTTTAGATGCTATTTTTATTCTAAATCCTCCAAATAAAGCTCATTCATTCTTATTACATTAGTTTGATACCAAAAAGGTTCATATTCAGGTTCTTCAGCTTCTTTTAAAGTTACATACTTTTTTGCCTTATTACTATCTATAAATATTTTTTCTGTAATTCTAGTGGTTTGACCAAACCCCTCCATAAAATAGCTAACAACATACAATTCGTGTATTGTTTTCGCTAAATTCCCTTCAAATAACTTAGAAACGTCAGAGATTACAACATCTTTATTTAAGTCTACAGTTTGATATGCTTGTTCAGACCATCTATCATTATCCTTACAATATTCAATATACGTCTTTTTAGCTTTACTCGCTTTTTCTATATTCTCAAATATTCCAAGAATTATTTTGTGGTGCGTATATTCAGATATTTCTCTTTCAACTATAATCATATTTTTTTAATTTTTAATAACATAAGCCTCTGTTTAGATAACATCTTGTAAAAAACATACCTTTCAAGATATTAATAAATTATGTTATTTACTTTTATCTGTTTAATCATAATTACAGATTTTAACTTACCCAATTTCCTATAGTTTTTTTCTTTTTCCATTTCCCATTTATGAGTTCATAAATCCTTTCATCTCCTCCCCCACATGATGGTCCACAAACTCTTCCTATCTGGATATAAGCTAAATCAAATGTTTCATTAAATATCGGTTTACCTATCGAACAATATCCTTTTTCACAATTCTTTTCCAACCAGTCCCAAAAACTAAATCCATCTTTTCTATACTTTCTTTCAAATTCTTCGAATTGTTTTTCAGTTAAAATATTTTTATTCGGAACTAAATTAGATGTTACTTTAAATTTTTTATACAAACGAAACTGACTGTTTAAATGAACACTATCTTTTATTTTTAGAATATGTCTTATATCATCTTTAAAACTTAAGACCATTGGAATAGGGATCCCTCTTACCCCTTCTGTTATGCAACTCGATATGAGATACCCTTGGGCTTCTTCTTTTAAAATTTGTGCTATCAATTCAGTTGTTTTTTGTCTGTCTAATTCCTCTATTTTTAATACATCAGTTTTATGGTTTGTTGTACAACTAATGTTTAAAACAAAAATTATAATTGATATGTATACTTTTATTTTTTTCAAATGGATTTCGATAATTGAATAAAAAAGATTTTTTACTAAACATTGTATTAGAGATCTTATAATATTTCTTTTCACGAATTTATTAATCATTTATATAAACTTAAGGAGATTTAAACACTATCGATTTTACCACTGCCCTTCAAAATAAGTAACTCTTTTGGTATTTCCAATGACTTCAAAATTTCTACTTTTTGAAAAAGTTCCATTTTTATAATTCAAAGTATCAACTTTCATTACTTTGGGTAAATCGTATACTAAAGAAAAAGAATAGTCTGGTAGAAAACCATCATAATCATAACTATAACTTATATTTTCAGCTTCTTTTGGCAATTTTGGAAACCACTTCATTTTTGTTATTTCCGTATATTCATTATTGGTTAAATTCTCTGCTTTATTTCCATACGCTAGTCCAAATTCTACAGGTTTAATTTTCTTTATAATTCCATCTCTCAATTCATTATTCACAATTCGATTGCTATAGATTTTCAATCCATAATCTACATAAAAATATATACTCAAACATAAAATTAAACATATTGAAATTCCTATTCTTTTTTTTACTGAATTAATCTTTAATTTTCGAAACACCTCTACTAGAAGCCTTAACAATGGTAATCCCAGTATAGAAATCCCAAGTAATTTTAAAACCTCAATTAGTCGAATCCAACTATTAAATTTTATTTCCAATTTATCTGTCCAGATAACAAGTAAACTTATTAGAACTAATAAATTGGTTAAAATAATTACTAAATATTTTAGTGATTTTTTTATCATATAATAGTATTATGTTTTTCTGTCTAAACTATTTGAAGATGGTTTGATTTTTTTCTGATTATACTTACAGTTTTAAAACTCTTTTTATACTATCTCTTTACTTAGTTTAGTTTAAAGCACTTTTTTATTCATGAAAATATTCAATTATATTTTTACAAAATTCATTTATCAAATGCAATGCATTTTCATTCTTCTTTTGTGTATTGTAAAGAATATTTAATTTATACGAATCATCTTCCATTTTTGCTTCAATTAATGGCGAAAATTCAGGACTGTTTTCAACTATTCTAAAGATCGAATTCAAATTAAGGTTTTGTTGTAAGAAATTTTTCAGGTTTTTATCATCACATGTAACCCTATAATTCAAAACATCTTTTTTATTGAATAACTTTGCTAAAATTCCACGTTCTGAAATATTAAATTTTGGAATGCGTCTATTTGACTTTACTTCACATTTTACTTGACAAATATTTCTATCACTAAATGCTCCTCCATCAATCATTGAAGGTTTACTGAACTCCGATTGTCTAAATTCGTAATGAATATTTATTATTCCATGTAAATATTTATAATTTAAATAGTAATTTTTTAAAGGAAAATATGCATGCCCGTTCCACCATTTTTTTTCAATTTTACGAAATTCAGCATTTTCTCTCTCTTTTAATTTTATAAAAATATTTTCCATTTAGTTTCAATTTCTAAAATATGTAGCGATAGTATTCTTGATCTAAATGATTACTTCATTAGTCTATTTAAACATTGAATTAATAACAATAATTTCCACAAAAGAAGAAATCATGTAAATCTTTTTCACCAAACATTGTATTCAATTTATTTCCATTTATTTACTCTTTCTATATTATTTTCTAACTCTGTAGCAAGAGAATTTAACCTCGAACGAAGTAGTATTTTTCTTCCTTCAATATTTCTTGTAAATATTAGTTCACAATTACCAACATGATTTTGCCAATTTTTCTCCATCTTCTGAGCCATCGCTTTAAGACGCCCAATACTTTCAGGAATCGAGTGATAATCTGTTTGTTCCTTTATATTAAAAAATGAACTTTTTCTGACAATCAAATATCTTGGGTTATCTATCTCACTTATAATTTCTATTAGTGATTGAATAAACAATGACTTTTCAAAAGTTGATCCACCTTCAAGATAACAATACACAGTACCGTATTCACTATGCATCGCCTCTACCTTTAGTTTATTTTTATCCGTAGTAATCTGATTCAATTCACATAATGTATCCAATAAGGTTATTCCTATATTTTTGATGTCTTTTGAAATATCTCTATACCTGAAGAATAGCTTTATCGATTTAAACAAGAGTCGTCCAAATATAACAAGTCCTATTACTCCAGAAATTCCTATCCACCATAGTAGATCTTTGGGATTTTTTATATATTCTATATTATGTATTAGCGTTTCAAAACTAAATTCACCAAACCCTATTAAACCTGAACACAATACTGCGAATAAGTAAGCTATGGTTCTATTGAAATTAAGTGACTTAACCTTTCTGTAATCGCCTTTAGGAAACGGAACTTTTATTTGTTCAATTAGTATATTTCCTTCTTCTAGTGCCTTTTTCCACGCAAACTTTAAGCCATCTCTATTACTTGCTATCTTATATACTCTTTGATTGAACTTCTCAATATCAGCTAAAGTATGCAGCTGATTTGGAATCTTTATTCTAGCAATACCACTTTCAATTGAAGGTTCTAAAGCATATGAAACCCCTACAAATGCTTTAAATCGTCTTTTTAACAATTCCATATCTGCCCCACCACTTGGCTCTGCTAAATCTAAACATACTAGGTGCCAAATATTTCCAGTTTTATTCTCATTAGAATTTAATTTTCGAATCGCTCTCCCTCTCATTTGATTCGATAACACATAGGAACCAACAAAACTCGCTAAAATAAGAGCGTTAATTGCGGGTGCATCCCAACCTTCACCTAGAAGTGATTTTGTTCCTACTAAAATTCGAATATATCCTTCTTCAAAAAGGTTTGTTATAATATGTACAATTTCATGCTTTAACTTATTTGAATTGTGAATCTGAGTATATGCTGAATCATAAGGTAATACAGTAGTTGAAACTGAATTTATTCCGTAATTAGAACAAATTTTCTTAAAATAACGAACAATATTTGTTGGAATAATGATTATTGACCCTGTTAATACCCCAATGCTTTGATCTAAATTTACATTTCTTCGAAGTTTTTCAAAAATTGGAAGTACACCTATTTTAAGTATCGGAAGAGAATTATCAGAACTATTTACTAAATACTCTTTTCTTATATAATCTGTAAGGATAACCATTCGTAATGAATCACCTAAATCTCTTGATTCAAACTCGGCAATACTATTGATATGTTCTAGTTTACTCAAACTTGATCCTAACAACTTTCTACTCTTTTCAACACTTCTTAATGTTATACTCTTACGTTCAATTGCCCCATTTATTTTCAATTTATTAAGGAGTTCATCTTTATGTTCTTCATTCCCTTTCATAAAATCAGCAGTAGAATAGAGATAGAATTTTAAGAGAATTTCTAACCACTCGTAATCTAGGGCTGGTATTTTAATTTTAGAATCCCCAATTACTTTCAAATGTATATCGCTTATGCTAACACCTATCGAATTCAAGAAAATAATAGTAGCTGAATACTGTTCGAGATTAGAATAAATCCATTCAATTTTTTCTTCAGGATGAGTGAATATTGGAAGTTTTGAGAAAACTTCTTTTAATGTTGAATCGTTTTTTATTGATTTAACTAGTTGCTCAATTCGATTTCTATATTCAATCAGTTTGGTGTTTTCTTCTTCTGTTGGACTTGATAAAATCACGTAATCTTGATGAGGGCACAAATCTCCTTCAGCGACCAATTCAGGTACTGAAATTTCTGCATCTATAGGGCCATTTAAATCGAGATATCGTTTCCATTCTGTAAAACTAACATCATAAGGTGGAGTCGCTGTGAGTCCAACGATCGTTGGTGATAAATGATGCTTTACTTCATCTAAAGATTTCCACCATGCATTTTTTAGATGATGAGCTTCGTCAACAATTACAGTACCAAAACCTTGCTTTTTTAAACGGTTTATTACTTCTTTTGCTTTTTTCGAAGAATAACTTGCTTTCTGCGTTATCAACTCGCTATTCGTTTCTTCTTCATTTTTATTATCTTCAACCTCTTCCTTAGTTCCAGAACATGCTGCAAAAAGTCCTTGATAAGTAGAAACTGTAAGGAATTTAGGGTTTCTAATATCATATGATATCCAAGAAGGTATTTCATCAGTTTGAAGAAAGAGTTCTGTAAACCGTTTAACCCACTGATTTCTAATCGCAATAGTTGGAGCGAAAATTAGAGTTGATTTATTGAGTCTAAGAGCAACTTCAAGTCCAAGTATAGTTTTACCAGAACCTGGTGGTGCAATAACATGAAGATGCTTATCCTCAAGATGTTCATCTAATTCATCTAGAACTCTTTGCTGATAATCCCTCCATGAATATTTGAATTTTATGTTTTTTGGAAACGCTTTCAATTATTCTTTTGTATTAATACACCAACAATTAAAAAATTCATATAATAGGTTATATATTGTGTATGATTAGTTTCATGCTTTTAAACGCTAAAATTAGCAAATAAAATAGATAAAAACCTACTGTGATTTCTATAAACTAATCATGTTTAAACATTAATTTTTCATACAGTATTTACATCAAATTTTCTTCTTTATTTTTCACATACCTTCTTCCATTCAAAAACTTTCCAATAAAAGTATTCCTAACCAAATAATGATAAGTCACAAAGCAAATTAAAGATGTTAAGGAAAGTACAATGATAAATTTTACTAAAGCATGAAAAGACAACTCTGCAATAAAAGCAGGAATAATTGCTGTTAAAGGTAAATGAATTAAATACACCCAATAAGAAGCATCTGAAATATAACGCATTCTTTTGGAGTAATCGCTACTATATCTAATAAAGACACCAGTTATTCCAAAAATAAATAACCAAACTATTAGGGAATTAAAAGAAATTAAAAGTATTGAATTAGAATTCGGATTTAAATTCATCCCAGAATATTGGATAAGTAAACCTTGAGTAATTACAAGAGAAACTCCTAAAATTATGCATAGCCTATCATATTTCTTAAAATTATTCAAAAATCTTTTTGATTTAAAAAGTATCCAACCTACCATGTAAAAGAAAAAGTAATAGGAAAATGTACTCATATCTGGCACTAAAGAAACTGAAGCATTTACCATTGAGATTTCAAGCACACATAATATAAAAAAAGTAAGCGTAGCAAAGAATAATACACCTAGTATTGGTTGTTGCATCAACCAATCGAAAACAAAAGTTATTTTAGTGTTCACTTTTTTAAACTTGTTAAAAAGCAACCCCAATAAAAATGTAAAAAAAGTAATAAAAATCAAATAGTATAAAAACCACAAATGAGAAGTTGTTCTTGGTAAAAAACCTTTGATATTTGAAAATAACTGAGTCGATATTTTTAAAGGATCTTCTAGCTGCTCAAACACAGCATTAGTATAATCAAAAGAAAAATATATGATTGGTGTGAGTATACATAGAAAAACAATAAATGGATATACAATTCTTGATATTCTATTTTTCAACATTTTAAAAGCACCTCGTTCATAAAATAACATAGCACCAAAAAAACCTGCAATAAAGAAAAAAATAGGCATTCTGAATGAGTGAATTAAAAGTACAAGAAAGTCGGTTAAAATATGGTTTGACTCAGGATCTTTAATTCCCCAAGCATTTTTATGATCTGTTACATTATAAGTTAATGCAGCATGCAAAACTACTCCTAAAAGCATCATTATGGCTCGTAAAGCATCTAATGCGTGAATTCGTTCTGTTTTTTTCTTTTCCAATTTCAATTTTAACTAAATAATTTCTATCCCTTTTCTAATGTAAAAGAAGCAGTCAATCCAACACTAAAATTTCGAGGTAATTTTTCAATTCCAAAAATTGATCGAGAATGCTTTCCTTTTTCTTCAAGTACTTTTACAAATAAGTCTGATGCACCATTAACAACTTTAGGCGATTCATCCCAATCATCACCTGATTGGAAATAGGCATCTATATGGTTCAACCCAATTATGTTGTCAAATCCTACTTTTGTATGCATTTGTGCAAGTACATTCAACGCACATAATTCCATTGCTTTATATCCATTTTCAGTTGTGATCTCATTTCCTAATCTACCTTGATATAAATACGCTTCATTTAATATTGGAAACTGAATAGCTACATAAGCTATATTTGCTCTAATATTTACTGAAACATAATTACCGCCAGGTGTAGAGACCATTGGTAGTTCTAATCCTAATTCAGCAAGTTTTTTTTTCGGATCTACATTCATTTTAATGTTTAATTTTATTCATTATTTTACTTTTCAGTTTACTAACTGTTGCGTTTTTGGCATGAGCACATGAAAATTATCGTTCGTTTTTTATTTGAATTCCAAGTTTATCTTCAATTTGTGTAATACTCCATTTTTTTAATTGAAATGTTTCTTTATCGATTAGTTGTGCTTTCGTTTGATCCTTAGAAACGTTTATAAATGACTCATAACAAACAGATAAGGTATTGACTCTTTCTAATTCATTTTTACTCCATAAAACGATGATATATTTTTCACCAATTGTAAAATTTTTAGTTGAATAATTGCAATTCAAACTCGGATTCCCATTTTCAATAAACAACTCACTTAATGCTGTGGAGTTTTTATAATCTTTCCTTATTCTAACAAAAACTCCTTTTTCAGTTTTTTTTGAAACTTCAACTAATAACGTATGATTAAAAAGTTTACTCATAGTTTGAAATCCAGCAAATTTGCCATTTAAACCTTTTATTTTAGGACATGAACATGCTAAAAGTCCAATAGACGATACTACTAAAAAAAATGTGATGATTTCTTTCTTTCTCATTTTGTAATTCATGGTTTAGTACATGACTAAAAACTTAAAAATAATTTTTTGTTGTCAGGTCGAGCCTTTCGACTATCGCTCAAGATAAACTAAAGTCAAGACCTTGTTATTGTTAGGTATTTTAATAAAAACCTCTCAACTCCGCTCTAGGTTGACACAATAAATTCAAACTCAAATAAAACACTAATTTTTAATTATTTGGATTAAAAATATATTTTTTTATCATGTACAAAGAATTCATGGTAATATAACTCTCTGTAGTTTTCATAAAAAGACAACTTTTTCAACTGTAGCTTAAAGATAATTAATAGGATTGAATTTATACTATGGAAACTTCATCTTATAGTATTATCTTATCAGTACACTTTATATTTTTAATTTCCCTTTTAATACAATCTTTGCACTACTTTTCACCTCCAATGTAACATCATTTATTATGGTAAGCTTTAAATATCCGCCCCGTTTTGAAAGTTGAAAAGCTGTCATTTCTTTTTTATGTAATCTATCACCCCAATATTTTGCTAAAACGGTATGAGCCGCTCCAGTTACAGGATCTTCATTAATACCAATCCAAGGGCAAAAACACCTTGAATAGAAATCATAAGTCTTATCCTGAGATTTTGTTGTTATTACCAATTCCTTTATCGAATCAGAACTTTCAATTGCTTTTTGAAAATTTGGTTTAATATGTAACAATGTTTCCTTATCCTTAACCTCAATAACAACCATATCTAAATCTTTTGAGAATTTGGAAGACACCACCTCTACCAATCCAAAAGCCTCTAGCAACTCTTTGCTTGGACTATATGCTGTAGTGTCATAAAGAGGAAAAGACATTTTAATTTCTTCATTTTCAATCCGAGCATCTAATTGTAATCCTTTATATGTTATAAAATCAATGGTCTCATGATTGAATGTATCAAAAATAACCTTTGAAGCTGCTAAAGTAGCATGACCGCAAAAATCAACTTCCACAGTGGGAGTAAAATATCGTAACCTATAACTAGTATTCTCTATTTGTGTTACAAAAACGGTTTCCGATAAATTTAATTCGGAAGCAATAGATTGCATCATTACTTCAGAAATAGTTTCGTCAAGTAAACATACTCCTGCTGGGTTTCCCTGAAATGGCTTATCGGTAAAGGAATCTACTATAAAAGTTTGTATCATATTATCACTAAATTAGATATTCGTGTTTCATGTGGTGGTATGTTATTGTTTAATATAAAGTTAGTTTTCACAAAAATTAGTAGGAAGGGTAAAGTCTCTAAGCTATTAATAATGATGTAAGACAAATTGTTATTTTTAATACTACTCCAATACCTTTATTTCAATTCTTTCATTTTTAGTATCACATGCCCTAGTAGTACAAATGAATCTTCTATTATACATTCCATATCCAAAGGAGCTAAGTCGAGATTGATCAATTCCTCTTTTTATTAATTCTTTTTTTATTAATTCTGATCTTTTTTTTGTTTTTTCTAATGCGTTTCTCATCATTGCAGAATGAGACTCAACACTATAATTAAGAGAATCTTTCAAAATTATATTAGAGATAGAATCTAATATTGGATAAGAATCTTTTTCAAGATCGATTGATTTAGAATTTAAGAATCTTATTTTGTAACTTAATCTTTTTATAATATCACTTTTTTGCGCAAATATCAATTGCAAAAAAAACAATAGAATAATTGTCAATTTTAGGCTTTCATTTTTCATATTACAAACAATTTTTTATGTATTACCTCTTTTGCACAAGTTACCAATAATGATCAACTTTATATACCTAAGAAAGAAAAATCATATTAAAACTAAAAAATAAGCCTCTTTAAAAAGGCTTATCTAGTGTTTTTTTACAAAATGGTATTATATAAAGACTATTATTGTTGGTAACTGACTTTGTTCAATTTTCAAGATAAGGTAAAATATATTTTTCAAAGATCAACTCAGGTTGTTGTGTTTTTCCGTTTCTATAATTTCCAGATGTAATACTAACCACTGTTTTTAAGTAAGGAATCACAAAAATATATTGACCACCAGCTCCTCTAGCTTCAATAGCTTTAATACTCTTTCCATGAACTTGATAAGTATTGTGCCACCATAAATACCCATATCCATTTTTATCAGGTACATTTTCTAAATCATGATAATTCTTAAAGGATTTTTGAATCCATTTTTTTGATAAAACTCGTTTTGACTTACATTTTCCTTGATTAAGGTAAAGTTCTCCAAACTTTAGCATATCTCTTGGTGTTAAATACATTCCACCTCCAAAATATGGTTTACCTTTTAAGTCGGTTTGAATGATATAATTTGATATCTCAAGTTCTTGAAAAAGATATTTATCCATAAATATCTCTAACGGTTCAGTAACAATTGAATCCATTGCAATACCAAGTAAATATGGATTAGCTGAACTATAATTAGCCACAGTATTTGGTTTGTTTATCATTGGAGCTTTCAAAACCGTTTTTGTCCAATCTTTAGTGGATTGATAATTATTTTCTGATGCTAATGACTTCCTTTCTCTCGTGTAATCGTCTGCATCTAATCCTGAACTCATTGTTAAAAGACTCTGAATATCAATTTCCATTTTTAGGCTGTCTTTATGAATTTGATATTTTTTAGGTAGAAAATCAAAAATAGATTGCTCAAGATTATTAAATAATGATTTGTCCTTTGTTATTCCTACTATTGCAGATGATATACTTTTTGATGCTGATTTCATATCGTGTGGGATATTTGCATTGTAGCCATCAAAATAATTTTCGTAAACTATTTTCCCTTTTTTTGAAATTAAAACGGAATGTGTGTTGGGTAGTGAATCCTTTGAAATAAGTTTTTCCATTTCATTAAGTTTGAGAATAGAAGTTTTATTATTACTGTTGAATCCACCAATTTGCCAATCGGTTATTGATTTCTTTAATACTATTTTTGTAATTTCATATTTGCCCAAATAGATGTCTAATTGAATTTTATCCGTCATTAATTTTCCTGTAAACTGTAATCCAGTTTTAAAATCAAAAAACGAAATCAAGTCATTTTCTTTTTGAAAATTATCGCACCAAGTTCCTGTAAATCGATTGTCTCCCAAAATTGGATAAGCCTGATAATCATCTCTTTTTCCATTTTCAACACTTAAATAGAAATTAAGTGATTTTAATTCATCTATCATTAATAGATTCCAAACACCTGTAAAGGTGTTATTTTTTGATTTACAAAGTTTTAAGTGATACAAAAGTATTCCAGACTTTATGAATCCATTAATTTCTTTACCATTTTTAGAAAGTACACCTTCAAAGAAATAATTTTCGGCAAATGGTATTTTTAATAATGAAGTGTTTTTTGAATCAAAGTGATAGTCAACAATACTTTTATTATTCGAAATTTTGAATCTTGCTTTTTTAAGACCTAAATTTTCTATTTCAACTTTTAAATTGAATGTTTTTGAATTTTCAATTTTACCTTCCCAGCCACCTGTATATTCTGCCATATCCTGAGCAAAGATTGAAACTGGAAAAAGAATAAGTAATACTATTAAGTTTTTAATTCTCATTTTTAATTGATTATATAAAAGGCTGTAAAAATGAGAATTCTACTCGTATTGAAATTGTATAATATTAACATTAGCCAATTTTTCTCAATAATTTTGTTGGTGTTGTGCCGTATATCCGCTTAAAGTTTGAAATGAAATGACTTTGGTCATAGAAACCACATTGATAACAAATTTCTGTCATAGAAAATCTTTTTGATGTGAGTAGACAAAATGCTTTATTTAATTTCATTAATCGGATGTAGTTTCCAAGATTAATTCCAAAATATCGGTTAAACTCTCTAGATAAATGGATTGGATGAATTTCTAACTTTGTACTTAAGCTTTTTAAAGAATGGTCAGTTTTTTCCTCAGTCAATAATTCTTTTAATTGGTTTACCCAAATAGGGGTGTTAAAGTTTTCTTTTTTTGATTCTTTTATCGTGCTAAATATAGTAATCAAATTACTCTCAATACTTAAATTTGAATACTGGTCGTTAATTTTAGTCTCAACAAATATATGGTTCATCAAATTCTTTATTATTGGATTTTTTAAATTGATACTTCCTTCAAAATCTGTTATTTCAATATCAAAATTTGAAAACCATTTTTCATTTAATTCAATGTGAAAACCCCTTGTGAATTCAGGTGGCTTTATATTATAATGTGCATCTTGCCAATTATGAAATAATAAATTACCTGGTTCTAAATAATAAGACTCTTTTTTATTAGACTCAAATAATTTCCCTTGTAGCAGGTAAGTGAAATACGGATTTTCATGATAATGCCAGTCAACTTTATTATGTGTATATTCTGTATCTGTAATAATTAGGTTTTCAAAAGCTGATTTTTGATAATGTGATCCGTAAAATTCGCCTGTATTTAGTTTATTCATTCTCTTTCTTCTGCTTGTTACCAATGTTTGTGTATTGCTATTTGCGATTTTTATCTGTAAAAGTAATTAAAAGAATTAAACTGTTAACTTTTTGATAGATTTTATCCGAAAGATAAAACCTGGGAGTGATTAATGATACATTTTATTCCTAAAAATGATTTCTAATAAAAAAGCCGAGAAAAATCTCGGCTAATTAAAAATATGTAGTAAAATAAATTTATTTCTTAAACAATTTCGTTATATCTTCAGCTGTCAATAATCGTGAAACTTTAATGTTTTCTTCTACATCAACTGGGTTATCACCACTTGTCATTTGAATTTGTAAAAAAGCAACACCATCTTCTCTAGAAAATTTCAACCAAACAATTTGTCCATTTGCTTTCATTTTTAATGGATCTCTTGGTACTGATTCAAAACCTCCCATTAATCCGTTATAAAGCTTATCTAAATCATTATCTAAATTTTTAAAACTAAAGCTTACATATTCATGTCCTATAGCATTAATATTTTTAAAAAAGAAATTGTAGTCACTTTCTCCAACTTTCTCTAAGTATACATAACTGATTTTTCCTACGACTTCACTTTGACTAGTCTCTAAAAATTCAATTTGTGAATACACAGATCCTGAAACAACTAACAATAATAACAATAAAGCTTTTCTCATAATTCTTCTAATTTTAGGGATTTCTATTTTTATTAATTACTTTAATAACGTCTAAAAATAGAATTATTATATCAATTTTACTATTTTTCGGCGATTAAAAGTGAATAATGAAAGTTTGTATCGCCGAAAAGCCTAGTGTTGCTAGAGAAATTGCTAACATTTTGGGTGCCAATACGAAACATGATGGATATTTTGAAGGAAACGGTTATGCCGTTACCTATACTTTTGGGCATTTGTGTACACTTTTAGAACCAAAAGACTACAAACCGCACTGGAAAAGTTGGGATTTGAACAATTTACCGATGCTTCCAGATAAATTTGGAACCAAAGTTACAGCCGATTCTGGAATCCAAAAACAATTCAATATTGTAAAATCGTTATTCCAAAAAGCCGATGTAGTGATCAACTGTGGGGATGCCGGACAAGAAGGAGAATTGATTCAACGTTGGGTAATTAATCAAGCATCATATAAAGGAAAAGTACAACGTTTATGGATTTCTTCTCTTACCGAAGAAGCTATAAAAGATGGATTCAATAATCTTAAAGAAGAAGAAGATTATAACAATTTATATTATGCTGGCTATTCGAGAGCAATTGGAGATTGGTTATTAGGTCTAAATGCTACTCGATTATATACTGTAAAATTTGGTGGTTATAAACAAGTACTATCCATAGGAAGAGTACAAACTCCTACCCTAGCAATGCTTGTTAAACGTTATTTAGAAATTCAAAATTTTAAACCTCAACCGTATTGGGAATTACAAACTACCTACAGAGATACTTTATTTAACTGTGAAGAAGGACGATTTTTAAAAAAAGAAGATGGTCAGGCTTTTGCTGATAAAGTAAAAACTGCTGATTTTGAAGTAGTATCTGTTACTAAAAAGAAAGGGAAAGATTATGCTCCTAAGCTTTTTGATTTAACAGGTTTACAAGTTTATTGTAATAATAAGTTTGGGTTTTCTGCTGATGAAACTTTAAAAATAGTACAGAAATTATATGAAATGAAGGTGGTTACTTATCCTAGGGTTGATACTACTTTCTTACCAAATGATATTTACCCTAAAGTTGCGGGAATTCTAAAAAACTTAACTAATTATGCTGAAATTACTCAGCCTCTATTAGGTAAGAAAATAAAGAAATCTTCTCGTGTTTTTAATGATAAGAAAGTAACCGATCACCATGCGATAATTCCAACTGGAGTTCAAACGAATTTACAGTACAATCAACAACAAGTGTACGATATTATTGTGCGTCGTTTTATTGCTGTTTTTTATCCTGATAGTGATATTGCAAATACTGCTGTAATTGGAAAAGCAGATGATGTATCATTTAAAACTACAGGAAAAGAGATTTTAACTAAAGGGTGGCGCATTGTTTTTGAATTTAATAACGAACCTAAAAAAGTAACGTCAGATCAAAGTTTATTGCCAAATTTTGAAAAAGGAGAAAAAGGTCCACACGAACCTAGTTTCTTAGAAAAAGAAACAAAACCTCCCCGAAATTATACTGAAGCTAGTTTACTTCGTGCCATGGAAACAGCTGGAAAACAAGTTGATGATGACGAAATGCGTGAATTAATGAAGGAAAACGGAATTGGTCGTCCATCTACACGTGCAAATATTATTGAAACGCTTTTTAAACGTAAATATATTGAACGTCAAAAAAAGCTAATTCTGCCGACAAAAACAGGAATAGATCTTATTCAGTTAATTGATAATGATTTATTAAAATCTGCTGAACTAACAGGACTCTGGGAAAAGCGTTTAAAAGAAATTGAACGAGGAGAATATCATGCCAGTACATTCATTAAACAGATGAAACAAATGGTAGATCAATTGGTATACGAAGTTCGTTCTAGTAAAAAAACAGTACGTCTTTCCGCAGAAAACAATAAGGAATTGACTCCTAAGAAAAGTCAGAAAAAAGCATCTAGTAAAAAAACTGTTACAGGAAAAGAATGTCCGAAATGTAAAAAAGGAAATTTACTAAAAGGTAGTACTGCTTACGGATGTTCTAATTATAAAAATGGCTGTGATTTTAAACTTCCATTCGCTTTCCTTGACAAGAAAATTTCAGAGAATCAATTAATCCGATTATTAGATAAAGGTTGTACAACAAATTTGAAAGGATGGAAAACTGATCAAGGAAAAGCAGAAGGTTTAGTACGTTTTGATGATAACTTTAATTTGAAACTAGAACCTAAACAAGGTGGAGCAACTAAAGCCAAAACTGTACCAGATACTATTACTTGTCCGAAGTGTAAAAAAGGAACAATTTTAAAAGGTAAATCTGCCTACGGATGTTCTGAACATAAGAACGGTTGTTCGTTTGTTTTTCCTTTTTCAAGAATTAAAGAACTCGCAAATGGTAAAGCTATTACCAAAGCTATGGTATATGATTTTTTAACAACAAAGTTTGAATAAAATCTTAGTGCATGACAAAAACCTTTAACATAGAAATCAGATTATTATTTTTTATTCTCTAAAAAGAAACTCTTGTGTTTATCTACATTTTTAATAGATTTCTCAATCCATTCTGAATAAATTTCTAATTGCTCTTGTGATGTTAATTTCCAATTTAACTCAGATTTACGCAATCTTGTTGTTACATCTTGTAAAACTATCGCAGCTGCCACAGATATGTTCAAACTCTCTGTAAAACCAACCATGGGTACTTTTAAATATCCATCTGCATTTTCCATCATAAAATCTGAAACACCTTCTCTTTCTACTCCAAAAACAAATGCTGATTTTTTGCTTATATCAAAATCAGATAAATAACACGAATCGTTATGTGGTGTAGTAGCAATAATTTGATATCCTTTTTCCTTTAATGTTGAAAAACATTCTTGTGTATTATTCACTTCAGATTTAAAGCGATGAAAATCTAACCACTTTTGACTTCCTTTTGCAATTTTTCTAGATACCTTATTTACGTAACTATTTTCAATCGTATATACATCTTGAATACCAAAAACATCACAACTTCTAACAACAGCACTGGCATTATGTGGCTGAAAAACATTCTCTAATACTACTGTAAAATGCCTAGTTCTATTAGCTAAAACTTCTTTAAACGTAGCTTTTCTACTATCAGTTACATAACCTTCAAGGTACTTCAATAATTCTTCATCTATCATATCACAAACTTATAAAAATTATTACTTTAGACATATGAAAAAAATAGTTGTACTTACAGGAGCTGGTATTAGCGCAGAAAGTGGTATTAATACCTTTAGAGATGCCGATGGTTTATGGGAAGGTCATGATATTATGGAAGTTGCTTCACCTATAGGATTTAGAAATAACCCTGCTTTAGTTTTAGACTTTTACAACCAACGAAGAAGACAACTTTTTGACGTACAACCCAATCCAGCGCATTTTAATTTAAAAAAATTAGAGGAACACTTTGATGTACATATTATTACTCAAAACGTAGATGATTTACACGAGAGAGCTCGTAGTACAAACATTATTCATTTACATGGTGAATTGTTAAAAGCCAAAAGTTCAATTGCAGATGATTGTATTTGTGAATGGACTAAAGATATTACTTTAAACGATAAAGCTGAAGATGGTTCGCAATTAAGACCTTATATTGTTTGGTTTGGAGAAGATGTTCCTATGATTCCTAAAGCTGTTGAAATTGTAGAGCAGGCTGATGTATTAATAATTATTGGTACTTCTATGCAAGTATATCCTGCGGCTAGTTTAATTAATTTTATTAAAGAGAATACACCTATATATTTTATAGATCCGAAACCTAGTGTAACTAAAAACGCCTTTAATAATTTAACAATTATTAAAGACGTTGCTTCTTTGGGGACAAGAAAATTATTAGAATTACTTAACGTAAGTAATCATTAAATTATCGTCTGAATTCTCAAGATCTTCAACTAACTCGATAATCAGTTTATTGTCTGTAATCTCAATAACTCTCTTGAAGATCGTTTCACTTCCAGAAAGTTTGATCATTTTCTTACCCTCATCATAGGTCCAAGAAAAAGTTTTAGAATCACCAAAGTGATTTTCTTCTACTTTTCCGTCTTTAGTAAATACTAACCATTCGTCATCTTTATTTGATGATAATTCAGGCTCTTCGCCTTTCTCTTGGATAGATTCTACAAACCACTTTCCTGAAGTTAAGATATCTTTAATATCTTGAGCCTTTGCAGTGAAAGTAAATAAACCTAAAAATAATGCTAATACTAATTTCTTCATTTTGATAGATTGTGTTTTACTCAAAAATAAACAAAAGTTAGACCAAAATGGTAATTGTTAATAATTAACTTATAATTTTACTAAAAAAATTATACAAATCACCCTTAACAATGGTACTTCCTTTTTCTATTAAATCAAATACTTCAGTGTTTCTTTCAGATGAATATGACTTTTCACCTTGATATAATGTTACACTTTCTGCATTATAATTTTCTAGTAACCAATTATAACCATTTTCAGTTAATAAATCAACTTCTTCGGTAACTTTAATCACAATTCTTGAAATTTTTTCTGATTTACATTTAAAAAGGTTTATGGTATTTTTAGAAAAATGCTCTAAATACTCAGCTTTTGTTAATACATCTTCCCAAACGATATCACTAAATAAATTCAATTCGTTTTCTGCTAAGTTTGGATTTTCATTTTTTATTGTACTCCATTCTTTAACATCAATACTTTGAGTTGCTAAGAAGGTAGAAAATTCTTCATGTAAACTTTCAAATTGTTCTTTTGTAAGTTGTCTATATTTCATGTGGCAATTTTAATAGTAAATTTGGATTTGGACAATTTTGTTTATAAAATTCTACATTATTTTTTGAACAAACCCCAGGATAATCTCCATAATAATCTTCAATATCTACAATTAATTGAAAATGTAAATGTGGTGCATAATCTCCATTTACTTCATTTGTTCCTAAAAAACCGATCACCTCTTCTTGCTTTACTTTTTGCCCTACTTTAATATTTTGTATAGATGCTATAGACAAATGACCGTATAAACTATAAAACTCGATCTCATTAATTTTATGTTTCAAAATAATGGTTGGCCCATAATCTCCATGATTCAAATTATTTTTAAAACTGTGAACTTCTCCATCTAAAACTGCTAAAACTGAGGTACCAGCATCACACCATAAATCTATTCCTAAATGAATATTTCTTTCATTTTCATTAGTTGTATTGAAATAAGAACTACGTTTATAAATATCTCTTTGTTCTATGTATCCACCATAAGCTACTCT
Organism: uncultured Tenacibaculum sp.; assembly: GCA_947501615.1. Classification (GTDB taxonomy): domain Bacteria; phylum Bacteroidota; class Bacteroidia; order Flavobacteriales; family Flavobacteriaceae; genus Polaribacter. The sequence goes on along the minus strand of CANMWK010000003.1, from coordinate 39,104 downwards.
AGCATCTTTACTACGTAATAAATTCTTTAAATAAATAGACCAATCTTCAGAAGAGCTAACATCAAAACTAGCTAAATCTTTATTTTTAGTAGATATAGAAATAGGCACATAATCAGTAATAGGTAAATTAGTATCAATTACCTGTAAACTAGTTTCGGATATAGAGTTAAGTATTTCTTTCATTTGATAAAAATAAAAAAGTGCAGTAAAAACTGCACTTTAAATAATCAATATTTATTATTTTTTATCTAGTTACTGTACCCATAATAGCCTTTACAGGTCCAGCTCCTATGTTTAATACCGTATGATCCATTGCCATAGCAGGTATACCTTGAGCTAAAGGCTTTAAGGTAAATGGTGCTGGGCTGTTATCTGGACTAGGCTCAACAGAAATAACTACTGTTTTTCCTCTTAAATCTATTGGGAAATTAATACTCCCTACACTTCCCATTACATAATCTTCTCCTGGGAATGGAGGACCATCACTAACAGTTCCTTTATAAGGTGAAGTTGAAGCGTTATCATCAGCAGCAGCTGGATCTAAAAAAGTTCCAGTACTAATTGGAGTACCATCAATTACTACCCAACCTTCATATTTCCATCCTGGTGATAATGTAGGTAAATCTAACCCCGCTGTAGCTGGCATACTTGTATCATCTAAGAACCAAATACCACTATATTCATTTGTAGCATCCATATCTGTTGGTGTTGCTAAAATATACTTTCCTGTAGAGCTTGTAAAATCTCCAACGATACCTGTAGAAGAAACACTTGCTGAGTTTCCAGAAAAATTACCAATTAATAACTTAGTATCTGCAGGAGCTGGATCTGGATCCATAGCTGGCTCAATAGATAAAACAAATGCTGTAGCTGCATCTAAATCTGACTTCGCTATTTTGAATTCAGTTTCAGATAATACACCTGCATCATCAACTGTGAATACACCTGTCGTTACAGGAGCACCATTAACAATTACCCAACCTTCGTATTTATAATCATCTCCTAGGTTTTCTAACCCCATTACATCTAAAGTTAATGCAGCACTTTCTTTTCTGTTTACTTCAATTGAGTTAGACAAATCAAAAACACCTGTTAAATCACCTGCATTAGCATCTGCTACTAAACCAATATCAGCAGCTTCACCTTCGTAACGAATATACCATATGAAGCATAACCCTGGTCCAGCTCCATCAAAATTAACACCTTCTAAAGCTGCTAAGTCTCCTGGTAAACCTAAAATTTTTCCATTTTCATCTGTAATAACAAAAGAACTATTAGAACCTACTGGATTTCCTGTAACAGCAATTCCTGAAACATTATCTACAACTCCGTCACCTTCAACAAATTCAAAAGGACCTCCTGTTAACATTCCTGCTTCTGGCCCCTCTCCTCTATCAACACGAATAGAGTTTGATAAGTCAAACAATACAGAAGGAGATAAATCACTTGTATTATTTCCTGCCGCTAATCCCTGTAAACCATCTTCATATGCAATATGCCATATAAAACAAGTCCCTGGAGCTGGTTCATCAAAATTTACTCCTTCTAAAGCAGTTATATCTCCTGGTAAACCTAAAATTTCTCCATCAGCATCAGTAATAATGAATGATGTCTTAGATCCTTGAACAGTACCTGTTATTGCAATACCAGATACATTATCTACTTGACCATCTTTAAAAAAAGAAAAAGGACCACCTGTGAGTTCTCCTGCATTAGTTATTACCACATTTTCGTCATCATCACAAGAAGAAAACGTTAATGTACATGCTAAAGCCAAAACTCCTAAAATTATTTTTTTCATTATAAATTAGTTTTTTCGTTAATTAGGTGCTTTGTCGCGCTTCTTTTTTCATACTTACAAAAAACTCCTAATTTTTTTATTAGGAGTTTAAATGGCTTTATTTTTAGCTACAAAAAGCTTAAGCGTTTTGCTTTTTTATTAAATTTAATGCAGAACCTTCATTGTACCATTCTATTTGACCTGCATTATAAGTATGATTTACTTTTATTTCATCTTTAGAACCATCTGAATGTACAACTTCAATTGTTAATTGTTTACCAGGTGCAAACTCATGTAAATCTAAAAAATTAAAGGTATCATCTTCTTGAATTAAATCATAATCAGATTCATTTGAAAAAGTTAATCCTAACATTCCTTGTTTCTTCAAATTCGTTTCATGTATACGCGCAAATGATTTCACAATTACTGCTACAACTCCTAAATGACGTGGTTCCATAGCTGCATGTTCACGAGAAGAACCTTCTCCATAATTATGATCTCCAACAACAACTGTAGGTATTCCTTTAGCTTTATATGTTCTTTGTGTTGCAGGTACAGCATCATACTCACCATTAATTTGGCTTTTTACAAAATTTGTCTGTTTATTATAAGCATTTACGGCTCCAATTAAACAGTTATTAGAAATATTATCTAAATGACCTCTGTAACGTAACCATGGTCCTGCCATAGAAATATGATCTGTTGTACATTTGCCAAAAGCTTTAATTAAAAGTTTAGCTCCTTTAATCTCATTTCCTATAGGTGTAAATGGGGTTAATAATTCTAACCGTTCAGAATCTGGATTTACAATTACTTGTACTCCACTTCCATCTGCAACTGGTTCAAGATATCCATTATCTTTAACCTCAAAACCTTTTGGAGGTAATTCCCATCCTGTCGGTTCATCCAATTTAACTTCGTCACCATTTTCATTAATTAAAGTATCGGTAATCGGATTAAAATCTAATCTACCTGCTATAGCAATTGCGGCTACTAATTCAGGTGAAGCTACAAAGGCATGTGTATTTGGATTTCCATCTGCACGTTTGGCAAAGTTCCTATTAAAAGAATGTACAATACTATTTTTAGGTGCATTTTTAGGATCTTCATAACGTCCCCACTGACCAATACATGGTCCACAAGCATTGGTAAATATTTTAGCATCTAATTTTTCAAAAACTTGTAAGATGCCATCACGTTCTGCCGTGTAACGAACTTGCTCTGATCCTGGATTAATTCCAAATTCTGCTTTGGTTTTCAATCCTTTTTCTAAAGCTTGCTGCGCAATAGAGGATGCTCTAGATAAATCTTCATATGAAGAATTTGTACAAGAACCTATGAGCCCCCACTCTACTTTTAAAGGCCAATCATTAGCATTTGCCTTTTCTGTCATTTCTGGTCCTGCTGGGGTAGATAAATCTGGAGTAAAAGGTCCATTTAATAACGGTTGTAATTCTGATAAATTGATTTCTATTACTTGATCAAAATATTGCTCTGGATTTGCATAAACCTCTGTATCAGCTGTTAGATACTCTTTAATTTTATTGGCTTCGTCTGCAACATCAGCTCTATCTGTAGCACGTAAATAACGTTCCATAGATTCATCGTAACCGAACGTTGAAGTTGTAGCTCCTATTTCAGCTCCCATATTACAAATTGTTCCTTTTCCTGTACAAGACATTCCTGTAGCTCCTGGACCAAAATATTCAACAATGGCGTCAGTTCCTCCTTTTGCAGTTAAAATTTCAGCAACTTTTAAAATGACATCTTTAGGCGCCGTCCAACCTGATAATTTACCAGTTAATTTTACTCCAATTAATTTTGGAAACTTTAATTCCCAAGGCATACCAGCCATTACATCTACAGCATCTGCTCCTCCAACACCAATAGCAACCATTCCTAATCCTCCTGCATTTACAGTATGTGAATCTGTTCCAATCATCATTCCTCCTGGGAATGCATAGTTTTCTAAAACTACTTGATGAATGATTCCTGCTCCCGGTTTCCAAAAACCAATTCCGTATTTATTTGAAACTGACTCTAAAAAATTGAATACTTCATTACTAATATTTAAAGCATTTTGTAAATCTGTACTTGCTCCTTCTTTTGCTTGAATTAAGTGATCACAATGTACAGTTGTGGGAACAGCTACTTTATTTTTGCCTGCTTGCATAAACTGTAGTAATGCCATTTGAGCAGTTGCATCTTGACAAGCAACTCTATCTGGTGCAAAATCTACATAATCTTTACCTCTTTGAAAAGCCTTAGAAGGATTACCATCCCAAAGATGAGTGTATAATATTTTTTCTGCTAATGTTAGTGGTTTACCAGTAATTTGACGAGCAGCATCTACTCTTTCAACTACTTTAGCATAAACCTCTTTTATCATATCAATATCGAAAGCCATGAACTCTAAATTTTAGTTTGCAGACTAATTTACCAAAAAAACATCATAGAATTTCGTGAGTTATTTAATTATAATCAGTTTAAATAAGATATCTAAAATAATGAAGCTTCTCTCTTTTCTCTCTCTTATTATCATTTCAATTTTGCTTTTGCCTCTTGTAGTTTTTCGTGATTAAAACCAATAGTTAATTCTGTTGCTACCAAATTACGTTTAACTTCAGTTTTTAATCCATTTAAAGATTTATCGTCATCTAAAATTAGATAATCATCTATATTGTAATTCACTATAAAATTAAGTACTTCTTCTTTCCTGTTAGTACATGTTGGATAATCTGGCAAAAAACCCGAAATTTCTTTTTCAATATTTCTATTTTTAAAAATTTGATTGAATTCTTTCAATGTTTTTCTAAGTCTTCTAGTAGAACTTAACCAAATTTCAAAGTCAGTAATAGTTAAAAGTGTATTTAAATTTGAAACACATTCATCATTGAAATCAGAATAGCCATCTTCATGAACTGTATCAGGTTTCCATGGTGGAGTTGTAATAAGCACACCATCTAAATCTAATATTAAAACTTTCTTCAAAACAACTTCATCTTATAAATAACGATCTTTTATAACCTGTAAATGATGTTTTTGATGACCCGCCATGACCATTCCTAAAGCACGAACAGATATTTTATTTCCAGAACCCGTTCCTATTTTTAATAAATCTTCTTGTTTAAAACTCTTAAATAGCTGTATGGTTCCTTTTCTAAGCACAGCCATTTCATCAAGTAAATCTTTATATTCTCTATCCTGAGCTACTGAGTTTGTTACAAATGCATCTTGATCAAAACCAGGTAAATCTGTTTTATCGTTTCTTGCAAAGCATAAAGCACGATAACAAAAAACACGTTCACTATCAATTAAATGTTGAATTAATTCTTTAATTGTCCATTTGCCATCAGCATACGCATAATTTTCTTTATTTGACGAGATATTTCTTAAAGTAGTTTCGAAATCATCTTGAACTAACTCTAAATTCTCAACTATCGATTTTTCTGTTTCTAAGTTTGTAATAAAAGAAGTATAATATGGATTGTATTCTGTTGTTGGTATCATATAACATATAATTGACAAGCATTTTATTGCATCAATAACTATTGAATTAAGTTAAATTCAAATGCCTAAAATTGTTTGCTAAAAATACTACTTCTTAATTTAAAATCAACAATAAATAACCTGAGAGCGCTAAAAATAGACAAATAGGTGAAAAATAATTAGTATCATTTTCAGCAAACTTTGTATGCTTTATTTGTTTAAAAAAACCAACATATTTAAATTCTCCAATTGCTCTTAACAGAAAGATAGAAGAAAAAACTATTAGCCCATATTGCTTAATTATTTCAGGAAGGAAGTATAAATTATATATTTTGGTCTCTTGTAAATAAACCATAAAAACTAATATTATAAAAAACGCTACAAGTAACGTTAAAATTGGAGGAGCTTTCAAAACTTTTATTTCCTTTGTATGAGTAGGAATAACAGCATCGAGTCCAAAAGTTCCTCCAAAAGCCCAGTAAAAATGAAATAAAGAAATAATAAGTAATAAAATACTACATATAATTGCTAGATAAAATACCATATCGATTCGTCTTTTTATGTATGTTTGTTATTACTCAAAGTTAAAGATCCCTTATGACAACCTTATTGATAAATATCAAGGAATTAATTCAAGTTAGAGAAGAAAACGTAAAAAAAGTTATAGGTCATGAAATGAAAGAGTTGCCAACCTTAAAAAATGCCTATTTAGCTATTAAAAATGAAAAAATTATCGATTATGGCTTCATGGATAATATTCCTTCGTATCCTGCTGCAATTTTAATAGACTGCACAGGTAAAATGGTATTTCCTACTTGGTGTGACAGCCACACACATATTGTTTATGCAGGTACTCGAGAACAAGAATTTGTTGATCGTATAAACGGATTAACGTATGAAGAAATAGCTCAGAAAGGTGGTGGTATATTAAATTCTGCAAAAAAATTAAGGGAAAGTTCTGAAAACGAATTGTATGAGTTAACAAAAGTTCGTTTAGATGAAGTAATGCGCTTAGGAACTGGTGCTATTGAAATTAAATCTGGGTATGGATTAACCACTGAAGCAGAGCTAAAAATGTTACGGGTAGTTAAAAGGTTACGTGATGAATTTGAACTTCCTATTAAAGCTACATTTTTAGGTGCACATGCTTTTCCAGAAGAGTTTAAAGAAAATCAAGAAGCATATATAGATGTAATTATCAACGAAATGTTACCTAAAGTAGCATCTGAGAATTTAGCAGAGTTTGTTGATGTGTTTTGTGAAACGGGGTACTTTACTGTAGCACAAACCGAAAAAATTATTCAAGCAGCTAAAAAAGTAGGATTACAACCCAAAGTTCATGTAAACCAATTTACAACTATTGGTGGCGTAGAGAAATGTGTTACGAATAATGCGCTTTCTGTAGATCATCTAGAGGTTATAAATGATGACGATATAAAGGCTTTACAAGGTTCTGAAACCATGCCAGTAGCACTTCCTTCTTGTTCTTACTTTCTAAGTATACCTTATACACCAGCAAGACAAATTATTGATAATAATTTACCTTTAGCTTTAGCATCTGACTATAATCCCGGATCTACGCCTTCTGGTAATATGAATTTTGTTGTAGCCACTGCTTGTATTAAAATGAATATGACTCCAGAAGAAGCAATTAATGCAGCTACAATTAATGGAGCTTATGCCATGAATTTATCGGATGAAGTAGGTTCTATTACTATAGGAAAAAAAGCAAACTTCTTCATTACGAAAGAAATATCTTCTTATAATTTTTTACCTTATAATTTTGGTTCTAGTGTTATTGAATCTGTATATATAAACGGAAAACCTGTGTAACATGTTACAAACATTTTATAGTGATACCATTTTAGATTTTGTAACCCTCAGAGATGGGGAAACAAAACTTGGTGAACATGTTCAAACTATACATAATAGTAAAAATGTAGTTGAAGAAATACAAGAATCTTCTGCTAAATTTATAATATTAGGAGTCCCTGAAGACATCGGTGTGCAAATGAATTATGGTAATGCGGGCGCTCACACAGCTTTTATTCCTGCTTTACAAGCTTTATTGAATACACAACAAAATCAATTTTGTAATGGTAATGATATATTGATTTTGGGGTATTTAGATGTTTTAAATGAGGTCATTGATTTTAACCCTAAGGATAAAGTTAAAGGTAATGAATTACTAAAAAAATTAGATACTGAATTATCGAAATGGGTAACTATCATTATACAGTCTGGTAAAATTCCTATTGTTATTGGTGGTGGACATAATAATGCTTATGGAAATATTAAAGGGCTTTCTGAAGCCATTGAAGATGCTGCTAATGTGATTAATCTTGATGCACATACTGATCTTCGAAAATTGGAACACCGTCATAGTGGCAATGGTTTTTCTTATGCTTTACAGCATGGTTTTTTAGATAAATATTTCATGTTTGGTTTACATGAAAACTATACTCCTCAATATATTTTTGACTTTATTCATAACAATATAAACCTCGAATATAACATGTTTGAAGAGATTGCTGTATACCAAACAACTTCGTTTGAAAACGAAATGCAAAGAGCTTTACAATTTATATCTGATAAAGAATTCGGAATTGAAATTGATTTAGATTGTATTCAATATTTTCCTAGTAGTGCAATGACTCCTTCTGGGTTTACTCCTGAACAGGTTAGAAGAATAATTCATTTCTTCGGAAAACATAAGAATGCTAGTTATTTACATATTTGTGAAGGTGCTCCTTCATTATCAAATGAAAAATTAGCCACAAAACAAGTTGGAAAGTTCATTAGTTATTTAATTACAGATTTTATTAAGGCAAATACGAATTGAAAAAGAAATCACACTTATTATTCATCATTGTTCTAGCTCAGTTTTTTTGTACATCATTATGGTTTGCTGGAAATGGAGTTTTAAATGGTTTAATTCGTGTCTTTCATCTTGAGCAAAATTCATTAGCATCACTAACTTCTTCGGTACAATTTGGTTTTATTATTGGTACGCTTGTTTTTGCCATTTTTAATATTGCTGATCGCTTTTCTCCTTCTAAAGTATTTTTTGGTAGTGCAGTACTTGCTGCAATATGTAATCTAGGAATTGTTATTTCTAGTAATACAATTACATCATTATTAATATTCCGATTTTTAATTGGCTTTTTCTTGGCTGGCATTTATCCTGTAGGAATGAAAATCGCTGCAGATCATTTTGATAAACAATTGGGGAAATCACTAGGTTTTTTAGTTGGCGCCTTAGTTTTAGGAACAGCTTTACCACATTTACTAGCTGGTTTTTCTACATCATTCCCATGGAAATCTGTAATTTATTCTACTTCTGGCTTGGCTTTTTTAGGAGGAATTGCCATTCTTTTATTCGTTCCTGACGGACCTTACAGAAAGAAAAATTCTCGTTTACAATTGACAGCTATATTTCAAATCTTTAAGAATACAAAATTTCGTATTGCCGCTTTTGGGTATTTCGGTCATATGTGGGAATTATACACCTTTTGGGCTTTTGTTCCCGTTATTTTAGGTATTTATTTAAGTGAAAATCCAACTATAAATTTCAATGTCTCTTTTTTATCTTTTAGTGTAATCGCTATTGGTAGTTTAGGATGCATTTTAGGTGGTTATTTGTCTTCTCGTTATCCAACAAAACAAATTGCAATGATAGCCTTAAGTATATCTGGAATTTGTTGTCTTATATCTCCTTTCTTATATGAACTACATCCTGCAATATTCCTAACACTTATAATTGTATGGGGATTTACAGTAATTATGGATTCTCCTCTGTTCTCTACGCTCGTTGCTAAAAGTGCTCCAGTTGAGATGAAAGGAAGTGCTCTTACAATTGTGAACTGTTTAGGATATTCACTAACGATAGTAAGCATTCAAACTATTTTCTTTTTAAACAGTTATTACAGTTTTGAATACCTACTAAGCATACTAGCTATTGGCCCTATTTTAGGTTTGATTGCGCTTCGTAAAAATAAAAAGTAAAAAGTTTAATCAATCCAGTTTTTAAAGTCTTTCACACGTTCTCTACTCACAATAATTTCTTGTTCTATAAAAGAATGCAACACTAATTTTAATCGTGAATTTGTATACGATATGATGTCTTTTATTGCATTTATATGAACTATAAATGTTCTGTTTACTCTAAAAAACTGTTCTGGATCTAAGTGATCGTACCAATGTTCTAAAGAATGATCTATTAAGTAATTTCTATTTTCGTTTGTATGTATATAAGTAGCTTTATTTTCTGAATACAAACATTCTATATTATCTGTATGAATAATCTTTATATGCTGACCGATTTTTATTGTAAAACGTTTCTTGTATTTTCTATCTATCGGATTAATTAATAGTTTTCTGATTTCGTTAATATCAACCTGAATATTGTTGCTTTTTGGTTGTTGTTCTTTGTATTTATCTACAGCAACTTTCAACTCTTCATCATCTATTGGTTTTAATAAATAATCGATAGAATTTAATTTGAAGGCTTTTAAAGCATATTCATCATAAGCTGTAGTAAAAATAATTGCAGACTTTACTGGTATTTCTTCAAAAATTTCAAATGATAAACCATCTGAAAGTTGAATATCCAAGAAAATTAAATCAGGATGTTCATTCGTTTGAAACCAATTTAACGCTTCTTCTACAGAATGCAACATTGTATGTACTTCTATATGCAATTCAGCTAACATTCTATGTAAACGTCTTGCTGCTGGTTTTTCATCCTCAATTATTAAAACATTCATATTTTTAATACCAATTAGTCTATATATTTATTTGTTTGTTTTTTTATCTTTTTCCATTAGCTCTTTAATTTTTCTTTCCTCCCAATTCTTTCCTAAAAGTATTGATATTGCGTAAACATCTATAGCATGAAAAACTATAATAATTCCCCAAATTGCCCAAAGGGGATACACTTTAAAGTTTTGAAAATTATACCAAAGGTTACTAATTTTAAAGCCACCGAATATATGAAAGTTTATTTCAGATACATTAGATGATAAGGCAAATATTATATTAATAACCAGATAAACTGTTAAGTGATCATAAAACGATTTTATTTTCGTTGCTTGTTTCTTAGCTAGTAAATATTTATTCTTCTTTACATCTAATACCATGACTTTTTCTGATTTTAATTAACTTCTTTGCACTTTTCTTTTCTTATTCTCTTCTTCACGCATTAATTCTCTTATTTTTTTATTCTCCCAGTCTTTTCCGAAGAAATAATCTGTTCCAAACAATCGTATAGCTTGAAATAGAATTCCTATTCCCCAGAAAATCCATACAGCAAAAGTTCCAAAATCGAAAAAAGCTTCTTCAAAAGATTCACCATTCAACAGGTTTCTCCTAATTTTCATTGTAGAAATAAAAATATTAATGATTAAATATACAGACAAATGCTTATAAAAATCCTTAATCTCTTCTACTCTTTTTTTAGCTCTTAAGTATTCATTTTCTTGATTGTAATCTATAGTAAACATCTTCTTATTGATTTAACATTTTTTGACTTCTATTTTTATCCTTCTCCATCAACTCTTTAATTTTACGCTCTTCCCAATCTTTAGACAATAGATTTCCAAATCCGAATACTCCTAACCAGTGAAAGAAAACTCCAATTCCCCAAAACAACCATGTAGAATATACACCGAAATTACGAATAGCTTCATCAAAAGAATCGCCTTCATCACTCATTAAGCCTACTATTATTATAGAACTTAAAAATAAATTCACTAAAATATATACTGCGAAATGAACATAAAACCCTTTTATATCTTTAACTTTCTTTTTTGCTTTTAAATAGCGTTGTTCTTGTAAAAAATCTTGTTCCATGATTACTGTTTTTTATTCATAATCTCTCTAATCTTACGCTCTTCCCAATCTTTACTGAAAAGATTATCATTAAAAGCTAAAAAAGCGTGGATTCCAATAGCAACTCCCCAACCTAACACAGAAAACCAAAACCAATGAAACTGAGGAGAAAAAGTTAAATTAGTGTATACTATAATTGGTGTGTTTAATAGGTATAATGCTAAATGCACATAAAAACCTTTAATTTCTTTTACTTTTTTCTTTGCTTTTAAATAGCGTTGCTCTTCTATATAATTATTTTCCATTACTTGCATCTTTTTTCATAAATTCTTTAATCTTACGTTCTTCCCAATCTTTACCAAGTACAAATTTGAATCCTTCAAATACTTGAAAAGCATGAGATAATAATCCTACTCCCCAACCAAAAACTGAAAACCAAAACCAATGAAATTGAGGTGTAAATTTTAAATTGACAAAAATCAGTATTGGAATAACTATAACATATACTAATACATGGCCGTAAAACTCTTTAATCTCTTTTACCTTTTTAAGCGCTTTCATGTATCTGATTTCATCTTCTTTAGGTAATCCCATAACTATTAAAATTTATCTTTATTCATGAACTCTTCTATCATTCTTTTCTCCCAATCAAACCCAAAGAGAACTTTTTGTTCAGTAAATAATTTAATACCTGAAAAAATTAAATTTGTTCCCCATGCGATCAATAAAAACAAGGCCCAATAAAAATTTGAAAAATAATTATAGTTAATAAAAAGCAACAACGAATTAACGATTAAGTATAAGGTTACATGAGTATAAAATATTTTTACTTCCTGAATCTTTTTAATTGCTTTTAAATATTTCATTTCTGAAGCTTTATTGAATTTCATTTCGTTAAAATTTATCTTTATCCATTAACTCTTTAATCTTACGTTCTTCCCAATCTTTGCCCAGAAAAATATTATAATTATATACTTCTAAACCGTGAAATAACACGCCTATCCCCCAACCTATGATTGGAAAATAAAACCAATGAAATTGAGGTGAGAATCTTAAGTTTATAAAAATAAAAAACGGAATACAAATTAAGTATGATGCTAAATTTCTATAAAATTCCTTTATCTTTTCTACACGTTCTACTGCTTTTATATAACTATTATTCTCGAAATTATCTGAAATTCTCATAATGTCTTTAGTTTTAGATAATAGTGGTAAACTCACTATAAATGTTTTATTATTATTCTCAATATGAACTTTTTCATTAGATATAAGTCCATACCTGTCTGCTATATTTTGAAGCCCCACTTTCGTACTCTTCTTTCCTATGGCTTCTTTCGGATTTACATTATTCTCAATTTTTAAATATCCGTTTTCTTCATAGATTGAAATTTGTAACGGTTTTGAACTTGAAACTACATTATGCTTTACTGCATTTTCTAATAATAATTGTAACGATAATGGTACTATTTTTAAGTCACTATTACTAACATTTGTCGGAACTTCAAATTCTAAAGCATCTTCAAAGCGCATTTGTAATAGTTCCATATATGTTTTAGCAAATTTCAATTCCTCCGTTAATGGAATTAATTCTTTATTTCTTTGTTCTAAAACATATCGATATACTTTAGAAAGTTTTGTTGTGAATTTCTCAGCTTGATTCGGATTTTCACCTATCAAGGAAGTCAATACATTTAAACTGTTGAATAAAAAGTGTGGATCAATCTGACTTTTTAATGTTTCAAACTTTGCTGTTTCAGTTTTTGCTACAATTTGCTGCTGTTTGGTTTCTTGACTGGCTGCTCTTTTCCAATTAAACATAAAATCACGAGCATGTAAAAAAGCAGAAACTCCAAATGAAAATTGAATCCAAAACAAATGTGTCCAAATCATTCCTTTTTTAAAAAAATCTTCAGGTGGCATTCCTTGAATTTTCACAAAAAGAATATAGTTTATTGCCAATATTACAGGAACTGTATATAAAATTGTAAATAAAATACCCGACCAAACTCTTTGATTGGTTTGTGTAATCCAATTCCATTTATTACTCAAATAATCATTAACAACGCCTTGGGTGAGTCCTAAAACAAAAGAATACATGGCAGAAACACCAATACAAATCCAAAATACCTTTATACTATAATCTGCATTAATTAGCCAAAAGAACACTCCAAACCCAAAAGTTAATTTTAATGTGTTTGCTATTTCTTTTTGAAAATATTTAATTGAAAATAGTTTTTCTTCTGACTTCATTTTGAACGGATTAATTATTCTTTAGTTTTTAACTAAAACTTAAAATTTAATAGCTAAAGATACATCTTTGTTGGTAATAGTAAACTTTGCATCATCATATCTTGGTGGACCGAAATTCATTACATTATTTGAAGCTCCATAATCTTCTATCGGCATACCGTTGGGTTGGAAATCCATTTTTCCATTATCATTCTTATCATGAAAACAAGTAATTGCATATTCTCCTGCAGGAACATTTTCGAAAACAACCACAGATGTACCTTTTTCTATTTTTGCTTGTTTAGTTTGAATATACTTTCCTATCAAAAAGTTTTCTTTATCAGAAAGCGCAAATTTTACTGTTCCTTCGCTTGAAGTTGCATTAACTACAGTAACTGTTATTTTTCGATTTCCTTCCTGAGCAGAAATATTTGAAAGTGATACTAATAAGATTAAAATTGTGCTTAAAAATTTCATTGTATTTAGTTTTAAAGATGAATAACACTTCAAAGATGCTATGACATTGTGTATTTTAAAACTTATAATTACCGAATTGTAAAATTTTAATGATGAACTGTAAAATTTTACAAAATAAGTTTGACGTATTATTTTTTTTTATACATTAGCAACATGCATACAAGCAATAAGACAAATCAAATCTCAGTACGCCGACGACGCCCCATGCGACGACGATAGTTCATTCTTACCTAAGGATCAATAGAAATTTGAATTTAATCTTATTAACAACATCATGCAATCTTATCATATTTTTTTATCGTCACCAATCATAATTATCACAACTGATAATAGAATTTCTGTACGACGCTTTTTCCCGCGCCCGCAAGGGCTTATATACTAATAGAACTAAGGTGAGTCCGGTTCTTCTTCAAAAAAAACAAAAGAACAAACAATTTTAAATTTAAGGTAATGAAAATTAGTATTGCCGATATATCACATAAAATTTACGCAGAAGAAATTTGTACTACCATAGAAAATGCAGCTAAAATTAGAGGTACAGGTATTGCAAAGAGAAAGCCAGAATATATTATTTCTAAAATGGAAAAAGGTAACGCAGTTATCGCTCTAGATGGAAATACATTTGCCGGTTTTTGTTATATAGAATCGTGGGGACATGGAAAATTTGTTGCCAATTCTGGATTAATCGTTCATCCTAACTTTAGAGGTTTAGGTTTATCAAAAAAAATCAAACAAAAGATTTTTGAGCATTCAAGAACTAAGTTTCCCAATGCTAAAATCTTCAGTATTACTACTGGATTAGCTGTTATGAAGCTGAATAGTAACCTAGGCTATAAACCTGTTACATTTTCTGAATTAACAACAGATCAAACGTTTTGGGATGGATGTAAAACTTGTGTGAATTATGATGTTCTAACCAGAACAGAACAAAAAATGTGTTTATGTACGGGAATGTTATACGATCCAACTACCGAACATAAAAATCAACCTAAGAAAATTAAAGAAAAAACATTCACTAGGTTGAAAAGTATCAAACAACATTTATTCTTAAAAAAAGAGAAAAAATAATAACTCGTCATACTGAACTTGTTTCAGTATCTTAATAATTAAGACTTTAAAATATATTTAGAGTGATGATAAGCTAATTACAACAAAAATGAAAAAATTAGTTTTAGCATATAGCGGGGGTTTAGACACTTCCTATTGTGCAGTACACTTAACAAAGGATGAAAATTTTGAAGTTCATGCAGTTAGTGTAAATACAGGTGGATTTTCCAAAGAAGAAATACATGATATTGAAAGTAAAGCATATCAATTAGGTGTAAAAACATATAAAAATATAGATGCAGTTCACAATTACTACGAAAAAGTAATTAAGTACTTAATCTACGGAAATGTATTAAAAAACAATACATATCCATTATCAGTGAGTGCAGAAAGAATTGTACAAGCTATAGAGATTATTAATTATGCAAAATCTATCGGAGCTGAATATATTGCACATGGTAGTACTGGAGCTGGAAATGATCAAGTTCGTTTCGATTTAATCTTTAATACACTGGCTCCTAATATTAAAATTATTACTCCAATTAGAGATAAAAAGTTAAGCAGACAAGAAGAAATTGCGTATTTACAAAGTCATGGTGTCGATTTATCTTGGAGTAAAGCCAAATATTCTGTGAACAAAGGTTTATGGGGAACTAGTGTTGGTGGTGACGAAACATTAACTTCTCACCTAGCCTTACCAGAAGAAGCATACCCTTCTCAGTTACAAGAAACAAAAGCTACGGATATTAAAATTTCCTTTGTAAAAGGAGAACCTGTAGCAATTAACGACGAAAAAGATGCTTCTGGAGTTATCATTGAAAAACTAAACAATATCGCATCTAAATATGCTATTGGTAGAGATATTCATGTTGGTGATACAATTCTTGGTATTAAAGGAAGAGTTGGTTTTGAAGCTGCTGCTGCTTTGTTAATTATTAAAGCACATCACTTATTAGAAAAACATACCTTAACCAAATGGCAATTACAGCATAAAGATTATGTAGCTAATTGGTACGGGAATCACTTACATGAAGGTTTATATCTCGATCCTGTGATGAGAGATTTAGAAGCCATGTTAAGTAGCAGTCAACAACACGTAACTGGCGATGTGTTTATAACTTTAAAACCTTATCATTTTACTTTAAACGGAATTTCTTCGGATAACGATTTGTTACAATCGAAATTTGGAAGCTATGGTGAAATGAACAATGCTTGGACAGCAGAAGACGCTAAAGGTTTCATTAACATTTACGGAAATCAAACAAAAATCTATCAAAACACCAACAATCATGATTAAAGCTGGAATTATAGGTGGAGCTGGTTATACAGCAGGAGAATTAATTAGATTATTAATACATCATAAGGAAGTCGCAATTGATTTTGTCTTTAGTACTTCAAATGCTGGTAATCCAATTAGCGCAATCCATCAAGATTTGGTGGGATCCATAGATCAAAAATTCACTGATACAATTAATACTAATGTTGATGTTTTATTTTTGTGTTTAGGACACGGGAATTCTGGTAAATTTCTTGCGGAACATCAATTTTCTGATACTACAAAAATTATTGATTTAAGTAATGAGTTCAGACTTGTAAACGATAACGTATTTCAAGGAAATGAATACATTTATGGTTTACCTGAAATCAATAAAGAGGAAATAATTAATGCGAATTATATTGCAAACCCAGGTTGTTTTGCTACTGCGATTCAATTAGCAATTGCTCCCTTAGCATCAGAAAAACTAATCACAAATAACATTCATGTAAATGCTGTAACTGGTGCAACTGGCGCAGGAACTAGTTTGTCGAAAACAACACATTTTACCTGGAGAGATAATAATTTCTCTTATTACAAGCCTTTTACCCATCAACATTTAGGAGAGATTTATCAAACCATAGTAAAGTATCAATCGGATAGCAAACATCAAGTGTTGTTCTTACCGAATAGAGGAAACTTTTCTAGAGGAATCTTTGCTACTTTATATACTGAGTTTTCAGGTTCAGAAGAACAAGCTATTAAAATTTATAAAGAATTTTATAAGGATGCTGCTTTCACTTTTGTTGCTGACCAAACTTTACATCTGAAGCAAGTTGTGAACACCAATAAATGTTTAATACATGTTCATAAACATGAAAATCAATTATTAATTACAAGTTGTATTGATAATTTATTAAAAGGAGCTTCTGGACAAGCAGTACAAAACATGAATTTAATGTTTGGTTTTGAAGAAACAGAAGGATTACAACTAAAAGCTAATTTTTTCTAATTCAAATAAAAAATTGTCATACTGAACTTGTTTCAGTATCTCATCATGAGACTCTGAAATAAATTCAGAGTGACGCCTTAAAAAATATAGTTCATGAAAATAGCAATCATAGGAACCGGAAACTTAGGAAAATCAATAGCTAAAGGATTGATCAAAGGTCAGAATTTTAGTTCTTTATACTTAACTAAAAGAAATGTATCAGAACTGAATGACTTGCCAAAACAAGATAATATCGTAATTACTAACGATAATAGCGAAGCCATTCAAAATTCTGATGTTTTAATTTTTGCAGTTCAACCAAAACAATTAGAAGAAATCTTGTTTCAATCTAAAGAATATATCAGTAAAGAACAACTTATAATTTCAACAATCACTGGTTTTTCAATAGAAAAAATTGAAACTATTTTAGGTCAAGGGTTTTCAATTATAAGAGCAATGCCTAATACAGCCATTGCTGTAGAAAAATCAATGACTTGTATTTCTGCCAATACTAATGATACTAGTAAAATTACTATTGCTGAATCTATTTTCAATCAACTTGGAAATAGCATGATTATTCCTGAAAACTTAATGCAAGCAGCAACCGTGGTGTGTGCAAGTGGAATTGCATTTTGGATGCGTTTAATTCGTGCCACTACTCAGGCTGCTATTCAATTAGGTTTTGATGCTAAAGAGGCACAGGAATTAGCCATGTTTACAAGTGAAGGAGCTGCTAATTTATTAATTCAATCTGGGAATCATCCTGAACAAGAGATCGATAAAGTAACTACTCCTAAAGGATGCACCATTGAAGGTTTAAACGAAATGGAACACAAAGGTTTAAGTTCTTCTTTAATACAAGGTATGGTAGCTTCTTTCAATAAAATTAACACGATTAAAAAAGAACAAATATGAGTTTATTTAACGTTTATCCATTATTCGATATTACTCCTGAAAAAGCTAAAGATGTATACGTGTATGATGAAAATGGCACACAATATTTAGACTTATACGGAGGACATGCAGTGATTTCCATTGGTCATTCTCACCCTACTTATGTAGGAAAATTACAACAACAACTAAACACTATCGGATTTTATAGTAACTCTATTCAAAATCCGTTACAACAACAACTAGCAGAGAAATTAACAGAAGCATCGGGCTGTAAATTTTATGAATTATTTTTATGTAATTCTGGAGCAGAGGCTAATGAAAATGCAATCAAATTAGCTTCTTTCCACACACAAAAGCATAAAGTAGTCGCTTTTAAAAATGGATTCCATGGTAGAACATCAGCGGCCGTAGCCGCAACCGACAATCCTAAAATAGTAGCGCCTATCAATGCACAACAAGAAGTTGAATTTGTTGAATATGGCGATATTGAAACATTAACCACAATTTTAGCCAAAGGTGATGTTTGTGCAGTAATCACAGAAATTATCCAAGGAGTTGGTGGTTTAGATGAAGCTTCTACTGAATTTTATAAAACTGTTGAAAAACTTTGCAGACAATTTGGTACGTTATTCATTGCTGATGAAGTACAATCTGGCTTTGGTAGAACAGGTGATTTCTTTGCTTTTCAGAAGCATGAAATAGAGCCAGATATTATTTCAATGGCTAAAGGAATGGGAAATGGTTTTCCTGTTGGAGGAATTCTAATTCATCCAAAAATTAAAGCTTCTTACGGTTTATTAGGAACAACCTTTGGCGGAAACCATTTGGCTTGTACCGCTGCTTTAGCAGTTATAGAAACCATTCAAGAAGAAAAACTATTAGATAATGTTGAAGAAATTTCAACATATTTTATCGATAAATTATCGCAAATTTCAGAAATAAAAAAAGTAAAAGGACGGGGATTAATGCTTGGTTTAGAATTTGACTTCCCAATTGCAGAATTACGTAAAGAATTAATCTATAATCATCACATCTTTACAGGAAGTTCAAAAAACCCGAACTTACTACGTATTCTTCCTTCATTAACGGTTAAGAAAGAACATGTAGCTATTTTTATCAATGCATTAACAAAAGCATTAGAGTTACAAAAAGTATAAAAATTAATTATCCGTCATATTGAATTAACATGTGCTGAACTTGATTCAGTATTTCAATATCTCAAGAATGAATGTTAAAAATCATTTGAGACCCTGAAACAAGTTCAGGGTGACGTTATACCAAAACTCAAACCCATGAAAAAATATACTGAAATCAATGATATTAAAAATATACCCCAAACAATAACAGAAGCAATAGCATTAAAAAAGGCTCCGTTTGAACATAAAAACTTAGGCAAAAACAAAACCCTAGTAATGTTGTTTTTTAATGCTAGTTTAAGAACTAGATTAAGCACCGAAAAAGCTGCTAAAAATCTAGGAATGGATGTTATTTGTTTACAAATTAGTAATTCTTGGAATTTAGAATTTGAAGACGGAACTATAATGAATTTGTCCACTTCTGAGCATATTAAAGAAGCGGCAAAAGTAATTGCGCAATATGCTGATATTATTGCGGTAAGAGCATTTCCAACATTAAAAGACAAGGAATTAGATTATGCTGAAGTTATTATGAATAGCTTTTCAAAATACGCAGATGTTCCTGTAGTTAATTTAGAAAGTTCTACAGCGCATCCGTTACAAGCATTAGCAGATGCAATTACTATAAATGAATTTCATTCAGATGCAATGCCAAATGTTGTTTTATCTTGGGCTCCACATCCTAAAGCCTTACCACAATCTGTAGCGAATTCGTTTGTAAATATGATGCAACAATTACCCGTAAACTTAACGATTACACATCCTAAAGGTTATGAATTAAGTACTGAAATCACAAAAGACACACAGGTAAATTACAATCAAGAAGAGGCTTTAAAAAATGCGGATTTTGTTTACGTGAAAAACTGGAGTTCATATGCGGATTACGGACAAATATTAAGTCAAGATAGCGATTGGATGATCACGCAACATAAGCTTAATAATGCTAAATTTATGCATTGCTTACCTGTAAGAAGAAATGTTGTTGTTGAAGATGCAGTTTTAGATTCTGATAATTCTTTAGTAATAAATCAGGCAAACAATAGAACGTATGCAGCTCAGGTTGTTTTAAAAAACATCCTTGAAAACTTATAATATGCAAGAATTAAAAATTATAAAAATTGGAGGAAACGTGATCAATAACAAAAAATTATTGAGTGATTTCCTTGATGATTTTGCCAAACTTGAATCGCCAAAAATTTTAGTTCATGGTGGTGGAAGAGCTGCTTCTGAATTATCAGTAAAAATGGGAATTAGGCCTAATATGATTAATGGACGTAGAATTACTGATGCTGATACTTTAGAGATAATAACTATGGTTTACGGTGGAAAAATCAACAAGAATATTGTTGCACAATTACAAGCTAGAAAATGTAATAGTATTGGTTTTTCTGGTGCAGATGGCAATACTATTGTTTCAGTAAAAAGACCAGTAACTACTATAGATTATGGTTTTGTTGGTGATGTTGTTGAAATAAATACTGAAACTTTACGGATTTTACTAGACCATAAAATTAGTCCGATTTTTTGTGCCATTACACACGATGAAAACGGACAATTACTAAACACAAATGCAGATACTATTGCTGCTGAATTAGCAATAGCTCTATCTAAATCATATAAAGTTGCGCTTTATTACTGTTTTGAAAAAAATGGTGTATTAACAGATATTACTGATGATGATTCAGTAGTTGAAAGGATTGATGAAAAGATATTTGAAGATTTAAAGCGTAAAGAAATAATCAACGAAGGTATGCTTCCTAAAATACACAATTGCTTACAGGCTATTCATAAAGGAGTAAGTAGTGTTCATATCGGAAATAACGTAATGCCTTTTAATACGAATGTAAAATGTACAACATTTCAACAATAATGACACAAAAAGAACTTACCTATAGTGCTATAGATCTCTTGAAAAAGTTAATAGAAATTCCTTCGTTTTCTTCGGAAGAAGATAAAACGGCAGAAGCTTTAGCCTATTGGTGTACGATTCACAGTATCGATTATAAAAGAACAAATAACAATGTTTGGGCTATTAATAAGTATTTTGATGAGAGTAAACCTACTATTTTACTAAACTCTCATCACGATACAGTATACCCTAACAATGGATATACAAGAGATCCTCACAAAGCCACTGTAGAAGATGGTAAACTTTATGGCTTAGGGAGTAACGATGCTGGAGGTTGTTTGGTTTCTCTATTAGCTACTTTTACTCATTTTTATCATCAAGAAAACTTAAAATATAATTTAGTTTTCGTTGGTTCTGCTGAAGAAGAAAGTAGTGGCCCAAACGGTTTGAACAGTATGTTGTCTATAATTCCGAAAATAGATGTTGCAATTGTAGGTGAACCTACATTAATGCAGTTGGCCATTGCTGAAAAAGGGTTAATCGTTTTTGATGCTAAAGTAAATGGAACACCAAGTCATGCTGCACATCCGAACAAAGATAACCCTATCTATAATACGATTGAAGTTTTAGAATGGTTTAAGAATTACATATTCGATAAAACATCAGAAGTTTTAGGAGATGTAAAAATGACAGTGACGCAAATCAATGCAGGAAAACAACATAATGCAGTTCCTTCTGCTGTAGATTTAGTTGTTGATGTTCGCGTAAATGATAAGTACACAAATCAAGAAATTGCTGATCTATTAGCTAAAGAAGCTCCTTGCGAAATAACTCCAAGAAGCCTACGATTAAACTCGTCATCAATAGATAAAAATCACGAATTAATTCAAGCTGGTATTGGTTTAGGCAGGGAAACCTATGGTTCTCCTACCCTATCTGATCAATCAGTATTAAGTTGTCAATCAGTAAAATTAGGTCCTGGAGATAGTACACGTTCTCATACTGCAGATGAATTCATTTATATTGATGAAATAAAAGAAGGAATCGATATTTATATAAAGATTTTAGAACAAGTAATTAAATAGATTAACGTCATTCCGAATGAAGAACAAATGAAGGAATCCTTGAATTAACAGATTACTTCAAGTCTAAAGACTTTCGAAATGACACATATTAAATAACAAATGAAACTTTGGAAAAAAGAATTTTCTTTAGATAAAGCCATAGAAAACTTTACAGTTGGAAACGATAGAGAAATTGATCTACATATTGCAAAATACGATGTTATAGCTTCTAAAGCACATGCAAAAATGTTAGCTTCAGTAAAAATTATACCCGAAGAAGAGTCTGAGCTTCTAATTCAAGAATTGAATGTTTTACTTGAACAAATAGAGAATGAAACGTTTGTAATAGAACATGATTTTGAGGATGTTCATTCAAAAATAGAATATGAACTCACCAAAAAATTAGGTGAAGTTGGTAAGAAAATACATACTGCACGATCAAGAAATGATCAAGTTTTAGTAGCATTACAACTCTATTATAAACATGAGATAAGATTTATTATTGAAAAGGTTAAATCGCTTTTTAGTACTTTAATTTCATTAGCAGAAACGCATCAACATAAATTATTACCTGGATATACACATTTACAAGTGGCTATGCCTTCTTCTTTCGGCTTATGGTTTTCTGCTTATGCTGAAACTCTAGTAGACGATATTGAATTATTAAAAGCAACTTTAAAAATTGTTGATCAAAATCCTTTAGGATCTGCTGCT
Organism: uncultured Tenacibaculum sp.; assembly: GCA_947501615.1. Taxonomy (GTDB): domain Bacteria; phylum Bacteroidota; class Bacteroidia; order Flavobacteriales; family Flavobacteriaceae; genus Polaribacter. The sequence continues at coordinate 16,350 of CANMWK010000003.1, read as the reverse complement.
GGTTATGGTAGTTCTTTTCCCATTGATAGAGATTTTACAACCAAAGCTCTTGAATTTTCAACATTAAAATATAATGTCGTAGCTGCTCAAATGGCTAGAGGAAAGAATGAAAGAATTTTAGCCAGTTCACTTGGTAATTTAGCGAATACTTTAAGTAAATTCTCTATGGATATTTGCTTATATATGAGTCAGAATTTTGGATTTGTTTCTTTTCCTGATGAATTGACTACAGGAAGTAGTATTATGCCGCATAAGAAAAACCCCGATGTTTTTGAACTCATCAGAGGAAAATGCAATCAAATTCAGGCACTACAAACAGAAATGTTATTGTTAACAAATAATCTGCCTAGTGGATATCATAGAGATTATCAATTATTAAAAGAAAATAGTATTAAAGCTATTGAAAACACAAAGTTAATCTTGGATATTTTCAACTACAGTATTCAACAAATTATAGTTAAGGACATAGATATTAATGATAATAAGTATAAGTATTTATTTACTGTTGACAACATCAATAACCTGGTAACTAGCGGAATGCCTTTTAGAGAAGCGTATTTAAAAATAAGTAGTGAAGTAGAAAATGGAACTTATACTCCTGATACTTCGAAAAAACATACGCATCTAGGAAGTGTAAATAACTTAGCCTTAAAACAAATTCAAGATAAGTTAAAATCATAAATCAACTTTTACTTCTTAAAGAGTATCTAATATAAAGTCATTCCTTTCAAATATTGGCTCTATATTACATTAGACAACATGGTTCTATATATTTGAACTACTCATTAAATATTAAGAACCATGTATAAATTTTCCAACTTAAAACCAACTATTCATTCATTGAAAATATCTGTGATAATCTTTTCAATGATTTTTATTTTTAGCGGCTGCAGTAATGATGCAACTAAAAATGATTGGAAGGATGAAAATTTAAAAGGTCAAGTCAAATCTTTCACAGAACTTTCTTATGAAATTATTGAAGAAAAAAAGCAGGAAAACCATTATAAAAAAGAGGTAAAAAACTTTGATCAAGATGGTAAAACAATAGATGAATTACTATATAATTTTGAAGGTGCAGGAAATCATTTCATACCTAAGTACAATGAAAAAAATGAAAAAACTGCTATGTATTGTTATGTGGAAAATAGTGATAAACTAATTTACAGATGGGTTTATAGTTACAATGAAAAAGGACTAAAAACGAAAGATGAAATTTATGATTCATCAAATAAATTAACCTTAGAACGTTTTTTTAAATACGATGAAAAAGGAAATAAAATAGAGCGTACTCAAAAATACGCATACAATCCTGATACCACCATAAGCAAAAGAACTTTTGAGTATAATGATTCTGGACAAAATACTCGAATAACCACTTACGATCCTTTTGGTAAAACTGTTAAGAGCCATTACGATTTTGCATATGATAAGAAAGGAAATAAAATAGAAGAAAATATTCTGAATCCTGATGGAAAAATAACTAGTAAATGGATATATAAATATGAATTTGACAAACAAGGAAATTGGATTAAGAAAACAGAGTTCGCAGAAGGCTTATATCCTAAAACTATTATACAACGCAAATACGAATATTACAATTAAGAAATATGTTTAGAAAATTAAGCTTACTTACATTAATCTGTTGTTCTTGGCTTTTAACATCTCAACAAGATGAAGAAAACACAGACGTTATTGAAGACACAGATGGAAACATCAGCTCATATAAAGATGGAAAATTACATGGTAAACAAGTAAAAGTTCATAAATATTCTGATAAAAAAGAAATTTCTTACTATGATAATGGTAATATTTTAAAAAAAGAATACAATTATATTTGGATTGAAGGAGTAAAAAATCCTACTGGAATTTATAAAAATGGAAAACCTTATGAAGGATACTTTCCTCAAAATATAAAAGATGTTTTACTAGTTGATTTCTACAAAAGGGGTAGAAAAAAATTCCAATATTCTAAAGAAGATATTTTTGCCTACGACAGCCCTACTTTGTCTGTAAAATCTACCTATAAAAAAGATAAGATTTATAGTGGTCGTTCCTATGATTTTTCAGATAAAGATGGATTTGTAACCATTAATTATCTGAATAAAGGAAAACTAACACAACAAGTTATTTGGGTATTTGCTGTGCATTATGCTAATGCTATAACGTTTACTTACAATACTACTGGTTTTATAATAACTGAAAGAAAAGCAACCAATGTAAAAATTATTGGAACTAAACATAAGATAGCCTTTTTACAAAACGACAAAGAAGTTGCTTACATCACTCCTTCTAAAAACACTTTAGTAAATAAAGATATTGGGTACTATGAAATTGATGGGATTTTACATGAAAAGATAAGAGATCAAGTACAATTTAATGATATAGAAAAAACTGATGATCGTATTTTTCGAACTGTATTATTTAAAATTTTTGAAAAGTTTCGATATCATGACAATTATGATGCGAGTATGAATTCAATTCTTACAACTAGCATGAACCCTGTTCGAGAAGATATTTTTGCACAAATTACATATAATAATAAAGGAAACCCCCTTTCTGGTGTTATCGTTTCACAAAAGAATAAAAAATATACTGGTAAAGCCTATGAAAATGGTAAGCTTGTAAAAACAGTAAAAGAGGTTTCAAAGGATAGTATTACTGCAACGTATCGTAAATTACTTCGTTTGAATTGATGAATTTGATTAAAACAAAATAACTGGAAACTATTTATTATAATAGAGAACGGAACTATTTATAACAATCTGTAAAACAAAAAACACAGTAAATACGAATACTAACTATACAGTTTTGAAATAGATGGATAATATAAAAAGTATAAGACACTTATACATACAGACAAAGCAAATTTTAAACTAAATGAAAAACACATTAATATTCTTAATGACTCTCATAACTTCTACAACGATTTATTCCCAGAATCAGAAAGTTGAATTACCTAAAAAGACAGATTATAAATATTGGTCTTTTGATATGCGAAAAGAATTAAAATTTGATAATATAACAGCATCAAATAATCTGTATTGGAAAAGTAAAATAGACCCAAAACTCAATAAGCACGAAAAGCAACATTGGAGCTATTTAAAAAAAACTGTTAAAACTATAAAGGAAGAAATTTATCGTAAAAATGATACAACCAAAAGAGAAGAAACCAATCTTTACACGTATGACTTTACTGGAAATATTTTAGAAAAAGTAAAGTATTATGATCAAAACAATGAAAAAAGCTATTCAAGAATAGCCATAACATATAATACACATGGTAATATCATAAAATTTGCTGAGTATACATGTAATTCGTTCACAAAATTTAAAGAAAAATTAGAAGAAAAATATGTGTTTACCTATGATAAAAAGCAAAATTTAATTAAAGAAGAAAAAATAAACGCTACTATTAAAGTATTCAATTACAATTCAAATAATCAAATAGAAAAAATCGAATATTTTGATTATGAACCCAACCAAGAAGGCATAATTGCATTTGCAGATGAAGCAACCGAAGAAGAAGTTGAATCATATATTAAACAACTGAAAAATAAGCTTATCCTACGTTATACGTTTAAGTATAACGAATTAGGTAAAGTAATTTTAGAAAGAAAAGAAGAAGTAATTAAATCTAGGTATAAAATTCACACATTTCAGCACATTTATAGCTATAATAAAAATGGAACTTTGTCTAATTTTTCTACCCAAAACTTTACAATAGGCTATGAATATGACAAATCTAGACTATTACTTAGTGAAACCTATAAGGATTTAAAATCTAACACATCTAAAAAAGCGGTTAGAGCGTATGATAAAAGAGGAAATTTGATAAAATACAAGTCTACTAGAGATTATACGAATGATGCATTTGAAAATATTTATGAATATAACAATGATCTTATTATTAGTGAAACTGTTTATGATGAATCTTATGGAAGTATGGAACAAACTTATTCTATAAAATATGAACACGATGACAATGCGTTTTTAACTAAGTCGATAACTACAAGTAATAATAAAACTAGTGAAGAAACTTACAAATATGATGATGAAGGAAAGCTATTAAACTATACACGAAAAAATACGTTAACCGATGAAATTTATAACTATAAAATATATGAATATGACGAAAATGGTGGGGTTACTAAAAGTGTTTGGAATGATTTTATAAAAAGAAAAATCGAGTATTATTAAAATTATAAAAAATCAAGAGGTTAATTAATAATTGAAACAATCATCTTTATTTAGTTTATCATTTTTTGTTGGATCATTCCATTTTGAGTAAAGAACAATAACAACACAGAAAATAAATGAAAGGATTCTGTAAAGGACTATGAATCTAAAACTCATGATGTAGATCTTATAACCCAAAAGACAAAAAACTATAAATTTCCATTATTTAATTAAATTAAATGAGAAAACTAACAATAACTTTAATGAGCTTTATAGTATTGACAAGCTGTGAGCAAAAAATCATAAAATGAAAAACTATATTTTATTTTTATTATTATCAATCTTCATTAGTTGTAATAGTCAAAAAACAAACAAAGACATCATTGTTATTGTTCAACCCAAAATGGAAAAGGGACAAACAAACTCTATTACAATTTTATTTAAAAATTTAGATAAAAAGGATAGCATTTTTGTGCCAAAAATTAAAGAGTTGGAATTAAATGATAATCCATACATAGAAAAAAAAACAATAAATGGTGAAGAATACCTTAGCTATTACAATTATATTGTTCCTCAAAAAACAGGAAATTTTGTTTTGTCAGGAATTAAGGGATTTAGTAAAGAGAAAGTACTAACTGCAAACCCCATCAATATAGAAGTGGTAAATAAAATGCCTAAGGTAACCCACAAAGACATTGTTTTAAAATTGGTTTCTGATAAGCAGACCTATAAAAAAAAAGATACAATAAATTTTGCATTATACGAGTATAGTAAATATTATACTGTTAATAAAGTCACAACTAAACGAGATAGTTTAATATCGCTTCCTAAATTAAAAAATAAAGAAAATTCTATCCAGATTGAAAAAGAAAGTGATTTATATAAAATTTCAGGAATTGAAAGTTTAGAAAGTCAACTTGAACATAATTTTGAAGTAATTGATTTTGATTACGATCCTTTTAGGGAAGGAAGTATAATGGAAGTTTTAAACGATGAATTATATATAAAAACATTATTGATCAGTTTTAAAATGTTATCGAAGAATAAAGGAAAGTTTACTATAGCCCCAAGTCAATTTATTTATTTGATCAGTAAAAGTGATTCTGATTATTTAGGTTCACTTACCACAAATAATGATAGTAAAAATGACAAAATAAGTATGTCTAATAAAATACAAATTAAATCAAATAAGTTATCATTTCTTGTTAAATAGATTATTTATATAATCAACATCAACTTATTTTTTTAAACTTCTCAATCAAAAACACATTCCCAAATAGCATGGTAAAAGCATAACCGATATCTTCCACAGGAATAGTTAACAAACGAATGCCTAAATTTTCATCATTGTTATACCAAACCACAGGTTCTTCAACACCTGTACCTGTTAAAACTCCATTCACAATGAAAAAAGGAATTAAAATGATTAAAAAAGCAAGATAAAAACGTCTTAAATATGCTATTCCGTAAAAAAAACCGATAAGTAGAGTTCCTATTAAAAAGGAATAATTTACTGTTGTGTATGCTTTACCCCAATTTAAAACTAGAACTGGTGTAACTACAGTAATTAAAGCTAGCGTAATTAATTTCGTATTCCTTTCAGAAATCAACAAATTAGGTTTAAAATACTCTAAAGAATAATGAATGAAGATACTAGCATACGGAATACAAAAAAAGAATAACCACTCTTCTATTGGCATTCCAAAGAGTAAAAATGGTAAATGATAATCAGGATTAAAGCCCCAAACTCCATTTTTAGTGAATATGGCATCCCAAATTAAAAATACCGTAGCAACTATAGTTAGAGACAATAAAACAGCTTTCCAATGTTTTATAAAACGCATATTCTTTTCAAAAGAATACAATAACGGAATACTTAAAGAACCAAGATTTAAAATTAAATAAAGATATACCACTACTTTAAATATTCTTTGAAATATTTAAAAGGAACAAATAACATCCCAAAGCACTCTCCTTCTTGTTTTCCTAATTTTTTATGATGTATTTTATGTGCTTTTCGTAAACCTTTAAAATACCAATTATTAGTTTTATCGAACCATTTAAAACGGCGATGTATTAAAACATCGTGTATTAAAAAATAAGCTAATCCGTATAATAATATCCCTAGACCAATAAAAAACAAGAAATTTAACTCTGGACGAATCCCGAAAAAGAAAAGCATCATGCTTGGTATGGCAAAAACAACGAAAAATGCATCATTTTTTTCAAAGACGTGTGGGTAACCTGGCTGATGATGATCTTCATGCAAATACCATCCGAAACCATGCATCACATACTTATGGGTACACCATGTGATACCCTCCATTATAATAAATGTACTTAGTGTAACTAAAGTAAACAGCATTAAATTAAATTTAATTTATATTTCACATAACTTCTTGCCAACAAATTTATCTTCATCGGGTTAGAAATCCTAATTCTGGTATCCATAATTTGTGCAGAAGGTGTAGCTTTTAACTTATTCAACAACTTTCTGTAGTAACGATATGCCATATAAACTCCAAATTTAGCATCTACAGGCAATTGTAATATTCCGTTAGAAAATGCATAATCAAAATCAGATTCAATTTCAGCAATAATCTCTTGTTTCGATGTATTATCTAACTCTTTTAAATCAACATTAGGAAAGTAAGATCTATTTAACAATTCTACATCATCTTTTAAATCACGAAGAAAATTCACCTTTTGAAAAGCAGAACCTAGGCGCATAGCCGGATCTTTTAGCGCTTCATATTTAGCATCATCTCCTTTTACAAAAACTTTCAAACACATTAATCCAACAACATCTGCAGAACCATAAATGTAATCATTGTATTCTTGTTGCGTTTTATATTCTGTTTTATGTAAATCAGCACGCATACTTTTCAAAAAAGCTTGTACTAAATCATCTGTGATACCAAATTTGTTTACTGTATAAACAAACGAATTTAAAATCGGATTTAAACTTATTCCTGAATGTTTTGATAAGTAATAATCCTTTTCAAAACGATCAAGCAGCCCTTCTTTATCATAATCATGAAAGGTATCTACTATCTCATCTGCAAAACGAACAAACCCATAAATGTTATAGATATGTGATCTTATTGACTTCGATAGCATTTTAGTCGCAAGAGAGAAAGATGTGCTGTAACTATTCGTTACTATTTTACTACACTTGTAAGAAACATTGTCGAATAATTCTTTCATGATAGGTGGTTTTTTAAAATTAAATCTGAAGCTATTTTACCCGAAATTAATGACGGTGGTACCCCCGGTCCCGGAACCGTTAATTGTCCTGTAAAGTATAAATTCTTTACTTTTTTACTTTTTATTTTTGGTCTTAAAAATGCTGTTTGAGTTAAAATATTAGCTAACCCATACGCATTTCCTTTATAAGAATTGTAATCTTCTATAAAATCATTTACGCAATAACTCTTCTTAAAGATAATACTTTGTTTAACATCTTGACTAGTTAAACGCTCTAATCTTTCAATAATTATAGTAAAGTACTTTTCTCTAATCTCTTCTGTATCTTCAATTCCAGGTGCTAAAGGAATTAAAAAAGTAGCCGCTTCTTTACCTTCAGGTGCAAATGAATCGTCTGTTATACTAGGAAAACTTGCATAAAACAATGGTTTCTCTGGCCATTTTGGAGTATCATAAATATCTTTTGCATGTACATCAAAACTTGTATCAAAAAATAATGTATGATGTTCAACATTTTTTATTTTTTTATCAAATCCAACATAAAACAATAACGAAGAAGGAGCAAAAATCCTATTATCCCAATATTTTTCAGAATATTGTCTTAGAGATGAATTCAATAATGTTTCGGTATGATGATAATCTGCACCACTTAACACCAAATTTGTAGGTATAGATTCTCCATTAACTTGAACGGAGTTTACTTGGTTCTTATGATCTACATCTATCTTTTCTACTTTAGCATTCGTAACAAAATTTACTCCTAATTGCTCTGCTAAAGCAACCATACCCTCAATAACTTTGTACATCCCTCCTTTTGGATGCCAAGTACCTAATCCGAAATCTGCATAATTCATAAAATTATAAAAAGCAGGTGTATTACTTGGCTTGGCTCCTAGAAATAATACTGGAAATTCTAAAATTTGAATTAACTTATGACTCTTTATTTTTTTTCGAACTTGTTTTTTAATCGTAGAAAAAAACTGCCCGACTCTCACAGCTGTTTGAGGGGTAACTAATTCAAGAGGAGAAATTCCAGGACGATATACAACATCTTTAACTGCAATATCATAATTCTCTTGAGCAGACTTTATAAACTTTCTTAAATGTTTAGAACTCCCAGGTTCTTCATTTTCAAAAACTTCACAAATTTCTTCAAAATTCCCAGGAATAGTTATACTATCATTCTTTTCGAAATATACTTGATAAGCTGGATCTAATTTTTCCAACGTGTAAAAATCAGATGGTTTTTTTCCGAAATCAGCAAAAAACTTTTCAAAAACATCTGGCATCCAGTACCAAGTTGGTCCTATATCAAATGTAAAACCTTCATTTAAATATTGTCTAGCTCTACCTCCTAAAGTATTATTTTTCTCGTATATTTTTACTTCAAAACCAGCTTTTGCCATGTAGCAAGCCGCTGAAAGTGATGAAAACCCCGAACCAATTATTGATATTTTTTTATTCAATGTAGATGATTTTAATACCCTAAAGGTAGAAAAAAATATTGTTTTGTTTAACTTTTTTTTCTAAAATTTAAACAAAAATTACAAACTGTCAATCATATCGATTATAGAAGGATATATTTCAATATTAGATTTAAAACTTTCTTCAGAAACTATAGTCGCTTTTTTTCCTACAGCCATTATTTTATGATCTGTTCCTTTTAAAATAGCATCAATTTCTTTAAAATATTCTGGTATTCTATCATCGCTAGGCTGAACCGTCAAAGAAGTCACAAAACAAACTTTTAGTTCACCTTCAAAGAAATAATTTAGGTTATTTAATGGTAGGCTTTGTCCGAGATAAATTGTTTGGCACCCTCTTAAAACTAGTTCAAAATTTAAGTACATCAATCCTATCTCATGTATTTCTCCATCAGGCAAAAACAACACATAAGTATAATCTTTATTGGTTGCTGCATACTCTAATTTTTCTATATTTAATTGTATTTTCTGAATAATTAAATTAGAAATAAAATGCTCGTGTGCAGGCATTAATGTCTTTGTTTGCCATAAAAGACCGATGTGATTCAAAAAAGGAATAAATACTTCTTTAAAAATTTGTCGAAATGTTTTTTTATGTAATAACTTTTCGTATGTACTGTTAAATAATGTCTTATCAAATTGAAACATTGACATTTTGAAGGCATTTATAGCTTCATCATTAGCCGCAAATTTAAATGCTAATTCTCGTGTATTTGTTAAAATCTGTTCTTCAGACATCTGAGCAATCTTAGATATCTTATAATTATGTTTATTCAGTAAAGCTACATTTAATAGCTTTAATAAACTTTCTGATGAATAATATCTGATATTTGTATCTGTTCGATTAGGCTCGAGTAAATTATAACGTTTTTCCCATATACGTATAGTATGCGCTTTAATACCTGATATATTTTCAAGGTCTTTAATTGTAAATACTGTCTTTATATTGTTCAACGTTAACCACTTTTAATTAAACAAAGATACTAAATATTCTAGGTATTTTGAAAATTTTATTTATGAATGGTGTAACATTTTTTATATTAGAGCTACTAATACTATAACTAACTAAAATTTATCGTGTTAAAAAGTCTAGAAGACAAGTTTTTAGATGATTTTGAATCCAATCAGAATATAGTTCACAAAATTTGTAGGATATACACTACAAACTCGAACGACCATAATGATTTATTTCAGGAAATCACTATACAAGTATGGAAAAACTATTCCAAATTTAGAGGAGATGCTAAATTTAGTACATGGTTGTATAGAGTTGCTCTTAACACAGCAATTTCCTTATATAGAAAATCAACTAGAAAAATAAAAACTCAGGACATCTCAGATATAGCTTTTAAAATTAAAGCTATAGACTATGATGATACTGAAGAGGTTCAATTGAAAGCTTTGTATGGAGCCATACAACATTTAAATGATATCGATAAGGCGTTAGTATTTCTGTATTTAGAAGACAAATCATACAGAGATATTTCTGAAACCTTAGGTATTAGCGAAGTTAATGCTCGTGTGAAAATGAATCGAGCGAAAGATAAATTAAAAAAAATACTAAACCCATAAGAGTACGATATGGATGTATTAGATAAATATAAAAAAGCTTGGGATAATCAAGCAGAGAATTCAAATAAGGTATCAAAAGAAGATATCTATAAAATGACAAAATCAAAATCTTCATCTATAGTAAAGTGGATTTTTATTATTTGTTTGTTAGAATTTCTGTTATTAAGCACATTGAGTTTTACAGTGTCAAACCCTAAATATTCTGAAGTTTTAAAAGACTTGAACATACTTGAATTAGTAAACTACATATATTATATTAATATAGCAGTTGTATTAGTTTTCATTTTTCTGTTTTATAAAAACTTTAAATCTATTAACGCAACAGATACGACTAAAAGCTTAATGCATAAAATCATTAAGACTAGAAAAACTACTAAGTATTACTTGTATTATAATATTATAGGTAACTTAATTGTTATGATTATCTTTAACTTTATAGTCATAAACACTCCAAACGGTATGGAAATTATTCTACCTAGGGAAGGTTTAAATATTAGCGATGAATCTAAATTTAGGACTATCTATATTGTTTCACAAATTATAATTGTGGTTATTATGTTAGCTTTCTTATCATTGTACTATTACTTACTTTATGGTATTTTATTAAAGAAATTAAATAGAAATTACAAAGATTTAGCTAAATTAGAAGGATAAATACTTTCTTTTATGAAAAAAGTTTTACTCATCTGTACTTTTTTAATTAGTACTATTGCATTTGCTCAAGAAAATTCTGAAACTAGCTTTTGGGATGAAGTTCGTTTTGGTGGAGGCTTTGGATTAGGCTTTGGAAATAATTCTACCACAATAGCTATTTCTCCTACAGCCATCTACGATTTTAACAGTCAATTTTCTATGGGGTTAAGCTTAGGATATCAATATGCAAAAAGAGGTGATTTTAAAAACAATGTTTTTAGCACCAGTATATTAAGCTTATATAGTCCTATACAAGAGATACAACTTTCCGCTGAGTTCGAACAACTATTTGTAAACCAAAGTTTTCAAGGAGTTGACGATAGCTTTAGTTATCCCGCATTATATGTTGGTGCTGGATATAGAGTAGGCAGAAATATTTCTATCGGTTTTCGTTACGACCTTTTATTTGATAAAAATAGAAGTATCTATGCATCAGCTATATCTCCTGTATTTAGAGTCTTCTTTTAATGTAAAAAATGAATAGTCTCGATACAACTATCGGGGAAGTTAACCGTTTGGAATGCGATTAAAACTTTAGCATTTGATAGTTTTGTAATGCCTTTAATAATGTTTTATGCATTTTATCTGTATAATCTAAATGTGTTACAATTCGTATTTTACCTTCTCCCATAGGCGTTAATAAAATATCTTTTTCTTGCATGTCATTGATAAAATCAGCTGCATTTAAATTATCGTTTACATAAAAAATAACGATGTTAGTTTCTATCGGTTCAACTTTCTTCACATAAGATAGTTGTTGTAAAGTCTCTCCTATTTCCTTTGCTTTTTGATGATCTTCTTGTAAACGTTCTACATGATTATCTAATGCGTAAATGCCAGCAGCAGCCAAATACCCAACTTGACGCATAGCGCCTCCAAACAATTTTCTTATTCTAAGTGCTTTGGCAATATGTTCTTTAGAACCAACCAAAACAGAACCTATTGGAGCGCCAAGTCCTTTTGATAAACAAATAGAAATTGTATCGAATAACTTTCCGTATTGTTTAGGGGTTTCATTTTTTTCAACAAGAGCATTAAAAAGTCTAGCACCATCTAAATGATATGCTAAATTAAACTTGTCTGAAACTTCTTTTATAGTTTTCAATTCATCAAAATCCCAACAAGCTCCTCCACCTTTATTCGTTGTATTTTCTATACATACTAAACGAGAATAGGGTACATGAATATCTGACCTTCCTTCTGCAGCTGAATGTAATTGATCTGCTGTAAACATACCACGATCTCCATCAATTAACTTACACGAAACTCCAGCATTAAAAGCTGCTCCTCCACCTTCATAATTGTATACATGAGCCCATTTATCACAAAATAATTTATCACCTGGTTGTGTATGTAATTTTATCGCTGTTTGATTCGCCATGGTTCCTGAAGGAAAAAACAAAGCATCTTCCATTCCAAACATATCAGCTACCTTTTCTTGTAATAAATTTACTGTTGGATCTCCTTTAAAAACATCATCACCAACATCAGCTGTCATCATAGCTTTTAACATCCCTTCTGTAGGCTTCGTTACAGTATCACTTATTAAATTTACTTGCATTTCAAAAATTTATTATTAGTTAATTGTGCATTTATTTTGATCCAATTGGAGAACCATCAGGCATTTTTAAAACTACTGATTTCTTACTATACTTTGAAGGATTTTTCTTGAAATCATTAATTAATACAAGAAACTCATTATTCACCGTATTCTTATTTTTTTCTAGATACGATTTAATAGTATTGATTTTCTCATTTACAATCGCTTTGCCTTCAAAATAAATTGAACTATTGTGCAAATAAAATAAATTTAAAACAATTTCTTTGGATACTATTGTGTTCAATGATTTATAGTAAGAATCTTGATATGATTTCTGTACAGAAACTTCAATTAATTTATCTAAAATCTCTTGTAAACTTAACTGACTATAATCAATACTATAATGTTGAACAACACGATTTACACGTTCTGGATGTAACAAATAACTCAATGTAAATGCAACATTAGTTTGCACCGCTCCATACGGATCGAAAGCAACTCCTGTTTTACTTTTAAAACTTTCTCTTGTTCTGCCATATCCATAAGCTCTAGGAGGAAAAAGTTGTAATAATCGTTTCGGAATTGCTATTTCTTTTACATCAATAGTTTTTAAAAGGGCTTGTAAAGCTTCTCTTTCTGTAGCCCCTTTTATTCTTTCAACAATTACATCTTTTTGTCCTTTAACTGCATAGGTATAATCTAATCCACCTATTAATTTTGAAGTTGCATCTGTTTGATATCTATGGAAAAAATATAACGGAACAAATACATCTTCTAATACCGAATACGGTTCATTGGTTTTGATATTATCTGTGGAAAAATCTTCGATCGCCTTTTTTCTAATTGCCAATACATTATTTAATTCTTCAGAAGCACTTTTTCCGTTATCCCATAAATGTGCATACGCATGCGCACTACCTTTTGGTCTTGCATCTGCATCAGAAATAAATCGTAAACCTTTATCTGAAGCTTCTTTTAAAATCTTAGCTAAACCTTCTTTTTCTTGGTTAGGAAAATCCTGATAAGCATACGCTACAGTTATTTTATCCCAAGCTCCGATTTTATCATCATAAGCATTAGAAAAATCAACTTTTCCGTTTTTAAGTTGAAGCTGTGGATGAGGATAATCCATCACCGAAGATCTATTATTTGTACTTGCTGCAAAATTATGAGCGAAACCTAATGTGTGTCCGATTTCATGAGCAGATAATTGACGAATTCTTGCTAAAGCCATTTCTAAAGCAAACGTATCATCAACATTTCCATTTGCGTAAGGAGCTTGCAAAGCCTGAGCAATTAAAAAATCTTGACGAATTCGAAGTGAACCTAAACTTACATGTCCTTTTAAAATTTCTCCAGTTCTTGGATCTGAAATATTTCCTCCATAACTCCAACCTCTTGTTGAACGATGTACCCATTGAATGACATTGTAACGAACATCTAACGGATCGGCATCTTTAGGCAACATTTTTAACTGAAAAGCATCTTTATAACCAATAGCTTCAAAAGCTTGATTCCACCATCTTCCGCCTTCTAATAAAGCAGAACGCACAGGTTCTGGCGTACCTCTATCTAAATAATAAATAATCGGTGCTACAGCTTCGCTAATCTTAGCTTTAGGATTTTTTTTCTCTAATCGATGTCTGTAAATGAAACGTTTTCTGATAGATTGATCAACTGGAGTCGCATAATCTAAATATGTCATTTGCCAAGAGCCACAGCGAGGATCATATACTCTAGGCTTATATTTATCATCTGGTAACTCAACAAAAGAATGATGTTGATGAACTGTTACTAAAGAAGCATTTGGTGTAACACTTTGTATGTTATATCCTTTTGGTTTTCCTGAAAAAGTAAGCATTACATCAAACTCTACATTCTTAGGAAAAGCTTTAGTTCTATCAATGTAAAATGCACTTTTACTCTTATCCAATCGATAACTTCCTTGATTATTTGACGCTAATCTATTGGCTACTCCATGTGCATCTCTCACAAAAAAACTGGTTGCATTAATCAAATAACGATTATTCTTTTCTTCTACAATTTTAAAACCATGTAAAACAGATTTTGCAAACGCTTCTTTTACAGATTGTTTTTCCTCAATATTATTTGTTACTGCTCTATAATCCTGATTGGGTTGTATTAGTAATAACTTATTACCAGCTTTTTTAAATTTTACCACTACTCCACTTCCTAACTGACCTCTATCTAAACCAATATCATTGGATCCAACACCTTCTGATAAAGCATTTACATATAAAATTTCGGTATCTAGTTTTGTGATTTCTAAGAAAATTTCATCTGTTTTTTCATTATAATAAAAAGGAATAAATCCTTTATTTTTTTTTATACTTTTCTTTCCTTCAAAGAATTGAGAAAAAGAAGAAATCGCAAAGAAACAACATATAACAAATATGGTTTTTTTCATGTAGTAATTAAGTTTAGATTTAAAAGGTTGTTAAAAATACTAAATCTTTTTTTTACCTTACTTTTGCCTTTATGATTACATTCGACCAATTAAAGAACATTAAAAATCGTGTAGAAAAACTTAGAGATTATTTAAATATCGATCAGAAATTGATTGAGATTTCTAATGAAGAAGAAAAAACTGCCGATCCTAATTTCTGGAACAATCCTAAAGAAGCTGAAACATTAATGAAATCGTTACGATTCAAGAAAAAATGGGTTAATGATTATAATGAGATCGTTACATTAAGCGAGGATTTGAATGTACTTTACGATTTCTTTAAAGAAGGTGATGTAGACGAAGATGAAATCACAGAACAATTTGAAAAAACTAGTGCTTTTTTAGAAGATATTGAATTTAAGAATATGCTTTCTGAAGAAGGTGATAACTTAAGTGCTGTAATCCAAATTACTGCTGGTGCTGGAGGTACAGAGAGTTGTGATTGGACAGAAATGTTGACTCGTATGTATACGATGTGGGCAGAAAAACAAGGTTTTAAATTAAAAACATTAAACTACCAAAGTGGTGATACTGCTGGTATAAAAACTGTAACTATAGAAATAGATGGCGATTATGCTTTTGGTTGGTTAAAAGGTGAAAATGGTGTACATCGTTTGGTTCGTATTTCGCCATTCGATAGTAATGCAAAACGTCATACTTCTTTCTCTTCTGTGTATGTATACCCTGTTGCTGATGATTCTATAGAAATTGAAATTAATCCTGCTGATATTGAAATTACTACTGCTCGTTCTAGTGGTGCTGGTGGACAAAATGTAAATAAGGTAGAAACAAAAGTTCAATTACACCATAAACCTACTGGTATTCAAATTCAATGTTCTAACTCAAGATCTCAACACGATAATAGAGCGACAGCTTTACAAATGTTGAAATCACAATTATATGAAATAGAACTTCAAAAAAGGCAAGCTGCTCGTGCTGATATCGAAGCTAATAAAATGAAAAATGAATGGGGAAGTCAGATTCGAAATTATGTAATGCATCCTTATAAATTGGTAAAAGATGTTAGAACTGCCCATGAAACAGGAAATGTCGATGCTGTTATGGACGGAAATATAAATCCGTTTTTGAAATCTTATCTAATGATGATGGGACAGAAAGAGAGCTCGTAGTAAAGTAGTAAAGTAGTAAAGTAGTAAAGTAGTAAAGTAGTAAAGTAGTAAAGTAGTAAAGTAGTAAAGTAGTAAAGTAGT